>NZ_JBHLXC010000012.1:0-451225 GCF_042432495.1 Pseudochelatococcus lubricantis | reverse complement strand
CACTATCGATGGTGGACACTATCCCGCACTCTCAGCACGCGG
Source organism: Pseudochelatococcus lubricantis (assembly GCF_042432495.1). Taxonomy (NCBI): domain Bacteria; kingdom Pseudomonadati; phylum Pseudomonadota; class Alphaproteobacteria; order Hyphomicrobiales; family Chelatococcaceae; genus Pseudochelatococcus; species Pseudochelatococcus lubricantis. The sequence goes on along the minus strand of NZ_JBHLXC010000012.1, from coordinate 451,183 downwards.
CAGTGCGGTCAGCCCGGACGCTTACGATGATGACAGCCGTAATGCCGATACAAGGGCCGATGCCATGCCAACGATGCTCTCGGCCCACCCATTCAAATGAGGGCTTGCCGTGCACGATAGCTGACAGTGACATGACTTTCAGGATCTCGAGCGTCGAGTTGCTCGTGTCTCGTCAACAGCTCTTGTTATCGCATTGATCGGAACACGGAGGTACAGTCGGCAGCGCTCAGCGCTCCCAGCCCTTTCTCTGCGCCAGGATAGCCCGGCGCCGTTTCTTCAGCTTCTTGCGGCGCTCCTCCTCGCTGATGTCGGCAGAACCGGAGGCTGATCCGCTCGGCTGTTGGGGCGCGGAAGCCGCGACAGGATCATCTTCCGGAGCATGACCGGGTTCGCCGACGGGAGATCCTGCATCCGGGGAGAATCTGATATCTGATTTGTCTTGTGCGGATGAGCCGCCGAGTGACGGCGAGAGGTCCGCTTTGCCCGAATTGGTCATCCTCGTAGCATGCCGAGGTCCGGGATCCGGTCGCATCGCTTCGAGGGGCGACCCTCGTTCTACAGAGAAGGCTTTCGCTGTTCTGCTTACAGGATCGTGTGCATGGACGCTGCCTGCAACTGGCGCATCCTGCCGTTCCTGGCGAACAATCTCGCCGAGCAGAGAATTTGGACGGAGAGCTGCGAAGTGCGGCATTTCCGTCCTTGGCGCCTCGCTGTGTTGGCCCGCAGGAAGCTGGTGCAGCCGGGCAATGTCGTTGATGAACTCCTGGAAGCGCGACAGAATGAGGTGCTTCTTGAAATTGACGACATCTTTGCGCAGTGCAGCGTTGATTCTGTTAATGTCTGCATTCGCGGCCTTTATCAGTCGATTGAAGGCGGCCTCGTCTTCCAGCCGGATGTCCCGTGAGACCGCGGCCAGAAGTTTCTGTGCAAGGGAAAGCTTCGTAGCCGGGACAAGTCGGGCGCGGGATATCAGCCTGTCAGCCATATAGCGTGCGGCGTCTCGCAAACCGATCGCGGAATACAGGCGATTTGAAGCCTCCTTCCACTGGTCGGCATGCCTTTGCGCAGTTATGGCGCCGGAAAAGCCGCTGGCACGCATCTTGTTGACAAAGCTCTGATGGAATTTGACGCTATGCATGGATGCAGCGGCGAATTTTCGCTGCTTGTCAACGAGACGTTTAGCCTCCTCGTTCCATTCCTCCGTCGCCTGATCAAGCCCCTCGGGTGTTGGCTCGCCGCGTCTCTCCTTGACATAGGCATGCGGCGGTATTCGGGTTCGGGCAGTCTTCTCTATGCCCATTTCCTCGTAGGAACGCGGATCATAAAACTTGTCGACGTTCGCATCCCTGAGCGCGCTGTTCATGATGTCGCTGAAACGCGCCCGCTCTGCAGGGATCCAGCTTCTCGCGGACATGGTGCGATTGCGTGACTGCATGAACGGTCGGCGAAGCCTTCCGCTGTGCCGATGCTTGTCGCGCACTTTCTCCACAATTTCAAAATCCCAGACGAATTTTCCGGTTTCCGGATGTTTCATCTTTTTTGCCGGCCGTTCACTGAGATTGATGTGCACGTGATAATTTCGGCGATCGTTGTTGGCGTCGGGAGCGTGAATGACCGCCCAGTAGGGGTGGCCTTCTTCCTCAAACTTGCGGCAGTAGGAACGCGCGATCCCGATGCGCTGCTCGGGCGTCAGTTCGTGGGGCAGCTCGGCGACGATGCGTGTCTGGACGCGGCCGGCCCGACCCGTCAATATCCTGACCGCTCTGCCATGGTCACCTGCCGATTGCAGAAAGCGATCGAGGTCGACCATCTGATGACTGTCGAGTTTGACTTCGGATTCTGTCGACTGCCAGAAGGCCTCCAGAATGGGTCCGGGCACGTATTCGGCGTTATTGATACGTTCGAGAACGACGTCCCAGAAGTCCGGATCTTGATAGGGGGCGATCACCACTTTCCGCGTTCTGGAACGGCGTTCGCAGCCTTCGATCGCTTCCCAGAATGCGATGCGCTCTTCAATCGTGTCTCCGATGTTACCGAAAGACGCCACCGTTTCGCCTTCACGTTCGGGTGCGCTTTCCCGTTCGATGTAGCGCTGCGACCGTGCGGCGTCGGTCTCGTTCCCGGGATCTGGCGGCACGGCGTGCTTCTGAACTGTTTCCGCGGCGCCGGGACGCTCCATGTACCGCTGGTGTGCTCCGGCCGGACCCGTGGGATGTGTACCGGCAGGGCGCGGACGCGCTGTTGCGTCTGTGGTGTGGATTGTAACGGAGAAATGAAACGATCTGCCCCCCGTTACCGGAGATCTCGGACGTTCGGACGTTCCCATCTTGCGCCGCCCGGGGCCCATCCCCTGAATGGAGCGCATGCCGGGCTGTTGAAGGGCTCTCCTGATGTCGGCGAGGGAAGCCCCGCGCACCATTTGGTTTTGAATCCGCGTACGGACCCGCCGCTCCGCTTCGGCAAGTCTCGCGATCTGGGTGCTGCGACGCTCAATATCGTCCAGAAGCCGCTGGTGTGCATCTTGGTCGTACATACAGCCACCATAATATGACGGTAAAAAGCATAGGTGCGAATGTTCCCTTGTCGGGCCCGGGTATGGTGAGAAGCATACCGTCCGCAGGCGAGTTGCACCGCTCAGGCCTTAGCCCCGGAACCTTTCGTAATATTTGCAGGCAAGTGGTGAGTTTCAAGCTCATTTCATTCGGCTAGACGGGCATATCGCGATTCCGTCCAACAAGTGCCGCGCAACAGCAGGAAGCTTGCAGCAAGATCAGCGGCGATGTTGGCCCCTTTTTTGCGATCTCATCCCTAGCTTGGCGGATCAATGCGATAGCGACAATGCCGTTGGTCGGATTGGCGGGAGATAAATGGTGGTGCACAGATCCTGAATTCGGACGTGTTGAAAACTGGAAAAACAGAAGAAAGATTGACGAGAAGACGCAGAAATCCCCATAAAAAACAAAAACAAATTCACAGAAACGAAAATTCAACCAGCGTGCCCGGATTGCCTGTACCATCGAGATAGATCGAAGAAATTGCGGCGTCGGTCGGACGAGAGCGGGCAGGGCACATCCAGCCGAATGATGCCGCCGGGACGCTGTGGTCCCGGCGGACGGATTGTCATTTTCTCATCTTGAAACGACACGTCGGCCCGCAGCACGATCCGGCCGCCGATCCGGGAGGGGCGAGTGGCCGGGCCAATATCAGAAATCGCGCTGCAGGCGCAGGCGGGTCTGGATCTGGTCTTCGTTGCGCTTCACGTAATAGGGCTGGTTGTGGTCGACCGCATTGAAGCGGCTGCGCTCCAGACGGCCATAGAGCACCTCGACACCAATATCGAACTTCGCCACCGGTGACCAGATCAGGGCGGTGCCGGCCTGCCAGATGTTGAAGTCACGGAAAGAGAGGGGGCCACTCCGCGGGAGAGAGGAATTGTACCTGACGGAGGCGTTGTAGGTCACGTCCGTGTACGATCCCCAGAGGGTCGAGCGGATGGACGGGGTCCAGTAGTGAACGCCGGCGGCGGTGAGGTTCCAGCCCGAGGTCGTCTTGATATCGCCGTTGACGATGTAGCCGTCGGTGACGTGGTTGACCACTCTGCCGGCGGTGGTGCTGCCGCTGAGGCCAAGGTAATTGAGGGCACCGTCCGCATAGGCGGCCTGCAGCCACAGCACGTCACCCGCGCCGAGCGCAGGGAGCTTGAGCTTCACGCCACCCTGGACGGCCCAGCCGTAGGTGGTATCGACGCGCTGGCCCCACTGGCCGGTGCCCCACGGATCATGGATGGAGCCCGAGTTGAGCTGGTGCAGGGCGCCCGACAACTGGGCCGAACCCCAGTCCTGCTCGACGCGCAGGTTGGCAACGATGTCGGGCAGGCGCTGACCGGCGCGGTCATAGGTCCTGTACGTCGTGCTGCCGATTGCGATGCCCGCAGCGTTCAGCTCCCGGTTGCCGCGATCCTCAAGCGAGATCGTGGCGGAGAAACCCGAACCGAATGAGGCGGTGTAGGCCAGCAGGTTGGTGGAGGTATCCGAGCCGGGCGCGCCGCCGAAGCTGCCCCAGTTGAGGTCGGAGGCATAGAAGTCGAAGAACGACTGTGCGTGACCGGCGGTGATGCCAGCCCATTGGATGTAGGCCTTGTCGAGCAGAGCACCGTTGCCGGAGCCCTGGTTGCCGGAGTTCTTGTCGATCTGGAAGCGCAGGTAAGCGCGCAGGGTGCCGTACTCGGTGGGGGTGCGGACGTCGACGTTCAGGCGGGCGCGCGCCTTGATGCCGGTGGCATCCTTGTAGCGGCCGTTGCCGGCAGCAAAGGCGTTGGTCTGGGTATTATTCGGTTCGATAAAGACGTAATCGGCGCGCAGGCGGCCTGACAGCTGGATGCAGGTATCGGTGCCGGGGACATAGAAGAAGCCGGTGCCGTAGGTCGAGCAGACGCGGACATACTCGACGGGGTCGGCCTTGGTCACCGGCAGGTCTGCGGCAAGAGCAGCGCCGGTGACCGCGATCGATGCGACGGATGTCGCGAGTAGAATCCTGAAAGCGTTCATGGTTGGTCTCCAATGGAAATCTGTGTTGCAGGATGAGAAGCCGCTTGCTGCCGGATATGCGTGACATGCGGGAAGGGCGACGCACGCGGATCATCGAATCCTGATTGGAAAATGCACGGCTGACTGTCGGTGAACAAGTAATGAAATAAAGTAAAACGTAAGCAAACAAGACAAGTTGTAAATATAGCACAAGAAGAAACATCAATAAAAACACGATAATCTCACCCGCAAACTGACAGGCAAGATTTGTAAATCACTGATACTCATTCGGCGCGCAGCCACCCGCGACAACCCATCCAGAAGGAGGGGTTGTGCTTTGTCCATCACGGACACTGCTCGTGATACTGTCTGTGCGAGTTCCTTTGGTCATGTGGAATAGGAAAAGGAGTGCCCGGCGGCAGTTTGTTGGGTCTCGATGCCGCCGGGCTGCATTGATTGGAGGTCAACGCACCGCAATTAAGTAATGAATCGGGATATATGTCAAATAATACGAATGAAACGGCATGATATCATTTCATAATCATTCTTGTATTATGAAATATCTCAATATAACTCAACTTTGATTACGCGATAAATGTATGCGACCGCTCTGGATGGCGCGCCACCTGGCAGCTTTATCATCATTCTGATATTGAAGGGGATTTCCGCACGAGACCGCAGCCGGGCTTGTTATTCCATCAGCGACAGCCGGGCAGGTTGTGGCCGGATAATCATCGGAAGATGAGTGTCGAATATGGCAGAATCTCTAATTATTGTCATGATAATGGATGCCGTATGCGATAGTAACGCCAAAAATAGACAGAAATCTGGAGATGTGCGGATGATATGACGTCATCCCGCCAGTGCATGGGCTTCTCCGTGGCCATCCGGTCACACCGTCGATCTTTGCCGTGGCGGCTTGAAGGGGTATCTCTACCACGATATTATCTAGAGTATATCTGCAACATCCATCAATAAATACATCAGCATTATTGCCTGATCTGGGCCTATGCCCATAATACAGATGAGACGACGTCAGACAGGGTAAGGATGCCAGTCCGCGCCCGCTCTGGAACCGCTCCCGGAAAGGGCACATACCACCAATCACTGCACTTCTGACCATTACGCGTTCACGACCTGCCGGCCGTCTCGGGAATGACGGCGGCCGGTTATGGATTCCACCGCTGCAGTACGTGTCATGGCCGCAGGCTCATGACCGGCGCAGCTTTCCCCCAACCAGCGGATTCTCGACGCTTCCCCGCGCCTTCGAACGCATCATCCGGGTCAGCTCTCTCGCGTACGCGCACGCCGCGCAGTCACGTTCCCAGAGTCAATGATGAGCTCAACAGACTATGACACCCTGATCAATCACATATACACAAGCCACTTCAGCAGTTCACGATGGCAGGAGACCATCCGCAAAATAGCCGCCTACGCCGGGTTCGACGGCGGCAAGCTGATCAATCTGGTCGACGGGAATGTCCATTTGGCCGGATCGCACCCATTCTATGGCGGTATCGCCGCAATCTTTCGGGAGGAAGGCGAGAACGCCGACATCAGGCTGTCGCGCTACTTCGAACGCGGTAGGGAAGGGTTCGTACCCGATTACGACCTCTGCAGCATCGAGGAAATCCGGCAAACCAGAATATACCGGCAGGTTCTGGGGCCGAACCGGTTGCAGGCGTCGGTCGGTTGCGCGTTCCGATTCGGGAGCCGGGCGACGACCGTGATCGTTCTCGATTCGAAGGACGGGAGACGTCCCCTCGAGGAATCGTGCCTTGGCACGTTGAGCCTCATCGGCGGACATTTGAAAGCGTCCATAAAGGGGGTCCACGACCAGCAGGACAGTGTCGTCGATGCCGTCCTGTCCTACATGGATGCGCACCGGGAAGCCGTGGCGACGATCGATCCGGCGGGGACTATCAGATCCCGGAACTTCGCATTCCAGCGGGCCGTGCCGAAACTGGTGTCGCATGTTTCGGAGCTGACGGATACCGCCGATGCGGCGACTGCGGACTCTGTCAGCGAAGCCTTGTCCCTGATCGGCAGAGCCGATGACACCGGCATGCGGGTGATCAGGGGGCCGTTGACTGATCTCGACAGGCGCAGCTACACGCGCGTCAGGATCATTCCCTCACGGCGCAGCCCCGGTGACATTTTCCATGTTCCATTCGCCTATGTTCACCTTGTGAGGGAACCGCTTGAGCGGGACGAACTGGCGCGCATCAACGCGGCGCTGTTCAGCCTCACGAAAGCGGAGGCGGACATTGCCGTGGCGCTCGCGGCGGGGGAAACGCCCGCGGAGATTGCCGCCCGCACAGGGGTCAGCGTCGCGACGGTCCGGACGCATATCAGAAGCCTGTTTCGCAAGACCGGGTCTCATCAAAGATCCGAACTCGTCGCCAGACTGTACAAGTGAGGCGACGTGGCCAAGCGGATCGGGTTTGCGGCGAGGCATCGCGCTGTCGTGATGTCTCATCAGGCCTTTGCCATGCCGGTTGTCATCAATGCCCGCGCCGCCAGCTTCGGAATACCAGATAAAGCACAATGCCGAGAATGAAGGCCGCTATCGTCGTATAGTCGAGCACCCGGTCACCTTTCCCCAATCCGCGCGCTATCATGATGCCACTGGCTCCGTCGCGCGACGAGTTTCGCATCAATCGATACCTTCATTACTTGCCGCTCACCAATCCCCACAAGTGTCCAGGCGCCTGAACGGAACCCGCAGTCTCGGTGATAATGATTGTCCATTGTCCGAAAGCCAGATCGGCTTCGACGTACCGGCGACCAGCGACTGGAGTTTCATGAAACCCGTTGTTCAGGAACGTTTTTTCAGCGCCGGCCTTTGACATCCGGTAGCCTTTGCCGCACAGTTTATGGTGTGGGACGAAAGATTTCGTCCAACCGCCCATGTTCATCAACCGAAGTTTCGAGGAAATTCCATATGTCGGAGGCTGCAAAGTCTGATCTCACCGCCTTGACCGTGCAGCTTCTGAGCGCCTATGTCGCCAACAACGCGGTGCCGAGTACCGATCTCGCCGATCTGATCCGCAAGACCCGCGCAGCACTTGCCGAAGGCGGAGAAGTCGAAACAGTCTCTCTTCCCGAGCAGCCCCGGTATATTCCCGCGGTTCCGGTTCATACGAGCCTGATTTCGCGCGATCATATTTTCAGCCTGATCGACGGCAAGCCCTACAAGAGCCTGAAGCGCCATCTCTCGTCTCATGGGCTCACCCCTGCGGAGTACCGCGCAAGATACGATCTTCCCGACGATTATCCGCTGGTTGCTCCCGCCTATTCGGAAGAGCGGCGGGAAGTCGCGCGGAAGCTCGGGCTCGGACGCAGGAAAGGTGAGGCCGGATCTGAACAGCAACGCGAAACGCCGGTCGCAATCGAACCTCAGGTCGAGGTTGAAGTCACGCCTTCCGCCGAGCAGGCCGCGCCTGAACCGGCTCCTGCTCCGAAACGTACCACGCGGGGCAGGGAGGCGGTGGCTTCCGAGGCACCTGCAGCACCTCGTGTGAAGCGGACGCGCAAAGCAGTGCAAGTCGACGCGGAGTAGGCTTCAAGATCCTGCGAATAGAGGTTGGCAATGCCGTGACAGCCGCATGATCTTGCCTCCTGCACGGCTCACATGCCTGAATGCGCGTGCTAGACGGTCGTCGAAACTGGCCGCCATTGGATCAATGGAACGAGACACTCGGATCCGAGCGTGTGCTGCTCGCACTATCCGTGGCCCACTTTTCCTGCACCCAATGGCTTGATGCCCGTGATCTGTTCATTGGTGAATTTCATTCCATGCGTTGTCCGTCATTAAATTGGGTCGCCCCTGTCGACTGTGAACGGAAATTGCCCTGATCGGTGCCTCATCCGGGCAAAGCCTGAGCTTCGCCGGGGATTATCAGTTCTCCGCTGAACGCGCCCGAGACGGACCGGATTTGAGCTTGCCCATCAGTTCAACGCCCTTTTGCACGAGCACGTAAAGACCCGGAATGATGACGATGCCGATGACGGTCGCGGCGGTCATGCCGCCCAGAATGGTGACGCCGAGCGCCTGACGGGCGTTGGCGCCAGCGCCGGTGGCGAGCGCGAGCGGCAGCAGCCCGAAGACGAAGGACACCGCCGTCATCATCACCGCCCGGAACCGCTGGCTGGCGGCTGTCACCGCAGCAGTGGCCGGATCCAGGCCGTTGACCTCGTGCTGCACGCGCGCGAACTCGACGATCAGGATCGCGTTCTTGGACGCAAGCCCGATCAGCAGGACGATGCCGATCTGGGCGTAGAGCGAATTGTCGATGCCCGTCAGCGCAAGGGCCGCCACTGCCCCGAAAGCGGCAAAAACCAGCGACAGCATGATGGAAATGGGCAGCGTCCAGCTTTCATACTGCGCGACCAGGAACAGAAAGGCGAAGACCAGCGCGAGGCCGAAGATCATCGGCGCCTGAGCTGCGGACTGGCGCTCCTGCAGCGACAATCCCGACCATTCATAGCCGTAGCCCTCCGGGAGAACCTCGGCGGCAATGCGGTCGAACAGGCTCATTGCGGCTCCGGAACTGACGCCTCCAGCCGGGATTGCGTTGACCGGGGCGGCCGTGAACAGGTTGTAGCGCGACAGCGAGAAGGGGCCGAGGTCGGGCTCCAGCTTCATCACGCTGCGCAATGGCACCATCGCGCCCGAGGCGCTTCGCACATGGATGTTGAGGACATTGTCGGGCACGGCGCGGAAAGGACTGTCGGACTGGAGATTGACCTGGAACGAGTGCCCCTCGTGCGTGAAATCGTTGACGTAGCGGCTACCGAAATTCGCTCCGAGCACGGCATGGATGCTGCCCGCGCTGACGCCCATGCTCTCCGCGCGGTCACGGTCTATGTCCACGAAGATCCGCGGCACATCCGCGGAGAAGGCGCTGGTGGCCATGGCGATTTCGGGAGCCTGGTTCACGCGTCCGAGAAATGCCCGCACGACCTGCGCGATCTCTTCCGGCGACTGACCGGCCTGCGCCTGGAGGCGGAAATCCAGGCCGTCGACCTGCCCTATGCCGGCAATGGGCGGAGGCGAGAATACCGCGACATTGGCCTGCGGCATGGAAGCGAAGCGCTGGTTCAGTGTGGCCACGAGGGCGTTGGTCGACAGGCCCGAATCCGTCCGTTTGTCCCACGGATCCAGCGTCACGATCGCGAAGGCGCCGTTCGGGATGTTGCCGCCCTGCAACAGGCTGAAGCCGGAAACCGCGATCACCTTGGCGACGCCGGGGGTTTCCTGGAGAACGTTCTCCACGGTCTGGACCACGTCTTGCGTGCGCGCGAGCGAGGCGGCATCCGGCAGTTGCACGTCCACGAACAGGAAGCCCTGATCCTCTGCGGGGAGGAAGGAGCTCGGCACGGAGGAGAACAGCAGAATGGTCGCGATGATCGTGCCGACGCTGATCACGACGGTCAGCGCGAGCCGGCGGACAAGGCGGCTGACCAGCGCGACGTAGCCGCTGCGCGTCGCCTCAAGACCGCGCGCGAACCAGGCGAGCACGCCGGCGGGCGGCGAGGGCTTGCGCAGGAAGATCGCGGTCAGGGCCGGGCTGAGGGTCAGCGCGGTCAGGGAAGACAGAACCAGCGCGGCGGAGATCGTCACGGCGAATTGCTGGTAGAGTTGCCCGTTGATGCCGGGCAGGAATGCGGTGGGGACGAAAACGCCCAGCAGCACCAGCGTCGTGGCGACGATCGGCCCGGTCACCTGCTCCATGGCCTTGCGGCTCGCCTCGCGTGCCGAGAGGTCTTCTTCCGCCATCAGGCGCTGCGTGTTCTCGACCACCAGAATAGCGTCATCGACCACAAGGCCGGTGGCCAGGATCAATGCAAGCAGCGTGATCAGGTTGATCGAGAATCCGGCCACGAACAGCACGGCGAAGGTGGCGATCAGCGAGACCGGAATGGCGATCGACGGAATGAGCGTGCCGCGCCAGTCGCCGAGAAACAGAAAGGTGGTCACCACGACGATGACGAAGGTGATCCCGAGCGTGACCAGGATTTCCTCGATGGAGGCCCGCACGAACAGCGTTGAATCGTAAACCGCCTCGTAGGACAGACCCGTGGGGAAGCGTGGGGCGAGACGAGCGAGCTCCGCTTTCACGGCGTCCGCCGTGCCGATGGCATTGGCGCCCGGTTCCTGGTTGATCACCAGCATCGCACCGGGCGCGCCGTTCACCCGCACGCTGGTGGCATAGCTCTGCGCTCCCAGCTCGACGCGGGCGATATCCCTGAGGCGAACCAACGCTCCGTTGTCGCCATTCCTGACCACGATGTTCTCGAATGCGGCGGCGTCTTCCAGCCGTCCCTTGGCCACGAGCGTGTACTGGATGCGCACGTCGTCCTGCGTGGGGGGCGCGCCGACCTGCCCGATCGACGCCTGCATGTTCTGGGCCTGGATCGCGGCCGCGACGTCGTCGGGTGTGATTTCCAGCGCGGTCATGCGCACCGGGTCCATCCAGATCCGCATGCTGAACTGGCCCGCACCCATGACGCTGGCCTCGCCGACCCCGGGAACGCGGGAGAGGGCGTCCGTGACGTTCATAGTCAGATAGTTGGCGATATCGAGATCGTCGAGAACGTCGCCGGGCGAGTAGAAGCCATAGGCCACGAGGAAGTCGGGCGAACTCGCCCTCACCGTGATGCCGTGCTGGGCCACCGTGGACGGAAGCTGCGCCATGGCGAGCTGGGCACGGTTCTGCACGTTGATTTGCGCCAGATCCGGGTCGGTTCCGACCGCGAAGGTCACCGTCAGCGAGTAGGTGCCGGAATCCGAGCTGCTCGCCGACATGTAGATCATGTCGTCCACACCGTTGATCGCCGATTCCAGCGGATGGCCGACCACGGTCGCGATCACCTCCGCATTCGCGCCGGGATAGACCGCGGACACCGTGACGGTCGGCGGCGCGATGTCGGGATATTGCGCGACCGGCAGGCCGAGCAGCGAGAGCAGGCCGGCAAGGCATAGAATGATCGCCAGCACGCCGGCGAAACGGGGTCGCGAGATGAAGAAGCCGGAAATCATGGCCGGTCTCCGGCAGCCTCGCTGACGACTTGCACGGCCACGCCGTCCGACAGCCGCTGCGCGCCCTGAACCACCACCTTTTCCCCGGGCTGCATGCCCTGGCGCACGTGCCAGCCGTCGCCGAGCTTGACGCCGGTATCGATACGGCGCTGGCGCGCGACGTCATCCTGGCCGACGACATAGACGAAGCGTCCTTGCCGATCCTGAAGCACGGCCGTCTGGGGAACGACCGGTCCCTCGTCGGGCGAGGCATCGCGCAGGTTTACTCTCACGAACTGGCCGGGCGCCAGCAGGCCGTCGGGATTGGGAAAGATCGAACGGACAGCTGCCGTGCCGGTTCTCGGATCCACCTCGGGCCCGATGAATTCGAGCCGGCCCGGCGGGGCATAGGCCCGGTTGTTCGGCAGAATGAGCGCGATATCGACACCGTCCCGGTCAGTCCGGCCATTCTCGAGGCCCTTCTGATGCATCGTCACGATGTCGGCCTCCGACGCGGAGAAGGTCACGCGTATGGGATCAACCTGCACAAGTCGCGCGATCGCTCCGGAGTTCGGGTCCACGAAATTGCCGACAGTAAAGGCGGGCTGGCCGATTCGGCCGGAAATGGGCGCGGAGATCCGGGTGTAGGACAGTTCCAGCTCGGCTTTGGAGAGAGCGGAGCGGGCGGCGGCGACATCGGCCTCGGCGATGTCAAAGGCGGTCTGCGCGTCTTCGACAACCGTTCGCGCGACGGTGTTGCGGTTCACCAGTTGGGTGTTTCGGTCCAGGGTGTTGGCAGCCTGTGTGCGTGCGGCCACCGCTCGCGACAGCTGCGCCTGCGCCGCGGCGACGGCGGCCTCGTAAAGCGCGGGCTCGATCTTGAACAACAGGTCGCCCTGTTTCAGGTAGGCTCCCGGCTTGAACGGAATTTCCTCGATAAAACCGCTGACCCGGGCGCGCAGGTCGACGGCTTCGAGCGCTTCAACGCGCGCGATATATTCGTTGGCCGGTGCGATGATCATGCTCTCGACGGCGTGCACGACCACGGCCGGCGCCGGACGCATGGCAGCCGTTCCCTGAGCGGCCGCCATGCCTCCCATGTGCAGAATCAGCGGGCCGGCAGCTCCGAGCGCGAGCGCAAGCCAAGGCGGGAGAATCCTCGTGCTTCTCATGGGCATGTTTCTTTTTCTGATGGTCTGATGGGCAAGAAAGCGCGGGGCGCCGTGGATACGTCATGTCTTCGAAGCGGTGGAAACTCCGTGGCGGCGTTCTCCAGAAGTGCGCATTTGGCCCCGATCGGGCAGGGCGGTCAAGTACTATTGGTTCGGTGGGCCAGGACGCGATAGCCCACGTGGTCGGTATGTGTTTCAAGCTGAAGAGCGCAGCGTGCAATGATGATCTGTTTGTCATTTTCCAGATAAAGTGTCAAAAATACGAATATATACATTAAATATTATGTAATTCTAGTGCTTTGCAAAATAACAGAGAAAATGTTGTTATCTGCATTGGCGGCCATATTGAGCGTTGTAACGGGATCTTCGCATTTTCTTCATCGAGCAGGTTCAGCCACTTCACCCCTTGGATGCCTGGATCCAGGCCGAATACAAAAAATATGGTGAAGTGATCAAGTAGACGGGCTCGAAATTGAATCGAAAAGAGAAACGTGACGTGGATGATGAATCGGGGTCCTGATGACTGACGAGCTTCGTATGACACCGTCAGGTCGCTTAAAAAATATCCTGAATGTGAATTATAATGTTATACCGAGGCGCTGTAGCGCCCCGGTACTTTTTCGATTGGAATAGATAGCTCATATATTTTTTTGAGATCAAATTCTTGTTTGAGATTTATCTATTGAGACGGCAGTTGTTTCAGAACTTCCAGTTCAGGTTTGCCTTGAAGCCATGATCCTGAGCGTCGTCGCCGAGCTGGCCCGTGTAGGAGATGCCCACCGTCACCGCATCGTTGATGGCGGCGTCGAGGCCGGCCTCAAGCACCGCCACGTCACGCGCCACCGGCAGGCTGGTGGTGGTGAAGGCGCTGCCCTTGTCGAACCAGAAGGTCGACTCAGGCGTGATGTCGTCGAAGGCGTGGCGCCAGCCGACGAGGCCGCGCACCGTCGCCTTCGTGCTGCCCAGATCGAAAGCCGCCGAGAGCCGCAGGCCGAGCGTGGAGTAGGTCACGTCGGTGTCGTCGCTCTTGCTGTAAAGCGCCGCCGATCCGCCGCGCTCGAAGAAGCCGTCGGTGTGCAGGTTGACGTAGGCAAGGCCGGCAAAAGGCTCAAGCGCGACCGTACCGACGTCGAACCTGTATCCCACCTCGCCGAACACCTGCGCGGTGTGAGCGTCATAGGAACCGCTCAGGAAGTCGCTGTAACCGGCGAAGCTCGCGGTGCGGTCCGTCGAGACGTCGTGCCAGGTATAGGCGCCGCCGAAGCGCAGCGAGAATGCGTTCCATTGTCCGCCGCCGTAGAGGCCAATGTGGAAGTTGTCGCTTTCCGCCGACGAGAGGCGGGCATCGACGTCGACCTCAGTGCGGCTGTAGCCGGCGAGAGCGCCCAGGCGCCAGTTGTCGCTCACCAGTGCGTCCGCGCCGATGAAGAAGCCGCCCGTCGTGCGGTCGATGTCGCCGGCGTTGCTGTTGCCGTCCGTCTCGCCCCATGATCCGAAGCCCTGCCCCCAGAAGGCGTAGGGCGCGTTCGCGGGCGTCGGCGTCGGGGCGGGTAGCGCGCCCTTCGTCACCGGCTTGCCGGCGTCATAGGTCACGGCGGCACCTACGCCGTCCTGCGCCGCGCGCAGGCGGCCCAGCGCGGCGTCGCGCACGAAGCGGCTGTCCTCGATGGCGGCTGTCTTCACCGCGCTGTGGACCTCGCCCGAGAGCGCGTCGAAGGCGACGATCGCTTCCGGCGTGCTGAGGCCGACGACGGCGTTGTAGATACCGCTGTCCGGCCCGGCGCTCTGGACGCCCACGGCGGTCGCCGCTTGGTTGGTAGTCTGAGCGATGGTGGCGAACGAGATGTCGTTGCGCGTCAGCGTCAGGAAAGCGTTGGTCGCGCCGTAGGACAGCGACGGCGACAGGAAGGCCAGGTTCGCGTTCACGCCCTCGAAGCGGCCCGTCACGCCGCCGTCCGCGGTCAGGATGGTGTAACGGGTGCGCGGGTCGTAGCTGCCGGTTTCCGCCAGCACCTGCACCAGGCCGCCTTCGATGGTCGCCTTGCCCGACACAGCCAGATGGTCCGACAGGCCGGCCGCGTTCACGTCGACGACGTAGAACGAACCTGCCGAGAAGGTGGCGTTGCCGGAAACGGTGAAGCGGCCAATGGAGTGGCCAGGCGCAATGGCGCCGCCGCCCTTGACGGCAAGGCCGGCCACCGAGCCGGTGCCGTTGAGAGCCGCATCTCGCTCCACGGTCACAGACGAGTTCTTCAGCGCGCCGTCAACAGTAAGCAGGCCGCCGGTGACGTAGGTGGGGCCGCTGTAGGTGTTCTGGCCGGTGAGCGTCAGCGTGCCGGTGCCCGCCTTGATCAGGCCGCCCGCGCCGCCAATGTCGTTGTTCCACGAGTCCAGGGCGTTGAAGCCGCCCTTCGCGGCGTCCATCGTCACGGTGACGTTGCTGTTGAAGGCGCCATAGCCATCCGCGGCGGAGTACAGGTTGAGGCGCGCCCAGCCCGAGCCGTCATCGAGGGGGCCGCCGGAGGGCAATTCCGTCGTCGCCAGCACGTCGCGGCGCTGGGCGGCATTGAGATAGGGAAAGCGCGTCGAAAGCAGCACTTCGGCGCCTTCCGGCACCACAGGTGCGAGGTCGGTGGCGCCGACGCTGCCGAGGCCGTAGGTCAGACGATATGTGTAGTCCGCCTTGTTCTGCGCCTTGTCGGAGAAGCGGTCGGGCTCGCCGCTGGCAGCGCAGGCCGCGATGCTCGTGCCGCAGCCTTCCTCGAGAAGCTTGCGCAGGTCGTCCTGCGCGGCGGCGAACAACTCCGGCTCTTCCAGCATGACGCGGACAACGTTCTGCGTGGCGATGATGCGCCCGCCGATCACGTCGAGGGGATAGTGCACACCGAGGACGATGCGGCTGTTGCCGTATTCCGAGCCACGCGTGACGGTCTCCTGGAAGCGCTCCGGGACAAGAACGGCGAACAGGAGCGAGGAAGATATACCCATCGCCGTGTGGCCGCTTGGGAATGCCGCGCTGCCCTTGAGGGATGCGTTGAGGATGTCCTTGGCGCTATCGACGGGCTGGCCCAGGAAGTCCGTGCCACTGAAGCGCTCGATGCTGTCGCTCCGGACCTGGAAAGGACGGGAGTTGCCGGCGGTGTTGGCGGACTCAGGCGGAGGGTTGTAGGCTTCGTCATAAACGTTGAAGCGACCGCCCTGCGGCAGGCTGACACCTTCCGCAGGCACGCCATGAACCGTGCCGTCGGCGAAGAATGTCTTGGCGGCCTCCGAGTCCGACATCGTTGCGCCGGAAACGGCATTGCTGAAAACGGCGGCCGTCGCAGCCGACACATTCGTTGTGTTGTACGGAATTCCGTAACCGGTATAGGGGGAGTTCGGATCGCTAAATATGTAGACTTTCTCGCTGAAGGCCCTGTTAAGCGCCGTTCCCAATCCGTCGGCGACGATCTGGCCGTTGGTGAATGAAAGAAACAATCCGGCCAGCGTGTTGTCGCTGAGAGCCTGCGCGCGCTGGGCCTCGGTCGACCCGTTATTGATCCCGATCACTGTGGCAAGATTGCGATCCAGTACGTCGCGCCCCGCCTGGGTATTCAGGAGAGTGCTAAATGGCGACAATGTATTGATTGCCGTAACGTTGGTGGCAGTCTGTGCGGCGGCTGAGCCAGCCTGAGAGATAAATATGGCGACGGATAAAGCAGAAACGGTGTGCAAGTATCGCACGATTAGCCTCCTGAACGGCATGATTCCCAAATAAATTTGGTAAAACTCTAGGGTGACGGTCGAGTGACAAATTGAGTGTGCCACCATTATGAACCACGTCGGTTTTGCGGGAGCCTCTTCCCTGAATTGAGGTGGAGCAGGGTGAGTAAAAGGCTGACCACGTTTTTCCCTAACGTGTGAGAACGCACAATGTGCTTGGTTAGGACATTGCTGCCGTCCGAGCGTGGTCGGTGGGCGCGACCAGCCCAGGACAACCGCCGTTTCCTGAACGGCATGCTCTATGTGCTGCGGGTCGGCTGCCGGCTCGTGGGTCAGCCGCAGCGCATCGGGTATCTGTTTGCTGCGGTGGGGCCGTTGATTGTCGGAGCCTTGCGTTAGCAGGCAACTGGCGGCTGGACAGCTGCGTTGTTGATGCTGGTTCTGGTCAATCCGAAGTGTCAGCACCTTACTGGCCGGGCGGGCGCAATTTGAGATCGCCGTCACTTAGGTGAGCATAGGCGCGATCGAGCGCATCGGTGATCGCGCCTTGCTGGCCATTGGCCCATAAGGCCCAGCACTGATCCAGCACGGCGATCGCTGCGACAGCGAAGACATGCGCGCCGAGCGGATCCGCGCCTTCGCGCTCGATCATGGCGGCCAGCGCCTCGATCTGGGGCTGGCGCGCCTTGCGAAGTCCTGCGTGCAGTTGTGGCAACGACTGGACCAGCTGGAAGCGTGCTCTCATGCGGTCGGGTTCGGCCTCGATACGCTCGATGACCGGCTGAATGGCACCGCGCAGGCGCAGCCAGATCGATCCTGATGTCTCGGTATAGGCTGCCGCGAAGATGTCAACCGGCCCCAGCATGGCGGCGATGACGATGTCCTCCTTGGTGCCGAAATACCGAAAGAAGGTTGCGCGCGAAATACCAATAGCGGCCGCGATATCCTCGATGGACTGGCCGTAGCCGTTGGCGATGACAGCATCGAATGCTGCTTCGGCCAGGTCCTGGCGCAGCATATCTCGCGAACGCTGTCGGATGTTTTTACCGATGATGGTTGCCTCCCGAGCATTATCTGATACTTGGTATCACAGATGAAACTGCATATCGATACCATCGTTCGGCAGATGGTCATTTCAAATGGAGTGCGCGAATGAACAGGGCCCGCTTGACGCGACGACAGACTCTTCAGGCAATCATGGCGACCTCCGCCATGACGATGTTTCCAATGCCACTGATCGCGCAAGAAGACGAGGTGCTGACAGATCCGCTGGCTTTGCCAAAGTTTGCCGAACCCTTCGTCGACATCGACGAGTGGCGCGACGTGCCGGTCCGCCACCGCTATGTGCATGGCGGCTTCAAGGGGACAGAGACGTTGTTTTCGTTCTATTTTCCACCAGAGGATCAGTATCGGGGCCGGTTTTTCCAGCATGTGACGCCGGCGCCGGGCAGCGAAAAGCTGGGCCAGATGGCCGCGCCCGGCCTTCACAACAAGGTCGGTTTCGCCATTGCCAGCGGCGCCTATTTCGTCGAGACCAATGGGGGCGGCAGCGACCGGGAGGTCACCGCCTATCGCGCCAATGCCGCCTGCGCTGCCTATTCGCGGATCATCGCTCAGAATATCTATGGTGGCGAGCGTCCCTTCGGCTATATCTACGGCGGTTCGGGCGGTGGTTACCGCTCGATCGGGTCGATGGAAAACACACGCGGGGTCTGGGACGGCGCGGTGCCCTATGTCATCGGTTCCAGCATGTCGCTGCCCAATGTCTTTACCGTGCGATTGCAAGCGATGCGGATGCTGAACCCGGTCTTTCCGCAGGTGATCGACGCGCTGGATCCGGGCGGCAGCGGCGATGCCTTTGCGGGATTGAACGATTTGCAGACTTCGGCCCTGCGCGAGGCGACGCGGATGGGCTTTCCGCCCCATGCGTGGTTTGGCTATCGCACGATGGGTATTCACGGGCTGGCGGCGCTTTATCCAGGTGTTCTGGGTTCCGATCCGGGATATTTTACGGATTTTTGGACAAAACCGGGTTATGCCGGTCACGATCATCCCGAACACTATCAGTCCGATCGCGTGCAGTTCGACACCCGCATCGCAGCGGCGCTGACACGCACTGATGCGGTTGAGGCGGGCCTGATCGCGGCTCCCGATGCAGCCAGCGTTGGCGGTGTGGATAATGCTTTCCGAGGTGAGGCGCAAGACGATCAGATCGTCGGATTCCGTCTTGAGCAGGCTCCGCCTGCGGGCCTGTTCCTCGGCGGTGATTTGCACAAACCCGATGGCGGCACGGTTCCGCTGGAGCATCTGAACGGTGATATCGTTCTGCTGATGATGCCGGAGACCTTGCAGGGCAATCTGCCCGCCGTGGGCGACGCGGTGCGAGTCGATAATTCGAATTTCCTGGCACTGGAAACCTACCACCGCCATCAGGTGCCGGGGCCGGATTTCGTCGGATGGGATCAGTTCCGCGACGGCGCGGGCCAGCCGATCTATCCGCAGCGCCGCCTCATCAGCCCTGGCATCGTCGCTTCGGCAGCGGGGTCTGTGCCAACGGGACGGATCAACGGCAAGATGATCGTCGTAGCCTCACTTCTGGATCGCGAGGCCTTTCCGTGGCAGGCGGATTGGTATCGAAAACAGGCGGCAAGACATCTGGGCGAGGCAGCCGATGACAGTTTCCGCCTTTGGTTCAGTGAAAACGCCCTGCATGGGGATGAGGCGAAGCTGGAGGATGGCTCGCGGGTCATCTCATACGAAGGGATGCTGCATCAGGCGCTGCGCGATCTGGCGGCATGGGTTGAGGATGGGATCGAGCCGCCCGCATCCACCGGCTACCGCGTCGAGGATGCGCAGATCGTTCCCGCGATAACGGCAGACGAGCGCCAGGGTGTCCAGCCTCTGATCACCTTGTCCACCGATCTCATCAAGGCCAAAGCGGGTGAGGAGGTCAACTTCGAGGGGCGCATCGCTCCGCCTGCCGGCGGTGGAACGCCGATTGCAGCCGATTGGGATTTTGAAGGCACGGGTGACTATCAGCCGGGCAAGGCGGGAGACACAGTGCAGGCCACCCATACCTATACCCGGCCCGGCACTTATTTCGTTAGCCTGCGCGGCGCCTCGCGCCGGAATGGCGACGACGGCACACCCTATGCCGTCTTGCCCAACATCGCGCGGGCGCGTGTCGTCGTCAGCTAAGGGAAGGCACAAGGCATCCAGACCATCTGTTCCACTGAGCCGGTAAAGTGGTCTTGGTTACAGATGGCACGTGGCTGTCTCATCCTTGATCTCCTGCAGGTGCGACTCGTTGGCGCGACCTGAAGCAAAGGTGATGAGAATACATCGGAGCCCATTTTGAACGCCGAAACGCAGACGACAGACGGGCCTTGCCGGACAATGTCTGAGCGCGTCCACCGAAACCGCTACAGAGCCAGCCAGCGATCAAAAATCTTATGTTTCCCGGCGATGGGCGGGATCAGTCAGGGCGAGCCGCACCCGACTGCGCCTTGCCTTGAATACGGGAGCGCAATTGGCCGGAAAGCTCGTTCGACTTGATCGGCGGTGGAAGGGTAGCCTCCACCTCGGCGCGGAGGCCAGCCAGGAATATCGCAGAGAACCGTTTCATGGCTGGTGCGGCCAATGCTCCCAGGCCCTGTACGATGCCGACGTTGGCCAGCATCAGAATCAGGAAGTCTTCCATCGCGAAGTCTGAACGAAGCTGCCCGGCCGCCTGGGCACGATGGACCAGGCAGGAGAACGCCTCATAGGCGCGCGCACGATATAACTCGATACCGGGGACATTGGGGAAGGTCGTCGCCAGCACCTCGGCCGCGCCAGCATCTGCGGCCTGCAACTCGCAGACCCGCTCCACATAGCTACAGAAACCGGCCCACGGATCGGGATCATCAAGGGCCGCCTCGGCTGTCTCGGCGTATTCGATGAGCCGCTCGCTGAACACCGCGGCAACGAGATCGTTGCGCGTTGGGAACCGTCGGTACAGGGTTGCGTTTCCGACGCCGGCGCTTCGGGCGATCGCGTCGAGCGGGGCGTCAAGGCCTCGTTCTGCGAAGGCGCTTCGCGCCGCCTCGATCAGGCGGCGACGGTTGTCTGCGGCATCCGCGCGCAGCCCTGGCTCAGGTTTGGGTGTGCTCTTCATTCCCTAGAACCGCCACATATGGACAACAATCCCCACTTATAATAGCATCCCCTCATGGCTGGGAACCCCCTCCTGTTTTTAGGGATATCGACATGACTGATAGCAAGGATGAAATGTCCTTTCAGGAGCAGATCAAGGATCGTTTTACTGAGGGGCTTCGCAGTCACTTCAACGACAGCTATGAAGACTGGCTGGAGTGGTGCGATACGCTTTACGAGCCGGATGCGCACTATAATGTCAACAGCAATCGCCTGACCCTGCAAGAATACAAAGACCTGATGTCGGCAATGATGTCCAAGTATGACATCAAGATCGGAGAGGTCAAAAATATGGTCATCGAGAATGATTGGGGGGCGATTCGCTATGCGGTTCGGATCACTGACCGGACGACCGGAGAAGTCATCAACCAGATGACCATGGAATTCGTGCAGTGGAAGGACAATCCGCAGCCTATAGGCGCGCGCGTCATAGAAGGCTGGGCTTTGTCGGACCATCCGCTTTCGGCGGATTGAGGCGTAGGCGGGCCTAAAAAGCCTGCCCACAACAATACCGCAGAAAGACAGATGAAACGGTCACGTCCGTCAAGATGGTGTAATTCTGTGTGTGGTCACCGGGCTGCATCTTTCAGGCAGCCTTTGGTGTAATCTGTAGTAGTTGGCCGTCCTCGCTTTGCGGCGCTGCGAGAGCGGCCATTCCCTCGATCTGCATGTATCGGTGCTGGAGCTGCCACTCGTCGTTCTGCGCGAGAAGAACGGCGCCGACGAGGCGGCTGATGCTGTCCTCGTTGGGGAAGATGCCGACGACATCAGCGCGCCGCTTCACCTCCTTGTTCAACCGTTCGAGTAGGTTCGTGCTGTGCAGCTTCACCCGGTGCTGCTCGGGGAATGTCATGTAGGCGAGAACGTCGTGCTCGGCTTCGTC
This sequence comes from Pseudochelatococcus lubricantis, assembly GCF_042432495.1. Classification (NCBI taxonomy): domain Bacteria; kingdom Pseudomonadati; phylum Pseudomonadota; class Alphaproteobacteria; order Hyphomicrobiales; family Chelatococcaceae; genus Pseudochelatococcus; species Pseudochelatococcus lubricantis. Next base: position 429,682 of record NZ_JBHLXC010000012.1, on the reverse strand, counting down.
CATGCATGTTCCCAGTTTTGGCCAGCGGCCGCGCAGTTGGTCGGCGACCTGTCGCCAGACCTGGGTTGCGGCGGCATGATCGGGCTGGAGGAAGACCTGGCGGATGGCGGCGGCGACCACGGTGCTCTGTCCCTTGGGCACGTATGCGAGTGCATTGCGCATGAAATGAACGTAAGCGCTACGTCGTTCCCCTATGCGGCGAGGGTTGACATCTGATTGAAGTGCCACGGCGTGAGCATCTTCGATGCGGCTCTGCAGGTGGCCATCAAGGATAGCGCGAAGGGTGGCAGCGAGATAGTCGACCGGGTTCACGTCGGCCATCTTGCAGGTGGCGACGAGCGAGGCGAGCATGGCCCAGTTCTCGGCGCCGACCTCGTTGCCGGCAAAGAGCGCATTCTTCCTGTTATGCAGAGGTTTGCATAACAGGAATTATGTTAAGCGCCGGATTATGCGCAGTTGGCCGAGGCGGACGCCGACAGCTGGGGTTTCCGCCTCGTTGAGCTTGACATAATCAAAGCGCCTCCAGGAAGCGCATCAATTGGTCGGGCGGTCGGTAGCGTCCGAGCTTTGCTTGCTGAGGCCGCAACTTTCCGAGTGCCTGCTCCTTCATGGAGAGGTCGGCCTCCACGTACATGTGCGTGGTCGCGGTATCCTCACAGATACGGCCAGTCGCCGGTGAGCGGGCGCTTGAGGAAGGCGTTGACGCGTTCATCGATGTCCTTGCACAGCTTCGAGACCGAGGATTTGGAGATGCCGGTCATACCCATGGCCTGAACCAGTTCGTCGACACGCCGGGTGCTGACGCCGGGGCGATCCATGCCTCCTGGATCACCGCCACCAACGCCTTCTCGACAGTTTTGCGCGGCTCCAGGAAGCCGGGGAAGTAGGTGCCGGTGCGCAGCTTGGGGATCTTCAGGTTGAGCGAGCCAAGCCTTGTATCGAGCGTGCGGTCACGGTATGCCTGTGTTTCCGAAGCACGCGCCTCGATCGGCTGATATCTGGCCTTTTACAATGAAGGCAGCCCGCATTCGAGCCTTGACGGTCGCACGCCCGACGAGGCTTACTTCGGCGCGCAAGCGCAGGCGGCGGCCGCATGATCACCACCAGCGATTTTTGTCGCAGCTCTGGTCGGGCTACGCCCGCCCGCCCGCCGCCGCGACAAAAATCACCAAGCCCTGCAAGCAGCATAACCCGGCAGGTATCCACTTAATTGCCGCGGGGCGCTGTCCAAACAAACGGAGCCAGCTCTCGCACCAGCGACAGTCGCACCGAAGCACATGAATGATGCCGCTGAGGATACGCCGGTCACGGACGCTAACAGAAGATCAGGCAGCGGAGACGATCATGAGCGGATGCCCCCTATCCTCTATTGATTGTTCCCTGCATCATTTAATGGCAAGGATAGGAGTGGGCCTGCTACATGTGAGATTGGTCATTTGGACAAATCACCGATCCAGGTTTGATATAGATCATATTAAATATTTATAATAAATTCTATACTCTAGCATTTTTATATACTTCCCGGATTCTTTCATGTGTCATCTGATTTCAAGAACCGATTGTAGAGCATGCCTGCAAGGTGCGGCAGAGTTCGGTTGCGCCGGGAAATGATGCTGATGCGTCTCTCTAGTATGGGGCCTTGAAGATCAATTATTTTAAGCTGTCTGTGTGCAACAAGTGGCAATGTCAGGTCAGGCAGGGCGGTCACCCCCAGTCCCGCAGCAATCATTGCCCCGGCTGTCGAGGGGTGAGATGTTTCAAGAACAGGACGTTTCTCTGGATTAATATTCTGGAATACTCTGTCCGTAAGAGACCGTACGCTGGTTCTTTCACGCATGGCGATGAAGGGATGATTGAGCAACTCATCCCATGTAATGGATTTTCTTTTTGCCAGCGGGTGCCCAAGCTGTACAACAGCCCTGAACCTGTCTGTTTTCAGATGCCTGTATTCCAGATGCGGCTCCGTCTCATCCAGTTCTGCTGAAATCCCAAAATCGACCTCTCCCTTCGCAACGGCAGAGGCGACATTTTGCTTGAATGTATCCAGTATTTCAATTGTTACTGCTGGAAAATCTTTATGGAATCCACTTATAACATCAGGAAGAAAGCTGAAGGCGAGTGATGGCAGCGCAGCAATGGAAACATGACCAACAACACTTGAAACATAGCTGCGCAATTCGTCAAGAGATACAGTCAGGTCATGTATAACGCGACGGGCTATTGGCAGAAACGCCTCACCATGAGGGGTGAGCACAATCTGCCGGCTGGTCCGGTCAAACAGTCGCACATTCAGGCGCTGCTCAAGCCGCACGATTGCACGGCTCACGGCCGGTTGCGAGAGGCCGCACATCTCCGCCGCACGGCTGAAGTTCCTGCTGGCCGCGACTTCCAGGAAAAGCTGGAATTCAAAGGGTGCGATATCTATGCGGTTCATGCATTGATTTATAGCAATTATTCATTTTCTATACAACCAGCCTCCTGCCATCCTGCACCAAAGATAAGGAGCTGCGCAAAGTCGGCTCCGCATGGAGGAAACATGCTCGCGCTTTTGGGGTTGGCGACAATCGTCGCCTTTCTTGCCGTGACCTTAAGTGGTCGCGTCTCCGTACTGGTCGGCCTTGTTTTGATCCCGCTGATTGCGGGACTTATTGGTGGCTTCGGACTGGACCTTGGCAAAATGATGATGGACGGCATTGTGCGTGTCGCGCCGACAGGCATCATGATCATGTTTGCCGTTCTGTATTTTGGCCTGATGCTGGGAACGGGCATCTTCAACCCGCTGATCCGAGGCCTTGCGGGGCTCGTTAACGGTGATCCGGTGCGCCTGTGTCTCGTCACGGCCGCGTTGGCCATGCTTGTCGCGCTGGATGGGGATGGCGCAACAACATTCCTCATTACGGTCACGGCCATGCTTCCCGTTCACCGGGCGATGCGCATGAACCCTCTTGTGCTGCCCAGTGTTGTGGCCCTCGCCGCAGGCGTCATGAACATTTTGCCATGGGGTGGGCCAACCGCTCGGGTCATGAGTTTGCTTCAGTCCGATTCCGGCGTGGTTTTTTCGCCCCTTATTCCTGCAATGCTGGCCGGAATCTGCTGGGTTTTCATTGCCGCAGCGCTGATCGGCATGGGTGAACGTCGCCGCCTAGGCCAGGTGGATGGCGTTGACGCTCGAACTCTTGTCGTTACAACCAACCCCGATGATGATGAGGCGCTCCGGCCGAAGCTGTTCTGGTTCAATGTGCTGCTGACACTGGCAGTCGTCACGGTGCTATTCATGCACCTTCTGCCCATGGCCACCATCTTTATTATTGCATTCTGTATTGCTCTGGTCGTGAACTATCCAGCATGGGAAGATCAGCGCAAGCGTTTGATTGCACATTCAGACAGCGTGATTGTCGTAACGTCCATGATCTTTGCAGCAGGTATATTCACAGGTATTCTTGGTGGAACAGGCATGATCAATGCCATGGCCGAAGCTTTTGTCAGCTATATTCCAGAGAAGGTTGCCGCATATATGCCGCAAGGCGTGGCTGTTGCCAGTATGCCACTTTCACTGGCTTTCACACCGGATGCTTTCTATTTTGGCGTGCTACCCGTCCTAACCAGCAGTGCTGACGCATTGGGGTACTCTGGCATCGATGTCGCGCGGGCGGCTCTTCTGGGACAGATGACAACAGGCTTCCCGCTGAGCCCGCTCACTGCCTCAACATTCATTCTTGTCGGTTTGTCGGGGGTAACGCTGGCTGACCATCAGCGCTTTACTTTCAAATGGGCCTTTGCAACGACCGCCGTCATGACCATCGTGGCCACTCTTACGGGTGCAATCTGAAATGAAAACAGCAGAAACAATTGTGAGGATCGGATGCGGGGCCGGCTTTGCTGACGACAGGACAGATGCGGCGGTACCGGTGGTTGCTGCGCTCTCGCAGCTGGATGGTCCGCGCTTCCTGATTTTCGAAACCCTTGCTGAACGTACGCTGGCTCTGGCGCAGATAAAGCGGCGGAAGAATCCGGATGCGGGCATTGGTGCTGTGGAACGGTTTTTGCGCCCCATCCTGTCGGATTGCCTGAAATCCGGTATCCGCATTGTCAGCAATTTCGGGGCTGCCAATCCCCGTGCTGCCGCCCGCGCCATCCACAGGCTAGCTGAAGAACTGGGGCATCCGAAGGTGCGTATCGCCATTGTTGAAGGCGATGATGTGACCAGTATTTTTACGCCTCAGGAACTGGCCAGGCGTGAGATCGCGGCCACATATCTGAACGGCAAGGCACAGATTATTTCGGCCAATGCCTATATCGGGGCTCTTGAAATTGCGCATGGCCTTGATATGGGGGCTGATATCGTGGTCGCCGGGCGGGTGTCAGACCCCTCTCTGGCGCTTGGTCCCCTTGTTCACGCCCATGGCTGGCAGATGGATGACTGGGACAGGCTGGCATCGGGAACACTGGTCGGGCATCTGCTGGAGTGCGGCTCACAGGTGACAGGCGGTTATTTTGCGGATCCAGGCCTGAAAGATGTCCCCGATCTTGCGGAGGTGGGCTATCCAATCGCGGAGGTGCGGGCTGATGGCAGCTTTGTCATCACCAAGCCGGAAGGCACGGGCGGGTGTGTCAATGCCGCAACCGTGAAAGAGCAGATGCTCTATGAAATTCACGATCCGTCGGAATATATTACTCCGGATGTTGTTCTGGACATCACTTCTGTATCCATTGCGATGCAGGGTGAAAACCGGGTTTATATAAGAGATGCCAAGGGAAAGCCCCGCACTGATACATTGAAAGCCACTGTATGTCTCGACGGAGGATATCTCGCCGAAGGGGAGATATCATACGCAGGCCCCAATGCGGCAAGCCGCGGTCGTCTTGCCATTGATATTATCAAGTCAAGGCTGGCCAAGCGTCAGCCCGGGCTGGAAGTACGTGGTGATCTGATTGGAGTTGCCAGCACATTCAATGACAATGCTGGTTATTTTCTTGAACATAACTATATTCAGTCGCGGGATGTACGGGTGCGTATCACTGCTCAGTCTTTTGACAAAACTGTTCTTGAGCAACTTTTAGATGAGGTCAGGGCGCTCTATTGTGCGGGGCCCGCGGGTGGCGCGGGCATCCGGGTCCATCTGATGCCGCGGCTTTGGAGTGCATCCTGTCTGCTGGAACGCAACCGGGTCAAACCTTCCGTATATCTTGACGAGACTGCAAACCATGCCTGAAGTTGAACTGCATCTCCTCGCCCATGCGCGCGCCGGTGATAAAGGAAACAGGGCGAACATTTCCCTTATTTGCTTTGACCCTGCAGACTATGAACTGCTGCGCGATCAGGTCACGGAAAAAGCTGTTTCCGAACTGTTTTCAATGCGGCATCCTGTGTCTGTGCGGCGCTATGAATTGCCAAATATAGCAGCCTTCAATTTTGTTCTGGATGGTGTTCTGGAAGGCGGCGTCAATTCAAGCCTAGGATTGGACGGACATGGCAAGGCCCTTTCATTTCTTTTGCTTCAGATGAAGATTGAGGGTGATCCGTACTCAACATAAGGTTCTTGTATTTATGGTTCTGAATGCACCGCAGCGAGAGGTGGCCTCGTTTGTTTGGACAGGGCCCCGCGGCAATTAAGAACCCCTAACAAAACCTCGCGGGGTCGGCTGGCCGGCGATTTTGGCCACCTGCTGCGTCGCCGATCCTCGCCGATGCAACCAGCATCGACTGCGTTCGGCTCCTTGCAGGATGACCAAAATCCCTCGGCCATCCTCAACCCGGAGGTTTTGTTAGGGGTTCTAATACTACAGTTGCGTATTTTGAGTAATTATAGTTCCTTGTTGGTTAGCAAGGAAGGACATTGATGGCTGTTTCGGACTGGTCGGGATCGTTGTTGGCATGGGAGCGTGAGCTTTCGGCTCTGAAGAAGCATCTGTTTCCGGCGTTCGGCCGCCGCGAATTGCAAGAGACGGGAGCGGCCTTCATCGACGGCTTGCTGTCGGGCGCGGCGCGCAAGACCGGCTGGCTGATGGCGGAGGCGGCAGGCTTTGATCGTCCCTACCGGATGCAATCGCTGCTAGGGCGCAGCTCGTGGTCGGCGGACGCGTTGCGCGATCGCGTGCGTGACTACGCTATCGAAGCGCTGGGCGATGCGGATGGCGTGCTGGTGGTCGACGAGACCGGGTTTGTGAAGAAAGGCGAGCAGTCTGTCGGGGTTGCGCGGCAATATTCCGGCACGGCCGGGCGCATCGAGAACAGCCAGATCGGCGTGTTCCTGACCTATGCGAGCCGGCTTGGCCAGACGCTGATCGACCGACGGCTCTACCTGCCACGGACCTGGGCCGAGGACAAGGACAGGCGCATGAAGGCGCATGTTCCCGAAGACATTGCCTTTGCTACCAAGATTGCAATTGCCCGCGACATGATCGCCGCCGCGCTCGATGCACGGGTTCCCTGCCGGTGGGTGCTGGCGGATGCGCTGTACGGCGGCGACTACGGTCTGCGGCGCATGCTGGAAGAGCGCGGTCAGCCCTACGTGCTGGCGGTGCGTTCCAACCATCATCTGCGCTTCCTCACCCGTGAGGGACTGGTCATGGCCGATCCGAAGACTATCGCCGATGAACTGCCGGCGCGGGAATGGGCGATGCTTGCAGCCGGAGAAGGCGCTAAGGGGCTGCGGCTCTACGACTGGGCACGTCTGCGATTGCCATGGATCACCGATGAGGGCTTCGAGCGTTGGCTGCTGATCCGCCGCAACCGGAAGGAACCTGACAAGCGGGCCTATTATCTGGTCTTCGCGCCACAGGATACGTCGCTTGCGGAACTCGCCGGCGCGGCGGGCTTGCGCTGGACGATCGAGGAATGCTTCGAGCGCGCCAAAGATGAGCTTGGCCTCGATCACTGCGAGGCGCGTTCCTGGCATGGCTGGCACCGACACATGAGCCTTGTCATGGCCGCGCAGGCCTTCCTGGCAAAGCTTTCCGCCGACCTGAGGCGTTCCGCTTTCGATGGCCGGGCTTCAGGCAAACCGAACGAAAAGAGTCCAATGGCCGCAACGGCCGCCTGATGGCCATGGATGCGCTTCTGCCGAGCGTGCCTGAAATCCGCTACCTCTTGTCCAGATTGCTACTCGGACCCCCAATCGGCAAGGCATTTGTCCTCGCATGGTCACTCTGGAGACGGCAGCACCAGTGCTGTGCTGCCGTCGCTCACTATCGAAAACAGAATAATACGCAACTGTAGTACTAAGTGGATACCTGCCGGGTTATGCGGCCGCAGCCTGCGCTTGCGCGCCGAAGTAGGCCTCATCGGGCGTGCGACCGTCAAGGCTCGAATGCGGGCGGCCTTCATTGTAAAAGGCCAGATATCAGCCGATCGAGGTGCGTGCTTCGGAAACACAGGCATAGGCCCGCAAATAGACCTCCTCGTATTTGAAGCTGCGCCAAAATCGCTGGACAAAAACATTGTCGCGCCACGCGCCCTTGCCGTCCATGCTGATGGCCACCTTCGCATCCAGCAGCACGCCCGTGAAGTCGGTACTGGTAAACTGGGCGGATTCAACCGGTCGTCGCAACACTGGGTTATTGTCCAGATTTCAGATATTCGTTCAAGGCTTCTGTTGGTGTCTTCCAGGCAAGGGTTTTTCGGGGCCTGTTGTTCAAAGTGTGTGCTACGGCTTGAATCTCTTGCGCAGTCCAGCGCGACAGGTCGGTGCCCTTCGGGAAGTATTGCCGCAAAAGGCCGTTGGTGTTCTCGTTCGTACCGCGCTGCCACGGACTGCGGGGAGCTGCGAAGAAGACCTTCACCCCGGTCTCGCTCGTGAACCGAGCATGGTCGGATAGCTCCTTCCCACGGTCCCAGGTCAATGACTGCCGCAGTCGGGCAGGCAGAGGCTTCATGGTGTCCTTGAGCGCATTGGCCATGGCGACGGCCCCATAGCCAGACAGCGCCGGGCCGTTCTTCGTGCGTTGAACCAGACCATAACCCTTCTGACGAGGCAGATGGACCAAGCTGGTAAAGCGAGTCGAACGCTCGACCAGGGTTCCGATTGCGGACCGGTTCAAGCCGATGATCAGGTCACCCTCCCAATGTCCGGGCACCCCACGGTCTTCTACTTCTGCGGGGCGTTTGGTGATCATCACCGCGTCGCTGACGTGTGCCCATGCCTTGGCCTGAGCTCTGGCCCGCGGGATGCGCAACACCCGGCCGCGGCGCAGGCAGCCGACGAACTTGCGTTCGAGAGCACCGCGATTTTGGATGTAGAGGGCCTGATAGATGGCCTCGTGTGAGATGCGCATCGATTTGTCCTCCGGGAAGTCGATCTGCAGCCGATTGGCAATCTGTTCGGGCGACCACCCGTTAACCCATTGCCTGTCACCGCGATGTGGCTTGTTGCGCCCCTTGAACGGTGCCTGCTGAGGGCCTGCAATCTCACGGCCGTCAGGGGCTTGGATTTTACCAGCCAAACGGTCTTGGACGTAGTGTTGCAAACGTGGGTTCGTCACCAGCTTCGCCGGCTTTGGTCTTCTGGCCACCAGTTCCGCCTTCCATTGTGCGACCGAAGCTAGATATTCGAGCTTCCCGCCACGCGTTGCAGCGTTTCGTCTCAGCTCTCGCGAGACCGAGGATGGGCTACGCCCGATACGACGGGCGATCTCTCGCACCCCGACGTGTTGGGCCCACAGAAGTCCGATCTCCTCTCGCTCGATGAACGACAAGTATCTCTCGGATATGGGTCTCGACATGAACAATGGCATCCCGCCACGATGACGGAACCAGCGGGTGCCGACAACTTGCGACACCCCGACCGCTTCTGCGGCCTTCTCACTGGTGATCCCGGTCGCAATCTTTTCCCAGAACTGTCGTTCGATCTCACGACGAAGCGACGGTGCACCTGGCGAGCGCATTGCTCCTCGCCCCGTCAACTCCTGCATCCATCCCGCAGGTCGTCCCATGAACACCTCCATGATTGGAGTGTTGCGACGACCGGTTGAATCCGCCTATTGCGAGCCGGTCCGAATGATGAACGCAGTTGGGCGGAGGCTTCAGGCCTTCGATGGCGGTCAGGGCGGCCAGCGCCAGCCGCGCGTCGGCGGAACGGTCGATGGCATATCCGACCACCCGTCGCGATCGTGCATCCAGGACGATCGCGATGTATGCGAAGCCGCCAGCATCAGCTCGGACGAGATCGGGTTGCGCTTCTGCGGCATCGTCGACGAGGCTCCGCGTCCCTTGTTGATGGACATCCTCGAAGCGATGGCCGCGGGCCGGGGGCGTGACCCTCATGCCGGAGAATGCGGAGCTGACGACGGTTCAGGCCGCTGAAGTGCTTAACGTGTCCGGCCGTTCCTTATCAAGTTGCTGGGCAAGGGCATGGTCCCGCATCGGAAGGTAGGCCACGCACTGTCGCATCCGTATGGAAGACGTAATGGCTTACAAGGCGGCGATCGACCGTGAGCGCGAAGCCGCATCGGCCTGATGATCCGTGTCCACAGATCGCTTCTCCGTCTTGCAAGTCTACCGTCTTCCTGCTTTCCTTCGCCCTGTGCGCGGCTTTCCCGCGCTCCGACCACTACGGAAGCTCCGCCCTTCTTCGGCCGTTGCGGCGAGCCGAGCTCCGTTCCCGGTGGCCTGCTGCTGATTTTGTGGATGCAGATAAGATCGTGACGACTGCCTGACAGCGACATAGTCCGCATGCAGCAGGAGCTCATTGCCGACAACAAACCGCCCCCGAAATTTTTGCGCGACGGAAGGCACTCAATTCCCAGTTCTTCTGCGGCGAGGAATTCCGCCGCCATGATCTGCCTTCCACCGTTATTCGATGACGCGCTGGCGCCAGCGCATGGGCGAGAGGGCACGCTGTCGTTGTCTCGCATGCGAGTCCTGCCTGCTGTCGGTTACTCCTCGCTCGGGACGATATTGGCGGCCAGGAAGACTGCATAGCCTTGTTCATCCATCCGTCCCGCCGCGAGCGCGAGCACCGCATTCGCGGCATCCTCCTGCGTGGCCGTGAAATGGAAGCCGTTCAGTTCCAAAAACAGCACGCCGAGCACGAAACCTGTGCGTTTGTTCCCGTCGATGAACGGATGGTTTTTCACGATGCCGGCCGTGTACACGGCCGCGAGCCGCGCAATACCCGGGGCATCCGCATAAGCTGCATGCTGTTGCGGCCGCGCAAGCGCGGATTTCAGAAGGCCCTCGTCCCGCACGCTGGACGCGCCGCCGTGCAGCACCAGCAAGCGATCATGTAGGATCAGGGCTTCCCGCTCGTCTATCCAGACGAACGCCGTCATTGCGCCAGAACATGCAACGTATCGCTGTAGCGCCGCATGATGTCCTCGGCCTGCGCCATTTTCTTCTCGAAATGTGGATCATAGGGCACCAGCCGATAGCCGCCCTCCGGCGCTTCGATCAGATGCAACAGCGCACCGTCCTGCGTGTTCAGGCGCGAGATCACCTCCTTGGGAAGCACCACCCCGAGAGAGTTGCCAAACCTGCGTACTTTCAGCTCTACCATTGTGAAACTCCATCAAGTTATTACCATTGTAATAACTTTTCGAGACTCCGGCAAGCGCTTCGGGAAAGCCAGGAAACTTGAAATCATCCTGGGCGACCGCCACACCGAGTGGGATTGGGTCAATCAAAGCGTCGGCGGGCGCGATGGTAACTGCGGCCTCCTTGGCGCAGGGTCCCTTGTGGTTGAAGAGAAATTTCGTGTAAGGCGTGGCACCGAGACAGCGATAGAAATTGCAATATCGCTCGGTACCTCGTGGACATCATGCACACGCCTGCAGCGGAATTTTGCTGCTGCCGCATGCTCTCGAACTTGCTTCAATATGGCGTCATCTGGCATGGAACTCCCAGGGATCCCGCATCTATCGGAACCACCACCATGGCGCGCAAGCCCGCACTGTCCATCGAAACGCTGACCGAGCTTGGCGCGGAAAAGCTCGCGCGCCTGGTGCTTGCCGAAGCGGAGCGCAGCGCCCCATTCCGCAAGCTGGTCTCGGCAGCGCTCGCCGCCCGCAAGGGACCGGAGGCCATTGCGAAGATCATCGACCGTCGTCTCGGCGCCCTGGAAAAGACGCGCGGTTTCATCGACTGGGACAAGGCGCGGCCATTCCGCGACGATCTAGCGGCGACCGTCGCGACCATCGCCGGTGAACTGGGCGACGCATCGCCCCTGATGGCGGTCGAGCGCCTGCTGCGCTTCATCGCAACGCACGAGCCAGTGTTCGAGCGGGTGGACGATTCCTCCGGTTACGTTCAGGATGCCTATCATGAGGCGATCGCGGCTCTGGGTGCGCTCGTACCAAGACTGGAACCGCAGGACATGACCAGCTTGCCGGACAGGATCATGGCATCGCTCGGCGAAAGCAGCCATGGCTATCTGGTTTCCGTGGCGAGAGGTGTGGCGGGGCATCTGCCGAAGGACACGTTGCGGCGCTGGGACGCCGATCTCGACGCCCTGCAGCGCGAACGGGAAACAGAGGATGCAAAGACGAAGGACCGCTTTCGTTTCTCCAGTGCCTACCAGTATCGCAAGGTCCGGCAGATCATCGCCGATGTGCTGGGCGACCTCGACGGATTGATCGCGCTGGAGGAAAAGAAGCATCCGAACGTGTAGGACACGATCGGCATTGCCGAGCGCCGGCTGGAAGCGGGAAGGGCGCGTGAGGCGCTCGACTGGGTGCGCCGCGAGAAGACGGGTGGCCTGAAATATCTGGCCGCTGCCGATCGCGCCGACGGCTTAGGACCGCGGGATGCCTTGTTGCCGCGCCGCACGCACCTCGAGGCAGAGATACTCGAAGCACTCGACGAGAAGGACGCCGCGCAGTCTCTGCGGTGGGCGGCGTTCGAGAGTTCGCTCGACGCAGACACATTGCGGGAATACATCGCGGCATTGCCGGACTTCGAGGATTCCGCTGCGCTCGACCGGGCTTTCGCCCATGCCCTTGCATCACCGCATGTTCACGGGGCGCTTGCGTTCCTCGTTGAATGGCTGCGTCTCGATCTCGCCGCGCAACTGGTGATCGCCCGCCATGCCGAATGGGACGGCGGCCAATATTACATGCTCCCGCCGGTGGCCGAGGCGCTGGAGCACGATCATCCACTCGCCGCCGCCATCCTGTATCGCGCCTTGCTCGACGACATCCTGTCACGCGCCCGTTCGAAAGCCTACCCGCATGGGGCGCGCTACCTGGCAAGGCTCGATGCACTCGCCGCATCGAGGGACGCGGAAACCGAGAGACCGGCAGGCGTCGTCTCCCTTGCCGACTATCGGTCTGGTTTGCGGAAGACCCATGGCCGGAAATCCGGGTTCTGGGCACTCGTCGGCCAAGGACAGGCTGGATGGATCGGGTCGGCCGGAACATGCTGAACGGTAGCAAGCGGGAGAGTGTTGTATGAAATTGTCATCGACTTCTGGTTGGCACACAAATGGCACATGAGAAGGTGCTCATCTTTGAAAAATAAAGGAAAATGGCCTCTTTCCTTCAGGCTCATAACCTGAAGGCCGCAGGTTCAAATCCTGCCCCCGCAACCAAATCGAACCAAAGACCCCAGCAAACTCAATGAGTTGCTGGGGTTTTGTTTTTATGCCCTATTTCGATCCAGCAAAATCAATCACTTAGCATCGCAGGTTCAAATCAGGTGGCGTGCCCCCTGCAACCAATATGCGGCGAGGAAAGCCGCCGCCGCCAAGTCGGGCCGATCTTATCCGAAAGTTCGAAGCGTTAGCCAAAAAGCCGATGGCGTCGTTTCCGGTCACTCCAATCGGATGGAAGGAACCACGACGTTTCGGAGCAGCCGAAGTGCTAATCGGAGGCTGGTGCCGGGACGTCTAGGAGGGACTTTCCCGCGGCCCGCTGGCAGAGAGCTGTTTCCGCTCCGCGCCAATTGCCGACATTACGGCATTGCCGCGAAGCAGACGTTGACGGCTTATAATGTCGGAGACCCTCCAGCTCGCGCTACGCACCACCCTCGCGACGCTAGGCTTCACCGATTTCCTGAAGATCCACGCCGGCTGCTCACTCCATCATGGCGCGACCGAGGAGGAGGTAAGGGAGATCGCCAACATCGTTATCATCGTGGGAGGCCTCCCGTGTACGAACATGGCCTCTCAGGTGATCTCGGAGCTGGTGGCGGCCCGCGATGGCTGAAGCGAAAGGCGGTGCGTCAATCATCAGCCATATCGAACGTGTTATTCCGGCGAGTCAGGCAGTTGCGCCGGAGTCGAAGCCGCGAGGGCTGGCCGTGGCTGCGGCAGTTATTTCGGCTCTCGCGCTGATGGTCTCGTGCTAGCGAAGGAGCATGAGTTGATTCGGCCTCTCGCACGTGTGGTCGATGTGAATGGAGCCCGCTCGCCAATGGCCCCCCGATTAGCGGCCGGACAGCTGATCTAAGTGGATAAGTTGGCCGCGGCCCTTGCAAACGGCTCAAGATCTGATGGTGTCAGTGCTCACGCGATCGCCTGAAAGCCTGCCAATGACGCTAAGTCCTGAGAATCTGGTCGGCTATGTCAGAGCCGAGTTTGCCAAGGCTTCAAATCTCCGCGTCTGGCTCTTCTTCGTTCAGCTCGCCGTGGCGGTGCCGGGCGCCGCGTCGGTCGTCGCCGACGACAAACTTATCCTCTATGTTCTCGCAATCGCCGGCGCCGTACTAGCTGTCGCCTGGTGGGTGCTGAACAGCCTCTACACCGCAGCGCGAGACGCCGCTCAATCAGCACGGCGAGCCACATTGCTGGTGGCCGGACTGGATCGCCCCCTGTCGGCGCATGCCCTTCTCGCACTCAAGGAAAAGCTCACGGTCACTGAGGAAAAGGCCCGAAAGAACGAGAATCCCAACTACTACGCCACCCGCAATCCAGCGGGGCCCGGCCGTCTGGCGGAGATGATTGAGGAGTCCGCGTTCTACAGCGGGAAACTCCAGACTATCAGTGCTAACGTCATGCTTGGCGTGATCTTGCTGTTCGCAGTGATATTCGCCTGCATCGCGATCTTTGCTGCCCCGGTTGTCGCCAGAGACACTGCGATGACGGGACTTCGGGTGTTTTTGGCCATTCTGGTGTTCGTCATGTCGTCTGACGTGCTAGGAGCCTACCGGCTCCACAAATCAGCGGCCAAGGCCATCAACGAGGTCAGGATGCGTCTCGTGACCGCCGAGGGGCAAGACTACCCTGAGGCTGACGTCCTTCTGGCGATGGTCGACTACAACGCCGCTGTCGAAAGCGCGCCCGAGAGCGTGCCCTACGCCTACAAGTTCAGCGAGAAAAAGCTCAACAAGCTGTGGACGGAATATAAGGTCGATCGCGAAGCCGCACGTCAAGAAGGCTAGCCGGGGCAGATGAAGCACGTTGATCTATTCAATGACTTTCTCAAAGAGGTTGTAAATCTCAACACAACCCGGATAGGAGACCTTGAGCGCACCACTGAGGCCATCAAGAAGGCCGTTCGGGAATCCGAATGGGAGCCGACGATCTCCAGCTGGATGCCTCAGGGCTCCTGGGCGCACAAAACGATTATCAGGCCTGTTGATGCGGGAGAATTCGACGCCGACCTGCTGGTCTTCGTCTATCCGGTCGATGGCTGGAGCGCCGCGAAATACATCAACGAGCTGTATAATGTCCTGAAGGCCAATGCCACCTACGCCAACAAGGTTCGCAGGTGGTCACATTGCGTGACCATCACCTACGCCTCGGAGCAAAAGGTCGACGTGGCGCCGTGCATCATCAACCGGGATGGGTATCAGCGGCTTGAGGTGTGCAACCGCGACACCGATAAATTCGAACTGACAGAGCCCCGGCAATTCACGGACTGGATTATCGAGCGAAACGGCTACACTGGCGGCAACAGCTTCCGGAAGGCGGCCCGCCTCATCAAGTACCTGCGGGACATCAAGACCACGTTCACCTGCTCATCGGTGCTGCTGACGACTATCCTCGGTCAGCGGATCAGCGCATTCGACCAGTATGGCAGTGAGTTCGCCGACACCCCGACAGCGCTGAAGACACTTTTCAGCCGCATGGACGATTGGGCACAGGCAAACCCCAGCAAACCCGCAGTCAGCAACCCGTTTCTGAACACGGAGAACTTCGCCGACAACTGGACCGACAATCAGTACGCCAATTTCCGCGACGTGGTTAACCGCTACCGGGGCTGGATCGACGACGCCTATGCCGAGACTTCACGGAACGCGAGCATCGCTAAATGGCGGCGCGTTTTCGGCGAGGACTTTGCCAGCGACGTCGTGATCGAGACCGCCAAGTCCGTAAGCTCCACGGCGCTTGTGCATATCCGAGAGACTGCAGCGGCTGCCGTGCAGTTCGCCGGCGACTTGGTGATGGCGGTGAAGCTGTTTGGGTCGCGCGCGCTGCCGCCTGAGTTCAACCGCATGCCGCATATGAAGCAGCCCCGGTGGAAGGCTGCCTCAAACTCGGTCTCTGTGCAGGTCAGGGCGGAACTCTATCGATCGAAGGGGTTCAACAGGGTCGGACCGATCCAGTCGCTCGATCCGGTAGGGGCCGGCAACTGGATCCAGTTCACAGCGGTCACCTCGATGGGGCTCCCATTCCCCGCCAATGAGTTTCGGGTCAAATGGCGGATCACCAATACCGACCAAGCGGCCTACTCCGCACGGGCTTTGCGGGGTGATTTCTATGATTCAGATACCGCGAGCATCCGGTGGGAGCAACTGCAGTACCGAGGCGTGCACCTCGCTGAAGCCTTCGTCATCCGTAAGCGGGATGATGCCCTGGTTGGGCAGAGCGCGCCCTTTCGTGTCGTGATCGATGCGTAGGTTGAGGCGGACCACGCCCGCAGCAACTCTCCTCCACGCAGATTGCCGCACTAAAGGTTCGCGACAAACACCATTGATCTTAGTGGCGCCGCGGTGAAAAAATGGAATTTCTGGCGATCAGCCCAGTCGGCTGTTCGCCGATAGAACAGGGCGCACGACCGCGGGGGGGCGGCTGAATGGCGGAACAACGGGTCGGGCGTTACAGGTTGACGCGAAAAATTGTTCCCGGCGACCCCAAGCGGGGAATTCCTGACCTTTGGCAGGCGGAAGACCAAGGGGACCTATACTACGCCAAACTATGGACAAAAGGCCCTAGCGATAGCGCTGCAGTTCAAGCGCTATGGAATCGCGAGGTGCGCGGCCTCATGCGGCTCCAAGGCTATCCGGGAGCCTCCGAACTGTTCGTAAAGCTTCGTGATCTGGATTCGGACGAGAAGCAATTTTTTGCAATCCTCGACGGCGGGCGCAGGCAGGTCCTTGCCGATGTGTTGCAGAACCGAAGCCGATATCATTGGCTCCTGAACTTGGCCGAGGCAAGCCGACGTCGCCCGCTTTGGGAAGGGTTGCTGCGGATAGCCGAAGCGCTAGCAATCCTCCATCGAGAAGGCACGCTCCATCGCTCCCTTTCGTCATCTTCGGTTTTCGTTAGTCCGGATGGGCAGGGCGAATTTCGCCTGAGCGGGTTTGAATGGTCCTTGCGGCTCGCGGGACCCGATAGCGGCGCGTCAAAGGTCTTGCGCAAGAGCGCGTTCAGCGCTCCCGAGCTCGACAAGCCGGACGGCGAGTATTCCACAGCGACGGATTGGTATGACTTTGGTTTGACCGCCGCTGAACTTTTTGGTGTGCCTCTCAGGAACACCAAGAAGCGAGCCGCGCTGCCCGCGCTTATTGAAAACCTAACGAATCTCCGCGAGGCTGAGCGGGATATTATTCGGCGTCTGCTGGAAGAGAATCAGGAACAACGCCTCGTTGATGCTGAAGAGATCGAGCAGTTGCTGCGGCAGATCATCCGTGATCTTGGCGCCGTGACTTCCTCGTCCGGCAGGGGTCTACTAGTCGCTGTGCGCCTCAGCTCAGACCTGGACATTGCCCGGACGATCGAAGTTGTTTCTGAGGGGAAAGCAAGTGCGCATGACCCCGTCGCGCAGCGGGACTGGATACGCAGTGACCTGAGAGGCGACGTCCGTGTCATTGGTCGCACCGTTCCATCGCCGTACTATGTGCTAAAGGGCGAGAAGCTCGAGTACCGCGTTCGTAATTGGTCGGTTGACAATCTAACGACATGGGACATCGGCTTTTGCGACGGCATCGAACGGGTTCCTCGGATCAATTCGGATGATCAGCTTTTCAGCTTGGGCCAGCGCAAGCTGGACGTTCAGCTTTTTCCGCACGTTCGGAAGAACATTCGATCAGCGCGAGATAGGTCGGCCCAATGGGACAGGGTATTTCCTATCCGCGCTCAACGGACCGAGCTTCCAGATAATCTACGTACCGTGCACGAGTTTTTCCGAATTACACAACAGCTCGATACGGTACTGACCGTCGCGCAGATTTGTGCCGTTGACATCCTGGAGATTGATAAGGGCACCAACGACACGACGATCATCGTAACTCCAGTTCGAGAGCCTGAGCGAGCAGACTTAGCGCAGTTCCTCAATCTTGATCCTCCTCCAGAGCAGGTTCAGGACTGGTTCAAGCTGGGAGCAGAAGCGGTCTCTGCTGATGATGAGGAAGACCCAAAGCAAGACCGTTACTCATTCCTTGACCGGCACACGATCGGCAGTGACACCTCGACAACCACTTGGCGGTTCGTGCGAGCCAAACCCGACACGAAAGGGCCGCGCTACTATTTTCGAACTCAAGGCGCCGCCGCGGTCCGGGAGGGGCGGGCCTATCTGGCTCGAAATCACGGCGGGACACTTGCGCAAATCCGTCGAAGGCACAAAGCAATCGAGGATTTGCGACTTTTTGAAGGGCTGTTGCGCCTCGTCACATCCCCGCGTGAAGTGACACGCAACAATTCGGATGGCCTTCCGTCGCCGAAAGCGACGATACCGCTCGACGATTCCAAGCTCACAGCCCTTCAGCGACTTTGGCGGACTCAACCTTCTTTTGCCATCCAGGGTCCACCTGGTACGGGCAAGACAACGTTGATCAAAGCGTTTGCCGATCGACTCTTCGGTGTCGACTCAAGTGCGCAGATACTTATCACTGCGCATTCTCACCACACCGTAGATGACGTCCGCGACAAACTTTCAAAGGTCTTTGCTGGCCACGACAACCACCACCGACCTATTGTTCTGCGCTTAGGGGCCGACGATGGCGATGGCGACAGTTCGGAGATGGTCACTGAGGCCCTTCTCCGTCAGCTTAATGACAGCGATTTGGCGCGGCGATCGCCGGCGCACCTGCAGGACAGGCTGTCTTCCGCAGCAGACCATGGCAGCAGCAGGAGCCCAGACGCCGATACAGATGTCCGGACGATGCAGGTTCTGGTGCAAGACGCTGCCAACCTCACCTTTTCAACGCTCAATTCGCCTGAGCTGGCCGACCTCGCCGGCCGAGGCCGGCGTTTTGACTGGTCGATTATTGAAGAGGCAGGCAAGGCGCACGGGTTCGACATGGCGACCGCCCTGCAGGAGAGCCATCGACTGCTTTTGATCGGGGACCATCACCAGCTTCCGCCGTTCAATGTCCGACGCTTTACGGATCTACTCGGGGACCCCCTCAAGGTTCGGAAGGCAATACAGGGCGGCGCTCGATTTGCCCCGGGATTGGTAGATCCCTCACTGGTGGCGGACGATGAGGATCGGGACCCATTCATCGACCGCTGTGCGGAATGGGCGCGTATGGTCAAACTGTTTGAGACGATCTTTACGCGAAGCGCATCAGGTGGCGCGGAGGATTCGCCCGCTGCGATTCTGACCGACCAACACCGTATGCACCCGCACATCGCCCAACTGGTCGGGAGAGTGTTCTATCCTGACGAAGAGGGCGGAACTATTTTGCACTCACCGCCCGAAACGCACGATCGCTTCAAAGGTCCCACGCCCTTTACGATTCCTTCAACGTCCTGGCTGCCAGAGCAGCGAGTGGTTTGGTGCGATATTCCGTGGGAGCAAAAGGAGGAGTTCGCCGAAGGTGAGGTCGAAGGTCTCTTTGTCTCGAAACCAGAGGCCGAATTAGTGGTCAAGGTTCTTGAGCAGATTCATCCCCGTGGCGAGGAGCCCTGCGAGCTACAAATTCTGTCCCCGTATAACGGCCAGTTGCAGGCTATCAGAACAGCCGTCGAGCGAGCGTACGCGTCCGGCCGGCTCCCACACATGTTTAAGTCCCCATTTGACCTCGGCCATGGAAAAAGAATGGGCGCGACGGTCGACGAATTCCAAGGCTCTGAGGCTGACATCGTGATCGTTAGCCTTGTACGAAATAATGCCCTCGTTCCCTGGAAAAGCCTGGGGTTTCTTAAAGAAAAGAATCGAATGAACGTGCTGCTGAGCCGCGCAAAGCAGAAGCTCATCATCGTTGGAAGCTGGGACTTCTTTACGTCGCGATGTAACGCGACCACCAGTGAATATGATGAGCACGCGTATATTGGTCGGATGATGAAGGAGATGGCATCAGCGGAGAAAGCACACATCCTGTCCAGAGTGAGGGCAACTCAGTGAAATATCTCTATGTCCCGCTTTACAGGATGGCAGTGAGCTATCTCTACAGCTTTGGCCGCCGCTGGAGCCTCATTGAGCATATGCTCCTTATCGAGAGCACGGTGGCAAAGCACACGGCTTCTGAGCTCGCGGTGATAGCCAACGTCCCTCACAGGCTCGTCGTCGAAGCCTTGATCAATCTCTTGCGCGCCAATTGGATCGAGGTGCGAAGCGACAACGATAAGATCTACTTCGCCGCCACCCCGGCGGGGCAGAGACACGCCAAAGAGAGGACCCTTCCAGAGCGTTTACAAAAAAACATTCGCTGGGATTCCGTTTGCGTGGAGAGGCTGACAGGCCACTGGATGCGGGCCGACGACCTAGATCTCGTTTACGAGAGGGACCTTCCGGCTGATGCCGTCAGGCTTCCGGCACTCCTCCATACGTTCGAGCCCAATGATGCTGCCTTGCGAGACCTCTTTCGCTTAAACCTCGACGAGAGCCTGGAGCCAACGACACCGCAGTTTCGCACCCCGTCTTTGCCGTACGCCCGCGTTGGAATAGCTTTCAATGAGGTGCAGGCTGGCCTTCCTCCAAATGCTCCTCTTGGCTTGCGGGCCAGTTTGGTAGAAGCGTCGACAGAACTCATAGATGATGACAGCGCCGCCTATTCGGCGAAGTCGCATATGGTTCAGGAGGTGGCGCGGGACGCTCTCACCGCTGATGACATTATCGTCGGTGGCCCGGCTCACCTTCAGCTGCTTCGAGATTCGTTGGAGCGAACGAAATCAACAATCGTGGTCCACTCATGTTTTCTCAGCGCTGACACCCTTCGCAACCTACTGCCCGATTTCGAGCGTGCAGCAAGACGCAAGGTCCGGGTAGAGTTGCTCTGGGGTCTGCATGCGGATCCAGAACTTGGCGGGCCGCCCAGAAAATTTTCAGATGCTGCGGCTGTGCTTGCGGGACTGCCACCCGGTGCCAGGGGCCGAATCCGGCTGTCCTCACACTCGTCGGGATCTCACGCTAAGGTGCTGCTCTATGACGATCGCGACACCGGGCAATGGACCACGGTAGTCGGCAGCTGCAATTTTCTCTCCTCGGAATTCGATTGGCTGGAGGTATCGTTGCGGACACGCAGCGCCCTGTTCGCGTCGAAGGTGCTGAGTCGTTTGCTTTCTAACCAGCTTCCAGCAGTCGGCAATTGGAGTGCGACCGCGCGACAACTCAATCATATTTTGTCGGCGCTAAAGATGAAGACTCGCACTCACCCTGAAGTCGGTGAATACTCGCTTTCTATTATAACCGATTATGATCACTATGGATGCGTAACTCTCGCACGCGACCGTGCGTCCAAAGAGATAGATATTGCGTGTGATCTGTATGGCTTGTCAGCGGAGACGTCTGTGCTCGTCCCGATGGAAACGGCTGCATCCCGAGGGGTCGACGTCCGGCTCCAGTATACCCGCCCAAGCAAATTCCTACTTGAGGAAGGCCACGAGCCCGCACCAGCTGAAATTGCCAAACGCGGCATCAAAATTGTCCGCGTCGATGATGCCCACGCGAAGTACCTAGGCTGGGATGAAGACAATCTCGTGATCTCAAGTTTCAACTGGATGGCAACGTCTGTTGATGCGGGACGGGCACGTGGCGCCGAAATCGGCGCGCTGATCATGGGGCCGGGAATTCGTTCAACTCTGGTCGAAAAATTGCGTGATACGCGCGGCGAGAAAATGAGTCAGTCCGTCGGGTCCCTAGATGGGGTGATTCCGAGCTGATCGCACAAGGAGCGCCATTTGTGTGAGAGCTCGGGATTCAGTTTGTTAAACACGCCGGTTGAGAGTGACAAACCCGCTTGAGCCTTGCTCGTTTCGTAACGGATTAGAGTCTCGATGACGCGGGCACGAAACTCTTTACTGCTCAGATCCGAGGTGGATTGGATGAGCGCGTACAGATCTTCATAGAGGCGCTCCGCTCTTGAGCGAAGCCATTCCATGCGCACCCACCGTGAAAGCAACTGCTCGCTAAACAAGACCTGCGCGGCGACGGCCAGCAATTCTAAGTCCGTGGCGCGATAGACCGCGGCCCATAGCCAGGCGAGTATATAGACGCAAATGCGAGTTCGTTCGAAATGCAACATTCTCCCAAGAATCGATTTAGTGAAGAGCGTGTTCTCCAGAACAGATGCACCCATGCGGAGGAATGAATCGCCCTCAGGGGGGGGTATAATAGCCTTCGGACGGAGACGGGACGAGGGGAACGGAAAACGCATTGGAAACGAAGTCAGCAAATCGGCTCGAATGCGCACGAGACGCGAAGTACGTTCGTATCACGATGCCGCTTGCAAATATTCCGACGACCGCTACCACGAACGTAGCTTGAACTGCTCCATAAAACTTTGGTTGTGATGTCTTGTCGATAAGTAGTACTATGATCGATAGCGCTGCTGCGAGATAGAATGCAACGTCGGACACTCTTTCGGCAGCTCTTAGCGGAATATAGAATTCTGGTCCAATTGGATCGCTTCGTGTCACGACCTGCCCCTCACCATCAAACCCTGCCCCGTATCATATTTTTGCTGAGGAATTCGAGACTGTCACGACGAAAGGTAAAATCGAATCAGCACGGCCTCGGGATGCCTCGCTGGAAGGGGCCGACGAGATGAAGGGCTCAGATCAAGGCTTATAATGTGAGCCAATAAAAATCATTTCGCTGGTTAAAGCCCTGGGAGGCCGATGCTCCCTGAGCCACCAACGGGTCAGCTGTAGTCTCTCGTACTAGCTGAGTTGGCTGACTGAAAGCAGACGCTCCCAACGTCTGCAAGGGGTCAACTTTCGACACTCGGCATCCCACAAAGTGCGACCGGGAACACTGCTTCAAGCAGTGAGTTGATGCCGCTACGCCGCCTCCCACACGCGATTGAGGATTTGCGCGGCAAGCGCCGCCTTATCCTGCGGCAGGAAGCGCCCATAGTGCTTGGCCACCATGTCGGGCGTGTCCTGGATGGCATAGCTCGCCTGCTCATAGGAGCCGGTCTGCTTCAGGATATGGGTGGCGAGCACGTCGCGGACATTGTGCGGGCCGTGCGGCAGAAGACCCTTGATGGCGCCACGACCCGTATAGGGGTTGTGGATGCCGTACCGCTGGATGGCGATACGCCAAGCTTCATAGAAGGTGTTCTGGCAATAGGCCGCGTCCTTGCTGGTGAGCTTCACCGTCTTCACGAACAGCGTGCCGGGATCGGCGGCGTTTTTGAGCAGCGTTCTCCGGTGCCGGTCGATATAGGCGTCGAGATAGTGGTAGAGCCCGCCGAGATCCGGCAGGATCAGCCGGAACGGCTTGCTGCCGAAGAAAGATGAGTTGGCATTCTTGAACGCAACCGCGGGGATGAACACCTCCCAGCCGTGGTCACGGTCGTTCCAGCGCAGTTCGCCGCGCTTCAGTTCCGTGAGGCGACGCTCCGAGCTAGGAATGTGTCCGCGAGGACAAACGAGAAGCTGTCGCAGGTTCTTCTGGCGTAGCCCGAGATGCAGGCCGAGCCGGAGCATCAGGAAGGCTCGCACCGTCTCGGCAGCGGCGCGCGGGTAGCGCTTCTCGTCCGGCATAAGACGGATGACCTCCTCGGTGATCTTCCGATACTCGCCCACGGGGCTGTCGGCCTCCAGCACCACCATGATCGGCTCGAAGGGATCGCGATGGATCCGGGCCACGCGCTGCACCTCGCGCGCCCGGGCCAGTCCGTGCTTGTGCATCTGCTCGCAGGCGCCGGGCCAATTGGCTCGGACGGTGGCGATGTCACGCTCGGTGACAAGATTAGGGATCGGCCTGATCCGCTCGGCGAGCTGCGGATTTTGGCGCAACCAGCCCGTATCCACGCGGGTCAGGGCGACAGCGATGCGCAGCATGTCGACCTCCCAGGCGGTATAAAAACCGCGCCGGCGTTCACGCCACTGGATGTACCAATCCCAGACGACCGGGAAGACCAGAAGGCCGAAGGTCAGGCATTCCAATGGAACGCCGAAGCCAACAACGGCCCCGCTCGGCGCCGCCGCCAGGGCACCGAACATCAAGCCCAGATGCTCGATCCTCTGCGAGGCGGTTTCCTCGCCCCATACGCCACTCCGCTGATAGACGAAGGCGGTCAGCGTCGAGGTCTTGAAGCGAACGAGATCGGCCATCTCTTGCGCAAGCGGAGGCGGTGCATCGACGGCGGCCGCCGCCAGGTCAGGATCTGGCAAGGCACCATCGTCATCACGGCAAAAGCGGTAGAGACCGCGCGGACGCAGGGGTTCGCGTAGTAAGCCGGGGAAGCGGATAGAATAACGCTGCTTCATTGCCGCCGCTTGGAAGCGGCGATATTCGGTGGAGCCCGAGATTACTACCTTCCGCACCCATTCGAGGATCTCCTCGCGCTCCCGTAGCGTACGGCGGTCGAAATCCGCCGGCAGATGCCAGGCGAGCCGCCGCCGCTCGGCGCGGCTGACGCCAGAAATCATCCCCACTGAGGTACAGCGATCAGTGAGGGGAAGCTTCGCCCGAAAATAGCCGACCGTGAGCCGATAGCGTTTCTCAATGTGACCGAGGACCTCCAGGCTATGCGCCGCTCGAGGCACCTTGAGACCACGCCTCCACATCCGGATCGTGGTCGCGTCCACATGGCTCGTGACAAATGCAAGGGCCTTCGCCAGGTGTTTCGCACTGTCGCTATGCCGACGCATATGAAGATCGAGCGCGTCAGCGAAGGACACCGGATCGGTCCACGGCTTTCCGTCATCTTCTGGAAACGCGACAATCGGTTTGGCACGAGGGCCGCGCTTGCGCGGTGGTGGAGCAGGCTTTTCATCCACGAGGACCGGCGCCGTATTGGAAACAATGTTGGGCGTCCGACGCGTCGCGACACGCTTCGGCTTTATCCGGGCCGAGCCACCTCGCCGGGCAACCTCTCGGCTGAGCGCATCAAGGCCAGGCTCAAGAACCCCAGCTGCCCGCTTCAGGCCAGCATGATTGATCCCACAGGTGCCAGCGATTGTGATCCAGTCATAGTCGCCTCCAGCCTTTGGTGGCGGGATGTGCGCGGCCAAGAGACCGAGCAGATAGGTCTGAAAACGTCGGTGTCGCGGGGCGACAGGACACTAGCGGCGCGCTGCTGGCAGAACTTCACCAGCATGCGCGAGAAACTTGAACGAGGCATATTCGGTGGACTAAACGCAATGAGAAGGAACGAATCGATTCCGGATCGGGGCAGATTAATAAGGTTAGGAGAAAAGCCCCTTATCGATGAAGCGGGGCGGCATGTATTGCGTTTGGCGCTACGCGGGCGCTGCTCTGATCATAAAGAAATGAGGGTGACCGTGACCAACGAACGCGAGGAATATTCGATCTCAATGCTCCTGCCCGAAGCGGATGCAGCGATGATTGATCACGCAGCCGTGCTGCGCGGCTGGTCGCGAGCAGACTTCGTGTGTGACGCTGCCGTGCGTGCCGCCAAGGAAGTCCTGATGGACGATCGTCTGATCAGCACGAGTCCCGAAGGATATGCCGATTTCATGGAAATTTTGTCGGCGCCAGCTTGGCCGGTCGCAGAGATGGTGGAAGGTGATCAAACGATCTGCACCGTGGGAGCCTGGCTATGTCCGAAAAGGTGACATTGGACAGCAATAGCTTCTACGCAGCGCTGCGAAACAGTCCCCAGCGGGACGCTGTAGTCATCTGCGACAAGAGGGGATAATCCCTTGAATAATAACGCAAGTTAAGATGGTTGCGAGCCCCCGCAACCAATTCCAGCATAAATCACTCGAAATCAACGTGTGATCAAACGCTTAGGCCGCCAGAGGGCGGCCTTTTCTGTTTTGAAGCAGGCGGAATATCAGCCGTTTCGGCCATGCCGAAGCCCTGCGCGCTCAACGGCCGTTTTGATGGGATAGTGCAGCAGGAGATGATAGCCACCGCGCATCATCTTGATGCCGTAAGCGACGAGACGACGGGCCTTGTTCTTGCGCGGATCGACTTCCCAATCCTCTTTCGTGCCCCTGAATCCGAGAAGAACTTTGGCGATGGTGCGGTAGCTCTCACCGTGCAGGCGGGCGTCCAAGGCTCGCAGGGACAAGATGTGCCATTGGCGGAGTTGGGCAGGCATGGTCCGAAACTCCGGCCCCGGCCGGCGGCCTTCAACGGAGCGCCAGAACCGCCGCGCAGCATGGCATCGCAGTTCGTAGAAGGCATCCAACGGCAAGAACGTGCCGTAGAAGGCCGTTGCGTCGGGAGTGGAGCGCGGCAGCCACAGTTGATGCGCAATGCCATCGGCCTGCCAGATTCCGTGCCATCCGTCAGCCGCGGGGCGGAGTTCGAAGCCGGACAGATGCGCCAGTGTAATATAGGCCCCGTCACCCTGCCACGATGCTGCACCGGGGATAGTTGAATGGCTCGCGGCTGTAGGCTCGGTATCCAAAACAGAGATTGCCGGTCAGGTGGGGTTTCGGGATCACATGGGAAATCGCAAACCCCAACGCTGCGAGAATGTTTCCAGTTGAGCCGCGTCCGGTTCCTTTATGCGGGCAATGGTCTGGAAGTCGCAGTGATAGTCTTCATGACGACGAAGATACTCCCACGCGAAATCAGCAGGAAGAATGACCTTTTCGTAGCCGTAAGCCGATGTCGCGCGCCAATCAATACTCAACATGACGTGCCCTCCCATCTATTGGCGATCAACCATCGGTGCTGAATGCCATAGCCGCCGCATCGCGTTAGGCCCGGACACTCGCGGCTCGATCTATGAACCGCACTCCCGATCTCGGTGGGAAAGGTGATGATGCCATCTTCATTTTATTGTGTATGTGCATCTGGCGACGATTTGCCTGCCAGTTGGGACCGTAACTGAGCGTTTTCTGCTTCTAGCGACTTCAATCTCTGCCTGATGGGTTGCAAGGCGCTGGCCAGTTCCGTTTCCGTGAAGCGCGGGACGATATGCTGAGGACAATTCCAGTCGAAGTTTTGCAGACGCAGCCGGATGATCCTCTCGACCTTTCCGTTGGCACCATCGAGCACCTTTTTAGTTATGACAGGGTCGGCATCGAGAGCGATCACGTCTGCATGCACGTACATCTTGAGCCGGGCTCGGCGCGGATAGTCCATCAGAAACAGGCAGGCTTTGCTGTTCGCGGACAGATTGCCAATGCTGAGATACTGAAAATTGCCCCGATAGTCCGCGAACGCCAACGTCCTGTCGTCCAGAAGCTTCAAGAAGCCTCGGGGTCCTCCGCGATGTTGGATATAGGGCCAGCTCGTCTCGGAAGTGGTCGCCATGTAGAAACTGTCCCGATCTGCGATAAAGGCAGTCTCCGCTTCGGTGAAGCGATAAAATTCGCGCCTGCCTTTGAAGTTTTCCCACATGTGCGCCACGCCGAGCGCTTCTTGCACCGCCCTTACAGCAGGGGCCACTGCCACTTCCAGAAAACCAAAAGCCATGTCATCTCCAGCCGTGCTTGCCCGTCCTCATGCGATTGCTTTGTGAGCCTGAGTGGCCCCGTGCTTCGTTTGCGCCCGGTCTGGAAAGCGAGCGCTGCCGCCGCGAGCAGCGCGAACACGCTTCCGGTCCACATCGCAACGGCGGGGTCATCGCCGAAGGCGCTGATCGTGCCTGCGCTTACGGCGGTGCCGACGGTGATGCCCAGCGTGATGACCGACATGTGGACGGTCGCGACGAGGTTCCCGCTGCCCCCGATCTCCACGACGCGGGTGACCAGCGGCGGGTTCATCGTGACCCCGGCAAGGCCCACGATCAGGACCATCGTGAGCACCAGAGGCTGACTCTCGCTGGCGATGGCGAGCACGCCCAGCGAGACGAAGAGCAAGGCGTGGCCGAAGCGCAGCACGCCGACAGCATGATTGTCAGCAAGCTTTCCGACGATGAGATTCCCGACGAGCGAACACAGTCCGTAGGCAAGAAGTATCAGCGTGGTCGCATCCGTGCTGAAACCGGCGTTCTGTTCCAGAAGTGGTGTGAAGTAGGAGAACGCTGCATATGCCGAACCGATGGTCAGGAAGCTCACGAGATAGCGCGACCAAAGCCTGGGCAGTCTGAGATTGCGCAGGTCCTGCGCACTGTCGTCGGCAGAGGCCGCGCTTCTGTCGGGGAGCGTCAGAAGACTCAAAAGAAAAAAGAGAAATGCCGCCGCACCGAGGACGTAGAATGTTGCCTGCCAATTCCATCGGCTGGCGATGAAATGAGACACCGGAAGACCGATGACGATGCCAGCCATGATGCCGCTGAGGACGATCGAGACAGCCTCACCGATCTTGCTCTGGCTCGGCGCAAGCCTGGCCGCGTAGGCGACGGACAGTCCGACTGCGGCCCCCGCGAGACACCCGGTCAGGACACGCATAAGAGCGACCCACCAGCAATCGTGCACCAGAGGGACGAGCAGTTCCGGGATTGCGTAGGCGGCGACCACCGTGAGTAGCGCTTTTTTGGGTGGAAGATGGCGCAACGCATAGGCGATCACTGGCCCGCCTAGGGCCATGCCGAGTGCGAAAAATGAGACGAGCAGCCCGATCCTGCCGGTATCCACGCCAAGATCACGAGCCATCTCGGGCATTATGGCCGGAACTTGCAACTCGCTTGCGACCACGATCAGGATGGTCAGCGCCAACAGGAACAGGTGTCTTTTCATAGTTGGCTCCTCTTTTTCAGGCTGTGCTTTTTGTATTTTATAGTACAAAATATGGTAAAAAAATGCGGGATCACGCGACCCTGCGACTTACGCGCGAAGTGAATCGAGATGGAGATCGGCGACCTTGCGCAGGCTGGAGACCCCCGTGCCGGATTGCGAGAGAACCCGGATGCCCGAGATCGCCGACACCACCGTTAGCGCTGCCTCGCGCGGCGAGAGGTCATTTCGCAAGCTCCCGTCGAGCCGCCCCGACGCGACAGCCTCGGCCACGAGGGAGAGCTGGCGGTCCATGAAGCGATCAAGAATGCGCTGCACGCGCGGCTCTCTGTCGCCGATACCGGGCGCCATCCGCGAGGCGACGATCATGCAGCCGGCCGCATGTCCCTTCTTCCTCGCAGAACGTTCCTCCTCAAGGATCAGATCAAAGAGGGCGGCGAGACGCTCACAGCCGGACAAGGCGTTTTCCGTCAAGATCGCCTTCTGCGCATCGAGCGCGACGGAGATGTGTCGCTCCAGAGCGCGAATGAACAGCTCATCCTTCGAGATGAAGGTGTTGTACAGACTGCTCCGCTTCACGCCGGCAGCTTCGCACAATTGCTCTGTCGACGTGTCTGCGAACCCGTGAACCCTGAACTGCCTAGCTGATGCGTCGAGCACCGCCGCCTCGTCGAAACCTCGTGGCCGTCCCATTGTGATCTGTGCACCTTGTTTTGTACTTTATCATCCAAAACTATCGTTTTTTCCAAGACTCGTCAATGAGTAGCGTAGCTCCGTATCCCAGTTTGTGTTCTTGAGGCGAAACCGAACAGAATGACCGTGCTGTCGTGCGATGTCCTGAGGCGATTCTGCCGCCGCGTACAACAGTGAAAGGCTGCTGCCCGAGCTGCCGTTCGATCACCGGCTCACTGCATCAGGCTGAAACTTCACACCATTGTCATCCTCGCGCTCAAGGCGTCCGTCGAGGACAACCTCGACAGAAAGGCTAAACGGCAAAGCAAGGGTGTACACCAAGGACTACAGCCCCAACCTCTTTGCCGCCCAACTGCCACGATACCGATCCGGCCGGAACGACGCCCATGACCTCACGGCTGAACTGGCCGTCGATGACGGGCCACCACGAGATAAGGGGGCATATTGCGCTTCGTTGTCTTTGCGCGGCGTTGCCGCGCGATGGCGGGCAGCGCTGCGATATGTGGGGTCTCCGCGCCGCCCGCCATCGGTCACGCCCGATCCTGCTGCGGTTGAGTTTTGTCGTTCGGACCTGCCGGACGCTCCACCTCGAACGCCTCTTTCCCCTTTTCGGCCCACTGGCTGCGAGCCTGCCCACCTTGCTCGCTTTTAAGCTTGTCAGCCATCCAGAGCAGCGCGCCGTAGATGATGGCGCGGTCATCGCCGGTCAGGTCCACGATGCCCGCCTTTATGACGAGGCCGCCGAGTTCGATCAGGTGGCGCGTGCGCTTGCGGCGTTCGACCTGCCATGTGCGCATGTCATGCCGCGCCCGCGCCGCCTGATGGCGATTGCGCGCCGCCCGGTTGCGGTTGAGCGCCGCCGTTGTCGCGGTCAGCCGTTGGCGCAGATCGCCGTGATTTCCCGCGAAAGAACGCAGCCCCGCGCTTGGCCCATGCGTCCCTCTTTCCGGCATCGGTGGTTTCCGCCAGCACGACCAGCGCCCCGGCCAGTTCGTCGGCGGTGAGCGCATCGGCCCCCGTGGCGATCACCAGTTCGCCAAGCTGCTGCACCTTGAGGGTTCTCAGGTCGCGCGCCTTGTCTTCCAGCGCCTTCAGTTCCGCATCGTAATCGCGTGGTTTGCGCATGATCGTGTCCTTTCCCGATCGCAAGTGGTTGATGCGGTGAGGATAGTTGCGCAGACGGCGGAACACAGTATTGTTGCCGGGACGGTCTGGAACGGCCCGGTCCATCCCGAGATTTTTTCGAGAGAGGGCGCGCTTATACGTCGTTCCGACGTGCGCTTTTCCGTGCCAATGCTTGATCGCGATGGCGATCTATCATCTTCACGTCAAGGTCAGCGGCCGCAAGGCCGGCAGCAGTGCGGTGGCGTCCGCCGCCTACCGCTCGGCTTCGCGGATGCGCGACGAGCGCATCGACCGCGTGCAGGATTTTTCCGCCAAGCGCGGCGTCGTCCATTCCGAGGTACTGTTGCCGGAACATGCGCCGGTTCATCTTGGCGACCGCGAACGGCTCTGGAACGATGTAGAGGCGTTCGAGGTCCGCAAGGACGCGCAGCTTGCCCGCGAGGTCGAGTTTGCCATTCCGCGCGAGATGACGCAGGCAGAGGGGATCGAACTGGCCCGCGACTTCGCACAGTCCGAATTTGTCGATCAGGGCATGATTGCCGACCTCAATGTGCATTGGGACATCGGCGAGGGCGGGATGCCGAAGCCTCACGCCCATGTCATGCTCGCCATGCGCTCCGTTGACGAGAACGGTTTCGGCCAGAAGGTGCGGGACTGGAACCGCACGGAGATGGTCGAGCGCTGGCGCGAACGATGGGCCGAGCATGTCAACGAGCGCCTTGCCGAACTCGACATAGACGCAAGGATCGACCATCGCAGCCTTGAGGCGCAGAGCATCGGCCTTGAGCCGCAAAGCCAGATCGGCGCACCCGCGCAGCGCATCGAGATAGACGGCATCGAAGCCGCAGACCGTGCGGACATGCACCGCGAGATCGCCCGCAATAACGGCGACAGGATCATTGCCAATCCCGATATCGCACTGGACGCGATCACGCAGCAGCAATCGACCTTCACGCGCCGCGACATGGCGATGTTCGCGCATCGCCACAGCGACGGTATCGAGCAGTTCAACGAGGTCATGGGCGCGATGCGCGGTTCGCCCGATCTGGTCGAGCTTGGACAGGACGGACGCGGCGAGGATCGCTTCACCACCCGCGACATGATCGAGGCCGAACAGCGCCTGCACCGCGCGGCGGAACTCATAGCCGAGAAGGAGCGGCATGAGATCGGCGACAGGGACAGGGAAGCCGCACTTGCGCGCGCCGAACAGCGCGGTCTTGTCCTGTCGGGCGAGCAGGCCGAGGCGCTGGCGCATGTCACTGATAGCCGTGACCTTGGCATTATCGTCGGCTATGCCGGGACGGGAAAGAGCGCCATGCTCGGGGTTGCCCGTGAGGCTTGGGAAGCGGCGGGCTATGAGGTTCGCGGCGTGGCGCTCTCCGGCATCGCCGCCGAGAATCTGGAAAGTGGATCGGGCATCGCATCCCGCACCATCGCCAGTATGGAACATGGCTGGGGACAGGGCCGTGACATGCTCACGTCTCGCGATGTGCTTGTCATCGACGAGGCGGGGATGGTCGGCACGCGGCAGTTGGAGCGCGTGCTGTCCCATGCCGCCGAGGCCGGTGCGAAGGTCGTGCTGGTCGGCGATCCGCAGCAGTTGCAATCCATCGAGGCCGGCGCGGCCTTCCGTTCCATTCATGAGCGTCATGGCGGGGTAGAGATTCATGAGGTCCGCCGCCAGCGCGAGGACTGGCAGCGTGACGCCACCCGCGATCTGGCGACCGGCAGGACGGGCCATGCGATCCACGCCTATGACGCGCACGACATGGTGCATGAGGCCGCATCCCGCGAGCAGGCGCGCGGCGATCTGATCGACAGATGGGACCGTCAGCGTCAGGCCGCACCCGACAGCAGCAGGATCATCCTCACCCACACCAATGCCGAGGTGCGGGAACTCAACGAGGCCGCACGCGACCGGATGCGGGAGGCCGGCGATCTGGGCGAGGACATGCACGTCACGGTCGAGCGCGGTGCTAGAAACTTCGCCGCCGGGGATCGCATCATGTTCCTGCAAAACGAACGCGGGCTTGGCGTGAAGAACGGCACGCTCGGCACCATCGAACAGATCAGCACGCAGAGCATGACCGTGAAGACCGACGATGGCCGCTCCATCGCTTTCGACCTCAAGGATTACGACCGCATCGACCACGGCTATGCGGCGACCATCCGTAAGGCGCAGGGCATGACGGTGGACCGCACCCATGTGCTGGCGACTCCCGGCATGGACGCCCACGGCAGGTATGTCGCCCTGTCCCGGCACCGCGACAGCATGGACCTGCATTATGGTAGTGACGACTTCGCCAGCCGGGACAAACTCGTCAACACCTTGTCGCGTGACAGGTCGAAGGACATGGCGACGGATTACGAGCGCGCCGACCCGGCGCAGAACTATGCCGAGCGGCGCGACATCACTTTCTGCGCCCGTGTCGCCGAGATCATGCGCAAGCTCGTGCCCGAACGGTTGCGCGATGCGGTCGATGACATGCTTGACCGTCTGCACCAGCACGACAATGCTGTGCCTGGCCGCGAGGTCATGCAGCAGCCGAGAAGGGAAAGATCGATTGCGGACGCCGGGCCGCGCGAGGCCGCAGCACCGGCAGGCGGTGCGGCCGAGGATCGAGAGAACGCCTTGCGCCGCGCCCGCAGGCAGGCGCTCGTCCGTCATGCCCGCGCCTCCGAAGCGATTCTTGAGGCCAAGCATCAGGGCCTTGCGCATTCCGAGGAACAGCGCCGCGAGCTTGGCGCTGCACGGCGCGCCTTCGATGAGGTACGGCCCCACGGCTGGCGGGACGCGGAAAGCGGCCACTGGGTTGCTATTGACGGCCGGTACCGGGCAGGGTCCGGTGAATTCTAAAAGAGTGGTTCTATGCAGGAGATTCCTAGGAATTCCGGGCGAGCCGATGATGCCGTTCGATGTAGCGAGATCCAAAAAGCGTGGACTGCTATGGGATTTTGATTGCTTCCAACTGCAAAAATAGTGACTAATGTACTTGGCGTTAGGCAAGAGCAGGAGGAGGTAGTGCTATTTGGCGTATTGAACCAAAACATCTTCATGTTGTTCGCCGGGGAAAATCGCCTCCTTTACGAAGCAGTCTTGATGCGTATCTACAATGATTGCTTCAGCGCAGACCTGATGTTTCCTACACGTAGCGAGATTATTGGCGTTGTCTACGACGCTCTGGCGCAAAAACCGAAACTCTGGCACGATGAAAGTCCGTTGGTCGTGCTTCAGGAAGTCTCCACTCGCGGACGCCGCCTTCGTCCACGAGCGGCTGCTGGTCGAGATCGAGGCGCCACTGTGGAGGCCATGGAGCGCGCTCGGCACATCTATGCTCGATTGCTGGAGACTGGCTGGTTGGAGGAGAGCCGATATGGCCTGCGGGTGACGGTCGACATGCCGCCGGCGGCGATGCGGTTGGCGGAATTTCTCTCCAGCCTTCGCCAAGGCAGCGGCGAACAACTTGGCGGTCTGATCGTCGAGGTCAAGAATGCGCTCGACGCGGTGAAGGCCAGCGCCAGTCAGAATGCTCTTGGTCTTCACAAGGCGGCGAAGGACGCTGTCGGCTTCGGGCGCTACCTGCGTAGCGTGCTCTCCTCCCTCCGCGAGATCGATCGGCAAATATTGGCCAGTCAAGATTTGAGCGAACGGCTTCAGCACTATTTTGAAGAGTTCGTCGGCCAGATCCTGCTCAAAGATTTCGCGTCGATTTCGACGACCGCGCATCCATATCGCTTTCGATTCGCTATCTTGGATGCATTGCAGGTGCTGGAGGATTCTCCTGCCGACATCGAGAGCCTCGCTGCGGCCTATGGCGACGCCCGGCTGGCTAGCCAGCGGGACGAAGCGCGCGACCTGGTGTTTGACGATCTTCAGCGGATCAGGCGCGTCCTCGTTCAGATTGACGAGGCGTTCCTTCGCATCCAGCAGCATCGGTCGCGCCTCGAGATCCGCCTCCGCAACACGGTGAAATATGCCGGTCGCCGCGCCGAGGCGTATCTGCGACGGAGCGAGGACGCGATTCTGAACTTAGACCGTATCGTCGCCGCCAACCGCAGCACGCGTGTCGAGTTGTCAGTGCCAGGAACCCTGCAGGCAGTGATAAGTCCATTCTCCTTCGGCCTGCTCGCTCGGCCTCGCGGGGAGAGAGCATCGATCGTTTCTGCCGCCATGCCAATCGTGGAGCCGGAGCCCATCGATCTGCTCCGTCGGCAGCTTGAGCGCGAATATCTTGCGCGCATAACCGTGAAGCCCGAGCAAGTCCTCCGCTTCCTCGATACGAGAGTGCTGCCAGAACAGACGATCGAGGCAAGGGATCTCCTAATGGTCGATCTCGACGATTTCCTCGCATTCGAGGCCCTTCGCCGATCGGTCCAATCCGTGCTTCATGGTTCTCGCGATGACAGATTGTCACGAGACCTCGAGGATCGTTATCGGTTCTCGGCGGGCAGCGAGGACGGCGTCGACAACGACTGGGTCTCTTGCTCCAACTTCAGCATCCATAGGGTGACGCCGCCAGCGCCGTAGAGGAAGATCCATGCTGAGTGAATTCCAGGATATTGAGGCGCGTGAACCGCGGATCATGGAGCGGGTCACGCAGACAATACACCACCTACTCCGCCATCAATTTCTTCACACGGAGGATCGCGGGTCGCCACCGATGCTGGAGATTCTCCGACGGTCTGCTGTCGTCCGACCCGTCGAGAAGTTCTTCGAGACAGCTGGCTACCGGCTGGTCATACGTGAAAGCGAAGGATGGGCAGGTATATTCCCGGATCTCGATCGAGTGTCGCATCCTCGTATGCAGATCGATGAGACCTTGGTGCTCCTCGTCCTGGCGCGGCTCTGGCAGGAAGGCATTCAGGACGGGAACGTCGGGAACTACGGCAGCGTCCTCACGACCCTGAACGATACTTACGACGCCTATCTCGAGCTGGTGTCCCGATCCAGAAGGCCGGCTCTGCGCATTGAGGACTTCCGCGATGCGGTCAAGGAGCTCAGCCGCAGGGCAGCTGTGAAACTCCATGTCTTCGACGATGAGGCGCAGGATCAGGAGCTGGTGATCCGTCCCATCGTCAGCCTGTTGGCGGGCGAGGATTTCCTGACTTCGCTGGAGACCTTCATCAGGCATAATGCGCCGCCCGAGGAGGGCTCCACGTCGGAAGAAACAACATGATCCACCTGACTGGCATTTCCTTGGTGAACTGGCATAGGTTCACAGTCGCAGATGTCGACTTCGCGGGTAATACCGCCGTCCTCGGCAAGAATGCGACGGGCAAGTCGACGCTCATCGACCTGATCCAAGCGGTAATGGCCGGCGGTTCCGGCGCATACTATCGGTTCAATCGGTCGGCTGGTGAGGGCGGGAGCAGATCCGATCGCACTTTGCGCAGCTACTGTCTCGGGCAGACAGACATCGGCAAGCCTGGGCGCTCGCAATGCGTCACGCATCTTGCCCTGCGCTTCGATGGTGGCGAGAAGCCCGTGACCATCGGCCTCTGCATTGAGGCTGCAGAAAGCGAAGAGGCACCGAGGATCGTGGGCCGATACGTCGTCGAAGGCGTGTCGGTCAATACCCGATTCTTCCTCGAAGATCGAGGCGGCGAGACGTTTCCTTCCATGTGGCCAACCCTTCGCACACGGATCGAAGAGGCGTGCCGCGACGCGGGCGGGGCACTGCACGAGCACCAATCTACTTCGGCAGTGCGTTTCATCCGCGAGTACATGCGCGTGCTCTTCACGGGCCGACGAGCGCCGGACCCGGACAGATTCATCAAGGCCTTCATCATGGCGTTGTCCTTCGAGGACATGCGGTCGGTCGAGGAGTTCGTCCGCAATTATCTGATTGAACGTCGTGACATCAACATTTCAGAGCTGCGGGAATCTATTCAACGCTACCGCCAGATCCAGAGCGAAATCGCCGAGCTTGAGAGAAAGCTGGAGGCGTTGCGGCCGATCATGTATGAGATCGAGCGCCTGGGCTCCATACTCGAGCAGAGCGATACTGCGGAGAGCATGCGGCGCCTTGCCGACCTCCTCGATACTGCGAAGGTCCACTACAAGCTGCTTGCATCCCGTCGTGCCAAGGCGGCCGAGAAGGAGCGGCTGAGCGCGGAACTGGCGAGGATCAACGAAGAGATCGGCTATGCCAACGCGGAACTGGAGAGCGTGACCGCGCAGATCGCCATCAGTGGCGTAGATGCCAAGAAGCATGCCTTGAGACTGGAACTGTTGGTCGAGGAGCAGAAGCGAGAAGCAATCATCGTTCGCCTTCGGAACCGTCATGCACCAGTCGTCTCCGCTCTCAAGTTGCTGGCGGTGCGCGATCGCATCCAAAACTTCGGTCTGGGGCTCGGCGCTCTGCTCGATAACCTCGAGCGCATTCAGCAAGAATCCGCGGGACTTCTCCCACCAACCTGGCCGAGGAATCCAGTCCGCATGGAGGAAATGGTCGCATCGGCGGTCGCGATTGCGCTCGACGGGTCCGGCAAGGTCGCGGCAAAGCGGGACGAGGCCGTGTCGCTTCGGGTCGAGGCGGAGAGGCGTGTCGCGGAGATCGCTGGCAAATTGGCCGAGACGCGGCGCGGCGCGGTGTCGCTCGATCCCAATGTTGCATCGTTGATTGCGGCCTTGACCGAGCAGGGGATGAAGCCCCGCGCCCTGTGTGCAGTCCTCGAAGTTTTGGACGAACGGTGGCGAGGTGCGGCCGAAGCACTGCTTGGCCGTGATAGGGAGGCCGTCATCGTTGATCCCGAGCATGCGGAGCGGGCGATCTCGTTCTTCCGCCGCGAGCGCTCGAGGTTCCCCGGCTGCCGAGTGGCAAACACGCGCAAGCTTGCCCATACCCCTGACAAGGCCAAATCCGATACTCTGGCGTCGATGCTCTCCAGCCAGGACTCGATCGCAATGGCGGTAGTGGTGTTCCGGCTCGGGAACGTGGGTCTTGCTGAGACGCAGGCCAAACTGATCTCTGGCGGCCGCGCCATCATGAGCGATGGTACTTATTACGACGGGCTCATCGTGGAGATCAGGACCGTACGTGATGTGAGGATCGGTAAGGTCGCAGCGAGGATGATGACGGATCGGCTTGCCAAGGAACTGGAGGATGAGCGCCAATTGGCGCAGGCTCACCGATCGAACGAGAACCTGCTCTCGGACGTACTTGCAAAGATGGCGGCGCTAGCCAGCGAAGTGTCCGACGACGATGGTCTGATGAAGCTTGGTGCGCAGCTAGCTGACGTCGATGCGCGGCGGCAGGACATTGCGGATCGCATCGAGAAGGTATCGCTGTCGGTCAACCCGGCCCTTGAGGAGTCCCGGCGGGGGCTCGCCGCCCGCATCGAAGAGCTTCGAGCGGAAACGCGTGGTCACGATCAGTCAATCGGCGGGTTGATGTCGGAACTGGCTCTGCTTCGGTCCCAGATCCAGGCCGGCAATGACATGCCTGGCTCCTGGTGGTCGGTGCGAAATCGCCTGACGATGTTCAGGGAGTGGGTCAAGTCCTCGGCCGTCTTCCGACGTATCCGGCCGCTCTACCGACCTCTGCGAGGGGCCCGGACTGACCGTGCCATCTCGGCAGAGCTGGATGTCCGCTTGAAGCGTCTCGCCGATGATCGAATCGCTTGCGATGCACTCATCCGAGACAAGGTGTCGAGCTTCCTCTACGATTTCGACGTGCGGCGTCCCTTCGACAGCAGTTCCTCGATCATCGGCCAGATGAAGCCTTGGGTTCAGGACATGATCGATACGCTCGAGGGCAATGATCTCATCCAGTACCGGAAGCAAGCGGACGAAGCCGCGGGCCGCGTCACTTACCTCTTCCGCACTTCCTTCGTGCAGGAACTCAATGGCTGCTTCCGCAATGTCGAGCGTGAGATCGATGACGTTCGCGTTGCCTTGCGGAGCAAGCCGTTGCACGGCGAGATCTACTCGCTTCATGCATACGTTCGGCCTGAGTTCCGGGATCTCTATAACTTGGCGCGGGCGAGCGAGACGGATGACGGTGTCCTTGCCCTGCTCTTCTCCCCGGAAGCGACGGAGCATCCCTTCGCCTCGGCAGTCCGCCACGTGGAGACGCTTCTTAAGGACGAGAACGCCAGTTTCGAGCGGTATCAGGACTACAGAAACTACTACACCTTCGAATTGCGGATGAAGAAAGTCAGCTCTGGCGACGAGATCGCTTACGATCGCAGACGCGGGACCGCCAGCGGCGCGGAGCGCCAAGTTCCCTTCTACGTCGTGATCGGCGCAGCGCTCTCCAGCATCTATCATGGCACGCGCCGGTCGGACGAAGCCAGAGGGATGGGGCTGGCGGTCTTCGACGAGGCGTTTAGCAAGATGGATGGAGAGAACCAGCGCACCATGCTTGAGTTCTACAATGAAATCGGCCTGCAGGTGATCATCGCTGCCCCGACAGAGAAGCGCTCCGTCGTCTACGAGAACCTCGACAGCATCGTCGATGTCTATCGGTTCGGCGATTCGGCAGTGCTCGAAACCTCGCGGATTAAGGGACGCGTGCGGCAGGAGATGCGGAAGGCCAATCCGGAGCACCTGAGCCAGGAAGCTCTTCTGCTGCTCCTTGCAGAGCAGCCAAGGCTGACCGAGCACCTCGACGATCCGTTGACCGGTCAGAGCGATGAAACAGTACACTGACATAGACCGTCTTGTCGACGAGATGCTGAATCGGCTGGAATCCAAAGGTGGATCGACGCGGTTGTTCTCCTATCCCGGCACTTTCTCGTCGACAGCAGAAGAGGACGCCTTCATGGCGCGTCTCGATATCCTCGAGCGAGAAGGAGCTCTGATCGTCAAGAGGGTGCGGCGTGACGGCGTGCATCTGGTTCAGCATGTGCGGCTGGCGGATCCTGCCCCGCTGTACGCTTATCGTCGGCGCACTCCCGCTAAGGTACTCTCCAGAGGCGCTCTTGGCCCCTTGCGAATTGCTCGGATATTTCCCGGCAACATCAAGGAAATCATCGACGAGATCGATGCGGCGTGGTCGCGCGGCGTCGCCTGGGGCGGCCTGCAGCCGGGTCGTGCCGCGGAGTTGTCAAACGCGGTGAAAGCGGTCGAAGCGCTCCGTGGTGCGCAACTTGACCCGACGCTGGCCGCCGACTACCGAACCTTCTCGCGGCGCGCTGTTGGCGATACCAAGTTCCTCGAAAAGCGCATGGGGCTGATCCTCTCGATCTATCGCCGGGTGTATCCCGACTCGGTGGCGGATCCCGAGCTGGACGACAAGAAGTTCCTTGCGACTTTGGGCATCCAGAGGTTACCTCAACCGATTCTCCTCGGTGGACGGCTGGCAGTTGATGGCCAAGTAATCCCGGCGATGCCCTACGTCGGCGTGGCGCCGGATCATGCCCATCGCATCTCGGTCGATGGCCCCACCTATCTCCTCACCGTCGAGAACTACGCATCCTTCGTACGGCATTGCCGGGAGGTGAACCAAAGCGGGAATGGCCTTGTGATCTATACCGGTGGTTTTCCCGGTCGGCAGATTCTGCAAGCGACGACCGCCTTAGCTAGTTCCACACGTTGCCCCGTCTTTCACTGGGGCGATCTCGATAGGGGCGGGCTCAGGATCTTCACCCACTTGGAACGGGCCCTGAGAGGGGTCGGGAGGGATTTGTGGCCTCACCTCATGAATAGCGACGTGCTTGCAGCATATGGCACTGCCTCCACGCACTCGGTGGGGCAGCCGCCCGCGGTCGCTTCAGGCAGTGCCATAGAAGACCTTTGGCGTTTGATGGCAGAAGCCGACCCTGAGCTGAATCTCGAGCAGGAGGCGCTCGATCCGGTCAGCCCCGTGAACCTCGGCTGAGACGACTTAGAATTCCTAACAAAACCTCTCGGGGCCGGCTGGCCGGCGGGCGCAGAGTTGGCTCAGGTGTTGCCGTTGGGCACCGGAAGGAATGTATAGAGTCAACTTACTCCTTGCGATTTGGGCGGGTTATACAGCCATAGTTCTTTGATTTTGGCGCAAGTAAGGATGAAAGTTGGTCGCCGCAACCAAACAAAGCGTGAGGCGATAGCTGTCTTTGGCTCGCCAAGGGGTGGGCTTTGCATTTCGATGAGATGGTGTTTGGGCTTCACCCTATTTGGACGAGCGAGCAGCGACGTCGATATGTCGTACTACAGTGGTAAGATATAACCTGCTCATGTTTTGAGTGCTTGTCATATCTTGAACGTATCCGCCACGAGTTACTTGATTTTGGTGATGCCATGCTTCTGACAAAGGCGCAGCGACGCGGATTGAACGGGCGAAACGCGCTCTTGCGCCATATGGTCAAAACCGGATGCACCATTGCAGGGGATCGTCTTTGGAGCGATGTCGAAATCGAAATATTACGGCAGTTCCGTCCAGACCTTGACGCCCTTGCGCTGGCCCTGCCCGAGCGTGGCATCGGCGCGATCACCAAGAAAGCCCACCAAATCGGTCTTGTGCCCTCACGCCGAGCCTGGAGCGCCGATGAGGTTCCGCGTCTGCGTAAGCCCTACGTCGCTGGCGTACCCGTTGATGATCTGGTCTCCATGTTTCCCGGCAAGACGAAGCGCCAGATCTGGAACAAGGCATTTCATCTCGGCATCCGGCGTCCACGAAGACGCCCGAAGGGGACGGGCTTGCTGCTGGTTGACACAGTACGAAATAGGGCGTTCGACTTGGGACTGACAATGACCGATCTGGATACCTATGTCAGCGCCGGGCGGTATTTCGTTTGCCCGCGCTGCAGCAACTGGCGTCTGCTTCAGAAGGCCATCCGTGAGCTTAAGGGACAAGTGGTCGTGCGCTGGCCGGAGACGGTCGCTCATGCCGCCTGATACTATCGTTTCCAAATCCACTTGTGGACGACGTGAGCGCTGGTCATCCGAAGAGGACGAACTGGTCCGGAGCACCTATCCGGATTATCGCTGCATGACGCGGGCGCTGTCCCATCGTTCATTGGCTGCTTTGAAAAACCGGGCCGGTCATCTGGGCGTGGTCCGGCGCCGCGAGCTATGGACCAATGTCGGGGTCAAAAGGCTTCAATTGGCTTGGGAGAGCAACGTCTTGGACGCAGAACTGATGCTGCTATTCCCGAGCATGAGTCTGTCGCGGATCAAGAGCAAGGCACGCCACCTCGGATTGCGAAAACGAGAACCGCATCTGGTGGTTTTCGAGGATCGGGCTCTCGATTCCATTCGACGTCGCGCGGCAACCTGCAGCATGTCGTTTGTTCAACTCGATCGGCTGGCCGGTACCGGCCGGTTCTTCCAGAAGTCGATTCGCCGCCCGAACCTGAAATACATCATGCGCGCCGCAGCGGTTCTCGGGGGAGAAGTTGCCGTCGAATGGCGTGAGGCTGATTGAGTGGCAAAGCTACGCAGCCCCTCGGCCGTCCTTCAACGCGGAGGTGCCCACGGTTTCCGGGGCGGTGCGTCGGCGCGGGCCTGGGCTTCGCGGACGGACTCCTGATCGGCCATGACGATATGCTGCTGCTGGGGGCTTCTCTCATGCTCCCGGTAGTCCAGCCCGAGATGTTGCTTGCGGAAGTAAAACAGCATGGCGAGGCGCATCGGGATCTCGAACATCCCGTCGCGCATGCCGTAGTCGGCGGCGACGGCCTGCTTTTGCGCGTCCGACAGTGCCGGGTGGGGCTTCAGCCTGATCCGGTAGATTTCGTGCCAAGCGCTGTCAGCGTCGGACAGTAGGCCGGGAGCGCCTTCATCCCGCTGGCCCGAGATGCGGGGGAGCAGGAAATCGCGAAAAGTTCCGCGCTCGTGACAGAAGGCCCTCGCGTGCCAGCGCATGCCGTCGAAGCAGAAGGCATGCGGCGTGATCCGTCGCCATTGCGGCTTCGGCTTGTCCGGGTTGAGCGATTGATAGCGAATTTCGACGGAGAGGCCGGAGCGGATCACGGTCAGCAATCGGCGCAGCATCACGGCATCGACGGCGCGGTGCAGCTGCGCCAGAGTCGCGAACGCCACCGGTTGTGAAACCCATGTCTGGGCCGCGAGATGCGGCGGCAACTCGGCGGCGGTCATCTGCATCAGGTAGTCGCCCGCGTCCGGATGAAGATATCTCGACTGGAATTCGCTCGTGGCGAAATAGCGCTTCAGACTGGTGTCGTAGCGCATGTTGCCGGGGGCAGCTTCCTGATAATGCGTCAAGTCCTTCGACGCCTGCGGGACCGAGACCCTGAAGCGGTCGATGATGTCGGCACGGTTGACGCCTCCCTCCCAGAACAGTCGAAACTCAATGAACTCAAGCCGTTGCTCGATGCCCCACCGCAGGTTCCTCGTCTGCTCGCTCATATGGAATCGTACCTTATAGTGAGAATAGAAACTATATGCATATTGACATGGTTCGACATTCCGTATAGTTACTATGCCCATTGGCGAGCTATGGTCAAGGCTCTCTCTCCGAGGGGCGCAGGGATGATCCGAGGCCCGACGCCGGTTCACGATCCATTGCACGGTGTTCTGCCGATCAGGGCTGCATGAGTAGGATAACGAAGCGCGGAAGGTGGGCGTGATGGAGCTGTTTGATCGTCTTGTGAGGGGGCATGCCCTGCTCACATCGTCAGCGCCGGAAAATGACGCCTTCGAGCATTACATGCTGCGGGCGCTGGTACTGGCCTATGTCGGCTTGCTCCGGAAAGGCGAGCACTACGTCTGTTCCGCGGCTGTCGTGAAATGGTATCTGGCCAATGCAGAGCGCCTGAATCTGTCCATTCCGCAACTGGAGGCTCACAGGGGCGAGGGCGGCGACACCGAACTGCCGCCGGTGATCTCCGTGAAGCTGCCGC
Organism: Pseudochelatococcus lubricantis; assembly: GCF_042432495.1. Lineage (NCBI taxonomy): Bacteria > Pseudomonadati > Pseudomonadota > Alphaproteobacteria > Hyphomicrobiales > Chelatococcaceae > Pseudochelatococcus > Pseudochelatococcus lubricantis. The sequence continues at coordinate 386,990 of NZ_JBHLXC010000012.1, read as the reverse complement.
TCGAGACCATTCTGGCAAACCGGACTGCCGCCCCTGCGCCGTCAGCGCTGCAACGGCGTCTGGACTGGGTCTGTGCGACGCTGGAGCTTGATGATCGCAGCGCGCTGATCCTGGGCATCTTGTTCCGATTGACTTATATGGCGTCCTATCGCTCCTTTTCTGCGCTGCTGAATACCGATCGCCGGTTTGCCGACGAATTCGGCATCGGCGTGCCCTCATCGGGGGGCGGCTGCCTCGAGGATGGAGAGGTCAGCGGCGGGATGGTCTGTGCGTTGCTGGGTATCCCGAAGTGGGTCATCAACGATTACCTCGGCAAGAATGCGCCGCTGCGGCGGTTCGGGCTCGTCGAGGACCAGTATGGCGGCGCTTTTACCCCCTCCGGGATGCTCGCTGATCTGTTGAAAAAGGATACGGACGATCCGCGCCTTCTGGAGCAGGGCCTGTTCGGCCAGCCCCGTCCTTCCACATTGGAGCGGTTGGACTTCCGCCATCTCGGCCGTGTCGTCGACGATGTCGCGAACATCCTCAATGGAGCCTTTACAACCCGTGAGACGGGCATCAATATCCTGTTTCACGGTGATCCGGGGACGGGAAAGACCGAGTTCGCGACGTTGCTGGGGACTCTTTGCAACGCTCGTGTCGTCTTTGCCGGCGAAGCGAACGAGCGCCTCCAGGAGCCGAGCCGCGCGGACCGGCTGGCGCACCTGTCCTTCCTCTCGGCGCTCGGGCAGAGCGCAGGGCGGACGATCGTGGTGGTGGATGAGGCTGACGACATCTTCGTCGGAGTCGATACCGGGAACGGATCGGACCGGCGTGGGTCGAAGGTGTTTCTCAGCCGGCTGATCGAGACGAGCGCCGTCCCGACCATCTGGATCACCAACCATCCGCGGCGTCTCGGGGAAGCGGTGCTGCGGCGCATGGCGCGGGTCGTCGAGTTCCGGCAGCCAGGCGTTGTGGTGCGGCGGGTCATCATCGACCGTCATATTGCCGGGCTCGATTTTTCCCTCGATCCCGCAAGCCGTGACAGGCTCGCTCAGGTACCCGTGGCACCGGCTGTCATCGCGTCCGCCCTCAAGGCTGCGCGCCTGGGCACTGCCGGAGCAGGTGGAGAGAACAACCACGCGGAGGCAGGAGAGATTGCCGTCGCCTCCGCCCTCTCGATCCATAAGGCGCTGGGCGGGCGGGAAACGGCCCTGCCTTTGCCCCATGGAGCGCGGTTCGACGCCTCGCTGCCATCGGCGGATATCGATCTGGCGTCGCTCGAGGAGCGAGTGACCGCCGCAGGACCGGGGGCGCTTTCTTTCCTGTTCATCGGCCTGCCGGGAACGGGGAAGAGCGCCTTTGCCCGTCATCTGGCCGAGCGTCTCGGCCTTGAGGTGCTGGAAAAGCGTGGCTCCGATCTGCTCGGAATGTATGTCGGCCAGACGGAAGCGAATATAGCCGAGGCCTTTCATGAAGCGATCGACAACCGGATGTTCCTCATCTTCGACGAGGCGGACTCGCTGCTCGCCGACCGAAGCAGCACCGTGCGCAACTGGGAGGTAAGTCAGGTCAACGAGATGCTGACCTGGATGGAGCGCCATCCCCTGCCGTTCGCGGCTACCAGCAACACACCGGAGCGTCTCGACCCCGCCATGCAGCGGCGATTTCTCTTCAAGGCCCGGTTCGGCGCCATGACGCCTGCACAGATCGCGAAGGCCTTCCGCCTTAACTTCGGCTGCGCGGCACCGGCGGGCGTGCTTAGGCTCGATCCGCTGACGCCCGGCGATGTCACGGTGGTGGCCCGGAAGGCAAAGGTGCTGCGCGTCTCCGATGCGCGAACCCTGGGCGAGATGCTGAAAGAGGAGGTTGCGCTGAAACCCGGCGCATGCCGGCCGATCGGGTTCAGGTGACCGGCTGCAACGCGGCACGGCAGCCGAGCGCTCGGCCTGAATGAACGACAACCAGAACTATTGCTGGTTTCTGCCGCTATTGTTCGTGAATTCGGAGGGGTCGACGGCTGGCCTGGTGCCTTGCGCTCGATCAGCCCAGCAGGGCTGAGCGCGTTAGGAAAGTATGCTCCTAGCATATATGAATTTCACAAATTTCATCTTAAAAAATTATTTTTCACCCTTCATCATAAAAATTTATAGGTGCGCGGTGTTGCCACCGAAGTTTCATAAGCCATCAACGGTTTTCATGAACGAGAAAGATCATCATCCGTTTTCAGAGCAGATCAGTGTTTTTCACGGTCGCCACCTGCCTGAGCGAGGGCTGCCGGCGGGCTATGCCGCCTTGATCAGTGCTTTTGACCTCACCGTCCTCCTGCCAATCAGGCTTTCCGCCATCGGTGAGAAGCACCGTGTTTACGAGGCCGACAACTGGCGGCTGTTCACACCCCGTCACACCCCGTCATGCGCCGGAACCTACCGTGGAAGGCCACCTTGTCTTTGCGCTCAAATATGAGGGTCTTGACCTGACGGTCCTGCGGCGCCTCTTTCTGAGCATGGTGCCGGAGCCGGTCACGGCCTTTGTCCGCGCCAAGCCAACCAGCGCCTACGCTCGCCGACTCTGGTTTCTCCATGAATGGCTGCTCGATACGCGCCTCAACATCCCGGATGCGGACCGGGGCAGCTACGTCCCTGTTGTCGATCCCAAACAACAATTCGCCACGGAGGGCGTGCTTTCACCGCGCCACCGTGTTCGCGACAATCTGCCCGGCACGCCGGATTTCTGTCCGCTCGTTTGCAGGACGGAACGCCTCCAGGCGCTTGTGGCGCGGGGCCTCAAGGAGCGGGCGAGGGAAGCGGTCGCAGCCGTACCCAAGGACGTGCTCTCACGCGCCGCGGCGGTTCTTGCCTTCGGCTTCGTCTATATCCATCCTTTCGAGGACGGCAACGGACGACTGCACCGCTATCTGATCCGGCATAATTCCTTGTAATGTACTGATTTTTCTATAAGAAATCTAAATTTTTTCCGTTTTTCCGTTGCATCGGGCTCTTTCTTTGCGTCGTGTTTTGTGATTCCTCCTGTTGAGGAGGATTGTGCCATGCCTTCACCGCTTTCGCTTGACTTGCGTCGTCGTTTCCAGCGCGCCATCGAAGAAGGTCTGAGTGCGCGGGAAGCCGCTCGGCTCCTGATGATCTCGGCGGCGACGGGCGCACGGCTGGCGGTCAAGGTTCGGCAATCCCCCAAGGTTTAGCCGAGGCCATATGACCCGGCGGGAGGACCCAGCTTGGGGCGCCCCTGAGATCGCAACACGCGGCAATGCAGATTCAATGCACGTCACCAACGCGACCCCCGCAGATGCAATCGTTCAATTCACCGATCTGGCTGGAACTGGAAGATTATGCGCTCGGTCACGCCCGCCAGGACAAGATGCGGATTTCAGTCTTTACCGGTCCCTACTTCACCGACAAGGATCCGACGCTCTATGGCGTCAAGATCCCCTTTCGCTTCTGGAAAATCATCGCCTTCATCCATGACGAGACTGGCAAGCTCTGCGCCACAGGCTATGAGATGGCCAGGAGGCGGCCTTGCGGTCCGAAGAGGAATTCGTCTTTGGGTCGTTCGCCTCCAGCTACGTTAGCGAGGTGGTGCAGACGCCGATCGCTGCAATCGAGGCTAAGAGCCTCATTAGCTTCGGCAAGCTCGCGGCGGTGGATCCTTTGGGCAGGAATGATGAGGCGCGGTTCAATTTGGTGGCGCGGTTAATCAACGATCTGACGGACATCCAATTCGTGTCGTGACCGCCACGTGATCCCCAGCTCAAGTTAAGCACCAATATATTTTTAGTTATAATAATATGAACCTACTCGACAAAAAAAGTATGAAAGCCCAATATTGCTTGCTCACATACGGAACGCGCTAGGCGCTTAAGGGGAGCGTCTCGGGCGACGTCAATTGTTCCGCCGTGAGGTCGGCCTGCGACGAGATGCAGGCCCAATCTTGGGGGTGAAAATGACGAAATATATTGTCACACGCATGGATGTCGGGGCTAATCTGCGCGCTGGACCGTCCGACAAGGCCACACTTATCGGCAATCTTCCCTTTTCGACAATCGTCGAGGAGGTCACGGTCTCACCTACAAAGTGGAAGCATATCAAAATCGTCGACGGTCCTTTTGCGGGCCAGATTGGACATGTCTCAGATCGCAACCTCAGCATTCTTCATAGCGACGCCGCAGGACGCCTGATCCAAGCTGCTGCCTTTTACTGGGGAGAATTCGACCGAGGAAAGGGCAAAGAAGACGATGACAAGAACGGAAATAGCCCTCTGGGGAAAAGCTACAAGCAAAAGGTCCTGAAGATGTGGGACGATCTTGGTGCTGGTCGTCCTCCCGGAGACAACACGAGCCACAAGAAATGGCCGTGGTCGGCAGCGGGAATGTCCGCTTTCGTGCGTCGTGCCGGTGGCTATACCGGATTCAAGTTCAGCAGTGGGCACCATTCCTACATCAAGGATAGCGTAAAGCAGCGGGAGGCCGGAAATCCATCCTGTCCGTTCTGGGGCTATGAATTGGATGACCACAAACCACGTGTTGGCGATCTGGTCGTGCGGTGGCGCGGGTCGGTGAAAACCTATGCGCAAGTCAAAGCGATCATGAACACCACCACGACCTTCGAGGCCCACACAGACGTCGTGTGCGAGATCAATCCGGGAAGCCTCTGGGCGCTCGGCGCGAACAACTCAAACAGTGTATCGCGCGTATCCTACGAGTTGGATTCCAACGGCTATGTGAAGCTGACCGGGGACAGGTTCATGATCATGAAGAACATGCTTTGAAGTCGGGAGACCTCTCCCCAGTCATCTCTGCATGAAGATTTTACCGAAAACTGCCGCCTGAAAGAAATGTCCCTTAGCCTCACTGGAGAAAGAGAGCATGAGAACGGGTCGATATGCATTAGTGGCACTGGCCGGTGTCATGATCGCAGCCCTGGCGTTCACAGGGGCCCAGACACAAGAAGCAGCGCCACCTGCGCAACCGGGTGGACTAGGAGAGGGGACCTGGAACGCCTTGAGCGGGACCTTGCTGCAACTGCTGGCCGTTGTGATCGTCATGGAATCCGCATTGGCGGCGCTCTTCAATTGGCGCGTCTTCCGGGTCGCATTTAATGCCAGGGCGCTCAAGACACCGATCATGTTCGGCGTCGGCCTGATGCTTGTTCTGGTTACCACCTATGATCCGATGAGGGTGATCATCGCGGCGAGCGGCATTTCACTTGCCGAGACGCAACCCTTACGATTGTTCTTCCAGGGTCTTTTGACCACGATATTGTCCGCCATGATTATCGCTGGCGGAAGCGAAGGCATCTTCCAACTGCTTAAGAAGCTCGGTATTCGCTCACCCGAGACAAGCCAGGACGAAGCCGCGGCCAACGCACTCAAAAGCGACCAGGCATGGGTTTCGATCCGCGCAACGGGAGCGACCGAGCCGCAGCCCATTCAAATCGGCATCGAGGAACTCGGTAGTACCTATAGCGCCGCCAACGACAGCCTGTCCTACTTCTTCGACCATATCGACCAGCCACCGCTTGCCGGATCGATCGATTCGCGAACGGTCTGGCAACGAGCAAAGGCGACCTTTACGGCTGACGCCTATCGTTTTCCCAGCTATGGCGGGCGCACGGTTTCTGCTGACAAGCCCTATCGGATCACCGCAACCTGGATCAGCGAGGACAAGCCAAAGTCTGTCGGGATTTTCCGGGGGAAATTTGCACCCCGCGCCTTGATAGACCTTTCGGTAGATCTCTCCGACGATCCTGCATCGTAATCCAAAACCAAACAGTAAGCGCGTTTTGTCCAACTCTTCAGGAGGCCTTGATGACCACCGCAAAGCAGGATGCGATGATATGGATGAACGACACCTTCGGGTCAGACATCGACGTGGCCCTGGCGGGGACGCCGATCACGAAGAAGCTCGTGATCGCCATTGGCATCCTGGAAACATTTTATATCTGGGCGAAGATGTACAAGACGGCAACCCCCGAAGAAGTACTGGCCGTTTGCGTCGACGATACAATCGATTATCCGGCGCGCAGTTCGGCCTGGCCGAAGAATCGCGCGGAACTGGAAGCCCATCCTAAGGGAAAGGCCATGTTCTAAGGTGGCCCGAGATGCGCTTGCTAGGATCGCAAAAATCAATTCAGGCTACGTGAAACCGGCAAAGAATCCTGACAAGTTTTTCCACGGCTTCGGCATATTCCAATACGATATCAGTTCTTTCCAAATGATTCTGGCTACTTCCTGAACGGCACTTGGGTTACCTGGAAAGGAACGCTAGAGCATGTCCTACGATCGATGAATCGATTGTGAAGTGACGCGTGCGTTCGCCGGTGCTTCAAAGTTGACCTCGATGGAGGATGATGATGGGAAGAGCGCTGAGCGGGGATCTTCGGTCGCGGGTTCTGCAGGCTTCACGCGTTCTCCGTGAAGAATGTCCAACGCATTGATCTGGCGTCCATATCGGCTTCCCTAAAATATTGTTGTTTGCAAGTTTCGGGGTTCTTTTGGGCCGTTATCTTGCAAATTGCGCTTGTGACTGAATGATGATTCCCTCTCGGATGGCGGCGATTGGCAGGGAGTTTCCGATGCGTCCGAAAGAGCGGCGGGACAGCGGGCAGCGCGATCTTTTTCGGGCCAGGCTCGAGCAGATCGTCGACATGAACCATGCGCTCGCCCGGCTTGGCCGGGTGATCGACTGGCACTGCCTGGAGGAGTGCTGCGGCGCGGCCTATGCGGACGCGCCCGGCCATCCGGTACTGCCCACCCGCTTGATGGCGGGACTGGCGATCCTCAAGGCGATGCACAACCTGTCCGACGAGGCGCTGTGCGACCGGTGGCTGGAGAACCCTTGTTTCCAGCTGTTCTGCGACGAGGAGGTCTTCCGCCACGATCTGCTCTTCAACCGCTCTTCGCGAAGCGCTGGCGTTCTTCGCCGGGCGGGAGATCGCGCGGCGTGACGAGCGCCGCATCTCGATGGCGAGCAAGATCGCCCAGTTCCCGTTCGTGCGCGAACTCGACGGCTTCGAATTCGGTGCGCAGCCCTTGCTGGACCCAGGCCATATCCGCGAACTGGCGACGTGCCGTTGGATTGCCCATGGCGACACGACCCTGTTCCTCGGCCCTCCGGGCACGGGGCAAACGCATCTCGCCGTGGCGCTGGGCCGCGAGGCGATCCGGCAGAACTATTCGGTCCAGTTCGTCACCGCAGCAACCCTGGTGGCGATGCTGGCCAAGGCTCACGACGATGGCACGCTCGACAGGCAATTGACGTAGCTTGCCCGGCCCAGGCTGCTCATCATCGATGAGCTCGGGTACCTGCCGTTCGAGGCCAACGCCGCCCATCTGTTCTTCCAGCTGGTGTCCCGACGCTATGAGAAGGGCTCAATCCTGATCACTTCAAATCGCTCCGTGGGCGAATGGGGAAGTGTTTTTGGGATCCCGTCGTTGCAACGGCGATACTGGATCGCCTGCTTCACCACTCGACGGTCATCACCATCCGCGGCGACAGCTACCGGCTTCGCGAAAAGCGCAGGTCCGGCCTTCTGCAGAAGGCCGGACCTGCGCTCAAGACAAACGAAAACGCCACAGCATGAGAGGGGTCAGTTCGTCAGTTCCCCAAAGGGGTCAAATTTGCAGTTCGCTTGACACCGCCCAACGGCTACGGGCTTTATGACATGATAAGCAACGTGTGGGAGTGGACGGCGGATTTCTGGTCGCCCGGCCATCCCGCGGACGCGCGGACGGCATGCTGCGTGCCTGTCGATCCTCGCGGTGGTTCGGCGGACGCGAGTCTCGATCCCGTCCGGTCGCACAACCCCATTCCCCGCAAGGTGCTGAAGGGCGGTTCTCACCTTTGCGCCCCCAACTCCTGCCGCCGCTACCGCCCCGCCGCACGCCATGCCCAACCCGTCGATACCTCGACCAGTCATGTCGGCTTCGGCTGCGCGCGCAGGGATGGAGCGGTGCGCAGCGCCCTTACATGAAAGAAAATCGGCCTTAAAAGGGCGCAACGCGCGGATCAGTGTTTGGAGTGTCCGTTCCTGTCCGTTCCGAGCTTTTCCTCTATCCTGTCCAGTCTCGTTCGAATGTCGGACCACATGGTCTCGAGGATCACGTCGCGCTTGCGCATGGCGATTCCGTGCGTGCCGTAGGCGACACCTGCATCGCTGGTGTCGAAGACGGCGTTCGTCAGCGTATGGGCGAGGCCGAGGGCTTCAACCACTTCGGCGACCACACCTTCCCGCTCCTTCACGAGGGACAGGAACAGGTAACGGCCTGTCAGCATCTCGGCGCCCGCGTCCTTCGCCTCGGCCGCTGCGCGGGCGAGGATTCCGCGGGCATCGTCCGACAACCGGACCTCCGCCGGGTCGATCGGCGGCCGTCCGGCCCGGGACGCGGCCTCCAGCGCCTCGCGCAGCCGGTGGGGCGGAAACCCGAACTGTTCGAGCAGGAGGAGGAGCAGGCTTTCGCCCTGCTCGATGATCCCGGCGAAGATGTCTTCGGCCTCGACGGTCGGCGAACCGCGCTCGGCCGCGATCGGATAGGCGATGGCGACGATCGCGCGCACGTGCTGGCCGAGGCGGATGCCCAGATCGGGCTCCTCGGGCAGCGGCGGCTGCGGGGGGTTCGCCGATTCGAGCGTTTCCGCAATCGTGCGCAGCGCCGCCGAAAGAGCATCCTGACAGATCGCCGATACGGGCAGCTTGGCGCGCTTGACTTGCTCGAACAGGTCGTCCGGCAGGTAGACGTTTATTTTCGGCATGCTTGTCCCGGCGCCGCAGCACCTGCTTTCCTGATTGACGGGTGGCTACCGGTTCCCCTGTTAACCCACCGCAGGTGCGCGGGCAACGTGCGCGCGGGCTTCAATGCCAGACCCGCCTCGCGACGTCGAGCATGAGGTCGATCTTGCGCCACTGCTCGTCCGGCGTCAGCAGGTTGCCTTCGATCACCGAGGCGAAGCCGCATTGCGGGCTGAGCGCCAGTTGCTCGACGGGTATGTATTGCGACGCTTCCTCGATGCGGCGGATCAGGCCGTCGGCCGTTTCGAGTTCGCCGACCTTGGTCGTGATCAGGCCGAGGACGACGATCTTCCCCTTGGGCACGAACCGCAGGGGCGCGAAGGAGCCGGCGCGCGGCGTATCGTATTCCAGCAGGAAGCGGTCGAAGTTCAGCTCGTTGAACAGCCGCTCCGCGATGCCGTCGTAGAAGCCTTCGCGGTGCCACAGGCTCTGGCGGTTGCCCCGGCACAGATGGACGCCGAACACGACGCCCTCGTGCCCCGCGATGGCGGCGTTGTCCGCCGCGATCGCATGGCTCAGATTCTGCGCCGGATCCTCGCCGCGCGCGATCTGCTCCGCGATGGAGGCGGGGTCGACATAGCCCGTCAGGCTCGGCTCGTCGATCGAGACATACCGGCAGCCGGCGGCGGCGACGCCCGCGATCAACTCCCGCTGGATACGCACGAGATCGTCGATGAAAGCCTGCAGCGAGGGGTAGATGTCCTGCGGCTGCGGCTTGCCGTAGCCGTGGATGATGCGGTCGACGCCGATCAGCGTCACCTTGGCCGGCGTATCCGTGAGCCCTTTCACGAAGGCATATTCGTCCAGAATGTCGTTGTTGACGAGTTCGAGCCTGCGGGTCGCGCGGCGCAGGGGAAGCGGCACGGGGCTATATCCGCAACAGGCGCCGTCGTGGGTGTGTTCCGCGGGTCTGACATCCGCGGGTTTGGCATTCTCCCGCTTGGGGATTTCCCTGTTCTCCCATTCCTCGAAGCCCGCGACCTTCGAGAAGCTTTGCAGGAACACCTGGCGCCGGTACTCGCCGTCGTTGACGATGGGCAGGCCGTGGTCGACCTGCTCCCGGACGACCTGCGCAATCGCCTCATCCTGCCGGGCGCGCAGCTCGCCGGCGGAAAGCGCGCCCGCGCGGTGCTCCCGGAAGGCATCCTTCAGCGCCTGCGGCCGCAGCAGGCTGCCCACATGGTCGACACGCAGGTTCTTGATGTATTCTGCGCTGTGGCTCATCTCGTTCTCCCGTTCATTGTCCGAAATCGTTCCATGCGACCGGCACGGCCTCCAGCACGGGCGCGTCGATCCCGGACAGGATGAGTTGCCGATGCTGGCCTTGCTCCGTGGCGGGGAAGTCGGCGCGGACATGCATCCCCCGCGTCTCCTCGCGGGCGAGGGCGGCGATGTACGACCAGCGCGCCGTGGCGAGCATGGCCTCCGTCTCCCGCAGCCGGATCCGCGCGCGGACGTCGTCGGCCGCAAGGCCGTTTCTCAGCAGGTCCCAGCCGTTTTCCAGCCGGCCCAGCGCCTCCGTCATGCCCGTCGCGGAGCGAAGGCCGTTCTTCTCCAGCGGGTGGACCTCGGCGCCGATCAGCTTCTCTAGGCGCTGCAACGCGCCGGCTTCCGTGGTGGGCCGGGCCGCCGCGCCGTTCCGGCCCTCGGGCGCTGCCGGCGTCGGATGCCCGCGCGGGCTGCCGCGCTCGCGCGCATGCCGGGCGGCGGCTTTCCCGGACCACCGCCCTGACGAGACCGTCCACGCCGCGTTCGCCGAGCCCGCGCCGCTGGCCGCGCCGGTGATGTGCTGCCGGGAGGCGGTGTCGCCTGCTACCCACAGGCCGGGAACGCCCGTCCAGCACGTCTCGTCGGCGACGACGACCCCGCCGGTGCCCCGCACCGAACCTTCCATGATGGGCTCTATGCGGAACTTCTCGGTGAACGGATCGATGCCGAGGCGGTCGAACTGGATGAGCAGGTTGGGCTGGGAAGCCCTGACGGCGAGCCGGTCCTGCGGCGCGACGCGGTCGAAGCGGGCGAACACCGGGCCTTCGATGAACGCCCGCGCGATGGCCGTGCCGACGACGCCCGCCGGCGGGCTCCAGCCCCGGTCGATCTCGCGGCCCCGTTCGTCGTAATAGGTTGCGAGCAGGTAGTAGCCGTTCTTGTCGATGGAACAGCCGACGGGAACGAGCCCGTAATAGTTGCTGAACTCCATGCCCGTCAGCCGGGCGCCGGCTTCCGCCGCCATGAGATAGCCGTCGCCGGTCGCGACATTGCCGCCAAGGCATCCGCTCTTGAAGGCGCAGCCGCCCGTGGCCAGGATGACGGCGCCCGCATGGACCCGCCACGGGCCGGCGGCATGGCGGCGCAGGCCGCGCGCGCCGCACACGGCGCCATCGGCGGCCAGCAGCTCCAGCGCCGGGGAATGATCCAGGATCGTGACGCCGGCCTGCTTGATCAGGCGCCGCATCTCCCGCAGGTAGACCGGCCCCTGGACGAGGGGCTGCGCGCCGGCGTCCCCGTCGTCGCCCTGGCGGTATCCCCTCCGGTCGGCGATGCGGGGCCAGGTGCGCCACGTTTCATCGAGGATGCGCGCCATCCACGCGGGATCGGAGAGATAGCCCCCGGCCCGCGCCTTCTCGGCCATCGCGGCGGGGCGGTTCTCCTCCGCCACCCACCAGTGGCCGATGGTCGACGGCGCCGCGACGCCGCTGGATCCGCAATAGCCCTTGTCGGCGAGGACGACGCGGGCGCCTTCCTCGCGCGCCGTCAGCGCGGCCCACGTCGCCGCGGGTCCGCCGCCGATCACGAGCACGTCGGTCTCCAGCGCGAGACCATCGCTGATGTCGCTGTTCATCGGTCTGCCGTGCCTTCGTCGCCGTGAGTGAGGGCGCCTTGCGGGAGGGCCTCGCCCCGCTCATGCGCCGCGTCCGGCGCGGACATGCCCTCCGGTCCTGGTCCCGCTCCCGGTCCGGTGCGGGCTAGCGCCAGCGCCTCGTCGAAGGTGCGCGGGGGGCGCCTGCCCTTGCCCCAGCCCAGGCGGGCGCGGAAACTGCCGAGAATGCCGGCAGCCGCCAGTCGGCTCTCGTCGCGGTGAACGGATCCCTCGGCCGCCGGCTCGCGACGGGGGGCGACGTACATCGCATCCGCCGGGCAATGGATTTCGCACATGTAGCAGGTCTGGCAGTCTTCCTGACGCGCGATGGCGGGCGGCGCGTTCTCCCTCAGCTCGAACACGTCCGTCGGGCATATGTCGACGCAGAGGTCGCACAGGGTGCATCGTTCGGCGCTGATGAGCTCGATCATTCCGCCGCCCCCCGGATCGCGGGCGCTTGCGGGCCGGCGCCGACGTCGTCGTTCACGCCGAGTATCTGCAGCAGCCCCTGCCGCAGGGCCGCGAAGCCGGGCGCATTCCGGTTGCGCGGCCGGCCCAGCGGCACGGGTCGGTCGAGCGCGAGCGCGCCTTCCCTCAGGATCACCACCCGGTCGGCGAGCAGCAGGGCCTCGTCGACATCATGCGTGACGAGGAGAACCGCCGGCTGGTGGCGGTCGCAGAGTTCCGCCACCAACTGCTGCATGCGGATGCGGGTCAGCGCGTCGAGGGCGGCGAACGGCTCGTCCAGCAGCAGAAGCTGCGGCTCGCGCACCAGCGCGCGCGCCAGGGCGACGCGCTGCGCCTCGCCGCCGGACAGCGTGTGCGGCCAGGCGCGCAGGCGGTGCGACAGCCCCACCTCGTGCAGCGCCCGCACGGCCACCTGCCGCGCGGCGGCGGTCCTCTTCTGGCCGATCAGGACGTTGGCGCTGACGTCGAGGTTGCGGACGAGGCGCGCGTCCTGAAACACCACCGTGCGGTTCGGCGCCACCAGCACGCTGCCGGAATCGATGTCCTCCAGCCCGAGCAGGATGCGCAGCACCGTGCTCTTGCCGCTGCCGCTCGCGCCGAGCAGGGCGACGAACGAGCCCCTTTCGATCGCGAGGTCGAAACCCCGCAAGATGGGCGATGCGCCGAAGCTCTTGCCGACCCCGCGCATGTCGACGGCCAGGACGCCGTGGTCGCGCCCGCCGTTCCCGTCGATCGCATCCGGCATCACGCTTCTCTCCGCTTGCGTCGCCAGGGCATGGCGACGGCTTCGAGGAAGCGCACGATGCCGTCGCCGACCAGCCCCCAGACCGCGTAGACGATGATGCAGACCAGCAGGATGTCGGTTTCGAAATATTGCTGCGCCGCGAGCGCCAGCGCGCCGATGCCCTTGGGTGCGTTCGTCTGTTCCGCCAGAACGAGCGCGAGCAAGGCGAGGCCGATCGATTGCCGCAGCCCGATCAGCATCTGGGGCAGCGCGTTGGGCAGGATGATACGCCAGACGACCTCCGCCCGGGAGGCGCCAAAGACCTGCGCCGCCTCCAGGATGGCGGGATCCGCCTGGCGCACGCCGCCCTGGGTGTTGAGGTAGAACGGCACCGCGCAGGCGAGCGCGACCAGCGCGATCTTGTGCGGTTCGCCGATACCCAGCCAGACGACGAACAGGGGCGCGACCGCGAGAAACGGTATCGTCCTGATCATCTGGAGGGTCGGGTCGATCAACTGGTCGCCAAGCCTGTAAAGGCCCGCCAGGATGCCGAGCGGCAGCGCGATCGCGATGCCGATCAGAAAGCCGACGCCGGCCCGGGCGAGCGAGACGGAGAGATTGTCCCACAGCATGCCGTTCTGCATCAGCGTGAGGAACGCCGTCAGGACATCGCCGGGCGGGGGCAGCAATTGCGGCCTGATCCACCCTTGCCGCGAGGCGAGCCACCAGAAGGCGACGGCCGCCGCCGGCACGAGCGCGCGCATCGCGATGTCCGCCGCCGCCGATGGCCGGGCGGCGCGGGCGGCCTTCGGCGATACGAGCCGGTATCCGCCCCGCCGTCCCACCACCCCGCCCCCGGCCCCCGCCGGCGCGCAGCCGGTCATCGCCGCTCCATGGGAGTTGCTCATCTTCCGCCGCCGGGCCCGTTATTTCAGAGCCCAGGCGTCGACATCGGCGCTGCGCTTGATGACGCCCGTATCGGTGAGAAACGCCAGCGAGCTCCTGATCACCTTCAGGCCGTCCGGCGCAATCGGCGCGTCGGCGAAGTTGAGCAGGACGACGGTGCTGGATTCCTCGGGCGACAGGCCCGTCTTCTGGCTGTAGAATGTGTAGTACTTCTGCGGATCCTTCCGGATTTCCGCGATGCCGGCCTTCTGCACCTCCCACAACGCCTTCTGCAGGCCGGGATTGCGCGCGGCGAAGTCCTCGGTCGTCACCACGACGCTCGCGCTCAGTTCGAGCGTGGGATCTCCTTCGCGGGCGCGGGCGATGATGTGGACGTCCTTGTCCTTCCGCCGCCAGCCCACGGCCTGCGGCGGGCTCGCCACCACCGCCGCGACGCCGCCGCTCTGCAGGGCGGGATAGGTTTCCGACGGCGACAGGTTGACGAGCTTCACCTTGTCCTGCTGGCCGGTGCGCTTCAGCGCCGCCAGCGCGAACTTGTCGAAGTTGGAGCCGAAGGCCGCGCCGATCGACTTGCCGGCGAGGTCCTCGAGCTTGCCCGCCTCGGACTTCCGCGCGACGATCCACAGGTCTCCCGCCGGCGCGCCGATCGTCACCGCGCGCGTCGCCTGGCCGTTGACCACCGTGAGCACGGCCGGCGTCTCGCCCGTCTGCGCCAGTTGGATCTCGCCGCTCTGCAGGCCTGCGAGCGCCAGGGGCCCGGTGTTGAAGCCGATCTGCCGGCCGAGCTTGAAGCCGTGTGCCTCCAGGATCGGCCCTGCGAGGCCGAGGTGGATGGCATAGCCGGTGGCGTCGGTCAGCGCGGGCGGAAAGCCCACGCCGCCGTTCCACGGAAAGCCGAAGTTCAGCTCCACGGGCGCCACCTGTCCGGCAGGCTTGCCCGCCTCCTGCGCCGGGGAGGGCGATGAATGAACCGCCGCCGCAATGACGGACGCGAGGATGGCCGTCATGACGGTGCGCCGCGGGAGGCGGAAAATGCCGGACGATGAATGCATAGCGGGATGTACCTTCGCCGATGATTGATGGGGTTATCCTATAACCCCAAAAAAGGTCTCGCAAGGCGAATTATATTAAATCTACTGAATTTATCTCAAAATGAGAAGACGAAGCTGCTCGGCTCCGTGTTCGGCACCGGCCCGCAGGACCGCCCGGCTGCAGCGGCGGCCATGGTTGCCATGCCGGATTCGTCTCAGGAAAGCAGTTCCAGCAGCGACTTGCGCAGGGCGATGAACGCCGTTTCCTCCCGCTGGCGCGGTCGCGGCAGGCCGACATCGACCACGGCGCGGATGCGGCCGGGATTGGGCTGCATCACGACGACGCGGTCGCTGAGGTAGATCGCTTCCTCGACATCGTGGGTGACGAGCAGGATGGTGACTCGGTTGCGCTCCCAGATATCGAGCAACTCGCCCTGCAGGCGGGTGCGCAGCAGCGAGTCGAGCGCGCCGAACGGCTCGTCCATCAGCAGCAGCGCCGGCTCCGCGACCAGCGCCCGCGCGATGGCGGCGCGCTGCGCCATGCCGCCGGACAATTGCCGGGGATAGGCGGAAGCGAAGCTGCCGAGGCCGACGAGCGCGATGTAGCGGCGCACGCGCTCACGCCGCTCCGCCGGCGCGAGGCGGCAGGAATCGAGCGCGAGATCGACGTTCCCGCTCACCGTCAGCCACGGAAACAGCCGATGGTCCTGAAACACGATGGCGCAATCCCGCGCCGGGCCGGCCACCGGCCCGCGCCCGTTGATGAAGAGCGCCCCCGCATCCGGCGTTTCGAGGCCGGCGACGAGTCGCAGCAGGGTGGACTTGCCGCAGCCCGAGGGGCCGAGGATGCTGACGATCTCGTTGTGCCGCAGGGTCAGGCTCACGTCGTCCAGTGCGGCGAATGTCCGCGTCTCGACGGTGAAGGTCTTGCGGACGTTCTCGATGGCCAGCGACGGGGCCGGCGAGGACTGAACCGGCGTCATGCGCCGCTCCTTGGGCTGTTCCACGGCGTGAGCCGGGCGATGGCGGCGCGGGAGAGGTAGTGGAGGCCCGCGCCGACGGCCGCCAGCACGGCGACGCCGACGATGACGATATCCATGCGGAACTGGTCCCGCGCGCTGGCGATATAGCTGCCGAGCCCGCGGCCGTTGCCGATGGCGTATTCCGCGCCCACCGTTCCGATCCAGGCGGATATCAACGCGATCTGGACGCCGACGCCGATCGAGGGCAGGGCGGCCGGCAGCAGCAGGGCGGTGATCGTGCGCCGGCGCGACAGGTGCAGCACCCCCGCCACCTCCCTCAGCGTCGCGGGGACCGTGCGCAGTCCCTGCTCCGTGGCGAGGAAGAGCGGGAAGAAGGTCGAGATGGCGACGAAGCAGAGCTTCGTCGCCTCGCCGTTGCCAAACCACGACGTCAGCAGCGGAATCCACGCGAACAGCGCGATCTGGCGCAGCGTATGCAGGGTGGGCGAGAGCGCGAGCCCGCCCCGGCGCGACATGCCGACGAAAAGCCCCGCCGCCTGTACGGGAGCCTCACGATCAGTGGGGCGCGTGCCTATTTCGTCCTGCAGAAACGGATCGTCGGCGAGATTCTCGCCGCTGCCTCCCGTTCCATTTCCTGCTTTTGTCTACATCCGATGAGGACGAGAGACCGTCCCTTGACAGCCAACGTGCACTCATTTAAAAAAATATAAAGTCTATGTATTTGATTAAATAAATGATGGAATCGGAGCAGCCAGCCGATCAAAGGTAGATAGAACCGGATATCGTCCAGACCAGCGCTCATGCAATGGTGCTGCATCCGTCCTCGGCGATAGTCCGGCTTTCGCGGAAACGGCCGACGCCCGTCTTCTGAAATACCGCTTCGCGACGACTCCCCATATGCGGCATCATGAGTTGTGGGAAGCTTCCGTTATTGGCATCGACCAGACTGGCGCATTCAGATGGCAATCTCACACATTGCAGCGTTCACGAAAAATCATTCCGGCCCATCGAGGCTTCGTCCGCCCTCCCTGTCGAAGCTGCCGCCGCTCACCGCGTTGCGTACGTTCGTCGTCGTGGCGCGTGAGCTTTCATTCAAGAACGCGAGCGACAAGCTCTATGTGACGCCGGCTGCCGTGGGCATGCAGATCCGGGCGCTCGAAGATCATCTCGGGGCGCAGCTGTTCGTCCGTGATGGCAACCGTTTGCAGATCACCGAGATAGGAGAGGCGCTGTATCCTTATCTGGAGGAGGCCTTTCACCTGATCTCGGACGGCGTGGAACATGTAACGCGGATCGCCGTTGAAGGGCCGCTACGCGTCTCCGTGACGCCGTCCTTCGCCTACAAGTGGCTCGTTCCCAGGCTGGCGGGGCTGCGCAGCAAGCATCCCGATCTCGAAATCCAACTGGACTCCAGCCTGACGCTCGGCAGCTTTTCGGACGATAACATCGACTGCGCCATCCGATTCAGTTCCGGCATATGCCGGAATCTCGCTTCCGAACTCATTCTCTCGGAATCCATCGTGCCGGTGTGCAGTCCTTCGCTGCATGCGAAGATACACAATCTGTCTATCGGGGAGATTGTTCGCACGGTTCCCCTGATTCACGACGACTCGTCAGAGAACGAGGACGGCAGCGTCAGCTGGGGAGTCTGGCTCGGCCGGCACGGTGTCGGCATCTTGCCCGGTGACAGCGGCCCGCACTTCAACCTCTCAGCGCTGGCCATCGACGCCGCGGTGGCGGGCATGGGCATAGCGCTGGCAAAATCTCGTCTGGCACAGGCGGATCTGGATGCCGGCCGGCTTGTTGTCCCGTTCGGCGAGACGGCAGGCGTCAACTTTTCCTACTACTTCGTTACCACGAAGCAGAAGTCGCAAATTCGCCGCGTGCAGACGTTCAGGAAATGGCTGAAGTCCGAAGCGCTTCATCACTCGCCTGCGTACTGAGGTGCGCCGGATGAATATCCGGACCCCGATCATTACCTCCGCGCGTGCGCCGGCTTACCGGGCGAGCCTTTCCGCGACGCCGATGGCCTGATCGAGACATTCGATGGCGCCATTCGACTCCCAGTGAATCCCGCGCATCAGCGGGCCGATGGCACTCAGACGGTCACTGACACTTCCGTTGCGATCGATCACCCGGCCATCCGGGGTTGCCAGGAGCCCGAACTGTTCCGGGCCGGGCACGATCAGCCCTCTTCCAAGCAGGTTGCGGACGAGCGCGGGCTGAGCTGCGTCGCTAATATCGTGGCGGGGACCGGAGCAATTCACCACGGCGTCGGCCTCGATGATGACAGCGGATCCGTCGGAGCGCTGCCTCAACGAGATCTGTAGGGCGCCGCTACTGGTGACCGAAACCGATACGATGCGGCCACTCAACGTCGTGAGTCGCCCTCTCGCCAGCGAGCGCTCGACGGCTGCCGCCGTCTGGGGTGCGGCGCGATGCAGTGCAGTTTCCCAGAACCTGCGCAGGAACCGCAGGAAGTTGCGGCGCTCGCGGGATGACCCGCGCCGCCAGAGGCCGGGTATCTGGGCTTTGATCGCTGGTACGATCGATTGCCAATCGCCGCCGGACGCAGCAAGGGAATGCCGCATGATCTGCACCTGCCGCAGGAAAGGGACCAGCCTGTCGGGCGCTTCTTCGTTTTCGGCCAGAACCGGAAGGCTGACGACCTTGCGGCGGCCCTCCGAAACCAGACCGCTGCGGGAGATGGCGACGAGTTCCCCTCCGAACCCGGCCCGTTCAAGGGACGCGGCGACATCCAGCATCGTTAGTCCGGTGCCGATCGTGACGATTTTTCCGCTCCGCGCCAGCCGGTCCAGCACCCCGTGTTCCCACGGGTCAGCCACGTAGCCGGGGTGAGCGCCGGCCTCCCCGGTCACGAACGCGGGTCTTGCCGAGGTCACGCCAACTGCGAGGACGACCTGTCGCGCGGATAGCTTTCCGCCTTCGGCAAGATGGAGAGTGGCGGCATCCGCGCCCAGCTCCAGGTCTGTCACGACATCCCTGATGTGCCGGACCGTGGCGCGGGCAGTAGTGGCCGTGCGTTCGAGTTCCGAGCGCACGTACGCGCCGTAAAGCCGGCGTGGCGGATAGGCTTCGCCGGCGACGGTCCATTCCGAAAGCCGCTCCGCACCACATGCCGTTTCCAGCCAGCGTGAAAATCCCTCGGGATCGCTCCTGTCAATGCCGAATACGGTCGCGGGCGCATTCATGAGATGGACGTCATCGCGTGTGGAATACGCCACGCCGCCGCCGAGCATCTCGCGCGGCTCCACGATGGCGATGGTGACGGGGCGCCGCGCGACGGCAAGGTACTTGATGGCAAATACGGTTCCGGTAAACCCGCCGCCGACGACGGCGACGGAGAAAGGAATGTCGTGAAAGAGCGGTTCAGGGAATGAGACTGCCGTCATCGTCTGGATTGTTCCATACTGTCAGCGCTGAACTGTCGGCAACCGTCGTGGACAGCGCCGGGCCACGGGTGCCGGGAGCCTGACGTGGAGCTGGAAGAGGGTGACACGGATGCCGCTATCATCGGCCCTGAGTAGACGTGCGCGTCGCTTGCCGGCAAGAAAGTATAATTTCTGCACCGATAGAAATTTTGGTTTGAGCGCCCGGCTCCCCACGAAAATAATGATTGCTGGTTGACGCCCCCTGATTGTCTGTCCGCTGCGAGGCGTGGCTGCAAGCCGCTTTCCGGAGCTGGGGCGGGCTGTGCTTTGGCCTTTCGGGATGTAGTGGGAGACGGGATTGGCGGAACGAATGATACATCTCGGGTTGTTCCTGCGCGGGCCGGGCCACCACCTTGCCGCATGGCGACATCCCGGAAGCAGTTCCCTGGCCGGGATGGATTTCCGCACGCAGCTTGCGGTCGTCCGGGCAGCCGAGGAATCCCGGTTCGATATGGTCTTTCTTGCAGACGGCCTTGCAGTGCGCAATTTCGAACAAGGGCCACACATCACCAGCCGAATGGGGCACGGTGTCCATCTGGAGCCATTGACGCTCCTATCCGCGCTTGCCGTGCATACTGAGCGTATCGGCCTTGCGGCAACTGCGTCCACGTCATACACGGCGCCTTTTCACGTCGCGCGGCAGTTCGCCTCCCTGGACCATCTCGGCGGCGGGCGCGCGGCCTGGAACCTCGTCACTTCCGTATCCGTGGCGGAGGCACGCAACTTCGGCTTCGACGAGCACCTGCCGCATGCCGAACGATATGCGCGCGCCGAGTCCTACGTCGATGTCGTGAGGAAACTCTGGGACAGCTGGTCCGACGACGCATTCACAGCCGACAAGGCGGACGGACAGTATTTCGATCCCCAGCGCGTATTCCCCGCCGGCTACCGGGACGAACACTTTGCCGTCGAGGGACCGCTTAACATCGCCCGTTCCCCGCAGGGGCATCCGGTGATCGTGCAGGCAGGGTCGTCCGCAGCGGGACAGAAGCTCGCGGCGAGAACGGCCGATGTCGTCTTCACCGCCCAGCCCAATCTGGAATCCGCTATCGCCTTCCGCACAGGCTTGCGGCAGCAGGTGGAGAAGGCGGGTCGCCCCGCCGACGCGCTGAAAGTGCTGCCCGGCCTCATGCCCGTGGTCGGGGACACGGAGGAGGAGGCGCAACGCGCGTTCGCAGAGCTGCAGGGGCTGATTGATCCCGAAGTGGGAATGGCCATGCTCTCGCGGCTGCTGGGCGGCGTCGACCTGTCCGGCCTGTCTCCAGATGCGCCCCTGCCGGAACTCGGCGGGAGCAACGCCATTCAGAGCCGTCTCGAACTCATCCGTGGCATCGCGCGATCCGGTCGGCTCACGATACGCCAGACATATACCGCGATCGCGGGTGCGCGGGGCCATCACACGGTCATCGGGACGCCGGAGACGGTTGCCGGGGTCATGGAGCAATGGTTCAGGGCCGGCGGCGCCGACGGGTTCATCGTCCTGCCCGCGCTCTACCCGCAACATTTCGAGAAGTTTGCGTCGCAGGTCGTTCCGATCCTTCAGGAAAGGGGTCTGTTCAGGAAGGAATACGCCGGATCGACATTGCGTAGTCATCTCGGCATTCCCCGAAAAGAACATTTCACGTCCATCGACCGTCATGTGGCGTGACGTCAACACGAAAATCAGGTGACAGCATGAGCAGCACATTTTCACGAAGCCGCCGCGAGCTTCTTCAGTCCAGTCTTTCCGTGACCCTGCTTGCGTCTCTCGGGGTTCCTTCCGTCGTGTTCGCCGACGAAGCGGCCGCGCCCGTCCATGGCGGGACGCTGACCTTCCTCGTCTACCCGGAACCGACATCCCTCGTCAGCATCGCGACGACATCAGGCGCCGAGCAGAGGGTCAGCTCGAAGGTGCACGAGGGCTTGCTCAAATACGATTTCGATCTGACCCCGCAACCGCAGCTCGCCACGGGCTGGACCGTGTCGCCCGATGGAAAGCTCTACACGTTTTCCCTGCGGGAAGGCGTCCGCTGGCACGACGGAAAGCCGTTCCGGGCCGTCGACGTGGTGCGGTCGATCGAGCTGCTCAAAGCGTGGCACCCACGCGGCAAGCAGACCTTCGCCAACGTCGAGGCTCTGAGGGCCCCCGACGACCATACCGTCGAAATCGCGCTCTCCCAGCCCGCACCCTATCTTCTCTATGCGCTGTCGGCGGCGGAATCCCCAATCGTCGCGGCCCATGTCTACGACAGCCTCGACAGCCCGGCCAAGAATCCGGCCAGCCTATCGCCGATCGGTACCGGCGCCTATATCTTCAGGGCGTGGGAACGTGGCACCAGCGCGGTATTCGAACGCAATCCGGATTACTGGGACCAGCCGAAGCCGTATGTCGATCGTCTCGTCGCACGCTTCATCGCGGATATCAACGCCCGCGCGGCGGCACTCGAAACCGGAGAACTGCTGGTCGCGAGCGAAAATCCGGTGGCGCTCTCCGAGATCAAGCGGCTTCAGGCGCTGCCGCATATCGCGTATACGCAGGACGGCTACAGCTACAGCCCCAATCAGCACCAGCTGGAATTCAATCTGGACAAGCCTTATTTCAAGGACTTGCGGGTGCGCCAGGCAATCGCCCATGCCATCGATCGCCAGACCATCCTCGATGTTGTCTACAATGGCTATGGCATCGTGGCGCCGTCGCCGATAAGCCCGTTGCTGAAACGCTTCTACTACGACGGTGTAGAGACCTATCCCTTCGATCTGGACAAGGCCAATGCGCTTCTGAACGAGGCCGGCTATCCACGGGGGCCGGACGGCGTGCGTTTCCGCATCACGCACGACTACCTGCCCTATGGATCGGAGTTCCAGAATCTCGCGGCCTATCTCAAGAACAACCTCGCCCGGATCGGCATCGACGTCACCATCCGCTCCCAGGATCTCAGTGCCTGGATCAAGCGCGTCTATACGGACCGCGATTTCGACTTCGTCAGCAACGGCCTGAGCAATACCTTCGACCCGACGGTCGGCGTGCAGCGCGGTTACTGGAGCAAGAGCTTCGTCAAGGGCGTGCCGTTCTCGAACGCCTCGCACTACGCCAATAGCGAAGTGGATGCCCTGCTGGAAACCGCCGCCATCGAACCTGACGAAAAGAAGCGCTATGATCTCTTCGCACGGTTCCAGCAGATCGTTGCCCGCGAAATCCCGCTCATCAACACAATCACCGTCAAGCAGGTAACCTTGTTCAACAGGAAAGTCCACGACCACACCGTTACCGCGGACGGATTGCGCGGCAATCTGGCCGATGTGTTCATAAAAGAATGAGCCGGGAATGCGATTCCGCCGACGTTGCCGATAATGGAGCCGGTTTCGCCGGCGCCCTTGACCGCGCGCGCCAGGTAGCGGTCCGCCTTGCGGAAACCGCCAACGCCCGCGAGCGGCAGACCGCTCCCCCGCATGGCGAAATCGGGCTGTTGCGTCAGGCAGGGCTGCTCGCCTTCCTCCATCCGCGCACGGTGGGAGGGGGCGGGGGCAACTGGCGGCAGGCGTTCCGCATCCTGCGCACCGTCGCCGAGGGGGACATGTCGATTGCCCAGATCCTGGGAAATCACTACGTTCAGGCGACATCCCTATTCGGCCGCACGGACGAGGTGACGGCAGCGCTGATCAGGGAGACGGCGTCGCGCAGGTTGCTGTGGAGCGCGGCGGTCAATCCGCGCGATCCCGATCTCGTGTTGTCACGCGCTTCCCCCGATCGTTATGCGCTGTCGGGGCGCAAGACATTCTGCACGGGCGCCGGCGTCTCCGACAGGCTGATGCTGGCAGCCGTCCTGCGTGACGGGGAGGGAACCCGCCGGCTTCAGCTTTCCGTGCCGACGAGCCGTGCCGGCGTGACCATCAACGACGACTGGGACAACCTCGGGCAGCGGCTCACCATGAGCGGCAGTATCGATTTCGTCGATGTCTCTGTCCGCGACGAGGACATCATTCTGCCACAGCCCGACGATGCGCCGTCCCACCTCGACCTTACTACGCCGAGGATCCAGCTGTTCTTCTCGAATATCTATCTCGGCGCCGCGCGCGCGGCCCTGACGCACGCTGTCGCTTATGTCAAGGAGCATACTCGTCCGTGGCCCGGTTCAATCGCTTCTTCGGCAACGAAGGACCCCTATATCGCGGCGACGATCGGCCGCCTTTCGGCGCACCTGGGTGCGGCGGAGGCGTTTGCCGATGACATCGGGGACCGCCTCCAGCGGGCGGGCGACGCAGGGTACGCGCTCGATCCGGACCAGAGGGCCGCAGTCGCCTGCGACGTCTATCAGGCCAAGATCGTGGCGACCGAAGTCTCACTCGAGGTCACCTCGCGGATTTTCGAGGTGATGGGGGCAAGATCGACGGCATCCACCTATGGTTTCGACAGGTTCTGGCGCAACGTTCGGACCCATACGCTGAGCGATCCGGTCAGCTACAGGGAGCGCGACGTCGGGCAGTACATCCTCGCGGGCATCGCACCACCCATTACCCTTTTTGACAGCAAGGCCCATCGATCCGATACGCCGGACAGAGGCGGTCGGGAGGAGTAACTTTCCGGGAGCTATGTCGGAATCTGGGTGATGACGGTTTGCTGAGGGTGGCGTATCGAGGGGGGGTAACGAGCCGGTCAGAACCTCCGAAGAGTAATACACTTGATGACAGATTCCCGCCATGGACGTCGGGCTAGCCTGGCGGCGCGACATGGAGCTTTCATGGAGCTTTCGCCGCAGATGCTCGCTTTCCGATCCTATTTTCGGCAGGCATACCACCTGCCCGGCCGGTGACACGGTCCGAGCGCCGCAGCCGGCGAGCCTCGCAATGCAAGACGACCGGTTTCATGCGGGACGGCTCGGGATCCGGGTGGAGTCTGCGATCCCGGGTCGGGACGAATCGGTTATTGTCGAATGATTGTCCGGGCGCGATCCGCGCCGAATGATCGCGGGGATGCCGTGCCGCCACAGACCGGGGAGATCAGCGTCGCACAGGCACGACGCATCGCGCTTGCCGCCCAGGGGTTCGGATCGGCGCGTCCCGTCCGCGTCGATCAAGGCCATCTGCACCGCGTCGTGG
Source organism: Pseudochelatococcus lubricantis (assembly GCF_042432495.1). Taxonomy (NCBI): domain Bacteria; kingdom Pseudomonadati; phylum Pseudomonadota; class Alphaproteobacteria; order Hyphomicrobiales; family Chelatococcaceae; genus Pseudochelatococcus; species Pseudochelatococcus lubricantis. The sequence continues at coordinate 362,707 of NZ_JBHLXC010000012.1, read as the reverse complement.
GGCGGCTGGGCCTGCATCAGATCGACAGCGTCAACGTCCTCGCGCGGGCGCATTACCTGCCTGCATTCTCGCGGCTAGGTGCCTACGACCGGACGCTTCTCGACCGCGCGGCGTGGGGGCAGCGGAAAGAGCGGCGGCTTTTCGAATACTGGGCGCACGAGGCCTCGCTGCTGCCTTTGGATACCCATCCTCTCCTGCGCTGGCGCATGGCGCGGGCGGACCGGGGTGAGGCCGGCTATGCAGGCATGCGCGTCTTCGCGGGCGAGCGCCGCGAGGAGGCGATGAAGGCGCTGGAGCGCATCCGGCAGGAAGGGCCGCTTGCCGCCTCCGACTTCGAGTCGAGCCGCGCCGGCTGGTGGGAGTGGAGCGATTCCAAGCGCATGCTCGAATGGCTCTTCTATGCCGGCCATATCACCACCGCCACGCGGCAACGCAGTTTCGAGCGCGTCTACGATCTCATGGAAAGGGTGATCCAGCCGGCCGTTCTCGCATTGCCGACGCTGCCGGAGGCCGAGGCCCACCGCTCCCTGATCGAGCGATCGGCACGCGCCCTCGGCATCGCGACGGTGGGCGAATTGCGCGACTATTTCCGCATCGGACCGGAGGATGCGAAGGCCGCCATTGCGGCGCTGGTCGAGGAGGAAGTGCTGATCCCGGTCGCAGTTCCCGGCTGGCCCCCGGCCTTCCTGCATCACGAGGCCCGCCGCCCGCGCCGGGTCGACGCTCAGGCGCTGCTCGCTCCGTTCGACCCGCTCGTCTGGGAGCGTACGCGCACCGAGCGCCTGTTCGGCTTCCGCTACAGGATCGAAATCTATGTGCCGGCTGCGAAGCGTCAGCACGGCTATTACGTGCTGCCCTTTCTGCTCGGCGACAGGCTCGTGGCGCGCGTAGACCTGAAGTCCGACCGCAAGGCTTCGCGTCTTCTCGTGCACGCCGTGCATCTCGAACCGAAGGCTCCGCCGGAGACGAGGGACGCGCTCCGCGTTGAACTCGCGTCACTCGCCCATTGGCTGGGGTTGTCGGAGGTCTCGACCGGGCCGGTTCGATAATATAACCCTGTGATGTTCATCTTCTCCCGCCGTGAAAGCACTTTCGTTCCATGGATATCTGGATACCAGCAACCGTTATTGCGGCGTTTCTTCAGAATTTGAGATCGGCCGGGCAGAAGCATCTCAAGGGCGTCATGGGCACATCCGGGGCGACCTTCGTCCGCTTCGGATTCGGCGCGCCGTTTGCCGTGCTGTATCTTTTCCTGGTCCTGCGCGTGACGGGTGCTGCGGTCCCGGCGTTCAATCCGGCGTTCGTCGGCTGGGTGGCGGTGGGAGGATTCACGCAGATCGCGGCGACCTATCTGCTCGTGCACCTGTTCTCGTTCCGCAATTTCGCCATCGGTACCGCGTATTCACGCACCGAACCCGCGCAGGCGGTGATCCTCGGCGCGGTGCTGCTCGCGGAGGTCCCGACCGTGGGCGCGCTGGCCGCCGTCGCCATCAGCGTGCTCGGCGTCATGCTCATCTCGGTCGCGCATACGAAAGTGAGCCTGCGGTCGCTGTTCACCTCGCTCCGCACGCGCAGCGTCGCCATCGGCCTGACGTCCGGGCTCGCCTTCGCAGCCAGCGCAGTGGCCTACCGCGCCGCGTCCCTGTCGCTTGCCGGGTCGAACTTCATCGTCCAGGCAACCATCACGCTGGCCTGCGTCATCCTGTTTCAGGCCGCCGCCATGCTGGTCTGGCTGCTGTGGCGGGAGCGGGACGAACTCGCTCGCATCCGCCGGGCATGGAAACCGTCGCTGTTCGTCGGCTTCGTCGGCGCTACCGCCTCGCTGTGCTGGTTCACGGCCATGACCGTGCAACAGGCCGCCGTCGTCAAGGCGCTGGGGCAGGTCGAGATGATCTTCGCCTTCGCCTTCACCGTCTTCGTGTTCCGCGAGCGGATCAACCGGTTCGAGGCGGCGGGCTGCCTTCTCATCGTTCTGGGGATACTGATCCTCGTGCTGTTGTAGCGGGGCCCGGTCAGTTCTCCGCCGGCCGGTCGTCACCGTCGTCCAGGCAGCGGCGGATGCGCCGCTGCCACGCCCCGGCGCGGATCAGCCGGGCGATCAGCGCGGGGTCGGGCAGGCCCGTAAGGTTCGCGGGCAGGGCGCCGACCCCGGCGCGGATCACGACATCACCGACGACGATCTCCACCCCGAAGGTGGCATCCATCGTCGGCGACGCCGCCACTTTCGTGCACGGCAAGCTGCCCCATCCGTAGCTGCTTGCACCAGTCGTAGACCTGCCAGCGTCGTTCCGTGCCAACATCTCCATTGCTCATGCGCACGGAGAATGGCCCGGTCAGAGTTCTAGCGGCAGGAGGGGATCAGCGTCGCGCTAACTTTCAGAATGCGATAACCTCACATTGGTCGAACGGTCAGACCGGGTTGGGCTCGTTGCCGGCCAAGGGAGAAGTCGTTCCTCGCGTGGGAGCGTGGATATACGATGCGGATCGATCAGCAATAATGGCTGATGCGTATCAGGTTTGTCAGCGCGCGTGCCGCCGGAGTAAGGCTGCGGTCGGGGGCGGTTGCGATAGCGATCGAGCGCCCGAGCACCTTGTCAGGCAGCCGAAGTGTCACGAGTCCGTGCATGCTGCAAATTTTCTGCAGGCCCACCGGAATGAAAGCGCTCGCGAGACCGGAACGGGTTATGGCGATAGACGACAGAGCGTGCATCGTCTGCATCGTCGGCTCAAAACTCAAGCCGTGCTCGGCAAACAGACGGTGGATGTAATGGTAGGTCGCCGAATGGGGTGGCATTGAGACGATAGGGTATTGTGCCATTCGCTGAAGAGAGAAGTCACCTTCTGCAAGCGGATGGCCCTCGGGAACAATTACCACCATTTCCTCAAAAAGAAATTTTTCCAATAGCAAAGATCCATTATCTATATGCTCGTCATAAGGCGCGATTGCAAAATCCACTTCGCCGCGCATGACCCGTTCCAATGCCATGCCGAAGAAATCATCATAAATCGTCACCCTAATTCCTGGGTAGGTGTCCTGGAATGCGCGAACGATACCTGGTAATACGATGGCTGAAACGGTGGGTGTTGCTCCAACATTTACCCGGCCTCGAATCAAGCGGGCTTCGTCGCGGAATTCGTCGATGATGGCTTGCAGGTCGGAAAGTGCCATTCCGGCGCGCGCCTTCAGGCGGGCGCCGTGTTCGGACAGGATTACCCGTCGGGTTGTTCTGTGAAATAACTCAACCCCAAGAACTTCTTCCGCCACCCGGATCCGTGATGAAACTGCCGATTGCGAGATCGAGAGCAGCCCGGCTGCGGCGCTGAAGCTGCCAGTTTCGGCCACAGCGATCACAGCCTCCAACGCGCCAAGATCAATTGGAAGTCGTGCCAAGCTCAAGCCCCCCATTCCTATCGCTAACAATCCAATTCATAAATTGGATAGATAATTATATAAAAAATATCCGTTTGAAAGATAAATTCCATACATGCGACGGTGCCACTGGGAGGCGACCATGCACCAGTTTAACCGGCGCATGGTCGCCTCCCCACTTCAATGAGGAGGGAACACCATGAACACGCTTTCCCAAGCGCTTGCGGCGTTTGCGTTGGGGCGGCTCGATCTGCCATCTGACGTGTATGCGAAGGCGCAAGATCATTTTCTGGATACGTTGGGCGTTGCGGTCGCCTCGTCCGGCTTTCCCTTCGCGGCTTCGGTTAACGTTGCAGCCGAGAGTCTTGGCAAGGGCAGCGATGCAACGGTGATCGGCTCGGGCCGCACACTTCCGGCCAATCTTGCGGCAATGGTCAATGGCACACTGGCACATGGGTTAGACTTTGATGATACCCATATCGAGGGAATCTACCACGCCAGCGCGACGGCTATGGCGACAGTCCTGGCTGTCGGTGAAGAGACCGGCGCGTCGGGCCGGGAGGTACTCGAAGCGTTTATTGTCGCGCTCGAAATCGGTTGCCGGTTGGCGCTGACGGCCAAAGGCGAATTCCATGACAAGCACCTGCATCCAACGGCAATATGCGGACCTTTTGCCGCTGCTGCTGCGGCGGCGCGGCTCTACGGGCTGAACGAGACACAGCTTGTCGATGCATTGGGGCTTTGTGGATCCCTTGCCGGCGGCATCTTACAGTTCGAGGGCGCGTGGTTGAAGCGGCTGCATCCCGGCTGGGCCGCCCATTCGGGCATTACGGCAGTCGCGCTCGGCCGCGCCGGTTTCACAGGGCCGAAAACGGTGTTCGAGGGGCCTCACGGCTACTTCATGGCTCATCTGGGCTATCTGCCCGACACTGAGCGCCTGATCCGCAGACTGAACGAAGAGTGGGTGCTGACGGGACTGGCGATCAAGCCATATCCCTGCTGTCATTTCATCCATGCCTTCGCCGACGCTGCGTTGGAGCTGGTCGCTGAAAGAGGGGCACCTTTTACTGCGGACGAGATTATCGCAATCGAGGCTCCGCTGTCCGAACGGCTGCATCATTTGGTCTGGGAACCCCGGACAAGCAAGATCGAACCGCAAAGCGAGTATGATGCCCTGTTCAGCACGCCCTATGTGATTGCTCTCGCGCTTGCGCGGGGCAGGGTTGATCTGTCTGGGTTTTTCGATGGAAATCTGGCTGATCCCGAAGTGCTCGGCCTCTCGCGCAAGGTCACTTGCACGGTTGATCAGCTCAGCGATTTTCCTGCCCGTTTTCCCGGTGAGTTACGGCTGACTCTTCGCGATGGCAGCCGGCATGTCCTGCGCAAGCCGCAAAGCCGCGGAACGCCGGGGCTTCCGCTGGAGCGAGCCGAGATCCTTGCCAAGTTCCGCGCCAATGTGCTGCGGGAATTGTCGCCCGATGCGACGGAGCGCCTGCAAACACTTGCGCTGAGTCTTTGCGATCTGGAATCGATCGCTCCGCTGCTTTCCGCCACCCGCTCGAACGTGGAGGATGTGGCGGCATGATCCGGCAAGAACGCGGCCTGCTGTATGAGGATTTCAGCGTCGGCCAGCAATTCGAACACCACTGGGGCCGGACATTCAATGCGTCGGACGCCAGTTTGTTCAGCAATATGTTTCTTCAGATGAACCCGATTTTCTTTAATGCCCCCTATGCGCAGGCCCTGGGCTACGACGACATCATTGTCCCGCCCATGTTCGTCTTTGCCACGATCCTCGGGCTTTCGGTGGAGGATCTTTCCGAGGCAGGTGGCCCGTTCCTGGGCGTCGATGATCTTTCCTTCGGGGTGCCGGTTCATGCCGGCGACACCGTTTATGCGCGATCCACCGTGGTCTCACAGCGCCTGACCGAGAGTCGTCCCGGCTGGGGCATCACCGAATGGCACACACGCGGTCACAACCAGAATGGCGAGGAAGTGGTGACCTTCCATCGCCGCAATCTGTCGCGCTGCCGCAATACGTAAGGAACTGCAAATGAGCGAACTTTCCGAAGAAATCCGCCAGATGCAAGAGGCGGCAAGGACTTTTGCCGACAAGGAGGTGGAGCCCGTTGCCCAGGCCCTGCACCTTGCTGAAGCCGAAATACCAGACGATCTGCTGCAAAAGCTCTGTGATCTGGGCATTTTTGGGTTGACGGCGCCTGAAGAGGTGGGGGGCCTTGATATGGGCAATCTGGCCGCCGCGGTGGTGACGGAAGAGCTGTCCCGTGCCTGGTTCTCGGTTGGGGCCTTGCCTGCGCGCAACTGGGCGCTAATCGAAATATTGCTGCGCAACGGGACTGCCGAGCAGAAGCAGCGATTCCTGCCCGATTTGATCTCGGGACGCAAGCAGGCGGCGCATTCCGGCACCGAACCCGAAGCCGGATCGGATGCCGCGAATATCAAGACCACGGCAGTTAAAGACGCGGACCATTACATCTTGAACGGCACCAAGCTGTGGTGCACCCACGCAAGACGGGCGGAAGTCATCTCTTGCTTCGTGCGGACATCGAAAGATCACAAACACGCCGGTATTTCGCTTCTGCTGATCGAAAAGCCGCGTGGCGAGTTTCCAGGACCTGAATTCACCGCCCAGAAGCTGAATACCGTTGGCTATCACGGGATGCATTCCTACCAGCTGTTCTTCGATAACCTGAAGGTGCCGGTTGCAAATCTTGTTGGCGGTGTCGAGGGTCTTGCCTTCCGCCAACTGATGGCGACCTACGAATTTGCTCGCATGCAGTTTGCGTTCCGCTGCATCGGCCTGGCGCAGGCGGCTTTTGACAAGGCACGTGACTATGCCGCCACGCGCGTGCAGTTCGGCAAGACGATCAACAGCTTCCAGGCTGTGCGCTTCAAGCTTGCTGACATGTCCACCGGGATCGAGGCGGCGCGGCAGCTGGGCTACATGGTTGCGCGCAAGCTTGACCGGGGCGAGCGTGCCGATCTCGAAGCGGGGCAGCTGAAGCTGTTTGCCGCCGAAATGGCGCAGAAGGTTTGCCAGGAGGCGGTGCAGATTCATGGCGGTATGGGCTTTGCTGTCGAAACCGCCGTCAATCGATATTGGCGCGACAGCGGCTTGCTGACCATCGGCGAGGGTACTTCGGAAATCCAGCGGGAAGTCATCGCCCGCCGTCTCGTCGAGGAGCGCGGCTGATGGCAGTCACAGGGCGCAACAACTACTTCGAAAGCTTTTCGGTTGGGCAGGTCTATGACCATGCGAGAGGACGCACGGTCACCAACTGGGACAACTACGCCATGTGCCACATGTCGATGAATACAGCTTCGGCGCATTTCGATCTGGTTGCTTCCACCACTGCGATGGACGGGCGGTTCCGCGAAAGACTAGTCCTCGGCCCTTGCACGCTGACGATCGTCATCGGCCTGACCACCGAGGACATGAGCGAGAATGCCTTCATGGACATCGCGGTCACCGGCATTCGGCTGAAGGGGCCGGTATTTCAGGGCGACACGCTCTATGCAAGGTCCGAGGTGCTTGCACTTTCCGATGCCTCGCGCCCCGACGCCGGGTTGATGCGCTATCGCTTCACGGGAAGCAATCAGGACGGGATCGAGGTCGCCACGGGCGAGCGCACCGTAATGATCAAACGCGCGGCCTTCTGGGCCGAAAAGGACATGAATTTCGGAAAGATCACAGCATGAGCAGCGCTTCACCAGCCGGCTTGCACGGCATCACCGTCATCGACTTGACCCAGGGTGTCGCCGGGCCATTCTGCACGCGGCTGATGTCGCAGATGGGGGCGCGGATCATCAAGATCGAGCGTCCGGGCGGCGGCGACATCATCCGCTTTTGGGACAACATCGTCCATGGCATGTGCTCGGGTCACGCCTGGGTCAATCCCGGCAAGGAAAGCCTCGCGTTGAACCTAAAAGACGAAAAGGCTCGGGACATCCTGATGGAGCTGGTCGCCACCGCCGATGTGGTGATTGAGAACTTCGTGCCAGGAACGCTGGAGGCCTGGGGACTGACCTACGACGCCTTCCGCGCCCGCAACGACAAGATCATCTTCTGCCGCATCTCTGGTTTTGGGCAGGAAGGCGAGTATTCCACTCGCTCGGCGCTGGATCTGATCGTCCAGGGCGAAACGGGATTGATCTCGACCAATGGCACGCCCGAGGAGCCGGCAAAGATCTCGCTCTCGCTCTGCGATATCTCGGGGGCGATGTATGCGACGGTCGGTATCCTTGAGGCTCTGTTTCACCGCGAACGCACGGGCAGAGGCCAAGAGATTCAGGTCGCGCTTTTCGACTCGATCATGACGTGGACAGGCTATTTCCCCTACATGATGTGGTATGGCGGCAAGGCCCCGGTGCGGGTCGGCCTGCATCACCACACGATGGCGCCCTATGGGCCGTATATGGCTGCAGATGGAAAACAAGTCATCGTCGCCGGCGGTGGCGGACATGTCGTGATGTGGCGCAAGTTCTGCGAGGCGATTGACGATCTGGCGCTGTTCGACGATCCGCGGTTCAGCAACAACAACGACCGTCTGGCCAACCGGGCTGAACTTGACGTCCGCATTTCCGAGGCCTTTGCGAAGCGCAACCGGGCCTGGTGGCTGGCACGTTTCCATGAATTTGGCATTCCGGCCGGGGCGCTCAACAGTTTTGAGGACGCATTGGACCATCAGCGCTTCCGCGACCGGGATCTGATCAAGGAAGTACAGAGCGCTGTGGGACCGGTCAAGGTCTTCGACTTTCCGCCCCGATTGTCTGACGTTGCCGCGGTCAATCGACTGGGTCCCCCGTTAGTGGGCGAACATACCGCCGCAATTCTGGCCGAGATGGGAATGGACAGCGATGCGGTCGCAGCCCTGGTTGCTCACGGCACCGTTGGTTTGATCGAGGAGGTGGCAAATGGCTGACGGCTTGGAACGTTCCGGCGCAACAGCGCGTCTTGCCGCCTTTGCGGTATCTACGGCGGGGGATGAGATTCCCGCCACCGTTCTGGCGAAGATGCGCGTATGCCTGCTCGACTGGTTCGGCAATACTGTATTCGCGGCCCAACACGCCGATAGCGCACCGTCGGTGCGCCAAGGCATAGCCGCCTTCGCTGGCACCGAGCCGGGTGCTCACACTGTTGCCGGAGAACCCGGACGCCGTAGCCTTTCGGCAGCGCTGCTGCTGAACGGCACCTTCGGTCACTCTTTGGATTTCGACGATACCAATCTTTTCGGCAAGATTCATCCGGGCGTGACCGTCATCCCGGCCGCCCTGGCCGAGGCGGAGCGCACCCATACCAACGGCGGCGATCTGCTGGCCGCCATCGCGCTAGGTTACGAAGTGGCTTGCAGAGTCGGGGCCGCGCTTGGGGAGGCCACCTACACGCGCGGCTTCCACCCCACGCCGCTTGGCGGCATTTTTGGCGCTGTAGCGGCGATGGGCCGGTTGCGTGGCTTTGATGCAGCGCAGATGCAAGCCGCTTTCGGACTGGCCGGCAGCCGGGCGGCGGGTTCGATGCAATATCTGGAGAACGGCGCCTGGAACAAGCGACTGCATACGGGCTTCGCTGCCCATGATGCCGCACTTTGCGTGGCATTGGCGGAGGCCGGGGTGATTGGCGCAGCCGCAGCGCTGGAGGGCCGGGCAGGGGTTCTGACCAGCTACTCGCCCGCGCCGCGGCCCGACCTGCTGACCGACGGGTTCGGCACCTTTTGGGCGGCCGCGGAAACGGCGATCAAACCTTATCCCAACTGCCGGCTGAACCATTCGGCTATCGAGGCTGCGCTATTGCTCCGCGAGACCCTGGCCGCGCCGCAGGAAGAATCCTATGCGCTACGCCTCGGTGCGACCGCCTATCGCATGGTTGGCGAACCGCTGCCGCTGAAGCGTGCAGCGCAGAATATCGTCGACGGTCAGTTCAGTGTCTACTTCCAGATTGCCGCTTCGCTGATCGACGGCCGCAACGACTGGAACAGCTATCGGCTGCTTGGCGACGCCGAGGTCAACCGGATCGCCGCCCGGATCGAGGTTACTGAAGACGTGGGCCTGGCCCTGGGTGAGGCGGTGCTCACGCCGAAGTCCGCGCCAGAACTCGCGGTGCATATCCGGGAGCCGCTGGGCGAGCCGACCCGCCCGCTGAGCTGGGATAGCGTTTGCGCCAAATTCACCAGTCTCGCTGCCGGTCCTCTCGGTGCGGACCGGGCTGCGCAGCTGGCTGCCGGCGTTGCCACGGTTGATACGCTGACCGATACCGCGCCGTTGATCGCGTTGGCCGGAGCGCCCGCATGACGCGCGATACGGTGCTTCGCCGGTCCCAGCTTGTGACACCGGCCAACCGCCCTTCGGCGGTTGCGAAGGCGCTGGTTTCGGCTGCCGACAGCGTGATCCTGGACCTTGAGGACGCGGTGCCCGCGGGGGAGAAGGCCGCCGCCCGGGCAGCGCTTGTCGTGGCCCTCGCGACGGCTGAAATTTCGGTCGGTGAAGTAGCGGTGCGGATCAATGGCATCGATACCCCGTGGTGGCTCGACGATCTGATCGCACTGCGGGAGCTGCCGGTTGGCGCAATCGTGATTCCCAAGGTGCGCCGTCCCGAGGATGTCGTCTGCGTCGACCGTGTCTGTCGTCAGCTGACCATGCAGCGGGGGGCGCTCTTGGCCCTGCTGCCGATGATCGAGACCCCCGATGCGGTGCTGCGGGCTCCCGAGATTGCGCGCAGCAGCGAGCGCAACGCGGCACTCGTGTTCGGGGTGGGCGACTACATGGCAGAGACCGGTATCGCCTTCGGGGCTGAGGGAATTGAGCTTGCCCGTGGGCAGGTCGCTCTGGCGGCGCTTGGGGCAGGGCTTGAAGCCGTGGATCAGGTCTGGCCCTGGATCAAGGATCTGGAGGGGTTGGCGCGGGATGCGCAGCGAGGCAAGGCCTTGGGTTATGCCGGCAAGTGGGCGCTGCACCCGATGCAGATCGAAGCCATTCACAGCGCCTTCTCGGCTGGCGCCGAGGAGCTGGCGGAGGCGCACCGGGTGGTTGCGGCATATGACGCAGCGATTGCAGTGGGCTCCGGCGCGGTGCTTTTCGAAGGGCAACTGGTCGATGAGGCGGTAGTCAAGATCATGAGGAGGCGCCTGGCTACGCAAGAAACCAATACTTGACCAGAAACTTGAAAATACAAAAGGGAGGAAAACATGAAGCGTCTAATTTTGGCGTTCGCGTTGGCATGTTTTGCAACAGTTGGCGCGGCGAAGGAGATGGTAATCACCACCGAGGTGCCGGATACCCATTGGAAAACAGGTTATGTTCAACGGTTCGCCCAACTGGTATCGGAACGTAGCGGCGGCGAAATCAAGGTCAAATTCTATCCCGCCGGCCAGCTTTACAGCGATCGCGATGGGCTGGCGGCACTCGGATCCGACACGGTGCATATGGTATGGCCCATCAGCACTCATCTGGAGTCGCTGGACCCGGGCATGGGGCTTCTCGGCCTGCCTTTCACATTGTCGGACGAGTTGATGGCCAAGCCGGGCTTCGCCCGCGATCTCGCGGCCTATCTGTCCGAGAAGGTGCGGGACCGCAACCTGGCTGTCCTTGCATTGATGCGCGCGACTGACGCTGTTCTGGTCATGAAGAGCACGCCCGTATCAGTGGTCGCCGATCTGAACGGCAAGCGCATCCGTGGCCCGGCCGGCACCCAGTTCCGCGACATGATGCGGGCTCTGAGCGCAAATCCTATCAACCTGCCGGCCTCGGAGATGGTGACCTCGCTGTCGCAGGGCGTGATCGACGGTGTGATGACCTCGCCCGCAGGTTGGCGGACAATCCTCGCTGACTCGGCGCGCAATGGCACGCTTGTGCCGGGGCTACTATTGACCACCTATGCCGTGGTCGTCGATCGCGCCTGGCTTGACGCCCTGGACGAAACAAGCCGCACAGCGGTCATCTCGTCGATTGAGGAAATTGCTGCAAGCCAGTGGGCGGATGCGATCCGTCTGGACGGCGACGACACCAATGCGATGGTCAGTTCGGGTGCGAGCTATGTCGTGGTGGAGGGCGCTGCCTATGACGCCTTCCGTGGCAAACTGCAACCGGTCAAAGATGCCTTCGGCGCCGCGAATTCCGAGACTTGGCAAGCCTATACTGCATTGGTGGAAAAATATGCCGCACAGTGATCCGGTCGCCCGCGCGGGTCTGCTCGACCGAGGCGTGCGTATCTTCGAGCAGCTTTTAGCCTTTGTTATTGCGAGCCTGCTGCTGGTGGCCCTGGGAACCATGGCCTTTGAAGCATTCTCGCGCCTTCTTTTCAGCAAGAGCGCCTTCTGGGCCGATGAACTGGTGCGCTTCGCGATCATCGCAATGGCCTTTCTGGGCCTCGCATCGGCTGGCATCAGCCGCCGGCATATCCGCACCGATTTCATGGTCAGCCGGCTGCCGGAGCTGCCTCGGCGCCTCCTGTCGGCAGCGGTCATCGGATTGAGTGCAGTCTATTGCTGTGTGCTGATGTGGACGGGCTGGCTGCAGACCAGACAGTTTATCTTCAGCCGGATGCGCAGCGAAAGCTCGCTCGAACTGCCGATGTGGATCATCGCGGCCGTCATCCCGGTCGGGGCGGCGCTGTTTCTGATCTTCTATCTGTACTCTCTTTATTGCCTGGCGCGCGGAGAGATTGATCCCCTGGCCGAGGAACATGGTGAGGAGCGCGAGGAATGATCGCTATTGTTGTCGTTCTGCTTCTCGCGCTGCTTGCTGTCGGGATGCATGTCGGTGTTGCCATGGGGTTGAGTGCCATCGTGATCCTTTGGCTCGAAGGGTTGCCGTTACAGGCGGTGGCACAGAATGCGTTCAAGTCGGTTAACAGCTACGCGCTCGTCGCAGTGCCGTTTTTCATTCTGGCTGGTGAGCTGATGATGCGCGGGCGTATCGCCGAGGTGCTCGTCGATCTGATTGGCGCGGTGGTGCGGGTTATCCGCGGGGGGCTGGCGCTGACGGTGATGCTGGGCTGCATCTTCTTTGCGGCGGTTTCTGGCAGCTCGGTTGCGTCGGCTGCGGCAATCGGGCGGTCTTCCGTTTCGATCCTGGCCAGCGACGGCTATCCCAAGCATTTTTCGGCGGCGTTGGTGGCGGTGGGCGGTACATTGGGCCTGATGATCCCGCCGTCACTGTCATTCATCCTGATCGGTTCGATGGTGGGGTTGCCAATAGACCGGCTTTTCGTCGCCGGCATTCTACCCGGCGTGCTCGAGGCTATCCTGCTTGCGATAACATCAACCGCGATCGCGCGGCGCCGCGGTTATGGCACGCAGTTGGAGCGGCCGGACTGGCTGGCATTCCGCCGGTCTATCGGCCCGGCGTTGCCGGCAGTTCTTTTCCCGATCTTGATCGTTGGCACAATCTACGCCGGTATCTTTACGCCTACAGAGGTCGCCGCGGTTGCAGCGCTTTATGCAGCGCTACTCTGCCTTGTCGTATACCGGACGACGACACTGGCCGGAGTCTGGCAGTCGTGTAAATCTGCGGCGCGCTCGTCGGCCATGATTTATTTGGTCGTCGTTGGCGGTGCGCTTCTCGCCTATGTTCTGACACGAATTGGCTTTGCGGATCAGTTGATCACCGCGGCCAAGGCAGTCAACATGCAGCCGTGGATGTTCCTGATTGCAGTTAACCTGTTTCTGCTTTTGTTGGGCATGTTCGTTGACGGGATTTCCCTCATTGTTTTGACCGCGCCGACGTTGTTCCAGATGGCGCCGCAGTTTGGCGTAGATCCGATCCATATGGCCGTGATCCTGACGGCAAACGTTGAGATTGCGACGCTTACTCCGCCGATCGGTCTCAATCTCTTTGTCATGAGCGGTATCGCGCGCATACCGGTGGAACAGGTCGCACGGGGCGTCATGCCGTTCTATGGAATCCGGTTGGTTGCGCTTTTGCTTCTAACCTTCGTTCCTTGGTTCAGCCTGGCGCTTGTAAGGTAAGCGTTCCCACGTTTCCCGACGCAACCAGGAGGTTTGGGCATCGAGTTCCTTCTCCGGCCAAATGATACAAAAGCGCGCCCTCACGGGCGCGCTTTCACCATTCGGCCACCCTTCCCGGGTCCTGACACTAGCCAAAACCGGTCGCCCGTCAGATACGGAGAGCCGTCTTGACTACAAGATATACGAAGCATATACGATTCACATATTAACCGGCTTTAGAGGTTATCCATGGGCATCGTAAAAATCGCCGACGGCCTGCATGATGAAGTTCGCCGCGCTAGCACAGTGATGTGCCGCTCCATCAATGCGCAGGCAGAGTTCTGGATGAAAATAGGCATGTTGGCTGAAGCCAACCCGACGCTTTCCTTCAATGACATCGTCAAGATGACGTTGGAGGAAGCAGAGGTGAGGCCAAGGGGGTTGGTAGTCGCCTAACATGGTGAAAACGCCTGACGAACTGGCGCTCATGAGAGCGTCAGGCAGAATGCTCGCCTCGGTTTTCGAGATGCTCGACGGCAAGGACCTTGTCGGCCTGTCGACCCTGCAGGTCAATGATCTGGTCGAAAGGTTCATTACCGATGATCTCGCCGCCCGTCCGGCGAGCAAGGGGCAGTATGGATTTGAGTATGTCCTGAACTGCTCGATCAATCATGTCGTGTGCCACGGCGTGCCGGATCGTGAGGAGATCATCCGTGACGGGGATATTATCAATCTGGACATCACGCTCGAAAAGAACGGGTTCATCGCCGATTCCAGCAAGACCTACCTCGTCGGCAGTGCCTCGCCTGCTGCGCGCCGGCTGGTCCGGGTTGCACAGGAGGCGATGTGGCAGGGCATCAGGCAGGTGCGTCCCGGTGCCTATGTCGGCGATATCGGTTTCGCAATCGAACGGCACGCCAAGAAGAACGGCTATTCGGTGGTACGGGAATATTGCGGCCATGGTATTGGCCGCGAGATGCATGAGGAGCCGCAGATTCTCAACTACGGGCGGCCAGGCACGGGCATGAAGCTGCGCGAGGGTATGGTCTTCACTGTCGAGCCAATGGTGAACCAGGGCACACGCAGGGTTTCCGCTTCTGACGACGGATGGACCATCGTGACTGAAGACGGGAAGCTCTCGGCGCAATTTGAGCATACAGTCGCCGTGAACAGCACTGGCGTTGAAGTGTTGACGCTCCGCCGTGACGAAATGCCATTGGTGAAAGGCAGAGTGTGGCATCTCTGATATCCGCTTTACCGCGCCTATTCCCTGCAAACTGCCAGTCCGCTTTCCACCTCTGTCGAGTTGTTCCGCTATCGGAGGCAGGCCAGCTTGTGCAGGACGGTGCCTTTCCGCTCCCGACAACGATGCCGCTTCGGTCCGAGCCATGGGCTGGCCAGTGGCCGCCCCCTGGCTGATCAACCTGCTATCCGAGGACAATGCGCGATCCCCATAATGGCGCGGATCCTCGACGTCCCGCGCAGAGATGTGCTGGTCCTGCTGGGTCAGGTGGGGCGCGACATGTCGGGGGCAATTTCCTTTGCCGAGCGCGGCATGACCGGCGTTGATGTGCGTGAGGTTACCTCGGAAGAAGATCTCGAACAGGTCGTCGACGAACTGCCGCGAAAGCCATTCTTTGCAGTAGAAAATTTTATTCTAGTAAAATCAATATATTAGAGATTGTCATGTTCAAATCGAGGCTCGGGTAGCACGCAACCAAACACACAATGCGATAAGTCCGATAGACGAAAGATGGGCTCATGCGCTGAGCTGCGACCGAGGGCGTTCTGAGCCGAGGCGCATTCGTCGAGGCGCCGGGCTGCGGAATAGCTGTCCAAGGCCGCCCAATGTCGTCGCCCGTCGTGCGATTGTCCTATATGGAGAGTTGTCGGGTAGGGCCATCCATTTGGTCTTAGCCCGTCGGGTATTTCCGCCCAATCTCGCGCAGGTCGACGCATGGTGAGCAGCTACATGTCGAATTGACCCGGAAAGAGTGCCCGCGACGGTCGGCCGGAACATCCGGCAGTCTACCATATTCAAGCATCCTACTTGGAGGGGAGAACCTCCCGCAAACACAGCGCCGCCAGATAGCCCGCGGATGCCGACAGGCCGGTGAGGATCGTTCCCCAGGCAATATCCACGACCGAGATGGCTACCGGCCAGTCGCGCAGCGTGGCGTGATTGGTCAGATCGTAGGTTGCATATGCAACGAGGCCGAGGGCGAGGCCGTTGATGGCCGCTTTCGCGAGTCCGCCGGATGCAAGTGCCGGCAGGATCGCGAAAAAGACGATGCCGCCAATATATATAAGGTAGAAAATGGCAGCCGGAGCCAGACTGAAGCCTTCCATTAGCCTGTCGCCGAGTAAAGGGCGATAGAACCTGTCGGCCATGATGCTCAGCCATACAGAATCGATAGCCAGGAAGACAACCCCGGCGGCGATATAGGCGATGAACGCGGTTTTCATGCTCGGCACTCTCCTGTGAGCGTCGTTACTTTTACGTCCTTATCGACAACGCGGATCACTTGCAGGGCGGATCACTTGCAGGCCATTTGGAGCCCCGGGAAATTTGGGGCCTGCGGTGAATGGGGTAAACCGTTCGTGCGTTTCCAGCGTAAAAGGCAACGATATGGCTTTTGACGCCTGCCGTGCGGAGGCCCGACAAGGGGGAGATGAATTGAAATCACCGGCATCCGATGCTGAACGCCCCGTGCTGGTGCTGTTTCGGGATGACCTGCGTGTCGCGGACAACGCTGCGCTCGCCGCCGCCTCTCGCAGTGGCAAGCCGGTTATCGCCGCTTTTGTGCTGGAAGGGGCGTCTTCCGGCGCGCGCCCTCTCGGTGGCGCCAGGTGCTGGTGGCTGCATCACTCGCTGGCGGCGCTCAACGGTACATTGGCGACAATCGGGGTGCGACTTGTGCTCCGGCGCGGAGCGATGGGCGAGGTGGTTGATAGCCTTGTCACGGAAAGCGGCGCGGATACCGTTTTCTGGAATCGGCGCTACGATCCCGGAGCCATCGCAGCCGATACGACGATGAAGGCGGGTCTGCGCAATCGCGGGGTTGCGGCGGAGAGTTTTGCCGGCCATCTGTTGCACGAGCCATCGCGCCTCGTTACCTCGACGGGGGGATATTACAAGGTCTATTCGCCTTTCTGGAAAGCGGTGGCGGCTGGTCCCGAACCGCGAGACCCGCTCGACGTGCCGGACGGATTGGAGCCCTTTGCCGGCAATCTCGCCTCAGACGCTCCCGATGCCTTCGGGCTGCTGCCAACGAAACCCGATTGGGCGGGCGGCTTGCGGCAGAGCTGGACGCCGGGCGAGGCCGGGGCGCAGGCGCGGCTGGACGATTTCGTAGCCGGGGCGCTGCAGGATTATGCGGAGGGCAGGGATTACCCCGCCTGTGAAGCCACGTCCCGCCTGTCGCCGCATCTTGCGCATGGCGAGATCACGCCGTTCCAGATTTTCGCTGCCCTGCAGGGCGCGGGCGGTGACGTGTCCGACGCGGGCGCTGCAAAGTTTCGCAAGGAGGTGGGCTGGCGCGAGTTCTGCTACCATCTTCTCTTCCATAACCCGCATCTGGGTACGCGGAACTTTCAGCCGTCGTTCAACGCATTTCCCTGGCGCGAGGATGAAGAAGCGTTGCGGGCGTGGCAGCGTGGCCTAACCGGATTCCCGATTGTCGACGCCGGTATGCGCGAGCTGTGGGAGACGGGCTACATGCACAACCGCACACGCATGATTGCGGCTTCGTTCCTGACCAAGCATCTGCTTGTCGACTGGCGTGCGGGGGAACGCTGGTTCTGGGATACACTGGTGGACGCGGACGCTGCCAGTAACCCCGGCAACTGGCAATGGGTGGCGGGATGCGGAGCGGATGCAGCACCTTATTTTCGCATCTTCAACCCGGTTCTGCAGGGGGAAAAATTCGATCCCGAAGGCCGCTATGTCCGCCGATGGCTGCCCGAACTGGCGCGCTTGCCCGCGCGTTATATCCACAAGCCATGGGCGGCTCCACCCGCCGTCCTCGCGGAAAGCGGCGTGAGGCTTGGCGAAACCTATCCCCGGCCCATTGTGGACCACCGCCTTGCGCGTGAGCGGGCGCTGGGAGCTTATGAAACCGCCCGGAGTGCGCCATGACCGTGCAGCGCATCGCCCCCGTGGAAGCCAACGGGCCGCCGCCCGTGGCAGCTGGTGTGCTCTATCCGGGCGAGGTCATGCATCAGCGGCTGAGGCCGTTCGGCCATCGGTTCACCTACAACGTGTTCTCGCTGCTGGTCGATATCGACCGATTGCCCGAACTCGGCCGCGCCACCCGGCTGCTGGCCGTCGACGCACCGGGTGTCGTTTCATTCCGCCAGAGCGACCACGTGCCGCATCGTGGCGAAACGCTGCGTGCGCATGTCGACGGGTTGCTGCGTGAAGCGGGGCTCGCGCAACCAGCCCGGCGGGTGTTGCTGCTCGCCTATCCGCGCATTCTCGGCTACGTCTTCAACCCGCTGTCCGTCTACTTCGCCTACGGGGAGGGCGACGAGCTTGTGGCGCTCATCTACGCGGTGCGCAACACGTTCGGCGAACGCCATACCTATGTCGCGCCCGTGCGCGAGGGAGAGGCAGGGCCGGCCGGCATCAGGCAGACGCGGACAAAGATCTTCCACGTGTCACCCTTCATCCCGATGGGTGCGCGCTATGACTTCCGCATTCTGCCGCCGGGGCGGCGCGTGCGGGTCCATATCCATGAGACGGATGCGGGAGAAGGGCTGCTGACAGCGACTTTCGACGGCACGGCGAAACCGCTCACGAGCCGTAACCTCGCCGTGTTGCTGGGGCGCTTTCCCTTGATGACATTCAAGGTGATCGCCGCAATCCACTGGGAGGCGCTGAAACTCTGGCTCAAGGGCGCGCGTTTCCACAAAAGCCCGCCGTTGCCACCGCCGGCGAGTTTTCGCGATGAGGGCGAGATCGCTGCGCGCGAATGAAGCGGTTCAGGTGCTTTGATTGTTAGTCACTACGCGGCCGCCCGGGCCAGAAGGCGTTGACGCGCCGCTGATAGGCGCGATAGGCCTCGCCGCGCTCCCGCAGCATATGGGCTTCCAGCGGCGGAATGCCCGACGCATGAACAAGAATCCAGTACATGAACACCGGTCCCGCCAGAGCTGCCCAACCCCACGGATAATCGCCGCCCGTGCCGATGGCGATCGCGGCGTATCCCGTCCACCCCAGCCATTGAAAGAAGTAGTTGGGATGGCGTGACAGTCCCCACAGGCCGGCATCGCAGATGCGCCCCCTGTTGGATGGTTCCTTGCGGAAACGTGCGAGCTGCGCATCGGCGATGCCTTCGCCGGCGATGGCCGCGAGCACGATGACGATGCCCGCTGCATCTGTCCACGCAAGTCCCGGCGTCGGGTTGCGGGCGGCGAGAAAAATCGCCCCCGCCAGCAGCAGGGCTGCCGCAGCCTGTATTTGCAGGAACCGGAACAGCTCGCCGCGCCATCCGGCCCCCCAATCACGCCGCAGCGTCGCATAGCGCGGGTCGTCCGCACCGCGCGCTGTGCGCAGGGCGATATGCAGTCCGAGCCGGAGCGACCACGCAGCCGCCAATGCCGCCACGAGCCGTTGCCGCGCCGGGTCGGCAGGCCAATCCCGAATGGGCGCGAGCGCCAGCGCCACGCCCGCCGCGCCGACGAGAAAGGACCATGTCGTGTCGACCCATCCCGATTTCGCGCCGCGCGTCACCGCCGCCCATGCCGCGGTCATGGCCAGCGAAAGGATAATGGCCGTGGCGGCGAAGGCGACGGCTGCGGGCATGTCAGAAGCCGAAAAGCGGCTGGACGATGCGCCCGAAGAGGCCGCTCAGGCGCATGCGCCCGTCCAGCGCCACAAGGCAGATGCATTCGCCGTCGCGATCCACGATCGGCTGGTGTTCCACCTCGTCGTCCACCTCGGCGAGGTCGCCAGGGCCGAAGCGGCCCAGTACATCGGAGAACGAACCTGACAGGACATGGGTGAACTCGGTGCCGGAATGACCGTGTTCGGGCAGCTTCCTGCCGGGCCCGACTTTCAGCAGCATGATGCTGGCGTCGGGTTCGCGCGGCGTGCTAATCCGGCTCATGCGCACGCCCGGGCCCAGCCAGCGCCAGGCGCCGATATCGCAGCCGGCAAGAGCCTCCGGCAATCTGAGACCGTCGCGCGTGACGGGAGATGGCCGCGCGGCCGACGGGCCGGCATGACGCCCGCTTGGCGCGGGCGCCGCCTCGGCGTCGATGCGCGTCAATGCGGCGGCCAGCGCGGTGGGCGCGAGGGCGGTCGCGGGCGTCTCATCCAGCACGGCGCCGCCCAGCGCCTCGAAGGTTCTCAGGCGGTTTCGGCAGAGCGGGCAGACGGCCAGATGCGCGGCGATCACGATCGCCGGTCCCGCCGCGAGCGTGCCGGTGGCGTAGCGCAGCAGCGTTTCGTCGGTTGGATGATGGGCGATTGTCATGGTTCGTTTTCCAGGAGGCTGCGCAGGCGTTTCATGGCCAGCCGGATGCGGGACTTGACGGTGCCGAGCGGAATGCCGAGTTCTTCGGCGATCTCTGATTGCGATTTCTCGCCGTAGAACGTCAGACGGATGACGGTCGACTGCTCGGCGGAGAGCCCGGCCAGCGCACCGCGCACGCGCAGCTCGCGCTCGGCGGTCAGCACGGTTTCCTCCAGCGTCGGCGGCTCCTCGACAGGTTCTTGCGGCAGGGCGGACGGGTCGCGCTCGCGGCGCAGGTGATCGATGCGCAGGTTGCGCGCGATGGTGAACACCCATGTCGACACGCCCGCCCGCGCGCTGTCGAAGTAGGACGCCTTCCGCCACAGCGACAGCATCGTTTCCTGCACCAGATCTTCCGCCACCGGCGCCGAAACACCGGCGCGCATGAAGAACGTCTTGAGGCGGGGGCCGAAATGGCCGAAAAGCCCGGCAAAAGCCTGACGATCCCGATCCTCGGCAACGAGCCGCACCAGCCGCGTCAGCTCGTCCGGCGCCAGCGCCGCCAAGCCGTCTCCCGCCGCGCTCACCAGACGGACCCGCCCGGCCGATGGCGCTGGAGCGGGCGCGGATGCGAACTGTTCCAGAGTGTCATTCATGCGCCTTTCTACGCCCCGGCGTACGCACCGGATCACACGCGGGACGACTTCTTGCGGAAGGCGGTTTTCCCCTCCGGACGATGACTGCCGGTGATCCGCGCGCCGCCGCCGCCCGTAGAACCTAGCTGAACCACGTCTCCGAATCCACACCGCCTGCTTTCAGCGCCAACGGATTGCCATGAAACATCTTGCTAATCCTCCCCACCGGTTGAAGGTTGCCGTCGTGGGCGGTGGCATCGCCGGGCTTTCTGCCGCATGGCTGCTGTCGCAACGCCATCAGGTCACGGTGTTCGAGGCGGACGACCGCGTCGGCGGCCACAGCCATACCGTCGATCGCGGCGGGGTGCCGGTGGATACGGGTTTCATCGTCTACAACGAAGTGACTTATCCCAATCTCACGGCGCTGTTCCGCCATCTCGACGTGCCGAGCGTGGCGACGGACATGTCTTTCGCGGTGTCCATCGACGGGGGGCGGATCGAGTATGCCGGCTCGAACCTCGCGGGCTTGTTCGCGCAGCCGGCCAATGCGGTGAGCCCCCGGTTCTGGTCCATGCTGGGCGATCTCGTCCGTTTCTATCGGGAAGCGCCACGCGCCGTGCGTACTCTCGGGCCGGAGGTGGGCCTCGCGCAATATCTCGATACCGCAGGCTTCGGCGCGGCTTTCCGCGAAGACCATCTCTATCCCATGGCGGCGGCGATCTGGTCGACGCCCTCCATCGAGATCGGTGACTATCCGGCGGCGGCCTTCATCCGTTTCTGCGAGAATCATGGCCTGCTGAAATTCATCGGGCGGCCCGTATGGCGCACGGTCAGGGGCGGAAGCCGCACCTATGTCGACCGGCTGACGGCGTCTTTCAGGGGGCATATCCGTACCTCGTCGCCGGTCGTCTCCATTCGCCGAACGGAGGAGGGGGTTGATGTGAGTGTCGCCGGCGGGCCTTCCGAGCGGTTCGATCACGTCGTGATCGGCGCGCATGCGGATCAGGCCATGCGCATGCTCGCGGATCCCTCCGCCGAGGAACGGAGTCTTCTGGGCGCGTTTGCCTACGGCCGCAACCGGACGGTGCTGCATGGGGACGCCGCCCTCATGCCGCGCCGCCGACGTGCCTGGGCGGCGTGGAACTATCTCGCCACGTCGGCGCGATCAGGCGATGCGCCCGCGCCTCCCGGTGTAACCTACTGGATGAACAAGCTGCAGGACATCGACCTCGCCACACCGCGTTTCGTCACCCTGTGCCCACCGCTGGAACCGGACGCCCGCACCGTGCTGTGGAGCGGCATCTATGAGCATCCGCGCTTCAACGCCGCCACGGGCGACGCGCAATCGCGCCTCTGGTCGTGCCAGGGGGTGCGGAATACCTGGTTCTGCGGCGCGTATTTCGGCGCGGGCTTTCACGAGGACGCCCTTCAGGCCGGTCTCGCGGTCGCCGAACAGCTCGGCGGCGTCAGGCGGCCGTGGGACGTCGCGGACGAATCCGGCCGCATCGTCATCACTGAAAACCGCAATGCAGGAGGCCGCCTTTGTCTGTCATGATCGCTCCGACGGAAAACGGGATCAAGCTTGAGCCGACGACGCAGCGGACAGGGGGCCATTGCCGCACGTTGCCAACCGTTCGCCTCGATCGCGGCAATTTCTCCTCCATGACGGCCTCGTTGTCATGGCGGGCGCGCATGATGCTGCGCGCGGTTGTCGATCTTCCCTGCGGTTCGCTGACTGTGCATACGCCGGAAGGGCTTGCGCTGTTCATCGGCGGCAGGGCCGAGGGGCCGCATGGTGAGATCGTTCTGAGGAACTGGAATCTGGCCGGCCGCGCCTTCGCGAACGCAACCGTCGGCGTGGCCGAGTCCTACATCGACGGTGACTGGGACAGTCCCGACATCACCGCGCTGCTGCAGCTTTTCGCCGTCAACGAAGCCGCCGGCCAGCAAGTGGCGCGGGGCGCCGCTCCGTTGTTCAACGTCTTGCAGCGCCTGCGTCACCGGCTCAACCGGAACACCCGCGCCGGCGCGCGGCGCAATATCTCGGTCCACTACGACCTCGGCAATGCGTTCTACCGCCAGTGGCTCGGCCCGTCGATGACCTATTCATCGGCTCTTTACACCAATGGGGCGAACGATCTGGAAAGCGCGCAGGCGGCGAAATATCGGGCGTTGGCGCGCGACGCCGGTCTCGGTCCGTCTGACCACGTTCTCGAAATCGGCTGTGGCTGGGGCGGGTTCGCCGAGTTCGCCGCGCGTGAGATCGGTTGCCGCGTCACCGCGCTGACGATCAGCAGCGAACAGCACGCTTTCGCCCGTGAGCGCATCGCCCGCGCCGGGTTGACGGATAAGGTGGACATCCGGCTACAGGATTACCGCGATGAGCAAGGCGTCTACGACCGCGTCGTGTCCATCGAGATGTTCGAGGCGGTAGGAGAGCGTTACTGGCCCCTCTTTTTCGGCAAGCTGCGTGCATGGCTGAAGCCGGGAGGGCTCGCTGGCATGCAGGTCATCACCATCCGGGACAGCGCCTACGCGCGTTACCGCGCGCAGCCCGATTTCATCCAGCGGTACATCTTCCCCGGGGGCATGCTGCCGACCCCGTCGATCATGCGGAAACTCTCGGCGGAGCGCGGCCTGAGCGTGGCGGGCGAACGCATCTTCGGGCACGATTACGCCCGCACGCTGGCCGAATGGCGCAGCCGTTTCCACGATAGCTGGGAAATGATAGCGCCGCTCGGTTTCGACGAGCGTTTCCGCAAGCTGTGGTCGTTTTACCTGCACTATTGTGAGGCCGGCTTTCGCGCCAACTATATCGACGTGCGCCACTTGACGCTGCGGGGCTGACGGATGGCTGCCCGCAGGGCGATCTTCGCCCGGGAGGCGGGGGCGAAATCGCCGCTCAGCCGACCTCGCGAGGTTTTGTGAGGGGTTCTGGAGTGTTTCTGTCAAAGACAGAAGCACTCCAGCATTTGCCTGTGGCGGAAAAAGCTTCGCTTTTCCAATGCTCAAACGCCGCACGGGCTCAAGAGTTTTTCAGCTTTTTGATTCAATCAAAATGAGAAAAACTCCAATGTCCGGAGCCTACGACGAATGGACCCGCCGGCGCCGTTGCATGACGCTGGCAAACCATTGCGTCGTCAGCGATAATCCCCTCTCCGGACGACCCGTCCTCGCGGCTTGCAAAACTGGGCTACGTCTAAATTGATGATATTACACCGCCTCCTTTGGCACGGCGGGCCTCTTGCTACCTGATCGCGTTCGGTATACCTCGGCATACAATCAGCTTGTCGCCGTTCGCCGGAAACTTTTACGGCCAGGTATGCCTGCTTAATCCAGCCCTGAATCGTAGGGATCGTCATGAGCTTGTACACAGACTACCTCACTGAAATTGAAACGCGCAAAGGCAGCGGCCTGCATCCCAAGCCCATCGATGATGGCGCACTGGTGGAAGAGCTTATCGCGCAGATCGAGGAGGCTGGGAACGAGCACAGGTCCGATTCTCTGAACTTCTTCATTTACAATACCTTGCCCGGCACGACGAGCGCCGCGGGGGCCAAGGCGAAATTCCTGAAGAAGATCATTCTCGGCACGGCTATCGTACCGGAGATTACTCCCGCATTCGCCTTCGAGCTTCTGTCTCACATGAAGGGCGGTCCGTCCGTCGAGGTCCTCCTCGATCTTGCGCTTGGGGATAACGCCGGGATCGCCCTGCAGGCCGCGGACGTGCTCAAGACGCAGGTGTTCCTCTATGAGGCGGACACCGACCGGCTGGGCGCGGCTTACAGGAACGGCAGCGCGATAGCCAGGGACATTCTCGAAAGCTATGCCAAGGCGGAGTTCTTCACCAAGCTTCCGGATGTCCAGGAAGAGATCAAGGTCGTGACCTATATCGCCGCGGAAGGCGATATTTCCACCGACCTGCTGTCTCCCGGCAACCAGGCGCACTCGCGTTCCGACCGCGAACTGCACGGCCAGTGCATGATCTCGCCGGAAGCGCAGGCGGAAATTCAGGCGCTGCAGAAGCAGCATCCCGACAAGCGCGTCATGCTGATCGCGGAAAAGGGCACGATGGGCGTGGGCTCTTCGCGCATGTCGGGCGTGAACAACGTCGCCCTGTGGACCGGCAGGAAGGCCAGCCCCTACGTGCCTTTCGTGAACATCGCCCCGGTCGTTGCCGGAACGAACGGCATCTCGCCGATCTTCCTGACGACGGTCGACGTGACCGGCGGCATCGGCATCAACCTGAAGAACTGGGTCAAGAAGGTCGATGCGGACGGCAAGCCGATCCTGAACAACGATGGCAACCCGGTCCTGGAGCAGAAGTACTCCGTCGAGACCGGCACCGTTCTGACCATCAACGCCAAGAGCAAGAAGCTGCTCGACGAGGCCGGCAACGAGCTTGTCGACGCATCCTCGGCCTTCACGCCGCAGAAGATGGAATTCATGAAGGCCGGCGGTTCCTACGCCATCGTCTTCGGCAAGAAGCTGCAGACCTTTGCGGCCGAGACCCTTGGCATCGAGCCGACGCCCGTCTTCGCGCCGAACAAGGAGATTTCGCGCGAGGGTCAGGGCCTGACCGCCGTCGAGAAGATCTTCAACCGCAACGCCGTCGGCGTCACCGGGGGCAAGGTGCTGCACGCCGGCTCCGACGTGCGCGTCAAGGTGAACATAGTCGGCTCGCAGGACACGACCGGGCTGATGACCTCGCAGGAGCTGGAGGCGATGGCCGCGACCGTCATTTCCCCCACCCTGGATGGCGCTTACCAATCCGGTTGCCACACAGCCTCGGTCTGGGACAAGAAGGCCCAGGAAAACATCCCCAAGCTGATGAGGTTCATGAACAACTTCGGCCTGATCACCGCGCGGGATCCGAAGGGCGTGTATCACTCCATGACGGACGTGATCCACAAGGTGCTCAACGACATCACCATCGACGACTGGGCGATTATCATCGGCGGCGACTCGCATACCCGCATGTCCAAGGGCGTGGCCTTCGGTGCCGACTCGGGCACCGTGGCGCTTGCCCTGGCCACGGGTGAGGCGACCATGCCGATTCCGGAATCGGTGAAGGTGACCTTCAAGGGCACCATGCGCAGTCACATTGATTTCCGCGACGTGGTCCACGCAACGCAGGCGCAGATGCTCAGGCAGTGCGGCGACAACGTGTTCCAGGGCCGTGTGATCGAGGTTCATATCGGCACGTTGCTGGCCGACCAGGCCTTTACCTTCACGGACTGGACCGCCGAGATGAAGGCCAAGGCCTCGATCTGCATCTCGCAGGACGAGACGCTGATCGAATCGCTCGAAATCGCCAAGAGCCGCATCCAGATCATGATCGACAAGGGGATGGAGAACGCGGCTGGCACCCTGCGCGGCCTGATCGCCAAGGCCGACAAGCGCATCGCGGAAATCCGCTCCGGCGAGAAGCCCGCGCTCGCGCCCGACAGCAACGCAAAGTACTTCGCGGAAGTTGTCGTCGATCTCGACCTGATCGACGAGCCCATGATCGCGGACCCCGACGTGAACAACGCGGACGTCTCGAAGCGCTACACCCACGACACCATCCGCCCGGTGTCCTACTACAGCGGCGAGAAGAAGGTCGATCTCGGGTTCGTCGGCTCCTGCATGGTACACAAGGGTGACATGAAGATCGTCGCCCAGATGCTCAAGAACCTTGAGAAATCGCAGGGCAAGGTCGAGTTCAAGGCGCCTCTGGTCGTGGCGGCGCCCACCTACAACATCATCGACGAACTCAAGGAAGAGGGCGACTGGGAAATCCTGCAGAAGTATTCGGGCTTCGAGTTCGACGATCTGCTTCCCAAGAACAAGGCCCGCACCGAGTACGAGAACGTTCTCTATCTCGAACGTCCGGGCTGCAACCTCTGCATGGGCAACCAGGAAAAGGCCGAGAAGGGCGATACCGTCCTGGCCACGTCCACGCGCCTGTTCCAGGGACGGGTCGTCGAGGATACCGTCGAGAAGAAGGGGGAATCCCTGCTTGCCTCGACCCCGGTCGTCGTCCTTTCCGCGATCCTCGGGCGGACGCCCAGCGCGGAAGAGTACAGGGCCGCTGTGGAAGGGATTGACCTGACCAAGTTCGCCCCGCCGCTGGAAAAGCCGGCGATGGCGCGGTCTATCCATTTCTGAGGGAATGGCGGGTGCAGTTCAGGGCCGCTGACCAGCGGCCCGCGAGACCGACGGCAGATACTCGCCAGCGTTCGGGACGGCGGCGTCGCTGCTCTGGCGGGGTCGTCATATAAACTCGCCCCCCTCATACGAATACGGGGCGTGATCCGTCACGCCCGCCGTTCCGAAAGAATGCACTCGGCCAACGGTTCGTCCACCCGGCCCACGAAGACGCCGGGGCCGGGACTGGCGCTCCGCGCAGGCGGCGCATACAATTGCTCCAGCACTTCGCGCATCGGTGACTGTTGAGCGCGGCAAGCCAAGGTCTTCCGCTGCAAGGGTGAAGCTGCTCCGCTCGACGATGCGGACGAAGAGGCGCATCGCATCGAAGCTGTTCATTGTCCGTTATACCCGGAAACTAATATCGATTTAATAGTAATTATCCGCTTTACGGATTGTGCTATCCAGTTCGCAGCGCAAGGCGTCCACGAACACAAGGTGAAAATCAAATGCCTGAACAGAAAGTTGCCCTCGTTACTGGTGGTTCGCGGGGTATCGGCGCTGCCATTTGCATACGTCTGGCCCGTGACGGCTTCGCGGTGGTGGTGAACTACGCCGGCAATGCCGCCGCCGCCGATGCAGTGGTGCATGAGATCATCTCCGCGGGCGGCAAGGCCATGGCCGCGCAGGCCGACGTAGCCGACGCAACGGCAGTACGCCGCATGTTCGACAGCGCCGAGGCGGCCTTCGGTGGCCTCGATGTGCTGGTGAACAATGCGGGCATCATGAAGCTTTCGCCGCTTGCCAAGGCCGATGACGCGCTCATCGACAGTCAGATCGGCACGAACCTCAAGGGTTCGATCAATACAATGCGCGAAGCGGCGGAGCGACTGCATGACGGCGGACGCATCATCAACTTTTCCACCAGCGTCGTCGGCCTGAAGCTGGAAAACTACGGTGTCTATGCTGCCACCAAGGCAGCCATCGAGACGCTCACCGCCATTCTTTCCAAAGAACTGCGCGGACGGGGGATCACCGTCAACGCGGTAGCTCCCGGACCGACGGCAACCGCCTTGTTTCTTGACGGTAAATCCGCCGAACTGATCGAGAAGATGGCAAAGATGAACCCGCTGGAGCGTCTTGGCACACCCGAGGACATTGCAAGCGTCGTCGCCTTCCTTGCCTCGCCTGAAGGCGGGTGGATCAACGGCCAGACCCTGCGTGCCAATGGTGGCATGGTATAAGCACGAAGGTTCATGGAGCCGCCAACGACAATTACACATTGACCAAGTGCCGATTTATTGCCACATTTCGCCAGCGGAGGCGGCGCCGTTATTTTGAAATTGAACGGGCATCGCGAGAAATCAAGGAGCTAGGTTCATGATGAGCCGCCGACTTGGCGCGTTTCTTGCGATCGTAGTTTGCCTGTTCTGGTCTCCGGCATCGGCAGCGGATACGGCGAGTACTTGCGGGCCGGAACCAAACAAGTTTGTTGCTAAACGCACCCCCGTCAATGCGGCGCACGCGGAGATCCTGAATCTCATCGCCAAAGGCTCGCCGGATAAAGAAGCTGTTTCAAAGCGCCTGCCGAAAATGCAGGCTGCCGTGCGTGCGGAAAAACTGACTCGTGACCAGGAACTGCTGGTGCGCTTCGACCTGGCAAACATCAATGTATCGACCCAGCGGAATCTGCTCAGGTTAAGCCGCTAATCTGAATGCCTCGGCCGGCGTGCGCATGGCAAGGGCCTGATGAGGGCGGCGGTTGTTGTAGAAGCTGATCCAATCACCGATGGCGCGTGTTGCGTGTTGGATGCTGTCGAAGCGTTGGCGATGGACGCATTGCTCTTTCAGTGTTCGGATCACGCGCTCGACCATGCCGTTCTGTTGCGGGCAGTGAGGCGTGATGAACTCCTGCTTCAACCCGTAGCTGCGGACCAGTGCCGTGAACTTGCGACTGGTAAAAACGAGCCCGTTGTCCGACCTCAGCAGGAACTCCTGCGTGACCCGGCCCAAGGTGCCGAACCTGGTGATCAGGGCATGCTCCAATGCGCTGGCTGCGGTCGTGGCCTTGCCGGATCGCGACAAATGCCAGCCCAACAGCTCGCGGGTGTGGCAATCGATAACCAGGGCCAGTGTGGCCCAACCATCCCGCCCGGCCCAGACCCGGCACATGCCGGTCGACCAGCGCTCGTTTGGGGCTTGGGCCACAGATGGGATCGCCTCAATGCGGGGGCGCATGCCGATGGGCCGCTTGCGCACCTGCCAGCCCTTGAGCTGAAAGACCCGCTGCACCGTGTTTTTGTTGAAGCCGAGCAGCCAAGCCACGGTCCGGTAGCCGAAGGACGGTTCCTGCTCGATCATAGCCTTGATCGGCTCAGCGAACCGCGGATCGACCTTTGGAGCTGCCTTGGTTGGCAGGTAATACACCGTCCGGCGCGGCACCTCAAACCAGGCGCAGAGCTTGGTTAGCGGAACCTTGATACCCTCAGCGAGAAGGCCCTGATGGATGCTCTGGATCATTTGTCGTCCTGTGCATCCAGCAGGGCCTGGTATTTTTTCGGGCACGCAACTCCAGCATGGCCTCGCCATAAGCCTCCTGCAGGTCCTTCAACTGCTTCTCGTATTGCTCTCGAATGTCGAGCGGGTTCGCCCGCAGGGAATTCTCCATCCCCCGCTTCGCGTCATCAATCCAACCCTCAATCTCGGAGGGCGACAGGTCGAAGGACCGGCTGGCCTCGGCCACCGTGGTCTTGCCCTGAATGATTTCGATCACCAGCGCCGTTTTTCGCTTCGCGGTCCAGCGCTTGATGCTGTCGTCCATGGTCATACTCATTGCTACGTTCTCCCTTGTAGCATGAGCAGGAATTCACTGGGTCGATACAGCGATGCACTGCCTCCCAATGAGATCGCAGCGCTTTATGAACACATGTTACAAGCCGATCGGACTTTCATTTTGGCCACGTTCCTTTCACGTCTCGATAACGGTGCCTGGATACTGGAAGCGGTGCAGCAGGTCAGGCGCAGCTCGCCGCTAGAATGTTCGTCGAGAAGCTGTTCTCAGGAAATTATCCATAGTCATAATATAGTAATAAATTGCGAAATCGTCGAAAATTGCCTCCGGCTGGAACGACGAACGCCCCGGCATCACCTTCGTCACCAAGGAACTTGGAGACCATACGGGCCGCCTGAGGGAGAAGCTTCGCGTTGGGCAGGACGTCAGGGTGGAAGGTCCTTACGGCTGCTTCACTTGCGGCGACGACCGGCCGCGGCAGATCTGGATCGGCGGCGGCATCGGCATCACGCCGTTTCTTGCCCGCATGAAGCATATGGCGCTTCAGAAAGGCACACCGGACTGGCCGCTCTCGCAGCAGATCGATCTCTTCCACTCGACGGCCGATGTCGACGAGGAAGCGCGGGGCAAACTGACGGAGGGCGCATCGGGTGCCGATGTCCACTTGCACGTCCTGATCGACGCGCGCGACAGCTATCTGACCGGGGAGCGGATACGCGAGCCCGAGGTGCGCCACCTGCTTGTCCGACAGGGCGGAGCCGCAGGTATTGATGGGTGCGCTGGGCACGCCGGCTGCGGAGAATGTCGAAACCCAGTGTGCCGATCGCCGATCGCCTGACCGTCACCCAGAACCTCGGCTCCACCGACGCGGTCAAGCACGCCGTTGCGGCTTCCCTTGGCATTTCCATCGTGCTCGATGCCTCCGTGACCAACGAGGTAAGGGACGGGCGTCTCCACGCGATCGAAATCGAGGACGCGGCGCTGGTGAAGGACATTTACGTCATCATACCGGTGGAGACGCCGCCGAACTCGGAAATCCGCCGGTTCGTCGCCTTTCTGATGGAATAGGGACGTGCCGGTTGTTGCCGTCCTTACGGCGCGGAGAGGAGGGCGACGGCGGTGGCGCTCAGCGCCGCGAGGGTGATGAGGGACAGGCCGCCGGCGGCGAGCACTCTTCCGCCCGAGGAGAGAACGGTGCGAAGATTGACGGACAGGCCCAGCGCCGCCATGGAAAGATTGGTGAGGCCGGACGACAGGTGACTGAGCGGCGAAAGCAGTGCTTCGGGAACGAGGTTCAGCGACCGCGCCGTCATCAGCACGGCAAAACCGATGACGCACCACGGAACCGGCACCGCGCGGGCTCCCGCCTGCCCCCCGGCACGGCCGCGCATCAGGCCGAGGCAGGCGATCACGGGACCAAGCATGAGAACACGTATAAGCTTCACCAGGATGCCGATCTCGGCGCTTGCCTGGCCAATGGGTATGGTGGCCGCCAGCACCTGCGGCACCGCATAGAGCACCATGCCGGCGATGACGCCGTATTGCCACTGTGTGAGATGGAGAAGCGGGAATGTCAGCGGCAGCAGCACCACGACCGGGATGCCCAGGGCGGCCGTGAATGTGATGGAAGCGGTCACTTCTTCGCCCTTCGCGCCGATCACGGGGGCGGCGGCGGCGATCGCGGAATTGCCGCAGATGGCGTTTCCGCAAGCGACGAGTATCGCCACCCGCCGCGGCAGTCCGAGCATTCGACCGATGCCATAGCCTGCCGACAGCGTCATGACGACAACCGTCATCACTGCGCCGACCATGGCGAGGCCGGCATCCACAATCGCTGTAATGCTGGTCGAGGCGCCGAGAAGCACAATGGCGATTTCCAGAGGCCATTTGGCGGCGAATTGCACCCCGGGGAGCCAGCAGGGCGGAATTTTCCAGATTGTATGGATTGCCGTTCCAAGCAGGATCGATAGGATAATACTATCAATCCAGGTAAATCCAAGAAATATGAATTCAATATTCGCAAGTAAGATAGCTGAAATCGTGATAAATACGCAAGCGGACAGACCAGTTAGAAGTTTTTTATATTTCATGATAAATATCATAAATTTCGTATGTTTTTGACTGACTTGAAATATATTGCATTGTTAAAAAAACATATCTATCGAGAAAAATGATACATTCTGTTTGACGAAACTGAACGGTTTGCCATGACTTTTGAGCAGCTCACCATCTTTGTCGCGGTCGCGGAGCGCGAGCATCTCACACGCGCCGCCTCCGCGCTTGGCTTAACGCCATCGGCTGTCAGCGCCTCTATCAAGACGCTTGAGTCTTTCTACAACGTACGTCTGTTCGAGCGGGTTGGCCGTGGCATCGAACTGACGCGCGACGGGCAAACCTTTCTCAAGGAAGCGAAGGAAACGCTTGCCCGCGTACGAGCCGCGGAACTCGTTCTGGGCGATCTCGGTAATCTCAAGAGAGGGCATATCGATATTCACGCAAGCCAGACAATCGCTAATTACTGGCTGCCACAGAGACTCCTTCGTTTTCGCGACGTCTATCCAGAAATAGAACTCAGTCTTACAGTCGGCAATACGATGACCGTCACCCGTGCTGTCGTCGAGGGCACTGCCGAACTGGGGTTCATCGAAGGCACCATCGATGAGCCGGCCATCGCGGCGCAAACGATCGCTCTCGATCAGCTCGTCGTCGTGGTGCCGTCGGGCTGCAAGCTTGCGCCGGCAGGGAAACTGCCGGTTGTCGACACCATCAGGGAGCTTGCCTGGATCATGCGGGAGCCCGGTTCCGGCACACGTTCGGAATTCGAGGCCGCGTTGCAGGCGTTTTGCATCGATGTCTCCGAACTCAAGGTTCTGTTGACCCTGCCGTCGAACGAGGCCGTTCTGAAGGGCATTCTCTCCAGCGGGGCCGCCGCGGCCCTTTCCAGAGCGGTTGTCGAGCCTTTCATCGGGAACGGCACGGTCACGGTACTCGACATACCGTTGCCGTCACGCAAGTTCACCATCCTGAAGCACAAGGAACGCCGGTTGTCGTCAGCCGCCCGGCGGCTCAGCGAGTTGTTCCGGAACAGTTCGTTCGGGACGTAATTCCGGCGTGCGATCGAGGGGGCCGCGCTGCCTACGGGACCGCATCCGGGCGGCGGCCGGGGTAGTCGTCGGGCAATATGAACGGGAACGGACCGGGTGCCCTGTCTATCTTGGCCGT
Organism: Pseudochelatococcus lubricantis; assembly: GCF_042432495.1. Classification (NCBI taxonomy): domain Bacteria; kingdom Pseudomonadati; phylum Pseudomonadota; class Alphaproteobacteria; order Hyphomicrobiales; family Chelatococcaceae; genus Pseudochelatococcus; species Pseudochelatococcus lubricantis. The sequence continues at coordinate 330,140 of NZ_JBHLXC010000012.1, read as the reverse complement.
GTGGGTGACGATCCGGTTGCCGGCAAGCCGATGCAGCAGAAGCTCAGGCGGTTCCAGGATGAAGCACGACGGCGCATCGGCATGCAGGTCGAGGGCGACCTGATGGCCCACGGACGGCGCGATCTGGCATAGCGTTCCGCCGAACAACTGCTGGATCGAACGATGCACGTGTCCGCAGAGAACGCGCTGCACCTGGGGGTTCCTTCTGACAAGGCGCTCCAGTTCCTCCGCGCCGTCGAAAAGGCGTGCCCTGTCCATATGGCCGATGCCGGTTTCGAAGGGCGGATGGTGCAGCATGACAAGCGTCGGCGCTTCCGGAGCCTCCGCGAGCGCGCGCTCCAGAAACGCCAGCGTCTCGGGCAGCAGCGCGCCATGGCTTTCGCCCTGCACCAGACTGTCGAGGGCGACGATGCGCGCCGGACCGCACCGCACGGCGTAGTTGAGCGGGCCCGCAGAGGGAAGATACCCGGCGGACCGGAAGGTGCGCCGGAACGGCTCCCGCCTGTCGTGGTTTCCCGGAATGGCGTAGACGGGCATGGGCAGCCGGGACAGCAACCCGGATACGATCTCGTATTCCTCGTCCAGCCCGCAATCGGTGAGGTCGCCGGTCACAAGAACGCAATCCGGCGCCGGGTTGAGGCGCAGCAGCGCGTGGATCGCGTGTTCGGCGAGGAGATTGGTTTCGGAGATACCGTAGGCGAGTTGGCCGTCGGGCCGAATATGCAGGTCTGAAATCTGGGCGATGAGCATTGATCAGGCTTCTTGCTGGAACTCGATGATCGCCTGCGGATCGATATCGAAAGCGACGATCTGGCCGGGCGTGAAGGACAGGCTGGACGACAGGTCGAGCTGCAACCTGCGGCCCGGCGCGACCTCGGCGACGAGACGTTGCGTGGCACCGAAAAAGGTCGAGGCGACGACGCGCGCCGCAACGGCGGCCTCACCGGCCGACAGCCGCGCGGCTTCGGGACGGAAGCAGATCGCGGCCGCGCGATCGGGGCCGCCGACGTCCAGGCGCGCGTGGGTGCCGTCGCCCTCGATGGCCAGCACCCCGCCGGCCACGCGCCCTTCGAGCCGGTTCATGGTGCCGACGAAATCGGCCACGAAGTCGTTGGCGGGGCGGTGGTAGATCGTCTGCGGCGCGCCAATCTGGGCAATGCGCCCGCGCTGCATGACGGCGATGCGGTCGCCGATGGCCATGGCCTCGGCCTGATCGTGGGTTACATAGACGGCCGTGATGCCGAATTCGCGCAGCAGCAGGCCGATTTCGACCCGCAGGCGCTCGCGCAGCACGGCGTCGAGCGCGGCGAGCGGCTCGTCGAGGAGCAGGACGCGCGGCTTGATGGCAAGGGCGCGGGCCAGCGCGGTGCGCTGGCGCTGCCCGCCCGAGATGGCCGAGATGCGGCGATCCGCATATTCGTCCATGCCCACGAGCGCCAGCAGGCGGCGGGTTTCAGCCTCGCGCTGCGCACGCCCGATCCTGCGGATTTTCAGGCCGTAGGCGACGTTTTCGGCAACCGTCATGTTCGGGAACAGGGCGTAGGACTGGAACACCATGCCGACATTGCGCTTCTCGATGGGCACGCCGCCGACATCCTCGCCGTCGAAGCGGATCATGTCGGGGCCGTCGGGCTGTTCGAGGCCGGCGATCAGCCGCAGCAGCGTGGTCTTGCCGCAGCCGGACGGCCCGAGCAGCACGAGGATCTCGCCCGCGGGGATTTCGAGATCGGTGGGCTGGAGCACGGTGACGCCGTTGAACGTCTTGGACAGCCGGCGGGTGGTTATGGACGAGCCGCGCCGGGCAGCCGTCGGGTTTGCGGTGTGGGCGTTCATGACTTTGTCCGTTTCTCCGAGAGGTCCGCAACGGCCTGCACGCCGACGAGCAGAGGGATCACCATGACGAGGAAGACGAGCGTATAGGCGGATGCGATTTCGAGACGCATCGACGCATAGGCATCGGCCAGCCCCACGGGCAGGGTCTTGGTCATCGGCGTATGCATCATCCATGTCAGGTTGAATTCGCCGATGGACAGGGTGACGACGGTGAGCGCGCCCGCCACGATGCCGGGGCGCACGTTCGGCAGGATCACATCCACGAAACGCCGCCACGCGGGGGAACCGAGGCTGGCCGCGCCTTCATCCAGCGTCCGCCAGTCGATGGTTTCGAGAATGGCGATGACCGAGCGCATCATGAAAGGCAGCGTGAAGAGCACGTGCCCGATCACGACGAACAGCGTGGATTGCCGGAACGCACCGAAGCCGCCGTAGAGAAGGATCATGGCGAGCGCGAGCGCCAGACCCGGAATTGCGACGGGCAGCGTCACGATCTCCTCGACGATGCGGGCGAAGCGGCCGCCCCGGCGCACCAGCGCATAGGCGCCGGGCACGCCGATCAGCAGTGTCAGGATGAGCGTCAGCAGCGCGACGACGAGGCTGCGCAGGACGGTGTCCGAATAGAGCCCCCAGACCTGCCTGACCCAGTCGAGAGTGAAGCCCGCCGAAATGCCGCGCGCGTAGTTGACGGTCAGGCCGGCATATACCGACAGCAGCACAGGAACGATCAGGAACAGGGTGAGCAGGGCCGTGATGACGATCCCGGCGCAGGTGGTCCAGCGAATGCGCATGTCAGCCTCCGTTCACGTCGCGCATGGCGCGGCTGCGGGCGACGACGAGCGCGGCCCAGGTGATGAGTCCGAGAGCGATGGAGATGGCGGCGGCCATGCTGGCGTTGGTGGCCAGCGTGAACTCGGTATAGATCAGCATGGGCACGACATCGATGTTGGTTGCCAGCGTGAAGGCGGTGCCGAAGGCGCCCATCGCCGTGGCGAAACACAGCGCGCCGCCGGTGTACATGGCCGGAAACAGGGCGGGCAGCACCACATCGCGCTGGATCGCGACCGGGCCGGCGCCGAGGGAGCGCGCCGCCTCGACCAGCGACGGGTCGAGCTTTTCGGCGGCTGCGAGAATGGTCAGCAAGACGCGCGGCACCGAAAAATAAAGGTAGCCGAGAAACAGGCCGAACAACGAATAGGCGAAAACGACGTTGGTGCCGATCAGGCTTTTCGTGACGCTGCCCACAAGTCCGAGCCGGCCGCCGAAAAGGATGATCATGAAGCCCACCACCACGCCGGGAAAGGCGAGGGGGAAGGTCAGCATCGACAGCAGCAGGCCGCGCCCCGGGAACTTCCTGTGGGCGAGCGTCTGCGCCGCGACCGTGGCGACCGCGAGTGTCGCGACCGTGGTGACGATCGCCAGCACCAGCGTGACGATCAGGCTGTTGCGAAAGCGCGCTTCGGTCAGGATGACGAAGAAGCCCGCCAGGCCGCCCGGTCCGCTCCCGGCCTCAAGTGTCAGCCGCGCGAGGGGAAGGATGAGAAAGGCCAGCGTGAAAATCGCCGCCGGCAATATCAGCAACAAGTCGAAATGTCTGCTGCGCACGGGAGCCTCCGGTCGGTGAGGGGCGATGCCGGGGGGGGGGGGGAGCGCTCCTCCCCCGGCAACGTTGGCCGTCAGCGCGCTTCAGACAGGTAGCGCTGGGAGAATGCGGCCTGCGCGGCCTGCGCCTGCGCCCAGTCAATGGCCTTGGCGCGCTCGTATTCGCTCGCCGGCAGGAACTTCCCGGCGATTTCCTGCGGCATCTCGACCGGCAGCGCGGGGCGCAGATAGGCGGTGCTCCAGAAAAGCTGGCCTTTGTCCGAAAGCAGGTAATCAAGCACCTTCTTCGCCGCCTCGGCGTGCGGGGCGCCCTTTACCAGGGTCATGACGTATGGGAAGGTGACCGAGCCTTCGCAGGGCAGAACGAACTGGAAGTTTCCGGTCTCGGTGTATTTGGCGCGATAGGCGTTGAAATCGTAGTCCAGCAGGATCGGAAACTCGCCGGAAACGACGCGGGCGTAGGATGTCTGCTTGGTCGCGATCGCGCCGTTGCCGGCCAGCGCCTTGAAGTAGTCGATGGCAGGGGTGAAGTTGTCGAGCGAGCCGCCGAGCGCCGTGTTGACGGCAACGGCGGAGACATAGCCGACGGCCGCGGAAGTCGGGTCGAGATAGCCGACCAGACCCTTGTATTCGGGCTTCTTCAGGTCGGCCCAGCAAGCGGGCACCGGCGTGCCGCCCAGGGCGTCGACATTGACGAAAAAGCCGAGCGTCCCCTGATGAACGGCCCACCAGCGGCCGTCGGGGTGCTTCAGGCCTGCCGGAATCTCGTCGAAGCGGGCCGGTTTCCAGGCCTCGACCAGATCCTGTTGGGCGGCGGAAATGCCGGCATTGATGCCGAGATAGGCGATATCGGCCACGGGGCTTGCCTTTTCGGCGATGATCTGGGCGATGGCCTGGCCGGAATTCTTGTTGTCGCCCGGGATATCGATACCGAGATCGGCGCGGATGCGGTTCAGCATCTCGCCCCAGTTCGCCCATTCCGGCGGGCAGTTGTAGCAGATCGCGTCAGCGGCCTTGGCCTGAAGCGGAACGAGGGTGAAGACGCTCAGGGCGGCGGCAAGGCCGAGCGAGAGGAGGCTGGCTTTCATGGTCTGGACCTTCCGATCAAGAGGACTGGGTTGGCGTGGGAGTCAGGCTGGTTTGGGAGGTTGGTTGACTGTCGATAATCCGCACTGCCGGGGCGGTGCGATTGTCTCCCCGCTGAGCGGGATGACGTCGGGCCGCAGCTGTTGCGGGGGCTTGTGCCCTGCGGCCATATCCAGGAGCAGGGAAGCGGCGAGCGTGCCCATGGCCTGGGAAGGTTGCTGGATCGTCGAAAGCCTGGGCGAGACATGCCGGGCGAAGTCGATCCCGTCGAAACCGACGACGGATACATCTTCCGGGATGGACAGGCCGGCACGGCGCAACGAGCCGATTACCGTCACCGCCAGGAGGTCGTTCGAGGCGATGATCGCGGTAGGTCTGTGGTCGGCGATGACTTCCGTGAGGTCGATGTCTTTCGTGGCGTCGATGAAGTCGACTTCGATCGCCGGGACAGTTTGCAGTCCTGCCGCGGTCATCGCGTCGCGGTAGCCTTCGTAGCGGCGGGCCGACCTGTCGGAGGAGACGAACCGGCCGCCGACGAAAAGGATGTTGCGATGGCCGAGCGCCAGAAGTTCCTCGGTCATCCGGCGGACGGCGCCGCGATTGTCGACCGACACCGCGCCGACACCCTCGGGCGTGCCTTCGTTGTAGATCGTCACGACGGGCAGCCCGGCCTTGCGAACGCGCTGAAGCGCCACGCTGGAGACGGGATCGCAGACTGTCATGATCATCCCGACGGGACGTTCGCCGATCAGCGCGGTCACGATCTCCTCTTCTTGCGCGGGGTCGTAATTCGATTGACCGAGGACGGTGGACAGCCCCGCCGACCGTGCCCGCTGCTCGACCCCGGCGACAGCCACGGCGAAGACGGGATTGGTCAGGCTGGGAATCAGAATGCTGATGATGGGACGGGTTTCGGGAAAGGCGCGCGCGATCGCGAAGCCAACCTCCAGAGCGGCCTGGACCACGCGCTTGCGCATGTCCTCGCTCACAGGGCCGTTGCCGGTGATGACGCGGCTCACGGTGGCAATCGAGCATCCTGCCCGTGCCGCCACGTCGCGGATCGTCATTTCCGATGAACCCATCGCCTTGCCCCGGCCTCTCGCTGCGCCGTACCTGTGCGGCCGCTGATGCAAGGCTCCTAGCAAAAGCTGTTATTGCCTGAATGACAGTGTTTCAGTCGTTTTCAGTGGGCTATAGCATTTCGACATTCCATTGAAACGCCGAAATTCTATAAGTTTTTGATATTACGCGCTTTCTTCACGCAAACCGGTATCCGCTCTGCTTGAAAACGCTTTAGAGGCTGTTGGTGACCATGGATAGGGTATTCATGGCGGAATTGCTCCGGATGTTCGCATCCGGCATGGAGACCTCACCGGCGCCGTGTACGCAGCGCACCTGGCCGGTTTCCTTCAGGGCGCGGATATCGCGCCGGATCGTTTCCTGGAAGATCCCGAAACGGCCGGCGAGGTCTTCGGCGACGATACTCTCGCGGCCGGAGATGAGTGAAAGGATGTTTCGCTGGCGGGCGATGCTGAGCTTGGCGCTGCCCAGCTTGCGGTTCTTGCCGCCTTTCACGAAACAGGGCAAAGCCGTGCCGGCTGTAGAGCATTTCATCGAGAACAGCTCAATAATTTACATTATAGTAATTTTAGAGTAGTGCAGAATATAACTATCATAAAGTTTGCTTCTGTATTATTTATATGTTGCATAATTTCTCTCGGCAATATAAATATCTGCTTCCGCAATGGTCGGAGCGGAGTGTGCTGACTTTTTTCATGATTACCCGGCGTTTCCGGCTTCTGTCTTTAGGCGGCAAGTGGATGCACCGGAAAGCTGGACTGCCGGAACGCGAGCCCATCTCGTCCGTTCCACCCCTTTCTGGAGAACTGGCCGTGACCGGGCGCGTCGAGATGCAGGTGCTTGCGGCCGTGATACCATGGATAAGGTTGAGTGGAGATGTTAGGCTATCAGCATTCCATGACCTGCCATACAGAAGGCATCCGGCCGCTCGCGCCCGTCAAATGGCGCGGCCTTGACGGGCTGATGAGCGTCTTCTGGGATGCGGAAGGCGACACCGGGGCGAGAGCCTATTATCTGTCTCCCGACCCGCGCATCGTGATCTTTTTCAACGACGTGTCCTCCCATATCCGGATGACGAACCAGGAAGGCGGAGTCGAAAGGCATTATCGCCGCATGACGCGCGCGATCTATGTGCCTGCCGGTGTTCCCTTGTGGACCAGCTTCACGTCCTCACATCGCTTCTCGCATCTGGATCTGCACGTTCACAAGGACCGGATGTTGAAATTCCTGTCGCCGTCAGTCGGCACCTCGGGTGCGCTCACGGCATTGCGCCGCTCGGTGGAAGTTCAGGATATCGTTGCCATCGAAATGCTGGCCAGCCTGTTGGTCAATGAAGTGTCGAATCCATCGAAACATGCAGTCTATGCCGAAAGCCTCGTCGGCAGCATCGTGGCCGGGCTTCTCGATATTCCCGAGAACAGCAGCGAGCGGGCCAATGGCAGGCTCACCCAGGCGCAGATGAACAAGCTGGTCTCGCGCATCAACGCCTGCAACGATTGCCGCCTGACCGTCGCGGAGATGGCCGCGACGGTGGGGTTGTCCGAGAGCTGGTTCGCCAATGTTTTCAAGCAGACCACCGGCACAACGCCGCTGCAATGGCAGCTTGAAAGACGCATCGATGTTGCGAAAAAGCTGTTGGCGGAAAGCGACCTGACCATAGCGGATATAGCGGCCCAGCTCGGGTTTTCCGATCAGGCTCATCTCACGAAAGCCTTCCGGCGGATTGCCGGGGAAACGCCCGCCGCATGGCGCCGGATGCAGCAGCCTTGATCTTGAGCGAAGTCCTGTCGGCCGGATAAGGCCGTCAAGGGCGGAAGAATCCCGCCCGCAATGATTGCGGGCGGGATGGTTTCGTCACCAGGTATGGCGCAGCGTCGCCGAAATCCTGCGGCCAGGGTTGTACCAGTCCGCTCCGAAACCGCCGTAAGCAACGTGTTTCCTGTCAAACAGATTGCTGACGTTGAGTTCAAGCGAGGTGCTTTCCCGGACCTTGTAGCTGACGGCTGCATCGACGACGAAGTTACTTCCGGTTGACGCCGTATTCGCCTCGTTGAAGTAATACGAGCCCGTATAGCGCCCGCCGACGCCGAACGTCATGTCGCCGCGAATGCCGCTGCCTTTCCACAGGTAGTTGAGCCAGAGCGAAGCCGTATGTCGAGGCACGAAGCTTGGACGATTGCCCTTATTCCCGGCATTTCCATCGTCGACGATCTCGGCATCGAGATACGAATAGGCGGCAGTGAGGCTGATGTTGTTCATCAGCTCCGCCTTTGCCTCCAGGTCGATGCCACGAACACGCACCTCGCCGATCGTGGACTGAATCAGTGTAGCCGGATTGGTGACCGTGATATTGGTTTTGCTGAGATCGTAAATGGCGGCGCTGAACAAACCCGGGAAGGCATCGGGCTGATACTTGATCCCTAGTTCGAACTGCTCGCCGCGCTCGGGCTCAAGGCCGATGGTGGGAGGCGCGGCGGACTCGGCGTAGCTCGCGTACGTCGCCAGCTGATCGGTCCACTTGTAGGTCACGCCGATGCGCTTCGTGAACTCACTGACGTCGTCGTCAGACAGCCTGCCGGTGAGCCGGTTCGTCGATTTCAGATCGAGCCAGTCGTTTCGCAAGCCGACGGTCGCGATCAGTTTCTCCGCGATGGTCAGCTCCTGCTGGAGATAGACGGACTTGGTCTTCTGATCGTTCTTCGTGCTGCTGATAAGCGGAAGAGAAACAGGCGGGCCCGTAAAAATCGGATTGAGCCAATTGATACTTGGCGCAGCCCCCCAATACGTATCGGTGCTGGACAGGAATTCGTTATATTCTACCCCGGCCAGGGTGCGGCTTTTGACGTTGTTGAAAGTCGCATCGTACTGCAAGCGCGCGTCGGCGATGAAATGCTCGCTTGAGTAGTCGTTGCCGAAGAAAGCCCGGTTGACGAGCGTTGAGCCATTCGTCGGCGTGGCGGAGATGTAGGCATAGCCGAAGTCAGTCTTGGTATCGCTGTAGCGCGCGTTCGAGCTGAAGCTGAGGCCGGAGCCGAAATCGTGGTCGAACATGACGCTGACAGTGCTTCTGTCCGTGCCGCGATAGTTGAAGTCGGGCTCCCCGAAGAACAGCCTTCTGTTCAGATCCGACCCCACCGGATGCCCGCCGCTGCCGGGAACGCCGTCGCGGTTGAGATAGTCGTAGACGACGGTCAGGCTGGTCGCGTCGCTGGGGCGCCATGTCAGGCCGCCCATGAAGAACTGCTGGTCATCCCGCGAATGTTTATATTCATCATCCGCGTCTCTGACCATGCCGGTAACGCGGAAGGAAAACTTACCGTCAGGGGTGATGTTGTCTCCGAAATCGAGACCGACTTCCTTGCGGTTGAACGATCCGCCCGTGAGGTAAGCTTCGCCGAACCGTTCATTTTTAGGCCGTTTGGTGACGAAGTTGACCGCCCCGCCCGGGTCCGCGACGCCGAAGACGGTTGAGTTCGCGCCCTTCAGGACCTCGATGCGTTCAAAGGCATAGACCTCTTCCCTAACCCCGCCGAAGGGGCGGCCCAGTGTCAGCCCGTCGCGATACATATGGGCGTCGAAACCCCTGATCTTGAAGAAGTCGAAACGGTTGTCCGAGCCGTAGTAATCCGTGGTCACGCCGGCGGTATATTTCAATGCATCCTCGACGCTCTGAACGCCGCGCTGCTGCATTTCCTTGGCGGTGATCACGGAGACGGAGGCCGGCGTATCCAGAATGGCCGCCGGCAGCTTGCTGCCGCTCGACGTCTGCGTTGCGACGATTGATCTCCGATCGTCATCCGCGCGGGTGCCCCCGACGGTGATCGTGTCGAGAACGATGGCGGTGTCCGACGTCTCAGCCTCCTGGGCCAGCAGACGGGATGGCGTGAGGGTGACAATTGCCGCACAACCCAGGAGCAGCGCATTCCGATAGTGGCTGATGGACCGTCTGCCGCATCCACCCGTTTTTTTGAAATTCATCGTCAATTTCCAGAAATTGGTGTTGCTATCGCCGGCGGTCTGAAAATGCGTGCCGGCCTTACCGAAAAGCCTGCCTGGTAACCCTCGTCCGTATCGTGCCCGTATGTCTCGCGCGGCCGGCCACCTGGCCGGGACGTCCTTCCGGATTGCGGACAACAATAGAGATCGTTCGGTATCATGTCGGAATACGTGCTAACCCGAGCGTGCTCGCCGGGTATTGTAAATTTCCCCGCCTTTGTAGAAAGCCACGGAAATCTCACGGCTTTTTCGGGAAGAGGCCGGCTCCGGAGTTGACGCCGGCCGGTGAACCTGAAACTAAAAAGCCACCTCGGACGACATGGAGTTTCTGCCGAATGCTACGGTTCGTTCGCTCTTCCGTGATATTGATCGCCACAGCCTTTTCGATCATCGCTTCCGGCGGCGCGCTGGCCGCGGAGGGCACGTCCTATCCCATCGTCATCAGGCACGCCCTCGGTACGACGACCATTGCGAAAAAACCCGAGCGCGTTGCGACGGTCGCCTGGGCGAACCATGAGGTTCCGCTGGCGCTCGGTATCGTGCCTGTCGGCTTTGCCGCCGCCAACTTCGGTGACGATGACGGCGACGGGTTGTTGCCGTGGGTGACCGAGAGACTGGCCGAGCTTGGCGCCGATAAACCCGGCGCCGGCAAGCCCGTGCTGTTCGATGAAGGCGACGGCATCGATTTCGAGGCTGTCGCCGCCACCAAACCCGATGTGATCCTGGCATCCTACTCCGGCCTGAGCCAGTCCGACTACGACACGCTGAGCCGGATCGCCCCGGTCGTCGCCTATCCCGAATCCGCCTGGGCGACCGACTGGCGCGGCATGATCCGCTTCAACAGCGCAGGGCTGGGCATGGCGGCCGAAGGCGAAGCGCTCATCACGCGCATCGAGGGAGAAATCGCCCGGGCAGCCGCCGGTCATCCAGAGCTTGAGGGCAAGTCGGCGATATTCGTCACGCATCTCGACACCACCAATCTCAGCATCGTCAGTTTCTATACCGCCAACGATACGCGGGTGAAATTCTTCGCGGATCTGGGGCTGAAATCGCCGAAAAGCGTCCTGGAAGCGACGAGACCGGGGCAGTTCGCGGCGGAGGTCAGCGCCGAGCGGGTCGATGCCTTTGACGATGTCGATATCGTCGTGACCTACGGCAGCCAGCCGCTGCTCGACGCCGTGCGGGCCGATCCGCTGCTGTCCAGGATGCCGGCCGTCAGCAAGGATGCGATCGTCATGCTCGGCCGAAACCCGCTCGGCACGGCAGCCAATCCGACACCGCTGTCCATTCCGTGGGTGCTGAAGGATTATGTATCCTTGCTGGGCGAAGCCGCCAGAAAATCCCGATGACGGCCGGCCGCACGGAAGCATCCGCCCGGGCCCCGGTACCCGAAAGATCGCGCCGCACCCGCGGCCTCTCGTTGGCTGCATTGGTCGCGATCCTCGCCGCGCTGTGCGCCCTGTCGGTTGCGATCGGCACGCGCGCGATACCCTGGGCCGACATCGTCGCCGCGCTTGAAAATCAGGTTCTCGGCGGTCAGGTGGACAACATAGGCCAGGCTGCGGTCGCCGTCCGTATTCCGCGAACGTTGCTGGCGCTGCTCGCCGGTGCGGCGCTTGGCCTTGCCGGGGCGATCATGCAGGGCGTGACGCGCAACCCGCTTGCCGATCCGGGTATTCTCGGCGTCAACATGGGTGCGTCTCTGGCGGTTGCTGTCGGAATCGCCTGGTTCGACATCTCCTCCGCCCATGCCTATATCGTGGCGGCCATTCTGGGAGCCGGCGTCTCTGCCGTGTTCGTGTATGTCATCGGCTCGCTCGGGCGGGGCGGGGCGACCCCGCTCAAGCTGGCGCTTGCCGGCGCCGCGACCTCGGTCGCCTTTTCCTCGCTGGTCATCGCCGTCGTGCTGCCGCGGGCCGACATCGCGGGCGGCGTCCGCTCGTGGCAGATCGGTGGTGTGGGCGGAGCGACTTTCGACCGCATCTTCCACGTCCTGCCGTTTCTCGCCGCGGGTTTTGCCATCGGTCTGCTGTCGGCACGGAGGTTGAATTCTCTCGCCCTGGGCGACGAACTGGCCGCCGGGCTCGGCGAGCGCGTCGCCATGGCTCGCGCCGTTGCAGCGCTTGGCGCGGTTCTGCTGTGCGGGGCAACCACGGCGATTTGCGGGCCGATCGGCTTTCTGGGGCTGGTCGTGCCGCACCTGGGCCGCTTGCTGGTGGGGGTCGATCACCGCTGGCTCCTGCCTTTCTCGGCACTGGGTGGCGCTTGCCTGCTTCTGGCCGCCGATATCGTCGGGCGCATCATTGCGCGTCCCGCTGAACTCGACGTCGGCATCGTCACCGCCTTCGTCGGAGCGCCGGTCTTCATCTGGATGGTCAGACGCCAGCGGGTTCACGAGTTGTGATGTTGCTTTCTCCCACCCTCGACTCCATCATCGACAATCGCCGCCGGCGCGCACGCAGGCGCAGCCTTGTGATCGGCGTCCTGGCGGTCCTGCTCGTGGCGATGTTCGCCCTGACGCTGCTGCTGGGGCAGTCCTTCACACCGCCTGAAGACGTCATTCGCGTGCTGCTTGGGGAGCAGGTGGCGGGCGCGAGCTTTACCGTCGGGCAATTGCGGCTGCCGAGGGCGGTTCTGTCGATCCTCGCGGGACTGAGCTTCGGCCTTGGCGGGGTGGCCTTCCAGATCATGCTGCGCAATCCTCTCGCCAGCCCGGACATCATCGGCATCAGCTCCGGCGCCAGCGCGGCGGCGGTGTTTGCCATCGTCGTTCTATCGCTGAAGGGGCCTCTGGTTTCGGTCATTGCCGTCGCGGCCGGTCTGGGGGTGGCGTTGCTGGTTTATGCTCTTTCATTCAGAAACGGCGTTGCGGGCATGCGGCTTATCCTTGTCGGGATCGGCGTTTCGGCGATGCTGGACAGCTTCATCGCCTATGTCCTTTCCCGCGCCCCGGCCTGGACCCTGCAGGAGGCGATGCGCTGGCTGACCGGCAGCGTCAATGGCGCGCAATTGAGCGACGCGCTTCCGCTCGTGCTGGCGGTGGTTGCCTTCGGCGGGCTGCTGACAAGCCGCGCGCGGGACCTTGACGCGCTGAAGCTGGGTGACGACACTGCCGCGGCGCTGGGGGTAGGGGTCGTAAGGACCCGCGTCATGGTCATCGTTGCGGCGGTCGGCATGATCGCCTCCGCGACGGCGGTGGCGGGGCCGATCGCGTTTGTCGCGTTCCTGTCGGGACCAATCGCGGCCCGCATTATGGGAAATAACGGATCGTTGCTGATCCCGTCCGCGCTGATCGGCGCAATGCTTGTGCTGGCGGGGGACTACTGCGGCCAGTTCCTGTTGCCGAGCCGCTATCCGGTGGGTGTCGTTACCGGAGCATTGGGAGCGCCGTATCTGATTTTCCTGATCGTCCGCGCCAACCGGACAGCCAACTCGCCATGACCGCCAACTTGCCACGACCGCTTATCCGATGACCGCTTATCCGATGACTGCTTGCTCCCTTGTCGCCAACCGGGTTTCCGCCGGTTATGGCGACACCGACATTTTACGCGGGCTTGATCTTGCCGTGCCGCCGGGCAAGATCACCGCGATCGTCGGCGCCAATGCGTGCGGCAAGTCCACGCTCTTGCGCACGATGTCCCGGCTCATCTCGCCGCGTCAGGGGCAGGTGCTGCTCGACGGCAAGTCGATCCACCGCATTCCATCGCGGGAACTGGCGCGGACACTGGGCCTGCTTCCCCAGTCTCCCGTCGCGCCGGAGGGCATTACGGTTGCCGATCTCGTCAGCCGCGGCAGGCACCCTCATCAGGGCCTGTTCTCGCGCTGGACGCGCAAGGACGACGAAGCCGTAGCGGCGGCACTCGTGGCGACCAAAACCGTCGCCCTCGCGGAGCGACCGGTGGACGAACTTTCCGGCGGCCAGCGCCAGCGTGTATGGATCGCCATGGCGCTGGCGCAGCAGACGGAGATATTGCTGCTGGACGAGCCGACAACATTTCTCGACATCAGTCATCAGATCGAGGTTCTGGATCTTCTGACGGATCTGAATCGGGCGCGCGGCACCACGGTCGTCATGGTCCTGCACGATCTCAACCTGGCGGCACGCTATGCGGACCACCTCGTCGCCATGGCGGGCGGGCGCCTGCACGTCTCCGGCAAGCCGGAAGACGTGCTGACGGAACAGCACGTGCGAGAGGTTTTCGGCCTCGAAAGTCGCATCATCGTCGACCCGACCTCGGGGAGGCCGATCATGCTTCCGATCGGCCGCCACCGAATGGTGACAGAGCAGGTTTCCACGATCCCGCCGGCAGGTTAAGGTCAGGTGTGGGCGAGCCTTGACGCCGGATCGCATGCCGAGGTTCGCGATCGGGCGGCCACGCTTGAATGCCATGGAACTTGCGCTTCCGTGAAAAGCGCAGGTCCGGCATCCGTTCATGGAAAACCGCCGCCGGGCCGCGGCGGCTTACGCCTTGTCGGGAATGCGGGCAATGACCTTGATTTCGAAGTCGAAGCCGGCAAGCCAGTTAACACCGACCGCGGTCCAGTTCGGATAGGGCGCGCGGGAAAATGCCTCGTTCTTCACGGCCATGACGGTTTCGAACTGGTTCTCGGGATCGGTGTGGAAGGTCGTCACATCGACGATGTCGTCGAAGGTGCAGCCCCCTGCCGCAAGCGTCGCCTTCAGATTGGCGAAAGCCTGCCGAACCTGGGCTGCAAAGTCCGGTTCCGGCGAGCCGTCGGAGCGGCTGCCGACCTGACCGGAAACAAACAGCAGATCGCCGGAGCGGATCGCGGCCGAATAGCCGTGTGCCTCGTAGAGGGCATGGCGGTTTGCAGGGAAAACAGCCTCGCGTTGCGTCATGTCATGATCCTTTCAGATACTGCTGTCCCGCGTGAAACCGGCTTGGCTACCGCCGGTCGGGACTTCACAAGAGGTAATGTGATTTGATATACGCTGCGTATGTCGTATAATCTCACATACGAGACGCATGTCAACTCAAATACGTTGCGTATCTGAAATGAAAGTGAATCATGGCTCCGAAGCGCCGCATCGAAATGATGGAGGAGAACCGTGTCAGGCTGATCTCGGCCGCGCGCAAGGCTTTTGCCGAGAAGGGTTTTGCTGCGGCCTCGATGGACGAGTTGACTGCGGATGTCGGCCTCACCCGCGGGGCGCTATACCACAACTTCGGCGACAAGAGGGGACTGCTTGCCGCCGTTGTCGCCCAGGTCGATGGCGAGATGGCCAGGCGCGCGCAAGAGGCCGGTGCCGCAACGGGGAACGATTGGGAGGGGATGCTCGCCGAGGGGGCGGCCTATATCGAGATGGCGCTCGACCCCGAAGTGCAGCGGATTGTGTTGCTGGATGGGCCTGCTTTCCTCGGCGATCCGTCGCAATGGCCAAGCCAGAATGCCTGTTTGCAAATGACGAAACAGGCCGTCGCCCGCTTGATCGCCACGGGCATCCTCAAGCCCGTCGACGTTGACGCCGCAGCGCGCCTTCTCCACGGCGCGGCGCTGAACGCGGCCCTGTGGGTGGCCGCGAGCGATGAGCCACGATCGGCTTTGCCCAAAGCCGTTGAGGCGTTTCAGCTCATGGCGGCAGGCTTGCTGGCGAAGCAAACGGGTTAAAACGCCAGACGCTCTGACGGAATAAGACCGTGCGCTCTAGACCATCTCGTTGGGAGATTCGTCGAGTTCGGCATAGTCGGGCAGGGGGCTGTCGAGCGGGCTGGCGCCGGCGACCACGATGCGGGCGGCCTGCGGCCGTGACAGCAACTCCGACCAGGAACGTCCTTCGCAGATGACGAGATCCGCCCCGGCTCCGGTGCAAAGCGGGCCGCCTGCGATACCGATGAGCTTCGCGGGGAGGGTGTTGACCGTGTCGATCCAACTGCCGGGGGCGCGGTCGAGATGCATGACGCGGACGCCGATGCGGAAGACCTCCATCATATCGAGATCGCCGAAGGGGTGGAAGGGGTCGCGCGTGTTGTCCGAGGCGATCGCCACGGGGATGCCCTGTTCGTGCATTTCGTGGATGGCGGTAATGCCTCGCCAGCGCGGTGTCGTGGCATCGTGGCGCCGGTCTTGAAGATGGAGATTGCACAGGGGCAGCGACACGATTCCGAGCCCGGCCCGTGCCACCTTTTCCAGTGTGCGCCTTCGGTCGTTCTCGTCCTGCACGGCGAGCGAACAGCAATGGCCGACGAGAACCGGCGGCGATTCCGCGCGTGCAAGAGCCCGGTCGGCAATGCGCTCCAGCATGTTCGAGGACGGATCGCTGGTCTCGTCGGCATGAAAGTCGAGCGGGAGCCCATGATCGGACGCGGCGCGGAACATGCGCTCCAGCAGGTCGTCCACGTCGGGCGTAGGGAACACGACCGCGCCGAGCGCGCCGCCCGCGCGGCCGACACGCCGGCAGACTTCCGTGAAGAAGGTCTCGTCGCGAACGTATTCGATGCTGAAGAGGCTCGCGCCCTGCAGGGCGATCCGTCCCCGCCAGGTATCGCGCAATTCCTCGAACACCTCCCATGACACCCGATACTGGCCGGGTTGGGAATCGATATGCGTGCGCATGGACGCTGTGCCATGGTGATGCGCGCAGCGCAGCGCGAAGCCCATGCGCCGGCGCAGGTCGGCCGGCGTCCAGTGGGTGCGGTCGGCCGCAGTCACTGCGATGGCCGTGGGCAGCGTGCCGTCGCCGTCCGCGGTGCGTGGCAGGATATGTCCCTTGTCGAGATGGGCGTGGCAATCCACGAACGGCGGCAGCACGATCCTGCCGCGCAGGTCGATGACCGCACAGGGCGCGGGGCGGGCGACATCCGGCGCCCACGGTTCGCGCGCAGACATGTCGCGCGGGACGATGCCGCGGATGCCTCCACCCGCGATGTGGAGATCGGCGGTGACGAAGCCGGTGGCGGCCGTCTCCTGGCCCGGGAGATCGGCGGCCAGTACGGCTGCCGGGATGCGGGCATTGGTGAGCACGTAGCCGCCGGCCGCCGCGCCGCGCCGGATGGCGTCACGGATATCCGCCATCGTCCGGATGTCAGCGATCATCACGATATCCGCCTTCCCCGATCTTCCTTCCCGGGCGTTGCCTATCCCCCTACGGGAATACCTTTGCACGAACGGTTGTCGGGAGATCTTGCATGTGGCGAGAAGATCATTTATTGATCACAGTATGAGATCACATTTTGATTTCTGTCAATATCGGCATCGGCGGGCCAGCGATGAAGCGGCGTGCAGCGGATCGGAAGGCGTGGAGCTCGATGCGATCCGGCGGAGGATCATCCCGCGCCAGCAGTGTCCTCCCGAGCTATGAGGTGTGAACATGGGGCGCGACAAACCGGGGCGGGAACAGGCGGACTTCGATCCGCAGGACATGAGCCGGGACATGGTAGGCCGGGACATGGACCCGGCGCCGGAGCGGAAGAGCCCTGATCCGGAGGAATCGCCGCAGAAGCGGGAACGCCGCCATGTCTACGGAACGGTCATGAGCCGCATGCGTCGCGGGTTGATGATCGGCGCCTTCCTGCCCGGCGAGGTCATGAGCCTGCGCAAGCTCGCGGCGGAATTCGGCACGAGCGCCATGCCGGTGCGCGAGGTGCTGAGCCGGCTGGTGGCGGCCAATGCCCTGGAGGAGATGCCTAGCGGATCGGCCCGCGTTCCCCGGCTGCGGCCGGCGCGGCTGCGCGATCTCTTCGCCGTGCGCGAGGTGGTGGAGGGAACGGCAGGCGAATGGGCGGCAAAGCACGGCGGGCTGACGCTGGCGGACGATCTTCTCAGGATCAACAACGAACTGCACGCGGCGATCGACAAGCGCGATATCCTGGGATGCCTGTCGCTCAACCAGCAGTTCCATTTCATGCTGTATGAGGCCTCGGGATCGGACGTGCTGGTGCCGCTGATCGAGTCGCTCTGGCTCCAGTTCGGCCCGACGATGTACATGTCGCTGCTCATACCCTCCATGCCGTGGGACGCCTCGCACCACGAGCACGTCGTTGACGCGCTGCGCGCGGGCGACGGCGCGGGCGTGCGGCAGGCCATCGTCGGCGACATCCGCAGCACCTGCGCAGCGCTGTTGAGCGTCACCGGCGAGTCCGGCATTGCGGATCTGCCGTTCATCGCGCGCGCCGGCGCGCTGACCTATCCGTCTGCAAGGGGGGCGTGACTGTCGCCAGTCTCACGCCAGGCCGCGTGCCGGATTTTACCGAAGCGGGACCGATCCCCGGTGTGATGCGCATAATCAGGGAGGAAAGATCGGCATGGACAATAATAACACGGGCCATCGCGTGACAACCCGTCTGGCGGAACTGGGCATCGATCTTCCGTCGCCCGTCGCACCGGCGGCCAATTATGTCCCGACCCGCAGGACGGGCAATCTGCTCCACGTCTCCGGGCAGGTGCCGCATGTCGACGGCAAGGACGCCTTCACCGGCAGGCTCGGCGACACCTATGACGTCGAACAGGGACAGGCGGCCGCCCGCCTGTGCGCCATCAATATCATCGCGCAGGTGAAGGCGGCGCTCGATGGCGATCTCGACCGCGTCACGGGCGTCGTGCGGCTGGGCGGCTTTGTCAACGCGACGCCTGATTTCACCCGGCATCCGCAGGTACTCAACGGTGCTTCCGATCTCATGGTAGCGGTTTTCGGCGATGCCGGCCGCCACGCCCGGGCGGCCGTCGGCGTGTCGTCGCTGCCGCGCGGCGTGCCCGTGGAAGTCGATGCCATCTTCGAGGTTTCCTGATGGCGCTGGCGCTTCCGCCGCGATCCGGCGCGGGCGGCAGGATTCCGCTCCATGTGCTGACGGGCTTTCTCGGCAGCGGCAAGACAACCATTCTGCGGCGGCTTCTGCAGAGTCCCGAGTTCGCCGACACCGCAGTCATCATCAACGAGTTCGGCGAGATCGGGCTCGATCACGTCCTGGTGCGGGATGTGGCGGAGGATGTGGTTCTGCTGTCGTCGGGCTGCCTGTGCTGCGGGGTGAGGGGGGATCTCACGTCGACGCTCATCGATCTGCTCGAAGGCGCGGCGTCCGGCGCCATCCCGCCCTTTCGCCGCATCGTGGTGGAGACGAGCGGTCTGGCCGATCCGGGGCCGATCCTCGGCGCCGTCGTCAGCGACCGGGCGCTGAACGTGCATTTCGCGCCCGGTGTCGTCGCCACCGCCGTCGATGCGGTGAGCGGGATGCAAAGCCTGCAAGGCTTTGTCGAGGCGCGCCAGCAGGTGGCGCTGGCCAGCCGGCTGCTGATCACGAAAACGGATATCGCCGACGACGACGGGATCGCTGTGCTGGAGCGGACGCTTGCTGGCCTCAACCCGCTGGCGCCGCCGGTGCGGCTTTCCATGCAGGCGGCGCCGCGCTTCGCCGACCTGTTCGCCCTCCGGCCGCAGGACGATCCGCTCCCCGCCGGAAGCGGCTTCTCCGCCAGTTGGACGTCGCATAGCGACGGTATCGGCTCCTTCACCATTTCGCTCGACTGCCCGGTGCCGCGCGCCGCTTTCATCGAATGGCTCGAACTGCTGCTTGCCGCCCGGGGCGAGTCCATTCTGCGGGTCAAGGGCCTTCTGGCCGTCACCGGCAGCGACCTGCCGCATGTGGTGCAGGGGGTGCAGCAGCGCGTGTTTCCGCTGGAGACTTTGCCGGCGTGGCCGGCGGGCGCGACGCGGACCGGCCTCGTCTTCATCGCGCGCGACCTGACCCGGACGGCGATCCAGAGATCGCTGGAAAGCCGGCTGAGCTGAGGGCTCGGCCGGCGTCCCTTCCGGTCAGGCGGTGGCCCCGGTCTCGTAAAGCTCGATCTTGGTGCCGTCGGGATCGCGGACATAGATCGACAGGCCATAGGGGCCGTCGTGCAGATCGTTGAAGAAATGCACGTCAGCCTCTTTCAGCCGGGCAGCAAGGCCGCGCACGTCATTGACTTCGAAGGCGATGTGATCGATCTGGCGATGGCCCGCCTCCTTGCCTGCGATCAGGGCGATGCCCTGCCGGAAGGCGGTGAAGGGGCGCCCGTCCGCCAGCGGCTTGGCCGGGCGGATGCTGAAGCCGAGCAACCGCGTGTAGAAGTCCACCGACCGGTCGATGTCCTCGACCATGATCAACTGGTGGCCGTATTCGAGCACGCGCGGTCTGCTCTTCTCATCGATCCACGACGCGACTTCCGCGCTGGTCGACAGCTCGCAGAAATATTGCTGCCAGACCTCCTTCGCCGTCGTCTCCCACGTGCCGTTGACGCCGGCGATGCAGTCGTCAACGGCAACGACGTCGAGATCGCGCAGATAGGCCTCCCGGATGGAGGTCTCGACGCAGGCGTTCGTCGTGGCGCCGGTGACGAACAGGTGCCGCACGCCCAGTATCCGCAGCAGGATCTCCAGCCGGGTTTCGTGGAAGGCGCCGAAACGGTGCTTGCGGACGACATGGGCGGGATTGACAGCGGCAAGGTCCTTCAGCTCGTCGACGATTTCCTCGTCCCAGGTGTTGGCGAGCGCGGAAATCTGCTTGCGGCGCGCGGTGTGGTTCGCAAGCTTCTTGCCGGCACGGCTGTGATCGGTCGCGAAGTGCTCCTGCAGCGTCCACAGCACGGGAATATCGGCCTGCTGGAAGCGCTCGATCAGCGTCTTCAGCGGCGGCACGATGGCCGACAGGCGGCGGGTGTCGACACCCGAAACGCCGAGTGTGCCTTCCTCATGGATGAAGGCGTTCTGCAGATCGATCACGAGAAGGGCGGATTTGCCCGGCTCCAGTACGTCGAGACTCATTGCCCCTTCTCCTCTGCGTCCGCGGCTGCCTGCGCCTGCTTGTTTTCCTGCATGTCGATGCCGAGAACGCCGGCCCGGCCCCAGCTTGCCTTCGGTGTTTCGTGGATGACCACATGCAGGTGGTCCGGCTTGCAGGCGGCCTCATTGACCATGGCATCGGTGATGGCACGCACCAGATTGCGTTTCTGCTCGACGGTGCGGCCTTCCCACATTTCGACAATGACGAATGGCATCGGTTAATTCCCCTTATCGCTCGGCCGGTTCTGCGGCCCTTTCATCGAAACCCGGCGTTAGGCGGCTGGCGCGACGGCCTCGATCCACACCGGGACGGTCATCGAGAAGCCGCGCACGAGATCGCTGCCGCCCCGGTTTTCACCGGCCAGCAGCCATAGCGGGCGGTTCGTGTAGTTGATCAGCACCTGTTCCTCCATGCAGCACCGGTTGGCGGGGCTGCGCGGATCGCGGTCGTAATGGCTCGTTGCGGGCATGACGCGGATGACATAGAGCGGCCGACCAGCGCCGCGCGCTGCCAGTTGCGGAACGGTACCCCGGCCGATGGCCGCGACATCAATCGCCTCGATGGCGGTTTCCCGGTCCTCGAAAGCGACCAGTATCACGGCGCCGGCAAGCGGCGTGGCCGGCCAGTAACGTCCCTCGCGGTCTTCCCGCAGGAAACTGCAATAGTGCGCGCCGTCGAGATACAGCTCGCTGTCCCACAGCAGGATGTCCGGCCCGAGTAGCGACTGGGCCGCCGCCACGACGGGCGCGCTTTCGCACAGGTCGAGAAAGGCCCACGGATCGGTGATGGCACCCGCGAGCCCCCACGGATTGTGGATGCCGGAGAGCCGCTCCTGCCGGATCTTTGTTCCGCGTGCGGCGAGATCGGCGACGTGCGCGCCGGCGCTGCGGCGTTCGGGCAGCAGCGGCAG
This sequence comes from Pseudochelatococcus lubricantis, assembly GCF_042432495.1. Classification (NCBI taxonomy): domain Bacteria; kingdom Pseudomonadati; phylum Pseudomonadota; class Alphaproteobacteria; order Hyphomicrobiales; family Chelatococcaceae; genus Pseudochelatococcus; species Pseudochelatococcus lubricantis. The sequence goes on along the minus strand of NZ_JBHLXC010000012.1, from coordinate 308,855 downwards.
GCGGCCTGCGAGATCGGGCCGGGCGGCCGCTTCCGGCATGGCGCTCACGCCGGCACCGTCACGCAGCGGCCGCGGCCGAAGTGCCTGTCGTCGACGGCGCCGTCTTCATAGACCACCTCGCCGCGCGCGACGGTGAGCACCGGCCAGCCCCTGAGCGTCCAGCCCTCGTAGATGCAGGTGCCCTTGCCGGTGTGACGCACCGTGCGCTCCTCGTCCGGATCGACAAGAACGAGATCGGCGTCGAAGCCCGCATCGATATCGCCCTTGCGCGGCCACAGCCCGAAGCGGCGGGCAGGGTTGTAGGAATTGAGCGTCACGAGGCGCGACAGCGGCAGCCCGCGCTGATGTACGCCGAAATGCAGCATCAGCGGCAATTCCCAGGGAAAGCTGACCACGCCCGGGAACTCGGTCCAGATGTCTTCCAGCTTCTTCGGCAGGAAGGGAACGTGGTCGGTGCCCAGGCTGTAGACGGAACCGTTGAGGATGCCCGCCCACAGGCCTTCCAGCTCGGAGCGGTCGCGCAGCGGCGGCGAGATCTTGGCCCGCATGTCGAGATCCTCGTCATAGCAGGTGCGCGTCAGGTAGTGCGGGCAGGTCTCGACCGTGACCTCGATGCCGCGCGCCTGTGCTTCCGCCGCCAGCACGGGGCCCATGCCCACGGAGGTGTGGACGAGATGCAGGGAGCAGCCCGTCTTCTCCGCCAGAAAGATCATGCGACGGATGGTCTCGACCTCGCACAGCGCAGGGCGGGATTCGGTATAGGCGCCGAGATCCTGCCGGCCGGTGGCGATCATCTCCTTCTTCACCCAGGCGGCGATCTGGGTGTTCTCGCAATGGACGTTGATGACCCCGCCGGGGATTTTCGCCAGGATGCGCATCGCCGCGTAGACCCAGCCATCGGTGGCGGGGACGATGCCGATGGGGTTGTCGGGCTCGTAACCGAAATAGCACTTGAACGAGCGGACGCCGGTTTTCGCGACAAGCTCCGGTATCTCCGCGATGTGCTCCTCGCGCTGGATGCCGAAGTGGAAGCCGAAATCGATGGCTGCATTGGCCTCGCCGATCGCCCTGCGCTCCGCGTAGAACGGCAGGTAGGATTCCTTCAGGTTGCGGATATAGAGCAGCGCCGTCGTCACCCCGCCCGATGCGGCGGCGGCTGTTTCGGTGCGCATGTCCTCATCGAACGGGAACTTGACCCCCAGATGGCAATGGGGATCGATGAGGCCCGGCATCAGCACCAGCCCCTTTGCGTCGATGATGCGATGCGCGTCGGGCAGAAGGTCGTCCCTGCCGGTGAGCGCGATCTTTCCGTCATGCACGGCGACCCCGCCATGAAATTCGCCGTCGTGGCGCACCACGCGCGCATTCCTGATAACCAGATCGACTTTCATGCCCGCTTCTCCCGCAGTTCCGCGATGCGTCTCCTGATGCCGCTCCACTGGCTGCGGCCGACCGTGACCGGCGCCCGCGCGCCCATGCCGCGCGCCCATACCGCCTTGAGGCCGAGCGCTGCCGCCGCCTCCCGGTCGATGGTGCCTGGCGGGGCGGCGATGTCGACGAGCAGCGTCGACGGCCGCAGCGTCGCCAGCAGATCACGTCCGATGATCTGTTTGGGCACGCTGCCGATGACCATGTCCATGCGCGGCAGCAGCGACGGCAAATCCTCCAGGCTCCACGACTCCGCCCCCGCCGCATAGGCGGCTGCGCGCTGGACGGGATTGCGCGCCGCCACATGCACCCGCGCGCCGAGGGAAACCAGTGTGTGAGTGAGCAGCGAGCCGATCGTGCCCTGTCCGACGAGCAGGATATCGGCCCTGTGAATGGTGATGTCGGTGTTCTCAATGAGCACCTTGAGAACACCCTCGACGATGGCCGGACCGCGCAGCAGCATCAGGTCGACGTCCCACTCGTACTCGTGCAGCGTGATCCCGAGCGCTTCGCAATGGGCCTTCAGATTGGCGTCCGCCCAGCCGAGGATGATATGGCCGGGCTGCTTCATGCCGGCGAGCGCCTCTCGGGTCGGGATGATCCGCCCGCCCGCCGCAGGTGCAAACAGTGCCCCGTCCGGCGCGATGCCGGGAATGGGAAAGAGGGCGATGTCGGCGCCATTCAACGCCTGCTCAAGGCTGTCCGCGAGCGTCACGCCCTTGATGCCGCCTTCGGGCCAGGGAAAGCCGAAGGCGCGCACGCTGGCGCCCGCGTCGCGGGCGCAGCGGGCGATTTCCTGCTCGCGCGCGTCGCCGGCGACGACGGCGATGGTGATGTCGTTCCAGCTATCTTGCCAGCTGTCTTGCCGGGTCATGACGCCCTCACTTTTTCCAGAAGCTGATCCTTCGACAGGCCGGCGATGCCCATCGCCTGCGCCGTGCGCCCGCCCTGCCGGTAATCGACGCCGACGGCAGTCTCCGCCAGCGTGTAGAGCGCCTCGGCGACCGGCACGTCGACACCGGCGATGCGTGCCAGTTCGATGAATGGCAGCAGGCCGTGGCCGAAATCCTCGCGGTAATAACGGTGTTTGAAAGAGTCGGGGGCCATGATGCGGCGGTTCGCCTCGCCGCCGGCGATCGCCGCCCGGTAGTTGCCCGGATCGTCAAAATCCGCCTCGACCGTGCCGACAAGCTGCATCTCGCCGATGAGGTCGGGAAGCGCGTGGCCAAAGGCCTGCGCCACCGCAAGCCGCTCCCCGTCCAGCCGGCGCATGGTGCGCGCGACACCGTCCGTCATGCCTTCGACGTAGAACGTGAAGTCGCCGCCGGTCGCCTCGACCCAGGCCGCGCCCAGCACGGCGCCGGGCGGGTGCAGCACAAGATTGGTGCTGCTGAGATCCGCCGCCAGCACGTCGCGCACCGGCGCCGCGCCCGGAAACAGACGTGCCGCCAGATCAAGCTCCTCCACCCCGCCGCCCAGCGCCGCTGCGCGAACCTGCCGGGCGCGTCCGCTGACGGTGACGCCGTCGGGGCGGTATTTGCGCGCGACATAGGTCAGCGTCGAAAAGGCGACCACCGGCGGCGGTGCGGCTCCCGCGCTCCGGAAAGCATGCGAGAATTCCAGCGCACCGCCGGTATGGCCGGGGTTGAGGATGACGGGCTTGCCGGCGGACCACCCGGCCCGCGCCAGCGTCGCCGCCATCGGCGCATGCGAAAAGGTCGGCAGTGCAATCACCGCCGCATCGACATCCTCGATCGCCGCCGCGACGTCGCTCGTGATGCGGGCCATTTTTGCGAGGCCCGTGCCAAGCACGCCCTCATATTCCACGCCGCCCGCCGCCTGATGGGGGGCAAGCGTTTCCGGCGAGCGCGCCCAGAGATGGACGTCGTGCCCGGCGAGAAACAGCTCGCTCGCTGCCGCCGCGCCGCCTGCACCCGCGCCCAATACCGCAATCTTCATCCACTCCTCCAACGTCCGATATCGCCGGCGACCACGCGCCGGCCCTGTTCCCCTCGGCTGTTCGTGCAGCCGAATTCTTGTCATCCGTGCTGTTGGCGGTCTTATTTGATCACAGTTTATGATCACATAAGGGAATGTCAAGCGCGGTACACGGGCCGGGCATGACTTCCCCCGGGATGGCGGGCGCCGGCGCCCGCCGCCTTTCAGTTGCCCTCGTCGTAGAGCGTCGTGGCCGTTTCCACGTCGTCCTTGTGGAGGCCGGCGCGCACCACGGCGGCGGCGGCCAGCTCGCGCGCCTTCCGCCGCACGTGGCGCTCGTCGACGCCATGCACCTTGCCCTCGCCGTAGACCTTCACGCCGTTGACCCATGTCTGGCTGACGGAGGCTGTGGAGGCGGAGAACACGAGCGCCTGCAGCGGATCGTGGAAGGGCGTCCATTCGACGTGATCGAGATCGAACAGCACGAAGTCAGCCTTCTTGCCGATTTCCAGCGAGCCGATCTCGTCGTCCCACAGCAGCGCCTTCGCACCCTCGATGGTGGCGGCGCGCAGCGCCTGCCTCGCCGTGAAAACGTCCGGCTTGATGCGCGCGTCCTTGAACATGCCTGCGACGAGCAGCATCTGGCGCATGAGGTTCAGGTTGCCGGCCGCCGACACGCCGTCGGTGCCGAGGCCGACCTTGACGCCCGCCTGCGCCATTTCCGGATATTTGCCGATGGCCGTCGCGCCCTTGCCGAGCTTGAAGGACGAGCAGGGGCAGAAGGCCACCCCCGCGCCGCGCTCGGCCAGCAGTTGCACTTCCTCATCCGTCACCGCCGCGCAATGGGCGATGACGAGATTGCGACGGATGCCGCCGACGCGATCGATGCGCGTGATGGGCCAGCAGCCGTATTTGCTCTCGCACACCCTGGCCTCCTCGATGGAGGTCGTGAGGTGATACGTCGTGCCGACGCCGAGCTTCTCAGCCAGCGCCACGGCACCGACATGCAGTTCCAGGGTGCAGGGCTCCTTGCCCTCGATATTGACCCAGCAGCGCGCGCGTCCGTCGAGCGCGCCGTTATACTTGACGACGCAGGCTTCGAGTTCCCGAAGCGCGGTCTGCGCATCGGGAAAGAAATGATGGTCGGCCATTTCTTCCGTCCAGCCGCGCGGCAGTTCCGCAGGGCGGTTGTCGGCGGCGTGGCGGCCGGTGATACCGCGGATGCCGGTCGGCTCCATGGCGCGGACGACGATGCCGGGGTCGTATTGCGAGCCCATGTCGAGGAAGCAGGTCGTGCCGCCGCGCAGCATCTCGGTGATGCCGAGCAGCGCGCCCCAGTACTCGTCCTCGGCCGTGATGTGGGCGTAGAAGGGCTTCGCCCAGTGGAACACCCAGGCGCGGGTGTTGAGATTGTCGGGGAAGGCTGCCCGCGACAGGGTTTCGGACAGGTGCACATGGCTGTCGACGAAGCCCGGACACATGCCGAGCATGCTGCCGTCGATCACCTGATCGAAGCTCTCCGGCGCATGCCGGTCGGCGATGGCGGCGGCCGGGCCGATATCCGCGATGCGGTCGGCATCGATGACGATGCTGGCATTGCGCAGGACCGTGTCGCTCTCGTCGACGGTAAACAGGAAATTCAGGTTCCGGATCAGGGTGCGCATTGACGGGCTCCCGCTGTAACGTGACGAAAAGGATGGGGCGGCGAGCGTGCTGCCGCCGCTCAGGCGACGGCAGCGCGCGCGGCATCCTCCCGGCCCGCGGCGTTGCCTGCCCGCGCGGTTCCGGTGCGGATCAGGGCATCGGTGTCGGCATAATCGGACAGAAGCTCGGAACCGGTGGCGGTGACGAGCAGCATGTCCTTGTTCTGCATGCCGAAGCCGTGGCCGGTATCATAGCAGAGGGGCTCGAAGCCCAGCACCATGTTTTCCTCGATGACGGCGTCGCTCCCCGGCGCGCCCAGGATCGGCGTCTTGCCGAGATAGGGATCTTCGTGCAGATGCAGGCCGATGCCGTGGCCGACGAAGGAAATGGGCGGCAGATCGAGCTGCGCCAGTTTCGCGCAGAAGGCGTCGTAGATGGCACGGCAGCTCGCACCGGGCTTCACCATGTTCATGATCTCGTACTTGCATTCGACGAGGTGGCTCCAGATCCGCCCGGCATGGGGCGGGGCCTCGCCGACGAAGGCAGTGCGGCAGACGCCGGCCTGATAGCCGCCGATGACCGAGAAGATTTCGACGCGGCAAACGTCGCCATGCCGCAGCACCCGTTCGCTCGGTCCGACATTCGGCAGCATGCTGCGCTCGCCGGTGGCCACGATCATCAGCTTGAAATGTTCGGCGCCGAGCGCATAGACGTTGCGCGTGAGGTGGCCCGCGATGTCCATCTCCGTGTCGCCCGCGTCGACGGCGGCGAGGGCGTCGGTGATCGCCTGGTCGGCGATGCGCGACAGGCGGCGCAGCAGGGCGATCTCCTCCGCCGTCTTGATCTGGCGCAGCCGCGCGAGGACGTTTTCGGCGCGTGTGAACGCGGCGTCGGGCAGCGCCGCCCTCAGGCGGGCGAAGTCGCCGGCCGGCAGATAATCCATCTCCAGCCCGATGTGAGCCCTCGCCAGTCCGCGTGCGCGCAGCTCCTCCGCGAGAACGGTCATCGCATCGTCGGAAAACTCCGCCCATACCCGCAACGGGGTGTCCGGAGCGCGGCGGCGGATGGTGCCGGCCTCCATGTCGACGCCGACGAGCGAGACGCCGCCATCGGCCGTCACCACCGCGAAGGCGTGGCGATGGCGGATCAGCGGCTGGGAAGGCACCACGAAACCCGTGACATAGGCAAAATTTTCCGGCGATACGGAGACGATGGCGTCAAGCCCGTGCTCAGCCATGGCCTTCTTCTGCTTCTCGATGATTTCCGGTCGCATTATCGTTCCCTCTGCATCCAGATCGTGTCATCGTTTCACGGAAACGCCGACGCGATATAATTATTTGATTTATAATGAGTTTTTCTCGATCGAATGCTTCCGTTCGATCGGCATGCGCTCTGGAGCCCCTGACAAACCTCGCGAGGTCGGCTGGCCGGCGTTCCGGCCTTGCCGCGTCGCCGACCCCCGTTGATGCGCCACGGCGCCGCCGTCAGTCGGGCACGCGGTATTGCTCGATCTTGCGCTCGTCGACATCGATGCCCATGCCCGGTCCGGTCGGTGCCTCGATGGCGCCGTCGACCAGGCGCATCGTCCCGGCAAGCAGGTCGTCCTTGTAGTAGATGCCGCCGATCTGGCCGGTCTGCGCCTCAGCCGGAACGGAGACGGGTATGACGCACGACAGGGTGACAGCAGGCGAGGCGAGGGCGAGCTGCACGTTGGCGAGATTGCCGATGCCGGTCTCGATGGAGCCGTTCACGTTGCAGACGATGCCCGCCGCCCGGCAGACGGCGGCAACCTCCTGCGCCTTGTAGAGCCCACCTGATTTCGTGGTGTAGATGGAGACGATCTGCACCGTGCCTTCGCGGATGATCTGGAGCACGTCGTGAGCGTTCCAGGCCGATTCATCTGCCATGACCGGAATATCGATCTTGCGCGCGACTTCGGAGATGCGCTCGATGCCCATCGTCGGCTGCTCGACATACTTGATGCGGCAGGACTCGATGCGGCGGATGACCTGCAGTGCCTCGCCCGGCGTGGCGTAGCCCTCGTTGGCGTCGACGCAGATTTCCATCTGCTCGCCCGCCGCTTCGCGGACCGCGTGCACGATACGCACATCGCGCTCGGGGTCGACGCCGATCTTGATCTTGATGGTGCGGATGCCTTCCCGCGCGAGCTGCGCCGCCTCGGCCACCGCTTCCTCGACCGATATCAGGCCGATGGAATGGGTGACGGGCACGCGGGTGCGGGCCCGGCCGCCGAGGAGAACATGGACGGGAACGTCGAGCCAGCGGCCGGCAAGGTCATAGGCCGCAAACTCGACCGCCGCCTTGGAATAGGGGTAGCCGCGGATGATGGCGTCCATGCGCCGGTGCAGCTCGACGATGTCGCCGACCTCGACGCCCGTGATAGCCGGGGCAAGATAGGTATCGATGACGGCGCGCGTGATCAGTGCGGATTCGCCGAAATAGCGGCCGAACTCGCCGCCCCAGTCCTTGAGCGCCGGCGCCTCGCCCCAGCCGACGCGCCCGTCGCTGTCCGTGATCCTGACGATCACATAGCGCCCGATGACCTCCGTCAGCCCGGTCCACTTGTGCTCGCGGCGGGTGGGCAACTGGACGATCATGGTCTCGACGGACTTTATGACTGGCATGTCGATTTTCCCCCGCAATGGTCGCCGCCGTTTGCCGGCTCTGCCGACAGAAGCCGGGCTGCCGGCGGCATTGTGATGTGATTGGAGCTGTGCTTTAATGTGCGAGATCACTTAGTGTGATCACATAATATGATCTTTGATGTCGGCCGTCAAGCGCATCGGAAATCCGGGCGCAGCCCAGGGATGGAGAAGCCGGTCATGATTGTGGAAACCACGAATTACCATGCGCAGGAAGAAAAGGTGGAGGCCGTTCTCGCCCAACGGCGGGCAGCGTGCGCCATACGCAGGGAGCTTGGCCTCGACCCGGGCGTGATCCATGTCAGGCTGGAGGGCGACGGGCCCGTCGTGCGCTGGCAATGCGCGTTCGCCAGCCGTGAGGCTTACGACGACGACATGCGTGTGCGTGGCGGTTCACCGGCGTTCCGGTCCGCGCGGGAGGTCATGCATCGGCTGATCGAACGATTCGAACGCACGCTGTACCTTGTGGATGGCGAGCAGGATGGCCCGGAAACGCAGGCTGGACGCGCTGCCGCACCCGGCAGATCACTGCCCTGAAAACGGGCAATCGGCGTAATCGTTCATCAGCGAGAGGCCGAAAACCCGCAGCAGGCCTGCAATTCGCCAATTGTCCGCCTGTTTATTATAGCAGCTTGACAGCGTATCGTTGTGATCACAGTATGAGATCAAGAAAGCGACGTCCGACGGGCCCCGTCATGACCCGCATGATGGACGGCGCCGGTCCAGAATGAAGCGCAGACAAATGCGCGTGAGGAAGGGGAATGACATGATATTCAAACGTTCGCTCGCGAGAGTGGCGGCGACCATTGCAGCTGTCGCATTCGCCGGGGGGCTTGCTATGTCCTCCGCCAGTGCCGCGGACCAGGTGAAGGCCCGTTTCAGCTGGAAGCTCAAGGGCGAGTATGCCTTTTTCTACCTTGGCCAGGAACGCGACCTCTACGGCAAGAAGCAGATCGGGCTCTCCCTCGGCGAGGGCGCGGGGGCCCAGGCGGCGCTCGGCGCGGTGCTCCAGGGGCAGGAGGATGTGGCTATCCTGCCGGGCATTTTTGCCATTTCCGCGATCCAGAAGGGCATGCCGGTCAAGCTGATCGCACTGTATCAGCCTGCCGCGCCGGTGGTGATTATCTCCCATCCGGAAAACCCTGTGACGAAGCCCGGCGAACTTGAGGGCAAGACGATCGCCCACGCCGTCGGCGAGACGGGCACGTCCTATCTGTCCGTTCTGTGTGCGAAGAACAATGTCGATTGTGGCAAGCTCAGCAAGGTGCAGATGGACTCGCAGTCGCGCGTGCCCCAGTTCCTGCAGAAGAAGATCGATCTCGTCAGCGTCTATCTGACCAACGATCTCCCGTTGCTCGCCGAGCGGACGGGCGTCGACTATCCGGTGCTCGATCTCGCGCAGTTCGGGCTGGAGGTGCCGGGCCTTGCCATCGTGGCGAGCGAAGAGGGCATCCGCAAGCGCGGCGACGTCCTGCGCCGGTTCCTGGCCGCGACCAACGAGGCGATCGAGGCAACGCGCGCCGATCCGGCGGCGGCTGTGACGGCGCTGAAGGCCGCCTGGGCGGGCAGCCCGTCGGACAAGGTGCTTGAAAAGCAGATCGTGGAGACGTCGCGCTCCATCCCCGCGCGGGGAGAGAAACCGCTCGGGTGGATCAGCGAACAGGCTATCGAAAATGCCCTGGCGCTGCTGGCGACGGAGCCGGACTTCGGCAAGCCGCGCCCGACCGCCGCTTTCTATACGAACGATCTCCTTTCCGAGTGAGGCAGCCGTGGCCAGATCCAATGTCCTGAAGCCGGAAGCCCTGAAGCCGGACGCCCGGGAGGCCCTTGCCGGCCGTGGCGGCAAGACGGCCCCGATGGCGGTACCCGTCCGCAAGAAGCGCAAGCGCCGCGTCCTCGAAAGATATTCGGCGATCATGCTCGCCGGTTTCATCCTTCTGCTGTGGCAGATTCTCGTGCCGCTTTCCGGGCTCTCCGAGTTCATCCTGCCGACGCCGGCCGCGATCGTCGCAAGGATCGTTGAAGATTTCCCGCTGCTTGCGATGCATGGCTACGTGACGCTGTTCGAGGTGCTGGCGGGCTTCGGGCTCGGCGTGCTGATCGGCGTTCCGCTCGCCCTCGCCATCTTCTATTCGCCTCCGTTCCAGTCCGCCGTCTACCCCCTGCTGGTGGCCCTGCAGACGGTGCCCAAGGTGGCGCTTGCGCCGCTGCTCGTGCTCTATCTTGGCTATGGATGGGCGCCGAAGATCACACTTGCCTTCCTGATCGCGCTGTTTCCCATCGTGATAGGGACGGTGGTCGGGCTGCAAAGCCTCGACAGGAACCTCGTCGATCTGACGCGCTCGATGGGAGCGAGCGAGTGGCAGACGTTCCGCAAGGTGCGCCTGCCGGCCGCACTGCCCAACATCTTCGGTGGCTGCAAGGTGGCGATCTCGCTCTCGGTGATCGGCGCGGTGATCGGTGAGTATGTGGCGGCGGAACGCGGTCTTGGCTATCTGCAATTGCAGGCCAATGCCCAGTTCGACACCACGCTGAACTTCGCCAGCGTCGCGGCCATTTCGGCGCTTGGGGTGACGCTCTTCTTCATCCTCTCGTTCATCGAGTCCAAGGTGGTGTTCAGGCGCGACACGGCCCGGTGACAACCGCGCGGCAATCCGGCTGTTCCCTTCGGAAAGCCGGATCATCAGAAAGGAAGTAGCCAATGAACGTTGCATCCCGGATCGCCGGCGCGCGGGTCTCCATTTCCGGTCTAGTGAAAACCTACCAGACACGGGACGACGTCGACGTGCTGGCGCTCGACAATATCGACCTCACGATCGAGCGGGGCAGTTTCGTCGCCGTCGTCGGCCCCAGCGGTTGCGGCAAGAGTACGCTGCTATCGCTGGTGGCGGGGCTTGTCGAGGCCTCCGACGGGCGGATCGAGATCGACGATCAACATATCGTCAACAGACCTCACCCCAAGATCGGTGTCGTGTTCCAATCCGATCTCCTGCTCTATTGGCGCACGGTGCTCGACAACATCCTGCTGCCGATCGAGATCAAGCATCTCGACGTCAAGCGTCACATCCCGAAGGCCGAGGAACTGCTGCGGCAGGTCGGCCTCAAGGGCTTCGGCAACAAATATCCCTCCGAGCTGTCAGGGGGGATGCGCCAGCGCGTCGCCATCTGCCGCGCGCTCATTCAGGAGCCCGGCCTGCTGCTGATGGACGAGCCGTTCGGCGCGCTGGACGCCCTGACGCGCGAACAGATGATCATGGATCTGCAGGAGATGTGGACGCGGCTCGGCAACACCGTGCTGTTCATCACCCACGGCATCGACGAGGCGGTGTTTCTCGCCGACCGCGTACTGGTGATGTCGCCGCGCCCGGGCCGCATCGCTCTCGATCTGACGATCGACATGCCCCGGCCCCGCCGCTGGAGCAACGCGCACGAGAACCCCGGCTATCAGGGCTACGTGCGCAAGATCCGCGAGATCTTCGAGGCCCAGGGCGTGCTTGTCGCGCATTGAGCGCCAGGGGAGACCACGTCCGGGAGGCCACTGCCGCGGCGGGCGTCGCGTATCATATGCCTGACGCCGCCGCCTATGCCGGTGCCGCGCGGCTTTCGGTCGTCTTTCCGATGATCCATTCGGTGAACGCACTGATCAGCGCGCTGTGCTGGGTTTTCAGCGGGGTTACGATGTAGTAGGCGCCAGGCCCGGCAAATGGAACCTCATTGAGCTTGATCAGCCGGCCGTCGGCCAATTCCTGCTCAACGAGAAAGCCGGGCGCAAGCGCCACGCCCATGCCGACGGCCGCGGCCTGGATTGTCATGGCGAACTGGTCGAATATCGGACCGCGATAGGGGTGCGGATGGTCGATATGCGCCTCGTCGAACCAGTGTCGCCAGAGGCCGGGCCGCGACGCCTGCTGCAGCAAGGTGGCGTCGAGCAGATTGGCGGCGTCTCGCAGCCCCCGCGCCTGCGCATACGCGGGGCTTGCCACGGCGATAATGTTCTCGTCGCAGAGATAGGTCGCCTCGCCCTGAGGCCAGGTGGGCGCGCCGTAATGGATCGCGATGTCGACGGACTTTTCGGAGAAGTCGAACGGCTTCGGCTCCGACGTCAGGTTGACGGTAAGCGACGGGTGCCTGGCGATGAAATCCGGCAGGCGCGGAATGAGCCAGCGGGAACCGAATGTCGGCAGCACCGCGATGGTCAGTGTCGTGTCGCTTCCCGCCGACGCGACGATGGCATGCGTCTCCACCTCATAATCGCGCAGGATCTTGCGCACCGAGCGCAGGTAGCGCTCGCCGGGCCGGGTCAGCGTGACGCGGCCTTTGGTGCGGTCGAACAGCACGACGCCGAGCGTGTCCTCAAGCTGGCGTATCTGCTTGCTGACAGCGCTCTGGGTGAGGGCGAGTTCCTCGGCGGCCCGGGTGAAGTTGCCATGGCGGGCGGCCGCCTCGAAGGCCGTCATCTCCTGAAACGATGGCATCAGGCTGCGCGAGAACGCCATTGCGGGCTCCTGTCATTCCGGAATGTCATGGGGCGACAACATACCATCGCTTGTCGCGATCGGCGCAAGCCGGAAGATGGGCCATCTCGCGGTTCCGCGCACAAAGCCCATACGACAACATTCCAGAGCCTGACATGCCCCGCGCGCTCATCGTCCACGAAAACTTCCTGCGGCGCGTCGGCGCCGGCGATCTGCCGGCGGGCGGCGCGCCCGCTCCCGGCCTGACGCATCCGGAAGCCGTCAGCCTGTACCGCTCGCAATGCCTCAGCCGAGCGCTCGACCGCACGAGCCGCGCCATGCAGAAGGCCGGGCAGGGCTTCTACACCATCGGCTCCTCCGGCCATGAAGGCATGGCGGCCGTGGCCCATGCACTGCGGCCAACGGATATCGCGTTTCTGCACTATCGGGATGCGGCGTTCCAGATTGCCCGGGCCGCGCAGGTTCCCGGCCAGACCATCGCCTGGGACATGCTGCTGTCCTTCGCGGCGTCGTGCGAGGACCCCATCTCCGGCGGCCGCCACAAGGTGCTGGGCTCGCGGGCCCTGAACATCCCGCCGCAAACCTCGACCATCGCGAGCCACCTGCCCAAGGCGGTCGGCGCGGCCTACTCGCTCGGCCTGGCGCGACGCCGCCCGCCGGAACATCGCGCGCTGCCGGCGGACGCCGTCGCTGTGTGCTCCTTCGGCGATGCTTCCGCCAATCACTCGACGGCACAGGGCGCCTTCAACACCGCGCAGTGGACGAGCTATCAGGGCACGCCGCTGCCGCTGCTCTTCGTCTGCGAGGACAATGGCATCGGCATCTCGACGAAGACGCCGAAGGACTGGATCGCGGCGAGCTTCGCCAACCGGCCGGGCCTGAAGTACTTCCACGCCGACGGTCTCGACATCTACGACACGTTCGCCGTGGCCTGCGAGGCGGCCGACTACGTGCGCAACCGGCGCAAGCCCGCGTTCCTGCATCTGCGCACGGTGCGCCTCTACGGCCACGCGGGCGCGGACATGCCGACCACCTACATGAGCAAGGGTGAGGTCGAGGCCGAGGAAGCGAACGACCCGCTGTTGCATACGGTGCGCCTGTTGCAGGAGGCGGGTGCGCTCGCGCCCACCGAGGCGCTCGCCATCTATGAGGAGACCTGCGCGCGCACGGAGCGCATCGCGGCGCACGCCGTCACCCGGCCCAAACTGCGCGACGCCGCCGGCGTCATGGCGAGCATCGTGCCGCCGCGCCGGGAGTGTCAGCAGGGCAATGGCCCGTCCGCCGAGGCGCGCGCCGAGATGTTCGGCAGCGACATGCGCGCCATGGACGAGCCGCAGCCCATGAGCCGCCTGATCAACTGGGCGCTGGCCGACCTGATGCTGGAGCGGGGCGAACTCGTCCTCGCCGGCGAGGACGTGGGGCGCAAGGGCGGTGTCTATGGCGTCACACAAAAACTGCAGACGCGCTTCGGGCCGGACCGCGTCATCGATACATTGCTCGACGAACAGGCCATTCTCGGGCTCGCCATCGGGCTGGCGCATAACGGCTTCCTGCCCGTGCCGGAAATCCAGTTCCTCGCCTATCTCCACAACGCGGAGGATCAGATCCGCGGGGAGGCGGCCACGCTGTCCTTCTTCTCCAACGGCCGCTACGCCAATCCGATGGTGGTGCGCGTCGCCGGGCTCGGTTACCAGAAGGGCTTCGGCGGTCATTTCCACAACGACAACTCGCTCGCGGTGCTGCGCGACATTCCCGGCCTCGTCATCGCCTGTCCCTCCACGGGCGCGGACGCTGCACGGATGCTGCGCGAATGCGTGCGGCTGGCGCGCGAGGAGCAGCGCGTCGTGGTGTTCATCGAGCCGATCGCGCTCTATCCGATGCGCGACCTCCATGACGACAAGGATGGCCTGTGGATGACCCGTTATCCGCCGCCGGACGAGCGCATCGGGCTTGGCGAGATCGGAATACATGGCTCCGGCACCGATCTCGCCATCGTCACCTACGGCAACGGTCATTACCTGTCCCGGCAGGCAGAGAAGTTGCTGCGTGAGCGCGGCATCGGCCTGCGCATCATCGATCTGCGCTGGCTCGCGCCGCTGCCGGAGGAGGCGCTGCTGGCGGCAACGGCCGAATGCCGGCGCGTCCTCATCGTCGACGAATGCCGCCGCACGGGCAGCCAGTCGGAAGCGCTGATGGCGCTGTTCGCGGAGCGCACGGGCATACCGGCGGCGCGCGTCACGGCCGAGGATTCATTCATCGCCACCGGCCCGGCCTATGCCGCGACGCTGCCGTCGGCCGCGGCGATCATCGGTAAGGCACTTGAACTCGTCGGAGTGAAGGCATGAGAACCGCGGTCGTCATCTGTCCCGGGCGCGGCACCTACAACAAGGGCGAACTCGGCTATCTCGCCCGCCATCATGCCGACAAGGCGGAAATGCTCGCCGGCTTCGACGTCGAACGCCGCCGGAAGGGGCAGGAGGAACTCGCCGCGCTCGACGGCGCGCCAGCCTATTCGGTGGCGCGCCACACGCGCGGTGACAACGCCTCCGGCCTGATCTACGCCGCGACCTGTTTCGATTTCCTCGCCATCGACCGCACGGCTGTCGATATCGTGGCCGTCACGGGCAACTCCATGGGCTGGTATTCGGCGCTTGCCTGCGCCGGCGCCCTTTCCCCACAGGCGGGTTTCACGGTCGTCAACACCATGGGCACGCTGATGCAGGAGCACCTCATCGGCGGGCAGATCGTCTATCCCGTCGTCGGCGAGGACTGGGCCGACGACGATGCCCGGCGGCGGGAACTGCTGGCGCTCGTCGCGGGCATCCACGCGCCGCCGGAACGCCATCTCGCGCTATCCATCGACCTCGGCGGGATGCTGGTGCTGGCCGGCGATGCGGCGGGGCTCGCGGCGTTCGAGGCCGCCGTGCCGCCCGTGCAGGGCCGCTTTCCGATGCGGCTAGCCAACCACGCGGCGTTCCACACCGCCCTGCAGGAGCCCGTGGCGGGGAAGGGGCGGGCGCTGCTTGGCCCTGACCTGTTCGGCGAGCCGGATCTGCCGCTCATCGATGGGCGCGGGGCGATCCGGTGGCCGCATGCCTCCGACCCTGCCACGCTCAGGGACTACACGCTGGGCGAGCAGGTCATCGCATCCTACGACTTCACCCGCGCGGTCCTCACCGCCGCACGCGAGTTCGCACCGGACCTGTTCATCATCACCGGGCCAGGCGCGACGCTCGGCGGGGCGGTGGCGCAATCGCTCGTCCGCGCGAACTGGCGCGACATGCGCACCAAGGCCGATTTCCAGCGGCTGCAGGAGACCGATCCCGTCATCGTCTCCATGGGGCTCGACGAGCAACGCCGGTCGGTAACCGCTTCCGGCTGAAAGGCTCTTCGGCCTGCGTTGTTGCCGTTCCGGACCGGCGCCTTCGGGAATGCCCGACAGGTCGTACCGTTTCCTGCGGGAATGGAATACTGATAATATGGCACTATCAAACATCGGTCGGTGCTGATTTTATCGACTCAGCCGCATACTGGCCGCCGGTACAAGCCGTGACGAAGGGGAGCGGGATGAGCACGCAAGCCCGGTCTTGTTCCGGGGCGATGCATTCCGCCGACGCTGACAGTGGGACCGTTTCCATCCGCCCGCCGTCGTCAAACCAGAGAAGGAAACTGTCATGCCATCTCATTCCTCTCCCCCTCTTTCCTTCGCTGCGGAAGTTCCGGCGCTGCTGGCGGAACTCGGCGTGGATGCGGTGCGCTACACCGGCGGCGCGCTGAAGGCCCGTTCGCCCATCACCGGCGAGATCATTGCGGAAGTCTCCGGGACCGGCGAAGCGGAGGCAGGGGCCGCCATCGCGCGTGCCCATGCCGCTTTTCTGCAATGGCGGCTCGTGCCCGCGCCCCGGCGTGGCGAACTCGTGCGCCTGCTCGGCGAGGAACTGCGCGCCCATAAGGAGAGGCTCGGCCGCCTCGTCTCCATCGAGGTGGGCAAGATCACCTCGGAGGGGCTTGGTGAAGTGCAGGAAATGATCGACATCTGCGACTTCGCGGTCGGCCTGTCGCGCCAGCTCTACGGCCTGACCATCGCCACCGAGCGACCTGAACACCGCATGCAGGAAACGTGGCATCCGCTCGGTGTCACCGGCATCATCTCGGCCTTCAACTTTCCCGTCGCCGTGTGGTCGTGGAATGCGGCGCTGGCGCTCGTCGCCGGCAATGCAATCGTCTGGAAGCCGTCGGAGAAAACGCCGCTGACCGCGCTTGCCACCGACGCGCTGCTCGACCGCGCGCTCCGGCGCTTCAAGGCGGAGGGCGGCAGCGCGCCGGACGGGCTGTCCGCCGTGCTCATCGGCGGCCGCAACGTAGGTGAGGTGCTGGTGGATCATCCGCAGGTGCCGCTCGTTTCGGCCACGGGCTCCACGGCGATGGGCCGCGCCGTCGGCCCCCGCGTCGCGGCGCGCTTCGGCCGGACCATCCTGGAGCTTGGCGGCAACAACGCCGCCATCGTCACCCCCACAGCCGACTTCGACCTGACGCTGCGCGGCGTCGTCTTCGCCGCCATGGGCACGGCGGGCCAGCGTTGCACCACGTTGCGCCGCCTGTTCGTGCATGACAGCGTCTACGACAGTTTCGTGCCGCGCCTGAGGAAGGCATATGAGTCCGTTCCGGTCGGCAATCCGCTGGAGGAGGGCAATCTCGTTGGCCCGCTGATCGACAGGGCGGCTTTCGAGGCCCAGCAGGCCGCGCTGGCGGAGGCGAGAGCCGCGGGCGCATCGGTGACCGGCGGCGGGCGGGAAGACGCGGGCTTCGGCCCCGACGCCTACTATGTCCGCCCCGCGCTGGTCGAAATCGCGGAACAGGCCGGCCCGGTGGAGAAGGAGACCTTCGCGCCGATCCTTTACGTGATCCGCTACAGCGATTTCGATGCCGTGCTCGACCTGCACAACGCCGTGCCGCAGGGCCTGTCCTCCTCGATCTTCACCAACGACGTGCGCGAGGCGGAGACGTTCCTGTCGGCGCGTGGCTCCGATTGCGGCATCGCCAATGTCAACATCGGCCCCTCGGGCGCGGAGGTTGGCGGGGCCTTCGGCGGCGAGAAGGAGACGGGCGGCGGGCGCGAGTCCGGCTCGGACGCATGGAAGGCGTACATGCGGCGCGCCACCAACACCATCAACTACGGCCGCACGCTGCCGCTTGCCCAGGGCGTGAAGTTCGACGTGGTGTGAAGCAACGCGGAGCAAAGGGCCTGCGCATGCCCCCGAAAAGCAGATGCCGCTTATTGGAAAAGATCATGTTTCATGGGGCTATTGACCTGCCCCATGCAACTGACTACAAGGAAAACGCTGTCGCCGATTGAGCGATAGCGGGGAATGGAGTCTCCCGAAACCGCCATCCGGCTGATGACCCCTGCCAACCGTCCCGTTTCGGGGATAACAAGGGCGCGATGCGCCTGACGGCAGGAGACATGGTGGTTTTCAGCAATCATTCAGATACCGATGGCGCAGTGGCCGTTATGCCGCTCTCCGCTTTGCGGCACCTTCAGCAACCCGCCGGGGGGCGACAGCGTGATACAGACCACACTATGGGTCGCCCTCGGCGGCGCGATCGGCACCGTTGCCCGTTTCTGGATCGCTCTCTGGATGGCACCGCTCAGCCGCGACCTGCCATGGGGTACGATGCTGATCAATGTCGTCGGGTCCTTCGCCATCTCGTTTTTCGGCGCGCTGACGGTCGAGCACGGCCGCTACCCCGCGCCGGAACTCTGGCGTGCCGCCTTCATGGTGGGCATCTGCGGGGGCTTCACGACCTTTTCCTCGTTCAGCCTCCAGACGCTGGAACTGATCCGTGCGGGTGCGCCCGGGCGCGCCCTGATCAATATCGGCCTTTCCGTCGTTCTGTGCCTGAGCGCCGTGGCGCTCGGCTATCTTGCCGCCGAGCGCGTCAACGGCGGTATCCGGCAGGTCGTCCAGGAGCAAATCGAGGAGGATGCGGGATGACGGGCGACGTCAGCCTGAAGCCGGGCACGATCCTCGCGGTTCTCGCGGAGCGGGCGGGCAAGACCGTCTCGCCGCCGCTACGACGGAGGATATCCGGCGACGATGCGCGCCGGAACGCTCGCCCCGTCAGAGGTAGCGGCGATAGTCGTAGGCGTCCGCCGTCGCGGCGTCGGTTTCGGCCAGCGCCAGCATGTGCGCGTGTAGGGGCGACTTGTGGCAGGCCGGGTCGGTAGCGGCGGCGTCGCCCGCGATCGCCATCGCCTGGCAGCGGCAACCGCCCCAGTCGATCTCGCGGCGTTCGCAGCTCCGGCATAGTGCCGGCATCCAGTCCGTGCCGCGAAAGGCGTTGAAGGCGGGCGAGCCGGTCCAGATGTCCGCCAGCGCGTGCTCGCGCACGTTCCAGAAATCGAGGTGCGGGATGGTCTCCGCCGCGTGGCAGGGCAACACCTTGCCCGACGGCGAGACGTTGAGCGACTGCCGACCCCAGCCGTTCATGCAGGGCTTGGGGTATTTCGCATAATAGTCCGGCACGACGGCGTCGATGGTCAGGCGCCCCTTCAGGCGCTCCCGCGCCTCCTCCACGATGGCCAGCGCCTCAAAAACCTGCGCGCGCGTCGGCATCAGAGCGCCACGGTTGCGCAGCGCCCAACCGTAGTATTGCGCGTGGGCGATTTCGATGCGCCGCGCGTCGAGCGCGAGCGCCAGTTCGATGAAGGCGGGAATCTGGTGGATGTTCGCCCGGTGCACCACAGCATTGACGGTGAGCGGCAGGCCGAGCCTGCGCACCTCGCGGGCGACGGCGAGCTTGCGCCCGTGCGCGCCGGGGAAGTTGGAGACGTGGTCGGTCGTCTGCGCATCCGCGCCCTGGAATGACAACTGGATATGGTCGATCCCGGCGTCCGCGATCGCCCGCAGGCGCTCCGGCGTGACGCCGACGCCAGCGGTGATAAGGTTGGTGTAGAGCCCG
Organism: Pseudochelatococcus lubricantis; assembly: GCF_042432495.1. Taxonomy (NCBI): domain Bacteria; kingdom Pseudomonadati; phylum Pseudomonadota; class Alphaproteobacteria; order Hyphomicrobiales; family Chelatococcaceae; genus Pseudochelatococcus; species Pseudochelatococcus lubricantis. The sequence continues at coordinate 289,744 of NZ_JBHLXC010000012.1, read as the reverse complement.
ACAGCGACGCAATGGCCGATCATCAGTTCGAGATCCCGCCGCGCCGTCGGCTCGCCGCCGGACAGATGAACTTGCAGCACGCCGAGTTTGGCCGCCTCGGAGAATACGCGCAGCCACGTTTCCGTGTCGAGTTCGCCGTTGCGGCGCTCCAGTTCCACGGGATTGGAGCAATAGGGGCATTGCAGCGGGCAGCGGTGCGTCAGCTCCGCCAGCATGCCGTATGGCGCGGGCGGCGGGGGAGGGGCGGGCATCTCGCTGCGCGCCGGTGCATCCGCGAGGGCGTTCATGGTCCTGCCTCTCCTGATCCGCCGAACTCGATCAGCCCCTTCTCGACGAGCCCGGCGAGGAAGGCGCCGACATCCGCCGCGACACGCGCGCGGTCAACCGAGAAGGCGCTCGCCAGCTCGTCGACGATGAGCGAAAGAGGGCGGACGCCGTCGACTTTCCGCAGGATTTCGACACCGACGGGATCGGGCTGGAATACGCGCTCGGGCGCCAGCAGCACCCACTGCCCGCGCGCCTCGTCATGGCGCAGGCGCACGCCGCGCGCGAGCCTCGGCACCCCGCCGGCGGACAACGGGGCGCTCATCGCCTTTCTCCCGGCGCGTGGCTTTCCGTCGGCAGAAAGGCGCCGGGATAGGCCATCTTCGGGTCCACATAGGCGAAATACAGCGCGTCGAGCTGCACCCAGAGCACGTCGCACTTGAACTCCAGCGCACGGATCACCGCCTGCTGCTGTTCCGGCGTGCGCGCGTGCGTCTTCACGTAATCCAGCGCGAAATCCGCGTCGCGCGGGGCCTGCGTGAGCCGGTTGTCGAAATAGGCCAGCGTCTCGCGGGAAACGAAGTCGTAGTTCTTCAGCATGCCGGCGACGCGCTCCTCGATGATGCCGGGCGAGAACATCTCGGTCAGCGAGGAGGCGATGGCTTCGAGCAGGCTCTTCTCGCGCACGAAATGCACATAGGCCTCGACGGCGAAGCGGGTCGCCGGCAGCAGGCCAGCGAGCGAGGTGACGTAGCCGCGGTCCAGCCCGAGCCCGTCCGTGAGCTTCAGCCAGCGCGCAATGCCGCCTTCGCCCGCGTGATCGCCGTCATGGTCGATGATGCGCTGGCGCCAGACGCGGCGCAGTTCCGCGTCCTCCATGCGGGCGAGGACGGAGGAATCCTTCACCGGGATCATCGCCTGATAGTAATAGCGGTTGAGCGCCCACGCCTGCACTTGCCCGAAATCGAGCCGGCCGCCGTGCAGCAGCCTGTGGAACGGATGCAGGCTGTGATAGCGCCGCGTGCCGACGTCGCGCAGCCGCGCCTCAAGTTCCTGCGGGGAGAGCAATCCGGTCATCCTGCAATCTCCATTCCGTCCCCGGCGATTTCCCAGCCCGCGCGGTTCGTCGCGTGCCTTTCTGGCGATCCCTCGACCAGCACCGGGTTGGTGTTGTTGATGTGTATGTAAATCTTGCGGCCGACGCGCAGGTCCGCGAAGGCGGCCATGGAGCCTTCCGCGCCCGACATCGCCATGTGGCCCATGCGCCGCCCGGTCTTGCTGCCGACGCCGGCGGCGATCATCTCGTCGTCGCGCCATACCGTGCCATCGAACAGCACCGCGTCCGCGCCTTCGATGCGGGCGCGCAGCGCGTCGGTCATGCGTGCGCAACCGGGAATGAACAGGACGCGGCGTGTGCCGTCGCCGAGTTCGACCCCGACGGTCTGCTCGCCCTCCGCCGCCGTCTCGACCTCTCCGCGCTCCAGATAAAGCGCGACCTTGCCCGGCACGGGAAAAATTTCGGCGGTGACGCCCGCCACGGGCTCGAAGGGCACGCCGAAAGCCACGGGCCGCCGGTCGACGATGCCGGGCGCGAGAACGTCGAAGGCGCTGTTGGCGCGGATCGTGTCATGAACCGCGCCTGTCGCGTAGAGGGAAAAGGGCTGCGCTTCCCGAAGGCTCAACAGGCCGGCGATGTGGTCGATGTCGGCGTTTGTCAGCAGCACGGATTCGATCGGCGTGTGCCGGCCGCATCCGCGTGGATGCAAGGCCGGCACCGCCTGGATCTGGGACAGGACCTCCGGCGCGCAGTTCACCAGCGCCCACCGCTCGCCGTCGGCGCTAACCGCGACAGATGTCTGGGTGCGCCGACGGACGCGCGGGTCCCCCTCCCACGCCAGCGTGCAGACCGGGCAACGGCAGTTCCATTGGGGAAAGCCCCCGCCGGCTGCCGAGCCGAGCACCACGAGACGCAGATGGAACGGGTGATCGGGCATTTTCATGCCCGCACCGCTTCCTGCTTTCCTCAGGCTTCGATATCAGCCGGGAAATAGGCGTTGACCTCAAGGCCGACGCAGACTTCTACAATATACGGAGTGGTCCAGCTCATGTTATCCTCCTCGTTGGTTGAGAAATATATTTTCTTTTGTCTCTCTCATAAGAGAGAGTATTTTTACGATATTGAATGCGAATTGTAAAGCATTCAATGGCACCGTAAACTTTACAATTAGAGTGGAATTCTATCTGTCGACTTTCGCTTTCGCAACAAGAGGGCGCGCAGGCGCGTTCAGGGAAGTGCCGCGAACGCCGCTTCCATCCGTTCGGCGGCCTTCTTCGGCAGCTTCACCGCCTTTGCGGCGTCGAGATTGGCCGGCGCGTCGCCCACCCGGATCACCGCCACCATGCCCATGGCGAAATGGGGCGTGCATTTCACGCCATAGATGCCGGGCGCGGCGACGGTGAGCACGTACTCCTCGTTGACCTTGCTCTTGAAGGGCTCCACGCCGTCCGGCAACATGCCCTTGATCGCCTCGACATTGTGGCTCTTGTCCGCGGGGACGAAGCGGATCGTATCGCCCGGTTCGGCTTTCACCGTGGCGGGCTCGAATACCATGGCCCCGTCCTTGCCCTGATTGAGCATCCGGACCTCATGCTCGGCGGCAATCGCGCCGCCGGCCGCCAGCCAGGCAGCCGCAACGATCCCCAAACCTGCGCGCATCCCTTCCTCCGTCGATTGTTCGTTACCTACAGAGGACATGGAAACGCCGCCGGGAACAATGCGACCTTGGTCGCGATTTGGTCGTAGTGCCCTATCATGGCCGTGCCGGCATCGAGGCGACGCTGGCGAGGAAGGCGTCGAGCGCGGCGGCGTCGACAGGCTTGCGCATGCAGCCGATCCCTACCGCCCACGTTCCGCAGGCGGGGTCTGCCGTCAGGATGCACGTCGGCCTGTCGCCATGGCGGTCGCGCAGGGCCAGCACGGTCTCGACGCAGCGCATGCCTGTGCCGGATTGATGGTCGGACTCGTGGTCGACGAGATAGAAATCAGGCACGATGCCGATCTCGTCCAGCAGCGCCAGCGCCTCCTCGCCGCTGCCCACCTCCCATACGGCGATAGCGCGCCTTTCCAGCAGCAGGCCGATGTCGCGCCGCAGGTCGGGGTCGCTGCCGACCAGCAGTGCGATCCGGTTGCTGCCGTCGCGCGGCTCGTCGGCGATGGCCGCCATCACGTCGGGATGCAGGGCGCGGGAGGCGACGAGCCCCATCTCGACCGAGAACGACGTGCCCCGCCCGGGTTCCGACGCCAGCGACAGCCGGTGGTTGAGCAGCGCGCAGGCGCGCTCGACGATGGCGAGACCGAGCCCCATTCCCTCCGAGGCGGAAGCCGACCCGTCCAGCCGGTGAAACTCGCGGAAAATGGCCTGCTGGTCCTCGCGTGCGATTCCAGGCCCGGTATCGTGCACCTCGATCCGCACGTTGCCCCCGATGCGCCGGGGACCGACCAACACCCGCCCCGTGCGGGTGTAGCGGATCGCGTTGCCGATCAGGTTCTGCAGGATGCGCCGCAAGTAGGCGGGATCGCTCACCACCGTGAGACGGCAGGGGAGGATCGTCAGCCGCAGCCCCTTGCCGGCGGCGACCGGCGCGAATTCGTCCGTCAACTGCGCGAGCAGGGGCGCAAGCCTCACCGGCACGACCTCGACGGCGGATTCGCCCACCTCCAGCCGGGAGATGTCGAGCAGCGCATGCAGGATTCCCTCCACGCTGACCAGCGCATTGAGGGCCTTTTCCAGCGGGGAGCGCGTCTGCGGGTTCTGCGCGTCGTCGCGCACGGAAGCCACGAAGAGCTTTGCCGCCGACAGCGGCTGCAGCAGGTCGTGGCTCGCCGCCGCCACGAAGCGCACGCGCGATGCGTTCGCCCGCTCCGCGTCCGCCAGCGCCGCTTCCAGATCGAGCGTGCGCGCCGCGACCCGCGCCTCCAGCGAGGCGTTGGCGCGCAGCATCGCCTGCACGGCGAGCCGCTCGCGCGTGACATCGCTGAAGGAGATGACGAAGCCGCCCTCGGGCGTTTCCTGCGCGAAGCCGTCCAGGATCACGCCCGAGGGGCGGCGTATCTCGAAGGAGAGCGGCGGGCGCGGTCCGTTCCCGTGCGCCCAGACGGAAAGCGCCTCGAACGACAGGTGCTCGTCATAGACGCTGTCGTGGCCGAAACGGCGATGCAGGCTGTCGAACCCCGTCCCCTGGCGCAGCACCGCCGCCGGCACGTCGAGGAGCTGCGCGAGCCGCTGGTTCCAGCCCACGAGCCGCAGCCCGGCGTCGAAGACGCAGACGCCCTGGTTGATATGCTCCAGCGTCGCGCGGATGATGCGGGCCTGATCGTCGAGCATCTTGCCGCGCTCGATCCGCTCCAGCCGGATGATGTCGGTCACGTCGGTCTGGAACATGACCGTGCCGCCGCCGTTGATGCGCTGGGCGCTGACCTGCAGCCAGCGGTCGCCGGCAAGCGCCACGTTGAACACCTGCCTGTCGTGGTGGCGTTGCATCCGCGCCGCCACCCAGTCCCGCCGCGCCTGGCCGGGCGGCAGGGCGAGCGCGGCCGAAAGGCTGACGAGTTCCACATATTCGGAAAACGGCATGCCGGCGCGCAGGCTCTGCCGCACGTCCGGCATGTCGCGGCAGAAGCGGGAGTTGTAGAGCCGCAGCGTGTCCGCCTCGTCGAACAGCGCGAAGCCCTCCTGCACGGCTTCGATGGCGTTGGCGAGGTCGCGCTGCGCCCGTTCGGCCGTCTGCTTTGCCGCCGCGAGGCGGCCGTTGGTTTCGCCGAGAAGCCGCAGGGCGTATTCAAGATCGCGCGTCCGCTGACGCACACGGTCCTCCAGCAGCGCCGCGCGGCGGAACTGCTCGTAGGCCGCGCCGCGCTCGCCGGAAGCCTGCTCGACCTGGCGCATCAGGACTTCGGTGACGGTCAGGAGCTTTTCGACGGTGCGCTCCTGCGTGTCGGCGGGATCGATCAGCCAGTCGGAGATGCGCGCCATCAGCCGTCCTCCGGCAATGCCGTGCCCGGCGGGTAGAAGGCGATGCCCGTCATGGTGTGGTTGACGTGCATCGCACCCAGTTGCTCGCCATAGGTCGAGAATCCGGTGACGCCGTGCCGACGCAGGATGTCCGACACACGGCCCGTGAGCTGCTTCTCCTGTGCCTCAAGCCGGCGCAGGATGCAGTCGAAGGCGAGGATGGCAGCCGGCTGCGCCGGGTCGCCGAGCCGGTCGAGTTCGCGTTCCAGATGCAGCGCGAGGTCCTGCGGCTCCGCCACCGTCAGCACGACTCCTTCGTCGATGGCGCAGAAGAACAGCAGATCGCCGTTCGGCGCCACCTGCTGGATGGCGCGGACATGATGGCGCCCGCCCATGCGCACCGCTAGCGGATGCGCGGCGAAGGTGAAGGGTGTGAGCTGCTGCCCGTCCTTGCCCAGAAGCCGGGCGTATTCCCGCGCCGCCGGCTCGTCGTTGATCCGGCGCACGATGCGGCGGCGCGGCTCGGCCAGCGTCACGACCATGCGCTTCGCGGTCGGCACCAGATGGTCGAGGTTGAATATCCGCACCGGACAGGCGCTGCGCACGAAGCTCAACACGGCGGCGTTGCGCAGCAGCCGGTCGCCGTCCATGATCAGCGTCTGCCGGAAGCGAGTGCCGTCCCCCGCCGAGCCGCCGAAGAGCGGCATGGAGCCGAGGCCCGTGGCGAGCGCCGAGGCAAGCTCGTCCTCCTTCACCGACAGCCCGTCCACAAGCAGCATGGCGAATTCGTGCGCGAAGGCGGGATGGTCCTGGGCCAGCGCCTCGCGCGCCCGCACCACGGCGGTTGTCAGGTCGCGCGGCTCCAGTCGCGACAGGTCGGGAATGGTCAGGGTCTCGGCGCCGAAATGCGATGCGGGCAGCGCGACGGCGACGATGGTGTCCTCGTCGTAGCCCGCGCGGGAAATCTCTCCCGCCGTCGTGCAGCCGACGAGCCGCGCCCCGGTGAAAATCCGCGCGGCCTGCCCGGCGAGCCGCACGAGGTCGGCCTCGGGAGAGGCGAAGAGCATGACGAGCGCGAACGGCCCCGGCCCCAGCTCCTCGGCCAGTTCCTCGGCCGGACGCGGCCCCCGCGCTGGCACGGAGGCACGCCGGACGATTGGCGCGCGCGCATCCGTGTGCCTTCCCGCCACAGTCATCGTCTGTTTCCCCTGAAGGTCCGCGGGATGGGCGGAATGCTCATCCCTCGGGGGTCATGGCGGCGAAGCTCGCCTCTTTCACGAACAGGACGGCCTGCATCCGTGTCTGCACGCCGAGCTTGCGCATGATCGCGGTCAGATGTGCCTTCACCGTCGTTTCGGCGATGGAAAGCTCGTAGGCGATCTGCTTGTTCATCAGGCCCTCGCAGACCATCTGCAGGATCTTCGCCTGCTGCCGCGTCAGCAACGCCAGCCGCGAGACGACCTGTTCGGACGGCGAGGCGGCTGCCATCTCCAGTGCCATGCGCGCGGCATGGATATCGCCGCGGGTGATCGCGGCGAAGGCGGCGCGGAATTCCTCGCGGTCGGCGTGCTTGGGCACGAAGGCGTTCACCCCCGCCCGCAGCGCGGCACGCACCACCCGCAATTCGTCGAGCGACGACACGACGACGATCGGCGTCGCGGGGACCGCCTTGCGCAGCCGCACCACGCCGTCGAGGCCGTTCACGTCCGGCAGGTTGAGGTCGAGCACCACGACATCCGGCAGCGGGCCGGCCTCCAGCCGCAGCAGCGCCATCTCCAGCGTGCCGACCGCCTCCACTGTCTCGATGCCGACGAGGCGCGTCAGCGTCATCGCCAGCGCGTCACAGAACAGCGGATGGTCGTCGACGATGAGCACCGAGTGCAGGTCCACCGCGACCGGCGGGGGCTCGGTGCGGGGCGCGACGGCGGTTTCGCGGAAAGTTTCATAATAGCCGGGCATCTTTTGCATACTCCGGTCGATCCTGGCCAGAAACGGGGCTAAGGGGGCAGGGCGGCCCGCCCCCGTCGCCGGTCATCAATTGGCTGCGGCCACTTCCTTCGGCAGGCGGAAGGTCCAGACCATGCCACCCTGGTTGAGGTAGTTGACCTTCTTCGCCACCTCGCCGCCCCACAGCGGCACAGCGCCGCCCCAGCCGGAGATGACAGACACATACTGCTCGCCGCCGTGCTCCCACGTCACCGGCTGGCCGACGATGCCTGAACCGGTCTGGAACTTCCACAGCACCTCGCCCGTCTCGTCATCGAGCGCGAGGAACTCGCCCTCCGGATTGCCGGTGAACACGAGTCCGCCGGCCGTGGTCATGACGCCGCCCCACAGCGGCGCCGCGTTCTTGTACTCCCACCGGATTGCGCCGGTGTTGGGGTCGATGGCCTTCAGGCTGCCGATGTAGTCCTCGAACAGCGGCTTGATGGTGAAGCCCGCGCCGAGATAGGCCGCGCCCTTCTTGTAGTTGATCGGCTCGTTCCAGATGTCCATGCCCCATTCGTTAGAGGGCACGTAGAACAGCCCGGTTTTCTGGCTGTAGGCCATCGGCATCCAGTTCTTGCCGCCGAGGAAGGACGGCACGGCGAAAACCTGCTGGCCCTTGGCGCCGTCTGCCGCCGCGGCGGGGTTGCCCGGGCGGTTCTCCTCGACGTAGATCGGGCGGCCGTCCTTGTCGATGCCCTTGGCCCAGTTGATGTTCTTCACAAATGGCCAGGCATTGACGAATTTCCCGTCCTCGCGGTTCAGGATGTAGAAATAGCCGTTCCGGTCGGCGGTGGCGAACCGCTTCGCGCCGTCGGCGGCGACGAAAGGCACGACCTCGTTCACGCCGTCGAAGTCCCAGCCCTCGCGCGGGGTGGTCTGGAAGTGCCACTTGATCTCGCCGTTCGCGGGGTCGATCCCGAGGCGGGTCGCGGCATAGAGGTTGTCGCCCTTGTTGCCCTCGACAGGCGTGCCGGCGCCGCGCAGGTGGCTGTTCCAGGGGGAGGGGTTGCCGGCTCCGAAGATCAGGGTGTCGGTATCCGCGTCATAGGAGCCGCCGAGCCAGGTTGCCCCGCCGCCGGTTTTCCAGGCGTCGCCCGGCCAGGTGGCGTTGAGCGTGCCGGTCATGCTCGATTCCTTGCCCTGAAAAGTGCCCTTGTGGCCCTCGATGGTCGGGCGGGACCAGACCAGTTCGCCGGTGTTGGCGTCGCGCGCCTGCACCTCGCCCACGACGCCGAATTCGCCGCCCGAGTTGCCGGTGATGATGAGGCCCTTCACGATGAGCGGCGCGGCGGTGTAGGAATAGCCTTCCTTGTACTCTGCGAGCTTCTTGTTCCAGACCACACGCCCCGTCTTGCGGTTCAGCGCGATCAGCCGCGCGTCCAGCGTGCCGAAGTAGACATTGTCGCCATAGATGGCGGCGCCCCGGTTCACCACGTCGCAGCAAGGCAGGATGCCCTCGGGCAGCCGGGCGTCGTACTGCCAGAGTTCTTTCCCGGTTGCGATGTCGATGGCGAAGATGCGGCTGTAGGAACCGGTGATGTACATCACGCCGTCGTGGATGATCGGCTGGCTTTCCTGTCCGCGCTGCTTCTCCCCACCGAGGCTGAAGGCCCAGGCCGGTACGAGCTTCTGCACGTTGTTTCTGTTCAGCGTCTTCAGCGGCGAGTAGCGCTGCAGCCCGCGGCCGAGGCCGTTCGTCAGCACGTCGCCGACGGTGTCGGCGTCCTTCGCCAGATCTTCTTCCGTCACCTGCGCCTGCGCCAGCCCGACGCAAGCCACGGCCGTGACCGCGGCCAGCATGATTCTTCTCATTTGTTTCCTCCCTCTACGGCACGGGCAGCCGGGGTTTCGCCGCCGGCGGCCAGCCATCTCCTTCTCATTACTTTCTCATTATTGGTGCGCGCGGGGCGACGGTATATTGCACCTTGGTCGTAACATCGGACAACGGCCGTGCCTCCGCTCCAACCCGGACCTTGGTCGTATATGCGGCTACGGTGACGCGATTAGAATAAACTGAAAAGGGAGAAATTGTCATGGGCATCCGGGCGTTTGCCGCGGCAGCGGGGTCCGAGCGGCTCGTCTTCGGCGCCGACGGCGCATCGCTGCTATAGCCGCGCCTCAGGCCTTGCGCGCGGCGAGGCCGCGGGCGGGGTCGTAGCCCCATATCGCGCCCCCGCCGAAGACGACGAGCGCTCCGAGCGTGACCGCGCCCGCAAGCCAGTTCGCCTGCCCGTAGAGCGCGAAGCGGATCAGCTCCACCGCATGGGTGAAAGGGTTGGCGACGCAGACGTCGCGCAGCAGCATCGATGCTTCCGCCATCTTCCACAGCGGATAGAGCGCCGAGGACAGGAAGAACATCGGGAAGATGACGAAATTCATCACCCCGGCGAAGTTTTCGAGCTGCCTGATCAGCGAGGACAGCAACAGGCCGAGCGCCCCCAGCATGAGCGCGGCCGCGAAAATCGCCGGCAGGGCCCCCAGGTAGCCCCACCATGTGAAGCGCACGCCCCATGCAGCCGCCACGGCGAGGAAGGCGTAGGCCTGCAAAACGGAGATCAGGCTGCCCGCGACGAGCTTGCAGAACAGCAGCCACCAGCGCGGCAGCGGCGCCGTCAGCAGCAGGCGCATCGAGCCCATCTCGCGGTCGTAGACGAGGCTCAGCGACGACTGCATGCCGTTGAACAGCAGGATCATGCCGACGAGGCCGGGAACGATGTAGATTTCGTAGGTGATGTAGGTCTGGTAGGGCGGGGTGATCGAAAGCCCCAGCGCTGCGCGGAAGCCGGAGGCGAAGACGATGAGCCAGACGAGCGGCCGCACCAGCGCGGCGACGAGCCGCCCGCGCTGGCCAAGGAAGCGCAAGGCCTCGCGGTGGAGGATGGCGCAAAGCGCCACGAGCGCATGCCGGGCGGCTTTACTTGCGGAGACGTCCGGTGGCGAACCCGTCATGCCTGTGCTCCATCGGTGAGGGCAAGGAACCGGGCGGTGAGATCCGCGCCGCCGATCTCCCCCGCCTCGCCGTCGGCAAGGACGCGGCCGCGATGCAGGATCGCGAGCCGGTCGTCGGCCCGCACCTCGTCCACGAGATGCGTGGCCCAGAGCACGGTGAGCCCGTCGTCGCGGGCGAGCGCGTGAACGTGATCGGTGATCGCCCGGCGCGCGGCTGCGTCGAGGCCCACGGTCGGTTCGTCGAGCAGCAGAACGGAGGGCCGGTGGATCAGGGCGCGCGCGATCTCCATGCGTCGCCGGTGGCCGCCGTTGAGCGCGGCCGCCCGCTCATGGGCACGCTCGGCCATGCCGAGCCGCTCCAGCGCCGCAGTGATGCGCATGCCGGCCTCGCGGCCGGAAAGCCCGTGCAGCGCCGCGAAATAGAGCAGGTTGCGCCGCACCGTGAGGTCGAGGTCGAGCGTCGATTGCTGGAACACGACGCCGATGCGCGCCAGCGCGGCGCTCGGCTCGCGGGCGAGGTCGTGGCCCGCGATGACGATGCGGCCCGCGCGCGGCGTGAACAGCCGCGTGAGCAGGCCGAACAGCGTGGATTTTCCCGCGCCGTTCGGCCCGAGCAGCGCGCAGAAGCGGCCGGGTTCAACGCGAAAGCCGACATTGTCCAGGGCGCGCCTGCTGCCCCAGTCGTGTGTCAGTCCCTCGGCCACGAGCCCGGCCATGATGCGCCTATTCGATGGTGATGGCGACGGTCTGCAGGTCGCCCGTCGTGCCCGGCACCTTGAGGTGGTAGCTGCCCGGCTTGACGGCGACGAAGCTGATCTCGGCCTCGCCGGCCTCGTCGAACTCCAGCGAGTCGACGCCGAGCGGGCGAACCTCGATCCCCTCGATGACGATCTCGTTGACCCAGACCGCGCGGAAGAAGCCGGGGCCTTCGAGCGCGAGTTCCTGGCTGCCGTCCGCCTCGATCGTCAGCTTGTAGTACTTGCCGGATTTCAGCGTCATCGGCTTCTCCGCCAGCGGCGCGCCGGCGGAAAGGGTGAGCTTCGGCAGGGTCTCGCGGTTCTGCGCCGACAACAGGCCCGCGAGGCCGAGCTTGCCGTTGGCGCCATCGTCGTCGCCGTCCGCCAGCGCCGCGAGCGGCATCGCCGCCGCGAGCAGGGCCGCGATCATCGTCATGCGTTTCATCCAGTCCTCCCTTCGTTCAGTTATGCTTATGGCCGCGTCGCCGCGCCCCATGGGAAACGGCCGACCTTGATCGATTTCAGCGGTTCGCGCGTCGCGACATCGACCACCGTCACGTCGCCGGAAACACCGTTCGTGGTGAAGAGCCTGCTGTGGTCGGGCGAGAAGGCCAGGTGCCACACCCGGCGGCCGACGAGGATGTAGTCTTCCACCTCAAGTGTCTCGGCATTGACCACGGCGACGTGGTTCGCCGGGCCAAGGGCCACGAAGGCAGTCTTTCCATCGGGCGTGAACTCGAAGCCCACGGGCTGGATGAGGTCCGCGTTCACGCCCTTGATGGCGAAACGGATTTTGCCCTTTTCGCTCTGGTCCGCGACGTTGAAGACGGTGACCGTGCCGCCGATTTCGGAGGACACCCACAGCTCGCGCCCGCCCTTCGTGAACTCCGCGTGGCGGGGGCGGCTGTCGACAAGTGTGTTGGCGAAGACCTTGTGGGTGGCGGTGTCGATCCAGTGGGCCATGTTCGTCGTCTCGGAGGTGGTGATGGCGATCTTGCCATCGGGCGAGATCGCCATGCCTTCGGGCTCGATGCCGACATCGATCTGCGCCACGACCTGGCGGGTCTCGACATCGACGACCGTCGTCACCGCGTTGTCCTCGTTGGCGATCCACAGATGCCGGTCGTCGGGCGCGAGCACGAACTGTTCCGGGTCCTCGCCCGACGGCAGCTCGTGCAGGATCTTGCCGGTCTCCGGGTCCATCACCTGCACGGTGTCGCTGTCGGAGGCGCAGATGTAGACGCGGCTGTGGTCGGCGTTGAAGGTGATGCCGCGCGGGCGCTCGCCCGTCGGGATCGTGCGGACGACTTCGAGCCTTTCCGTATCGATGACGGAGATGCTGTCGTCCTTCTCGTTGGTGACCCAGATTTCCCCGGCCGAGGCTTCCATCGGCAGCGCGGTCATCATGAGGATTGCGGCAAGGCGGGTGCGGGGGCCCATATCATCCTCCAAAGGCTTTGCAGGCGCTTTCCGGCCGGTCGAGGCCAAGCGTGTCCATCTCGTTGGTCTGGTGCAGGTAGCCGTCGAGCGGCGCGAGTTCGACCAGCGCGCGGGCGTTCACCACAGCCATCGGCTGGCGCAACTGGCCGTTCCACTGCCTGTAGGTCAGCGTCCGGCCCTTGAAGCCGTCGAGACCGAAGGCGTTCGACAGGATGTAGCCGCGCAGTGCGGCCGGATCGGCCGAGCCGGTGCGGGTCACCGCTTCGCCGACAGTGCGCAGCGCCGTCCAGGCGGCATAGTCGCGGCTGCGCATCTCGCGCTTCGCGGCCTTCTCGAAGCGGTTCTGTAGCTGCACGGCGGCCCATTGCTCAAGCACCGGCGCCCAGCCCTCGCTGCGCAGCCCGTCCGAACCCGCGACGGGCCGTGGAAGCCAGGTGTTGTGCTCCACATAGCGGGCGAAGTCGTCGGCCTCATCAGCGACGAGGAGCACGTGATGGTCGGGGAAGTCTTGCGTGAACAGCGGAATTTCCTGCCCGGCCGCCCGGCGCAGGTCGGTGTTGAAGGTCCATTCCTTCTCGGCCAGTATCGCCACGCCGAACTTGACGGCCGAGGCGCGCAGCGTGTCGGCGAAGACCCGGTCCTGCGGCTTCGGCCCCACGATCAGCGCGGTCCGCGTCCAGCGCCGTGCCTTCAGCACCTGCATCAGCGCGTCGGCGCGCATCGCGTCCTCGGGGATCGTGTGCAGCAGGTTCGCCCGGCAGTCGCCATCGCGCAGCCGCCGCTCGCCCGAGGCCACGTTGAAGATGAGCTTGCCCGCCGCCTCCGGCAGGTCCGCGATCTTCAGGATGTCGTCGGCCGGCGCGTCGAGCAGCAGGAAGGAAGCGGCCGCGAGCGCCGTCTTCGCCGCCCCGGCGAGGTCGCCGCCCGGCGCAACCGACACCACATCCAGGCTGTAGAGGTGGCCGAGAAAACGCCCGGTGGTTTTCGTGTCGGTCAGCGCGACCTCGGCGCCGGCGATGCCAAGATCCTCAGGCACGGGGTCGAGGTTCGAGAGAACGGGAGGCGCTTCCACCTCCTGGCGCAGATACGTGAGGGAGATGGCAATCTCCGCCGAGGCGTTCGTTCCGAAGGCTGCCGTTCCGAGCGCGGCGGCCCAGGCCGCCGCGAGCAGGCAGGCCCTTCCGGCCCCCCGCATGCAGGCTTTCCGCATTATGATTTCCTCCCCTTTCAAAGAATAGGAGCGGACACTTGCGGGGTGAAATACGACCAAGGTCCTATGCAGATCGCGACCAAGGTCGCATATCGCGCGTGCGCCGCGTGGCTCTACACCTTGAAATAAGTAAAAAGCACGTTTGAAAAGACACAGGTGGAGGAAAGATGTCCAGGAACCACATGCGCGGCGGCATCGCCGCACTGGCGCTTCTCGCGACGGTCAGCATGGTCGTCGCCCACGGCGATGTGGCGCCGCAGCCGGTGAACACGGACGCCCTGCCCGAAGTGGGCGAGGAATGGCTGACCGAAAACCCCTACCGGGAGGGCAAGGCCGGCCATGACGTCTGGCTGAGGGCTGTCGAGGCCGGGGCTTCGGGTTTCACGCAGAACTGCGCGCGCTGCCACGGGCTGGGCGCGGTTTCCGGCGGCCTCGCGCCCGACCTGCGTTTCATCGAGGCCGAGGAAGTCGGCGACGAGTGGTTCGTCGACCGCTTCCGCCACGGCTATACGCAGGACGGCGTCACCAAGATGCCCGCTTTCGGCGACGTTCTCGGCCAGAAAGCGGCCTGGGCGATCCGCACCTATATCGAGACCCGGCCGGAGGATGGCGCGGTGGACGCCCACTCGGACCGGCTGCACGCGATCCGCAACGAACTGGCTTCCGGCCAGGTGGCCGACCCGGCGGCGCTGAAGACGGAGCTTGAGGGGATCGCCAGCGAGATCAAGACCGCGTCGGGGGCGCCGGTGGCCGACAGCGTGGCCTATGAGGCGGCGCGCGTTCTGGCGGATGCGCCCGATAGCTGGAAGCGGGCCGGTGAAATCCTGACCGTGGGGCTTTCGGCGACGGAGTAAGGCATGGCCCGGTTCCTGTCCGCGCTGCCGGCGGCCATTCTGGCGTTTGCGCTCGGCGCCGTCCTCCCCGGCGGCGCCTTCGCGCGCTGCGAGGATTTTACGCCCCAACCCAAGCCGCAGAACACGTTCGCGCAGGATGTGGGGCGCACGTTCGACCGCATCGTCGACGAGGGCTGGATCGAGTTCGCCGTCTATGAGGATTTCCGCCCCTGGTCGTGGGAGGAAGGCGGCAAGGCACGGGGCGTCGATGTCGAAATCGGCCGCCTCATCGCCGCCGAACTCAAGGTCGAGCCGCGCTTCCGGCTGGTGCAGGCGGGGGAGAACCTCGACGCCGACCTGCTGAATTACGTCTGGAAAGGCGCAGCCGTCGGCGGGCGCGTCAGCGACGTGATGCTGCACGTGCCCTACGACAGTCTGCTGACCTGCCGGATCGAGCAGGTAGTGTTTACCGGCCAGTATGCGACCGAAGCCATCGCGATTGCCTACAGCGCTGCGGAATACCCCGAAAAGGGGCCGACGGCGCCCTTCTTCCGCTATGATCCTGTGGCGGTGGAGAACGACTCCATCTCGGATTTCTACCTCACATCGCTGATCGGCCCGGTGGACAAGATCCACCGCTTCCGCAGCACGCCCGTCGCCGTCGATGCACTTGCGACGGGGGAGGCCAGGGCCGCCATGGGGCCGCGCGCCGAGCTGCAGGCGGGGATGGCGCGGCATCCGGAAGCCGGCATCAAGATGCACGAGCCGCCGCTCGTCGGCTTTTCCCGGAGCCGGTGGACCGTGGGCGTCGGCGTCAACTTCCAGCACCGCGACCTCGCCTATGCGGTCGACGCGGCCATCGAGGCGGCGCTGGCGGACGGGCGCATCGCTGCCATTTTCGCGCGGCACGGGCTGACTTTCGAGCCGCCGCAACGCTGACATCCACGTTTCAATTCCACTATCTTGAGCGGATTCTTGGCAGCCAGATAATTGCGCTTGATCGGCAAGCGCTCAGAACGTCGTCACATCGCCCGAAAAGCTTGCCGCCGTGACGGCCGAGACTTCCGGAAGTCGCGCCAGCGCCGTACGGATCGCGGGCGCGTCCATCAGGCAGAAGGCGGTGGAAAGCCCGTCCGCTAGCGCCGCGCTGGCCGCCTGCACCGAGACGGTGGACCACACCGGCCGCTGTCCCGCCGGGCCGAGGATGTGGAAGGCGCCTCCGAGCCGCATCGCGCCGGGGCTCGATGTGGCGATAGCATCTCCCAGAATATCGTGGATGGCGATCTGGCCGAGTTCCGGATCGTCGACACCGATCCTAAACGGGCCGGAAAGGGCGGCGAACTCGCCCATGTCGACGAGGACGCGCCCGTAGCCCGCCGCGTGCAGCGTCTCGCGCACCCGGTCGGCGGCGTAGCCCTGCGCGAGGCCGTTGAGCGTCAGCGCCTGACCGGTGCCGAGGATGACGGGCGGACCGGGGCGCACCCGTTCCCAGCCGATCCGGGCGCGGGCGGAAGCGGGATCGGCGCCCTCCGCCAGTGCCTGCCACAGCGGCTGGACGGTCGCGTCGAATGTACCTGCCGTGGCGGCATGCATGCGCCCGGCGAGTGTCAGCAGATCGCGCAATGCGGGCGGCGGATCGTCGAGGCGGCCGGCGCGGTTGAGCCGCGAGAGCCCGGATTCCGGACGGAAGAGGCTCGCTGCCGCCTCCACCTCCTCGATGGTCGCGGCGATGGCCCGCGCGGTCTCCGTCGCGAGCGCGCGGGGGCCGCGCAGGTCGACGCGCACCAGGCCGCCCAGCGCCGGCGCCTGCCAGGTGATCACTTCCGCCCGCGCCGGCGCTGCGAGAAAGGCGGCGCCAATGGCCATGAAACGGCGGCGGTTCATCATATTGCGGCCTCCCGCGCCCGCGCGGGGCGTCCCTTCTGCCGGGCCCTTGCCGCCAGCACCAGCGGGACGCATTGCTTCGCGTCGTCGTGGATCGTTACGCAGTCGAGGCACTGGAAGCATTCGGAATAGGCGATCCTGCCCGATTTCGCGATGGCGCCGTAGCGGCAGCGTGCCTTGCAAAGCTGGCACGGCGAGCCGCACTCGGTCCGACGGGGAATCCAGTCGCGCAGCCGCAGCCAGCCGCCGATCGCCATCAGCGCCCCGAGCGGGCAGACGTAGCGGCAAAAGCCCTTGAAGGTCACCATGCCCAGCACCAGCCAGAAGGCCGCATAGGCGACATAGTACCATTCGCGCTGGAAGGCGGTGGTGACGGCCGTCTTGAACGGCTCGATCTCTCCAGCCTTCTCCGCCTCTCCCGGCAGCAGGAAAGCCGTGGCGACGAGGCCGGCGAGCGCGACATACTTCCCCGCCTTCAACCGCCCGTCCCAGCGGGGCGAGGGATTGCGCTCGGGCAGGCGCAGCAACCGGCCGGCGCGATGGGCGAACTCCTGCATCGCCCCGAAGGGGCACAGCCAGCCGCAGAACAGCCCCCGGCCCCAGAGCACGAAGCCGAGAATGGCAGCCGCCCACACCATCAGCGAGAATGGATCGTAGAGCAACACGGCGAAGGAGCCGCCGCCGATGGCCGCGCGCAGCGCCGCGAGCACGGTGACGATGGAGAGCTGACCCTGCCCCCACCAGCCGACGAAGCCGATCACCACCGCCAGCACCGCGAGCCGCAGCAGGCCGAAGTGCGGCAGCGCGGCCAGCCGGCGCATCGCCGGGCCGAGCGCCACCAGCAGCGGCAACAGCAGAAGGGCGAGCGCCACGAGATCGTATTTGCGGCCGAGCATCGCCTCCTGCCACGGCGGCAGGGCCGGAGCCCCGCCGACCCGCGTATAGAAGCGGGCATCGGCACGCAGCACGAGCGGGAAACTCCGGGTGCCGGTTTGCGGCTGCAGCATGCCGTGGGCGCGCACGGCCTGCGCGGACAGCGTCCAGTCGCGCGTCGGGTCGAAGCCCAGCCGGCGGTCGATGCGCAGGATCATGGTCTTGCCCTCCGGCACACCCGGGCGCGTCGCGACAGCGAGATCGGCATCGCGCAGCGCGACGGGCAGCCCGCCCTGTTCCGCCAGCAGCCGGTCTGGCGCGGTGTTGCGCACGAAGTCGTCGGAGACGAGGCCATGGCGGCCCGCCTCGATCAGCAGCAGCGGCTCGTCGTCGCCGGAGACATCAAGGAAGCGTTGAAGCTCGGCGAGGCTCGCGTCGTCCAGCACGGCGCGGGCGACAGCCGATGGCCCGATGTCCACCGCCCAAAGATCGAGGTAGAGCGCGCCGGGATCGGCCGAGGCGTCGGGATCGTCGTCGGCCCAGACAGTGCCGGCGAAGGCGGCGTCGAGTTCGGCGTTGGTCACGCGCAGATTTATGGCAAGCCCTTGCCTGATCAGGGCCTGCCAGTCGAGCGTCTCGTCCACCGAGGGATCGGGACGCACGGGCGTGGCGCCGCCGATGCCCGCCATCTTCTCGCGGGCTACCGCGAAGGCGGCGGCCATGATCGAGTCGTGCGCGATGCGCACCGAGGCGGTTGCCTTGCTCACGCCGTCGAGATGGACCTGTCCCGCGCCCGCGCCGCCCGTGCCATAGGGCGTGCCGACGACCAGGGACTCGCGGATCGAGCGGCCACGATATTGCTCCAGAAAGGCACGAAACGGCGCTTCGCCCAACCCTGAGACGAAGATCGGCTCGTTGTGCGAGATGAGCCGCACGTCGAGAAAGCGGCCGCCGGGATCCAGCATCACCAGCATGTCGATCGGCGCGCCGGAAAAGCCCGGCAGCGGGGCGAGCGGGCCGGTCTGGAACACGTAGCCCGCTTCCGCGCCGCCCGAGTTCAGCAGGCTCCACACGCCCTTGTCATTCACCGGTTCGCCGAGCGCATAAGGCGGCACGATCATTGGCTCCAGCGCCTCGCGCGGCAGCGGGCCGGGCACGTCGGCCATGGCGGGCAGCAAGGCGCCGCACAGCGCAACGGCCCACAGCGCGAACGCCTGCGCGGCCAGCCGGACCGCCAGTCTCCTCCACATCGGCCGGTTCCTCCCAGGGAACGTTTCGGGACCGGTTCTTTTCGCGCCGGCTCTCCCTATGGAACGATAGGCCGGAAGCGCCGGACGCGACATACGACCAAGGTCGCGGGGGCAGGGGGCCGATGCGAAGGCGCGGACCCGTGTGAGGCCTGCTTCATGAACGAAGTGCCCGGCCGGTCTGTCGAGCGTTGCCGCCAACCGATGCGCATTTGCAACACGATCCGGAATTTCTCATTAATAACGATCTGGTGACCGTCGACGGGGATGGCGTAAGCCGAGGCGTCACGCGACCCTGCGATATGGTGGAAGCGTTTGATTCGGCACTGCTACGCGCTGTCGGATGAGGTGAAGGATTTCTATCTTGATTAATGTCGGCTTGGCGAAGCTTGCCTCTCTTATTGCGTTGGCGCTGATGCTGCAGGCGTGTTCCCCTACGACACGGTCGGCGGCCGTCGGCACAGGCTCCACGGCCGCAGGGCCGCAGTCGCCTCCCGCCGAGGCTTTGCCTTCCGTCGATGTCTCTGCCGTCGATACTTCGCCTCTCGCCCTTGCCGAGGTGTCGGACGCGAGAGCGTGGCAGGTGGAGGATTGGGATCCGCGAGTCATCTATGACGAGAAACTCGACGGCCAGTTCCAGCTGGCGCGCATCGACCCGGCCAAGGTCAAGCCGCGCAACGTCCGGCAGGTGGTCGACTTCAGGACGAAGGAGCCGCCGGGCACGATCGTCGTCAACACGACACAGCATTCCCTGTTCTTCGTGCTGCCGGACGGAAAAGCCGTCCGCTACGGCATCGGCGTGGGAGCCGCGGGTCTCAGTTTCGAGGGCGAGGCGGTCGTCGAGCACAAGCAGCAGTGGCCACGCTGGATACCGACGAAGGACATGATCAAGCGCAGTCCGGATCATTACGCCAAGTATGCCGACGGCGTAGACGGAGGCCTGGGCAATCCCCTGGGCGCGCGGGCGCTCTACATGTTCCAGAACGGCATCGACACCTATTATCGCATCCATGGGACCAACGATCCGTCCTCGATCGGACGGTCTGTCTCTGCCGGTTGCATTCGCATGTTCAATCAGGACGTCGTCGACCTCTATGAACGGGTTCAGCCCGGCGCGCGCGTTATCGTGACAAGCCACGATGCGCCCGCGCGCGCGGCTTCCCGGCCCGCGCGGACGAAATCCGCTTCGTGAAGCAGAGTGGCAGCGCGCTTCGGCTTGAAGGTCCCACGCGCTATATGACCGCCTCTTCCATGAAAGGCTCGTCGAGCGGGATACGCTCATAGCGGAACGGCGTCAGATCCAGCGTTTGGAACGCGCCATCGACGATCAGTTCCGCGACCGCGCGGCCGACAGCGGGCGACTGTTGCAGCCCGTGGCCCGAAAAGCCGTTGGCGAACATGAAGTTTCTCACCTCCGGATGGAAACCCACGATGCCGTTGTGGTCGAGCATGTTGTATTCGTAGTGCCCGGTCCAGCTCTGCATCACGCGCAGGGCCTCGAAATCGGGAATACGGTGCCACAGCGCCGGCCAGATGCGGTCGTCGAACTCCTCATGACGGGTCTCGAAGTCGTCATAGTCGGCGGGTCCGTCGTCGAGCGGGGTATTGCCGGTCAGGAACAGCTCGCCTTCCGGGCGCACGAAAGTGCCGGAGAGATCGATGACATTCGGCATGCGGCCGGGAATGGGCGTGTTGCTGGCGAAGACGAAGCTGTAGCGCTTGTACGGGGCGACGGGGATGGACAGGCCGGCCATGGCGGCGACCTGTTGAGCCCGCGGCCCGGCGGCATTGACGAGGACGCCGCACGAAACGGTCTCGCCGGTCGACAGCCGTGCGGCCGTGACGCGCCCGCCGGTCAATTCCAGTCCGGTCACGGCATTGTCCACGTAAGCGATGCCGCTGGCCCGGGCGGCGCGGCGCAGGCCGTTCAACAGCCCCATGGAATCGAACCATCCCTCGTCGCGCGAACCCCAGGCGCCGCCGCCGAGATCGTCGACGTTGAGCCACGGGAAGAGATCCTTGAGAGGACCGGGTTCGAGAAAGACAGTATGGGCGCCGAGACTGCGCTGCAGTTCAACGCGCTCGCGCGCCGCTTCTATCCCTTCCGGAGAAATGCAGTAAAGATAGCCGTTCTCCCTGAATCCCAGGTCGGGCGCCGGTTCATCCGTGTAGAACGGCGCCATCCTCTCCCTGAATCCCTTGATGAATTCGACGCCGAACTGGCTGATCTTCACATTGATGGGGTTCGAATATTGCTGGCGTATCGCGCTGGTCGACAACGCGGTCGAGGAGAACTCATAGCTGCTGTCGCGTTCGACAACGAGGATGGAAGCGCGCGCCCCCAGCTTCTGGCTCAGCCAGTAGGCGGTGGAGGAGCCGATGACGGCGCCGCCGACAATGACGACATCGTAGGAAGTGCGGGACGGGGATTTATAGGAAGGGATGGCCATGGTGGCAGCTTTCAGCGTGAGAAGGATGCAATCAGGTTGTCGGCGCCGCGCGCCAGAAGGCCGAGGTCCGAGCCGACCGCAACCATGGTGAAGCCGTCGCGAAGATAGCGGTCGGCGTCGGCCTTCGCCGGCGCGAGTATCCCGCTTGCCTTGCCGGCGCCGGCCGCCGCCTGCCGGACGGCGGCGATGGCCTGTTGCACATGGTCCGCACCGGGATTGCCCATGGCATCCATATTGGTGGAAAGATCGCCCGGCCCGACGAACAGCACGTCCACGCCCTCGACAGCGGCAATCTCGCGGGCATTGGCGACGCCCGTCCTGCATTCGATCTGCACGGCGAGAAGCTGGTTTTCCCGTGCTTTCTGATGATAACCGGCGATGCGGCCGAACTGGTTGGCGCGGTGCCCGACCGAAAAGCCCCGGAAGCCGTCGGGCGCGTAGGTCATGGCCGCGACGATGTCGCGTGCCTGCGCCGCAGTGCGGACGTTGGGAATCATGAGGCTGCGCGCACCGGCATCCATGAACTGCTTGATGAGCACGGGATCGTCGGAGGGAAGCCTCACAGCCGCCTCGCAAGGAAAGGCGGCGATGACCTGAAGCTGCGCCATGACGCTGCGCAAGTCGTTGGGACTATGCTCGCCGTCGACAAGCAGCCACCCCGCGCCGGAGCCGGCCACGATCTCGGTTGCCAGCGTCGATGCCAGAGAACACCACAACCCGATGCAGGGCTTGCCCTCTCGCAAGGTCGCTTTCAGCAAATTGGGACGTTCCTGCAATTTCGGTGTCTCCGTGTCTTGAGGCCGATTGAAATTTGTATGATGTCATATATCATATCTACTGTCTGCTGCAACAGCGCCAGCCGAACGCGGAAAGGACAATCGCTGTGAAAATCGGTTTCATCGGGCTGGGGGTGATGGGGGCGCCGATGGCGCGCAACCTTGCCGCGGCGGGCCACGAGATCGTCACGTCGCTCAATCGTTCGGCGCTGCCTGAAGGTCTGGCGGCAACGGTCGTTCCCGATCCTCGCGAGGTGGCGCGCACCAGCGAAATCGTCATCACGATGCTGCCCGACACCCCCGATGTGGGGCGTGTGCTTCTCGGCGATAACGGCGTCGTCGGCGGCCTTTCGGCCGGCGCGCTGGTGATCGATATGAGTTCGATCAGCCCGATCGCCACGGCGGATTTTGCCAGGGCCGTGCGGGAAAAAGCGGCGGGATATCTCGACGCCCCTGTCTCGGGCGGGGAGGTGGGTGCCAGGGACGCCAGCCTCACCATCATGGTCGGCGGCCCCGCTTCCGAGTTCGAGCGTGCCTTGCCGATTTTCGAAGCTCTCGGCAAGAACATCACCCTCGTCGGAGAAAACAATGGCGCGGGACAGATTTGCAAGATCGCCAATCAGATCATTGTAGCGCTGAACATCGAGGCCGTGGCCGAGGCGCTGGTTTTCGCCAGTAAGGCGGGCTGCGATCCGGCGACGGTGCGCAAGGCGCTGCTGGGCGGTTTCGCAGCCTCGCGCGTGCTCGAAGTCCACGGCCAGCGGATGATCGAGCGCACCTTCGCGCCGGGGTTCCGCGTCCGGTTGCACCAGAAGGACCTTGGCCTTGCGCTGGAAAGCGCGCGTGCGCTCGGCGTGGCGCTGCCCAATACCGCAACCGTGCAGGAACTGTTGAACGCCTGCGCGGCGCGCGGCGCAGGCGATGCCGATCACGCGGCGCTGGTGCAGGCTCTCGAAGTGCTGGCAAACCATCCCGTGGCTGAGACAAGAGGAGTTTCCTGATGCGCGGAACCGGTAAAGCAGATGTTTTCGTGATGCTGGCCCACCCCGTGGGGCACGCGAAAAGTCCCGGCATCTTCAACGAGATTTTCGAGCAGCGCGGCCTCGACAGCCTGATGGTTCCTTTGAGTTGCAGGCCGGAGGACTTCGACACATTCTGGGCCGGCATCACCGCCGCCGAGAATGTTCGCGGCGTCATCGTTTCCGTGCCCTACAAGACGGCCGTCTTCCATAAGTGCGGGGCGGCGCATGACAGGGCGGCGCGGGTGAAGAGCGCCAACTCCGTTCGCCGGCAGGCCGACGGGAGCTGGTATGCCGACAATTTCGACGGCGTCGGCTTCATCGACGGTCTCAGGGCCGGCGGGCATCGCATCGAGGGGCAGCGCATTCTTCAGGTCGGCGCAGGCGGCGCGGGTGCATCGCTGGCCTACTGTCTGGCAGAGGCGGGCGCAGGCGATATCCGCCTCCACGACATTGACGAAGGGCGTGCCTCGCAACTTGCGGGCCTTGTCGCCAAAGCGTTTCCCGCCTGCCGCATCGCCGTCGGTCCTGCCGATGCGGCCGGGATGGACATGGCCATCAACGCAACTCCGACGGGCCTGCGCGCCAGCGATCCACTGCCGTTCGACGTCAGCCGGCTGAGCCCTGAAACGACGGTGGTGGACATCATCATGGAGCCGGCGGAAACCGCGCTCCTGCGCGCGGCGAAGGCGATCGGATGCCCCGTTCAGCCCGGCCGGCCGATGATGGATTTCCAGGTGCAGGCCATGGCCGAATTCTTCGATATAGACCGTGCGAGGCGCAATCATGAATGAAGCACGCACCGTCGTCGTCATCGGCGGCACCTCGGGCATCGGCCGCGCCATTGCCCTCCGCTTCGCGCAGGAAGGGGAGAACATCGTTGTTGCGGGACGGGATGCTGCGCGTGGCAACGAAGTTGCGGCGGAATGCGGGCGGCAGGGTGCGCCGGCCGCGCGGTTCATCGCCGCCGATGTCGCCGCTCCGGCCTCCGTCGAGGCGCTCGGCCGCGAGACCGAGGCCGCCTTCGGCATTCCCGACGTGGTGGTGAACTGCGCCGGCATTCTGCAAAGCGGCAAGCGCGTGCTCGATCAGGATCTCGACGAAGACGAGCGCCTGTGGCGCATCAACTATCGCGGCACGCTTCTCGGCTGTCAGATTTTCGGCCGCCTGATGGCGCGCAAGGGCGGGGGCGCCATACTGAACGTGGGTTCGCTGGCCTCCTTCGCGCCCCTGTCGCTGCCGGCCTACACACCCGGAAAGCACGCCGTTCTCGGCCTCACGGGCATTCTCGCCGCCGAGCTTGGTCCGCAAGGCATCCGTGTCAATGCGGTCGCGCCCGGTTATACGCTGTCGGACGGGCTGAAAGCCAGGATCGCCGCCGGCGAGCGCGATCCGGACGCGATACGCGCCACCACGGCGTTACGCCGTTTCGTGGCCCCCGAGGATGTCGCCGAGGCGGCGCTCTTCCTGTGTTCCTGGCGCGCGGCCTCGATTACCGGCGTAACGCTGCCTGTCGATGCCGGCTGGCTGGTTCAGGCGCCTTACGCCCACTACCTGCGCGGCAATCCGATCAGGACTGTTTCCGACCAACAAGGTGATTGAGAAGAGATGACCGAGATCAGACGTTTCGATTTCGACACCCGTATCCATCATGGTGTCATCCACAACGGCACGGTCTATCTGACCGGACAGGTGGCCGCGCCCGGCCAGTCTGCCGCAGGCCAGATGCGGGAGGTTCTTGCCAAGATTGATGCTCTCCTCGCGAAGGCCGGCACGGACAAGACGCGCATTCTGCACGTACAGATGTGGCTTGACGATGTGCGCGATTTCGATGAGGTCAATGTCGTCTGGGACCAATGGATGCCGAAGGAATACGCGCCGGCCCGTTCCTCGGGGCAGGGCCGCATGGCAAAGCCCGGAATGCTGGTGGAACTCATCGTGACCGCGGCCGTATGACGGTTTTCGTGGCCATCGCCCGGATTGGTTCCGCGCATGGCCGCAGCAAGGTGAAGGAAAAACTCGTGGCGAAGCGCAAACCCCTGTCCACCGTGGTGGCTGACAGCCTGTCCGAAAAGGTGCGGTCCGGGGCGCTGGCGCCGGGCGCCCAGCTCGCGACGGAGGCGGAACTGGGCGCCGAATACAACGTCAGCCGGACGGTGGTGCGCGAGGCCATCGCGCGACTGCGTTCTGCCGGTCTTGTGATCCCCCGGCAAGGAAAGGGTATCTTCGTCAGCGAGGCGCCGCACCAGCAAGGCTTCATGATCCCGGCCGAGGCGCTCGCGACTCTGCCAGAAACCATTGCTTTGCTTGAGCTTCGTCTCAGCGTCGAGGTCGAATCGGCGGGGCTGTGCGCCCAGCGACGAACCGATGAGGAAGCCCGCGCCATCCGCAGCCTGATGGAACAGGTGGATGCGCTTCACGAAGATCCCGAACAGGTCCAGATCCACTACGACTACGATTTTCATCTCAAGATCGCCGAATGCACCCGCAATGAGTTCATCTTCGGCTTTCTTGATTACCTTCGCCCGATCATCGCGCCACGCTTTCGGCTCGGCCATATCGTGGCCAGCGAATACAAGGAAGCTTACTACGCGCGCATCCACGCGGAGCACGACAGCATCGTCGCGGCCATTGAACGGCGCGACGCGCCTGCCGCGCGCGAGGCCATGCGCCAGCATCTCCAGAACAGCCTCGAAAGAGTGCGCGCCCTTGCGCTGGCGACGGGCATCAACGCTGATGATGCGACGCAGCCGCAGGCGTCCGGCACACTGTTCGCCGGTCTGAAAATACCGGCGGGGGGATAAGCCGGGCCGCGGCGTCCGCCAGGGCAGCCGGTGCGAGAAGATAGCGAAAGCGACGGTTTCGTTCAGCAACGGAAGCCGCGCCGCGTCATGGCGCGGGCAAAAATGCCGATACCGCAGAAGGTTCCATGCGCGGGGCGGCGGGCACGCCTCTATGCGGTGGCATGGATGTTGCTCTTGTGCGGGGAGCAACCCGTCCGGAGAAGAAAGTCATTCTTTCCTATTTACCGATTTTCTTGATTTTTTGCCGCCGCGTGAGCCAGCAAACTGAGCATATAAAAATGACAAGGGGAACGAGAAGTGAAAACAGCCTTCGTGACAGGGGCGACGAGCGGCATTGGCCGGGCGATCGCCATCGGTATGGCTCAAGCCGGGTACGGGGTCTACGGCGTCGGCCGAAGCCGGAAAGCCCTTGAAGAACTGCGCGCCACGCAGGGCGGTATTACGCCCATCGCCGTCGATGTTACCGACCGCGAGGCGCTCGAAACCGTCGTGAACGGCCTCGACATCGACGTTCTCGTCAACAACGCCGGCATGATGCCGCCGCTCGGCAACTTCGCCGACATGCAGGTCGCGGATATCGACGCCGCGCTGGAGGTAAACCTGAGCGCGGTCATCCTGCTGACCCGCCTCGTCGTGCCGCAGATGCGCGATCGCGGCAGCGGCCATATCCTGTTCACCGGTTCGGCTGCGGCTCATACCGCTTTTCCCAACATCGCGGTTTATTCCGCCACCAAGGCCGGCATCTCCGGCTTCGCCGCCGCGCTGCGCGCCGACATGTCTCCCCATGGCGTGCGGGTGACGGAGATCGTTCCCGGGCGCGTGGAGACCGCGCTTTACAAGGACATCCTCGACGCCAGGGCGCGCGAGGCGATGTATGCCGCGACCAAGGCGGTACAACCCGATGATATCGCGCACATGGTTCTTGCGGTCCTGAGCCTGCCCGCGTGGGCGGATGTATCCCGTTTCGACATCGTGCCAACCCGTCCGACTTCCCCCAGCGGCACCAAGTGAGGATATGAACGTGAACGGACTTTCAGTTGTAATCGTCGGCGGCGGTTCGGGTCTCGGCGCGCTGCTCGCCCGCATGGCCGTGGAGGCGGGCGCCACTGCGCTCGGCATCATCGATATCAACCGCGACGCCGCGGAGGCCGCGCTGGAAACCGCGCGCGCAAAAGGCCTGCCGGCTGCGGCCGCGAGCGCGGACATTCAGATCGGGCCCCAGTGCCATGAAGCGTTCGCGGCCATCACCGCCGATATCGGGCGCGTCGATACGCTCATCAACTGTGCGGCGATCTATCCCCGCCGGCCGGTCATGGAAATCACCGACGCCGAGTGGGACGCCTCCAACGGCATCAACATCAAGGGCACATATCACATGATGGTCGCCGCGGTCCGGCACATGGCGGCACAGGAGCCGAAGGATCATGTCCGCGGCCGCATCGTTAACCTGACTTCGGTTGATGCGTTCAAGGCCCACCCGCAGAACGCCCATTACGCCGCGACCAAGGCCGCCGTCGTCAGCCTCACGCGCTCCTTCGCGCATCATGTCGCCAGGGATGGCATTCTGGTCAACTCCGTAGCGCCGGCGGGCATGGCGACCGAGCGTGCCCGCGCCCTTGGCTTCCTGGAGGAACTGGCCAAGGCCAGCCCGCTCGGCCGCGGTGCGCAGCCGGCGGAGATCGCCGAATGGGTGCTGATGACCGGTGGTCCGAAGAATACGTACATGACCGGCGAGAACGTCATCGTCTCCGGCGGATACATCTATGCCTGACCGCATCCGGTCCCGTTCCGGTCGGGCAACCCGGATGGCCATGCATCCAGCGGCGACGGCCTGAACAGAAGGAGGGAATGACGATGAGCGGCAAGCCACGCCTTCCCCCGCTCAACGCCCTGCGGGTCTTCCATGCGGTCGCCCGCCACCGGAGCCTGCGTCAGGCCGCCGACGAGTTGCTGGTGACGCCGCAGGCGGTAGGGCAGCAGATCAAGCTGCTTGAGGATACGCTTCAGGTAACCCTGTTCGAGCGCAGAGGCCGTTCGATCGAGCTGACGGAGTCGGCCATCCTCCTGTCTCACTATGTGGAGGCAGGCTTCAGCGAGTTCGCGGAAGGGGTGCGGCGGGTCACGAAGGCCGCCTATCGCAACCGCATAAACCTCAACGCCAGTCCTTATTTTGCAACTCGCTATCTCCTGCCGCGTCTGTCCTCTTTCCGCGAGATTCTGCCCGGCGCCGACCTGCGTCTGACCACGATGATCGACATACCGGACTTCGGCCGCGACGACATCGATATGGCGGTGCAATGGGGGTATGGCGATTGGGCGGAATACGAGTGCAAACTGCTTGTTCCTGACCCAAAGCTCATCTGTTGTACGCCGCAGATCGGAGCGGAGATTTCCGGGGCTGCCGACCTTATCAAGTTCACGCTGCTCGATACGGTCAAGTCCCTGCGTCTGTGGCCGGATATTCTGCGTTTCCTCGGCATCGAGCAATCGGACGGGGACCGAAGCGTCAGCTTCGACACTGCCGCCTCGATGCGGCGTGCCACTTTGCAAGGCATCGGGATCGGTCTCCTCTCCTCCGCCGACGCGGAGGAGGACTTGCGCTCCGGCGCGTTGGTCGCGCCGCTCGGGCGCGATGTGCTGGCCGGCATGAACGCCGACGAGGTTCCGGGCTTCTATCTCGTGCTTCCGCGCGGGCATCTGAGGGTGAAGGGCGTTGCCGCGCTTCACCGCTGGCTGGTCCAGCAGGAGTGGAGCGTGTTGTGAAAACTCCGTGATTCCGGAGATCGACGCGGCATTGCTGCCAGCTTCCGGACTGTGTTCGGGCTCGGCTCCGATCACCGATCCGATGACGAGTTTTACCAGAGGAGATCACAATAATGGAGAGGACGATGAAAACACTGAAATTGGGAGCCATGGCGCTTGTACTTGCCATGGGCCAGTTCACGCCC
This sequence comes from Pseudochelatococcus lubricantis, assembly GCF_042432495.1. Lineage (NCBI taxonomy): Bacteria > Pseudomonadati > Pseudomonadota > Alphaproteobacteria > Hyphomicrobiales > Chelatococcaceae > Pseudochelatococcus > Pseudochelatococcus lubricantis. Next base: position 261,309 of record NZ_JBHLXC010000012.1, on the reverse strand, counting down.
GCCGCCCAGGCAGCCGGCGGAAAGACGCTTGAAACCGTCAAGGGACGCGGCACGCTCCTGTGCACAGGGCACGACGGCTCGTATCTCGGTTTCGCCGAGGTCGACGACAAGGGCAACTGGAGGGGCCTCGACATCGACCTGTGCCGCGCCGTGGCGACCGCGGTGCTGGGCGATCCGTCGAAGGTGACCGTCATCCCGATCAGCTGGGCGCAGCGCTGGCCGGCACTACAGTCTGGCGAGGTCGATCTCGTCATCAAGGCGTCTGGCGCGACACTGAGCCGCGATGCCGAACTCGGCCTCCAGTTCTCGCTGTCGTATTATCTCGGCACCACCAAGATCATGGCGCACAAGGAACTGGGCATCAAGTCGCTCAAGGAGGCCGACGGCGGAACGATCTGCATTCCCGCAGGCACGACCCAGCAGCAGCAGATCGCATCCTACACCGCCAAGCTCGGCATCAAGCTCGAACCGGTTCTGATCGAGAAGACGGAGGAACTGGAGCAGGCCTATTTCTCCGGCCGTTGCGACCTCTACACGCAGTGGGGGCCGGTGCTGGCCATCGCACGCACCGCGAAGGGAAAGGTCGAGGAACACGACATTCTCCCCGATGTTCTGGCGGTGGAGCCGGAGGTCATCGTGTTGCGGCAGGGTGACGACAACTGGGTCGATATCGCCAACTGGACGCTTTCCGCCCTCTGGTTCGCCGAACAGGAGGGCATCACCTCGAAGAATGTCGACGAAATCCGCGCCAACCCGCCAAGCCCCGAAATCGGCAAGTTCCTGGGGGTGACACCGGGCATCGGCACGGGCCTCGGCTTGGGCGATGACTGGGCCTACAACGTTATCAGGAAGGTGGGCAACTACGCCGAGATATTCGACCGCAATCTCGGCGCGGGCTCGCCCTACAGGATGGAACGCGAATTGACGGCGCTGTGGAACGCCGGCGGCGTTCTCTACCCCTACCTGATCGACTGATCGGACCGGCTCCGCCCGGCTCCGGGCGGAGCCGCTTCCACACCCGGAGAAGCCTTCATGTTCGCCCTGCTGCGCAACCAGAAAGTCCGAAATGCGATTCTGCAAGTATTCTTCGTCGGGGCGATAGCCTGCATCGTCATCGGCGGCTGGTTGAACGCGCAGCAGACTCTGGCGCAGCAGCGCATCACCTCCGGCTTCGGCTTCCTGTGGAAGTCGACCGGCTGGGAAGGCAACTTCTCTATCCTGTCTGCAGCTCCGAATGATCCGTACTGGTGGTTTTTCGTCGTCGGAATTGCCAACACGCTTTTTCTGGGCACGGCCGGGTTGATGTCGGCCACGCTGGTCGGCGCGGCGGTCGGGCTGGCGCGGACGTCGTCGAACGAGATGCTTCAGCTTCTGGGGCGGATCTATGTCGATTTCTTCAGAAACATTCCGCTGATCTTGCAGGTTTTCTTCTGGCATGCGTTCGTGACGCATCTGCCGGCGCCGCGTAACGCCCATGACCTGTGGGGCATGAAACTCAGCAGCCGCGGCCTCTACGTGCCTGTGTTCAACGTGGACGGAATCTATCTGCTGGCATCCGCCGTTTGCCTTGTCGCGGCTGTTCTGCTGCCGTTCTGGCTTGCCCGGACCCGCAGGATCCCCCGCCCGCCCGAGCAGAGGCGCGGTCTGTGCCTGGTTGCGTCTGTCGGCCTTCTGGCGCTCGCCTCGCTGATTGTCGTCGCGGGTCGTGTTCCGGGGGAGCCATTTCTGAGCGTGCCGCAACTGCAGGGGCTGAATTTGCGCGGCGGCACGCGCATCTCGCCCGAGTTTTCCGCTCTCGTGATTGCGATCACACTCTATGGCGGCGCCTATATCGGCGAGATCGTGCGCGGTGGCTTCAAGGCTGTCGGGCGGGGGCAGGTCGAGGCGGCCGCATCCCTTGGCCTGACGCCGTGGCAGGCATTCAGCCGCATTCGCCTGCCGCTGGCGTTGCGCGCCATGCTGCCGATCCTGGCCAATCAGTACATCTGGCTCATCAAGGCAACGACACTGGGTATCGCCATCGGTTTCTCGGATTTCTTCATGATCGTGGCCATCACCATCAACCAGTCCGGCCAGACGCTCGAAGCCATCGGCATTCTGATGGCTGGCTTCCTTCTCATCAATCTGTCTCTGGCCGCGATATTCAATCGCGTCAACAAGGCCATCGCCCTCAAGGGCAACCAGTTGCGGAGCTAACGGATGACGGCTCTTCACCCTGCTGCCGGCTATCGGCTTTCGAGTTTGCGCAAGCGCTTCTTCCGCACGCCGTTGCAGGCCGCCCTGTCGCTCGCCTCGCTGCTGCTGCTCGGCACGCTCGCCTGGAAGGCGTTCGACTGGGCGGTCCTGTCGGCGGTGTTCACGGGTGAGGGCGGACCCGCCGCCTGCAAGGCGGCCGAGGGCGCGTGCTGGTCGGTGATCGCCAATCGCTGGCGCATCATCATGTTCGGCCTCTATCCCTATGAAGAGCAGTGGCGGTCGGCGCTCTCCTGCGTCATCGTCGTCGTGATGATCGTGCTGAGCTGCCTGCCGGCTTGCTGGACCGGCAAGAGGATTGCCGCGATCTGGATACTGGGCGTGGGCCTGTTCTACGGCCTCATGAAGGGTGGCGTCTTCGGCCTGCGCTATGTCGGCGAGGAGGCGTGGGGCGGCCTCGCGCTGACGCTGTTCATCTTCGTTTCCACCTGCGTCATCGGCTTTCCGCTGGCGATCTGCCTGGCGCTCCTGCGCCGGTCCCGGTTGCCCTGGATTTCGCGTGTGACAGGTCTCATCATCGATTCCATCCGCTCGCTGCCGCTGATCTCGATCCTGTTCGCCTTTGCGGTCGTGGTGCCGTTCATGCTGCCGAGCTGGCTTCAGGGCGACAAGCTTTACCGGGTGATCTGGGGAGCGGCGCTGTTCTTCGCGGCCTATCAGGCCGAAATCGTGCGCGGCGGTCTTCAGGGCGTGGCGCGCGGGCAGGAGGAGGCGTCCATGGCGCTCGGCATCGGCTATTGGCACCGCATAAGCCGCATTCTCCTGCCGCAGGCAATGCGCAATGCGCTGCCGGCGACGATCAACCAGTTCGTGATCTCCTTCAAGGAAACGTCGCTGGTCATCGTCGTCGGCTTCTTCGAGATACTGGCTTCCGGCAACGCGGCCTACGGCACCGGCGAATGGACCTTCGCCTATGTGGAGGTCTACGCCTTCATCGCCCTCGTCTACTTCATCTTCGTCTACAGCCTGTCCCGCTACGGCGCCTTCCTGGAGCGGCACATGGCAATCGGCACACGCTAAAGCGTTTTCAAGCAAAGTGGATACCGGTTTTCGTGAAAAAAGCGCGTAATATCAAAAACTTATAGCATTTCGGCGCTTCAATGAAATGTCGAGATGCTATAGAGGCTCCAGGAAATCACCATGACCCAGACGTTACCGGAAACGCCGGCTGTCCAGATCGATGCAATGAGCAAGAACTACGGATCGTTCAGGGCCCTGCGCAACATCAACCTGACTGTGCGCAAGGGCGAGAAAGTGGTTGTGTGCGGCCCCTCCGGCTCCGGCAAGTCTACGATGATCCGCTGCATCAACCGGCTTGAGGAGCATGACGAGGGTCGTATCGTCGTGCTCGGCATCGAGTTGAACGACGACGTCGCCCGCATCGACGAGATCCGCCGTGACGTCGGCATGGTGTTTCAGCATTTCAATCTTTTTCCACACATGACGGTGCTCGAAAACTGCGTGCTGGCGCCGATGCTGGTGCGCAAGATTCCGCGCGCGCAGGCCGAAGCCACCGCCATGCGTTATCTGGAGAAGGTACGTATTCCCGAACAGGCTTCGAAGTATCCCGGCCAGCTTTCCGGCGGCCAGCAGCAGCGCGTCGCGATCGCCCGTTCCCTGTGCATGCAGCCGGAAATCCTGCTGTTCGATGAACCGACGTCGGCGCTCGACCCGGAAATGATCAACGAGGTGCTCGACGTCATGGTCTCGCTCGCCTCCGAGGGCATGACGATGATTTGCGTCACGCACGAGATGGGTTTCGCCCGCCGCGTCGCCGACCGCGTCATCTTCATGGATGCGGGCGAGATCGTCGAGGAGGGGCATCCCGAAACCTTTTTCGTCTCACCGGCCAATGAACGCACGAAGAAGTTTCTGTCGCAGGTTCTGAGGCACTGATGCGGTTGATCCGTCTCCCGAAAGAATAACTTTATAATAAGCCGGATTTCTTCATTTCCCTTTGGCGCGCTGACCGTCACATTCGACAGGTCGATCACTCCGGCGATGCCGGCTGAAAGCAAGAGATACATGATGCGGAATGGCGGTCAGCTTGTCGTTGAATGTCTTCCGGCGCTCGGAGCAACGAAAAGCTTCGGTGTCCCCGGCGGGAGCTATCTCGCTATTATCGATGCGCCGTACGATCGCGCCGGGGAACGCGATCACGTCCTTTGCCATAACGAAGGCCGCGCCATCCGCGCCGCCATGCGGGACAGCGCGTCATGATCCTGTTCATCGGGCCGGCTGGCACCGGCCTGAAGGGCCGCAAGGCCCTTCAGGATCGGTTCGACAACCATTCGCCGATCTTCGCCGACGCGGTCCTCGCCGTCGGCGTCCGTCTCGGCAATTCGATATCTCCCCGGAGGCGCTCACGCCGCGCCAGACCCTTTCCCAGATGCGCGCCGCCGCGCTCGCTTCGCTGAAGGCCAAGGAATGACAAGAAGGGCAAACGATATCCGCCTCGGAGCGGACATAGGAGGAACGTTCACGGATATCGCGCTCGACGTCCGTGGCACGATTTATTCGACCAAGGTGCTGACCAGCTACGCCGCGCCCGAACAGGCGATCCTCGACGGCATCGAGGAGGTGGTGAAACAGGCAGGCGTCGCATTCGGCGATCTCGATCTCGTCATTCACGGGACAACGCTCGCCACCAACGCGCTGATCGAGCGGCGCGGCGCGAAGACGGCCTTCATCACCACTGAAGGATTTCGCGACGTCATCGAAATGCGGACGGAAAACCGCTTCGAGCAGTACGACATCAACCTGCGCCTGCCGCCGCCGCTGATCCCGCGGGAACACCGCTACACGGTCGCCGGCCGTATCGGCGCCGACGGGCAGGAGCTTCGGCCGCTGGACGAGGCGGCGCTGGAGGAGATCGCCGACAGGATTTCAGCCGAGGGCTTCGGCGCCGTCGCCATCGGTTTCATCCATGCCTACGCCAATCCCGCGCATGAGCAGCGGGCAAGGGAAATTCTTGCGCGCAAGCTCGACATTCCGATCTCGATCAGTGCAGAGGTCTCGCCGCAGATGCGCGAGTTCGAGCGGTTCAACACGGTCTGCGCCAATGCCTACGTGCGCCCGCAGATCGGTGAATACCTTCTGCGCCTGCAGGAGCGGCTGAAACAGATGGGCGTGACCGGGCCGGTGTTCATGATCCACTCGGGCGGCGGCCTGATCTCGGTCGAGACGGCATCGCGGTTTCCGGTGCGGCTGGTCGAATCCGGCCCGGCCGGCGGCGCTATCTTCGCCGCGAACATCGCCCGCCGTTTCGGCATTTCGTCCGTTGTTTCCTACGACATGGGCGGCACCACCGCGAAGATCTGCCTCATCGAGGATTTCACGCCCCGCACGGCCCGCACCTTCGAGGTCGCGCGCACATACCGGTTCTGCAAAGGATCGGGCATGCCGATCTCGATCCCCGTCATCGAGATGATCGAGATCGGCGCGGGCGGCGGCTCCATCGCCTGGATCGACGCCATGGGCCGCATCCAGACCGGGCCCGAAAGCGCGGCTTCGGAGCCGGGCCCGGCCTGCTACGGCCGGGGCGGCGAAAGGCCGACCATCACCGACGCCGATCTTGTACTCGGCAAGATCGACCCCGACAACTTCGCCGGCGGCGCTATCAGGCTGGATCGCGGCGCTTCGGAGGCCGCCATCGCGCGCGATATCGGCGACCGCCTTTCGCTCGGCGCACTTTCGGCCGCCTTCGGCATCTGCGAGGTGGTGGACGAGAACATGGCCAATGCCGCGCGCGTTCACGCGGTGGAAAACGGCAAGAACATCTCCGACAACGTCATGATTGCCTTCGGCGGCGCGGCTCCGCTGCATGCGGCGAGACTGTGCGAGAAACTCGACATCGATCGCTGTCTGGTGCCGCGGGGTGCGGGTGTCGGCTCGGCCATCGGCTTCCTCAAGGCGCCGTTCGGCTATGAGGCGCTTGCCTCGCGGCTTGTGCGACTGTCGCGCTTCGACGCCGGCGAGGTCAACACGCTGCTCGACAGCCTGAAGACGACGGCGGAAGGTTTCGTGCGCGCCGGCACGGATCGGAGGATCGCGCGCGATATCACCGCCTTCATGCGCTATGCGGGGCAGGGCTGGGAGATTCCCGTTCCCTTGCCCGACCGTCCCTTCAACGCCCGCGACGCGGCATGGCTGATGGACGAATTTCGCTCCCATTATACCCACTTTTTCGGCCGCGCGATCGATGGCCTCGACGGGCTGGAGATCGAGATCGTCACCTGGTCGGTGAAGGCGCAGGACGAGCAGGAGGTGCCCGTGCACCACGAAATCACGCGCGGCAGCCGCACTGTTTCGTCCGCCGCCGTGCGCGACGTATTCGATCCGGCGACGGCCTCGATGCGAGGCTCGCTCATCATCGAGCGCGCCGATCTGCGGCCCGGCGACCGCGTGCCCGGCCCGGCGGTGATCGTGGAGCGCGAGACCTCCACGGTCGTCACCACCCTGTTCGACGCCGTGTTGCAAAACGACGGCTCCATCCTGCTCGTCCGCAAGGAGATCGTGGCATGAGCGACATCGGCAACATCCGCATGCAGGTGATGTGGAACCGCCTGGTTTCCGTCGTCGAGGAACAGGCGCTGACCCTGCTGCGCACCGCGTTCTCGACCTCGGTGCGTGAATCCGGCGACCTCTCGGCCGGCGTCTTCAACCCGAAGGGCGAGATGCTGGCGCAGGCGGTGACCGGCACGCCCGGCCACGTCAACACCATGGCGGAGGCGGTCGCGCATTTCATGGCCGCGATCCCGCGCGACGACATGTTCGAGGGCGACACCTACGTCACCAACGACCCCTGGCTCGGCACGGGACATCTGCACGACATCACCATGGTGTCGCCGTCGTTCCTCGACGGCAAGCTCGTCGCCTTCTTCGCCTGCACGGCGCATGTGGTCGACGTCGGGGGGCGCGGTTTCGGCGCGGACGGCAAGTCCGTCTACGAGGAGGGCATCCAGATCCCGATCATGAAATTCGCCGAGAAGGGCGTGGTCAATCGCGATCTCGTGCATCTGCTGCGGGTGAATGTGCGCGAGCCGAACCAGGTGGTTGGCGACTTCTATTCGCTTGCGGCATGCAACGACGTCGGCCGCCGCCGGCTGACCGGCATGATGCGCGAGGCAGGCCTGTCTTCCCTCGACGATCTCGGCACGTTCATCTTCTCGCGCACCCGCGAGGCGATGCTGGAGCGGATCGCCAGCCTGCCCAAGGGAAGCTGGTCTAACGAACTGACGACCGACGGCTATGACGAACCGGTGAAACTTGCCGCGACCGTGTCAGTCGGCGAGGGCGGCCTGCATGTCGACTTTTCCGGCACCGATGCGATGAGCCGATGGGGCATCAACGTCCCGATCATCTACAGCAAGGCTTACGCCTGCTATGCGCTCAAATGCGTCGTTGCACCCGACATCCCCAACAATGCGGCCTCGCTGGCCCTGTTCACGGTATCGTCGCCGACCAACATCCTCAACGCCGCGCGTCCGGCGCCGGTGTCCTTGCGTCACGTCATCGGGCACCTGGTGCCGGACCTGATCCTCGGCGCGCTGGCCACGGCGCTTCCTGGCCGGATCCTCGCCGAAGGAGCGGGCGCGCTGTGGAACATCCACCTGTCCGTGCGGCCTGTTGCCGGCGCGGAAGGGCGTCGCGCCGAGGTGCTGATGTTCAATTCCGGCGGCATGGGCGCGCGCCCCGGTCTCGACGGTCTTTCGGCCACGGCCTTCCCGTCCGGCGTTCACACCATGCCGATCGAGGCGACCGAGAACACGGGTCCGATCGTCATCTGGCGCAAGGAGCTGCGGCCTGATTCCGGTGGCGACGGAGAGTTTCGCGGCGGTCTTGGCCAGATCATCGAGATCGAGGCGCTCGCGGGCCACGAGTTCGATTTCTCGGCGATGTTCGACCGCGTCCGCCATCCGGCACGGGGGCGGGCAGGGGGAGTGGATGGCCGTGCAGGCGTCGCGCGGCTTGATGACGGCACGCCGATGCGACCAAAAGGCTGGCAGCACGTGCCGGCCGGCCGCCGGCTCGTGCTCGAACTGCCCGGCGGCGGCGGCTACGGCCCGCCCGAGCGCCGCAGCGGCGAGGCACGCCAGCTCGACCTGACCAGAGGATACGTTTCGGGGAGTTCCACATGAGCTATATTTCATCCCGGCTGTCGGTCGTGAAGCCGTCAGCCTCGATGGTTGCCTCGCAGGCAGCCAGAGCCTTGCGCGCCAAGGGCATCGATGTCATCGACCTCGGCCTCGGCGAGCCGGATTTTCCGACTCCGCCCCATATCATCGAAGCGGCCTTCGCGGCTGCCAGAGCGGGTGAGACGCTCTATACGGCCGCCGCCGGCACACTGGCTGTACGGGAGGCCGTGGCGGCAAAGTTTCGTCGCGAGAACGGGCTGGATTACAGCGCGGATGACATCGTCGTCGCCAACGGCGCCAAGCAGATCATCTTCAACGCCCTGATGGCCACGCTGGAGCCGGGCGACGAGGTGATCGTGCCGGCGCCCTATTTCGTTTCCTACCCGGAAATGGTGAAGCTTCTCGGCGGTTCGCCCGTGGTGGTGGAGTGCCCGGAGGCCGATGGCTTCCGTCTCACCGCGGAGCGGCTCGAAGCCGCGATAACGCCGCGCACCAAATGGTTGTTCCTCAACACGCCGGGTAACCCCAGCGGCGCGACCTACGCGGAGGAGGCCCTGAAGGCGCTCGGCGCGGTCCTTGCGCGGCACCCGCAGGTGCTCGTGCTCTCCGACGAAATCTATGAGCACATCATCTTCGACGGACGCACCTTCGTTTCCTTCGGCCAGGCGTGTCCCGGTCTGAGGGAACGCAGCCTGATCGTCAACGGCGTCGCCAAGTCCTACGCCATGACGGGTTGGCGCGTCGGCTATGCGGCGGGCCCGGCTCCGCTACTCAAGGCCATGTCGACGATCCAGAGCCAGTCCGTCACCTCGGTCTGTTCCATCGCGCAGGCCGCAACCGTCGCGGCCCTCAACGGGCCGCAGGACGGTGTGGCGCGATTCCGCGACGCATTCGAACGGCGCAGGAACCTCGTGGTCGACGGCATCGCCGGCATTGATGGCCTGACGCTCGCAGCACCGGAAGGTGCCTTTTATGCCTACATCGGCTGCGCCGGCCTGATCGGACGCCGGACACCGGACGGCACGGCGCTGGAAGACGACGCCGCGGTGTCGAACTACCTGCTGCACAGGGGCAGGGTTTCGTCGGTGCCGGGCGTGGCATACGGCCTGTCGCCCTATTTCCGCATCTCGACCGCCACCGCCGACGATATTCTGACCGAGGCAGTGGCGCGTATCGGGTCCGCCGTGGAAGAACTGGAGTAAATCGTTATGGCACGTTACGAACGCATTCTTCTCACGGGCGCCGCCGGCCGGCTGGGCACGGAACTGCGCAAGGGTCTGGCGCCGCTCGCCGGCAAGATCAGGCTGGGCGCGCGAAACGCCTTCGACGATCTTGCATCCAACGAGGAACAGGCTGTTTTCGATCTCGCCGACATGGAGGCCACTATCGAGGCGACCCGCGATTGCGATGCGATCGTCCATTTCGGCGGCGCATCGCTGGAATCGCCCTGGCAGACCATTCTCGACGCCAATATCCGCGGCTCTTATCATGTCTACGAAGGTGCGCGGAAACATGGCGCGCGACGTGTCGTCTATGCATCCTCGGTGCATGCCATCGGCTATCACGAGATCGAGGCCCACATCGGCGTCGATGCGCCCGTGCGGCCCGACAGCCTGTACGGAGTGTCGAAGAACTTCGTCGAGAGCCTGAGCCGCCTTTACTGGGACAAGTTCGGCATCGAATCCGTTTGTCTGCGTATCTTCTCGTCCTTCCCCGAACCGGCCGACCGGCGCATGCTCTGGTCCTACCTGTCCTTCGCCGATTGCATCCGGCTGGTCGAGGCGTCGCTGACCGCGCCGCGCGTCGGCCACACCATCTCGTTCGGCCTGTCGGACAACAAGGTGAAGACCGTGGACAACGGCGGCGCCAGCCACCTGGGCTACATTCCGCGGGACAGCTCGGAACCGTTCCGGGCAGCAGTCGAGGCAAGGACGCCCTTGCCCGATCCGAAGGCGGCGGCGGTGAAATATCTGGGGGGCTGGTTCTGCGAGCTGGGGCATCCGGACGATGAAAAGCCGAATCCCTGACACCACCGGCGCACCACGCCATCCCCCGGGCCGGCTGAGGACGGCCCCGCACGGGGGCTTCGGCGGGAGGATGCCGAAGTTCGTTTATGCAGACCCGCTGCATTGACGGCCGTCAATGCAGGCCGAACTCCTGCAGCAGCGCCTCGCGATAGCGCGTGAACGCCGGGGAACTGCGGTCACGCGGACGGGGCAGATCAATGTCGAGCAGCCGGGGTGCGCGATGCTTCTCCTTCGGCAGAACGAGCACCCGGTCGGCCAGATAAACCGCCTCTTCCAGATCGTGCGTCACCAGCACCATGGTCACCTGTTCCTCGTGCCAGATGCGGGTCAGTTCGTTCTGCATGGTGATTCTGGTCATGGCGTCGAGTGCCCCGAAGGGTTCGTCCAGCAGCAGGATCTCCGGCTGCACCGCCAGTGCGCGGGCAATGCCCACCCGTTGCGCCATGCCCCCGGAGAGCTGGCGCGGGAAGGCATCGGCGAAATCGGTGAGCCCCACGAGAGAAAGGTAGTGCCGCGCCTGCGCCTCGGCCTCCCTGCGCGGCACCTTGCGCGCCCCCTGCCGCAGCTCCAGCCCGAAGGCCACGTTGCCGAGCACGTTCACCCAGGGAAGCAGGCGCGGCTCCTGGAAGATCATCGCACGCTCCGCGCCGACGCCGCTGACCTGACGGCCGCTGACCTGCACATCGCCGGCGTCGGCCGTTTCCAGCCCCGCGAGGATGCGCAGCAGCGTCGTCTTGCCGGAGCCGCTGGCACCGACGATGACCAGGCTCTCCCCGGCGCCGATCGCGACATTCAGGTTGCGTATCACCGGGAAATCGCGGCCGGCAATGCGGAAGGACTTGGAGAGATCCCGGATCGAGACCTCCCCCCGCGTGGAAGCGGGGGAAGAGCCGTTGGCGGAAAGCGCGGCGGCTGTCATGGCGGACCTCAGTTCCCCGCCTTGGCGGAAGCGGGCCGGAAGATAATCCCGGACACGTTGATCTTGCCGGCGGGCAGGGTTCCTTCGCGCGAGAGAGCCTCCACCCAGAAGCCCACGTCGCGATCGGTGATCGGTGCGCCGGGCTGGAGACCGAAGCCGAGCCAGAATTTCGCCAGCCCGCCATCCTCGCCGCGCGAGTCGAGAAGCTTGCCGACCACCTTGCGCGCCTCCTCCGGGTTCTCGCGCGCCCAGTCCGCCGCGCGGGCCGCGCCCTCGACGAAGTAGCGGGCGGCCTGCGGGTGCGCCTCGGCGAAATCGCGGCGGAACACCACGAAACCGCCGGCGAGTTCGCCCAGCACATCGGTATCGGTGAAGATCGGCCGCACACCGCCATTGGCTTCGAGCTGGCCGCCGAAGGTGGTCTGCCAATAGCCGATGCCGGCGACGTCCACCTGCTTCGCGCGCAGCGTCTGTTCGAGCTGCGGGCCCGGCACCACCACCAGCTTGGCGGATTTCGGCGGCAGCCCCTTCTGGTGGAAGGCTTCGCGGATGGTGTAGTCGAGGTGCGCGCCGAGTGTGTTGACCGAGATGGTCTTGCCCTTCAGGTCCTCGATGGTCTTGATCGGGCTGTCCTCCAGCACGTAGAAGACGCTTTCCACGCCCTTCTTGATGCCATTGGACGGATAGGCGATGAGGAAGTCATTACCGCCGGCGATGGAGTTCAAGACCGCCGAGGTGGCGGCGGAGCCGAGATCGATGCTGCCGCCGGCAAGGGCGAACAGCGTCTCCGGCCCGCCACCGGCGAACCCCTTGTTCTCCAGCTTGATGCCATAGGGCTCATAGTAGCCCAGCACCTCCGCCAACTCGTGCGGGCTGACGCTGCCGCGGTTGGGGAGAAAGCGGAAGGTGTAGGGGTCGGACGCATCGGCCGGGGAAGCGGAGGTACCGGCGAAGGCGGGCGCGATGCCGGATGCTGCGAGGCCGGCGGCGAGAAGCGCGGCCGCGCCAAGCTTGCGGAAGGAAAAGGTCATGGTCGTGCCTTTCTGGTAGAGAACGGGAAAAGTGCGTCAGACGGGGGCGTTGCTCCACCGGCACAGGCGCCGCTGCAGGAGAACGATGGTGTAGTTGGCCGCGAGCCCCAGCGCCGCGAGCAGGAAGATGGCCGAGAACATCAACGGGATCTGGAAGTTGAACTGGGCGTTCATCACCTGGAAGCCGAGGCCCTGGTTCGCGCCGATCATCTCGGAGGCGATCAGCATCAGCAACGCCATCGTCGCCGACAGGCGCAGGCCCACGAATATGGAGGGCAGCGCCCCGGGCAGCACGACCCGGCGGAACACCTGCAGGCGCGAGGCGCCGTAAACCCGTGCCATCTCCACCAGCTTGGGGTCCACCTCCTTCACGCCGCCGATGGTGGACAGCAGGAGCGGGAATATCGTGGCCCAGAAGATGACGAACACCTTCGACAACTCCCCGAGCCCCAGCAGCAGGATGAAAACCGGGTAGAGGGCCAGCGCCGACGTCTGGCGGAAGAGCTGGAGAATGGGGTCCAGCGCCCGCTCCACCGCCCGGATCTGTCCCATGAAAAGGCCGAGCGGAACGGCCACCGCCACGGCAGCCACGAAGGCGATGCCCGATCGCTGCAGGCTGATGCCCAGGTCCGCCAGCAGCGAGCCTTGCGTCATGCCGCGCCAGAAGGCGGCGGCAATGTCATCCAGAGGCGGGAAGACGGAGGGGTTCACCCAGCGCTGGATGCTGGCCACATGCCACAGCAGCAGGAAACCGATGAGCAGTCCGTAGCGGGAAAGGAAACGTCCGGCCCCCTCCAGCAAGGACTGCAGCGGCTTTTGGCCGCCGGCTTCTTCCTCACCGTTGAGGGCGACGACGGTGCTGTTCACGTCCTGAACGCTCATGTCGTTCTCCTTCTGTGTGAGATGCTCACTCCGCCGCCTGCACGGCGGGGCGGCTCCAGCGGTTTTCCGGCTTGGGCAGGCCAAGATTCTCGCGCAGCGTCCGCCCCTCGTAGGCGGTGCGGAACAGGTTGCGCCGCTGCAGCTCCGGCACCACCAGATCGATGAAATCCTCAAGCGCGGTGGGCAGATAGGGCGGCAGGACGTTGAAGCCGTCGGCGGCTTCGTTCTCGAACCACTCCTGCAGCTTGTCGGCGGTCTGGAGGGCCGAGCCCACGAAGGTGTAATGGCCGCGCGCCGTCGCGATCCACGAATAAAGCTCGCGGATGGTGAAGTTGTTCTCATCGGCGATCTGGCGGATGAGTACCTGCCGGCTCTTGTTGCCCTCGGTCTCTGTCGCCGGGGGCAGGGGGCCGTCCAGCGGATAGCCGGAAAGGTCGAGCGTGCCGCCGGTGAGGGAGTTGAGCAGCGCCACGCCGTCTTCCGGAACGATCAGATCGGTGAGGGCGCGGTATTTCTCGCGCGCCTCTTCCTCTGTCCGCCCGACGAAGGGGGCGAAGCCGGGCATGATGAGCACATGGTCCGGATTGCGGCCCGCGGCCCTGGCGCGGCGCTTGATGTCGCGATAGAATTCCTGCGCGGAGTCGAGCGTCTGGTGGGCGGTGAAGATCACCTCCGCCGTTTCCGCCGCAAGCTGGCGGCCCGCCTCGGACGAACCCGCCTGCACGATCACCGGTTGTCCCTGCGGCGAGCGCGAGATGTTCAGCGGCCCCTGCACGCGGAAATGCCGGCCGCGATGGTCGATGGCGTGGACCTTGTCCCTGTCGAGGAAGCGGCCGGACGCCTTGTCGCGGATGAAGGCGTCATCCTCCCAGCTATCCCACAGGGCGGTCACTACCTCCACGTATTCGCGCGCCCGATCGTAGCGATCGGCATGGGGAAGCTGGTGGTCGAGGTTGAAGTTGCGGGCGGTGTCGTCGCCTACCGTGGTCACCACGTTCCAGCCTGCCCGGCCGCCGGAGATCAGGTCCAGCGAGGCGAACTTGCGGGCGGTGGTGAAGGGCTCCTCATAGGTCGTGGTGGCGGTGGCGATGAAGCCGAGATGGGTGGTAAGCGGCGCCAGCGCCGAAAACAGCGTCAGCGGCTCGAAGCCGGCCGCCTTGGCATTGCCGCCCTCCTTGCCGCCGATGGCGACGGAAAGGCCGTCGGCCAGAAAGTAGGCATCGAACAGGCCGCGCTCGGCAATCTGGGCGAGTTGGCGATGGAAGTCGAAACTCACCGCCCCGTCGGCCGGCTGGTCGGGATGACGCCAGGAAGCGATATGCTGGCCGCCACCCGGGAGAAAGGCTCCAAGCCTGATTTTGCGCGACATTTCAACTCCTTGTAACACCGCAGGAAATGGACATCCGGACGGAGGAACCCGGATTCGTCGGGCTGGCACGGCTGCGCACCCGAACGTCATCGCGAGTGTTACAAGCGGTCGCTTTTATGTCAACTAATTCTATATATTTTATGAAATTTTGAAGGGCAAAGTGTGAGCTTTTGATAACGGATTGATATCCAATGAATTATCGGGAGTTCCGGCTACGGCGGCCGGCGGGGCTCATGCCGCTCCGCCGTTTCGGAGAACGTTGCCACGCCGCGGCCTTGCGGGCAGGGCCGGCATGCCGGTTTTCTCGGCGACGCTGGCAAGTTTCGCATCGATGCGTGCGGCCGCGTCGATCACGTGCCGGCGCATCAGTTCCTCGCCGGAGTGCGCGAAAGTCTCCTCCCGCAGGATCATCACCAGACTGCCGAGCACCCGTTTGTCGGGATCGAAGATCGGCGCGCCGATGCCGACGAGATCGGGTATGACCTCGCCGTGGGTGACGACGCATCCCTCCTTGCGCATGCGCGACATCGTCGTGCGGAACTCGTCCCAGTTCGATCCAAGGCCGGCGGCGCGGATCTCGTCGGCGTGCCAGAGCATGATGCTGCGCAGCTGGTAGGGCGTGAGATTGGACAGGATCACCTTTGCCATCGCGCCGCGGAACATCGGCATGGGGCGGCCGCGCTCATAGAACCGGGTGAGACTTTCGTCCGGCCAGGCGAGGTCGGCGCACATCACCTTGTTTCCATAATAGCTGCACAGCATGAAGTTGATCCGAAGCGCGCCCGCCACCTCGTGCATGACCGGGCTGGCGTTGGTCAGGAGGGGATCGGTCAGCCGCATCAGCCTGTCCAGCTCGATCACCCGCGGCCCCAGCACGTAGGTGTTGCCGGTCGCCGGCGCGAGGACGCCGGCCTTCGAGAGAGACTGCAGATAGCGGTAGGCCGTCGCCCGCGAGAGGCGCGTGAGCTGCATGACATCCTCAAGCTGCACACCGACCTTGTCGTCGTCGAACAGGTCCAGAATGCCCAGCATCTTGTCCAGGCTCGTCATGCGGGTTTCCGTATCATTTGCTGGTCTCATAATCCTCCATCCGAGCCGACATGGTTATCGTGACGTAGCTTCCTATCACATTGCGCGGCCCTGAAGTCCGCCGCCAGGTCCAGGCATATAAGGTCCATACATATCAGGTCCGGGCATACCGGGTCCGCACCGCATTGCGGCCCCTTCCGGATATCCCCCGCCGGCCGAATCCCGCAGCGACCGCGCCGCTCCTTTTCCTCCCCGATCATGCATACAACAGTTTGACGTGGTCCAGAAATTGTTATAAATCTCATTATATGCGACAACTGATAATTATCCGATAATGGTTGCGCGTTCGCAGGGGAGGTTGTTATGGCGCGTCTGGCGGGCAAGATCGCCCTCATCACCGGAGCCGGTGCCGGAATAGGGCGCGAGGCCGCTATTCTGTTTGCTGCCGAGGGTGCGAGCGTCGTGGTGGCGGAGCTGGACGGGACGGCCGGCGGAGAGACTGTTCGCCTCATCGAAGCTGCGGGCGGCCGCGCCTGCTTCGTTGCCATGGACGTGACCGAGCCCGAGAGCGTCGAAAGCGGCGTGCGGCAGGCAGTCGAGACGTTCGGCGCGCTGGACATCCTCTACAACAACGCCGGCGGCTCCACGATGCACGACGGCCCGGTAACCGAAGTGCCTCTCGACGAATTCTGGCGCGCCATCAGGCTCGATCTGCTGGGAACCTGGCTGGTTTGCCGCTACGGCATTCCGGAACTCATCAAGGCCGGGGGCGGCTCCGTCATCAACGCCTCTTCCGTGGTGGCCCTGATCGGCTGGGGCGGCAAGGACGCCTACACCGCCGCCAAGGGTGGCGTGACGGCGCTGACGCGCTCGATGGCGGTGGAGTATGCGCCCTACAAGGTGCGCGTGAACGCCGTCGCCCCCTGCGTGACACGCACGCCCCGGGTGATGGAGCAGCTTGCCGCCAACGCCACCACGCAAAAATTCGCCGAGCAGCACCTGCTCGGCCTCGCCGAGCCGCGCGATGTCGCCCAGGCGGCGCTGTTTCTCGCTTCCGACGAGGCGGCGCGCACGACCGGCCATATTATAAGGGTTGACAGCGGCCTGACGATCTCGTGACGGAAACCGGCAACACCAACCGGGAGAGAAACGGGAGATCGGCATGCAGCATCTCATGCGGGACAAGGTCGTCATTGTCACGGGCGCGGGTTCGCCCGCCGGCATCGGCCTGGCAACCGCGAAGGCATTCGCGGCGGCGGGCGCACGGGTCGCGATAACGGATGTGGCGGAAGGCAGTGCGCCGCGCCGCGCGCGGGACATCGGCGATGAAGTGCGGGGATACACCTGCGACGTCACCGACCGCGCCGCCTGCGAGGCCCTGGCGGAGGAAGTGCTGGATGCCTGGGGGCGGATCGACGTTCTCGTCAACAACGCCGGCATCACCCAGTCGCGCAAGGTCATGGACATCGCGCGCGCGGACTACGATCTGCTGATGGACGTCAACCTGCGCGGTGCCCTGCATATGTCGCAGGCGGTCATCCCGGCAATGGCCGCCCGGGGGGCGGGGTCGATCGTGTGCATCGCCTCCGTTGCCGCGCAGCGCGGCGGCGGCTTCGTCGGCGGTTCCCACTACGCGGCCTCGAAAGGCGGCGTGCTGGGTCTCGTCAAGGGCATGGCGCGCGAACTCGGCCCACAGGGCATTCGCGTCAACGCGGTCAATCCCGGCGTCATCATCACCGACATGAATTCCCGGGCCTTCGATGAGGCGCGGCGGCGGCAGATCGTCGAGAGCATTCCGCTCGGCCGTTTCGGCCGGCCCGAGGACGTGGCTGGCGTGTGTCTGTTCCTCGGCTCCGATCTGTCCGCCTACATGACCGGCAGCGAAATCGACGTGAACGGCGGCATCCACATTCACTGACAGCCCTATATCCGGAGGGACAGGACAATGCAGCCCCAGGTGCCGATCACGCCGAGCTTTCGCCTCGACGGCCGCCATGCGATCGTGACCGGCGGCGGGCGCGGCATCGGCTTCGCGCTTGCCGCCGCGCTCGCCCAGGCGGGTGCCCGCGTCACGCTCTGGGCACGCTCGCCCGATGAGATCGAGGACGCCGCCGCGACGATCCGCGCCCACGGCGGCGCGGCGCAAGGCCGCGCGGTGGATGTGCGCGACGGCAATGCCGTGCGTGAGGCGATGGACGCCGCCGAGCCGCCGTGCGACATCCTTGTGAACAACGCCGGCACGAACCGGCCGCGCCCCTTCGTCGATGCGACGGAGGAGGAGTTCGATACAGTGATGGGCCTGAACGTGCGTGCCGCCTATTTCGTGGCGCAGGCGGCCGCGCGCCGCATGATTTCGGCCGGCCGGGCCGGCGCGATCGTCAACGTCTCGTCGCAGGCCGGGCATGTCGCCGCCGCCGGACGGTCCGCCTACACGATTTCCAAGTTCGCCGTCGAAGGGATGACCAAATCGCTCGCGGTCGAACTCGCACCGCGCGGAATCCGCGTCAACAGCCTGTGCCCGACCTTCATCGAAACCGAGATGACGCGCCCGGCCCTTTCCGATCCCGCATTCCGCGACTTCGTCCTGTCGCGCATCAGGCTCGGCCGTCTCGGCCGGGTCGAGGACCTGATGGGCGCCGCGGTCTTCCTCGCTTCGGACGCATCCGCGCTGATGACCGGGTCGTCGCTGATGGTGGACGGCGGATGGACCGCGGGATGAACGGCAGCAAGCCAACGACAAAGGCACAATACGGGGAACACGATCCATGTTCTATCACATCGTTCTGATGAGTTTCACGTCCGAGGCGAACGCGGCCTTTTTCGACAAGGTCGAACACTACGTGCGGCGGGTGCGCGCGGAGTGCGACGGCCTCGTCACCTATGCGATGGCGCAGAACGGCGCCTCGCGCAGCGACGGCCTCACTCACGGGGTGGTTGCGACTTTCCGGTCCTCGCAGGCTCACGACGCCTATCAGGTCTCCCCCGCGCATGTGGAAATGAAGACATATATGTCGCCCTTCATTTCCCGCATCGTCGTGCTCGACACCGAGGTGGCAGCATGAGCAGCGAAAACGGCACCGCGCCCATCGAGCGCTTCCTCACGCTCCACGGCCTTACCGGCTATGACGAACTGGTCGAACGCGCCGCGCGCGATCCCGAATGGTTCTGGCCGGCGGTCATGCAGTTTCACGGCCTGCACTTCTTCAAGCCATACGAGCGTCTGCTCGATGTGTCGAAGGGGCCGGAATTGGCCGAATGGTGCCTCGGCGGCACCACCAACATCGCCTACAATTGCCTGAACCGCACCATCGCCAACGGTTTCGGCGGCAAGGACGCGGTCCTGTGGGAAGGGGAGGACGGCACGCGGCGGGCGGTGTCCTATGTGCAGTTGCAGGAGACCGTGGCCCGGGCCGCGGGCGGGCTCACGGCGCTCGGCATCGGCAGGGGCGACGTCGTGGGTCTGTTCATGCCCTCCGTTCCGGAAACCATCGCCGCCTTCCTCGCCATCGTCAGCATCGGCGCCATCGCACTGCCGATGTTCTCCGGCTTCGGCGCGCAGGCAGTGGCCGAGCGTCTCGGGGACGCCGGTGCGGTCGCCGTCGTCACCGTGGACCGGACCTTGCGCCGCGGCAAGGCGATCGAGATGGCGGAAACGATCGATGCCGTGCGCGGCATGACGCCGTCGCTTCGCCATATCGTGGTCGTGCCGCGGGATGCGGCCGATCCCGATCCGCGCTGGCTCGGCTGGGAGGAGCTGCTCGCGACGGGCGAGCCGGTGGCGCCCGTGGAGCTGCCGGCCGAGACGCCGGCCATGCTGGTCTACACCTCGGGAACCTCGGGCAAGGCCAAGGGCACGGTCCACTCGCATTGCGGGTTCATGACGAAGGTGGCGCTCGACTTCGGCACCATCCTCGACCTGCGGCCCGACGACCGGCTGTTGTGGATGAGCGACATGGGCTGGCTCACGGGGCCGATACTGGCCGTCGCCTCGCCCATGGTCGGTGCGACCATGTTGCTGGCCGAGGGCGTTCCCGACTATCCCGAGCCCGGTCGGTTGTGGCGGCTGGCGCAGGATTACGGCATCACCTTCCTCGGCGTCGCGCCGACCATGGTGCGCGCCTTCATGCAGCAACCGCCCGGCACCGTGGAGAGCTACGACCTGTCGACGCTGCGCGTCACCGCCGCGACGGGCGAGCCGTGG
This sequence comes from Pseudochelatococcus lubricantis, assembly GCF_042432495.1. Taxonomy (NCBI): domain Bacteria; kingdom Pseudomonadati; phylum Pseudomonadota; class Alphaproteobacteria; order Hyphomicrobiales; family Chelatococcaceae; genus Pseudochelatococcus; species Pseudochelatococcus lubricantis. The sequence goes on along the minus strand of NZ_JBHLXC010000012.1, from coordinate 241,461 downwards.
ACGCCGGAGGCGTGGAACTGGTTCCGCGACAAGGTATGCGGCAACCGGGCTCCGATCCTGAACTACTCGGGCGGCACCGAGATCGGCGGCGGCATCATCGCCAGCACGATCCTGCATCGCGACCTCAAGCCGTGCGCCTTCGGCGGCCCCATCCCCGGCATGGGCGCGGTCGTCGTCGACCTGACGGGTCGCCCGCTGCCGCGCGGCGAGGTCGGCGAACTGGCGCTGACAGTTCCGTCGATCGGCCTGACGCGCGGCCTGTGGCGCGATCCGGACCGCTATCTTGAGAGCTACTGGTCGACCATCCCCGGCCTGTGGGTGCATGGCGACTTCGCGTCGGTCGACGCAGACGGGAACTGGTTCATCCACGGCCGCTCGGACGACACGATCAAGATCGCCGGCAAACGCACCGGACCGGCCGAGATCGAGGCGTTCCTGCTGGGCACCGGCAAGGTGGCCGAGGCTGCGGCGATCGGCGTCCCGGACCCGGTGAAGGGCTCTGCCGTGGTCTGCGTCTGCGTGCTCGCGCGCGGTGTCAGCGAGACGCCCGAGGTTGTGGACGAACTGCGGCGGGCCGTGGTCGAGGGGCTCGGATCGTCCTTCCGGCCGAAGGCGGTCGCGTTCGTCGGCGATCTTCCCAAGACCCGCAGCATGAAGATCATGCGCCGCGTGGTTCGGTCGATCTGGATCGGGGAGCCGGTCGGCGACGTGTCGGGGCTGGTGAATCCGGAGGCGGTCGCGCAGCTGCGCTCCCGGCCGGGCGAGGCGGAGGTTCCGACATGAGCGCCGCGGCATCGAATGGCGAAACCTTTCGCGGCTACGAGCGCCTGCGCTTCGAGAGGCCGCATCCCAACGTCCTGCGTATCGTCATGCACAATCCCGAGCGGCTGAACGCGGTCGATCAGGTCATGCACGGGGAGCTGGCGCGCGTCTGGCGCGATGTCGATGCCGACACTTCGGTGTCGGCGGTCATCATCACCGGCCACGGCGCCGCTTTCTCTGCCGGCGGCGACTTCCGCATGATCGAGCGGATCATGAACGACTTCGATACCAGGGCCCGGAACTGGAAGGAGGCGCGCGACATCGTCTTCAACCTGCTCAACTGCTCGAAGCCCGTGGTGAGCGCCATGCGCGGTCCAGCGGTCGGCGCGGGACTGGCCTGCGGCCTCCTCGCGGACATCCCGATCGCGGCGAAGGATGCGCGCATCATCGACGGCCATACCAGACTTGGCGTCGCGGCGGGCGACCATGCGGCGATCGTCTGGCCGCTGCTGTGCGGCATGGCCAAGGCCAAATACCACCTTTTGCTGTGCGAGGCGTTGTCCGGCGAGGAGGCGGAGCGCATCGGCCTCGTCGCGCTGGCGGTGGACGACGCCGAGCTGGACGCCAGGGCTCTGGAGATCGCCGTCCGGCTGGCCGAGGGCGCGTCCAGCGCGATCCGCTGGACAAAATACGCGCTCAACAACTGGCTGCGTTCGGCCGGCCCGGCCTTCGACACGTCGCTGGCGCTGGAGTTTCTCGGCTTCTCCTCCCCGGATGTCAGGGAAGGCCTGGCAGCGCACCGCGAAAAACGACAGCCGGATTTTCCGCGCGAAAGCCCTCTCTGAACAACGGTGCCGAGGAAGCGGCAACAATCCCGTTGAGAACGATATCATATGTATCGCGTATGATGCGTATTGACGAAAATCGCATATTATGCGACTAATCACAAAAAATAACACAGGGTCTGGAGGGACCCCAAAGGGAGGAGGGCGGCAGCGCATGCCGATGGCCATGTCCGATGACATTATCCTCGCAACAGAAGGATTAACCAAGGATTTCAAGGGCTTTACGGCTGTGGACGACGTAACGCTGCGCGTCCGCCGCGGCAGCATCCATGCGCTGATCGGCCCGAACGGCGCCGGCAAGACGACATGCTTCAATCTCCTGACCAAGTTTCTGGAGCCGACCAGGGGAACGATCACCTACAACGGCCGTAACATCACGGCGACGAAGCCCACCGATGTCGCGCGTCTCGGCATGGTCCGTTCTTTCCAGATATCGGCCGTGTTTCCTCACATGAGCGTCATGGAGAATGTCCGCATCGCGCTGCAGAAGAAGCGCGGCGAAAGCTTCGATTTCTGGCGTTCGGAGCGGACGCTCGACACGCTCGACGACGAAGTCCGCAATCTCGTCGGCGCCGTCGGGCTGGGCGATTTCGTCGCTGCAAAGGCCGTCGAGCTTCCCTACGGCCGCAAGCGGGCGCTGGAGATCGCCACGACGCTGGCGCTCGATCCAGAGATGCTTCTGCTCGACGAGCCGATGGCGGGCATGGGCCATGAGGATGTCGAGCGCATCGCAGCGCTGATCCGGCGCATCGCCGCCAACCGCACCATTCTGATGGTGGAGCACAACCTGTCGGTCGTCGCCTCGCTGTCGGACACGATCACCGTGCTGGCGCGCGGGCGGGTCCTGGCGCAGGGCGACTACGCCACCGTGTCGAAGGATCCGCGCGTGATCGAGGCGTACATCGGAGCAGGTCATGGCTGAGACGGCAAGGAACGTGGCACAGGCTGACCCGGCGCCGCAGCTCGCCGTCGAGAACCTGCACGCATGGTATGGCGAAAGCCACGTGCTGCACGGCGTCACCTTCGCGGTGAAGCCGGGCGAGGTGGTGACGCTGCTGGGGCGCAACGGGGCGGGCAAGACCACGACACTCAAATCGATCATCGGCATCGTCGGCAGGCGCACCGGTTCCATCGCCTTCGCGGGCACCGAAACCATCGGCATGGTGTCGCGCGCTATCGCGCGCCTCGGTATCGCGTATGTGCCGGAGGAGCGCGGCATCTACGCCTCGCTCAACGTCGAGGAGAACCTGATGCTGCCGCCGCAGGTGCGGCCGGGCGGCTTCACGGTCGAGCAGATCTTCGAGCTGTTCCCGAACCTCAGGGAGCGGCTCGCGAGCCAGGGAACGAAGCTGTCGGGCGGCGAACAGCAGATGCTGGCCATCGCCCGCATCCTGCGCACCGGCGCCCGCACCCTGCTGCTCGACGAACCGACCGAAGGGTTGGCGCCGGTCATCATCCAGCAGATCGGCCGCACGCTGGCGCGGTTGAAGCAGGAGGGCTTCACGATCGTGCTGGTCGAGCAGAATTTCCGGTTCGCGCAATCGGTCGCGGATCGCCACTACATCGTCGAGCAGGGGCGGGTCATCGACATGATCGCCAACGACGAACTCGACGCCAACCATGACAAGCTCCAGACCTATCTCGGCGTCTGACGCCGGGCGGGTGAGGGGAGGGGAGGAAGAAAAATGAGACAGGCGAGATTGCCGGCACGGGCCGGATCGCAGCTTGCATCGGCATGGGCCGTGCCATGTTCGAGCTGATAGGCATCACACCCCAGGTTCTGTTCGGCCAGTTGCTGCTCGGTCTGATCAACGGATCGTTCTACGCGATCCTTTCCCTCGGACTGGCAGTGATCTTCGGGCTCCTGAACATCATCAATTTCACGCACGGTGCGCAGTACATGCTGGGCGCGTTCGCCGCCTGGATGCTGCTGAACTACGCCGGCATCGGCTATTGGTGGGCGCTGCTCCTCGCGCCGCTGATCGTCGGCGCCCTGGCGATAGTGGCGGAGCGGCTGCTGATATCGCGACTCTACAAGCTCGACCATCTGTACGGCCTGCTGCTCACCTTCGGGCTGGCGCTGGTCATCCAGGGGTTGTTCCGCAACTACTACGGCGCCTCGGGCCTGCCTTATGCCATCCCGCCGCTGCTTTCGGGCGGGCATAATCTCGGCTTCATGTTCCTGCCGAACTATCGCGGCTGGGTTGTCGTCGCGTCGCTCACGGTCTGCCTGACGACCTGGTACATGATCGAGAAAACCCGCCTGGGCTCGTATCTGCGGGCCGCCACCGAGAACCCCGTCCTGACCGAGGCCTTCGGTATCAACGTGCCGCGTCTGGTCACCCTGACCTACGCTTTCGGCGTCGCGCTCGCCGCCTTCGCGGGTGTGCTGGCGGCGCCGATCTATTCGGTCAATCCCAATATGGGCGCGGACATCATCATCGTCGTCTTCGCCGTGGTGGTGATCGGCGGCATGGGATCGATCCTCGGCTCCATCATCACCGGCTTCGGTCTCGGCCTCATCGAGGGGCTGACCAAGGTGTTCTATCCGGAAATCTCCGCGACCGTGATCTTCATCATCATGGCCATCGTCCTGCTCATCAAGCCGGCCGGCCTGTTCGGGAGGGCTACCTGATGGCCAATGTTTCCACGACCGTCGCGGCCGGCGTCGCACCCGCCTCCGGCGGCGACCGCACCCGGACCTTGCACCGGGCCATCTTCATCGGCCTTGCGCTGATGCTCGCAGTCGCGCCCTTCCTCGTCTATCCCGTTTTTCTGATGAAGGTGCTGTGCTTCGCGCTGTTCGCCTGCGCCTTCAACCTCCTGCTCGGCTTTGGCGGGCTGATGTCTTTCGGCCACGCCGCCTATTTCGGCATGGCGAGCTATGTCAGCGCGCACGGCGCCAAGGTATGGGGCCTCACGCCGGAACTCGCGATCCTGGCCGGCACCGCGGTGGCGATGGTGCTGGGCGCGGTGTTCGGCGCGCTCGCCGTGCGCCGCAAGGGAATCTACTTCGCCATGGTTACCCTTGCGCTGGCGCAGATGGTCTACTTCCTGTCCGTTCAGGCCCCTTTCACCGGCGGCGAGGACGGCATTCAGGCCGTGCCGCGCGGCAGGCTCCTCGGCCTCATCAGCTTCGCCGACGACCGCGTGCTGTATTATTTCGTCATGGCTGTCTTCATGGGCGGGCTCCTGCTCATCTACCGCGTCATCCATTCACCCTTCGGGCAGGTCTGCAAGGCGATCCGCGAGAACGAACCGCGCGCCATCTCGCTCGGCTACCGCCCGCTGCATTACAAACTGGCGATGTTCGTGCTCTCCGCCGGTCTCGCCGGCCTCGCCGGCGCCACCAAGGCCATCGTCTTCCAGCTCGCCTCTCTCACCGACGTTCATTGGTCGATGTCGGGAGAACCGGTGCTGATGACCCTCATCGGCGGCATCGGCACCGTATTCGGGCCCATCGCGGGCGCGCTCGTCGTCGTGTCGATGCAGAACTACCTCGCCCATCTCGGCGCGTGGGTCACTGTCGTGCAGGGCGGGATCTTCATCCTCGCAGTGCTCATCTTCAGGGAGGGCATCGTCGGCTTCATCGCGGGCCGGTTGAAGCAACAACTATAAAGCAGAATCCAAAGGAGGAATCGTAATGGGAAAACCCTGGAAATATCTGTTGCCGCTGGTGCTGGCCATGAACCTGACGGCGGGCGCGGCCGTGGCGGAAAAGGTGAAATTCGGCGTGCTGACGGACATGAGCGGCCCGTTCTCGGACCTCTCCGGCGCGGGATCGGTAGAGGCCGCGCGCCTCGCGATCGAGGATTTCGGCGGAGAGGTGCTGGGGGAGAAGATCGAGCTGATTTTCGCCGACCACCAGCACAAGCCCGACGTGGGCCTCAACACCGCGCGGCAATGGTATGACGTCGACGGCGTGGACGTCATCCTCGACGTGCCGAATTCCGCCATCGCGCTGGCGGTGAACACGCTCACCGCCGAGAAAAAGAAGATTGCGATCTATGCGAGCGCGGCCACCGACCGCCTGACCGAGGATTCGTGCAACGGCTACGGGCTGCACTGGACCTTCGACACCTATTCCCAGACGCGCGGCGCCGCCCGCGCCCTGATCGAGCAGGGGATCGACACCTGGTTTCTGCTTGTCGCGGACTATGCCTATGGCCACAGCATGGAGGAGGCCATGCGCGAAGCCGTCACCGGGGCCGGCGGCAAGATCGTCGGCAGCGTCCGTCATCCGCTGCAGACGCTCGACTTCTCCTCCTACCTGCTCCAGGCGCAGAATTCGGGCGCCAAGATCGTGGCGCTGGCGTCGGGCGGCGATGTGACGATCAATGCCATCAAGCAGGGCCGCGAGTTCGGCCTGCAGCAGGGCGGGCAGCGGCTGGCGAGCCTGCTCACCTTCATTACCGATGTGCATGGCCTTGGCCTCGACATGATGCAGGGCCTGCAATTCGCTGTGCCGTATTACTGGGACATGGATGACCAGACCCGCGCCTTCGCCAAGCGCTTCCACGAGCGCACGGGCAAGATGCCGGGCGAGGCGCAGGCCGGCATCTATTCGGGCGTGCTGCACTATCTCAGGGCGGTGAAGGCCGTGGGCAGCAAGGACTCCGACCAGGTGCTCACCTGGATGCGCGATAACCCCGTCGAGGACATGTTCTCGCGCCATGGCAAGCTGCTGCCCAATGGCCGCATGGTCCACGACATGTATCTGGTCGAGGTGAAGTCGCCCGCCGACAAGGCCTACGACTGGGATTATTACCGCGTGGTCTCCACCATTCCCGCGGAACGCGCCTTCCGGCCGCTTTCCGAGAGCGCCTGTCCGATCACCAAGGGCAAGTAATACCAGCGCCTCCGGAAGGGACAAGCCGCCGCATGCCGGCGACCGCTCGCAACAGAAGGCCGCCCCATGAACAAGGGCGGCCTTTTCGGGTCGCGCCACGTGAATTGCGTATGAAAGGCAGGCGCGTATTCTTTGGAAACGCGCCTGCCGGTCCCGTCATACGGCGCGGCGACGGGCGGAGAAGCCGCCGTCGATGGTGACGACGGTGCCCGATATGTAGCTGGCACGCGCGGACGACAGGAAGGCGCACAGATCGGCGACTTCCTCCACGGATGCCGGCCGGCCGCCGGGGTATTTTTCGAACAGTTCCTGCCAGCGGTTTTCGTCGCCCAGCGTTTCGGCGGCCTTGCGCTTCATGAGCGTCGATACCCGCTCCGTCGCGACGGGGCCCGGGTTGATGCCGACGACCCGTATCCCGTCCTCGAAGCTCGCGCCGCCCAGCGCCTTGGTGAAGGACATCAACGCGGCATTGCCCGTGCTGCCCGCGATGAAGCCGGCATCCCAGTTTTCGCCCGAGTTGCCGATAATATTGACGATGACGCCCCCCTTGCCTTTCATTTTCATGTAGAAGGCGCGCGCCAGCGTAATATAGCCGAATACCTTGAGATCGAAGCTGCGTCGCCATGCCTCGCCGTCGAGATGTTCCAGCGAGCCGGCGGGGATGGCGCCCGCGTTGTTCACGAGAATATCGATATCGCCGGCATCGGCCGCAAGCTTTTCCGTCGCCTGCGCGTGCGACAGGTCGAGCGCGTGCAGGGCCACGCGAACCTTGTGCGCCGTTTCGATCTCCTTCCGGGCGGCTGCGAGCGCCTCGCCGTCGCGGGCGGCGAGATGAAGGTCGCAACCTTCCTTCGCCAGCGCTCGTGCAACCGCAAGGCCGATGCCTTTCGAGGCGCCGGTGATGAGCGCCGTCTTGCCGTCGAGTTCCAGATTCATGCTGTTCTCCCCCTGTCGTGCCCGGTGATCCGGCCGGTTATTCGGCAGCGCGGTGCCGATGCTCGAACAGCCGCGCGCGGCGGGTCGGAGGCAGGATCCGGCTGTGCTCTGCCATAACTTTTAGTTTCCTATGCTAGACCAGAGCATCGTTATCGCCGCATTCCCTTTGTGTCAAAGTACACTTAACCAACAGGGCGAACGTCCGGGGAGGGAACCATGGATATCGAACTGCCCGAAGAGCAGCGAGCTTTTTTCAGCCCGGCCCGCAGGTCTGCCTTGTCGGAACAGGCCGAGAGCGCCGTGCGGCGCACGAATGCGCGGGAATGCGCCCGGCAGGCGGCGCAGAGGCTTGCGGATATGGAGCCTTCGGCAAGCGCTTTCCCCGCAAACGATCGCGGCCCGTGTGGGCTGCCAACGGATTCAGTGCTTGTCACTCGCGCCGCCAGCCGCCCGAAGCCGGGTGACATGACCCACGCCTGCGACCTCACGCCGATCCACCCCCTCGTCGACCATGCCCCCGGGGACGGGGAGAAACGGTTTCTGTCCGGGCGTATCCGGAATTCGTGAGAGGTGGATCACGCCCGCCGCGGCGGGCGAAAAGGGAGGCGGCAATGGACGTCAGGGATGTCCGCGACGGCATGTCCGCATCGGGACCGCTATGATTTCCACCGCTGACAGCGGCGCCGCAAGCGGATCGTCCCGAAATGCGCTTCAATATTGAAAAATGCTCACCAGTATAAGGAGCCCATCATGGGCATAAAGAGCCAAAAGGACTTCCTGTCCGGTCTCATGTTCATAGCTTTGGGCATGGCTTACGTGATCGGCGCCAGCAGCTATAAGATCGGTTCGGCGTCGAATATGGGGCCCGGTTACTTCCCTCTTCTGCTCGCCATCCTGCTGACGGGCATCGGCGTTATGGTCACCTACTTTTCCCTAGCCGGCGAAGCGGATCCGGAGGGTGCGATTACCGATTTCGCGCCACGACCCCTGATATTCGTTCTTGCCGCCAATCTCGTCTTCGGCGTGCTTCTGGGCGGGCTTCCATCGTTAGGGCTTCCGTCGTTCGGCATGCTGGTGGCCATCGCAGGTCTGGTTTTCGTTGTCGGAATGGCGATCCGCCCGATGCGCATCAAGGAGATGGTCCTGACCGCCGCGATCCTGGCAGTCTGTTGCTATGTGATCTTTCATCTGGCCTTGCGGCTACCCGTGCCGTTCTGGCCGGCCTTTCTGTAAGCCGGATCGAGGGAACCGCAATGGATCTCATCAGCAACCTCGCAACCGGGTTCGAAACGGCCCTGACCGCCCAGAGCCTGTTCTACGCCTTTATCGGTTGCTTTCTGGGCACCATGATCGGTGTCTTGCCCGGCCTCGGGCCGGTCGCCACCATCGCCATGCTGCTGCCGATCACCTATGGCCTCGATCCCGTCAGCGCCCTGATCATGTTGAGCGGCATCTACTACGGCGCCCAATACGGCGGCTCGACCACGGCGATTCTCATCAACCTGCCCGGTGAATCCTCCTCGGTGGTCACCGCGCTCGACGGTTACCAGATGGCGCGCAACGGCCGGGCGGGGGCCGCTCTTTCGGTTGCCGCGCTCGGGTCGTTCTTCGCCGGCTGCGTCGGCACCCTGATTATCGCCGCGTTCGCGCCGGCAATGACCAGCATCGCTTTTCAGTTCGGGCCGGCGGAGTATTTCGCGCTCATGCTACTCGGCGTCGTATGTGCCGTGGTGCTGGCGACCGGCGCCCTGCTCAAGGCCATCGGCATGGTCATCATCGGGCTTTTGCTGGGGCTTGGCGGCACTGACATCACCTCCGGCGTCACGCGCTTCGCCTTCGGGATTCCGGAACTCTCCGACGGCATCAATTTCACGGTCGTCGCCATGGGCGTGTTCGGGCTGAGCGAGGTGATCGTCAACCTGTCGACGCCGCAGGGGCGCGAAGGTATGCTGGTCAACAAGATCGACCGGCTTTACCCCACCCGGGCGGAGGTCAGGGAATCGATGCCGGCGGTGTTGCGCGGCACATTTCTGGGATCGATCCTCGGCATCCTGCCCGGCGGCGGTGCACTGCTGTCGTCCTTTGCATCCTATTCACTGGAAAAGTGGATCGCCAAGGATTCCGTCCCGGCATTCGGGCGGGGCAACATCCGTGGCGTCGCCGGTCCGGAATCGGCCAACAACGCCGGCTCGCAGACCTCGTTCATCCCGATGCTGACCCTCGGCATTCCCTCCAACGCCGTCATGGCCCTGATGATCGGCGCCATGATGATCCAGAACATCCAGCCCGGACCGCAGGTCATGTCGAGCAACCCGCAGCTCTTCTGGGGCCTGATCGCATCGATGTGGGTCGGCAACCTGATGCTCGTCATCCTCAACCTGCCGCTGATCGGCATCTGGGTGCGGCTGCTGACGATCCCCTATCGGCTGCTGTTCCCGGTGATACTACTGTTCTGCGTCATCGGCGTCTATTCTCTCAACAACAGTGTCTTCGATATCTGGATGCTGATGATCTTCGGGGTCGCGGGCTATGTTTTCCGTAAACTGGGCTGCGAATGCGCGCCGCTTCTGCTCGGCCTTATCCTTGGGCCGATGATGGAGGAATATCTGCGGCGGGCGCTGATCATTTCCCGCGGCGACTGGAGCGTTTTCCTCACCCACCCGATCTCGGCAGGGCTGCTTCTGGCTTCGGCGGCAATGATCGTCGTCGCGTCCGTTCCCTTCATCAGCAGAAAAAGGGAGGAGGCCTTTGTTGAAGACTAGCTCTTGTCGACAAATACTTGAGCGTCAGCCGCTGCTGGTAGCATAGATGAAAATGTCTGCCGAAATAAAATATGTAACTTGAATATATTCAAATTATGCAAATGAAAACATCAATAAAAATTGATGTTTTCTGAAAATACCCGTGCCAGACGCGCGGCAGTGTAAATGCTCCGAGACCCCCTGAACTCGAACATAGTTAGTGGACGCCATGAAACTGAACATTCTATCCCGGATGATCGGCCTGGCCGCTGCCGGCTTTTTCTCCGCCGCCGTGCCAGTGCAGGCAGCAGACACCTATCCCGATCGAACCATACAGATGATCGTCCCATATGCGCCGGGCGGTACGACCGATCTGGCGGGGCGCATCGTCGCCAAGGCCATGGGGGCGGCGTTCGGACAGTCCGTCGTGGTCGAGAACAAGCCGGGAGCTGCCGGCTCGCTCGGCGTTGGGCAGGCGCTCCGGTCCGTGCCGGATGGATACACGATGGCCGTGTCCGGCGTATCCTCCACCATGATCCATGACCTGCTGGGCAGGGAATTGCCTTATGACCCCAAGAAGGATCTGAATGCCGTCGCCTATCTCGGCTCTTCGGGGATGGTCGTAATCACCGGTAACAACTCCGGCTTGAAGACGCTCGCGGATATCATCGAGCGATCCAAGAAGGAGCCGGGTTCGATTTCATTCGGGTCCGCCGGAAACGCATCGCCCGGACACATGGCAACCGAATACCTGGCCAGCATGGCAGGCATCAAGATGACCCATGTTCCGTATACCGGCGATTCTGCCCTGATGACTGATCTCATGTCAGGACGGATAGATTTCGCGACCGTCGGCATCGCCAGCGTGTTTTCCCACATGAAGGCGGGTTCCGTGAGGCCGCTGGCCATCACGTCCGCAGAACGCATCTCCACCTTCCCCGATGTTCCCACCGTGGCCGAAGCAGGCGACCTTGCCGGCTATGAGGCCGACATCTGGAACCTGTTGGTGCTGCCCAAGGGAACGCCCGCGGCCGTCGACCAGAAGCTCAACCAGACCATCAACCAGCTGATGCGCGAAAAAGGGGTTCGCGAAAGCCTGCTCGAAATCGGCTTCACTGCCCGCGAAATGGATATCGCCGAGATCCAGAACTTCATCCAGACCGAGCGCGAAAAGTGGGGCAAGGTGATCCGCGAGTCCAATATCAATGTCGAATAACTCACCCTTTCTTTCACTGAAACGGGAGCCATGCCCGTCATGAGCCAGACCATTACTGTGCGCAACCCGCGTACCGGCCAGTTCGACTATGAATTTCAGGCGACAGACCCAGCTCAACTACCTGTCATTGCCCGGGAACTGAGGTCTCACCAGCCACAGTGGGAGCAGGAGGGTCTGGAGAGGCGTCTGGAGGTGCTCAACGCATGGCGCCACGAAGTCGACAAGGACCGCGATGTCATCCTGCAGGCGCTGATCGCCGACACGGGCCGTGTCGTGGAGTCGGAGCGGGAGTTGCTGCGCCTGCCCGGCAGCATCGACAAGCTCACCATCATGGCGCGCGAGGTGTTCACCGAACGCAGCCAGCGCCTGCGCTCGCTGAACCATGTCGATATTCATGGCGGGTTCAGCCCGTTTCCGCTGGTTGGCGTCATCAGCCCCTGGAATTTTCCGCTGTCGAGTTCGCTGCTCGACACCATTCCGGCGCTCGTCGCCGGATGTGCCGCCATCGTCAAGCCCAGCGAAGTCACGCCGCGTTTTGTCGCGCCGCTCGTGGCCACGCTGGAGCGCGTACCGGAAATGGCAAGCGTACTGCGCTACATCACCGGTGACGGCTCGTTGGGAGCGGCACTCATCGAGCACGTCGATGCCGTGTGCTTCACGGGCAGCGTGCCGACCGGGCAAAAAGTGGCGCAGGCGGCTGCGCGCGCCTTCATCCCTTCCTTTCTGGAACTGGGCGGCAAGGACCCCGCCATCGTCACGGCCAGCGCAGACATCGACAGGGCGGCCGCCGGGATCGTTCAGGGTGCCGTCGCCAACGCGGGCCAGGTCTGCGTGTCGATCGAGCGTGTATACGTGCCTGAGGCGATTGCGGAACCTTTCATCAACAAGCTGATCGAACATGCCCGGAAGGTCAGGCTGGCCTATCCCACGCTGCAGGACGGCACCCTCGGGCCGATCATCCAGGAAAGTCAGGCTCACATCATCAACCGTCACTTGCAGGATGCCGTCGACAAGGGTGCGAAAATCCTGTGCGGCGGCCCGGTGACCCAGCGTGACGGGGGCTGGTGGGCTGAACCCACCGTCATTACAGATGTCGATCATAGCATGGAGCTGATGACGGCGGAGACCTTCGGCCCTGTCATCCCTGTCATGACCTACGACTCCATCGACGAAGCCATCGCATTGGCCAACGACAGCAGCTACGGGCTGAGCGGTGCGGTTTTCGCCGGTTCGACGGAGGAGGGGCTGTCGATCGCCAGGCGCATCGATGTGGGGGCCGTCAGCATCAACGGCACCGGACTGGGCACTGCGGCCATCGGCGAAGGCGACATGCACGAGAAAAATGCCTTCAAGCACTCGGGGCTGGCAGGTTCGCGTCTCGGCTACGACTCGATCACGCGCTTCGTGCGCAAGAAAGCCTATCTGGTCGCCAACCCCGGCTAAATCAGTTCCAGCAAAAGCGGCCTCGCCATGGCGCTCTTTGCCGGGCGAGCGTTCCGCGCCGCCGTTCCCGGCATCCGATCCACTTTCAGGAGACCTCATGTCAGACTTTTCCGGCCAGATCGTATTCATCACTGGCGCCAGCGGCGGCATAGGCAGCCAGATTGCCCGTGAGTTCGCGCATGCTGGCGCCAGCGTCGTGCTGCACGATTTCGGGCTCGCAGAAGCGGCGCAATCACTGCAAAAGGAACTGGAGACCGGCGGCACCCGCACGTTGCTGGTGGACGGCGATCTTACCGATCCCGCCGTCAGCCGGACCATCGCGGGGCAGATTGATGGCGCCTTCGGCCGTCTGGATGTGCTGGTCAACAACGCCGGCGCTTCGCCCGACAAGATGGCCTTCGACCAGCTGCCCGCGGAAACATGGGATCGCGTGATCAGCATCAACCTGCGTTCGGTGTTTCTGGTGACGCAGGCCTGCCTGCCACTGTTGAAGAAATCCGCACGCGGGCGCGTCATCAACGTCAGTTCCACGGCGGCGCGCAATGGTGGGGCCCCCGGCGGCAGCGCTTATGCCGCCGCCAAAGGCGCGGTGTCCTCGCTGACCAAGGCGTTCGCCAAGGATTTCTGCGCGAGCGGCATCCACGTCAATGCGGTGGCGCCGGGTCTGGTGGATACCGCATTCTATGGCAACTTCAGCGTGGCCGAGAAGTATGCCGAACGCATCAAGGGCATTCCCGCAGGCCGGGTGGGGCAGCCGGCCGACATTGCCGGCCCGGTGCTTTTCCTGGCCAGTCCGATGGCCGACTATATCGTCGGCGAGGTTCTGGAGGTCAGCGGGGGCTTGTCGTTGATGGCGTGAGTCGAGCCAGGCTTCAGACGGCGGCCGGCACGGCAAGCCACGGTCATCGCGGGCCGTCGCCTGGCCCCGAACCACGGCCTCGTCCGCCGCCGTCTCCCGGTGAGCCGAAACCGCCGCGGCCGCCGTCAGCTCCGGAGCCGCTGAAACCGCCGCCTCCCGCATTGCGTGGTCCCATCCCGTCCATGCCGAAGCGACTTTCTTCGGGCGAAGGGCCCATCGGCCCCTGTCCCGGCACGCCCGGCGAGGCGCGATTTCTGCCGAAGGAGGGTTCGGCCATCGGCGACGGCTGTGGCGTGCGACCCGTCGGCTGTCCCGGTCCCGGTCCGCGCCCGGCTCCAGGCCCGCGGTCTCCGATGCGGCTGCTGCTGGGACCGACATTGTCGGCGATGGTCCGGCCCCGCTCGTCGACGGATGCGCTGATCACGACGCGAGCCTCGTCGAAATCCGCGCCCCGCGTCAGGCGGTGTCCGTCCAGCGCCAGCCCGGCCACGGTCTGGATGGCATCGCCGACCGAGCGCGCGAAGGTCTCGATGGACAGGCGGCGCAGGCCCGGCGTGTGGATGAAATCGTCCTGCCTGACCGACCGCGCGACGAACCACCCCTTCTCCCGGCTGCCGGTGAGTGTGACACGCCGGCCCACGGCCTCGGGCGGCACGCCCTTCAGTGGCAAGTTGCCGATCCAGAGCGCCTTGCCATCGTTGACGACAACGCCGGAAACCGTATCCGGCCGCGCTGATCGACCCGGCGCGCGGTGCTCGATAAGCGATGCAAAAATGGTTTCGTCGATCCGGCGAAGACCGTAGACGGCGACCCGCTGGCCCGCCCGCCACCGGTTCTGCCGCGTCAGGCCGGCCGTTTCCACCTGCTGGCCCAGAACCGTCAGCCCCGTCTGCGTGATCCGGTCTATGGGGCCGACGACCTCGCTGATAACGGCGATATGCGTGGTCGTGAAGCCTTCTCCGTCGGTCCGGGCGACGGTCTGCACCACCTGGCCGATGCGCAGGTCGCCCACGGATGCAGGGTTGCCGTCGAGCGTGACGCGGACATCCGGCCTGAAGCCGATGCGGCTGTCGTTGACGATGATGCTTCCGAAACGCTGAATGGTGCCGATGAAGCCTGTCCCGCCGAGCCCGCGGTCACCGGCATAAGGCTTCGTTTCCTCATCGTTCGCCTTTCCCGGCCCGACGAGGGAGACAGAGCCGATGCCGGCGAGGCCAGCCAGAAACGTCCGACGGGAAAAGGCGGATGGACTCGTCATTCTGTCTCCCCATTTCCCGGGGCTCCGGCGGCATCTTCATCGCCGGTTTCACGATAGATATAAATGCCAAAAATCCAACGGGCATTGCCTGCCTGTTGCTGTCCCGCCATCTTGTGCGCTTCTCTGTTGGCTTTTTGCAGCGCGTCCATGCCCAGCTTGCGGGAGAACGCCTCAAGTTGTGCGGCCATTTGCACGGAGAGGCCGTCGTAGTGAACCGCGCGCTCGAAAAAGGGCGGTTTTTCCACGCCGATGTTGGCGGCGGCGGCGGAGACGTGGTCATGCAGGTTGCGGCTGAAGTAATACAGCTTGCGTTCGTCGTCGGGCCGGGGGGCGAAGGCTTCCTCCCGCAACTGGACGCGGTCGTGCTCGTCAACCGCCGCGATGCCCCTGTCGATCCATTCGTCGAGCACCGAGCGCGGATGCACGTCCCTGGTGACCAGCGCGACCAGCTCCTCGAAAGAGGGCGCGTTGTCCACCGGCTGGCGGGGAAGCGGGAGGGGGTTGCCGTCCGCATCCGTAAAGCGGGAGGAGGCCAGCCATTGCGCGACGATCTGGCTGGTGCGCGATACGGAGGCCGGCGCCTTGTGGACCGGCGCGCCGGCGCCGCGCAGACGGGCGACCTCCTTGCGGTTGATGCCCGTCAGAAGGCTCACGCGGCTGTCCGTCTGGGACTTGCCGGGAATGCCGAATTCATGCTCGGCGACATTGACATAAAGGGCGCATAAAAGCTTGGCCAGGGCAGGATAGGTAAGGCCGCTGCGGATGCACAGCTTGACGAGCGGCCGCAGAATCGCTTCCAGCGGACGATGAAGCCGCCCTGCATCCGGTAATTGATCCCGCCGCACGTCCGTCATTCCACGTGACAACCGTTTCTTGATGGTAAATTATCCCACATGCATATTTCAAAAACTTGCGATAATCAACCGGACGCCCCGATGAGTGCCCCGTTGCAAAAACAAACGTGTCCATGCCCGCCCCGCGTTGGGCGCCGGAATGTTCCATCGGTGATTTCAAGCACGGATATGGATTGGCCCGCCGACCCGCCGATGAACCGTGCAGGATATAGGTGGGAATAAATCCCATCAACCGTCGTGGACGTTGTTACCACAAGTACGGATCGCGTCATTCCGGTTTCGTTTAGCGCAATTAAGCGTGGGAAATAATGCCACGAAATCTCTCAAACCGCCCTTGCCGGAAAATGGGATATGTTATAAATGTGGGAAAATATCCCATTCATGAGATAGTCAATATGCGTGACAGCGTTCTGGAACATGACAGCCTCCCTGTCAGGCACTGCAAGTCTTTTGGCCGCACTCTCCGCACCTGGCCCTGCCTGATCCAGATTCGGCGCTGCGTGTGTGTCGGGCTGGCACTGGCCTTTCCTTACGTCCTGACTCTGCTGCACGAGGTTCTGCATCCATGACGGTGTATTTCTTCAGCAGATTGGCAGCCTCTGTTTTCGGGGTCGCCCTTGCGATTGTCTGGATAGGCATGGCCTGCCTGCTCGTGACTGCGGAGCTGGCGCGGGTGCGGGAACTCGATTGCTCTTACAGCATCTATCGGGATCCGGTAACCGGCCGGGATCAGCCCAAACATTCCTCTCTGGCGTCATGCAGGCGCTGAAAGGCACCCGTTGCAGATGACTCTTCTCATGCGCTTTGTTGCCTGGCTAGGCTCCATCGACTGGATATCCGTTGCGCAGTACGTGACGACGTTCGTGCAGATATCGCTCATACTAATCGCCGCCCTGATGCTCTCGGTAATCGTCATCGGCATTGCCGCGCTCGGGAGAGGGCGGCGGCGCAGGAAATGGGCACGAAGCGCGCGTGCCGCACCCGATGACGGTCGGTTCACCAGGGCGGACAATTGCGCGACCAACGAACGGGATCGGGCAGGCTCGCAAGCGAAACCGGGGCGCCAGTCCGCCGCCAATGCGCCGACGTCGAACCGCGGGGCATAGCGGCGAAGTCTGCTGCCGGGCGGCCGCGCGCATTCTGCGGCCCTGCGGCATGAGTCGATTTCTCATCGAAAAATCGAGTGCTCGCTCCGCAAGCTCCGGCTGCAGCCGGAGCCTTGATGCCAGCCGTCTTCCGATCGCCGTCTTCCGGGCCCGAGGGCGCAAGGGGCTTCGACAGGGGCCGGTTGAACGGGCTGTCGGTATCTTCCTTTCACGTCTTATATAATACGCCTAATATTTATAAGAATAATTATAAACTGATTTCTTTCAGGAATCTTTTTGCTATCGCGAAGATTATTGATTACTGTCAACACACGTTTATTTTACGTGGATTATGTTGCACGAGGATAGTTTCGCGGCGCGGCCTTTCAGGTCGATGCCGGCCATCGGTTCCGAAATTGTCGAAGAAAGGCATGCAGAGCGGTGTGTAATCGAGACGATTGCGCGCTGTTCGGGAGAAGAGCAGACCCTTATGCGGATGTTTCTGGCGATTCTGCTGTTATCGGCGCAGATTTTCATTCTCGATCCTTTTGTCGGCAGCGCATCTCCGCATGCCCAGACTCAGAATACCGAAGCACGGAGCGGTCTCGACTATGCGTTGCTCGTCTCGCGTATAGATGCGCTGCTCGCACAGGGCCTCGACGATTATCGCGCCGGCCGCGTGGATGCGGCGAAGACGGCCGTACAGCGCTCCTATTTTGAAATATTCGAGAATCTTGAAGGGCCCATTCGCGTCAATATCTCGGCAAGGCGCAGCTACCAGCTCGAATCCGAGTTCGGCGCCATACGGAGGCTGATGACGGAAGGTGCGACCATCGAAGAGGTCGAGGCGCGTATCCGCGCGCATATCGCCGCGCTCGACGCGATCGTGCCGCAGCTTGAGAAAGGTCATCGCATCGTCGCCGAGCGGGGCGGCGATGCACCGGCCGTCCAGCCTGAGGCAGTCGCGGAGGAGGGCGCCGATATCGGCCCCAAAACCGTCGAACCCTATTGGGAGCGGGCGGTGGAAACCATCCACAGGCGCCTGCTGGAAGCTGCCGACGCGCTTGAGCGCGGCAACCCCGAAGAGGCGCGTGCGCTGATTCGCAAAGGCCAGTTCGACGGCTACAAGAACAGCCTGCTGGAGACGGCCATCCGCCGTTACGTCTCGCAGCAGCGTGACGGCGAATTCAACGCGGAGTTCAACCGCATCGTCGGCCTCGTCAACGACAACCGCGAGCCGCGGCTCGTTCGCGGTTCGGCGCGGGTGCTGCGGGACGATCTCACCGCGCTGCTGTCCGGCCTGCCGCTCGTCGGCACGGCGAAGGAGCAGGCGGAGGCGTCGACATCCTCCGCCGACTGGAATGCGGTTGCCCGCAAGATCCGCGATCAGGCGGCGCATGCCCTGTCTTTGGCCGCCGGGGGCGATGCGGCTGGCGCGGTCGGCATCCTGCAGGACACCTATTTCGACGTGTTCGAAGCGAGCGGCATGGAGGCGCGCGTGGGCGCGCGCGACAGCGCCTTCAAGACCCGCATCGAGGCGCATTTCAGCCGCCTGATGGCGCTCATCCGCGATGGCGCGCCCGCTCCCGCGTTGCACGAGGTGGCGGATAACCTCAACACCGACGTGGCGCAGGCCGCCGAGCTGCTCGGCGGGGCGGGGGCGGGAAGCTGGAGCGCGCTGTTCCTCGCCTCTCTGCTCATCATCGTGCGCGAGGGCTTCGAGGCCATCCTGATCGTTTCCGCCATTGTCGCCTATCTGGTCAAGACAGGGCACGGCGACAAGCGAGGCGTGATCGTCAACAGCGTCGTCGTGGCGGTCATCGCCAGCGTCATCACCGCGATCCTGCTCAAGCTCGTGTTCCGGACGTCCGCCGCCAGCCAGGAGGTGCTGGAGGGCGCGACGATGCTGCTTGCGGCCGTGGTGCTGTTTTTCACCAGCAACTGGCTGCTGGCCAAGGCCGAGGCGGCGCAATGGAGCGCGTTCATCAGGGGCAAGGTGGAGGGCGCCATCAGCGCCGGCTCGCTGAGGGCGCTGTGGTTCGTCTCGTTCCTCGCCGTCTATCGCGAGGGCGCGGAGACGGTGCTGTTCTATCAGGCGCTGACCATCGACACCGATGCCGCGGGCGTGATCGCCATCGCGGCGGGCTTCGCAGTCGGGGCGCTGGCGCTCGTCGCCGTTTACTGGGCGATGCAGAAGGGGGCGCTCAGGCTGCCGGTCGGCCCGTTCTTCCGCGTGACGGGGGCGATCCTCTACCTGATGGCGTTCGTCTTCGTCGGCAAGGGCATCTTCGAGCTGATCGAGGGCAAGGTGATCACCCCGACACTCGTCGGCCGGGCGCCGGAAATCCCGTTGCTCGGCATCTATCCCTATCGGGAGACGCTGCTGCCGCAGGCCGTCTTCGTCGCCGTCACCGCGCTGTCGCTGGTGATCATCTGGCGGCGCGGCAAGCGGCAGGCTGCGGCGCTGCCGAAAGCTTCATGACCCATCCACCGAGGAGTTGCACCATGAAAAAGATTGCTCTCATAGCGGCCGGCCTCGCCTTCGTGGCGGCCTCCGGCGCGCAGGCCCAGCATCAGGGCGCGCATGAGCTGGTCGAGTATCCGATCGGCGAGCCGAAGGTCGTCAACGCGCTGGAGATCGGTGCGGTCTACCTCGCGCCCATCGATCTGGAGCCTGCCGGTATCGACCTGCCGGCGTCGCAGTCCGACATCCATCTGGAGGCCGATATCCACGCCGCCGAGGGCAACCCGAACGGCTTCGGCGCCGGCGAGTTCGTGCCTTACCTCACCGTCACCTACCGCCTTGAAAACAAGGACACCGGCAAGGTCCAGAGCGGCAACTTCATGCCCATGGTGGCTGTCGACGGGCCCCACTACGGCTCCAACATCAAGCTGCCGGGCGCCGGCAACTACAAGCTGGTCTATCACGTCGAACCGCCGGCCCGGCAGGGGTTCGGGCGTCACACCGACAGGGCGAGCGGCGTGGGCAAGTGGTTCGAGCCCTTCGATGTCGAGTTCGATTTCACCTTCGTGCCCCTGAAGTAAGTCGGGCGGACGGCGGCGCGGAGCACGGCATTGGCCTACTACATCACCATCGTGGCACAGACCCTGACCGTCGCGGCGCTCGCCGCGGCGCTCTGGCCCTTCGTCGCCGGTGCCCGGGAGGCCGGGCGGGCGGGCACGCTGCTTGCGCTGCTGGCGGGCGCGGCCGGGGGGTTCATTGCCGTTGCCGCCGCCGCCAGCCTGCCGCGTTCCGCGACCGCCATCGCCACGCTCGTGCATGCGGCGGCGCTGGTCGTGGTTCTGTCGGGATTGCTGTTGTTGTCGTTCGCCGCACGCATCGGTCGCGCATCGGCGGGCTGGCCGGCGCTATGGCGGCTTGCGGCGGGCTGTGTGCTGATCGCGACGGTGTCGACCCAGGGCGTTTTCGACGCCTGGCGGCTGAGCGCCAATCACACGCTGACGGCGACCGACGTCATCAATACCGAACTCATCGTCAATTGCGCCGCCATCGTCATCGCCCTCGCGGCCCTGACTGCGCTCGGGCTGCTGCTGGCGCGGGTGGCGCGCCTTGCCGGGCACACGGCCTCCACCGTCGCGCTCGCCGCCGCACTCCTGCTGCTCGCCGTCGCGGGAGCCGAGAAGACACTGCTCGGCATGCTGCGCATCGATCTCGTGCCGGTTACAGCCGGGCGCGTCTCCCTGGTGGCGCGGTTGTCGATCATCACGCCGTGGCTTGCCTACGGCCATCTCGTCATCGCCCTCGGCCTTGCCGCGACAGCGCTGGCGTGCCGGCTGCGCATACCGGAAGACGTCGCCGGCCGCATCGAGCGCCGGCGCTTGCGGGCGCGCGGCCTCGGCGAGCGGCGCTGGCGCAACGGCCTTGCGGCGACTGCGGCATTCCTGCTCGCCGTCATGCTCTATCAGGATCTGTATGCCTCGCGCCCGCCGCGCCTCTCCGAGGCCGTCGAGATGGTTCCCGACGAGCGCGGCACCATCCGCATTCCGGTCGAGAACGTTAAGGACGGCAACCTCCATCGCTTCGCCTACATCGCGTCGGACGGGCACAGGGTGCGCTTCTTCCTCGTCAACCGCTACGACGAAGCGCATGCAAGCATCGGCGTGGTGCTCGACGCCTGCCTGATCTGCGGGGAGGGCGGCTATGTCCAGCGCGGCGAGGAGATTTTCTGCATCGCCTGCAACGTGCGCATGTATCGCCCGAGTATCGGCAAGCCCGGCGGCTGCAACCCGATACCGCTTGACCACACGCTGGCGGACGGCGTCATCGTCATTGCGGCGGGTGCGCTGGAAAAAGGCACGCGCTACTTCAGCGAGGTCGTCGAGATCACGGCCGCCGACCCGGTGAGCGGCGCGGCGGTGAAGAATACGAACGCGCCGTATCAGTACGAGCACAACGGGCGCACCTGGTTCTTCGAGAACCGGGATACTTACGACCGTTTCCGCGCCACGCCGGACGCCTTCGTGAAGCCGAAGCCCGGGCAGCCAGGGAGGGTGTGAACGATGTTCGTGCGCATGCTGCGCCAGTCCTTCGCCGGCAATCGGAAGCGCAAGGCGCTGGCGGCGATCACGGTGGCGCTTTCCGCCGCGCTGATCACCACGCTGTTCGCGCTCTCTGTCGATGTCGGCGACAAGATGGCGACGGAGATGAAGGCCTACGGGTCGAACATCCGTGTAACGCCGCGCTCGGAGAACATGCCCCTGATCATCGGCGGGCGGGATTTCAACCCTCTCCGGGGGCGCGACTTCATCGACGAGGCCGGTCTGCCGAAGCTCAAGGATATTTTCTGGCGGCACAATATCGTCGGCTTCGCACCGCGGCTGACGCTGCCGGTCGTGGCGGCGGATCAGGGTAGCGCGCCGGAGTTCAGCCTCATCGGCACCTATTTCGACAGGAACGTGCCGCTGCCCGACGATCCCGGCTATCGCACCGGGGTGCGCACCGTCAACCCGTTCTGGCACGTCGCGGGCGCTTGGCCGGCCGACGAAGCGGGCGACGGCCCGGTCGGCGTTCTCATCGGCGGCGGACTGGCGCAGCGGCTCGGCGCGGCCGTGGGCGCGGAGCTGGCGCTGGCCGCGCCGGAAACGCCGCTGGCGACCGCGGCCGTCGTGCGGGTGACGGGCATCCTCACCACGGGCGACATCGAGGATCAGGCGCTGGTCGCGCCGCTCGGCTTCGTGCAAAAGCTCGCCGGCCAGCCCGGCAAGTTCCAGTCCATCGACGTGAGCGCGCTCACGGTGGCCGAAAACGACCTGTCGCGCAAGGCGAGCCGGGGCGCGGAAGCGTTGACGCCGGAGGAATACGATGTCTGGTATTGCACCGCCTACGTCAGTTCCATCGCTCACCAGATCGAGGAGGCCATCCCCGGCGTCTCCGCACGGCCCATCTGGCAGGTGGCGTCGGGCGAGGGCGCGGTGATCGGGCGCATCCAGAGCCTGCTGTTCGTGGTCAGCGTGGCCGCGATCATCGCCGCCGCCGTGGCGGTCTCGGCGCTGACGACGACGACCATCGCCGAGCGCGCGGCCGAAATAGGCCTGATGAAGGCGCTGGGCGCCGCGCCGTGGCAGATCTACCTGCTGTTCATCGGGGAGGCCGTGATCGTCGGGCTGGCCGGCGGCGCCATCGGCGTCGTCGCGGGCTACCTCATGGCGCAGGGCGTGGGCTGGAGTGTGTTCGGCACCGGCGTCGACGTGCGGCCCATCACCGTTCCCGTGGTGCTGGTGACGTCCGTCATCACGGTGCTGGTCGGGTCTATCGTGTCATCGCGCGAGATCGCCTCGCTGCTGCCGGCCGAGGTGCTGCATGGCCGACAGTAACACCCCCACCGCCGTCCCGGCTACGGCTCCCGTAGGTGCCCGTCGCGGCCGGCCGGTCGCGCGGCTGGCAATGTTCGCGCACCTTGTCTGGCGCTCGCTGCTCGTACGCAGCGGGCGGCTGGAGATCGCGCTCGGCGCCATCGTCATCGGCGCGGCGATCGTTTCCGCGTTGACCAGCCTCTATTTCGATATCTCGATCAAGATGAGCCAGGAGCTGCGCGCCTTCGGCCCCAATCTCATCGTCTCGCCGCGCGAGGTGGAGGCGGACGCGCCCGGCCGGCGCGGCGTCGACGAGGCGATGCTGCGCGCGGCCGTCGCCGCCATTCCGCCGGAGAAGCTGGTCGGCGGTAGTCCATATCTTTACGGGCTGGTCCGGCTCGATCTCGGCAACGCGGTTCTCATGGGGGCGGACCTCGCCGCACTCCACGCCATCTCGCCCTACTGGCAGGTGGAAGGTTCGTGGGTGAGCGCAGATTTCGACGACCGCAACGCCATGGTCGGCCGCCGGCTGGCGCAGAGCATGGAACTCGCGCCCGGAAGCGTCGTCACCATCGCCGGCGCCGACGGTGCGCAGGCGCGGGTGACGGTGAAGGGTGTCATGGACACCGGCGAAAACGAGGACAGCCAGATCGTCGTCAACCTGGGGCTGGCGCAGCGGCTGCTCGGCATGCCGGGCCGCGCCGATTTCGCCATGGTCAGCGTCGCGGCGCAGGGGCCGGAGGCCGACGCCATCACGGCGGCGCTGACGGAACGCTTCCCGGAACTCAACGCCCGCCCGATCCGCAAGGTATCCGAAAACGACGGTCAGATTCTGAAGCGTATCGAGGGCCTGATGGCGCTTGTCGCCGCCATCATTCTCGTCATCACCACGCTCAGCGTCAACGCGACGCTGACGGCCATGATCACCGAGCGCACGCCGCAGATCGGCCTGCAGAAGGCGCTCGGCGCCTCGAACCGCGATATCGTGGCGCAGATACTGGCCGAGACGGCGGCGATCTGCCTCGCGGCGGTCGCGATCGGGCTGCTGCTGGGTTTCGGCCTCGCGCAACTGCTGGGGCAGGCGGTGTTCGGCGCGTGGGTAACCTTCCGGCCGGTCGTCGTGCCGCTCACGCTCGGCGTGTCGCTGCTCGCCGCATTGCTCGCGGCCGTGCTGCCCGTTCGCGGCGCGGTGAATGTCGTGCCCGCCCGTGTGCTCAGAGGAGAATGAACGCGGTGAACCAGATCGCCCGGCAAGCGCCGCTATCCACCGATGAAACGCGCCGCAAGGTCATCGGCCTCGACAGCCTGACCAAGGATTTCGGATCGGTTCGCGCTGTCGACAACGTCACCTTCGACGTCTTTGCCGGGGAGTTCGTCGGCATCATGGGGCCATCGGGGTCGGGCAAGACGACGCTGCTCAACATCCTGTCGCTGCTCGACATACCGACCGGCGGCTCCTACCGGCTCGACGGCGTGGAAACCGCCCGGCTGACGGAAGCGGAACAGGTTGTCATTCGCCGCGAGAAGATCGGTCTCGTCTTTCAGCAGTTCCACCTCATTCCGTATCTGACGGCGGTGGAGAACCTGATGCTCGCCCAGTACTACCACTCCATGGCCGACCGGGGGGAGGCGATGGAGGCGCTCGACCGCATCGGGCTTGCCGACCGGGCGGACCATCTGCCCTCGCAGCTCTCGGGCGGAGAGCAGCAGCGCGTCTGCATCGCCCGCGCGCTCATCAACGACCCCGCCCTCATCCTTGCCGACGAGCCGACGGGAAACCTCGACGAAGGCAACGAGGAACGGGTCATGGGGCTGTTCAAGGAGTTGCAGGCCGGCGGGCGCACGATCATTCTGGTCACGCACAATCCGGATCTGGGGGCGCAGACGGATTACGTCATCCGGCTCCAGCATGGCAGGAGGGTTGCATGAAACGTCGCATGGCCTGGCTGTCCGCCTTCGCAATGGCGGCGCTGCTCGTCGGCTGCAAGGCGGAGCAGGAGATTGCCCGGGGCAAGCCCGTGGCCGAAATCGCCGCGATCACCTTCGACGGCACGCTGGTGAAGCTGGAGCATTTCCGTGGCAAGGTGGTGCTGCTCAACTTCTGGTCTGGCGGATGCGGGCCATGCATCGCCGAGATGCCGGCGCTCGACGCCGTCTATCGCGCTAACCGGGACAGGGGCAGCGGCTTCACGGTGCTGGCGCTGAACATGGGCGAGCCGGATGCGGCCGTGCAGCGGGCAGCCGCGCGGCTCGGCGTTTCCTTTCCCGTGCTGCTCGACGGCCTGAAGATCACGACCGATCGCTATCAGGTGGTCGGCGCCCCGACATCCTTCCTGATCGACGGCGAGGGCCGCCTGATCGAGAAGATCGTCGGGCCGGTGGATATCGCCGGGCTCGAAGCGAAGCTGGCCGGGCTGCTGTAGCGCAGGCCACCACAGGACGGGAACGCCTCAATGCGTGAGAAACTGCCCGACATAGCTGGCGAGCGCCTCGACCTCCGCGTCGCTCAGCCCTTTCTTGAGCCGCTGGTAGGGCCGGGCGGGCGTGTCGATGGTACGGGCGGCCATCAGGTAATCGCGGACCGCATCTGCGGACAGGGAGTCGAGCCGGCGGGCACGACCGCGCACGGTCTCCTGCCCGCCAGGCCCGTGGCAGGCGGCGCAGGCCTCGTCAAACAGCTGCCTGCCGTCGACCGCTTCCCCGGCGACAGCCGCCGGCTGCGGCAGGCAGCAAAGCGCCAGCGAGACGACGACGATTCGCGCCCCGCGCAGCCGGGAATGCTGTTCATGTATTGCCGTTTCCGGAGAAAAGGGAATAGCCATGCCGTTTCCAATAAGTACATGCGCACGCTTCGGAAGAATTTTAATTTCGAATGGCGCAAGAGCATTTTCTTATTATCAATCGCAGGCTAGAGTGGCAAGCATGTTAATTTTGAACGATTGATACACAATCATGATGCGATATTGAGTTGTTATTGAAACTTCTTGTATCCGTCGGAAC
The DNA here is from genome assembly GCF_042432495.1 of Pseudochelatococcus lubricantis. NCBI lineage: Bacteria > Pseudomonadati > Pseudomonadota > Alphaproteobacteria > Hyphomicrobiales > Chelatococcaceae > Pseudochelatococcus > Pseudochelatococcus lubricantis. Next base: position 215,799 of record NZ_JBHLXC010000012.1, on the reverse strand, counting down.
AGAAAATGAGGACGATCATGTCTCAGGAAAACTATCGGTGGAATGGTTATGGGCCGGGGCAGGGCCAGCGCATCGATGCGCTCGACGTTCTGGAAGGTGTGCTCAAGGATGGCTTCAGCGTCTCCAACCTCACCCGCATCGCCCGCGCCAGCGGTTCGAACTTCTGGGTGGGAGCGGCGATCGGCGCGGGCCTTGTCGTCCTCGCGCGCCGTCCCGAAGTGCGCGCGGCGGTTTCTGGCGTTTTCCGAGGTGAGGCCGCGCCCGCCGCTGCTCCGTCTCGCGACGCCCCGCCGCCTGCAAACTGACCTAAAATCTGTCCTGTTTACGTTGAAACAGGACAGATTTTAGATTCCTATTTTGAGCGAATTCCGATCGGAACGCGCTCTATAGCATTTCGACATTTCATTGAAACGCCAAAATGCTATAAGTTTTTGATATTACGCGCTTTCTTCACGCAAACCGGTATCCACTTTGTTTGAAAACGCTTTAACGGAGCTGGGAAACGATCATGTCGAACAAGCAGGATGAGCAGGGTATTCATTACCACTATCATTTTTACGGCACCGGCCCCGGCGCGCAGGCCGGCCAGCAGCAGGGGGCCGACGCGCAGCAGGGCGATCCGCAAGGTGGTGGCTTCGGTCCGAACCCGTTCGCGGGAGGCCCGTTTCCGGGAGGCGCCGGGCTGGCGGGGGCGAACCTTCATGCGCATCCGGGGGCGGACTCCTTCGTCAAGGGCCTGCTGATCGGCGCGGGCGCCGCCTGGCTTCTCACCAACGAAGCGGCCCAGCGCACCATCATGCGCACGGCCGTGCAGCTCTGGACGGCCGTGCAGGGCGGCGTGGAGGAGCTGAAGGAAAAGCTGCACGATGCCGAGGCTGAAGTGGCCGCTGCGGCCACGGCCGGGCCCGAGGCCGGGGCGGCTGCCGCCACCCGGACGCCCGACGCCGGTGCGGCGGGTGTCGGCGCAGCACCTGAACCGGCACCGGCACAGGAGCCGGCCCGGCAACCTGCTGACAGCGATCCGTCCGTGATCGCGCCGCGCTTCTTCCAGGCAGGCAACTGAGCGGGCCATGGTGCGGGTCGTTCATGAACTGCCGGGACGTCTGCGTCTGAAGCTGGCGGAAACCCCCGATGCGCTCGCCCGCGCGGCGGCCGCCGTGCGCGATGTTCCCGGCGTCGCCCGCGTGCGCGTCAACCCCGGCTGCGGTTCGCTCGTGGTGCGTTACGACGGCGATCCGCAGGTGCGGACACGCATACTGGCCGACGCCGCTCATCCGCCGCCGGCGGCCTATCCGCTGGTGCAGCCGACGCCGGGCACGGAAGGGTCGCAGTTGGCGCTGGCGGGCGCGGCGGTGCTGGCCTCGCTCGTGCTGCCGCGCGATGCCGCGCGCCTGCTCACCGCCGCCAATGTGGCGGGCACGATCGTGCGCGGGGTTGCGGCCGCCGCTACAGAAGGTCTCAAGGTCGAGGTGCTCGACGCGCTGGCCATCGGCGTGCCGACGCTGCGCGGCCGCTTCGTCACCGCCAATTTCACCCGCTTCCTGATGGAACTTGCCACCTATATCGAGTCCACTACCGTGGAGCGTTCCGATGAGCTGCTGCGCTCCCTGCTGCACCGCAAGCCGGACGATGTGTGGGTGGAGCTTCCCGGCGGTCAGCTGGCACAGACGCCTTTCGCGAGCCTGAAGGGCGGGGAGCACGTGGCGGTCGGCCTCGGCGAAACCGTTCCCGTGGACGGCCGCGTGGTGTCGGGCGACGCCTATGTCGACCAGTCGGCGGTGACGGGCGAGAGCCTGCCGATTCCCCGTTCGCATGGCGACGAGGCGCTTGCCGGCAGCATCGTCACGGACGGACGTCTCGTGATCCGGGCGGAGCGCGTGGGCGAGGCCACGACCACGGGGCGCATCACCCGCTATATTCAGGAGGCGCTTGAGCGCCCGGCGGAAATCGAGTCCGTCTCCGAGGCGCTGGCTGACCGGCGCGTCGGCATCACGCTGGCTTCGGCCGCGGGTGTCTTCGCCGTCACGCGGGACTGGCGGCGCATCGAATCCGTGTTCATGGTCGACTATTCCTGCACCGTGAAGCTCGGCACGCCCATTGCCCTCAAGACGGCGATGTACAACGCGGCCCGGCGCGGCTGCCTGGTGAAAAGCGGCCAGACCGTGGAGACGCTGGCCGGCGTCGACACCGTCGTATTCGACAAGACGGGGACGCTGACCCACAACACCCTCGAAGTGACGGACATCGTGCCGCTTGCCGATCGGCTGACCGAGGACCGCGCCGTGGCGATCGTCGCGTCGCTGGGCGAACACACGTCCCATCCGATCGCGCGCGCGGTCGTCGAACTGGCCCGCGCCCGCAAGCTCGCCCATGTGGACCACGAGGAGGTGAATTTCATCGTCGGTCACGGCGTTCAGGGCATGATCGGCGGGGACGTCGTGCGCTTTGGCAGCCGCCATTATCTGGAGGACGACGAGCACATCTCATTCGCCCGCGAACGGGAACTGGTGCGGGACTTCCAGTCACAGGGCAAGTCGCTGCTCTATGCGGCATGCAACGACCGCCCGCTCGCCGTTTTCGCCCTGCGCGACCGGGTGCGCGCGGAAGCGGGGGACACGCTCCGCCGTCTGCGCGAGGCGGGCATCAGACGTCTCGTCATGATCACCGGCGATCATCGCGTCAAGGCGCTTGCGCTCGGCGAAGCGCTCGGGATCGACGATGTCCACTATGAACAGCAGCCTGAAGACAAGGCCCGCATCGTGGCGGACCTCAAGGCGGCGGGGCACCGCGTCGCCTATGTCGGGGACGGCGTGAACGACGGGCCGGCGCTCATGATGGCGGATGTCGGCATCGCCATGCCACGCGCCGCCGATATCGCCCGTGCCACCGCCGACATCATTCTGCTGGACGATCACCTCGCGTCGCTTGCAACGGTGCTCGGCCTGTCGCAGGGCGCGATGAAGCTGATTCATTCGAATTTCAGGGTGGCGGTGGGCGTGAATTCCGCCATCCTCGCCGGCGCGGTATCCGGCCTTCTGCCATCGCTCGCGACTGCGACGCTTCACAACGGCACCACGATCGCCGTGCTCATCCGTTCCCTGCTGTCGGGGCGGCGGAGCTGACGGCCGGCCAGTGCGCGGCAGTCTCCAGACGTCCCCCGCGAAAAGGCGCTCCGGGAGACATTCCCGGAGCGCCGGCTTCAGGCCGGGCAGGACGGCTCAGCGATGCGTGGTGATGCGGCCGAAAGTGCTCTTCGTGCCCCAGACACCGCGGCGCAGGCATTCGAGCTGAAAGATCTGGCTGTGGTCGACGAACAGGTTGATGTCGATGCCATAGTTCTTGATGTACCACTCGAACACCTTGGGATCGGCCGCCTCGAACATGACGTTCGCCTGCCCGACCTCCTTCATGATCCTGGCCGCGACATCAGTGCGCCACGGATCGGCGTTCTCGGTGATGCCTTCGGATTCGATCATGATGATGTCGGCGCCGGCGTCGAGCGCCGCCCGTGCGGTGTCGATGAGGATCTGCGGGTCGCGCGTGCCCTCCGCCTCCAGTTCCTCGCGCGAGGTGTCGCCGCCGGCACCGAACTGGATGCCGATCTCGGGCTTGGCCTTCAGCCCGGCCTTCTTCACCTTCTCGACGAGGCGCAGCAGGTCCGGCACCGGCAACTGGATGAAGCCGGTGGACAGCTCGACATAATCGAAGCCGAGCCGCTTCACCTCGGCGATGTAGTCATCGACATGATGGGCGGCACGCGCCAGCACGTTCTCGATCCATCCGCCCGTCGAGACGTAGAGGCCGTGATCGTGGCAGGTGTCGAGGTATTTCCTCACCGCCTCTTCCGGCAGCAACGAGAAAGAGCCGCCGGAGAATTTGAAGCCGTCGATGTGCTCTCCGAATACTTCGAGTATTTCCCGAAGATAGGTCGGCGTGACTGATGCATAGTACGGCCCCCGGATTTCGGTGATCGACTTCGTGCGCGGCTTCGGGTCGCGGTTGTTCATCGGCACGAAGGGGAACAGGCGGTTCTTCCAGACTTCGGACTGCTCCCGGGCGATTTCTTCCGTGCTCATGGCTATCTCCTTGCTTGGTCGGTTGGGGGGAAATCAGGCGTTGAGGTTCGCGAGGATGGTCGCGAAGTCGCGGATGCGCAGCTTCTCGATGTTCCGCACCGCGTCCACGATCGACGTGCGGGCACGCTCTGACGTGAACGGCTCCGCGAGGCCGTTGAACTTGGCGATGACCGTTTCCCAGCTCATCGGGCGGGTGCGGAAGCCTTCGTAATCCGTCTTGTCGATGGAGAATTTCCGGCCGTCTTTCAACGTCACGGTGATGGTCGTCGCAACTTCCTGCGGGAAGCGGTCCGTGTAATCCTGGCTGGGGCGCACGGTGAAGCGTTTCAGCAGGCCCTGGATGTCGTCGCGCAGGATGCGCCCGGGCTCGTACTGCGCGGGCAGGACGTTGCCGTCGATCAGTGCCACGCCGACCATGTATTGCAGCGAGTGGTCGGCCTCCTCCTTGGTGCGGATGACGGTCTTGTCGCCTTCCTCGCCGCCGCCGATGATGTGATAGGCGACGTCGAAGATGTCGATCTCGATGCCGTCGATCTCATCGGCCTTGAAGCCATGCCGTTTCTGTAGTTCCAGCGCGCCCTCGATGGAGGACTGCGAATGGATCTCGGCGTTATATTTCTTGATGATCGACAGCTTCACGTTTTCGAGATCTTCCTTCGACCAGTCGATCTCGAACGGCCCGGCAATTGCTTCCTTGAAGCCCTTGTTGCCCTCGAACACTTCCTCCGGCCCGGTGATGCCGCGATAGGCGAGGAAGGCGGCATGCGTGCCCACGAAAGCGGTGTTCGGATAGGCGAGGCCCTTCCAGTGCGACAGAGCGCCCGTGCGCGTCACGCGCAGCGCGTTGTTGCACGTGCCGCTGATGGCGATGGCGTTCGCCGTCTTCCCGGCGTCGAGCCGCAACGCCCGCGCGACGCCGGCCGCCACTGCATAGGCACCCTGCACGGTGTGGTCGAAGCCCCTGGCGCGCACCGGCGCGACATCGCACAGCCGACCCTGCACCTGATAGGCCACGGCGAGCGCCGCGAGGAATCCATCGCCGTCCTGATCGGCGTATTCGGAGGCGGCGAGCACCGCGCCGAGATTGTCGCTCTGGTGGCAGGTCTCGCCCTTGGCGAGATAGCTATCCATGAAATCGAGGTAGCGGACGAGCGCGCCGTTGTAGAACGCCGCACGGTCCGGCGCCGTCTTGCCGCCGCCGATCAGGGTGGCGAGCGGTCTGCCACCGAAATCCTCCACATGCGTGCGGATATACTTGATAGGCTCTCCATCGAGAGCGCCAATTGCCACGCCGATACTATCGAGGATACGCTTCTTCAGCTCATCGCGGGCCTCAGCGGACAGCGAGGCGGCATCCGCGGACGCAACGAAGCGGCCGAGGCGACGAACCTCGGTGTCTTTCGGATCCGAATTGTGGGCGTTCATATTCTCTCCTTGCACCGTTGTCGTGAAGGCAAAAAATGTAATTATTCCAGAAAAAATAATCTGGAATTATTATTTATTTATGATCGACTCTGGCGATCAACGTTATTGCGAGTCTCATCGTTATTTGCTTATGTATTGAGAGTCAATCGGCATGTTGTATATTTAAGTTTCTATAACTCAGTAAACGGGGTGAGCAATGAGCAGGTCTGAAAACGGTGATACCGATCGCGCAGACAGCTTTTCCGGTGCGGAGCCGGGCGGGGAACCGATCGGCTTCTCCGATCTGGAGCCGGATGAGGTGCTGCTGGTGTCGCTGTTCCGCGGCTGGCGCCATGGCGCGCCCACGACAGCAGTCGCGGTGCATATGCTGTCTATTCGCCTGCGGAATCTCGATTATTATCAGTATATGGATCTATTATTGGATGTTTTTGAAAGAATTTGTCCTGCAGGTTGCGGTCGGCCGGAGCAGATCGAGCATCCGCTGCTCGTGCCGGAGGAGGAGGCGCTCATCGGGCATATGGCGGCGCTGCTGCACCAGCCTGAAGGCGTGACGGGCGCGCGGCCGTTCAGCGTGCGCCCGGTGGCGGCGATCGCCCGGTCGGGCCGCGACCGTCTGGAAATGATGATCGCCCGAAGCTATCGCCTCGTGCATGCCCGCCTTCCCGTGGGCCTCTGATGTCGCGAATGCCGATCCCGCCGGCCGCCGCATCCGTCAGAAAGGAGCCGCCGCCGGAAACGGCCGGCTGAGGCCCGCCGCGCCGGCAAGCCCGAAGCGCCAGGGCTGATGAAGGTTGCGGGAAATGCCGATGCGTGTCCCGGTCACGATGTCCGCCGGCGATGCTGCGGGCAGCAGGACCAGAGACAGTTGTCCACCATCGAACGGAGCGCCGTTGTCCGTCAGGGCGATGCCAAGCGCCTGCGCCACACGGCCCGGCCCGGCGCAGAGCGGCATTCTGCCTTGCCGCCGTGCCTGCATGATCCCGAGCCCGATCCGCGGTTCGATCGCCCGGATCAGCACGGCTTCGCCGGGGCGCCCGACCACGTTGAGGCAAAGATGGATACCGTAGGACCGGTAGACATAGGCATGGCCGGCGGGCCCGAACATGGCGGCGTTCCGGGCGGTCGGGCCGCGAAAGCTGTGCGAGGCGGGATCGTCGCGTCCGTAAGCCTCGGTCTCGATGATGATGCCGCCAGCCCCCCGGACGACAAGCTGCGCGCCGATCAGCGCGCGCGCCAGATCGACTGCCGTCATCCCGGCATCAAAGGGCGGAAACACAGACAACCTCCCTTGCAGCGGCTGAAAACACCCCGGTTCGTGAGGAACCGCTGCACGATATATCGCTACTGGTGCCGGCGCGCGGCACTCCGTCCGTCTTCATGACCGGTTATAGCGTCAGCATCGTCGTTTCCGACTGCTTCTGTCAGATACCCATCATGCGGAAGCCTGCCGATGCCGCGTCCACGTGACGCGGATCGGCCTTGCCCGCGAGAATTGTTGGGCTTCGAGACTTGCGGCGCTTCGAGACCTGCGGCGCTTCATGACACGGACGTCTGGCCGGTCCGCGGTCAGGCGAACGCGGTGTCGACGTACTGCTGGACGCGGGCGAAGGCGGTCTGCGCGCCTGCGACTGCGCGCGCCTCCTGCTCCGGCGCGAGTGTCGCCGCGTCGAGCGAGGCGGTGAATGTCCGCCAGTGCGCCGCGGGGCCCTCCGGCGCGGGGGCGAGATGCCGCGCGCCGAACGTATCCGACAGGCCGAGTTTCTCGGCCATCTTGCGCAGCAGCGCGGCGCCCATGTTCGAGCCTTCCGCCACATAGAGCCAGCCCAGCGCGGTGGCCGTGTCGACCGTATCCGGCGTGAAGAACGGCGGTGTGTCGCCGGCCGGAGCGTCCGCGCGCAGATCGGCGAGGTCGGCCGCAACCAGCCCGAGGCGCCGCCGTTCGGCAAGGCCCGGCAACAGGGCGCGCAGACCGGGATCGTTGTAGAGCGCGTCTATGTCGCGATGGAAACGGTGCTGCACGCCGAGAAAGCGCGTGTACCCCTCTACGCTCCCGAACGGATCCGCCGCCATGATCGATTTGTCGAGCCGGTCATGCGTTTCATGCGTCAGCGCCTTCAGGCGCCGCGAGCGGCTGTCGGCATTATCGAGGGATGGGTCGGATGTCGTGATCGTCATGAGAACAACCGTCGGGAAATGTTCAAGGTATCGCTCGCCTGTGCAGGGACCGTGGGAAAAGGCATCGCGCCCACCCCTCTAGCATGAATCGCCGCGTTGCATATAGCCTCACCTCGGCTGCCCGCGCGATGATATTTCATGCCGCGCGGGGCGGCCGCAGCGCCTCCGGCATGACGCGCCAGACGATTGCTGTGGCGCCGATGGCGCCCTGGGCTATGCAGATCGCGGTCACGATGGCGCAGCCGACAAGGCCGAAGGCCGGCAGCAGGATTGCGCCCAGAACGATGCAGGTGAAGAACTGCAGGAGATTCAGCGTGCGGAGCTGAACGCCATATCCCGTCATGGCGAGCAGGATGTCCTGACAGGGCAGCAGGCAGTTCACGAGCTGGCCCGCCGCCATGATGACGAGCGCCGTGGCGGCGATCTCGAAGCCGTTCCCCAGGATGGACAGCAGATGGGACGGGAACAGCATCATCACCGCGATCATGGGGACCCCGAGCAGCGTGATGCACAGCCGGGTATTCGCATTGACGCGCCGCAGCTCCGCCATGTCGCCGCGCCGGTGGCTGGCAGCGAAGCGCGGCGCGGAGATCGTGCCGATGGCGAGGATGACGACCCACATCATCATGGATATGCGATGGGCCACGCTGAAGGCGCCGACAGTCGACGCATCCGTGAACATGCCCAGCGCCAGCATGGGGAGGGAACTGAGCGAGACCTGAACGATCTCGACGACGCTCAGCGGCAGCGCCGTGCGCCACAGCGCGGGCATGGCGTAGACACCTTCCGGAAGTGCCGGGGAGGTCGTGGTATCCGTCGCGCTTGCCGGGTGGCGCGCGAGGAAACGCAGGATCGGGAGGACACCCAGAGCCGCCGCCGCCAGCATGGCCGCCGCCAGAAACACGAGCAGGTCCTCGATGGTGTTCGCGGCGTGGGCGACCAGGCCCAACACGGTCAGGGCCGGCCATAGCGAGTTCTGGATGAGCTGGGCGAGCACACCCTGCTGGAAACCGGCCAGAATGCCGCCGATGACGACGCTCAGCGTCCACGGAACGATGGCGAGCGCTGCCGTCTGCATCGGGGCCACCAGCGCGGGTTCGCCGAAGAGGTGAATCGACACCGGCTCGGCGAAGGCATAGGTCAGCAAGGCGGCGACGACGCCTCCGCAGGTCGTCAGCAGCATGCCTTTCAGCAGATCAGACCGCACCGAGGAAAAGTCCTTCACGGCGGCTGCCGCAGCCAGATGGCGTGTCAGCGCGCGCTCCAGCCCCATGCGCGCGATGGTGGAAGCGAGCCCCATCCATGTCAGGCACAGAAAGAACAGCCCGGCTTCGAAAACGCCGAACCGGCGGGCCGCCAGCACGTACAGGAGGAATTTCCCGATCACCTCCATGCCCCGCACGACAACGCCGACCCCGTAGACGGCCATTGCGGGAGCAAGCGACCATAACCGGCTGACCATGGATCCCATCAAGAATTCTCCCCGGAAACTGGCGCGCCCGCGGTGCGCTGCCGCCGTTGACGGTTGTCCGGGCCGCTTACGGCCGGCACGTTACCGTGGGCCATGGCCTGCGCTGGTAATAGGGCTGCAGGTCCAGCGTTTTCAGGCCGTTCCAGAGCGAATCGTTGTGTTCGGGACACATTGTCATGACGGCCTGCACCGGATTGCCCCGCCAGTGAGCGGGGATGTGGATGGTGACGAGGAACGAGTTGAACTGCGGCAGCGGATCGTTGATCCACCAGGAGGTCGGCAGGTGCTCCTCGAAATATTCCTTGAGAATGCGGCGCGGGTCGAAGGGATAGGGGTTTTCCTCAGGATTGATGAAGCCCTCAGGCGACGCCTCGCGCGGCATGCCCTGAAGGGATTGCGCCCGCGCGCCGTCGGCCTGCGGGAACACGATCCCGGCGGCGCCCACGATTGCGGCGGCGATTGTCCGCGCGATGCGTCTCATTTGTCCGGCCCCGTTCGACAATACCGCAGCCGGCTGCACCGGCCTGATACCGTCTAGCAGAAGCGAGCGCCCTGCGGGAGACCGTCTATGCGACTTCCTGGGGGCTTGGATGTGCGTCCTCATGATGGCAATGTCTCCGCGGCCGCCCCGGGCTTGGGGGCGGGCCGGGCGCCTGAGCCATTCGCCTCTTCTGGAGACGCAAGCATGACCATACGAACGGGATACCCTCGCGATGGCATCCACGATGTCTGCGTGGTCGGGAGCGGCCCGGCGGGGCTTGCGGCCGCCATCCACTGCGCGGAACTCGGCCTGTCCGTTGTCGTCGTCGAGGCGGGCGGCATGCTTCCGCAGGACGGCGCATCCCTGCCGCCCTATGGCGAGGTGGTCGATCCGGCCCGCCATGCGCCGCTCGACGTCGCCGTTTGCCGCGCTCTCGGGGGCAATTCGTGGTGGTGGGGCGGTTGCTGCATGCCGCTCGATCCCATCGATTTCGCGCCACGCGATTTCGTGGCGGATTCCGGATGGCCGATCGACGAGGAAGATATCGCGCCCTACTACGAGAAGACCGCCGCCTTCCTCGACTGCGGGCACCTCGTGTTCAGCAGTCCGGCCGTTGCGTTCCAGGCACTCGACGACAGCGGAGACGTGACCTTTTCCCGGCTCGAACGGTGGGCGCGCACGCGCGCGGCGCCGAAACGCCATGGCGCATTTCTGCGGGACGCCGCCGCCATCACCGTATGCCTCGGGACGACGGCGATCGCCATCGAGCAGGAGGACGGGCACGCCCGCATCCGCGTTCGCGATGCCGGGGGAGAAGCGGCGGTCAATGCACGCTTCCACGTTCTCGCCGGCGGCGGGCTCGGCTCTACGAAGCTGCTTCTGGAATACCGGCGGCGCCATCCCCCGGCCTTCGGAGGCGGGGAGGGGGCGCTCGGCCACTACTACATGGGGCACGTTCACGGATCGATTGCCGACATCGTCTTCGACAGGCCGGAACTGGCCGAAAGCGCGGATTTCTTTCTCGACGACGCGACATGGGTACGCCGCCGCCTCGCCATCACGCCGCAGGCCCAGATCGCGCATGAAATCCTGAATACGTCCTTCTGGGTCGACAACCCGCCTTTCCACGATCACCGGCACCGCAGCGGTATCCTTTCGGCCGTCTTCCTGGCCCTGAGCTTTCCCGCCATCGGCCGCCTGCTCGTCTCCGAGGGTATCCGGCGCGTTCATATCGGCACGAACCGGAATTATGCGGCCCACCTCGCCAACGTCATTCTGAATCCGTTCTCGACCGTGGCGGCGGCCTGGCAAATCCTGCGGCAGCGGTATATCGACAAGCCGCGCCGGCCCGGCTTCCTCATCCGCAACAAGGCAGGGCGCTACGCGCTGACCTTCCATGCCGAGCAGATGCCGCAGCGCGCCAGCACCGTCCTGCTGGCCGACGACGCTGCCGACGGCGCGTTGCGCATCGATCTGCGCTTCTGTCCCGCGGACGCTGTTTCCATTGTCAGGGCGTATGATCTGGTTGACCGAAGCCTGAGAGGCGCCGGCATCGGCCGGCTGGAGTATCACGTCCCTGCCGAAGAGCGGGAAGCGGCCGTGCTGGGGCAATTGACGGACGGCTATCACCAGGAAGGGCTGATGCGCATGGGGGACGCGCCGGCGACGAGCGTGGTCGACGGCAACTGCAAGGTGCACGGCTTCTCGAATCTTTACGTCGCCTCGACAGGCGTCATGACGACGAGCAGCCAGGCCAATCCCACCTTCACCGCCTGCGCCCTTGCGATACGGCTCGCCCACCATCTGGCGGAGCCGGGTGCGCGGGAAACGGGTGCGCGCGACAGCAGCGGCGTCGCGGCGCCGACGTCAGTCTGACGCGTGGATGAAGCGGCTCAGGGAATCTTTCAGCACACTGTCCGGGTGGACGAACCAGAAATTGTTCAGATAGTGACGTCGGCTGTTGATGCGATAGCCCGGCTTTTCCAGCGCGAGGCTGTTCAGATCCTGAATGGCACCGAGCTGCTCGGCCGTGGTGATGGAAACGGGCGTGAGGGTTCCGCCCACCGGCGACACGTAGGAAGCGTAGCCCGCTTCCCGCAACTCGGCGAACAGGTCCAGACAGCGAGAGTTGTGCCTCAGCTCGATCTCGATCAGCAACACGGGGTGCGCCTTCGCCAGCACCTCCCGCATGCCGGCGATCACCTCGTTCTCGAAGCCCTCGACGTCGATCTTGATGAAATCGATGAGAGCAGGGTCGAGCCAGGCGCTCTCGCGGCAGAAGTCGTCCAGCCGGATGGTGTTGACCGCGATGTCGCGTCCCTGCGGAAACGCGGTGTGCAGTGAAGCCATGGCTGTCACCGCCTCGTTTTCCTGGACCGGAATCGAGAGCGTGGCGACGCCGTTCCTGTCCGAAAGCGCTTCGTTCCGGATGATGACGTGTTTCTGCCCGGCGAAAAGCATGTTAAGCAGCCGCTGCATGAACGGAACAGGCTCGAAACAGACAAGGGTCTTGCTGACGCGCGCGAGATGCAGCGCATAAGTGCCGGCATTGGCGCCAACGTCGATGCCGGTGCGGATGTCGAGAGAGGGGAGCAGCAGCTCGTCCGTATCCGAGTACAGTTTCAACGCCGGTACGATCAGTTTTCTGTAGATGTACTGAACATAAAGGCTACGCTTGAGGATATTTTTCAGGCTGCGGGAAAGGGAATGCGCTGAAGGCGTTTCTGACGAAGCTGTTACACGCACCAGCATCTCCTTTAGCGAAAAACGATCAGCAACATGCCCGCTTCATACCATCATATCAGGGAAGGTGACAACGGTTTCCGGCCCGCCCGCCTCTCCAAACGGTTGAAAAGCCGGCGTATCTCTTGCTAAAATCGGTTCGTGGAAGTTCGTCATGAAAAATTCTATTCTGTAAAAAAACAGTTTTTATATTTTGATATGCATATATAAGGCTATTTATTATAATCATATGTCAAATCATGGCACCTTGATGCACGGACAGTTGATCGCCCGCGACGGGTTCGCGCAGCCAAAAGCCGCCGAACGGGTCTCGATCCAGTATCTGCGCGCCGTTGCGGCGCTGATGGTTGCGGGCGTCCATCTGCAGCCCCAGCTCGAACGTCTGGACCACGGCGGTGCGTGGCCCCAGTGGCTCATCGGCGGCGTGGACATCTTCTTTGTCATCAGCGGGTTCATCATGTGGCTGACGACGCGGGGGAGGCCGCAGACCCCGCTTGTCTTTTACCGCAGGCGCTTCCGGCGCATCGTACCGCTGTACTGGCTGATGACGGCGTTCATCGTCTCGGTCCTGCTGCTGGCGCCGGACCTGCTGTACAGCGCACGCCTCGATCCGTGGCACGTGCTGGCGTCGTTCGCCTTTATTCCGTATCCCAACCCGGCGACCGGCACGATGGAGCCGCTGCTGATCCCGGGCTGGACGCTGAACTACGAGATGTTCTTCTATCTGCTGTTCGGCGCGGCCTTGCTGATTCCCGACCGCGGAAGGGTTATCGCCGTCTCCGTGCTGCTTTGCGCCATCGTGTCGCTGCAGGCGCTGAATCCGTCGCCGGACACCTTGCTGTCGTTCTACACGTCGAGCATCATCCTCGAATTCCTGCTGGGTATATGGATCGGCGTCTGGCACCTGCGGGAGCGCCGGCGGCCGACGGTGCATCTGTCCCTCGCTCTGCTGGCCGGCGGTTTCGCCGCCATGAGCGTGCTGCCCACCCTCTGGCCGGAGCTGCCGCGTCTCATCGGCTTCGGCCTGCCGGCGGCGGTGATCGTCGCGGCGGCGCTGAGGCTTGAACAGGCCGGCGGCATCCCGGACTGGCGCGGTCTCCGGCTGCTCGGGGACGCTTCCTACTCCCTCTATCTGTCGCATCCGCTGGTGCTCTCGGCCGCCAGCCGGATCTGGAAACAGATGGGCCTGCCCGGCATCGGCGCGCCGGCATGGACATTCGTTCCGGCTGCCATGGCGGCCTGCGTCGCTGTCGCCATCGCCCTCTATCTGACGGTCGAACGCCCTCTCGCGACCCGCAGAAACCTGCGGCGCATGCCGCCACCGGGCCGCCCTGCCGGAGCCGGCGATACCGGCGACGAACACAGTTATTGATTTTGAACGAATTCTTATCGGTCAGATGATCCCATCCGACCGGAACGCGCTCCAAGGCTTTTCGCATTCTGATTGAAGCAGGAACGCGAAAAACGCTTAAATCCGCGTGTCGATCCTGCGCCGAAAAAGCCAAGCTTTTTCCGCCAGAGACCGGTCCGCTGCAGCGCCGGCACAACGACCGGGCGCATCACGGCACCTGACGATCGCATCCGTCGAGCCGCATCGCGAGGCACATGTCCCGTGCGAGCGCCCGATAGTCGGTGCCGTGCTGGCAACCGGTTTCAGGGGAGCATACGCGCAGGGCGTAGAGCATCGCTCCGCCTTTGGCGTCGCGCCGGGCGGTGGCCATGAGCCTAGCCACGTCCTTGGCCGTGGGCACGGGCGAGGAGGGATCCACGGGCTGGGAAGCGATGCCCAGCAGCAAGGGGCCGCTCCAGACGCTGCGATAGGCGGCGAACGCGCGCTCGGGATCGTAGCGCGGCCCGGCGTCATATCCCATGATGGATACGATATCGATATGCCGGGCTGCGGATGAGCGCAGCACGCCCAGCATGGAGCCCGTCCACGGGCTGCGGGGCTGGTCTTCGGCGAAGGCGCCCTCGCCGTAGGCACCAACGCTCCAGACGGGAATGGTCAGGAGAAACGGACGCGGCAGCACGGCACGGATGCGCTCGATGTAGTCAGTCCACAGCGCGTAACTCCCGCAGACGATCTTCCCCGCCGGCAGCGTCGTGCAGGCGGGGTCCTCCGGCTCGAAATCGAGATCGATGCCGTCCGCCCCCAGATCGCGCACAAGCCGCGCCAGCGCATGCTCGTCGAAGCGATGCCAGTTCTTGCCGCCGACCGAGATGACGACGCGCGTGCCGGTATTGCGTTTCTTCAGCAGGCGAATGGCGTCTCTCAGGAGGGGGCCCGGATACGGATACTGAAGCCCGGTGCGGGAGATGTCGAGGTCGCCCGCATAGACGGCATCGGGTCGCGCGAAGGCGAGGGCCACGATATCCATGAAACCGGGAATGCCGGCCAGCGTCGTGGCTTCCGCCGTGGCGGCGGGCGTCTCGTACCAGCTTGCATGGTAGGCCAGAAAATGGCGTCGCTCCTTCGCCCGGGCGTTGTCCGCGCCGGCGAGAAGGAGGACAGCCGACAGGCAGGCGAGCAGCCAGCCTGCGTAACGGGTCAGAAGACGTCGCGTCCGGCCATGCCCTTGGTGACCGTCAGCAACATGATTTTTATATCGAGCCATAGGGACCAGTTTTCTACGTAATAGAGATCGAGCTCGATACCAGCCATGGCTTTCTCGAGGGTGTTGATGCCGCCGCGCATGCCGTTTATCTGCGCCCACCCCGTGATGCCCGGCTTCATCTGATAGCGGTTGGTGTACGCGCGCAGCGTTTCGTAGCGCAACGATTCGCCCACGAGCATGTTGGGGACGTGCGGCCGGGGGCCGACGACCGACATCTCCCCCTTCAGGACGTTGATGAGCTGGGGCAGTTCATCGATCGAAAGCCGGCGCAGCCAGGCGCCGCAGCGGGTGATGCGGGGATTGTCCCGCTGCGTTCCGAGCGAGCCGTCGTCCGTGGGATCGACGGTCATGGTGCGCAGCTTGTAGACGCTGAACAGGCGGTTGTTATAGCCGACGCGCGTTTGCCGATACAGAACGGGGCCGGGGCCTTCCAGCTTGATGGCGATGGCGGCCAGCAGCAGGATGGGGGAGACGAGGATCAGGCCGATGGTTGCGACGACATAGTCCTCAAGCCACTTGATCAGGATGAGCGACCCTCTGAGCGGCCGGCGGACGACCTGCAGGCCGTGCAGGGCGGCGATGTTGACCACCGCCGCGAAACGCAGATCGAAGATGCGCGGAGTGAGCGGCACGATCGTATCGATCGCGAACCGGTTGAGCTTTTCGATCAGGCTGCCGATGGTGCCGGCCTCGCTCCACGGCAAGGCGATGACGACCACGTCGAAGGAGTTGCGCGTCAGTTGCGGCAAAAGGTCATCCACCGTGCCGAGCACGGGCGCCTCCGGTGTCCGGACGTCGCCGCCGAAAGAAGCCGCGGCGCCGCGCGGTGCTTCGAGAAAAATGCCGACAAGCTGGAAGAAACGAGCGTCCGCGCCACGCAACTGCTGCGCCGCGCGCAAGGCTTCATCCGCGCTCCCCACGATCACGGCCTTGCGGCGCAGCAGCGCCAGCTTCTCCACCCAGTGCATTCCCAGCCGCACCAGCGTCACGCGGCCGATGACGATGGCTGCCCAGACAATGCCGGCGCGCGTGGCCACGGACGTGAAGGTGGTCGTATCGAAGGCGATGAAGGTTCTGTCGATCACGCTCACGGCCAGGCTCGCCAGCACCACGCCGACTGTCACCTGCCGGATTTGTCGCGGCACCGACAGGTAGTGCTCGACGCGAAACGCGCCGCCCAGATTCATCACCCAGCCGTAAAGCACGACGTATATGCCGGCGTAGACGAAGAAGGCCAGGAAGTCCGGGGAGGGAACCGTGGAAGGAGCAATCAGCACCCCCGATACGATCATCAATCCGTCGAGGAGCATGACCAGCCTGTTAATCATGCCGTGGGTCCAGAGCATCTTCGCTTTCCTCCGATGAGCGCCTTGACGGATCAGTTTTAAATGAGGGTTTTACTTTGTAAAATTTACTCGATGAATTTTAATTGGCTTGGTCTATTTGTCTATTTGGCTTGAAGAGCGCGCGCCAGCGGCCGGCTGGTGACGAGCGGGCGCTCGATGGTCCTGTAAATGACGATGGCGACCAGAACGCAGACCGCCACGGCCGTCAGGCTGAACGCCCACTGCAGAACGTCGCTGTTGGTCGGAAAGATGCGGCGCCAGAGCTGGCCGAACGCGGACAGGACCAGCGGATGCGACAGATAGAGGGAATAGGAGGCGCTCGCCAGCAGCTTGATGCCCGGTGCGCGAGGCACCCGGCCCGCCCGTTCGAGCCCCAATGCCGCCGCGAGCATGATGGCGGCCGGCAGCCCGAGACTGAGGATGCGCGGCAGGTCCGGCCACCTGTGAGGCAGCACGCCGATGGCGAGGCACGCGCAGATCAGCAGGACAAGGCACACGGTCGTATTCGGCCGCCATTGCGACCGCAGGTGCCAGGCGCAGAGCCACATCCCCAGCAGGAATTCGAGGATGATGCTCGACGTATAGAAAGACAGCGGAGTAGCCGGAGCGGGGCTGAGCACCTGCAATGCAACGATGGAGAGCAGCAATGCCGAGAAAGCATGCAGCCGCTTCTCTTCCGGAATCAACAGCGCGGCGCTGAACAGCAGATAGAAAAACATGATGTAGTTCAGCGTCCAGCCCGGGATGAGCAGCGGCTCCATCGTGCCGGTCGCCGGGTTGGGATACGGAATAAAGGCGAACGACGCCAGCACATGCCATGGATCGAAGCGCGCGCTTTGCACGAGACGCGGCGCTATCAGCATGACCAGAAGCATGAACGCCGTGAACAGCCAGTACAGCGGCGCGATACGCCAGAAGCGCCGGAGAAAGAAGGCCCCGGGCGATTGCTGCTTGCCCAGCGTCGTCCGCCACATGATGAAGCCGCCGATAACGAAGAGAATATCCACGCCGCCGATGGGCTGGTAGAACCAGGTATCGGGCTGCCCCATACGCTCCAGCTGCGGCTGCAAATGCACGACGACCACCGACAGTGCGGCAAAGGCGCGTAAATACTGTATAGAAACATATTCAGACGGGATGGTTGGACCGTTCATGAGTACATGAACCTTCAATCTCGCGTGCATAATCTGATTATCGCTAGGCAAATATATTATAAATGTGTCAGATTCATTTCTCTCCTGAATTTGTAAAAAGAACTCAGCATGGCTTAGTACAAGACTAACATAGATTTGACACGCCGGATAACGCTGCAGAATTTCAGGCGGCAGAGGGAGTTCGGCTTCCGGCAGTACCGATCTCGCTTCTGGCGCCGGCGCGGCTCCGTCAGGCACTCCCGGAGGGCGCGTCCATCCGTCGCGCAATGCCGGAAAATGTGCGGATTTCCGGCTGGGCATAAGCGGCGATATAGACCGACACGGCCAGTACGGTAGCCATTTCCCCCGGAACGAAGACGAGCGGATAGATCGGAGAGGCCAGGATCATGAACAGGATATAGTCGTTCAGCGCCTTCGCGAACGGGGTGCCAGTCGCGGACGCCGTGCGATAGGTGATCAGGAAAGCCATGCCGTAGACCGCGCTGATCAGCAGCGCCCCGACGAGGCCGTACTCGAAGACGATGCCGAGCCATCCGAGGTCCGCAAGATAGAAGTTGGCGCTGCCGAGAATGTCTTCCAGCGTCACGCGGCTCAGGCGCGTCACGGCGCCGAGGCCGAACAGCCAGTTCGTCGCGCTGTCGCCGATGTAGTTGATCGCCGATTCGAACGAACGGACGCGCGTGGACAGCGATCCGCCGAGGCTTTCCCCGGCGCGCCCGAGCAACGGTTCCAGCGTCTGCACGAGCACGAGGAATGCAATGGCCGTGGCCAGCAGGCCAAGCGACAGGGCAACCCGCCGCAACCGCTGCGGGAGCGCGCCCCAGACCACGATGACGAAGCCGGAAAGGATGGCCATGCGCTGCTTGTAGATCGTCACCAGCAGCACGAACAGCACGCCGATCAGCACGGCCGAAATCCATCCCGGCCGATCGGCAAACCGGCGCGCGAGGTAGAACAGGAACAGCATGCCGAAGAACATCGGCATGTAGATGCGATAGCCGCGTTCGATCTCGTACATCAGGAACTTGCTCTGCTCTTCGAGCGGCATATACCACTCGGACGGCGCCAGCACCCAGACCAGGAGCATGATGACGAAAGTCGCCGCGCCGAAGCCGAGCATGCAGCGCGCGATCGCGGCGGGGGACGGGCGCAACAGGAGCAGTATGAACGACAGCGAGAAATAGTAGGAAAAGGGCAGCACCTTGACGGTGGTCGCGAGAGCGTCGTCCAGGCCGTTGCCGAAATGGATCATCGACAACATCGGCGTCAGTCCGACTGTATAGGCGAACATGACGAGCATTATTCCCGTCGCGGGAAGACGTTTCGAAGCCAGACCGCCGATCGCCAGAGGCAGTGTGAGCAGCGGCCACGCTTTCGAAAGAAAGTACGGCGCCGGCCACTGGTGCATGTAGTGGAAGCTCTGGCCGAAGAACGGCAGCACCGCCAGCAGGATCAGCGCCACGACGCCGGCGTGCTCCCGAGTGGGCAGGTCGGCGGCTTTGCCGCGCAGGATGGGAATGTGCGTGCCTGCCGGCCGCGCCTCGCGGGGAGAGCGGAAGAATATCCGGTACCCGGCGGGATGGGGCGGCGACGTCGTCATTCCCGCTCCCGGTCGCGGAGGCCGGATGCTCCACGGCCGCGCAGGAAAGCCCGCATCACGACGCCGAGCAGGGGCAGGGAATCGACGAATACGCGCTTTGCGTGCCCGCGCGGATTGATGAGCAGGCGATACAGCCATTCGAGGCCCAGATCCCGCCAGACCGGCGGTGCGCGGCGGGTGATGTCCGTCACGAACAGCAGCGAACTCCCCACGCACATGCCCACGCCGGTCGCCCGCCCGGCTTGCGCGATCCGGCAGGCGAGGATTTCCGACTGCGGCATGCCGACCGCCAGAAAAACGTAGCGCGCCGGATGCGTGTTGACGAAATCCACACACGCCTCGACCGCGGCCGGATCGCGGATAAAGCCCATCGGCGGAACATGCATGGACAGATGTTCGAGGTGAAACCGCTCACGCAGGCGGCGGTCCAGCTCCGCGGAGCCGCCGATGACCGTAACCGGATCCTCCGGCCTGATGTGGTGCGCGAAAAGCCATGCGGTCAGGTCGCTGCCTGCCACGAGAGGGATTTGCAGGCCGAACAACAGCCGCGCCAGCCTGCGGGCCACCTGGCTGTCGCAAAGGCGCATCCATGCGTGGTCATAGGCTGCGGCGAAATCCTTGTCGTCTCCCTTGTCCAGCTTCACGAAATGCTGCGCGTTCGGCGTCACGACATAGGCGAAGGGTGCCCGCACGTCGCGCGCCGCTATGATTCCGGCGACCGCCTGCCGGTCGAGCGCGGTGAGGCGGACGCCGAGGAAGTCGAGTGCGGGCAACGCGGCGGATTGCACCGGGAGTGCGGCCGCTTCCGTGGAGATCAGGGTATCACGCGCGTTCATGTAGCGGCCTCGCGGGGCGGGGGTGGCCGGCGTCAGGGAATGATCCCGCCGCTGGTCGTGCGGTATGCTCCCAATGTATAGGTGAAGTTGCGGTTGAACGGCACCACCCCTTCGACAAATTGCTTCATCCACTGGTTGAGTTCGGCAATCGAACTCTTGGGCACATAGAGCACGTCTCCCGACCGCAGGGGAACGTCCGCCGCTCCGCCAGTCTGGATGATCTCGCGGATGTCGATGGTCCTCAGCATGGGCTTGCCGTCGGGACTGCGCCGGATGACCGCCACCTGTCCGGGGCGCGCCTCATCGGAATAGCCGCCTGCTAGAAGTATCGCCTCAAGGCTGCCGATCTGCGTGTTCGTGAGCGGATAGGCGCCGGGCCGCGCCACCGCGCCGCCGACATAGACGCGGGACGACACCGCCTGTTCAAGCTCGACGGTGACCGGCTGGCTCGCCACGACGCCGCGTGCCGCGGCCCGCACGTTGCGCTCGATCTCCGGCACCGTCCGGCCCTCTGCCTTGAGCTGACCGCCGGCGACGCGGACGCCGATGAAGCCATCCGGCGTGACGGTGACGCTTTCGTCGAGTTCCTGGGTCACCAGAAACTTGATCTTGAGCTTGTCGCCCGCGCCGACCCTGTAGACGGGGGGCGAGTCGTTCCAGTCGGCGAAACCTTCGGGCCTCGCTTCCGTGAAGTCTATGTTGTGGCCGGTGCTGAGCGGAGCCTCGTTCCTGCTGCGGGAGGCACAGCCGGCGAGGAGCGCGCAGAGAAGCAGCACGCCGGCGGAACGTGTCGTCACGACCATTTGTAGAGCCTCTCCGGCAAGTAGAACTTTCTGCCCGTGAAGACAAAGCCGACGATGCCGCCGCCGGCATCCAGAATGAGATCGCGCAGCCAGAGGACCACAGGTCCGCGCGAACGCTCGGCCCGCACGACCAGCAGCGAGGCGTCGACCGCCGACGCCAGATATTGCGTTAGCGGAACGTTGTCGGAAGCGGCCATCGATAACAGCACCGCGTCGTATTGCGAGCGCAACGTGTCGAAGAGCTGCTGCGGGGAACCGGCGAGCGAATGCGGGTTGTCCAGCAGCGATGCGCCGGTCATCCGCGCGATATGGAGGCCTGCCACGGGCCCCTGCGACACAGGCACGCCGAGTTCCGCGAGGGCTGGCGCGACGGCGAGGGACCGCGTCTCGCCCGTCAGGACGGAGTTCGCAGCCGTTGTCTCGACCAGCAGCACCTTCCGTTGCTGCTTCACACATAACTCGCAGGCCATCGCCTCGATCAGATGGCGCTTGTCGTCGGCCGCATCGACATCCGTCACCATCAGCACGGCGAGCGAACGGTCGTCGACCGGCGCGCCGAACAGCCGGGCCACCAGCGCGGACACGGTTACCTCCCGCTCCGCCGCGCCAGGGCTGAGGGCGCCATCCGGAAAAACCGCGAGAGCGGGCAGAAGCGTCTCCCGCTCCGCCTCGCCGGGGCTGATGAAGGTGGACCGCAGCACGGTCGCGCAGCCGACGGCGGCAGCGCCGAACAGCACGCCGCCGAACAGGCCGGCGATCAGGAACGGCAGGGCCATGTTGCGGCTGGTCACGGCGTCCTGCGGCGATTGCACGAGCCGCACGTTGGACCTGCGCTGCGCGACCGTCTCCTCGTTGATCTTCGCCGCTTCCGCACGCTGTACATAGTCCCTGTACGTCGTGTTGAGAATTTCCTGTTCCCGCGTCTGTCGGGTGAGCTGCCTGTCCGCGTCCAGCAATTCGCTCACGCGCTTCTCCGCCGCGGCATGCTGCGAGGCCAGTTCGGTCAGCTGCCGGTCGAGGGCGTCGCTTTCGATCTTCAGGGTGATGATCATGTTGCCGACGAAGGCGATGGCGGGGTTACGCACCTCGCTGTTCGTCCATATGGGCTGCCGCTCGGACTGGCGGACGCTGTCGCGGACCGCGGCAATCTGCCTGTCGATCGCCTGGACGGCGGGGTGACTGGCCGCATATTTGCCGAGCAGCTGTTGGCGTTCGGCCAGCAGTCTTGTCAGCAGATTGGGATCGTCGTTGGGGGCCGAGTTGCTGACCTGGCGGGAATCGAAAACCTTGTTGTCAAGGCCCGTCAGTTGCTCCTGGGCTCTGGCGAGTTGTCCGATGACGGCCTCGCGCCGCTCGCGGATCTGTCGCGTCCGCTGGAGCACGCTATCGACCTGATTGGCGGCCAGCACGCGATCCTGCGAGATGTCGATGATGTTCGCCGTCGCCTTGAGCTGGTGAATCTCGGTTTCCTTCGCCTCAAGCTGTGCCGCGAGCAGTCTGACCTGCTCGGCCAGCAAACCCGAGCGCGGGCTCTCGAACAGCGCCCGGCGATGATCGAGATATTTCCCGATCAGCGTATCCGTTACCCGGGCGGCGAGGGCGCGGTCCGTGTGGCTGAAATGCACCTGAATGATATTGGATCCCGACTGCGCCCTGACATCGAGCTGGTCGCGGAATCGCTGGATGAGCTGGTCTTCCGTGTAGGGCGGCCGAAGCAGGGAGAGAACGGCGCGCCACCGCCCCGTCGCGCCGGGAAACAGCGTTTCGGCGCCAATCTCGTCGATGGTGGCGCGGATGACATCGGAACTGCCGATGATGCTGACCTCGCTTTCCACCGCCTTCAATCCCTCGATGGACAGCAGCGTCGGCACCGTCTCCGTCAGGTTTTCGCTGCCGACCTGCTCACGGGTGACGAGCACCATCAGCAAGCCTTCAGCCGTATAGACGGTATGGGTTTCGATGGCCGCCGAAATGCCGATCAGGATCGGGATGAGCGCGGCCAGAATGGCGACGCGCCGGTAGTAGGCGATGGTGACGAAAATGTCCCGCAGGGTAATGCGGTAGATAGCCGACCGCGGCCCGCGGTCGGGATAGGAGGACTGCTTGCCCGCGACGGCTCTGCTCTGCGGCGCAGGCTCGGACGAACCACGATGGACATTCGTGTGCTCGTGCGTCATCGACCCACACGACCGGTCTGCAGGCCAGATACGCGATCCACAGAGCAAGAGGCCGAGATCGGCCCGTCCGTCCTATTATGCATATTGAGCACCGCTGAGATTGCCGCGAGGTGCAGTCTTATTAGCATAACGGAATTGATTATAAACCATAGCGCAGAACATAGAGTAAACGCTATGCGCAGACAGGTAAGATATTCACGATAACAAACAGTGAGAAGGAATAATAAATTAACATATTGAAAAACAATATTTATTTCTAATTTTTTAGCGATTGGACAAGGCGGCGCTGGAGGACCGCCTTCTGCCCGATTGGGGCCAATATCGGGGATGAATGTACATTCAACTTATGGGAAAACGGCATATTATTTATTGCTCATCAATAAGTTAATTAAATTTCCTGAGAATATCCCTTAGTATCCTTCAGTGCAGGCTGGTTTCAATAGAAACTTTTTGATATTCACCGGTCTATGTTGTCGAAAAGCTTCACTCTGCCGCGTTCCTCTGAATGCCGGGATGTCCGGATCGAAATCAGGCGGTACTTCGCCCGCGAATCGTCCGTTCGTACCGGCGCGACGGAGATCGGCCGGCGGGTAGGTAATGACAGCGCGGCAATCATACCAAAGCGCCCGATCGTCGACCGCTCGCGTGCGGGTTTTAGTCAAGCGTCGCAACGGCCTGGCCGTATCTCGACGAGTTATCATCGTCGAGATACGCTATCAGACCTTCGGGCTGCGGGTGAGCAGCAGCAGGAGGTAGAAGCCACCCAGAAGGCCGGTCGTCAGCCCGATCGGCAGGCTGACGTTGAAGGGAAATCGCTGGCTCAGTAGATCGGCGGCGAGGAGAAGGATAGCGCCCATGCACGCGCCGGACACCAGCGGCACGCCGGGCGAGCGCGTCAGACGGCGGGCGAGCTGCGGGCCGGCGAGTGCGATGAACGCGATCGGGCCGGTGGCGGCCGTGGCAAGCGCTGTCAGGCCGACGGCGGTCATGACCATGACGAGCCGCGTTCGCTCCACATTGACACCGAGCTGGCTCGCTGCGTCGTCGCCCATTTCCAGCAGGTCGATGCGTCGAGCGTGCAGAATGGCGACCGGCATAACGACCGCAAGGCCCACGGCGGCAGGCACGACGTGGAACCACGTGCGCGTGTTGAGGGAACCGGAGAGCCAGATCTGCGCGGCGGAGGCCCGGTCGAGGTCGCCCATGACGAGGAGGACGGTATTGACGCCGGACATGATCGCGCCCACGCCGATGCCGACCAGCACGAGACGGTAGCCGCCCGTGGAGCGCCCCTGCATCGAGAGCAGGAAGACGACTCCCGCCGTGCCCATGCCCGAAAGCGCCGCTGCCAGCGCGGTTTCGAACGGGCCGGCATTGAAGAGGATGATCTGCACGATGGCGCCCGTCGCGGCCCCGGTCGTGAAGCCGATGATGTCCGGAGAGCCGAGCGCGTTGCGGGAAATGGACTGGAAGATGGAGCCGGCCATGCCCAGCGCCGCGCCGACGAGCATCGCCGTCGCCACGCGCGGCAGCCGGATTCGCAGCACGATGCGGTCCGCCGTCGGGTTTTCCCCCGTGCCGAGGAGGCTGGAGAGAACTTCTCCGGGCGTGAGGGGCAGTGTTCCCGTTCCCATAAGCAGGATGCCCAGCGCTGCACCGGCAAGCGCGAGCAGGCCGCAGACGAGGGCCGCGCGCGGTCTCCACAAGACAGAGAGCGACCCGAGCCGAAGAACGGAGGGGAGGGCGGATTTCATAGTTTCGTCAGGCGGGATCTACGCACCACGGCGATCAGGAAAGGGCCGCCGATCAGGGCGGCGATGATCCCGGCCGCGACCTCCGAGGGTGCGGCGATGACCCGGCCGAGGATGTCGGCGCCGAGCAGCAGCACGGCTGCGAAGAGCGCTGAACAGGGCAGTATCCACCGGAAATCCGGACCTGTCGTCATCCGCGCGAGGTGCGGCGCGACCAGACCGACAAACCCGATCGGCCCCGCGCCCGCGGTCGCTGCGCCTGTCAGCAGCATGATCGACACGCATGCGAGAAACCATGTGGTGCGGACGTTCACCCCGAGCGCCCGGCCAAGGTCCATGCCCAGCGCCACGGCGTTGAGGCGCCCCGAGATGGCGAAGGCCGTCGCCAGCCCTGCCGGGACCGCGACGGCGAGCACGCCGACGACATCGAACCCTCTTCCTTCTATCGACCCCGCCGACCATTTCCGGAAATCGTCGAAAACCGCCAGCGGCGCGTTGATGATGACAATCCCCGTGATCGCCGTCAGCATGATCGACAGACCGGCGCCGGCGAGCACGAGGCGCACCGGGTTGGTGCCCGTCTCGTGCGCCCGGCCGAGAACGAAGACGGCGATGCCGGCGAAACCCGCGCCAGCTATGCCGAACCAGACGTATTGCGTCATCGACGTCAGATCGAAGGCCGCGATCCCGATGACCACGGCGACCGCTGCCCCGGCATTGATGCCGAGCAGGCCCGGTTCCGCAAGCGGATTGCGCGTCGCCGCCTGCATGATCGCCCCCGCGGCACCCAGAGCCGCGCCGGCAAGCAGGGCGACGATGGTGCGGGGGACGCGCAGTTCCCGTATCACCAGATGCCGGTCGTCATGGATGTCGTAGGCGACGAGCGCATCGAACGTCGCGCCCAGCGGAATGGGCCGCGAGCCGACGATCAGGCTGCAAAAGGCGGCGAGGCCGAGCAGCAGGAGCCCCCCGGCAAGTACCCGCAGGCGCTTCCGGCGCCGGTGCGACAGTGGGGCCTCGGCGATTCCTCCCGCACGGACCGTCATGACTTGCGGAAATAGCCGGCGACGGTGTCGATGAGCTGGCGCCCGGAGTAATAGTCGACGCGGAAGGAGGTCGGCCCCAGCGGGTAGACGCGCCGGTTCCTGACGGCGGGCAGATTGGCGAGGACCGGATCGGCGAGAAACGTCTCGACGTCCTTCTCCGTGCCGTTCAGCAGGAAGACGGTTTCGCCGGCGATGGCGGACGACAGGGTCTCGCGGGAGACGAACCCGAAGTCAGAGCCTCTGTATGCCGGATCCGCCCGGATGTGCTCTGGCAGGCCCGCCACCTCGAAGCCGAGCGCCTTGAGAATTTGCGCATGGGGACTGGTGGTGCGGCTGACCGAGTAAGTGCCGGCGAGATTGTATCCGACGATGGTGACCGGACCAGCCGGCGGGGTTATGGATGGGGCGACCCCGGCGGCATAGTCGTCGAAACGCCTGATGGCCGCCGCTGCCTCTGCCTCATGCCCCGTGGCCCGGCCGATTTCGGTTGCGATCTCCTGCCAGGGTCGGTTGAAATAATTGACGACGATAGTCGGGATACCCTGCGCCCGAAGCTCCGGATAGTGTTGAAGGGCGGTGTCGGCGCCTCCGGCCGAGACGATCAGCAGATCGGGGTTCCAGCCTATCACGGATTCGATATCGAAATTCAGGTTGGAGTATAGAACCGCGACGCCGCGCGCGTCAGCCACCTCGGCCCATTGGGAAAAGTAGCCTTTCCCGTCCGTCAGGCCGCTGGGCGTGGTGGCTGCGGTCGCAACGATCGGAACATCGATGGCGAGCAGAATGCCGGTGAGACTTGGCGAGGTCGAGACGATCCGCGCGGGCTTTGCCGCAAGCGTGATTTCGCCCGCTGCGTGCTTGATCGTCCGCGGCCAGCCGGTTTCCTGCGCAGGAGCGGCGGGCGCGGGCAGGTGGAGCGCCAGGGCCGCTGTCACGGCCAGAAGGGCGCGGCGGAGCGCATCTGTCCGGTTGTCACGCATCTCAGAATGCACCCTTGACGCCGACACCGAAGGTGCGCGGCATGGTCATGCTCGCTTCGATGCCGCCCGTCACGCTGCGGTTCTGCTGAAGGTATGTCGGTGCCCGCTCGTCGAAAACGTTTCGGACATAGCCGTAGACCTGCAAGTGCTCATGGACCTGATAACTCGCCTGGGCATTGGCGATCGTATAGGACTTGACCTTGTATTCGGCCGAGTTGGCGACGTTGGAGTAAGAGCCGCCCGTGTGGCGGAGATCGGCGGACACGTTGAACTTGTCAGTGACATCCCAGCTCGCGCCGAGGCTAAACATGTAGCCGGGCGCCTTCGGGAACTCGTTGCCCGCGTAGTCAGGATTGCTCGACACTTCCTCGATTTCGGTGCTGAGCAGGCCAGCGCCCGCCCTGAGCGTCAGGCTGTCGAGAACCCGGTAGTCGAACCCGACCTCAAGGCCGTAGGAATGAGCCTTCTCGGCGTTGATGGTGTACGATTCAAAGACGCCCGGCGAAATGACGACGGGGATATTGTACTGCGCATTCTTGAAATCCGTGTAGAACAGGTTGCCGTTCAGGTTCAGCCTGCCATCGAGGATGCTCGTGCGCGTAAACAGCTCGTAGTTCCAGAGCGACTCGTCCTTGAAGGTCAGCCAGCGCCCCGAGCTGAGGTTCAGCGCGACGCCGCCGGGATTATAGCCGCGGCTGACGAGCGCGCCGACGGTCCAGTCCGGCGTCACATCGTAGGACAGCGAGACCTTGGGCAGAAGCGCCGAAAACGTCTTGTCGAAATCAAGGGGTATGCGGCTATAGACCGTCGTTCCCAGACGCTCGACCTGATCCTGCTGATACCTCAGCCCGCCGGTGAGCCGCCATTTGTCGGTCAGCTTGTAGGTCAGCTCGCCGAAGATGCCGAGATTCCGCTTGGTGTCATCGAAGGTCGAGGTGCCGCCGACATACAGATTCTCGTCGGATTGCGTGTGCGCGTAGTAGAATCCCGCCATACCGCTCAGAACATCATCGGTGCTGCCGTAGGTGATCCGCGCCTCGTTGGAGGCATTCCACTGGTCGATATCCGCATCGCCATTGCCGCGAACATTGGCTACGCGGTGCACGGTCGAGTTGCTATATTGCGTCTGATTGAAGAACTTGAATCCGTTGGAGAAGTCGTAGCTGACGTCGAGGATCCCGATGTTGGTGTCCTGCTTCCACGTCGGCATCGTCGCCGCGTTGCTGTTGAGGTCACTGAACGGCCGGGTGGCCGCCTCCTGAGTCGGCCGGTTGCTTGAATTGTACGAATAGGTGAATTTCGCTTCGAGGCCCGGGATCGCGGTGGGCTGCCAGAGCAGCTTGAGGCGGGCATTGACGTTCTGGAAGTCAAGATTGGTATCGCCGGGTACGAAGCCCGGATTGATGTAGTCGATGAACGTATCGCGGCCGGAATAGTCGAGCGCGATGCGCGCCGCCAGTTCATCCTTGACGAGGGGACCCGAGAGCATGAACGAGGCCCGCTTCGTGTCGTAGCTGCCGAACTCTGTCTGATAGGCTGCCTCTGGCGTAAAGGTCGGATCGTTGGTGTTGACGATGATCGCGCCAGCAGTCGCGTTCGCGCCCTGCGACGTCGTCTGCGGGCCGCGGAATACCTCGATGCTTCTGACGTCCCAGACCGATGTCGTGCCGAAATAGAACTCGTTGAAGTTCAGGTAGTGCCCATCGACGTTGACGGGCGCGCGCGGCACCGTGCCGGCGAAGAAGGCGCCCGCGCCGGAGTTGGGCCCTTGCGTATCCTGGCCGCGGATAACCGGCGCGCTGACCGAATCCGGAAAGACCACGTTCGGCACGCCCTGGATCGCTTCCGTGACCGAAGTCGCCCCCACCTTGCGCGCGATGTCCTTCGCCGTCAGCACAGTGACCGAACTGGCGGTCCTTTGCAGGCTGCGCTCGATTTTTTCGCCGCTGACGGTGATTTCCGGCAGTTCGAGAACGGCGCCCGCGTCGTTCTCCTGTGCAAGGGCCGGCGCTGCGAGGAGCGCCAGCGCCGCGATGCTCGCGCTGCCGAGCAGATATCGCGCGAAAGAATTCAATCCCATATTCGTCCCTCACCATCTGATCGGTCGATGGGCAACCGCCGGCTCCAACTGCTGGCTTCTGGTGATCTCGAAACGGAAACCCGAAAGTGTGCGGCGGCGCGATACGCCCCGTCGCCGACCGTCGCACGTGGCTGCGCCTCATTCCATTCCACATGCCAGAACGCATTCCGGAAAACAATTGCGTGAACCTGCAATTGGAAGAAAAAGCCCGTTTGGCGGCCTCTATATGACCTTTGTGCAACACCGGGACTTGGCAGAGCGGGTAGATCGGCAAAAGAGAGAGCGCAAAAGGTTGTGCAAATACTGTAATTACTCTAATTTTGAAAATGGAGATCGAATCGGCGATTATCCGCGTGCATGTTCTTTACTCGGCGTACAGCCGGGGCGGGGATGCGCTCCTGCAATATCCATGATGCATGCGGAGGCAACGGATTGATCCTTTACAAGAGTCGCTGCCGGATTGCGGCAGACGGAAGAAGGATCCGGCTACGGATCGCGGCAAACAGATTTGCCTTGCGCATCAATCTGCGATGAAACCGTGCGTTTCCGGTGATAAACAGCAACCCGTCCGGGTCGCGCCGCCGTCGTCCACGCTATTCCAGCCCTGTCGTTGAATGCCATGACTGTGTTTCCAGACCCCTTCTGTTTTCCGCCCGCCGATAAGGAGTCCCAGCCGTGAAGCCGAATCAACCCGGCAGCAAGGAACGCGACCGGGACAAGCGTTCCGGGACCATCCAGTCCGTGTCGATTGCGGCGCGTTTCCTTGAAATACTGGCGAAGGCGGAGGGGGCTATGGCCCTCAACGAGCTTGCCCGGCAGGCTCAGACCGGCCCTTCCACGGCGCACCGCTATATGCAGAGCCTCGTTCGGGAGCGGCTGGTGGCGCAGGACGAGGCGACGGGGCGATACGACCTCGGCCCGGCCTCGCTCAGCATCGGAATCCGCGCGATGCGGCGCATCGAGCCGGTGGAGGTGGCCGCCAGGCTGATGCAATCCCTCGCTTCCCGCATCGCGGCCAGTTGCGGCGTTGCGGTGTGGACCGAACGCGGCCCCACGGTTGTGCGCTGGTACCGCAGCACGGATTTTTCGATCAGCACGGTCAGCCTCGGCGATGTGCTGCCCCTCGACAACACCGCCTGCGGGCTGGTTTTTCAGGCCCATCTGCCTCCCAAAGCCATCTCGGCCGCACGCAAAATGCAGCCTGCGTCCTTCAGGGGGCAGACGCCGAAGCCCGACGCGCTGGAAGCCGTCCGCCGAGCCGGCGGCGCGGAATTGAACGAACACCTGTTCTCGGCCCTGACTGGCAAGGCGGCTCCCGTCTTCAATGTACAGAACGAAATCGCCTGCGTCGTCACGACTGTCTCCTTCGTGAGGACGGCCGAGGCGGAAGGCCACCGCGCGGCCCTTTTCGAGGCGGGGAAGCAGGCGACGCTGGATGCGGGAGGTGGCGGCTGAGAGTTGCCGTTCCCTGCCTTATCGGGGCCGGGGCGGCTTTTCCCGTCAGCCCATGCCCAGATGTCCGCGCAGCGTGGAGCCCTCGTAGTCCTTGCGGAACAATCCCCGCTCCGCAAGGGCTGGCACCAGTTCGTCGAGGAACAGCGCGAGCGATTCCAGCGAGCCGCCCGGGAGGGCGATGAAGCCGTCAATCGCGCCGGCCGCATGCCACTCGATGATGTCGCCCAGCACGTCATCCACGGTGCCGACAGAAACCCAATGGGCCGAGCCGACGACCTCGGGCCGCGACAACAATTCCTCCACCGTCGGATTGTTGAGCGCGATGAAGCGGCGCAGCAGATCGGCATGGGTGCGGCTGCGAACGGGCAGGCCGCTCGCCGGGAGCATATCGGGCGTCACCCGACCGTCGGCCGGCAGGTGGCCGATGTCGAGCCCAAGGATGGATTTCACAGCATCGCAGCGATGCCGGCGTGTCAGATGCGCATGCGCCCGCCTGTGCATCTCCCATGCCTCCTCCCGGGTTGCGGCGAGGAAGAAGTACAGGCCCGGCAGCACGCGGACGGCGTCCGGCGACCGTCCGTGCCGCGCCGCGCGGCTGCGGAGATCGGCGCGCAGTTCGATCGCGGCCCCCATGTCGGGCGTTGACGCGAACGTGGCATCCGCCACCGACGCCGCGAATTCCCGCCCGATGTCGGAAGCGCCTGCCTGGAACAGCGGCGGCGGCCCGGCCGGATGGGCCGGCACATTGAGCGGACCTGCCACGCTGAAGAACTCCCCCCTGTGGCCGACAGGCGCGATGTTCGCCGCGCCGGCCGGCGCGGCGAGGGGGTAGCTTTGCCAGAGCCGCCGGACAACGTCGGTGAATTCCCGTGCCTTGCGATAGCGGACATCTGTCGGCGGCATCGGCGTATCGCCGAAATTTTCCGCGCCCTCGATGGACGTGACGATGTTCCATCCCGCTCGCCCGTTGCTGATCCAGTGCAGGGACTGAATCTGGCGGGCCACGACGTAGGGCGGGTTAAAGGTGGTCGAGGCGGTCGTGACCAGGCCGATCCTGTCGGTCTCCCGCGCGATCGACGCGAGCATGACGGTCACGTCGAGGCCCACGATGGCCGGCGTCGCCGCCGCGATGCCGGAGCGTATCACGAGCGTATCCGGTTTGAAGACGAAGTCCAGCTTGGCCTTTTCCGCAGCTCGCGCCAGTCCGGCGTAGAAGCCGGCGGGGTCACGTACTTGCGCTTGCCCCTCGGCGGCGTCAGGGCCCCTGCCGAGCAGCCACGTTTCGGAAAGACATAGTCCAATGTGAAGCTGTCCGGCCACCGTCATGCCGGCCGCCTTTCTGTTCCGGTCTGGCGAATGCGTGCCGTCGCTCTTCCTCTTGGCACGACCAGCGGTGTCAGGGAGACGGGATCGGGAACGACGACGCACGGCAGATCGAAGACACGCTCGACAAGCTGTTCGGTGACGATGTCCGAGGGGGCGCCCTCGGCCACGATCGCGCCGTCCCGCATGGCGATGAGACGGGTGGCGTAGCGGCACGCCTGGTTGAGATCGTGGAGGACCGCGACCACCGTGCGGCCCTCGCCGTTGAGGTCGGACAACAGGTCGAGAAGCTCTATCTGGTGGGCGATGTCGAGGAACGTGGTCGGCTCGTCGAGCAGCAGGATCGGCGTTTCCTGGGCCAGCACCATCGCGATCCAGACCCGCTGGCGCTGGCCGCCGGACAGCTCGTCCACGAGCCGGTCCGACAGCCCGGAAACCCGGGTCGCCTCCATCGCCGCGACAACGGCCCTGTCGTCGGCTGTCGACCATTGCCGCAGGAACGACTGATGCGGATAGCGGCCACGCGCCACGAGGTCGGCCACGGTGATGCCGTCCGGGGCGACGGAACTCTGCGGCAGAAGGCCGACCCGGCGGGCGAAAGCGCGGGCGGGGAAGTCGGCGACGTTCCTGCCTTCCAGCACCACCTTTCCCGCCGCAGGCGCCAGCAGCCGCGACAACGCCCGCAGCAGGGTAGACTTGCCGCAAGCATTCGGGCCGACGATCACCGTGAAGGAGCCGTCCGGAATCGCGACGTCGAGATTCGCCGAAATCGTCCGCTCGCCGTACCGCAGCGTCACCGACTCGGCATGGAGACGATATTGCATGGCGGAACGATATCCATAATGTGGAAGATGGGATAGCCCTTTTCCGACTTCCCCGCGGGTGTTTTCATTCCGTCTCTGGAATCAGTCTAAATAATTGCGATTGAAAGATGTTTTCGTATTCACTAGTCTGCGCCGGTGCCATTGCGCGCCTGCCGTTCAACGCGGGCGGCATTTCCCTGCAGCATGTTGATGACAGCCAGAAGCGACGAAATCAAACGCCTGTACGCTGACGAGCGCGCGAGGCTCGAACGTCAGATTTGCCGGAAGATCGGCTGCACGGCGACCGCGTGCGATCTCGTGCAGGACATCTTTCTCCGCATCTGGGAGAAGGCCGTCGATTGCACGGGCAATTCATCCGCGTTCCTGACGCGCTGCGCGCGCAATGCCGCCATCGATCACATCCGCGCGGAAAAGACCCGGCACGCCTTCTTCGGTGCGCTCGCGCCTGAGCAGTATGCCGCGCCGTCGGCATCGCCCTTCGACATTGTCGCGGCGCGGCAGGACATCCGTAACGTCGATGAGGCGCTCGCGGCGCTTCCGAAGCGTACGCGGCATATCTTTCTCCTGAACAGGATCCATGGTAGGAGCTTCGCCGAGATAGCGTCCGTGTTCGGCATCTCCGAGCGGGCCGTGGCGAAGCATATGGCGCGTGCCGTGGCGGCGTGCGAAAGCATCCCGGCCGGCGATACCGGGTAGGAGCCTGCCTGCGATCCGGCGGATGATGCGCCTGCGCGTGTATTGAAACGGAATCCGTTTATCAGGCCCATGAGCAGTCAGGACCCCACAGAGCCGACCGAGACGGATGTTCGCAAGGAAGCGCGGCAATGGCTCGTGCGCCTGCTCGATTCGCCGACGGACGCCCAGCGCGAGCGGTTCGAGCGCTGGCGGAAAGCCGATGCGGCCCACGACGAGGCGTTCCGCAAGGTTGAGGCCGTCTGGCGCGCAACCGGGAAACCGGGGGAGCGGCTCGCCGCGCGTGAGGCCGACGAACTCGCCGTCTATCTCGACGCCATGGATCGGCTGAAAGGGCAACGCGGGACGTTACGCCGTCTCACGGCCCTTTGCCTCGCGCTCGTCCTGCTGCTTGCGGGCGGAATATGGCTCGAACGGCCCGGCCTTTTCCAGAATATGCTGGCGGACTTCAAGACCGGGCGCGGCGAGCGGCGGCTGGTCGACCTTCCGGACGGATCGACGGCGCTGCTAGACGCGGACAGCGCGCTCGCGGAAGAGTACCGCGACGGGGAACGCCGGGTCCGGCTGATGCGCGGCGCGGCATTCTTCGACGTGGTGTCGTCGCCGGTTCCGTTTGTGGTCGCGGCGTCCGGCGGGGAGGTGCGGGTGCTGGGCACGCGCTTCGACGTGCACCTGCTCGACGACGGCGGTCTCGTGACGCTGGAGCGCGGGCGCGTCGCGGTCAGGAGCGGTCGGGCTGCCGACGAGGCCGTTCTTGAGGCGGGCCAACAGGTTCGCTTCGGCCCGGCCGGGGTTGGGCCGGTCACGCGCGTCGATCTGGAGGAGGCGCTCGCCTGGCGCAACGGCCGCCTCGTCTTCTATCGCGCGCGCCTCGCCGAGGTGGTGCGCGAGATCGAACGTTATCGCCGCGGGCGGATTGTGATCGCCACGACGGAACTCGCCGGGGAGCTTGTGACGGGGAGCCTTTCCCTCGCCGATACGGATGCGGCGCTGAATTCACTGCAGGCAAGCGTCGGTTTCCGCATGAACACGGTAGCCGGCCGGCTCACCGTGATCGGACCGTAAC
Source organism: Pseudochelatococcus lubricantis (assembly GCF_042432495.1). Taxonomy (NCBI): domain Bacteria; kingdom Pseudomonadati; phylum Pseudomonadota; class Alphaproteobacteria; order Hyphomicrobiales; family Chelatococcaceae; genus Pseudochelatococcus; species Pseudochelatococcus lubricantis. The sequence goes on along the minus strand of NZ_JBHLXC010000012.1, from coordinate 181,680 downwards.
GAAAAAAATCGCGCCGCGCGGTTCAGTGAAGCGGCTTCTCGCACGTGAAGGAGACAAAGGCACGGAATACCGCACTTCATGTGCTGCCCGCGCCCGGCATGTTTCACGAGCGAGAAGGGCTGCTATCGATGAGAAGGAACGGGGCGGGGCGGAAGAGCTTCCTGCTGGCGGCGCTGTTGCTGGCCGCGAGCGCCGGCGTTTCGGTTACGGCCGTCCATGCGCAGCAGCGGGCAGCGCAGAGGCAGTTCGATTTCAACATCCCCGCCAAGCCCGTTACCCAGGCGGTCAACGACATCGGCCGCGTAGCAGGTCTTTCCGTGGTATTCAGGGAAAACCGGCCGATTGCGGCCATGGGCCGGCCTGTGCGCGGATCGCTGACCGCCGATCAGGCACTCGCCATGCTGCTCGCCGGTACCGGCCTGACATACCGGTTCAGCAATGCCGGCACGGTCCAGATATTCGACCCGTCGGCATCGTCGGAAAATGGCGCCGCCCTGGCCGACGACGGTTCCACCTTGCTCGACACCATAGAGGTGGCGGGCGTCCGGGGCGACGGCACGCGCGGTTATGTCGCCACGCGCAGCAGCGCCGGCACCAAGACCGACACACCGCTGATCGAAACGCCGCGCTCGATATCGGTCGTCACGCGCCAGGAACTCGACAACCGCGGCGTGCAGAGCGTGCCGGAAGCGGTGCGCTATACGTCGGGCGTGACCACCGGCGCCTTCGGCTATGATCCGCGCTTCGACCAGATCTACATCCGCGGCTTCGCGACCACAACGCTGGGCGACTATCGCGACGGGTTGCGCCAGATTAGCGGCGGCTATGCGACTTTCCGGACCGAGCCTTACAGCCTCGATCGCATCGACATCGTCAAGGGGCCGGTCTCCGTGCTCTACGGTCAGGGCACGCCGGGCGGGCTGATCGATCGACAGTCCAAGCTGCCCACCGAGGAAGCCCATCACGAGATCGAGGCACAGGCCGGCAGCTATGGCCGCCTGCAGGGCGCTTTCGATATCGGCGGGCCTGTCGATCCGGACAGGAAGTTTCTCTATCGCATCGTGGCGCTGGCGCGCGCGGGCGAGACCAACTACGATATCGAGGACAGGCGGCTCCTGCTCGCGCCTTCCTTCACCTGGCGGCCGACGGACGGCAGCTCGCTGACCGTCTACAGCCTCGCCCAGCAGGACGAGACGGACTCCAACGTCGCGATGATCAACCGGAACAGCCGTACATCCAGTTTGCGCGCGAGCGACACGAACTACGATTACCAGAAACAGAAACAGTTCCAGATCGGTTACAACCTCTCGCACCGCATCAATGACGTCTGGACGCTGCGCCAGAACTTGCGGTTCGGCGTCGTGGATCTCGACAGCCGCTATCTTACCGGAGGCGTCACGGGGGGCGGCTTCGCGAACGCCTCCTCGTCGGTCTACCGGCGCGGGACCGCGGCCGTCGTCGAGCGCTTGCGGACCTTCCAGGTCGACAATCAGGCACAGGCCGATTTCGCCACCGGATCGCTGCAGCACACGTTGCTCCTCGGCCTCGACTACGCCCACATGAACTCGCGGTTCGGCACCGGCACGAGTGCGGCCAATCCGGCATTTGCGCTGGACGTGCTCAATCCTTACTACGGGCTCAGCGGTGCGACGCCGGCAATCACCAGCCGCACGAACACGGACTTCGATCAGGTCGGTCTCTATGCGCAGGACCAGATCAGGCTCGGCAACTGGCGTCTGTCGCTGGGCGGGAGGCAGGACTGGACGGACAGGACACAGACGAACCTGCTGACGGGCGGCGTCAACAGCAAGCGCAACGACGACGCCTTCAGCTACAACGCGGGCCTGCTCTACCTCTTCGACAACGGTATTGCCCCCTATGTCAGCTACAGCACCTCGTTCCAGCCGACGAGCAGTCTCGACCGCGACGGCAGGGTGCTGGAACCGTCCGAAGGCGAGCAGCTCGAAGCCGGCGTCAAGTACCAGCCGGCGGATGGCCGTCTGTCCCTGACGTTGTCGGCGTATCAGCTCATTGAAAAGAACGCGGCCAAATATGCCGGATTCAACGGGGCAACCGGGCAATACTATTATGAATCGATCGGCAGGATACGGACGCAGGGCATCGAGGTCGAGGGCAGGGGAAAGATAACGGACTCACTTGAGGCCATCGCCTCCTATACCTTCGTCGATGCCGAGATCACCCGCTCCAACACGGCGGCCGAGATTGGCAAGGTGCCGGCGGTGACGCCGCGCCATGCCGCTTCGCTCTGGCTGAGCTATACCGTGCAGTCGGGTGCCCTGGCCGGGCTCGGCGGCGGCATAGGTGTGCGCTATATAGGCGAAACCTGGGGCAACAATACCAATACCATGCGCAACGACGCCTACACGTTGCTTGACGCTTCCCTCCGCTACGATCTCGGAGGGCTCGACGATCGGCTCACCGGCTTCAGCGTTGCTGTCAATGCCACGAACCTGACCGATAAGCGGGCCGAGATTTGCAATGCCGGCACCTGCTATCTCGGCCAGGGCCGCACAGTGCTCGGCACGCTCAAGTACAAGTGGTGAGGTTTTCCGTGTTGCCGCTCCGCGCGGCAGGGCGCTTTTTCGCACGACGGCATTCGGAGGGATGGATGGGAATGGCAGCCAACATGGGGGAGCGCGCTGAATCGCTCCTGCCGGCAACAGTGAAATTTCTGCTCGCGGTGGCGGCATCCTTTCTCCTCGCGATAACGGTTGCGGAAGCCTCGCCGGCGGCGCAGGCAGTGCCGGTGCCCGATACGGTCTACTTCGACCTGCCGCCGCGCGCTGGCGGCGCGCCCTACCGGATATTCCTGCGCGTGCCGGCCAGCCCCGCGCCGGCACAGGGCTGGCCTGTGCTCTATGTGCTGGACGCGAACGCGGTGATCGGCACCGCGGCGGATATCCTGCGCGTTCAGGCGGCCTATCCGCTCGGGACAGGTATCGGCGATGGCGTCGTCGTCGGCATAGGCTATCCGACGGAGGGCGCCTACGACAGCGTACGGCGCTCGTGGGATATGGGGCCGCCGCCGGGGCGCACCTATCCGCCGCATACGCCCGCCGGTCCGCCTGTGCGCACCGGCGGGGCCGACGCATTTCTGGCGTTCGTCGAGGACGACCTGAAACCCGAGATCGGCCGGCGCGTGACCATCGACCCGGCAAGGCAGGCGATCTTCGGTCATTCCTTCGGCGGTTTGTTCGTTCTCCACGCCTTGTTCCGCAAGCCCGAGGCGTTCTCCGTGTGGATTTCGGCAAGTCCCGCCATCTGGTGGGAAGGGGGTGGCATCGTCGGGGAGGCACGGCGCTTCGTCGCAGACGCGAACGCCGGTCGCGCAGGCCGCCTGCTCCTGATGGCCGGCGAATACGAGCAGCAGCTTGCGCCGTTTCAACAGGGGGCGCCCGATGCGGACAAGCGCCTGAAAAGATTCGCGGAAAGCCGCATCGTCGACAACGCGCGTGAAATGGCGGCCCTGCTTGCGGCCGTGCCCGGCTTCAACGCCTCGTTCCGGCTTCTGCCGGGCGAGAGCCATATGTCGGTGCTGCCCCAGGCGCTCAACCTCGCCGTGCGTTCTGCGTTCGGCCGATGAGTGCCCTTGCGGCGCTTACGCCGGCGCGGGCCGGCGATGCCCAGCCAGATCGGGAGCGGAACCCTTCCGCCGCGAGAATGCTTTTCCGCCAATCGGCATGGCTCCCGGTACGAATTTTCGTCAAATAAAAATAAATTTATATTATAATTTACTTATTATAGATATTTTTATATTTAAAATATACATAATAATAAATATATGTTGGCGAACTCGGCATGGAGGCTGCCGGGTTTATATAAGATTTTTATGTCTTTCCCGATTTTCCCCTCTCGAACCTATATGCGGTTCCGCGCCATATTCCCGCCGAAATCCGGATCCCCCGCAATGCAAGATATTGCGAGGGGCAATGTCCGTCATCGCGCACGGAGGATAAACCTGTTTCCCCGCGCACGATGGATCAACAACGGTGCAGGAGCGATGAACGATGGATGTCGTGGTGCTCGCAATAGGACTCACATTCTTCGCATTTATGTTCGGCTACATCAGAACGTGCGAAAAACTCTGATCGGGGGTTGAAATGGTCGGTGAATACATTCTTGGCGCGGCGGTAACGGTGTTCGTCACCGGCTACCTGCTCTATGCGCTGGCGCGTCCCGAGCGGTTCTGATCCGGATCCGGAGCCGGGAAAGGCAAATCATGACTATGAACGGATGGATACAGATCCTGATCTTCTTCGGGATCGTCATTGCGCTGGTCAAGCCGTTGGGTGGCTACATCAATCGCGTCATGAACGGCGATCGCACCCCGTTGTCGATCGTTTTCGGTTCGGTGGAGCGGGGGCTCTATCGCCTCGCCGGCACGGACGAGAAGGAAGAGCAGCACTGGACGACTTACATGGCCGCCATGCTGTTCTTCAATCTGGCCGGTTTTCTGCTGCTCTACCTGTTGCAGCGCGCTCAGGGTTTCCTGCCCTTCAATCCTGCGGGCTTGGGCGCGGTCAGCGCGGACTCGTCGTTCAACACAGCCGTCAGCTTCATGACCAATACCAACTGGCAGGGCTACGCTGGCGAAAGCACGATGAGCTATCTGACGCAGATGGCCGGCGTTACCGTGCAGAACTTCGTTTCGGCTGCGGTCGGCGTTGCCGGGGCTATGGCGATCATCCGCGGCTTTGCGCGGGCATCCGCCAAGAGCGTCGGCAATTTCTGGGTCGATCTGACGCGCGCCACGCTCTACATCCTGCTGCCGATCTGCGTCGTGGTCAGTCTCGTGCTGGTCTGGCAGGGCGTTCCGCAAAACCTCAATCCCTATACCGTGGCGGCGACGCTCGAAGGCGGGCAGCAGACGATCGCGCAGGGGCCCGTTGCCTCGCAGATGATCATCAAGCATCTCGGCACCAACGGCGGCGGCTTCTTCAACGCCAACTCTGCACATCCGTTCGAGAACCCGACGGCACTGACGAATCTGCTGCACCTCGTTTCCATCTTCGCCATTTCCTTTGCCATGCTGAACGTGTTCGGCCGGCAGGTCGGCAACCAGAAACAGGGCTGGGCGCTGCTCGGCGTCATCGGTGCGATCGTCGTTGCCGGCGTCGTCATCGTTTACTGGGCCGAGGCGGCCGGCAACCCGCTGGCGCATGCGCTGGGGGTCGAGGGCGGCAATCTGGAGGGCAAGGAAACGCGGTTCGGCCTGGCGCTGTCGTCGCTGTTCGCCGTCGTGACGACATCGGCTTCCACGGGCGCCGTCAACGGGATGCACGACAGCCTCATGCCGCTCGGCGGTCTCGTCCCGTTGTTCAACATGCAGATCCCGCCGCTCGGCGGCATCGGCGCGGGCGTTTATGGCGTCCTGATCTTCGCCATTCTGGCGGTCTTCATCGCCGGGCTGATGGTGGGCCGCACGCCGGAATATCTCGGCAAGAAGATCGAGGCCAAGGAAGTGAAGATGAGCATTCTGGCGATGCTCGGCCCCTCTCTCGCCATCCTCGTATTCACCGCGATCGCCGTCGTGGTTCCTGTGGGGCTTTCCAGCATCCAGGACGCCGGCCCGCACGGGTTCAGCGAGGTGCTCTACGCCTATACGTCCGGCGCGAACAACAACGGCAGCGCCTTTGCGGGCCTTTCCGCGAACACGCCCTTCTATAACATCACCATCGGCCTTGCGATGCTGATGGGCCGCTTCCTGCTGATCGTGCCCGTGCTCGCCATCGCCGGTTCGCTCGCGGCCAAGAAGACCGTTCCCGCCTCCGCCGGCACGTTGCCGACGACGGGGCCGCTGTTCATCGGCCTCGTGATCGGCGTCACCCTGATCGTCGGTGGCCTGACCTTCTTCCCGGCACTGGCGCTCGGGCCGATCGTCGAGCATTTCGCGCTGCTGGCCGGCCAGACCTTCTGATCGTCGCCATGTCGCAACAGGAAAAGAGATGCTGGAGTCTCACATGAGCCACTCAAAATCCGCGAGCATTCTCGACACTCGCATCCTCGTCCCGGCTGTCGGCGGCACCTTCCGGAAGCTCGATCCGAGGAGCCTCGCCCGCAACCCGGTGATGTTCGTCGTCGCCGCCGTCTCGGCGCTGACCACAATCCTGCTCGTCAAGGACATCCTGACGGGCGGGGGCAATATCGGCTTCTCGTTCCAGATCGTGCTGTGGCTGTGGTTCACCGTGCTGTTCGCGAACTTCGCGGAAGCCGTCGCCGAGGGTCGCGGCAAGGCGCAGGCGGAATCGTTGCGCCGCACGCGCACGGAAACGCAGGCCAGGCTGCTGGCGAGCGCCGCCGGCGACGACTACAAGGTCGTGCCCGGCAACAGCCTCAAGGTGGGCGACATCGTCCTCGTCGAGGCGGGCGATATCATCCCCTCGGACGGCGAGGTTATCGAGGGCGTGGCCTCGGTCAACGAGGCCGCGATCACGGGCGAATCCGCGCCGGTCATCCGCGAGTCGGGCGGCGACCGTTCGGCGGTGACCGGCGGCACGCAGGTGCTGTCGGACCGGATCAGGGTGCGCGTCACGGCGGCGGCCGGTTCCACCTTCATCGACAGGATGATAGGCCTTGTCGAGGGCGCGGAACGGCAGAAGACGCCGAACGAGATCGCGCTCAACATCCTGCTGGCCGGCATGACGCTGATCTTCGTGCTCGCCACCGTGACGATCCCGAGCTTCGCCGCCTATGCCGGCGGCGCCATTCCGGTCATCGTGCTGGTGGCGCTGTTCGTGACGCTCATTCCGACCACAATCGGCGCACTGCTGTCAGCCATCGGCATCGCGGGCATGGACCGGCTGGTACGTTTCAACGTGCTCGCCATGTCCGGCCGGGCGGTGGAGGCGGCGGGCGACGTCGACACGCTGCTGCTCGACAAGACCGGCACCATCACGCTCGGCAACCGGCAGGCCGCCGAGTTCCGCCCCGTGCGCGGCGTGACCGAGCGGGAACTGGCGGATGCCGCCCAACTCGCCTCGCTGGCCGACGAGACACCGGAAGGCCGCTCCATCGTCGTGCTCGCCAAGGAGAAGTATAACATCCGCGCCCGCGACATGGCGGGCCTGCACGCGACCTTCGTGCCCTTCACCGCGCAGAGCCGCATGAGCGGCGTCGATCTTGAGGGCTCAACCATCCGCAAGGGCGCGGTGGAGGCTGTGCTGAAGCATGTCGAGCAAGGCGCGGTCGCGGCCGGAAGCGCCCACATCGGCAGCGAGACGATCCGCGAGATCAGGGCCGTCGCCGACGATATCGCCAGGCATGGCGGCACGCCGCTCGCGGTGGTGAAGGACGGGCGGCTGCTCGGCGTCGTCTACCTCAAGGACATCGTCAAGGGCGGCATCCGCGAGCGTTTCGCCGAGCTGCGCCGCATGGGCATCCGCACGGTGATGATCACTGGCGACAACCCGATGACGGCGGCGGCAATCGCGGCGGAGGCCGGCGTCGACGATTTTCTGGCGCAGGCGACGCCGGAGAACAAGCTCGCCCTCATCCGCGAGGAGCAGGCGAAGGGCAAGCTCGTTGCCATGTGCGGCGACGGCACCAACGACGCGCCGGCACTGGCGCAGGCCGATGTCGGCGTCGCGATGAACACCGGCACCGTCGCGGCGCGCGAGGCCGGCAACATGGTTGATCTCGACAGCGACCCGACGAAGCTCATCGAGATCGTGGAGATCGGCAAGCAACTGCTGATGACGCGCGGCGCGCTGACGACCTTCTCCATCGCGAACGATATCGCCAAGTATTTCGCCATCATCCCGGCGATGTTTCTGGCCTTCTATCCCCAGCTCGGGGCGCTCAACGTCATGGGCCTGGCGACACCGCAAAGCGCCATCCTGTCGGCGATCATCTTCAACGCGCTCGTCATCGTGGCCCTCATCCCGCTGTCGCTGAAAGGCGTGAGCTACAGGGCGGTCGGCGCCGGCGCGCTGCTGTCGCGCAATCTCACCATTTACGGCCTCGGCGGCATCGTCGCGCCATTCGTCGGCATCAAGGCCATCGACATGGCGGTCACCGCCATCGGCCTCGTGTAAGGACTTTCCGCCATGCTGAAACAAATCCGCCCCGCGATCCTCATGATCGTCGTCTTCACCGTCCTCACGGGTCTCGCCTATCCGCTGGGCATCACCGGCATCGCGCAGATACTGTTTCCCCGTCAGGCGAACGGCAGCCTCGTCGTGAAGGAGGACGGCACGGTGATCGGCTCGGCGCTGATCGGTCAGGCCTTCGCCGGCGACAGGTATTTCCATGGCCGCCCGTCGGCTGCCGGCAGCGGCTATGACGCGGCGGCTTCCGGTGGCTCGAACCTCGGCCCCACCAGCCCGAAGCTGATCGACCGGATTCGCGCGGATGCCGGGGCGCTGAAGGCGACCAATGCCGGCGTGCCGGTGCCGATGGATCTGGTGACGGCCTCGGGCAGCGGCCTTGATCCGCACATCTCGCCGGAAGCGGCCTATTTCCAGGTGCCGCGGGTCGCGAAAGCGCGCAGCATGGACGAGGCGCAGATGCGCGCTATCGTGGACGCGCATGTCGAGGACCGGCTGTTCGGCATACTGGGCGAGCCGGTTGTCAATGTGCTGGCGCTCAACCTTGCGCTGGACGACGTGGCCACCCGCTGAAGCGCAGCCGCCGGTTTCCGTGTAGGGAACCCGGCGGCGCACCCGTAACGAGAAGGTCTGTGGATGACGGAAGCGTTTCAGAGAACGGAAAACAGGCCGTCACCCGATGCGTTGCTGGAAACCGCCAGCAAGGAAGGGCAGGGGCGACTGAAGATTTTTCTCGGGGCGGCGCCCGGCGTCGGCAAGACATACGAGATGCTGCTCGCCGGCCGCGCCCGGATCGCCGACGGCGTGGACGCCGTCATCGGCATTGTCGAGACCCACGGGCGCAAGGAGACGGAGGCGCTGGTCGCGGGCTTCGAGATCGTTCCGCGGATGAGGGTCGATTATCGCGGACGCACGCTTGAGGAAATGGACATCGACGCCATCCTCGCGCGCCGGCCGCAGCTCGTGCTGGTCGACGAGCTGGCTCACACCGACGCGCCGGGCAGCCGCCATCCCAAGCGCTATCTCGATGTGCAGGAAATCCTCTCGAAGGGCATCGACGTCTACACCACGCTGAACATCCAGCACGTCGAGAGCCTCAACGACGTGGTGGCGCAGATCACGCGCATCCGCGTCCGCGAGACGGTGCCGGATTCGATCATCGACCGCGCCGACGACATCGAGATCATCGACATCACCCCGGACGACCTCATCAAGCGGCTGAACGAAGGCAAGGTCTATCTGCCCAAGACCGCCCGGCGCGCCATCCGGAACTACTTTTCGCCGGGGAACCTCACGGCTTTGCGGGAACTCGCGCTGCGGCGCACGGCGCAGCGTGTCGACGACCAGCTTCTCAGCCACATGCAGGCCAACGCCATCCACGGCCCGTGGGCGGCGGGAGAGCGCGTGCTGGCGTGCGTCGACGAGCATCCGCGCAGCGCGGCGCTGGTCCGCTATGCGCGCCGGCAGGCAGACAGGATGCGGGGCAGCTGGGCAGCGCTCTATATCGAGGATGCCGCCGCCGCCGCGCTCGGGGAGGTGGATAAAGACCGCATCGCGGCGTCCCTGCGGCTTGCCGAGCGGCTCGGCGGCGAGGCCGTCACCCTCTCCGGTCAGAATGTCGTGCAGGAGATCCTGCGCTACGCGATGGCCAACAACTACAACCACATCGTCGTCGGGAAGCCGGACAAGCCGCGCTGGAGGGAGATGCTGGAGGGGTCGATCGCGCATGACCTGATCCGCGTCGCCGGCGACATCGGCGTCCACGTCATCTCGGGGGACGGGAAGGAACCGGCTCCGCCGCGCGGCGTAGCACTTGCCCAGACGCGGCGCTTCGAGCTTGCGCCCTATATCTGGAGCCTGGCCTATGTGGGTATCGCGACCGGCGTGGGCACCTTGCTGTTCCGCTTCCTCGACGTGCGCAACATCGCGCTCGTCTTCCTGATAGCGGTGCTGGCCTCGGCGGAGACATGGGGCCTGCGGCCGGCTCTGTTCAGCTCGGTCGTGTCCGCGTTCGCCTTCAACTTCTTCTTCCTGCAGCCGCTTTACACGCTCGACATCGGCGACCCGGAAAGCGTCATCGCTTTCAGCTTCTTTCTGGGCGTGGCGGTCATCGCGAGCAATCTCGCCGGGCGTGTCCAGCGGCAGATCGCGCTGGCCCGGCGGCGAGCCCGCACCACGGAAGGGCTCTACCAGTTCTCGAAGAAGCTTACCCGCGCGGGGACGCTGGAGGATGTCTTGTGGGCGTCGGCCTACCAGATCGCTTCCATGCTGCAGGTCCGTGTGGTTATCCTGCTGCCGGACGAGGGCAAGATCGCGGTGCGCGCCGGCTATCCGCCGGACGACACGCTCGTTGACGCCGATATCGCGGCGGCGCAATGGGCTTGGGAACACGATCGACCCGCCGGCCGGGGGGCCGACACGCTGCCTGGCGCCAGGCGTCTCTACATGCCCCTGAAGACGGGGCGGACGAAGGTCGGCGTGGTCGGCCTCGACAATGACAGGCAGGGGCCGTTGCTGACGCCCGAGGAGCAGCGCCTGTTCGATGCCCTTGCAGATCAGACGGCGCTGGCGATCGAGCGCATCGAACTCGTCGCCGATGTCGACAAGGCTAAGCTTGCCGCGGAGGCGGACCGGCTGCGCTCTGCGCTGCTGACGTCGATCTCGCACGACCTCAAGACGCCGCTCGCCGGCATCATGGGCGCGGCCGGGACGCTCCGTGACTACTCGGCATCGCTGCCGGACACGGCCCGGGCCGAACTGCTGTCGACGGTCGTGGACGAGTCCGACCGCCTCAACCGCTTCATCGCCAATCTGCTCGACATGACGCGGCTCGAATCCGGCGCCACGGAGCCGAACGTTTCCCTGAATTTCATCGGCGATATCATCGGCACGGCCCTGCGCCGCACGGCCAAAATTCTGGTGGATCGGCAGGTCGCGGTCGACGTGCCGGCCGATCTGCCCATGCTGAAGGTCGATCCGGTATTGCTGGAGCAGGTCCTGTTCAACCTGCTCGACAACGCCGCCAAATATGCGCCGCGCGCCTCGGAAATCCGCATTCGGGGATGGCGGGACGACGGCGATGTGGTGCTGCAGGTCATCGACGAGGGGCCCGGCATTCCGCAGGGGGATCTGGAGCGCGTGTTCGACACTTTCTATCGGGTCCGCAAGCAGGACCATGTCCAGGCGGGCACCGGGCTCGGCCTGTCGATCTGCCGCGGCTTCGTCGAGGCCATGGGCGGCACGATCCGGGCCGGCAACAGGACGGACCGCACCGGCGCGGTCTTCACCATCCGTCTGCCCGTCCCGGGCGCAGCCGACAATCCGGAAAGTTGAAGATGATAACGTCCGCAATCAAGATACTGATCGTCGACGACGAGCCGCCGATCCGCAAGCTGCTGCGCGTGGGGCTGGTGACGGAGGGCTATGCCGTCATCGAGGCCGCCGACGCGCGGGAAGCGGTAGAGCGGGTCGTGGAGGACAGGCCGGACCTCATCGTGCTCGATCTCGGCCTGCCCGACATGCCGGGGCACGATCTGCTCGAAAAGTGGCGGAACGGGCAGCTCGGCCTGCCGATCCTGATCCTTTCCAGCCGCACCGACGAGGCCGGAATCGTCAGGGCGCTCGAACTCGGCGCCGACGATTACGTGACGAAACCCTTCGGCATGCGCGAACTCGCGGCGCGTATCCGCGTCGCGCTGCGTCACAGGCTGCAGCAGCAGGGAGAACGGCCGATCTTTCAGGCGGGCGAACTCACCGTCGATCTCGTCAAGCGTATCGTGAAGGTCGCGGACAGGGAGGTGAAGCTGTCCCCGAAGGAATACGACATCCTGCGCATACTGGTCCAGCATGCGGGCAAGGTATTGACGCACCAGCATCTTCTCAAGGAGGTCTGGGGCGGCTCGACCGACGTGCAGTATCTGCGGGTCTACGTGCGCCAGCTTCGCCAGAAAATCGAACGAAGCCCCGACCAGCCCGAATACATCCTGACCGAAACAGGGGTAGGATACCGGTTGCGGGAGGCCGAGCAGGCCGCCATTACCGGATCGTGAGCGGAACCATGAAAATCACCGATATTGTCAAGCCGGAAAACGTGATCATCGATCTCCCCGTTCCCGCGAAGGTGCAGCTCCTGCGCGAACTGGCCGGGCTGGCCGCGAAACGGCTGGGGATCGAGGAGGCGCCGGTGCTGGCCGCCCTGCAGAAGCGCGAGAGCCTCGGCTCCACCGGAATCGGCAAGGGCGTCGCCATTCCGCATGCGAACATCGAGACGATCACCGAGCCGTTCATGCTGTTCGTCCGGCTCAGGAAACCCATCGCATTCGATTCCGTCGACGATCTGCCCGTCGGCATCGTATTCCTGATCCTCGTGCCCGCGCACAAGGCCTCGTCCCATCTCAACCTGCTGTCCCGTATCGCCCGCTGGACCACCTCTCAGGCGTGGCTCGCGGCGATTGGTTCCGCCACCTCGCGCGAGGCCATCCATGCGCTGCTCGCCGCGGAGGAGGCGTGACAGCGTGCGATGCCGCGCCGCTCAGCCGCGGGCGCGTGCGTCCGAGATGACTTGCCGGAAGCCCGCCTCGTCGAGAGCGGCGGGAATGAGGAACGGATCGATCAGGAAGGCCGGCGTTCCCCGCAGGCCGAGTTCCTCCGCCTGCGTATTGTTGCGTTGAAGCAGTGCCGTGATGGCGCCGCTGTCGGCCCGGGCATCCGCTCCCATGCGCTTCATGTTGACACCCGCCTTGGCAACGGCGTCGTGCATGTCGTCTTCCGATGGCCGTCCCTTGAGGTTCATCAGGGCGTGATGGGCTTCGAGGTATTTGCCCTGACGCTTCGCCGCGAGCGCCAGCTTCGCGCCGTAGACGGACGACACCGCCAGGATCGGCCAGTCCTTGTAGACGACGCGGACCTTGCCGTCCGCGCGCACGACCGTATTCATCGGTCCGACAGAGCGTTTGCAGAACGGGCAATTGTAGTCGAAGAAGGTCACGATCGTGACATTGCCATCCGGATTGCCGCCCACGGGCGCCTCGGGATCGTGCAGGATCAGGTCCCGCTGCGCATCCTGACCGCTCGCCCCCGCGGAAAGGCCGGTCACGCCCAGCAGCACGAAACCGGAGAGCAGGGCGCGCCGGCCGACGTTCGAGCCCTGCAGGAGGGCGGCGCTGGTTTCACGGTTGTGTCGCATGGTGTTTCCCTGGTTGGCGCTTCCTTGCGCTCGTCGGCTGCGGCGATGACATTTTCCCGACCTTAAGGCAACCTTAAGGGCACCCGCGTGGCCTCCGGTAACCCGGGCGGCGGCTTTGAGACCGGCGATGCGTCCGGCTTCCCGAAACCCCTGACGAGGGTGGCAGGCACCGCGATTCCGGCGACGAGCCCGCCCGCTGCCGCGTTGCGCAGTAACAGCGAACAGCCGGCCTGTTCAAGGGCCAGCTCCGCGATCGCGAGGCCGAGGCCGCTGCCGACCGGCGCGCGGTTGCGCCCCCGGAAGAAGCGCTCCTTGACCCGGTCCAGCTCATCCGCCGGGATGCCCGGCCCTGCGTCCTCGATGACGATGATGGTGTCTGCGCCGTTCATCGCGAGGCCGCAGGCGATGGTTCCGCCGGGCGGCGAATGGTTGATGGCGTTCTCCAGCAGGTTGCGGGCGGCAAGGCGGAACAGGTCCGGGTCCATCGCGACGCGCATCTTTTCCAGTTCCGGTGCGACCGCGATCGACAGGGCTTTTCCCGCGTGCGGCAGTTCGTTCGCGAGCGCCTTCAGCTCCGCACCCGGATTGGTCGGGCCGTTCGTCCAGCCTCGTTCGCCGGCTTCTATCGCGGAGATGTCGAGCAATTGGCGGACCAGCCGTCCCGTGCGGTCGACACCGACCGCGATCTGGCGCAGCGCCCGATCCCGGATGGCGGGATCGCCGCTCGCGAGGGCGACCTGCGCCTGTGTCTTGAGACCGGCGAGCGGCGTGCGCAACTCATGCGCCGCGAAGGCGGTGAAATGTCGCTCGCGTTCGCGTTGGCCGGCGACACGGGCGAACAGGCCGTTGAGGGATTGCACGACCGGCGCGATCTCACGGGCCGTGTCCGCGCTGTCGAGCGGGCTCAGGTCCGAGGCCGGCCGCGCGGAGAGGTTTCGCGCGATCCTGTCCAGCGGCGCGAGCCCCTGCCGGATGCTGAACCAGATCAGGCCGGCGAGGGCCGGCAGGATCAGCAGGGTCGGGAGCAGCAGGCCCCGGATGACGTCGTTGACCAGCCGGTCGCGGATCCTGAGGTTGTCGCCCACCAGCACCCGCACGCCGAGCGCGGCGTTCTCGACCGCGAACACGCGCCACGTCTCACCGTCGATGACGGTCTGCGAAAAGCCGTCGCGGTGCTCCGACAGCTTCTTTTCGGGAGCGCCTTCCGAGCGGCCGATCAGAACCCCCTGCAACGACCAAATCTGACACGACAGCTGCCGGTCATAGCCCGCCGGCACCCGTGCCGGAAACGGCGGTTTCAGCCCCTGCGCCCGCGCGACGTCGATCTCCTGGCTGACGATAAGGGAATTGACCATGCGGCCCGCTTCCATGAGGCGGGCGTCCAGCACGTGCTCGATCTCCGCGCGCGTGCTCACGAAGATCCACGCCACCGCCGAGAGCCAGACGAGGCCGGTGGTAATGCCGAGGATGACGAAAAGGCGCGTGCCGATGGAGCGCATCAGGGCTCTCCTCCCAGCCGGTAGCCGACGCCGCGCACCGTCTGGATCAGCTCCGTGCCGAGCTTGCTGCGCAGATGATGGATGTGGACCTCGATGGCGTTGCTCTCGACCTCCTCCTGCCAGCCGTAAAGCTGGTCCTCCAGCCGGTTCTTGGACAGGATGGCACCGGGATGGCTCATGAGGGCGCGCAGGATCGAGAATTCCCGTCGCGACAGGCGGATCGGCACGCCGTCCTTTTCGACGGTCCGGGAGGAGGGGTCGAGCTTCAGTCGCTCCCATTCGAGAACGGCCCGGGAGCGTCCCTCCGCGCGGCGGATCAGGGCGCGCAGCCGGGCCGCCAGCTCGTCGAGATCGAAGGGCTTGCCGAGATAATCGTCGGCGCCGGTGTCGAGTCCGGCAACACGGTCGGCAACGCTGTCGCGCGCCGTCAGCAGCAGCACAGGCGTGTCGTCGCGGCGCTCGCGCAGCGCCTTCAGAATGGCGAGCCCGGAACCATCCGGCAGCATGAGATCGAGGACAAGGGCATCGAAGCCATGGCCGACGAGCGCGGCATCGGCTTCCTCGCAGCTTTCGACCGCATCGGCTGTGAAGCCGGCCAGCGACAGGCCGACCTTCAGCCCGTCCCTCAGCAATGCATCGTCCTCCACGATCAATATCCGCATCCCGCGCTCCCGCCTTGCCGGATCGTCATTCTTCCGGCGCCTTAAGGCAGCCTTAAGGTTGGACGAACGTGCGCGAAACCTGTTTCGTCAGCAACCGCGCAGTGCGCAGACGGCCTCGTGTTGGCTGAGGAAAACGCGGCCGGTCAGTTCGGTGAGGAAGTCTGTCCGCTTGAGGCGGTCCATGACCGGGCCCTTCACCTCGGACAGGTGGAAGGCGATGCCCGCATCCCGCAGCCGGCGATTGATCTCCTTCAGGCTGTCCAGCGCGCTGGCATCGATCGCATTCACGGCGGAGCACATCAGGATAACGTGCCGGATGTCCGGCCGCCCGGCCACGAGCGCCGCGATCCTGTCCTCCAGATAGCGGCTGTTGGCGAAATAGAGGCTCTCGTCCACGCGGATCGACAGGAGGCGCGGCTCCGTCGCGACGTGATGGCGTTCGACATTGCGGAAGTGCTCGGTGCCCGGCACCTGCCCGACCACCGCCATGTGCGGCCTGCTCGTGCGATAGAGGTGAAGGGCGAGCGACAGGCCGACACCGGCGGCGACGCCCGCCTCGACGCCCCGCAGCAGCGTGACGAGGATCGTTGCCGCCATCGCCGCGAAATCGGCCTTCGAATAGGCGAAGACGTCGCGCACGGCCCTGAAATCCACGAGCGAGAGCACGGCGATGATGATCGTGGCGGCCAGGGTCGCCTGCGGCAGGCTGGCGAGCAGCGGCGTCAGGAACAGGGCGGCGAGCGCGATGCCGATCGCCGTGAAGACGCCGGCGGCGGGTGTTTCGGCGCCTGCGTCGAAGTTCACGACGGAACGGGCGAAGCCGCCCGTGACGGGATAACCCGAGGACAGGCCGGCGGCGATGTTGGCGGCGCCGAGCCCGATAAGTTCCTGATCCGGCACGATGCGCTGGCGCCGTTTCGCCGCCAGCGTCTGTGCGACCGAGACGGACTCGACGAAGCCGATGACGCTGATGAGGAAGGCTGGCATCGCCAGTGCGGCGAGCGTGTCGACGGACACTTGCGGGAAGGACGGCGCGGGCATTCCCTGCGGAATTGCCCCCACGAGCGCCACGCCTCTCGCGCCGAGGTCGAGGCTATATGCGAGCAGGATCGTCGCGGCGACCGCGAGAATCGGCGCCGCTTTCGTGACCAGGTCCGCCGGGCGTCCCGCCAGTCCCGCGCCAACGAGCAATGGCCGGAGCCGGGTGCGCGCGAACTGGAGGAACGCCAGCACGGCGAGCCCGATGGCCAGGGTGGGGAGACTGGTCTCCGCGATGTTTCCGGCGAGCGATACCGCGATGGCGGACAGCGTGTCGCCGCTGGCCTGAACGCCGAGGATATGCTTGAGTTGGCTTGCCGCGATCAGCAGGCCCGATGCGGTGATGAAGCCGGAAATGACCGGGTGGCTGAGAAAACTGGCGAGAAAGCCCAGCCGGAAAAATCCCATCAGCACCAGCATCGCGCCGGACAGCAACGCCAGCGCGACCGCCGCCGCCGCGTAGTCCACCGTGCCTTGCGCGGCGACCTCGCCGACGGCGGAGGCCGTCATCAGCGAGACGACGGCGACCGGCCCGACCGCCAGTGTCCGGCTGGTGCCGAACAGCGCATAGGCGATGAGCGGCAGGATCGAGGCATAGAGGCCGACTTCCGGCGGCAGGCCGGCCAGCATCGCATAGGCCAGCGATTGCGGGATCAGCATGATCGTGACGATGACGGCGGCCACGAGGTCGCTCGTCAGCGTCGCTCGGTCATAGGTCCTGCCCCATTCGAGAATGGGCAAGAAGCGTCCGGGTCCCGCAGCCATGCCTGCGCTATCCTTCCTCGTCTCGGCGCTCAGGCGGCGCGCGATTGCGCCGTGCCGGCGAAGGCGCTGCGCGTGAAGCGGGAGAGGGCGATCCCGGCCAGCATCGACGCGACGAAGATGAAGGCGCTCGCTTCGCCGAGGCCCAGCGCCGGGATGGAGCCGCCCGGGCAGAACCCGGCGATGCCCCAGCCCACGCCGAACAGGGCGGCGCCGGACAGCAGCGGCCAATCGAGCTTGCGGTTTGTCGGCAGGTGGAAGCCGTCGTCGAGCAGCGGCCGCGGACGCTTCAGCACAAGACGGTAGCCGAGCGCCGTGACAGCCAGCGCACCGCCCATCACGAACGCCAGCGACGGGTCCCAGGTGCCGGCAAAATCAAAGAAGTTCAGCACCTTCGCAGGATTGATCATGCCCGAGACGGCAATCCCGGTTCCGAAAACGAGGCCGGCGGCGAGCGCGGCGAGAAGGCGGGCCATCAAAAGCCTCCCAGGACGTGGCGGATGACGAAGACGGTGGCGGCGGTCGTCGCCATGAAGATGAGCGTGGCCGCAATCGAACGCCGCGATAGCCGCGCGAGGCCGCAGACGCCGTGCCCGGAACTGCACCCCGATCCAAGCTGCACGCCGATTCCCACGATCAGCCCGCCGCCGATGAGCCACGGTGCGGGAACGGCGCTGTCGAACGAAACGGCGGCATCGCCCGCATAGGCCACGATCAGCGCCGGCGCGGCGATCGCGCCTGCGAGGAAAGCGGCGCGCCAGCCCCAGCCGCCTGCCCACGGCGGCAGGAGGCCGGCCAGAATACCTGAAAGCCCGGCGATGCGGCCATGAAAGGCCATGAGAAGCACGGCGGCAAGGCCGATCAGCGCGCCGCCGGCAAGGGAGGCGAGGGGAGTGAATTGTGTCATCGTTCAGTCTCGCAAGTTACCTGCGTGGGCCTGTCCGGCATCATTCCCACGCGGCGCCGGTCAGCAGGTCGAGCGGAATTTTCAGGTAGCGCCGTCCGTTTGCTTCCGGCGCGGGCAGGCGCCCGCCGTTGGTGTTGATCTGCAGCGAATGCAGGATCAGCTTCGGCATCGGCAACGTCCTGTCGCGCGCCTCGCGTGCGGTGGCGAAGTCCTGCTCCGTCCTGTATCGCGCCATGTGGATGTTCTTCGCCTTCTGCTCGGCCACCGTCGATTCCCATTGCGGTTCGCGACCGCCCGGCTGGTAGTCGTGGCCGGTGAAGATGCGCGTCGCGTCCGGCAGCGAGAGGATCGCCTGAATGGACTTCCACAGCACCTTTGCATCGCCGCCGGGAAAGTCGGCCCGTGCGGTGCCGCTGTCGGGCATGAACAGCGTGTCGTGAACGAAGGCGGCGTCGCCGATGACATAGGTGATCGACGCAAGCGTGTGGCCGGGCGAGAACATTACCCGCGCCTCGATGTTGCCGACCCGGAAGGTGTCACCGTCGGCGAAGAGCCTGTCCCACTGCGAACCGTCGGCCGGGAAGTCCGGCCAGTTGTAGAAGCCCTTCCAGAGCTTCTGCACCTGCGTGACCCTCTCGCCGATGGCGGTCGGCGCGCCGGTCTTTTCCTTGAGGTAGGCGGCGGCCGAGAAGTGGTCGGCATGCGGGTGGGTGTCGAGAATCCACTCGACCGCATAGCCCTTCTCCCGGACGAAGGCGAGGATGCGGTCGGCGTTCATCGAGGCCGTCTGGCCGGAGCTTTCGTCGAAATCGTAGACGGGATCGACGATGGCGCATTTCTTCGTTTCCGGATCGGCGACGACATACTGGATCGACCACGTGCGGGGGTCGAAAAAGCCGGTGACTTCAGGTTTCATGAGCATCTCCTTTTCGTCAGTCTGTTGTCGGTGCGCGCTGAGTTCAAAGAACCGCGGAGCGCTCCCCGGAGCTAACGACCGTGAGCCGTGAGCCAGTCGACCGCGCGGGAAAGGTCGAAGCCGCGTTCGGCGCCGAAGGGGATGAGGTCCTCCTTGCGCATGCGGCCGTCGAGAACCTCGCCGATGGCCCACAGGATCAAGGAGCGCGCGCCCGTGCGGCAAAAGGCGAGGACCGGCCCGCTGCTCGCGGCAAGCGCCTGCTGGAAGGCGCGAACCGTCTCCTCGGTGATGTCGGGCCCGGTCACCGGCAGGTGGATGCAGGCGAGCCCTTCCCGGGAGGCGGCTGCGGCGATGGCATCCGCGCCGGGCTGGAGGAGAGCCTCGCGGTCCGGCCGGTTGTTGATGATCGCCGTGTAGCCGGCGCGCGCCAGCGGCGCGATATTCCGGGGGCTGATCTGCTCGCTGACGGCGAGCCGTTCGTTGATCCTGACAAGTCTCATCGGCGTTTTCTCAAAGCATCGGGGGCTTGCCCCGCTGAACGCCATCTAATAATAATTGCGATAAATTGCAATTAAAAATTCGAAATAATTTTAATGCACTGTTTGGACTGCCGCTTCCGGCGTTCCCGGAGCGAGCGCTTCGTCAGGCCGTGCGCTCGACCGGGAAGGTGACGACGATCCGGGTGCCGCCGTCATCCGGCGTTTCGAGGCGTACGCTCGCGCCGTGGCGGTCGGCGATCTTGCGCACGAGAGCGAGCCCGATTCCCCAGCCGCCCGCTGCCTCGCCATGGCCGGCGGGCCGGTAGAAGGGCTCGAATATCCTCTCGCGTTCGGCTTCCGGTATGCCGGGTCCGTGGTCGCGCACGCCCAGCTCGACCATCCCGTTGCGGCGCCGCACCTCGACGATGACGGGCGGTCCACCGTGGCGGATGGCGTTCTGGACGAGATTGCGCACGAGGCGCGACAGCAGGCGGTGATCGCCGGTGACCGTGGCGGGCTCGCCCGAGACAGCCACGTTCTGGCGCGCGCCTTCTTCCGCCGCCAGCGCCAGCAGGTCGACGCTCTCCGACAACAGCCCGGAGGGATCGCCATGTTCCAGGCGGCTCGCCAGCAATATCTCGTCGACCAGCGCATCGAGTTCTGAGAGATTGCGAACGATTTCGCGCTTGCGCTCACTGCTTGGCGCGGCCTCGTAGAGGTCGAGCGCCATTCTCAGGCGCGCGAGCGGCGAACGCAGCTCATGGCTGGCGTTGGCGAGCAGGATGCGGTGCGCCTCGACCAGCTTCTCGATCTTCTCGGCGGCGAGGTTGAAGCTTCCGGCCAGTGCGGCCACCTCGTCGCGGCCTTGTACGGGCACGCGGCGTGTCAGGTCCCCTTCGCCCCATTCCTCGACGCCGCGGCGCAAGCGCTCCAGCCGGCGGGTGAGCCCCCGCACGGCGGGCCAGGCCGCAAGCCCTGTGGCCCCGGCCACCAGCGCCAGCAGGATGAGCGGGCTGCTCGGCAGGAAGCCCGGAGGCGCGCCGAAATGTCCTGCAACCACGCGGCCGTCGGGCAGGCGGACGGAAAAATTGCGCCACGGGTTGCCGTGCTGATGCCGGCGCGCGTCGCCGGGCGGCGCGGGCGGAAGCGGATTGCCGGCCGCCATGCTCAACCGCCCGTCCGGCTCGTAAACGGCGATGTCGGCATCGAATGCCTCGGCCAGCCGCTCCAGAACGAAGCGCGTTTTGGCCGGGTCGGCATCGGCCGGCAGCAAGGCGGACAGCATGGCGTCGCGCCGGCCGTAGAAGCCGCGATCCTCGTCGTCGCGGCTCGCCTGCAGGAATGCTGCGCCCGCGAGCGCCACGACGACGAGGCTGGCCAGAAGGGTGAGGTATATCTTGAGAAACAGACTGCCGCGCATGGAATTTCGCCTCACACATCCTCATCCTGCCGGCGCGCGAACACATAGCCCGCCCCGCGTACAGTGACGATGCGGCGCGGGTGGCGGGGATCGTCCTCGATCGCGGCGCGGATACGCGATATGTGGACGTCGATGGAGCGGTCGAAAGCATCGGCCTCCACGCCCTTGACCAGATCCATCAGCTGCTCGCGCGACAATATCCGGCCGGCGTGTTGTGCAAGCGCGACCAGCAGATCGAACTGGTGCCCCGTCATCGCGCAATCCCGCCCGTCGAGCCGGGCGATCCGTGAGCCGGGGTCGATCTCCAGCCGGCCGAAGCGCATCACGTCATCGACGGCCCTCGGGCTGCCCCTGCGGCGCAGGATCGCCCTGAGACGCGCGAGCAGTTCGCGCGGGTTGAACGGCTTGGGAAGATAATCGTCGGCACCGATCTCCAGCCCGACGATGCGGTCTGTCTCGTCGCCCCTCGCGGTCAGCATCAGCACCGGCACGTCGGAGACGGCGCGCAGGCGCCGGCAGGTCTCGAACCCGTCGAGATCGGGCAGCATCACGTCGAGGATCACCGCATCGGGCGCCCGGCGGGCGAGTTCGGCAAGCCCGGCCCGTGCGGTTGCGGCTTCGCGCACGGAGAAGCCGCTGGCGGAAAGGTAGTCGGAAAGCATGGCGGAAAGCCGCGTGTCATCATCGATGATCAGCACCTCTTCCGCCATGCTCCGGATACCCTGTTGCGCCGCGCTGCTTTGTACATTGTGGAACTGCGGATATAAAACACGAATTGCGCCGCAGCTCTATCCATTTGTCAACGCATCGAATTCATGCGGAAACCGGTGCCCGTTTTCCGGTTCAACGCATCAGCGGCGCGGTCCGCGATCCCCGAAACCGCGCTCACCGAAGCCGCTTTCCTGAAAGCGTTTCGTCAGCGTGGCCCGCTGTTCCGGCGTCAGTACCTCGGCGGCGTCGAGAACGGCGGCGGTCAGCTTCTTCGATGCTTCGTCGATGGCCTTGATACGCTCGGCGCGCAGCGTCTCGACAGCCGCGCGGTCGATCGTGCCGCTGCCGAGCAGCTCCGCAACCGTCCCGCGCGTGTCCCGGAACTCGCGCGCCAGCGGCCGCAATTCAGCGCGGGTCGCATCGACGATCGCCCAGATCCGCTTTTCCTGCTCGGCCGTGGCGTCGACGGTGTCGAGCGCCCGCTCGATGCCGCCCCCGCCAAAGGGGCCGCCCGGGTGGCCGCCGGCACTTCCGAAGCAGCCGAGGCCGCCGGCGGTCACCGCCGTGGCCGCGCCGATCGCGAGCACCGCCAGGCCGCCGGCGGCAATCCAGCCGCGCCGCCGCGACTTGCTGCGGGTGTCGGCACCGGTGGCGGCGGCGTCCTGCTTGTCCTGTTCCATATCGAAGCTCCTTCCTCACTGCGGCCCGATTGCCGCGACGGGAAGAGGCTATGCGAGGAGTGTTTCCGCCGTTGCCGGCCGATGTGAAGAAATGTAAAGACGGTGCGCAGCAGCGCCGCCGCTACCCGTCATTTTCCATGGATATTGCCGCCGCGACGGCCTTTTTCCAGCGCCGGTACTGCTCGTCCCGCACCTCGGCGGCCAGCCGCGGCAGGAAGCTGCGGTCCAGCGCCCAGTGTTTCGCGAAGGTCTCCGCGTCCGGATAGAGGCCGGTACGCATGCCCGCGAGCCAGGCGACGCCCAGGGCTGTCGTCTCCTGAAACTGCGGCCTGTCCACGACGGCGCCCGTGATGTCGGCGAGAAACTGCATGGCCCAGTCGGAGGCGCTCATGCCGCCGTCCACGCGCAGCACGGGTGTCGTTGCGGTTCCTGTCTCCTCGGCCCAGTCGGCCACCATCGCTTCCAGCAGGTCGCGCGTCTGGAAGCCGACACTGGCGAGCGCCGCCCTCGCCAGCTCCGCCGGCCCGGTGCTGCGTGTCAGGCCGAAGACCGCGCCCCGGCAATCGGGCCGCCAGTAGGGGGCGCCGAGCCCGGTGAAGGCCGGCACCAACACCACCTCCTGCGTCGTGTCGGCGGACTCGGCCAGCCCCTGCACCTCGCCCGCGCTCGCGATCACGCCGAGGCCGTCGCGCAGCCATTGCACCACCGCGCCGGCCACGAAGATCGATCCTTCGAGTGCATAGGTCCGCCGGCCGTCGATCTGCGCGGCGATGGTGGTCAGCAGGCGGTGACGGCTTTCCACGACGCGCTCGCCGGTGTTGAGAAGCGCGAAACAACCCGTGCCGTAGGTCGACTTCATCATGCCGGGCGTGAAGCACGCCTGCCCCAGGGCCGCCGCCTGCTGGTCTCCCGCGACGCCCGCAATCGGGATGGCCCGCCCCAGCAGGTCCGCCGTCGTCTCGCCGAAGTCGGCGGCGCAGTCGTACACCTGCGGCAGCAGCGAGGGATGGATGTCCAGCAGGTTGCAGATGTCATGGTCCCACGCGCCCCGGCGGATGTCGAACAGCATGGTGCGGGCGGCGTTGGTGGCGTCCGTCGCATGCACGCGCCCGCCTGTGAGACGCCAGATCAGGAAGCTGTCGACGGTGCCGAAGGCGAGTTCGCCGCGTGCCGCTTTCGCCTTGGCCCCGTCGACATGATCGAGGATCCACCGCAGCTTGGTCGCGGAGAAATAGGGGTCGAGCAGCAGGCCGGTAGTCCTGCTGATCAGCGGCTCGTGGCCCGCGTCGCGCAGCGCGGCGCAGAGGGGCGCGGTGCGGCGGTCCTGCCAGACGATGGCATTATGGATGGGCTTGCCGGTGGCGCGATCCCAGACGAGGGTGGTTTCCCGCTGATTGGTAATGCCAATGGCGGCGATGTCCGCCACATCGATCCCCGTCCGTGCAACGGCCTCGCGCGCCGACTGGACCACCGTGCGCCAGAGGTCCTCGGGATCGTGCTCCACGAGGCCAGACGCCGGGTAGATCTGCGGAAATTCCTGCCGGGCCGTGCCGACGACGCTGGCCTGCGCATCGAAAACGATGGCCCGGGACGACGTGGTGCCCTGATCTATCGCCAGAATATATTGCATGAGCCTCCCCGATGCCGCTTCCGCCGCCGCTTCTCGCGACAGGCGCCCGGCCTGCTTGCCGCCTTATTTATACGCGATCTTTGCAGATGATCTATCTCTTTGATATTGATTGAATTCTTGGCGATCAAATGACTCCGTTTGATCGGAACGCGCTTGGGACCATTGCCTTCGGCGGCAGTTCGAACAGGGCCAGGAAGCGTTCGGCGATCTCGCGCGAGCCTTCTATGCGTAGCGCTCCCTGCGCCTCCATGGCCCCCAGCCCCGGCCCGTAGGCGGCGGCGCCCAACGCCTCTGGCGAGCCGATGAACACGACGTCGGTATCGTCGAGCGTTTCCACGCGCCGCACCGTCAGCCTGTCGGGCGCAACTGCGATGCGGAACCGTTGCTCGCCCGTCCGGTAGCCGATCGCCGCGTCGAAGCCCGGCCGCACGCCCGGAGCGAACATGGTGCGGAACGACAGCATGATCGAGACCGCGCTGATCGGCTGGTTCGGATCGTGGCCGGGCGAGCGCACAGCCCAGCGGCCGAGCGTCTGGATGACGGGCTCAGCCTCGTAGCCCCAGTCGGTCAGCTCGTAGACCTGCACCGAGGCCGGCGGGGGCAGCGTCCGCCGCCGCACCACGCCGTTTGCCTCCAGCGTCTCCAGCCGCTGGGTCAGCACGTTGGCGCTCAGGCCCGGCAAATCGCGCCTCAGATCGCTGAAGCGTCTCGGCCCGAGCATCAGCTCGCGAACAATCAGCAGCGTCCAGCGTTCTCCCAGCAGCTCCAGTCCGTGGGCCGTTCCGCAGGCATCGTCATAGCGCCGGGATCGTTCAGTTATTTTTTCTAACTTCATAGTTGTTATTTCTAACATATCGCTCTATGGTTTGCAAATCCACGAGGAGGAAACCACGATGACCGCTACACCCAAGATGATCTTCGTCAACCTGCCGGTAACGGATCTTGCCCGGTCGACCGCTTTTTACGAGGCTGTCGGCGGGACCCTGAATCCGAAGTTCTCGGACGATACCGCTGTCTGCATGGTGTTTTCGGAAACCATCCATGCCATGCTGTTGACCCACGAGAAGTGGGCGACGTTCACTGACCGGGCGATTCCCGACGCGCACAAGAGCGCCCAGGTGCTGATCTGCGTCTCGGAGAGCAGCCGCGACGCGGTGGATGCGACCGTCGACTCTGCCGCGAGGGCAGGCGGCAAGGCCGACCCGAACGCCGTTCAGGACTACGGCTTCATGTACGGCCGCAGCTATGCCGATCCGGATGGGCACATCTGGGAAGTGATGTGGATGGACCCGGCCGCCGCCGAACAGGGACCGGAAGCCTTCGTCCAGTCTGAGGGAGGCTGACATGCGCAGGCTCACCGTTGCCGCTTTCCTCAGTCTGGACGGCGTGATGCAGGCGCCGGGCGGGCCGGAGGAGGACACGTCGGGCGGCTTCGCCCACGGTGGCTGGATCGTGCCGCACTTCGATGCGGTGACGGGCGAAGTTATGGGTCGCCTGTTCGAGGGGCCGATTGCCCTGCTGCTCGGCCGCAAGACCTACGACATCTTCGCCGCTCATTGGCCCCGCGTTCAGGACGACCCCTTCGCCGACAGCCTGAACGTCATGACGAAGTACGTGGCGACCCGCAGCCCCGGCCCGCTCGCATGGAGCAACAGCCGTGCCATCGGTCCCGATGGCGCGGACGCGGTGCGGCGGCTCAAGGCGGAGGACGGTCCCGATCTGCTGACGCAGGGCAGCTCCGATCTGATCCAGTCGCTGCTGGCGGCAGATCTCGTCGATCGCTTCACGCTCCTGACCTTTCCCGTGCTGCTGGGGGCGGGAAAGCGCCTGTTTCATGAGGGCACGAAGGATATCGGCCTGAAACTGACCGGCAGCAGGAACTCCACCACCGGTGTCGTCATTTCAACTTATGAGCGTGCAGGGCCCGTGCGTACCGGCTCTTTCGCCCTTGATCCCGCGTGACCGCCGGGGAACGTGGCACTGTCATGAAGATCACGCCCGGCATCATCTTCGAGACCAACGCCCGCGAGGAGACCACACGATGAGCGACAAGATCGTTCCCTGTATCTGGTATGACGGCGCCGCCGAGGAGGCCGCGACCCTCTATACCTCGCTGCTGCCCAACAGCCGCATCGATGCGGTCATGCGCAGCCCTGTCGACACCCCGTCCGGGCCTGCGGGCATGGTGCTGACCGTGGAGTTCACTCTGGCCGGCCATTCCTATCTCGGCCTCAACGGCGGCCCACAGTTTCCGCACACCGAGGCGGTCAGCTTCCAGATCATGACCGACGATCAGACCGAGACCGACCGCCTCTGGTATGCCCTGATCGCCGACGGTGGCAGGGAAAGCGACTGCGGCTGGCTCAAGGACCGTTGGGGACTGTCCTGGCAGATCGTGCCCCGCCGCCTCATGGCGCTGGTCAAGGATCCCGATGCCGCCCGCGCGAAACGCGCCATGGCGGCCATGATGACGATGAGGAAGATTGATATCGCCGCGCTCGACCGGGCTGTAGACGGGGCTTGACCCCGCATTGCCGCGTCGTGCAGCCTCGGATGCTGGGCTGTTCGCCCAGCCGCTTCGAGCATGGTGGCGGAAAGCTGACGGTAGCGGACTCGGCCTGGCCATCGCCGGCGCGCCCGTTTGGCGCTTACGGCGACTAGGCAAGTAATCCAGCTTCGAGGCAGCCGTCAGACTGCCCGTCTCGGGTTAAGATACCGGCCGATGACGACCGGGCATACATACGGCGCCATTGCCGCCTATGCGTGACGGCTCTCGCGAGCCGTCCGTGCCGATATGAGGTGTCTCAAGAACGCTTGAGTATCTCGCAGAAGTCCGCTTCGTCGATGCCGAGAGTCTGCAGCGCCTTAGACGACGGGCGGCGGTGCGCATTGACTGCCACGGCGCATTCGCGTGCCGCGCTGAACAGCTTGACGCCTTCCCACAGCGTGGCAAGGATGCCCTGAAGCCACTGCCTGTCTGCGTGGTGGGCCGTAAGTATTGCCATCTTCATTTCTCCTTCGCTGTTGCGGTATTTAAGATGTTGCAGCGCAAAATGGAAGGGAGGCGCAGGCATGTCCGCCATGTGGTGACCGCATGAGAAGCCGGCACGATGGCGGCGGGGCGCGGGCTGCGGCCGCGGACGGCGAGAGCGCGGGAAAGTGTGTGTGCTGCCGACAAGGCGTTTGACCCCGCATCTTGTTGATGCAATCTTCCCGCAGCGAAAGGGCGCCATGGAACGGATTCTGCATGGGCGTGCCCGAACGGCGGAGGCGGTTCGTCAAGCGATGCAGCATCTTAATGAGAGCCTGAAGCAACCTGAGGTTGTCTTTATTCACGGGGCATGGGTCACGCCGTCCTGCTGGGATGCGTTCCGCCGCCCGTTCGAGGACGCGGGTTTTCAAACGCTTGCGCCGGCCTGGCCCGGGTTGGACAAGCCGGAGGCGGAACTGCGCGCTGCGCCTGACCCGCAGCTTGGCGCACTCTCGGTGGGTGAGATCACCGAGCATTACGCGCAAATTGTCGCGGGGCTCGACACACCACCGCTGCTGGTCGGCCATTCCTTCGGCGGGCTTGTCGTCCAGTTGTTGCTGGCGCGCGGTCTCGGCGCGGCCGGGGCGGTGCTTTCACCCGCGCCCTTCGCCGGGCTCTGGCCCGACCCCGTTTCCTTCGGATCGGCGTTGCTCGTGGGGGCGGGTTGGCGGGGCTGGAGCCAGACCTATGACGTCGCGCGCGACGTGTTCGATACGCGCGTCGCCAACACCCTGCCGCCCGACACACGCAGGGAGATCTATGACCGCCTTGTGCCGAGCCCAGGACGAATCTACGGCGAGGCGGCGGTGGGTCTTGGCACGTTCCTCTGGCCGCCGGCCCGGCAGGCGCCGCTTCTTCTGATAGCCGCCAGCGAGGACAGGCTGGTGGCTCCGGCCCTGGTGTACAGCGCGTGGCTATGGCAGAAACTGGCGCCCGCACGCACGGATTACGATCTGGCCGAGGGCCTTTGCCATCTCCTGATCTACGAGCAGAAGGGGAAGGAGGTCGCCGCCCGCGTGATCGCCTGGGCGGGCGAGAACGGCGTGATCCCGCCTGCCGCCTCCTTCCGGAATACCGCCGGGCTTTCCTGAACCGCTGGCGACGGCGCGCGCTCGTTCATGAACGTGCAACTGCCACGATGGAGCGGCGAACAGAAAATCTGATGCCACCGCCCCCTTTTACTCAGAGGTTCTTAATCAGAGGCGACGTTTCTCACGCGCGATATTTCTCGACGGCGCCGGTTTGCCTGCTCCACCCGGCATACCAGCTCTCGAACAACTTCAGTTGCGCTTCGGCAAAGCCGCGCTGGCTTGCCGAAAGCTCATCGCTCGCGTTGAAATGGAGGGTGTATTCCCGCTTGCCCTTCAGGACCATCAGGTGCTTGTAAAAGAGGACAAGGTCCGTGCCTTCGTCGAAGGATGAAAGAACGGCCAGCGCCTGTTCGAGTTCCTTAGCCCGCACCCGCGCGTCCACATCGCCATTGGCGGCCGCGTGGGACAGCGCGCAAAGGTGCAGGACCTCGCGCGGCAGCACATTGCCTATGCCGGTGATCGTGCCCGCGGCGCCGCAATTGACGATGCCGTGGACCACCGCCGTGTCCACGCCCACCATAAGCGTCACCCCGTCGCCTTGGCTCGTGATGTGTTCGGCCGCGTAGGTCAGCGCTTCCCGGCCGCCGAATTCCTTGAAGCCGACGAGGTTCGGATGCTCGGCCCGCAGGGCGAAGAACAGCTCGGCGCGGGTCGCGAAGCCGTAGTAGGGGCTGTTGTAGATGACGGCCGGGATGGACGGCGCCGCCGACAGGATCGCCTTGAAATGGTTGCGCTGCGCGGCCGCCGACGAACCGCGGGAAAGCACGCGGGGAATGACCATCAGGCCCTTCGCGCCGACTTGCTGCGCATGGGCGGCATGGGCCACGGCGGAAGCCGTGTTGACCGCGCCGGTGCCGACAACGACCGGCACGCCCGCTTTCACCAGACGTTCTACCCCTTCCATGCGCTGCTGGTCGGTCAGGAGGGGCCAGTCGCCCATGGAACCGCAATAGATCACGGCGGACATGCCCGCCGAGATAAGTTCCTGCCCGTCCCGAACCAGCGTGTCGAAATCGGGGCTGCGGTCTTCCTTGCACGGCGTCATCAACGCGGGCATGCAGCCGGAAAAAATACTTGTCGTCATGCAAGGTCTCCTTATCGGGTATACGAGCAAAGGCTTGGAAGGCGTGTTTCGGAAAACCCCGGCGCCCGCCCGGATCATTGCTCCCGCCGCCCTTCGCCGTCGCTTCCGTACGGGCGGCATGTGCGTGGGCCAGATGCGGCTGGGCCAGATGCAGCGTTGCAATGACGGGTAGCCGGTAACATATTACATATAACAACACAAGCTGCACGAAGCTTCGCGGACGTCAGTGGATGCTGAAAAGCGGCGCGTCGAGACTCCGGGCATCGACCTCGATGCCAAGTCCGGGGCCAGTTGGCGCGGAGCCGCGTCCCGCCGAGGAGCGCGGCAGGTAGCCGGCGACGTGCTCGTTCGTCCAGTCGTTGAAGAAGGATGCGTGAAGCAGCGCCTCCGGCGCCGTGCTGGCGGCCATATGGGAAATGGCCGCGGTCGCCACGTCGCCGCCCCAGACGTCCTCGATGCACATCGTCATGCCGAGATCCTGCGCCGCCGCCCGTATCCGCGCCGCGCCCGTGAT
Organism: Pseudochelatococcus lubricantis; assembly: GCF_042432495.1. NCBI lineage: Bacteria > Pseudomonadati > Pseudomonadota > Alphaproteobacteria > Hyphomicrobiales > Chelatococcaceae > Pseudochelatococcus > Pseudochelatococcus lubricantis. Next base: position 152,005 of record NZ_JBHLXC010000012.1, on the reverse strand, counting down.
GCCGCCCAGCCGGCCGAGCTTGACGTTGACCGAGCCGGCGCCGGCCTCGTATTTCGCGCGGAACAGTTCTGCGGTGTTCACGACGGACTCGTCCAGAACGAGCGGCAGCGTGCTTGAACGTTGCACGATCGCGCAGTCCGCCGTGTCGCGGCAGGGCTGCTCGATGTAGATGTTGAGGTCCGCGAGGTTGCGTACCGCGATGAGCGCCGCCTGCAGGTTCCAGCCGCCGTTCGCGTCCGCGATGACGACGGCGTCGCCGCCGGCATGCGCCGCGACGCTGCGGGTCCGCGCGATGTCGTCATAGGGATCGTTGCCGACCTTGACCTGGAATCTGCGGATGCCCGCGGCGGACCTTTTCTGGACGAAATCCGCCATTTCCTCGGGGGAGGCGAGCGGTACGGCCTCGTAAAGCGGAAAGGACTCCTGCAGAACGCCGCCGAGCAGCGCCGAAACCGGCATGTTGCAAGACTTGCCCAGAATGTCCCAGCACGCGATATCGATGGCGCTCTTGGCGCTCTGCTGCCCGAGCAGGACGCCGTCCATGGCGCGATTGACCAGCGAGATGTTGGCCGGATCGAGTCCGATCAGCGTGGGCGCGATTTCCCGGATCGCGGCCCGCGTTCCCCCGGCGAATGCGGGGAGGTAGGTTCCGCCCAGTGTCGATGCTTCGCCCCAGCCTTCAAGGCCGGTATTCGTTCGCAGCCTGACAAGTGTCGAGGGCTGGGATACGGCGGCCCTGCCATTCGACATCACATACTCGCCGTGGGCATAGGTCAGGACGTAACCAAAGACATCAATCGCCTCGATTTTCATTCGTTATCCCTCTGGTTGCGGAAACCTACCCGATACGGGCGCGCCCCGCTTATTGCTTCAATGAAGTGGAAACACCCCATGTATCGGAAAGCACATAACCTTCCGGGTAAGGATCCGTCGGATCGAGATAGTAGGAATGCTCGCCGGTGATCCAGGCACGCCCGGTGATTTCCGGTATGATTGCTTTCCGTCCGGCGATCTCGGTCAATGCTTCGATGCGTCCCGTGAAATGCGAGCCGATGATCGACTCGTGAATCAGCACGTCTCCCGTCTTCATAAGGCCGCGCGCCTGCAGCACCGCCATTCGGGCGGACGTGCCCGTGCCCGTCGGACTGCGGTCGGACCGTCCCGGCGAAACGATGCAGGTATTGCGCGTGACCTTTCCCGGCCCCTGGAATGGCATGGCGAACTGGACGATGGACACGCCGCGCACATGGCTGAACAGCGGGTGGACCACCTCGAACTGTTCGCGCGCGGCGACGCGGATCTTCTCGCCGAGGATCCCGAGGTCCCGGGCCTCGTCCGGCGTGACGGAAAAACCCAGCGCCCTGGCGTCGACGATGCCGTAAAACATGCCGCCATAGGCGATGTCGATGCCGATCGTGCCGTAGCCTGCGAGTTCGAGCGGCGCATCCAGCCGTTCCGCGAAAGCGGGTGCGTTGCGGAAGGTCACGGAGACGCATTTGCCGTCGCGACATAGCGCCCGAACCTCGATGACACCGCCGGGCATGTCGAGCCTGAAGCGCGTCTCGGGTTCGTGCATCGGCACCATGCCCGTCTCCAGCAGCACGGTGGCGACGCAGATCGTGTTGGAGCCGGACATTGGCACGTATTCCGTCGGCTCCATGATGATCGCACCCGCTACGCAATCCTCCCGGGTTGGGGGCACGATCAGGTTGACATGCCGCGCGACGCTGCCGCGCGGCTCGCAAATCAGCATGCGGCGGATGTTGTCGTGATCGCGCTCCATCGCGATCATCTTGTCCATCATCGTGGCGCCCGCCGGCGGCAGCACGCCCCCGACGATGACATCGCCGACCTCTCCCTCAGCGTGGCAACCGATAACGTGGATGGAAACTCTGGAACGCATGAGCGTTTCCTTCTCGCCGAAGGGAAGGGCGGCCCTGAAGGCCGTGAATGCGCATTCTTGCCGATAGGATGTTATCGGTTACCGATTTTTGTCAATGGCCTCCCTTGCCCTGTCAGGAAAGGAGAAGGGGGACGCCGGCGTGCGCAGCGCGTGAGCTTGACTTGAGGCCGGGATGGTAGCATGTAACATATAAGCAGCAAGTTACCTGATGGCGGCGTGATTATCGTGGCAGTAAACCAGCTTCAGCAAACGAACCTGAGAGAGCAGGCTCTTGCAGTCTTGAAGCTTCGGCTTATTTCGGGTGACCTGGTTCCGGGCGAGATTTACTCTGCCGCTGCATTGGCGGCGGAACTTGGCGTATCGAACAGCCCGGTGCGCGAGGCGATGCTCACGCTCGTCAATCAGGGCCTGATGGAAACGGTGCGCAACCGCGGTTTCCGGGTCGTTCCTCTCAGCGACCGCGAGCGCCGCAACATCTATGATCTGCGCATGATGCTCGAAGTGCCGTCGATGGCGAAGCTCGCGAGGATAAAAGAGAAGATCGCGCCGCGCTTTGCCGAGTTTTCCCGCATCGCCGCCGAGATTACCGCCTCCGCCGAAGCTGGCGATATCGTCGGATACCTTGATGCCGACCGCAGATTTCACCTCGGCTTGCTTGACGTGCTCGACAATGAGCAACTGGTCTCGATCATCGACAACCTTCGCGACCAGAGCCGGCAGTATGGCCTGAGGCAGCTTTCGAGCAACGGCAAACTGGTCGATTCAGCTCTCGAACATCAGAAAATACTCGACGCTATCGTCGATGGTGACGAGGCCAAGGTCGCAGAGTTGATGGAGCTGCATCTCGGGCACTTCGTCGGCGACTGGGCCGGCTGACGGACGGCGGCAGCCCGCGGCAGCGCGATCCGTCATCCCCCGACTCGTCATCCCCTTCGCGGCGCCGCCGCCTGATTGTGCCTGCCGCAGAACGGGTTGGCGCACATGGCGCGCTGATGCTTCCAATTTGAATTGTATCATGTCCGAGCTTGATTACCGACAAGCAGTCTCGCGCCGCACCCTGCTATGAAAAGACGAGCTGCACGATGCTCCCGGCACAAGTCCGGCGCTAGAGCAGTTGCATTCAAGTCCATCCGTCGAATTGAATGCAAGTTGCGGTAAAATATTGGATTTAGAGCGCAATCTGATTCCGTCGGATCGCGCGCTCTCTAGCGATGTTCCGATGGGGGCCCATGTCCAACGTTCTTCAGGAAGCGTCCGTGACCGTGCTGTTTTTCGGCCGCCTGTCGGACCGGTGCGGCAGAAGCGCCGTGGTCGCGATTCCGGCTTCGGGGACGCGGATCGGTGAGTTGCGCGGCCTGCTGGAGGCGGCATTCGGCTCTCCGGACGCGCCGTCCCCGTTCGGGGCAGGCACCCGCGCGGCGGTCGACAAGGTGGCGGCGACCGACGACACGCCGGTGCTGCCCGGGCAGGAGATCGCGTTCTTTTCCGCCGTGTCCGGGGGCTGACGGATGGAGCCGTTTCGTCTCTCGGAACAGGCCATCGACCCGGCCGCTGAACTCGCCCGCTTCGCGACAGCGGCGGCGGAGGCCGGGGCGGTCGTTTCCTTCACCGGCGTGGCCCGGGCGCGGGGAGCGGCGGGCGCGGCGCTCGACTATCTCGAACTCGACTGGTATCCGGGCATGACCGAGCGCTCGATCTGCGACATCGGCGTGGATGCGCTGGGCCGGTTCGGCATCGTCGCGGCGACCATCGTGCACCGGTGCGGCATCGTGCCCGTGCGCGCGCCGATCGTCTTCGTCGCGGCGGCGGCGGCACACCGCCGCGAGGCCTTTCAGGCCGCCGACTACATGATGGACCGCCTCAAGACCGAGGCTGTCTTCTGGAAAAGGGAAGTGGGCCCGGACGGCGCGCGGTGGATCGAACCGACGGACAGGGACCACGACGACCGGTCCCGCTGGAGCGAATGAATGGCTGGCATCGACGAATCTCTACCGTTCCATCCCCTGAATATCGCCGTGCTGACGGTGTCGGACACCCGCTCCGTGGAGAATGACACGTCGGGCGGCCTGCTGGCGGCGCGGCTGCAGGCGGCGGGGCATGTGCTGGCGGATCGCCGGATCGTGACCGACGATATCGACGCCATCCGTGCCGTCGTCGGCGCATGGGCCGGCGATCCGGGGATCGACATCATCCTCACCACGGGGGGCACCGGCTTCTCGCCGCGCGACGTCACGCCGGAGGCTGTCACGCCGCTGCTGCGGCGGAACATGGAGGGCTTCGCCGTCGTGTTCCATCAGTTCAGCCTCGGCACGGTCGGGGTATCCACCTTGCAGTCGCGGGCGCTGGCGGGGCAGATCGGCGACGCCTTCATCTTCTGCATTCCCGGCTCCACCGGCGCCTGCCGCGATGCATGGGACGGCGTGCTGGCGCAGGAACTCGACAGCCGTTTCCGTCCGTGTTCGCTGGTGGGGCAGGTTCCGCGCTACAGGGGAATATGCCCATGACCGGCGGACCTATCACCGGCGGACCTATGACTGACGTGGCGGGAGAGGCGGGCCTGACCCACCTCGACGAGGCGGGCCGCGCGCGGATGGTCGACGTTTCCGACAAGCCGCAGACCGACAGGACCGCCGTTGCCGAGGGGGTGCTGCACTGCCAGCCGGAGACCGTCGAGGCCGTGCTTGCCGGGCACGCACCCAAGGGCGCGGTCCTCACCACGGCCGAGATTGCCGGCATCATGGGCGCCAAGCGCACCGCGGAGCTGATCCCGCTATGCCACCCGCTCTTTCTGACCAAGGCGAAGGTCACCATCGAGCCGGAGGAGACGGCGCCGGGGTTCCGTGTGCGCGCCGAAACCCGCACCAACGGCCCCACGGGCGTGGAAATGGAGGCGCTCACCGCCGTCAGCGTCGCCTGCCTGACGCTCTATGACATGCTCAAGGCGCTCGACCGCGAAATGACGATAGACGGGATACGTCTTGTCTCGAAATCCGGCGGACGCTCCGGGGACTGGCGGGCGGGATCATGATTTCCTTCGACGAAGCCGTGGCCCTGGTCCGGCAGTTGTCGCAACCGCTTGCCACGGAACAGGTGCCGCTCGACCGGGCGGCGGGCCGCGTGCTTGCCCGGCCGGTCGTCGCGCCGCGCACCGCGCCCGCGTTCCCGACCTCAGCCATGGACGGCTATGCCGTCCGTGACAGCGATCTGGCGCAGGCGCCGGTCAAGCTGCGCGTGGCCGGGGAATCCTATGCCGGCCGGCCCTTCGGCAAGCGGGCGGGACCGGGAACCTGCGTCAGGATATTCACGGGCGCCGTCGTGCCGCCCGGCTTCGACCGCGTCGTCATCCAGGAGCAGGTCGGCCAGTCGAACGGGCTGGCCTTCTTTGACCGGACGCCGTCGGGCGGCAGGCATATCCGTCCCGTCGGGTCGGACTTCTTCGCCGGCGAGGCGATATTGCCGGCCGGTATCGTGCTCACGCCGCAGGCGCTGATCGCCGCCGCGGGCGCGGACGTTGGCGAGGTGTGTGCGGTACGCCAGCCCCGCATTGCCATTCTCGCGACGGGAGACGAACTGGCGGTGCCCGGCACCGCGCATCTGCGGGCGGGGGCGGTGCCCGACAGCGTGTCCGTCGGGATCGCGGCGCTGGCGGAAGCGTTCGGCGGTGCCGTCGTTCTGCGCCTTCGCATTCCCGACACGCTCGAAGCGCTGGAGTCGGGCGCGGACGAGGCGCTGGCATGCAGCGACATCGTTGTCGTGACCGGCGGCGCCTCGGTGGGAGAGCGTGACTACGCGCGCGACATGTTTCGCGGACATGCGATGCAGCCGGTGTTCTCGAAAGTCGCCATGAAGCCCGGCAAGCCGGTGTGGATGAGCCGCGCGGGCGCGCGCCTCGTCGTGGGACTGCCCGGCAATCCGGGATCGGCGCTGGTGACGGCGCGGCTCTTCCTCGCGCCGCTGGTGGCGGGCCTGTCCGGGCGCGGGGCCGGCCTGGCGTGGCAGTGGCAGAGCGCCCGCCTCGGCGAGAACGCGCCGGAAGTGGGCGACCGCGAGACGTTCTATCGCGGGCAATTGCACGAAGGCAGGGCCGTTTTCGTCGGTAATCAGGACTCCAGCGCGCAGGCCGCGCTGGGCGTCAGCCGCATTCTCATCCGGCGCGCCGCCGGGGCGGGTGTGCTGCCCGAAGGGCAGGAAGTATCCTTTCTCCCGCTGTAGAGCCGGGGAGGGTGCTCCGCGCTCCCGACTGTCATAAGCCATGGGTGGCATTGATGACAGTCAACCGCCGGAACGCGAACCGTCAAAGCCTTCGTCTTCGCTGTCGACTAGAGTGATTTCAGCATCTGCTCCGAGCCCCCCGTCCTAAAGCGCGAGCCACGGATACGGGGCCGGGCCCTGCCGGGCCAAAGGGTGCGTGGGGAAACCCGTGCGCCTCCCGCGATTGGAAAGGAGCTTCCATGAATTTTCAGCCGCCAGCCTTGCTGGACGGTCACAGGCGCCGGTTTCACTATCTTCGCCTGTCCATCACCGAGGTATGCAACTTCCGTTGCACATATTGCCTGCCGAACGGCTGGCGCAAGGCCGACGAGGCACACCCGGCGTCATATCTGACGGTGGCGGAAATCACCCGGCTCGTGCGCGCCTTTGCCGGCCTCGGCATGTCCAAGATCAGGCTGACGGGCGGAGAGCCCGCCGTGCGCAAGGATCTGGCCGACATCATCGCGGCCGTCGCCGCCACACCCGGCATCGACAAGGTCGCGCTGACCACGAACGGCTGGAACCTCCGCCACAGGCTGCCTGAGTGGCGCGCGGCCGGGCTCACCAATCTCAACGTCAGCATCGACTCCCTCGTCGCGGACGATTTCCACGCGATAACCGGGCACGACCGTCTGGCGGACGTGCTCGCGGGGGTCGATCTGGCTATCGGTATGCAGTTGCCGTCGGTCAAGGTCAACGCAGTGCTGCTGCGGGAAACGGCGGCCAAGGGCTTTGACGACTGGGCGCATTTCGTCCGGCGTCGTCCTGTCTCCGTGCGCTTCATCGAGCTGATGCGCACCGGCGACAACGCGGACTACTTCACCGCCCACCACGTGGGCGGCTCCGTGCTGCGCGAATGGCTTGAGGCGAACGGCTGGTGCCGGGCGGAACGGCGGTTCGACGACGGGCCGGCCGTCGAGTATACCCGGCCCGACCATGCCGGGCGCATCGGCCTTATCGCGCCCTATGCCCCCGGCTTCTGCGATACCTGCAACAGGCTGCGCGTGACGGCGCGCGGCAAACTGCGCCTCTGCCTGTTCGGCGACGGCGGCCTCGACCTGCGCGATCTTCTTCAGGACGATGCCGACATTCCGGAACTGCGCGCGAGGGTGAAAAGTGGGCTGCTCGGCAAGGCGGCAGCCCACTTTCTGCACCGGAACGATCCGGGCGCGACCCGCAATCTCGCGCAGGTCGGCGGCTGACGCAGCTCAATCCGTTCCGACGATCACGTCGGAGGCCTTGATGATCGCGTATGCGGTCTGGCCGACTTCCAGTTGCAAGTCGTCGACGGCTTCGTTGGTGATGGAGGAGGTGATGACATTGCCGCCCACGTCGATGCGGACATGCGCGGTGGTCGCGCCCTTGACGATGTCGACGATCTTGCCTTCGAGAACGTTGCGCGCGCTGATTTTCATGATTGTCTCTCCTGATCCGGCCGCAGCCTTCGCGCCACCATACATGCATCGGCATCCGCGGGCAGCGACGGATCCCTGATCCCCATAATGAATTCTTCGCCCGCCCGCTTGATAAAAGTAAAGCGTAACCGGAAACCGCTTATAGCGCCCTTGCCCTGTCTGTAAAATGCTTCTGATCCATAGCGATGTCTCAGTTCTGGAGATATATTCTTGAGGTAATATATCTTTTTCAACAGAGGTGAGTAAGTTAGTTATTATTATTTCGCTATCGTGTTCATATACGTATATGCAGCGTATTTTACGTTTTTCTCTGAAGGAGAAGCATGAAATGGTATCGCGGTTTATTGCTGTCGCCTTGTTTCTCATGTCGGCGCTGCTGCCGGGGTTGGCGTTCGCCCAGTCACAGCAGACCGTTTTCGCGGCGGCGAGCCTGACGGATGCTATCCGCCAGGTGAACGATCTGTGGGTCGGCAAGGGCAATGCGCCGTTCGGGTTCAGCTTCGCCGCGTCCTCCACGCTGGTGCGTCAGATCGAGCAGGGCGCCGACGCGAGCATCTTCATTTCCGCGGATGAGCGGTGGATGGACTGGGCGCAGGAGCGCAACCTGATCGTGGCGGAAACGCGCGTGTCGCCCATCGGCAACCGGCTGGTGCTGGTCGCGCCGAAAGACAGCACGCTCAACGTCGAACTGACGAAGACCACCGATCTCGCCGCGCTGCTGGGCGAGGGCAACCGTCTGGCGACGGGCGATCCGCAACACGTGCCGGCGGGGCGATACGCGCAGCTGGCGCTCACCTGGCACGGCCAGTGGGAGGCGATCTCGCCGCGTCTGGCGCGGGCGGACAACGTGCGCTCCGCGCTGCTGCTGGTGGAGCGCGGCGAGGCGCCGCTCGGCATCGTCTATGAGACGGACGCCGCCGTTTCGAAGGGCGTGCGCATCGTCGGCGTTTTCCCGAAGGAATCGCATGAGCCGGTGACCTATCCCTTCGCCGTCGTCACGAAGGCGGATGGCCCGGAAACGCGCAGGCTGCTCGGCTTCCTCACCGGGCCGGAGGCGCAGGAAGTCTACGGCCGTCTCGGCTTCACGAAGCCCTGAGGGCGGTCCGGACGATATGTTCGCACTCACCCATGAGGAGTGGCAGGCGGTGCGGCTGAGCCTTGCCGTGGCGGCGAATGCCGTCGCCATAGGCCTGCCCGCCGCGATCGTCACATCGCTGCTGCTGCGCTGGCGGAGCATGCCGGGACGCACAATCCTCAACATCATCGTGCACTTGCCGCTGGTATTGCCGCCCGTGGTGGTGGGTTGGATGCTGCTCGTCGTGTTCGGCATTCGCGGCCACGTCGGGCAGTTCCTGCATGAATGGTTCGGTATCCGCCTCGTCTTCACCGCCGCGGGCGCGGCGCTGGCCTGCGCGGTGATGACCTTTCCGCTGATGGTGCGCGCCATCCGCCTCTCGCTCGAAGCGGTGGATGCCGGTCTTGAGGAGGCCGCGGGCACGTTGGGCGCGGGCGCCGTCGACCGCTTTTTCACGGTGACGCTGCCGCTGATGACGCCCGGCGTGATCAGCGGGGCGATCATGGGCTATGCGGCGAGCCTCGGCGAGTTCGGCGCGGTCATCACCTTCGCCTCCAACGTGCCGGGGCAGACGCAGACCCTGCCGCTCGCCATCTTCGCGGCCTTGCAGACACCGGGTGGCGAAGCGGCCGCGGCGCGGCTCGCGCTGATCTCGATTGTGCTCGCGGTTGCTGGGTTGCTTGCCGGCGAGTGGTTCAGCCGGTGGTCCGGGAAGCGCCTGAAATCATGAGTCTGGACGTCTTTCTCCGGCATCGTTTTCCGGATTTTTCCGCCGATGTCTCCTTTTCCGCGCCCGCTCCCGGCGTGACGGCGCTGTTCGGCCCGTCGGGCTGCGGCAAGTCGACGGTGCTGTCGGCGGTTTCCGGCCTGCTGCGGGCCGACGAGGTCCGGGTCGTGCTGGACGGCATCGTACTGTCGGACCTGCCGCCGGAACGGCGGCGGATTGGCGTCGTCTTTCAGGAGGGGCGGTTATTCCCGCACCTGTCGGTCCGGGACAACCTGCGTTACGGCCTGCGGCGGGCGCCGCCCGGGCCGATCGATCCTGACGAGACCGTGGAACTGCTCGGCATCGGCCATCTGCTGAAACGCTACCCTGCGACGCTCTCCGGCGGCGAGCGGCAGCGGGTGGCGATCGGCCGCGCCTTGCTGTCGCAGCCGCGCCTGCTCGTCATGGACGAGCCGCTGGCGGCGCTGGACGCGGCGCGGAAGGCGGAAATCCTGCCCTACCTCGCCCGCCTGCGCGACAGTCTGCGAACGCCCGTGCTCTACGTTTCCCATGCGATGGAAGAAGTCGCGCGGCTCGCGGATACGCTGGTGTTGATGGAAGCGGGGCGGGTGATCGGCTGCGGGCCGGTGGGTGAGATCGCCGCGCGCGCCGACCTGCCGCTGGCCCTCGGCAACGACGCCGGCGCCATCATTCCGGCCGAGATCGCCGCCCACGACGACGCGCGGGCGCTGACCGTCCTGCGGGCCACCGGCTGCGCGGCGGGCGCGTCTTCGGAAGGCGCGCGCTTCCTTGTGCCGAGGATAGGGCTTCCTTCCGGCAGCAGGCTGCGTATCCGGATTCCGGCGAGCGACGTGGTGCTGGCGCTGGAGCGGCCCGCGCGCATCAGCGCCAACAACGTCATTCCCGGCACGGTGCGCGCCGTCCGCGAGGCGCCGGGCGGCAGGCTCGCGCTGGTGGAGATCGCGGTGGGCGACAACCTGTTGCTCTCGCAACTGACGCCGGACTCGGTCGCTCAACTGGAGATCGAGGCCGGAAAGCCGGTACTGGCGCTGTTCAAGTCGATCGCCGTGCAGGTTCTGTGAGCAGGGCTGCGGCGAGATCGAGGTCTTCCGGTGTGTTGATGTTGAAGAACGGATCGATGGCCGTCACCGGCCAATCCACGATCCGCCGGTCGAGCCTTTCGGTGAGGTTGGTCAGCGACAGCCTGCCCGCGTCCGCCTCCCGCAGCAGGACAGCCTCCGCGTCCGGCGTCCACAGGGCACAGACGGGATGGAGCCGTCCGGCGCTCGATGCCACGGCGACCGCCGGTCCGGCGGTGCCGGCCAGCGCGGCGGATAGCCGCCCGGCGAGGTCCGGCGGCAGGAACGGCATGTCGCACGGGATCGTCAACACCGCGTTGCAACCCAGTCGCCGCCCGTGGCGCAGGCTGGCGAGCAGGCCGGACAGCGGGCCGTCGATAGCCGGATCGTCGATCACGACATCGGCAGCGCCCCGGGCATCTTCCGATTTCGCAGGATCGGAAGACGCGCTGCGATTACTCAGGCCGGGCGAGTTCTGATCGCTCACCTGATGCCATTTGATCGAAAGGCGCTCTGGTGCCTGTCCGGGATGGCGAACGGCGATCGCGACATGAGCCGACCAGGACCCGGCGAGCGCGAGGGCGCGGGCGAGAAGCGTCTGCCCGGTGAGCCGGCGCTGCGGCTTGCCGCCGCCGATGCGCCGCCCCTCGCCGCCGGCGAGGACGACGACACACAGGCCGCCTGCCGGTGCGGATGCGGCGCCGGTCATGCCGGTCATACGGTGCGGATCAGCGTGCGGGTGCGTCTCGGCGGCACCAGCTTGCTGCGCAGCATGAAGCGCAGTGCGGCAAGCACCGGGTCCGGGCCGTTCTGCGCGGCGGAGATCAGTGACGTCCACGCCTCGTCGTCCGCCTCCGTGACGAAGGCGCGCGCCTCACGCTGCACGAAACCGGCGACATCGCCGCCATCCGCTTCCGCCACGGCACGCACGCGCGCGAGCAGATCAGGATCGGCGGTGGCAAGCCAGGCCTCCAACCCCGCCAGCGTGGCGGCGTCCGCGCCGAGCACCTGCCCGAGCGTGAGCGTCGGCCTGCCGACGGCGCCCTCGGCGGTGAGCGACACGACGACGCCGCTGCCGCGCGCATCGTCTGCGAGCCGGCGCACGTAGCGGCCGGCGGCCTGCACCCACGCGCGGCTGTCGAGATGCAGACGGATCGCTTCCTCCACATGGGCGAAGGGCAGCACCGCGCCCTCGATGCGCCGGTCGAGCCGCAGGATATGCCAACCGTAGCGCGAGCGCACCGGGGCCGGGGACGTTTCACCCGGTTCGAGCGCGGCGAGCGCCGCTTCCACGGCAGGATCGAGGTCGCCGGTCTGCATTTGCCCCAGATGCCCGCCCGCCTTGCCGCTGGGGCAGTCGGAAACGTCGCGGGCAATGTCGGCGAAGGCCTGCGGCGCGTCGGCGAGGCGGCGCAGCACCTCCTCGGCGCGCACGTGGGCCTCGTGCAGGGCGGCACCGGCGTCATCCGCGTTCCTGTCCGGCGTGAACAGGATGTGCGCGGCGTCGTAGAGATCCGGAGCGCGGAAGCGGTCCTGGTTGGCCTCGTAGTAACGCAGGCGTGCGGCGCGATCGGCGAGCTTCGCCTCCACCTCGCGGCTGAGCACCTCGCGGATGAGCGCTTCCTCTGCGGTTTCCTCGCGGCCCGCGTCATCCCGTTCCGGTGCCGGCACGAGGGCGAGTTCCCGCGCCCGCGCCAGCAGCAGGGTGCGGGCAGCGAGCGCCCTGCCGGCAGCCTCCCGCGCTGCCTTCGCGGAAGACGCGGGATGGTGCTGCGCTTCTTCGGCGATCAGCGCCTCGGGAATCTCGACGCCGTCCACGACGATGGCGGGCATGGTCATTTCGCGGGCTCCGGCTGTCTTTTCGCCCCGATATCCCGCCGGGTGCGCACGAGCTGCCAGCCGCGCCGGTTGAGATACCAGACGGGCGCGGAAAGCATGTGCACGAGGCGGGTGTAGGGGAACACCAGCAGAATCGTGAGACCGAGGAAGAGATGCGCCTTGAAGATCCAGTGCGCATCGGCGACGTAGGCGGCGGCGCCCGGACGGAAGCTGAAGATGCCCTGAGCCCATTGCATGAACTTCACCATCTCGCCGCCGTCGAGATGCTGCAGCGACACGGGAATTGTCAGCAGCCCCAGCGCCAATTGCAGGGTCAGCATGATCAGGATGGCGATGTCGGAGAAGGACGACGTCTGGCGGATGCGCGGATCGTAGAGCCGCCGGTGCAGCAGCATCAGTGCGCCGGCCATGCAGAAAATGCCCGCGACGCCGCCGGCGACGATGGCCAGCACCTGCTTCTGGCCATGGGTGATGCCGATGAAGTCGAACACCGCGATGGGTGTCAGCAGGCCGACGAAATGGCCGAGGAAAATGACGAGAACGCCGAGATGAAACAGCGTCGATCCCCAGAACAGCTGCTTGCGTCGCAGGAGCTGGGACGAGCCGGAGCGCCAGGTGTACTGCTCGCGGTCGAAACGGATGATCGAGCCGAGCGCGAGCGACGTCAGCGCGACATAAGGATAGTAGCCGAACACGGCTTGCGTGATCCAGCCGATGTCGCCGGCGGTGACGGGTTCCGTGGCCATGGTCTCACACTCCCTTGTTCATCTGGCGAATGAAGCTTTCGGCCTTGGGACAGCCGGCCTCGCCGGGACCGAAGTTCACCGGCTCGTCCATCCAGGCCTTGTCGATCCGTTCGAGGTCGTCGGGGTCCTCGTCGGGCTCGGCGAGCAGCGCGCGCAGCGCCTCGCGGTCGGCGCGCTCGCCGGCGAGCTGCACGAGCGCGCCGAACACGGCGCGGTAGTTGCTCGCGCGCTTCTTCAGCCGCTCGGCCAGCGCTTCCAGCACATGGGCGGCCTCGGCCAGCAGCGAGGCGGCCTCGTTCGCGGGCTGGGTGGCGAGAAAGTCGAGGAACACCGGCAGGTGGTCCGGCAGCTCCCGCGACGAGAGTTCGAGCCCGCGTGAGCGGTAGAGGGCGAGGAGCGCCGCCATCGCCTGCCCGCGCTCGCGGCTTTCGCCATGCACGTGCTCATAGAGGTTCAGCGACAGCGAGCGGGTGCGGTCGAACAGCCTGACGTAGCGCTCCTGAAGGGTGAGGAGATCGCCGGCGGCAAGTTCGCCGGCAAGCTTTTCGAGCGCCGAGACAAGATGCGCGGGCAGGCCGCTTTCCGCACGGATGACGGCCATCGCCGCCGGCGCGGCGGCCTGGACGTCTGCGTCAGGATAGCACAGGAAGGCGGCGAGCGCCCGGTAGGTGACGGGAGAGGGCAGGGGCTTCGCCATGTTCAGGCCTCCGCAGGCGTGTTGGCGGGCGTATGCCCGTGCGTGTGTCTGGGCTTGCCGAACAGCCCCACGTCGGAATTGCCGCTGCCGCAGCCATTGCCGAAGGTGAAGCCGCAGTCGCCGCGCAGGTCGAAGGCATCCTCGCCGGTTTCGCGATGCGCGGTGGGGATGACGAAGCGGTCCTCATAGTTGGCGATGGCGAGATAGCGGTACATTTCCTCGATCTGCGGCGCTGTCAGGCCCACCCGCTCCGCCGCCGGATGGTCGATGACGCCGTCGACGGTCTTCGCGCGCATGAAGGCGCGCATGGCGAGCATGCGCCGCAGGGCGAGTTCGACGGGCGCCTCCTTGCCGGCGGTCAGCATGTTGGCGAGGTAACGCAGGGGAATGCGCAGGCTCTTCACGTCCGGCATGTCGCCGTCCATCTCCAGCACGCCGGCGGCCGCCGCCGACTGGATGGGTGAGAGCGGCGGCACGTACCACACCATCGGCAGCGTGCGGTACTCGGGATGCAGCGGGAAGGCGATCTTCCAGTCGATCGCCATCTTGTAGACGGGGCTGTGGCGCGCGGCCTCCAGCCATGCCTCCGGCACGCCGTCCGCCCGCGCCTGCGCGATCACCGCCGGATCGGCGGGATCGAGGAAGATGCCGAGCTGCGCCTCGTAGAGATCCTGCTCGTTCTCGGTCGAGGCGGCTTCCTCGATGCGGTCCGCATCGTAGAGCACCACGCCGAGATAGCGGATGCGCCCGACGCAGGTTTCCGAACAGACGGTGGGCTGGCCCACCTCAAGGCGGGGATAGCACAGGACGCACTTCTCCGATTTGCCGGAATCCCAGTTGTAGTAGATCTTCTTGTAGGGACAGGCGGAAACGCACATGCGCCAGCCCCTGCATTTGTCCTGATCGATGAGGACGATACCGTCCTCCTCCCGCTTGTAGATCGCGCCCGACGGGCAGGCGGCGACGCAGGCGGGGTTGAGGCAGTGCTCGCACAGGCGCGGCAGGTACATCATGAAAGTGTTTTCGTAGGCGCCGTAGATCTCGGTTTCGACGCCCTCGAAGTTGTAGTCCTTCGCCCGGTGTTCGAACTCGCCGCCGAGGATTTCCTCCCAGTTCGGCCCCCACTCGATCTTTTCCATGCGCTCGCCGGTGATCTTCGAGCGCGGGCGCGCGGTGGGGAACGCCTTCAGTTCCGGCGCCGTCTGCAGATGGGCGTAGTCGAAATCGAACGGCTCGTAATAGTCGTCGATCTCGGGCAGATCGGGGTTGGCGAATATCTTGGAGAGAATCCGCCATTTCGCGCCCATGCGCGGCTCTATGCGGCCGTTCTTGCGCCGCCGCCAGCCGCCGTTCCAGCGCTTCTGGTTCTCCCAGTCCTTGGGATAGCCGATACCGGGCTTGGTCTCTACGTTGTTGAACCAGGCGTACTCGACGCCGTCGCGGTTGGTCCACACGTTCTTGCAGGTAACGGAACAGGTGTGACAGCCGATGCACTTGTCCAGATTGAGGACCATGGCAATTTGCGCGCGCACTTTCATCAGGCAAGCTCCTTCCCGGTGTTTGAAGATGCGGCGAGCGGCTCTTCCAGCCAGTCCACCTTTTTCATCTTGCGAAGGACGACGAATTCGTCGCGGTTCGAGCCGACGGTGCCGTAATAGTTGAAGCCGTAGGCGAGCTGGGCGTAGCCGCCGATCATGTGTGTCGGCTTCAGGATGGTGCGGGTGACGGAGTTATGGATGCCGCCGCGCTGGCCGGTGATCTCGGAGCCAGGCGTGTTGATGATCTTCTCCTGCGCGTGGTACATGAACATCGTTCCCTCCCGGATGCGCTGCGACACCACCGCGCGCGCGGTGATCGCGCCGTTGGCGTTGAACACCTCCACCCAGTCGTTGTCGCGGATGCCTGCCTTGCCGGCGTCGGTCTCCGCAATCCACACCACCGGCCCGCCGCGATTCAGGGTGAGCATCAACAGGTTGTCGGTGTAGGTGGAGTGGATGCCCCATTTCTGGTGCGGCGTGATGAAGTTGAGTACGATCTCCGTCTCGCCGTTGGGCTTCAGGCCCTTGACGTGCGTCGTCTTCAGGTCGACCGGCGGCCGGTAGACGACGAGCGCCTCGCCGAAGGCGCGCATCCAGGGATGATCCTGATAAAGCTGCTGGCGGCCGCTGATGGTGCGCCACGGGATCAGTTCATGCACGTTGGTGTAGCCCGCCGTGTAGCAGACGTGCTCGCTCTCGATGCCCGACCACGTCGGCGAGGTGATGATTTTACGCGGTTGGGCGACGATGTCGCGAAAGCGGATCTTCTCGTCCTCCTTCGGCTCCGCGAGATGCGTGTGGTCGCGCCCCGTGAGCTTGCCGAGGGCCTGCCACGCCTTAACGGCCACCTCGCCGTTGGTCTCGGGCGCCAGCATCAGCACCACCTCGCAGGCGTCGATGTCGGTATCGATCTTGGCGAGGCCCTTCGTCGGCCCCTCCTCCGGCACCTCGCCGTTGAGCGCTTTCAGCAGGTCCACCTCGTGGCCGGTCTGCCACGCGATGCCCTTGCCGCCATTGCCGACCTTGGCCATCAGCGGGCCGACGGAGGTGAAGCGCGCATGGACATTGGGGTAGTCGCGCTCCACCACGGCGACCGCCGGCATCGTCTTGCCGGGGACGGGCTCGCACTCGCCCCTGTACCAGTCGCGCACGTCGAAGGCTTGCGCGAGCTCGCCGGGGCTGTCGTGCTGGATGGGGGTGAGCACCACATCCTGCTCCCTGCCCAGCACTTCGGGCGCGACCGCCGA
The DNA here is from genome assembly GCF_042432495.1 of Pseudochelatococcus lubricantis. NCBI lineage: Bacteria > Pseudomonadati > Pseudomonadota > Alphaproteobacteria > Hyphomicrobiales > Chelatococcaceae > Pseudochelatococcus > Pseudochelatococcus lubricantis. The sequence continues at coordinate 135,488 of NZ_JBHLXC010000012.1, read as the reverse complement.
GAACGCCTTGGCGATGGCCTTGAAGATCTCCCAGTCCGATTTCGACTCCCATGCCGGGTCCACCGCCGCGCCGAGCGGATGGATGAAGGGATGCATGTCGGAGGTGTTGAGGTCGTTCTTCTCGTACCAGGTCGCGGTGGGCAGCACGATGTCGGAATAGACGGCGGTGGTCGACATGCGGAAGTCGAGTGTGACCAGCAGGTCCAGCTTGCCTTGCGGCGCTTCGTCATGCCACTTCACGTCGCGCGGCTTCTCGCGGCCGGCTTCGCCGAGATCTTTGCCCTGCACGCCGTGGGATGCGCCGAGCAGGTGCTTGAGGAAGTATTCATGGCCCTTGCCGGAGGAGCCGAGCAGGTTCGAGCGCCACACGAACATGTTGCGCGGCCAGTTGTGCGGATCGTCCGGATCCATGCAGGACATTTCCAGCCGCCCGGCCTTGAGTTCGCGCGCGACATACTCGCCCGCCGGGACGCCCTCGGCGGCGGCGGCCTTCGCGATGTCGAGCGGGTTGGCTTTCAGCGCCGGCGCGGAGGGCAGCCAGCCGAGACGTTCGGATTTGGCGTTGTAGTCGATGAACGAGCCGGCCCAGTCGCCCTCGGGCGCGGTTGGCGACAGGATTTCGTCCGTCGCGACCGTCTCGTAGCGCCATTGGTCCGTGTGGGCGTAGAAGAACGAGGTCGAGTTCTGCTGGCGGGGCGGGCGGGCCCAGTCCAGGGCAAAGGCGAGGGGAGCCCAGCCGGTCTGCGGGCGCAGCTTCTCCTGCCCCACATAATGCGACCAGCCGCCGCCCGACTGGCCGACGCAGCCGCACATCACCAGCATGTTGATGGCCGCGCGGTAGGTCATATCCATATGGTACCAGTGGTTGACCGCCGCGCCGATGATGATCATCGACTTGCCGTTCGTCTTTTCGGCGTTGGTGGCGAAGCCGCGCGCCGTGGCGACGATCTGCGCGCGCGGCACGGAGGTGACAGCCTCCGCCCAGGCGGGCGAATAGGGCTCTGCGTCGTCATAGGTGGCGGGCATGTGATCGCCGCCGAAGCCCTGGTCTACACCGTAGTTGGCGAGCAGCAGGTCCCAGGCGCTTGCCACCAGCGTCTCGCCGTCCTGCAGCGCAAGGCGCTTCACCGGCACGTTGCGGGTGAGCACGTCCGGGTGCGCGGTGGCGGCGAAGCCGTTGCTGGTTTTGCCGCCGAAATAGGGAAAGCGCACACCCGCCACGTCGTCGTGGATGCCCTTGAGCCCCAGGCGCAGCGAGACGGGCTCGCCGCCGGCCTTTTCCTCAAGGTTCCATTTGCCGCTCTCGCCCCAGCGGAAGCCGATGGAACCGTTCGGCACGACGATGCGGCCCGTCGCCTCGTCGACGGCGACGGTCTTCCAGTCCGGGTTGTTCGTTTCGCCGAGCGTATCCGAGAAATCGGAAGCGCGCACGAGCCGGTCCGGCACGTAGCCGCCGTCCTTCGGCACGAGGCGCACCAGCATGGGCATATCGCTGTAGCGGCGCAGATAGTCGCGGAAATAGGGCACCTGCCGGTCGACGTGGAACTCCTTCAGGATGACGTGGCCGAAGGCCATGCCGAGCGCGGCGTCCGTGCCCTGCTTCACCGCCATCCACAGGTCGGCGAATTTCGACGCTTCCGAATAGTCGGGGCAGATGACGACCGATTTAGCGCCCCGGTAGCGGGCCTCGGTGTAGAAATGCGCGTCCGGCGTGCGGGTCTGCGGCACGTTCGATCCCCAGAGGATGAGGAAGCTCGAATTGTACCAGTCCGCGCTCTCGGCCACGTCCGTCTGCTCGCCCCAGGTCTGGGGGGAGGCGGGCGGCAGGTCGCAGTACCAGTCGTAGAATGAACCGCAGACGCCGCCGATCAGTTGCAGGTAGCGCGCCCCCGCGGCATACGAGATCATCGACATCGCCGGAATGGGCGAGAAGCCGAATACGCGGTCGGGGCCGTACTTCCTGATAGTGTAGGCGTTGGCGGCGCCGATGATCTCGGTCAGTTCCTCCCAATGCGCGCGCACGAAGCCGCCGGAGCCGCGCACGCCGATGTAGTCCCCGCGCTTCGCGGCGTCCTCCTGGATGGAGGCCCATGCGGCGACCGGCGTCAGCGTGGCGCGGGCCTCGCGCCACAGCCTCAGCAGGCGGGAGCGGATCAGCGGGTACTTCACCCGGTTGGCGGAATAGAGATACCAGCTGTAGCTCGCCCCGCGCGAACAGCCGCGCGGCTCGTGGTTGGGAAGGTCCGGGCGCGTGCGCGGGTAGTCCGTCTGCTGCGTCTCCCACGTCACGATGCCGCCCTTGACATAGATCTTCCACGAGCAGGAGCCCGTGCAGTTCACGCCGTGGGTAGAGCGCACGATCTTGTCGTGCCGCCAGCGGTTGCGGTAGGCCTCCTCCCAGGAACGGTCGTCGTCGGTCAGCACCCCGTGCCTGTTGGCGAACGTCTCCGTCTTGCGGGTGAAGAACAGCAGGCGATCGAGTGTATGGCTCATCGTGGGCTCCTGTCAGTGTGCCGTCAGCGGGCCGGAACTGGGCGTGGTTGCGCCGGGCTTCTTGCGGTTCTCCTCGTCGTGCAGCAGACCGCCCGGGCGTGCGTAGACGAACCACGTGATGGCGAGGCATGAAACGTAGAACACGAGGAAGACGACCAGCGCCGGTACGGCGTTGCCCGCCGTCGAGATCGACAGGCCGAAGCCCATCGGGATGAAGAACGCGCCATAGGCGGCGATCGCGGAGGTGAAGCCGGTGATGGCGGCGCTCTCGCGGTCCGCCTCGCGCAAAGCTTCCTCGCGCGACAGATGCGGTTCGAGGCGCGCCACTTCCTTGCGCATGATCGGCGGGATCATCTGGAAGGTGGAGGCGTTGCCGACGCCGCTGGCGATGAACAGCAGGATGAAGCTGGCGAAGAAGCCGGCGAACGATCCCGCGCCAGCGAACCAGATGACGCCGACGATGCCAATCGACATGGCGACGAACACACCGAGCGTCACCTTCGCGCCGCCGACCCTGTCTGCGAGCCCGCCGCTGAACGAACGGGCGAGGGCGCCGACGAGCGGGCCGAGAAAGGCGAGCTGCAGGGCGTTCACTTCCGGAAACTGGATGCGCGCCAGCAGCGGGAAGGCAGCGGAAAAGCCGATGAAGGAACCGAAGGTGCCGGTGTAGAGCCAGCACATGATCCAGTTGTGCGTGCGCCGGAAGATCACCGCCTGTTCGGCGAAAGAGGCCTTGGCCGCGGCCAGATCGTTCATGCCGAACCACGACGCGAAGGCGGATGCTATGATGAAAGGCACCCAGATGAAGCCTGCATTCTGCAGGTAGAGCGCCGTGGTGACGCCGTTGCTGACGGCGGTCTGCGGCTCGCCGCCGAGGCTGCCGAACACGGCGATGTTGATGGCGAGCGGCACCAGAAACTGCATGGCGCTGACGCCGAGGTTGCCCAGCCCGGCGTTGAGCGCGAGCGCGCTGCCCTTCTGCGAGCGCGGGAAGAAGAAGCCGATATTGGCCATCGACGAGGCGAAGTTGCCACCGCCGAAGCCGCACAGCAGCGCGAGCAGCAGCAGGATCCAATAGGGCGTTTCCGGGTTCTGCACGGCAAAGCCGATGCCGAGCGCCGGCAGGATCAGCGACCAAGTGGAGAGCGTCGTCCACAGCCGCCCGCCGAAGATCGGCACCATGAAGCTGTAGAAGATGCGTAGCGTCGCACCCGAGAGGCCAGGCACCGCCGCAAGCCAGAAGAGCTGGTTCGTGGAGAGGTCGAAGCCGATGCGCGGCAGCTGCGAAACGACGACCGACCACACCATCCACACAGCAAAGGACAGGAACAGCGCCGGGATCGAAATCCACAGATTGCGGCTGGCGATCCGCTTGCCCTTCTCTTCCCAGAAGGCGGCGTCGTCCGGCCGCCAGTCCTCGATGACCGCACCCTTGAGGGCGCCAGCCGTCGCGGGCGTGTGGACGGGCTGCATCTCCGGCAGGGCTGGCAGGTCGCGGGTGGCGGCGCCGGTGGCCTCGGCCTCCATCTGGCGGATGGCGACATGCATCCACACCAGCGAGACGGCCGCGATGAGGAACAGCAGCATGAAGCAGCTCTGCGCGACGCCGGTGAGGTCGTTCAGCATGCCGAACACGATGGGCAGGATGAAGCCGCCGAGGCCGCCGATCATGCCGACGAGCCCGCCGACGGCGCCGATATCCTTCGGGTAGTAGATCGGGATGTGCTTGTAGACAGCGGCCTTGCCGAGGCTCATGAAGAAGCCCAGCACGAAGATGATGACCACGAAGGCCAGAGGGCCGGTCTCGACGCGGAAGCTGATCGGGCCGTGGATGCCGTCCACCACGTAGCTCGTCGGCGGATAGGACAGCAGGAAGGTCGTGATGACGGAGACGGTGAACGTCCAGTACATGATCTTGCGCGCACCCACCTTGTCGGCGAGATAGCCGCCGTAGATGCGAAACAGCGAGGCCGGCACCGAATAGGCGGCGGCGACCATGCCGGCCGTCTTCACGTCAAAATGGTAGTTGGCGACGAGATAGCGCGGCAGCCACAGCGACAGCGCCACGAAAGCGCCGAAGACGAAGAAGTAATAGAGCGAGAAACGCCAGACCTGCAGATTCTTCAGCGGCGCGAACTGTTCGGCGAAGGGGCGCGGCTTCGTGCCGGTGCGGCGGCGTTCGGCCAGATCCGGGTCGTCGCGGGTGATGAGAAAGGTGACGACGGCGATGACGGCGAGCACCGCCGCCCAGACCTGCGCGACGGTATTCCAGCCGAAGGCGACCATGACCATCGGCGCGAGGAACTTGGTGACGGCCGCACCCACATTGCCCGCGCCGACGATGCCGAGCGCGGTGCCCTGCAGGCGCGCGGGGAAGAATTTCGACACATAGGTGGTGGAAACGGTGAACGAGCCGCCCGCGATGCCGACGCCGAGCGCCGCGATCAGAAATTGCCAGTAAGTATGGGCATATGCCAGCAGGAAGGTCGCGACCGCCGCCGACAGCATCACGATGAGCTGCATGACACGGCCGCCGAACTGGTCTGTCCACACGCCGAGAACGAGACGGATCAACGAACCGGTCAGGATGGGGGTGCCGATCAGCAGGCCGAACTCTGTCTCGCTGAGGCCGAGCTGGCGCTGGATATCGATGCCGATGATGGAAAAAATCGTCCACACGGCGAAGCACGCCGTAAAAGCCGTAGTGCTCATCCACAGGGCGGAACGGGCACCTTGAGCCGGCTGGTCTGATGTGGTCATGATGGCTCCTGGGTGGACATGTTCGCGGCGCGGCTGCTACGCAATATGTCCTTCTTCGAGACCATCACCCGGGTTTGCCGGATCAGACTTGACCGCAATCAAGCGCGTTCGTGACGGGAATCCAGAATCAGTCCAGACTTGACAGCGATCTTGCCGAGGGCGTCTTTTGTTAACTGCCAGCCTTATTGATGCTAATTGGGGGCATCTATTTTGACAGATTCCAGAAAGGCAGATATAGTTATCTGGTTTGATGCAGATCAAGCCGGCATGAACGATCCGGCCAGACGCGAAGCACCGATTCAAAGCCATGCGCACCACCGATCTTGACCGTATCAGGGCACTGCCGCTTTTTGCCGGGGCGGAGGACGATACCTTCAACGAAGTAACCGGCGGCGCATTCCTGCAGCGGTTTCCGGCGGGGACGACACTGCTCCTCGAAGGCGATCCCGTCGATTTCCTCTATGTACTGCTCGACGGGCAGGTCGAGTTGCAGGGCACCTGGAAGGAAAAGGAAACGACGTTGGCCGTGCTGCGGCCCGTTTCCACCTTCATCCTCGCTGCCGTGGTGCTGGACGCGACGTCGCTGATGGGCGCGGTGACGCTCGACCGGTCCGAAATCCTGATGATATCCGGCAATGCCTTGCGCCGGGGCATGAAGCGCGATGCCGCCTTCTGTTTCGAGGTGTCGCAGGAGCTGGCCGGGTGCTATCGCGGGCTGGTGCGCTCGGTGAAAAATCTCAAGCTGCGCAGCGCTGTGGAGCGGCTGGCCAATTATCTGGTCACGCTGCAGGTGCGGCAGGGCGGGGGCATCGATGTCACCATTCCACACGAGAAGCGCGTACTGGCCTCGCTGCTCGGCATGACGCCGGAAAACCTGTCGCGCGCCTTTGCCAAGCTCGATGCTTACGGCGTCGTCGTCGACGGTAACCGCGTGCGCCTCGGCAATCCCGACAAGCTTTCGCGCCTCGCGCGGCCTTCCGCCTGGATCGACAACCACACGCCGCCGATCGAGGAGCCGCTGGGCAAGGCCGAAAGGGAGCGCTGGCCGCTGAGCGGCGCGCAGCGTTCCTGCGCCTGAGGCAGATCGGCGGGCGGGAACGGCCGTCGATCAGGCGGAGCCGGCTGCGCCCTGCGGTTCTTCCGGTTTGGCAGCTTGCGCGGTCAATTGCGGCTGCCATGCGCGGGCGAGGGGGCCGAAAGGCAGGCCGAGCTGATCGATGGCGCGGGCGGCGATCTGGTCGACGAGTTCTTCCACGCTTTGCGGCCGGTGGTAGAACGCGGGCACCGGCGGCATGACGATGGCGCCCATTTCGGTGACGGCGCACATGTTGCGCAGGTGCCCGAGATGCAACGGCGTCTCCCGCGTCACGAGAACGAGCCTGCGCCGCTCCTTCAGATGCACGTCCGCCGCCCTGACGATGAGATTGTCGGCGATGCCGTGGGCGATGGCGCCGAGCGTGCGCATGGAGCAGGGCGCTACGATCATGCCCGCTGTCGGCAGCGAGCCGCTGGCGATCGCGGCGCCGATGTCGTCCGGCGCGTGGTTCACATCGGCCAGCCGGGCGGCTCTCTCCGGCGCGGTGTCGCCCGCTTCATGCGTCAATGTCCGCCGCGCGGCTTGTGAAACCACGAGGTGCGTTTCCACCTGCCGTGTGTGCGCCAGAAGTTCGAGGATGCGCACTGCAATCGGCGCGCCGGAGGCGCCGGTCACGCCCACGACAACGCGCGCCGCACTCACGGCCTGTCCCCCAGTCCGAGTTCGCTCCAGATTGCATCAATCCGTTGCGACACTTCCGGCGTCATGGCGAGCACGCGCCCCCATTCCCGTTCCGTTTCCGGCGCGAGCTTGCGGGTGGCGTCCAGCCCCATCTTGCCGCCGATCCCCGGCCGGGGAGAGGCGAAGTCGAGGTAATCGATGGGCGTGTCGTTGACGATCATGACATCCCGCGAGGCATCGAAGCGTGTGGACAGCGCCCAGATGACGTCATCCCACTTGCGGACGCCGATATCCGGGTCGACCACGATGATCAGCTTCGTGTAGCTGAACTGCGGCAGCATGGACCACAGCCCCATCATGACCCGCCGCGCCTGGCCGGGATAGTGCTTGTCGATGGACACCACGATGGCGCGGTAGGAGCAGGCCTCCGGCGGCATCCAGAGGTCGGCGATTTCCGGAAACTGGCGCTTCACCAGCGGCAGAAACAACTCCAGCATCGCCTCGCCCAGCCGGGAGGGCTCGTCGGGCGGGCGGCCGGTATAGGTGGAGAGATACACCGGCTTGCGCCGCATGGTGAGCGCCGACAGCGCCATGACCGGAAACCGCTCGACCGCGTTGTAGTAGCCGGTATGGTCGCCATAAGGGCCCTCCGCCGCCGTTTCGGTCGCCGAAACGGTTCCTTCCAGAACGATTTCCGCGTTGGCGGGCACGGGCAGCGGCACGGTCACGGCGGGAGCGATGCGCGTGCGTGCCTTTCGCAGCAGGCCGGCGAAGGCAAGTTCGCCGATGTTCTCCGGCAGCGGCATGACGGCGGCGAGGATCGTTGCCGGATCGGCGCCGATAGCCACCACGACGGGCATGTCGCATCCGCGCCGCTGCCACAGGCGATGATGGCGTGCGCCGCCGCGATGCGCCAGCCAGCGCATGATCAGCCTGTCCCGACCCAGCACCTGCATGCGGTAGACGCCGACATTGATATCGGACGGGTCGTCCGGTGCACGGGTGATTACGAGTGGCCAGGTGACGAGCGGCGCGGGCTCGCCCGGCCAGCACCATTGCACCGGCAGGCTGCCCAGGTCGATGTCCGTGCCGCGTAGCACCACCTGCTGCACCGGCGCGGCGCCTACCTGCCGCAGCCGCATGGCGAGGGCCGCACGCAGCAACGGCATTTTGCCGCAGGCGTCTTCCACGGAGCGCGGCGGACGCGGGTCGCGCAGGTCGGCGAGCATCCCGGCCAGCGCGGCGAGGCCGCCGCTTTCGACGCCGAAGCCCCATTCGATCCGTTCCCGCGTGCCGAACAGGTTCGTCAGCAGCGGGATGCGATGCACGGTGCCCGAAGCGTCCACGGGCCTTTCAAACAACAGCGCCGGCCCGCCGGCTTCCAGGACCCGGCGGTGAATTTCGGTGATCTCATGAACGAGCGAAACGGGGCGTGCGATGCGCGCGAGCCGGCCGCGCCGTTCGAGCACGTCGATGAAACCTTGCAGGTCAATGGTGTGAGTCGCCGTCGTACGGTCGCGCATGGTCCGTGAGATGTGGCCTTCGCAAGTGTCTCCGTCTTTGCGCTGGATCAAACACGGCTACGCGGCCGGGGGGTAGGTTCCCTTGACCTCTTCTGGACAGATCGATCATGATGCGCCTGCCGACCTTCTTCTCCATGCTCGCGAAACATGTCCCGCTGCCGGTGATCCAGCAGGCAGCGGCAGCCATGCTGACCCAGATCGTGCGCCGGCACGGAGGCCTGTTCGAGCGGCTTGGCGAACACCGCGAGAAACGCTATGCGTTCCTGCCATCTGACCTTCCGCTGGCATTCCTCGTCGAGCCCGCCATCCCTGCCGTGTCCGTCAGTCGCGCGCAGCGGCCTCCCGCGGCGGACGCTGCCGTCGAGGGGCCGCTTTTCATGTTGCTGGCGCTGATGGAGGGGCGGCAGGACGCGGACGCGCTGTTCTTCTCGCGCGATCTGACCGTTACCGGCGACATGGAGGCGATGCTGGCGCTGCGCAACGCACTCGACGACAGCGGTATCGACCTGCCCGGCGATCTCGGCGCGATGGCGGGGCCGCTTGCGCCGTTCGTCAGCCGGGCCGCCAGCGGCGTTCGCAGCCGCGTTCTCGCCGAAGGAAATCCGTCATGGAACTGATCTGTCCCGCGGGCACGCCTGCCGCCTTTCGTGAAGCGGTCGATGCGGGTGCGGACGCCGTCTACTGCGGTTTTCGCGACGAGACCAACGCCCGCAACTTCCCGGGCCTCAACTTCACGCGCGACGAACTGGCCGAGGCTATCGGCTACGCCCGCAGGCGCGGCGTCAAGACGCTGGTGGCGCTCAACACCTTCATGCGTGCCGGTCAGGAAGACATCTGGTACCGGGCCGCGGCGGACGCGGTGAAGGCCGGGGCCGATGCGCTGATCCTCGCGGATTTCGGATTGATGGCGCACGTGGCGGAAACCTGGCCCGAGCAGCGCATCCACGTCTCTGTCCAGGCGTCGGCCTCCAATGCCGAGGCCGTCAACTTTCTGGTCGATGCCTTCGGCGCACGGCGGGTCGTGCTGCCGCGCACGCTGACCATCGATGACATCGCCCGCCTCGCACGCCAGATCCGTTGCGAGATCGAGATTTTCGTCTTCGGCGGGCTGTGCGTCATGGCAGAGGGGCGCTGTTCGCTTTCCTCCTATGCCACCGGCCGGTCGCCCAACATGAACGGCGTCTGCTCACCGGCAAGCCACGTGCAATACCGGCGCGAAGGCGATGCCCTGGTATCGGTGCTCGGCGACTACACGATAAACCGGTTTCCGGCCGGCGAGGCGGCCGGCTATCCGACCCTGTGCAAGGGCCGCTTCCATGTCGGGGACAAGGACGGCTACGCCTTCGAGGACCCGGTCTCGCTCGACGTCATGGACCAGATCGACAGGCTGCGCGACGCCGGCGTGAGCGCGCTGAAGATCGAGGGCCGCCAGCGCGGCAAGGCCTATGTGGCGGAAGTCGTCGCCACCCTGCGGCGGGCGCTCGACGCCTCCGCGGAGGAGCGCGGCAAGATACTCGCCCGGCTGCGCCTGCTCAGCGAGGGCAACCGCACCACCGCCGGCGCCTATGAAAAACGCTGGAGGTAACACTGTGGAAACCCGGCAGCCAACACTCACGCTCGGCCCTGTGCTTTATCTGTGGGAAGGCGAGACGTGGCGCGACTTCTACTTTCGCATCGCCGACGAGGCGCCGGTGAGCCATGTCTACATCGGCGAAACCGTCTGTTCCAAGCGGCTGCATTTTTTCGAGCCGTATCTCGCGGATGTCATCGGCCGGCTGGAAGGGGCGGGCAAGCAGGTCGTCCTTTCCACGCTGGCGCTGGTGACGATCGACCGGGAAATCCGGCACGTGCGCGCCACGATAGACGGCAGCGCCTATCCGGTCGAGGCGAACGATCTTTCGGCGCTCGGCATGCTGCGCGGCAGGCCGCATGTCGTGGGTCCGATGGTGAATGTCTATAACGGCGCAACCGCGCGCCTGCTGGCTGCGCGGGGCGCGGACGCCATCTGCCTGCCGCCGGAGTTGCCCGCCGCCTCCGTGAACCGGATCGTCGCCGACGTGCCGGGCGTCGATTTCGAGGTCTTCGCCTTCGGCCGCGTGCCGCTGGCGATTTCCGCCCGCTGCGCCCACGCGCGCTCGAAGGGGAACATCAAGGACAATTGCCGTTTCGTCTGCGGCGACGACCCCGACGGGCTGCCGGTGCTGACGCTCGACGGGCAGCCGTTTCTGGCGCTCAACGGTGTGCAGACGGTCTCGCACACCTGCCAGTCGCTGCTGGGCGAGCTGCACGATCTGGCGGAGGCGGGCGTATCGCGCTTCCGGCTGTCGCCCCAGCACTGCGACATGGTCGCTGTCGCGCGCATCCACGACGATGTGCTGGCGGACCGGACCGATGCCGACGAAGGCATCGCGCGCCTGCGCGCCGTCTATCCGGCGGCGCCGCTGTCGAACGGTTTTCACGAAGGCCGGGAAGGTGCGGCCTGGGTGGCGCGCGCCCGCAATACCGCACACGGCGTGAACGCCTGAAAACAAGCGGGGCTATTGCGCCTCATCCAGCAGATGGCGCACCCAGCGCCCGGCCGCCCATGCCGCCGGCACGCCGAGAGGGACGGCGAGCGCCAGCGCCGTCGCCGGCGACAGAGCGGCGAAACCGATCGCCTGCAGCATGAGGCTCAGCATGAACAGGTTGATTGCCACCGCGGCGGCGGCGAATACGTAAAGCAATATTGCCAGTTTCCACACCGGCCAGCGGTCGTCCATTGCGGCGTCTCCTCTAAAGGCAAGGTTTTCATACGTAAAAGCAATTGTCCTTGACTTTGGTTAGGACGCTTCCTCCCCGCTTCTGGCACGTTAGAGCGCATTCCGATCAGATGAAATATCCGGCCGGGAGGCGCTCTAACAACCGGGAACAGTTGAGGGAGACTCTCGTCATGCGCGAAGTCCTGACGAAGAGCATGGCCCGCAATATCTTTTACGGCGGGTCACTGTTCTTCATCATCATTTTCATTGGCCTGTCCGCGCAGAGCCATCTTTACATCGTCAACACCTCGACGGATCGGGCCAGCCTGACGGACAGCGTCGCTGCGGGCAAGCATCTTTGGGAGAAGCACGCCTGCGTGAACTGCCATTCGATCCTCGGGGAGGGCGCCTATTTCGCGCCAGAACTCGGCAACATCATGACGCGCTGGGACGTGGCGGACGATCCCGAGCTGGCGTTCCAGACGTTGAAGGGCTGGATGGAGGCGCAGCCGTCGGGCACGCCGGGGCGCCGCCAGATGCCGCAATTCAACCTGACGGATCAGGAGGTGCGCGAACTCGCCGACTTCCTGCTGTGGACCAACAAGATCCGCACCCAGAACTGGCCGCCGAACGACGCCGGTTGAGGAGACGATCATGAAGTACCAGACACAGAAAATCGCGCTCGCCTATTTTGCCGTGGCGCTGGCGCTCTTCGCCGTGCAGGTCACGATGGGGCTGATCATCGGCTATGTCTACGTGAACCCCAATTTCCTGTCGGAGCTGCTGCCCTTCAGCGTCGGCCGCATGCTGCATACCAATGCGCTGATCGTCTGGCTGCTGACCGGGTTCTTCGGAGCGGCCTATTTCCTCATCCCGGAGGAGGCGGAGCGGGAAATCCATTCACCGCTGCTCGCCTATATCCAGCTCGCGATCCTGGTCGTCGGCACGCTCGGCGCGGTGGTGACTTACGCATTTAACCTGTTTGCAGGCAATTTTCTGCTGGGCAGGCAAGGGCGCGAATTCCTGGAGCAGCCAACCTGGGTGAAGATCGGCATCGTCGTCGCGGCGCTCATCTTCCTCTACAACGTCACGCTCACGGTGCTGAAGGGCCGCAAGACGGCGATCACGAACATCCTCCTGATCGGGCTCTGGGGCCTGGCGCTGCTGTTCCTCTTCGCGTTCTACAATCCCCCCAATCTCGCGCTCGACAAGCAATACTGGTGGTTCGTGGTGCATCTGTGGGTCGAGGGTGTGTGGGAACTCATCATGGCGTCGATCCTCGGCTATCTGATGCTGAAGCTCACCGGCGTCGACCGTGAGGTGGTGGAGAAATGGCTGTACGTCATCGTCGCCACGGCGCTGTTCTCGGGCATTCTCGGCACCGGCCACCATTATTATTGGATCGGCATGCCGGCTTACTGGCAATGGGTGGGGTCCATCTTCTCCGCCTTCGAGGTGGTTCCCTTTTTCGCCATGATGGCCTTCGCCTTCGTCATGGTCTGGAAGGGGCGGCGCGACCATCCGAACAAGGCGGCGCTGCTGTGGTCGCTCGGCTGCGCGGTTCTGGCCTTCTTCGGGGCCGGGGTGTGGGGGTTCCTGCACACGCTGCACGGCGTGAACTACTACACGCACGGCACGCAGATCACCGCCGCGCACGGGCACCTTTCCTTCTTCGGCGCCTATGTGTGCCTCAACCTCGCCATGTTCACCTATGCCTTCCCCATCCTGAAGAACCGCGATCCTTACAACCAGGTGCTCAACATGGCGAGCTTCTGGCTGATGTCGGGCGGCATGCTGTTCATGACCTTCGTGCTGACCTTCGCAGGCACGGTGCAGACCCATCTCCAGCGCGTGATGGGCATCAACTACATGGAGGTGCAGGACCAGCTCGCGATCTTCTACTGGATGCGCTTCGGCGCGGGGGCGGCGGTCGTGCTCGGGGTGTTTCTGTTCATCTACGCCATCCTCGTGCCGCGGCGTGAGGTCATCGAGCCTGGCCCATTCGTCAAGCATGCGGCTGCGGAGTGATGGGAATGAACGGAATCCGCATGGTGGAGACGCAGACGGCGCAGGCCCCCTTCTATCTGCCGCAGGCAGACGAGTGCGAAATCTTCGCCGCTGCGCATGGCAACCGGTTGCCGCTGCTGCTGAAAGGCCCCACCGGCTGCGGCAAGACGCGCTTCGTCTCCCATATGGCGGCGCGGCTCGGACGGCCGCTCTACACGGTCGCCTGCCACGACGATCTGTCCGCCGCCGACCTGATCGGGCGCTACCTGCTCAAGGGCGGCGAGACTGTGTGGGTGGATGGCCCCCTGACCCGCGCCGTGCGCGAGGGTGCGATCTGCTATCTCGACGAGGTGGTGGAGGCGCGCAAGGATGTCACCGTCGTGCTGCACCCGCTCACCGACGACCGGCGCATCCTGCCCCTCGACCGCACGGGCGAGGAACTGGCGGCGGCGCCCGGCTTCATGCTCGTCGCCTCCTACAATCCCGGCTACCAGAACATCCTCAAGACGCTGAAACCCTCGACGCGCCAGCGCTTCCTCGCCGTGGAATTCGGCTTCCCGAAGCCGGAGCACGAGGTGCCCGTTGTCGCGCGCGAAAGCGGGCTCGCCGAGACGCGGGTGCAGCCGCTGGTGCGGCTGGCGAACAAGCTGCGCGGGCTGAAGGGGCAGGATCTGGAGGAGGGCGTCTCCACGCGGCTCGTGGTCTATGCCGCCACGCTGATCAATGGCGGCATGCCGGTGGAGCGCGCGGTGCTCGCCGCCATGATCGAGCCGCTGACCGACGACGAGGAGGTGCGGCGCGGGCTGCTCGATCTCGTCGTCGCCATCATGGGTTGATGCCATGGCGTTCGAACCGGTGGAGATCGAGTTTTGGGAGCCGGAGGAAAGCGTCGGCAAGCTTTGGCACGCCTTTGCCTCGCGGCTCGACGCGCCGGTCGTGCATGACGGGGCGCGGGTGCGGCTCGCCGAAGTTTCCGGGCGGCTTGCGGTGCTGTTCCGGGGGCTGGGCGGCAATCCCGCCGTGGAGTTGAAGGCGGCGGTGCAGGAGGTGAGCCGCCACCGGCTGTCGTTCCGGCGTCGGCTCGCGGTGGAGGCGGAGAAGCTGCCGCACGCGAGTTTCGACGGCGAGGTGCTGCGCCTGCCGGAGTCGCTTGCCGTCTTTCCGGAGCGGGCTGCGAACGCGGCGCTTTATGTCTGGCTCGCGGCGATGGTGGCGCATGCGCCGGCGCGCATCGCGCAAGACGATCCCCTGCGCGCCGATCTGGCGGCGATTGCGGCCGCGCGCCGGATGACGCGGGCGACACTCGTGCACGCGCCGGGGCTGGCGGCGCTTCACACCGATCTCGCGGCCGCGCATCTGGCGGCGCGACCACGGCGGCGGCTGGCGGGAGCCGAGGCGCGGGTGGAAGCGCTGGTGCGCCACCTGCTGGGGGATGCCGCGCTGCCGGATCATGCGATGCTCGCCGCGCTGGGCAACGGCGATTTCGCCGCTTTTCGCGCGCCTTCCGGCTATCGCAGCTTTCTTCCTGTGCCGTTGTGGCCCGACCTGCGGGCCGTCGGCGTTTCCGCGCCCGCCGAGGTCGAAACGCGCCCGGCGGAAGGCGATGCCGGCGAGAGCGGCGCGGACGACACGCCCAGGCGCGCGCGCCGCCACCGCGCGGACCTCGCCGAGCGCAAGGACAGCCTGATCTTGCACAAGTTCGAGGCGTTGCTTTCCTGGGCCGAGTTTCTCAACCTCAACCGCCGTGTCGAAGACGACGACTTCGACAATGCCCGCAAGGCGATAGACGACCAGGAGGAAATCGGCCTCGGGCAGATATCGAAGGCGCCGGCGACACGGCTGAAGCTGCATCTCGACCTCGCGCCCGAGGACGTCGACCGCGAACGGCTCGCCGGCGCCTTCGTCTATCCGGAATGGGACACGCGGGCGGGAAGCTATCTTCAGGGCCATGTGCGCGTGCTTGCCGCGCCAGTGGCGGCGGACCCCGCCCACGCCGTCAGCGATGATCCGGCTGCGCGCCGCCGTATCCGCGCCGTGCGTCGCCAGTTCGAGGCCATGCGGCCGGGGCGGGTTCTCACCGCCGGCCAGCTGGACGGTGACGAACTCGACATGGACGCCGCCCTGCGCGCCGTCACCGACCTCGCGGCCACCGGGCGGGGCAACGACCGCGTCTGGCGGCAGGCGCGGCCCATGAGCCGCGATCTCGCCGTGTCGATCCTGCTCGATGTCTCGCGCTCCACCGAGTCGGCCGTGGCCGGGCGCGCTGTTATCGAGATCGAACGCGAGGCGCTGGCCGCGCTCGCCTGGGGGCTCGACGCTTGCGGCGACAGCTTCGCCATCCATGGCTTTTCGTCGCTGCGGCGCGACCGTGTCTACCTGCACGACTGCAAGGATTTCGCCGAGCCGATGAGTCGGGAGATCGAAGGGCGGATTGCGGCGCTGCGTCCCGGCTTCTACACGCGGCTGGGCGCGGCGGTGCGCCACGCTTCGGCAGGGCTCGCGACGCAGGCCAAGGCGCGCAGGCTGCTGATCGTCATCACCGACGGCAAGCCGAACGACCTCGACCACTACGAGGGCCGCCACGGCATCGAGGACAGTGCCATGGCGGTCCGCGAGGCCCGGCGCGCGGGGCAGGCCGTCTTCGGCATCACGGTGGACCGCGAGGGCAAGGCATGGTTCGCGCGGCTCTTCGGGCGGGGCGGCTATGCAGTCATCCGCGATCCCGACCGCCTGACCGGTGCGCTGCCGGAAATCTACCGGCAGCTGGTGGCGTGAGGCCGGGCGTGCTCCGATCTTCTTGCGTCCCATCCGCATCAGAGGCCGCGTTCCGATCAGATGGAATCAATTGATCGCTCGGAACTCGCTCAAAATAAGGAACCTGGAATCTGTCCTGTTTCAACGTAAACAGGACAGCTTCTAAAGGGCGCGCGTCCAGGCCGCGCCGGGATCTTCCGCGATCAGGTGCCGAAGGGCGGTGGTAGAAGCGATGGCCGCGCTGATGTGGCGCACGACGACGCCGTGCGCCCGCAGGCGGGCGAAGGCGCGGCTCAGGCTTTCGGGCTTCATCCCGAGGCGTCCGGCGATCAGCGTCTTGTCGTAGGGCAGCGTCACCGTCGCGGCCTCGGAACCGGCGGGGCACAACTCCAGCAGGAATTCGGCCACCCGCTGCGTTCCGGACTGGGCCTTCAGTTGCTCGATCTGGGAAACGAGGGCGTGCAAGTGCAGATACGTCGCGGACAGAAGCGAGATCGCGGCTTCGGGCCGGCTGCGGATCAGGCCGAGAAGCGCTTCCGATGGCACCTCGATCAGCGTGCAGTCGGTCGCCGCCTGGGCCGAAACAGGATAGGGCGCGCCCCTGAGCGCCACCGGTTCGCCGAAACTCTGGCCGTTGGTGAAGACGCCGACGACGGCCTCCGTGCCGTTCGGCGCGATGCGGCAGAGTTTGACCCAGCCGCCGGCAACGATATGCAGGAACCGCGCCGTATCGCCCTGCCGGAAGATCGTATCGCCGCGCAGATAGCAGACGGTGCGCGCGGCGGCGAGCAGCGGCGCGGCAAGCTCCTCCGGCATGGCCATGAAGAGGCGCGAATGGTGCGCCATGCGGCGCAGGGCTGGCGACAGCGGAACAGTCATCGGGAAAACGCCTTTCTACCTCCTTCGCGGGCTGGAATCTGACCTGTTTCCGTTGAAACAGGTCAGATTTCTCGTTCCGAGCGAATTGTGATCGGAAAGCGCTCCAGCCGCTTGTATTGGAGATACCCCGGCCGGCTATCCCGGATTTTGCGTTTTCACAAACAACGGAGCTGATGCCGGGGGCGCTCAGCCCTGTCCGTCGGCGATCCGGGTCAGCCCGTCGGCATCGCAGACGGTCAGCTTCTGCCGCCCGCTCTCGACCAGCCCTTGTCCCTCCCATGCGGAGAGGGTGCGGGAAACCGTGTGGAGGGTGGTGCCCGTCATCTCGGCGATGTCCTGCCGGGTGATGGGAAAGTCGATGCGGGTGCCGCCCGCCTCCTGCCGCCCGGCTTTCTCGGCCAGACGCAGAACGGCGTGGGCGATGCGGCGCTCGACTTCCTGCGTGGACATCTCGCGCAGGCGCGTATGGGCCTCATCGAGCCGCTCGCCGATCGTCTGCATGGCGTTGATGGCGAGGCGGGGATTGGCCTCCACCACCGCATCCCAGTCGGACATCGGCCAGCCGACGACGATGCTGTCCACCGCTGCGCGGGCCGTGCCGGGATAATCCGGCCGGTTGAGCGCGCGGGCGAAGCCGAAGAGGTCGCCCGGATGCACGATGCGGACCATGACCTGCTGGCCGTCCGGGGTGACCTGCGACACCTTCAGCCTGCCGTGCAACAGGAGGTAGAACGTATCGGCGACCTTGCCCTGCTCGAACACCGCCTCGCCCTTCGGCACCCTGCGACCGGCGGCGCGCGTCATCAGCCGCGACAGTTCCGCATCGCTCACCCGGCTGAAAAGCGGCAGCGCGCGGACCAGAGAAATATCGATCGCCATGCCCCGCTCCCGTTTCATCGCGTCACTCATTGGTGCCGCAAAACGGGGCCGTTGCCTAGAGGCTGTCCATGGTCACCAACAGCCTCCAGCCATTTGAATGCCGAAGTCAGGACGAAAGCCATTTCATGAGGCGATCGATGACCCCGGGCCTGATTTCGCGCACCAGCCGGAAACCGATGTTGTCGGGCGGCGTGCCGACCGAGCAGCCGCCGCTTTTCGGATCGCGGACGAAGAATGTCAGCGCCGCGCGGTGCTGGCCCTCGACGATATAGATGCCGCAGATCTCGTTCCGGGCGGTGACGGCGCCGCCCGCATCGGTTTCCACCCGCTGCAGGCAGGTGGAGGTCCATTCCCAGACCGGGCCGCCGATGTCGTAAACGCCGAGTTCGTTGACATTGACCGCCCCAAGGGGCTTGACCGTCCTGTCGCGGCCACGGCTGCGCGCCGTCTCCGCATCATAGAGGGCCAGCCAGCGCACGGCGGGGTTGTTGCTGTCCTCCGCCACGCCGAGCGCGTCGTCTGCGAAACGGCTGCCGGCGCCGTGCGCCCATTCCGCGTCGGTTGGCAGCCGCCACGTCGCGCCGGTCTTCCTCGACAGCCAGCCGGCATAGGCCGTCGCGTCCTGATAGCTGACGCCCGTCACCGGCAGGTCGCTGCGGTCGGCAGGGCCGCCGGGCGCCGCGCAGACCGCCTCGGCCACGCAGGCCAGATAGTCCGCGACGCTGACCGGATAGGCCATGATGTCGACCGGCGCCGGGATTTTTACCGTCACCTTCGGAGCGTCGACGGGACGGCCCTGCCGGGTCCATTCGCCATCGACCCGGTGCGTGAATGGATGCGGATCAAGACGCACCACCTTCGGCGCGGACGAGCTCTTCGGCGAAATCTCACCGCCGCTGGCGGCATCGAGCGGGATAAGCAGGGCCCCGGCCGCCGCGAAGGCCGCTGCCCCGACGAATAGCGAAAACCCGTGCATGGAAGGCTCCTGTGGGCCGACGGATCGGCCGAGAGAGTGGGCCGGAAAACGATGTCGGGTTACAGGGAAGCGATGGCCCCCTCCCGCGCGGGAGGGGGCGGAGGATGCGTCAGACGCCTGCCGGCGCGCGCACCTGCGTCATCAGGTCGTCGTTCCACTGGCCCTCGACCTTGAAGTGCGCGGCCGCGCCGAGTTCGAAGGCCTCGATCAGGTTGTGGTTCACGTAGGCATAGACGCCGGGCTGCTCGAAGGTGTAGAGCGCCGCTCCCGCCGTGCCGCCGGGGATGAACCACGTCTCCTGATCCAGCTCCGGCGGGTTGCGGAACTTGCCGGTCGCCCAGACGTAGTTGCCGTGTCCGCCGATCAGGTGGGGCCGGGTGTCGCGGTTGGCCTGGCTGTGGATGATCAGTACCGTCTCGCCCACCTTCGAGGTCAGTGCGCCGTCTCCCGTGAGTGCGCCGACACGGCCGTTGAAGACGATATGAGTGGGCGTCAGCGTCCGCATCACCTTCAATTGATCCTCATAGGCCTCGCCGGCGGTGTCGTACTTCTTGAACTTGCCGTTCTCGTCGCGCGGCACGTAGAAGTCCTGCTCCCCGACATAGTAGACCCTGTCGTAGCGGAGCGGGTTGCCCTGGCCGTCCTTCAGCCCGTCGCGCGGCAGCACCATGATCGCCCCGTTCATGCCCGAAACGACGTGCCACGGCACCATGCCGGGAGGGGCGCAGTGGTAGACGAACACGCCCGGCTTCGTCGCCTTCCAACGCAGCACGACCTTTTCGCCGGGGTTGACCTGCGTGAGGGCGCCGCCGCCCAGCGCGCCGGTCGAGCTGTGGAAGTCGATGTTGTGCAGGAGTTCGTTGCTCGCCGGGTTGACCAGCGTCAGCTCGACATAGTCGCCCTCATGCACCACCATCAGCGGCCCCGGCACGGTGCCGTTGAACGTGAAGGCGATGGTTTCCGTGCCGTCGGCATCAAGGACGATCTTCTTTTCCTCGATGACCAGCTCGAATTCAACGATCTTCGGTCCGTCGGTCGCGACCTGTTCGTGGGCATGCACGAAGGGCGGGTCGACCAGGTCGACCTTGACCCGCGGCAGGCCCGCAGCGCCGTTGCCCGCGGCGGCGGGAACCGCATGCTGCGCCTGTGCCGCGCCGTTGTTGAGCTGAGCCATCACGCCAGCCATCGTCACCCCGGCAAAAAGTGTGCGTCGCGTCATTGGGAACTTGCTCATGGTTCTTCCTTTCGGTTATTGCGCCGGTTCCCTTGCCCGGTCTGTCGTTCTCCAATTTACATGTCGGGTGACCGCGTTCGTTGTGCCGAAACAACCTTCCGGGACTATCCGGACACGCTGTTTGTCGCAGCGCAAACAGGCGGCGCGGCCGGGCCGCGAACGTGGCGAAAGACGGCCGCAAGGGCCGTCGCCACCGCCTCGCGGTGCGGGCAGCTGTTGTCCGCCGGATGGGGTTATTCGTCGCCCGCGCCCTTGCGCACCAGCAGGCGATAGGCGTCGCCCGCCGCGCTCAGGTTGCCGGCCCATTCGTGCCCGTGCATGGCGAGTTCGGGCAGGATCTGGCCGGGCTCGCCGTCCAGAAGCGCGAAGAGCACGTCGCCGGGGGTGAGGCCGTCCAGCACTTCGAGAATCCGCTCCTTCGGCCCGGGTGGCGCCACGCCGGTGAGATCGAGCATGGCCACCGGCTCCGGCCAGAGCGTCGCACCCGGACACGAGCCGGGCGCCAGCCCCTCTTCCGGCGGCGGGCTGGCGATGGGGGTGAAGATCACCTCCCACGCGCCACCGGGCAACTGGCGGTCCGTCGCGGAAAATCCCCGGTGGGTCATGATGTCGAATAGCGGCGCGGGGCGAAACGGCGCGATCAGCCGCAGCCGCTCGCCGGGAGCGAGCGCATCTGTCGCGGCCATGATCGCGGTGAACGGTTCCCGCCCGGCACGTATGAGGAGGCGTACATCGAGATCCCGCGTTGCGGGGAGGGAAGCGGCAGGGCGCGGGTTCATGGAAACGGCTCCGGTGTTTCGGCAACGACAGCGGCACGGTTGACCCGGAGCCACGCCGGGCGATTCCGGGCCAGAGCACAGTCCCGAAAAGCGGATGCCGCTTTCCGTAACAGACGATGCTCGCTCAAATGAACAGACCGGGATGGTCCTTCAGCTGGAAGGCATCACGCTCTGCGAGTCCTCGATCCGGCGCGACTTCCGACCGGCGTGCGCGCCATTTCCCGGACATGGTCCGGCAGCCGCGACAAAATGTCTTTGTCGCCGCACAAACTATGGCCTGTTTGCCGCTGCGCCCGCCGGGCCGCCCTGCTTTGCGCCGCCCGCAGGCGGAAAACCCGTGCGCGGCTTGCAAAAGACGAATTTGGTATGCATAGATAAATGCTTGCATCAGTGCCATCGACCCCGGTCCTCCTGACCGATGCCGACTTTGCTTCATTCAAACGCCGCGCGGGCTTCGCCCGGGCCGATGAGTCAGGCCCGTCGGCCCCCGGTGCGGGCGGACAGGTCGCGCGGCGGCGGTCTCCGGCCTTTTCACGGGGAAGCATATTGTTATAAGGCGAGTTGCATGATCCCGACAGTCACTGGTAACCGGGCGCGCCGATGCGGCTGACGAATTTCTCGGACTATGCCCTGCGCATCCTGATGTATGCGGCGACTTGCCGGGATCGCCTGATCACCATCGAGGAAACGGCGGCCGTCTACGGGATATCGCGCAACCACCTGATGAAGGTCACCAATCAGTTGACGCGCGCTGGCTTTCTCAAGGCGGTGCGCGGCCGCTCCGGCGGGCTGACGCTGGCGCGGGAGGCAGCGAGCATCCGTCTCGGCGACGTGCTGCGCGCCACGGAGCCGGACTTCGCCCTTGTCGAGTGTTTTGCCGCCCAAAAGGGAGACGGAGCCATCTGCCGCATTTCCTGCCAATGCCGGTTGCGCGGCGTGTTGACTGAGGCGCTGCAGGCGTTCATGGCAACGATGGACCGCCACACGCTCGCGGACATCGTCCTCACCCCGGCCGACTTCGGTATAAAGCCGGCTGCGTGAAGCGCCATCGCGTTCACGAACGCGATGCGGGCTTCCTCAACTGCGGCCGGGACTTTTTTCGCTCGTCGGGTAACGGGTGCCGACGGACCGGAAGGACTGGAGCCTGTGCGGCGGCGCGCCCATGTCCGCAAGGTCCGCCCGCAGCCGCTCGACAGCCGCTTCATCCAGCAGATGGGGATCGGCCGTCGTGCGCAATTCGAATGCAACCCCGCTTTCCAGCAGATGTCGCAGGCTCTCCTTTGCCCGTTTGCCGCTAAGGGGCACGCGGGTAACGCGGTCGTATTCGCCGAAGGCGGCCTTGACGTCGAACCCCACCCAGTCGACGAGCGGCAGCACCGTCGCAAGCCGCTGCGGATAGGGGCCGGCGGAATGCAGGCCGATGCCGAACCCAAAAGCGCGGACCTGCCGGATTGCGTCCGGCAGACCCTTCTGCATCGTGGGCTCGCCGCCCGAAAACACCACACTGTCCAGAAGTCCGCGCCGGGTTTCCAGAAAGGCGAGCACGCCGGGCCAAGGCAGCATCTCCCGCCCCCGGGCGGGCAGCAGATGCGGATTGTGGCAATAGGGGCAATCCCACGGGCACCCCTGACAGAAGACGGTCGCGGCGAGCCTGCCGGGCCAGTCGCACAGCGACAGGCGCTCAAGGCCGCCGATCCGGATGGGGTCCGCGTTCCGCTCAACCGTGGCGCGTGCGCTCTTCCGTAAAGTAGAGGCGTTCATGGAACTCGCCCTTCTTGCCGCGGTTGAACGAGGACACCGGGCGGTGATAGCCCATCACACGGGTCCAGATCTCGCAGCGCTGGCGCTCCTCGTCGTGCGGCGCGACAGGGGCGGAGGGAACGGTATCCCGCGCGGCGATGGCGATTGTCGTCTCTTTCATGGTCTTTCCTTTCGTTCAGGCGGATGCATGCCGCCGTTCCAGAAGTTCCGCATCGCACTTCGGGCAGAACTCGTGCTCGCCCGCGATGTATCCGTGCTTCGGGCAGATCGAGAACGTGGGGGTGACGGTGATGTAGGGCAGGCGGAAGTTCTCCAGTGCGCGGCGGACCAGCGTGCCGCAGGCCTCCGCCGAGGAAAGCCGCGTTCCCATGTAGAGATGGAGCACCGTGCCGCCGGTGTACCTGCACTGCAGGGCATCCTGCCGCATCAGCGCCTCGAACGGATCGTCGGTGAAGCCGACCGGCAACTGGCTGGAGTTGGTGTAATAGGGCTCGTGCCGGGTGCCGGCTTGCAGGATATCCGCATAGCGCTTGCGGTCCTCCCTGGCGAAGCGATAGGTCGCGCCTTCCGCGGGGCTCGCTTCCAGATTGTAGAGATGGCCGGTCTCCTCCTGGAAGCCGACGATCCTAGCCCGCGTGTGATCGAGCACGCGCAGGGCAAAGGCGTGGCCATGATCGGTGGTGATGTCGTGTGCATCGCCGGTGAAATTGCGGATCATCTCGTTGATGCCGTTGACGCCGAGCGTCGAGAAATGGTTCCGCAGCGTGCCGAGATAACGCCGTGTATAGGGCAGCAGGCCGTCATCGATGAGCCGCTGCACGACGCGGCGCTTGATTTCGAGGCTGTCGCGGCCGATGGCCAGCAGCGCGTCGAGCCGCCCGAAAAGCGCCTCCTCGTCGCCCTTGTGGAGATAGCCGAGCCGGGCGCAGTTGATGGTGACGACGCCGAGGGAGCCGGTCTGCTCCGCGCTGCCGAACAGGCCATTGCCACGCTTGAGCAGTTCGCCGAGATCGAGCTGCAGCCGGCAGCACATGGAGCGCACCATGTTCGGCTTCATGTCCGAATTGATGAAGTTCTGGAAATAGGGCAGCCCGTATTTCGCCGTGAGGGCGAAGAGGCGTCGGGCATTCTCGCTCTCCCACGGAAAATCCGGCGTGATGTTGTAGGTGGGAATGGGGAAGGTGAAGACCCGGCCCCTGTGGTCGCCCGCCGCCATGACCTCCATATACGCACGGTTGATCATGTCCATCTCGGCTTGCAGCTCGCCGTAGGTGAAGCCGGCTTCCCGGCCGCCGATCACCGGCACCTCGCCGCGCAGGTCCTCGGGGCATGTCCAGTCGAAAGTCAGATTGGTGAACGGCGTCTGCGTGCCCCAGCGCGAGGGGACGTTCAGGTTGTAGATCAGCTCCTGCATATGCTGGCGCACCTGATCGTAGCCGAGCCGGTCGATGCGCACGTAGGGCGCCATGTAGGTGTCGAAGGAGCTGAAGGCCTGCGCGCCGGCCCATTCGTTCTGGAGCGTGCCGAGGAAATTGACGATCTGTCCGACGGCACTCGACATGTGCCGGGGCGGGCCGGCTTCCACCTTGTCCGGGACACCGTTCAGCCCCTCCGCGAGTAGCGTGCGCAGGGACCACCCGGCGCAGTAGCCCGCCAGCATGTCGAGATCGTGGATATGCAGGTCGCCGTCGCGGTGCGCGTCTCCGATGCGGTCGGGATAGACGTGCGACAGCCAGTAATTGGCCACCATCTTGCCGGAGGTGTTGAGGATCAGGCCGCCGAGCGAATAGCCCTGGTTGGCGTTCGCGTTGACCCGCCAGTCGGTCCGTTCGAGATATTCGTCGATGGTCGAGACGGCGTCGACGGTCACGCCGCTCCCGGGCAGGGCTGAACGGGAGCAATGGTGAGCAGCTTGCATCCGGATCCTCCGCTATCGCGTGTCACGGCCGGAAGCTCCAGCCGTTTATCTACATGTAGAGCCGTAAATCTTAACGAGCACTATATATTGATTCTCTGCTCATCGGATTGGGGCAATTTGCCGCGCGGCCGTTTCGCGTGAGGCGTGGCGGGCGGCGGACCTCCGGATTTTCCACCACCCAAACTCCTTGCGCTGGATCAATGACACGCCAAGGCGAATGTGGCCTCTCGTCATAAAAGATGAATTTGAAATATATCTTTAGAATAACTCCAATACACGACGTGTATTCGGCGCGCGATGGCGAGGGAAGCATGGGAATTATCTGGAAATCGGCACCTGTCGTCACGACGCTGCTCTTATCCACCACGAGCCAGTGGGCGCTGGCGCAATCGGCCGCGCCCGGCACGGTGCTCGAACTGGAGCCCATCGTCGTGGAAGCCACCCGCACCGGGGAGGATTCGGCCGCGTTGCAGCAGCGGCTTAACGCCATCGCCGGCGGCGTCGCGCTGGTGCCGCGCGACGCAATCGCACCTACCGGAAACCCGACTGTGGCGCACGCGCTGGAAAGCGTGCCGGGCGTCATCGTGCAGAGCTTCTTCGGGGGCAACGACCAGCCGCGCATCCAGATTCGCGGTTCCGGCCTGCAGCAGAACCCGGTCGAGCGCGGCATCCTCGTGCTGCAGGACGGCCTGCCGCTCAACCGCGCGGACGGCTCCTATATCGTCGGCTTTGCCGATCCGCAGCAGGCGGACGCCATTGAAGTCTTCCGGGGCTATACCGCCAACAGGCTCGGCGCGACTGTGCTGGGCGGCGCGCTCAACTTCATTTCGCCCAAGGGGTCGGATGCGCCCGGCGCGCGCCTGTCGGTGAGTGGTGGCAGCTTCGGGCAGGCGAATGTGGCAGGCCAGGCCGGTTTCGGCGGCGAGGCCTATGACGGCTTGCTGCAGGCCGACTTCACCACCCGCGACGGCTTCCGCGACTACAACGGCTCGCGGCGGCTGAGCGTCGGCGGCAATGTCGGCTTCGCATGGTCCGACACCGTAACGACGCGCGTCTTCGCCGGTTACCGCGATCTCGCCTTCGACGTCGCCGGGCCGCTGCCGTGGGATGCGCTGAAGGCGCGCCCGTCCCAGAACTGGGGCGGCCCCGTGGTCACGCCATCGGGCGCGATCTATCCCGGCCCCAACGTGCACCGCGACCGGCCGCGCCGCGAGGCGACGCAATTCCTGATCGGCTCGCGCACCACGGCGACCTTCGGCGCGCACATCCTCGACGGCGCCTTCGGCTATACCTATACGGACGACATGTTCCGCTTCCCCATTTCCTCGGGCGTGCGCACAACGAAGGGCGGTGACTTCACCCTGCTCGGGCGCTACGCCTACAAGCCGGACGCGGACAGCCCCCTGCCGCTGTTCGAGGCGACGGCGCAGTACACGGTCGGCTCCGCGGAGCGCGGCAATTATCTCAACATCGGCGGCCAGCAGGGACAGCCGTTCGGGCGGAGCGACCTCGACGCCTCGACGCTGTCGCTGTTCGCCGGGCTGAACATTCCCCTTTGGGAGAAGTTCACTTTCTCCCCGGCGATCTCCTACGCGCACGCGACGCGCGAGAACAAGGACCGTTGGGCGCTGCCGACTCGTCCGACGACGGCCTTCAACCCGGCGCGCCCCTCCATCCTGTTGCCCAACGGCGCGGTGCCGACGCAGAACACGAGTTACGACCGCTCCTATGATGGCTGGAGCCCGAGCCTCGGCGTGACCTGGCGGCCGGACGAGAATCAGACCGTCTTCGCCGCCGTCAGCCGCAGCTTCGAGCCGCCGACCCATGACGATCTGCTCGCGACCGTCAACGGCACGCCAAACAGCAGCCCCGGCCGGCCGAACCCGGCGAACCCGCGCCTCGCCGCGGCGGCCTTCGCCACACCCGATCTCGATGCGCAGACCGCGACCACCGTCGAGGCTGGCTGGCGCGGGCGCTACGGCGATTTCTCGTGGGACGCCGTGACGTACTATTCCTGGGTGAGGGACGAGCTGCTCAGCCTGCGCGATGCCACCGGAGCATCGCTCGGTGCGGTCAATGCCGACAGGACGACGCATTTCGGCGTCGAACTGGGTTTCGGCGCAAAGCTCTGGGAGCGCTGGTCGGGCCGCATCGCCTATACCTATCAGGACTTCCGCTTCGACGGCGATCCCGTACGCGGCGACAACCGGCTGGCTGGCGCGCCACGCCATTTCGTGACGGCGGCGCTGCAGTTCCAGGCGACCGACAAATGGACGCTGCAGGGCGCGGTGCGCTGGTCGCCGGAAAAGACGCCGGTCGACAACATGAACACGCTCTACGCCGACGCCTGGGCGGTGGTGGATGTGCGCACCGAATATCGCATCAACGACACGTTCACGGTGTTCGGCGAGATCACCAACATTTTCGACGAAACCTACGCCTCTTCCACGCTCATCGTGGATCAGGCGACCGCCGATCAGGCGGCGTTCCTGCCCGGCGACGGGCGCGGGTTCTTCGCCGGGGTCAAGGCAACATTCTGATGGCATGCCCGTTCGCGCGCCGTGCGCGCGATGAAGTTCAGCGCGCCGGGGGCGCGAAGGGAGAGACAATCATGGTTGACCGCCGTTCGTTCATCGCGGGTCTGGCATTCGCCAGCCTGGCCGCGCGTGCGCGCGCCGCCGAACCGCTCGTGCTGTGGGGGCCACCCGCAGCGCCCTCGATCGTACTGGCGCAGGCCGTCGCCAGCGGTGCGCTGAAGGAGGTCGCGCCCGACGTTACCTTCAAGGTGTGGAAGACGCCCGACGAGATGCGTGCCGGTATCAGCGCCGGAACGTTCCGGGCGGTTGTGGTGCCGACCTATGTCGCATCGAACCTATACAACCGCGGGCTTGGCGTGCGGCTGCTCAACGTGCTCACCGACGGCCTGCTCTTCGTCGTCGCTCCTTCCGGCACGGTGAAGGACATAGCCGGCCTCCGGGGCCGCAAGGTCGCGGTGCCGTTCCGCAATGACATGCCGGATTTCATCTTCCGCCGCCTGCTCGCCTCCGCTGGCCTGGCCGCATCCGACATAGAGGTCGACTATTCCGGGACGCCGGCGGAGGCCGTCCAGCTGCTGCTGACGGGCCGCGCCGACGCAGCCTTCCTGACCGAACCGCTGGCCAGCGCCGCCATCCTGAGGGCGGCAACGGCCGGCAGGACGCTGGAGCGCGCCATCGACGCGCAGGAGGTGTGGCGGAAGATCACGGGCAGGCAGGCCATTCCGCAGGCGGGCCTCGCGATCACCGACAAGCTCGCCGCCGATATCGGCGGCGGAGGTATCGCCGCCCTGCAGACGGCGCTCGAAGGCGCGCTCGGCAGCGTGCTGAAGGACCCGGCCGCCGCCGCCGCCGTCGCCGCGCCGGCGCTGGAACTGCCCGCGCCAGTGATCGAGCGGGCGATTCCGTTCAGCAGTCTCGTGGTGCGCCGCGCCAGCGCGGCGAGGGCGGACCTCGCGGCCCTGTTCGATGCGCTGGCCGAGGCAGACCCGCGCATCATTGGCGGAAAGCAGCCCGATGACGGTTTCTTCGCCCTTTGAGGGGCCGCGCGTCGGGGAAGCGCGCCGCGCCATGCCGGCGTGGCTTCGCGCGGGCGCACGCGCGTTCGTTGCCGCCACCGTGTGGCTGGGGCGCTACGTCTGGGCCGGATGGGTGGGGCTTGCCGGGCTGTTCTGCCTCGCGGCGGGTTGGCAGGCGGGACACGAGTTTTACGGCTCCTTTATCCTTCCCGCGCCGCTGGAGACGGTGACCGTGCTCATCGGCCTGTTCGAGGGGCCGGAACTGGCGCAGGCGGCGTCCGAGACGGCGTGGCGCTCGCTCGGCGGCTTTTTGCTCGCCGCCGGCCTCGGTACGCTCGCGGGGTCCGTGGCGGGCTATTCGTTCGCCGCCATGCGCATCATGCGCCCCATCGTAACCGTGATCCTCGGCGTGCCGCCGATCGCGTGGATCGTGCTGGCGCTCATCTGGTTCGGATCGGGCGGCGGTTCCGCCGTGCTCACCGTGGTGCTGGCCTCGTTCCCGATCTCCTTCGCGGGCGCGCTGGAGGGGGCCGCCACGCGCGACCGGGCGCTCGACGCCATGGCGCGCTCGTTCGGCGCCTCGCTGCCGACACGCTTTCGCACCGTCACCCTGCCGCATCTCCTGTCCTACCTGTTTCCGGCGTGGACCACGACGGCCGGGAATGCATGGAAGGTGACCGTCATGGCCGAACTGCTGTCGAACACCGGTGGCATAGGCGGGCAGCTCGCGACGGCGCGGGCCCTGTTCGACATCCCGCTGGTGACGGCGTGGATATTGCTCGTCGTCGCCTTCGCGCTGATCACCGAATACGGCATGCTGAACCCGCTGCGCGAGATGACGGAGCGCTGGCGCAGCGCCGGCTTGCCATGGGGCGTCAAGCGATGACGGAGCAAAAGGCAATGAAGCTGGCGCTCGACAAGGTTGGCCATGCGTGGCTCGGGCGCACGGTATTCGAGGATTTCGACCTCGTGCTGGGCGAGGGGGAGGTGGTGGCGCTCGCCGGGCCGTCCGGCTGCGGCAAGACCACGATTCTCCAGATTGCCGCCGGCCTTGTCGAGCCTCTGCGCGGGCGGGTGCGCCGGCACTACCGCCGGCACGCCGTCGTGTTTCAGGAGCCGCGCCTGCTGCCGTGGCTGACGGCGCGCGACAACATCGCCTACGGGCTGAAGGTCGCTGGCCGCGGCAGGGCCGAGCGCGGCGCGGTCGCCGAGGCGCGGGCGCTCGATGTGGGGCTCGACCGCGACGATCTCGACAAATATCCGGTTGAGCTTTCGGGCGGCATGCGCCAGCGCGCGGCGGTTGCGCGAGCCCTCGCCGTGGAGCCGGATGTGATGTTCTTCGACGAGCCGTTCACGGCGGTCGATGTCGGCCTTCGGCGCGCGTTGCAGGATCTGGTGATCGCGGCAGCGCGGCGGGCGCGTTTTTCGGCGCTGTTCGTCACCCACGATCTCGCCGAGGCGGTGAGGGTGGCGCACCGGCTGATCGTGCTCTCCGGCGTCGACGGCCGTATCGTCGATCAGCGCGCCATCGCCGGGGAGCCGGGCAGGCGCGACAACCGGACCGTCTTCGACATTGTCGAGGGTTGGTCGGCCGATCCCGTCTTCGCCGAGCTGTTCGACGCCGACCGCCGGGGGCGGGCATGAACACGCATCGCCATGCCGCGCCGGCCTCCGCGCCCACGTTCGTGCCGCCGGTGCTCACCGAAGGGCTGCGGCTGTTCTTTCCGGTGGCGGCGGCGCATGGTGCGCTCTGGCCGGTGCTCTGGGTCATCCTCTACGGGCTCGACCTGCCGTTCGCGGCCGCGATCCCGCCGAGCCAGTGGCACGCGCACGAGATGATCTACGGCACCTACGGCATGGCGCTGGCCGGATTTCTGACATCCGCCATGCCGGAATGGACCGATACGCCGCCGCGCAGGGGTGGGGCGCTTCTCCTCCTGCTCGCCCTGTGGCTGCCGGGCAGGCTCGCCGGTCTTGTCGGCGCCGATGTGCTCTCGCCGCTCGCGGGAGCAAGCGACGCCGCATTCCTCGCCGTGCTGGGGTGGTATGTGCTGAAGCCGCTCCTGCTGCGTCGCAGCGCCCGGCATGGCTCGTTCGTGCTGTGGGTGGCGCTCTTCGCGCTGACGGAGATCGGCATCCGGGTGGCGTGGTTCGTGGAGGACTACGAGCTTTCACACCGGCTGCTGATGGCGGCGGTGTGCATCTTCATGGCGTTCTTCACGCTGTCGGTGGCGCGCATCGGCGTGGTCGTCATCAATCTGGCGCTGGACCCGAGCGGCGGGACGACGCCCTACCGCCCGCATCCCGGCCGCCAGAATCTCGCCGCCGGCATGGTGGCGCTCTATGGCGCGGCGGCGCTCGCCTTTCCCGACTCCCTCGCGCCCGCCTTCCTCGCACTCGCGGCTGGGGCGACATTCATGGACAGGCTGACCGAATGGTTCATCGGCCGCGCTCTGTTCAGAACGCAGGTACTGGCGCTGGCGCTCGCCAACCTGTTCGCCGGCATCGGCTTCTTCGTCGTCGGGCTCGGCGGATTGGACATCGGCATCGCCGGCATGACGCTCGCCCCCGCCACGGGCGTGCATCTGCTGACGCTCGGCGCGCTCGGCATGGCGATCATGGCGGTGTTCGTGATCGCCGGGCTGCGCCACACCGGGCATGATCTGGTGCTGCCGTGGCAGGCCCACGCCGCGGTGGTGGCCATGGCGGCGGCGGCCCTCGTCCGCACCTTGCCGGAACTCGGCTTCGCGACCTTCCTCATGGGGCCGCATTACGCGCTCGGCGCGCTGCTGTGGGCGGCGGCATTCGCCTTGTGGCTGCACGCCTTCCTGCCGATGATGCGGGCGCCGACCGTCGGCACCGCGACGGAAGACCCCTCACGGTGCTGAACGGCCGGGCCTCAGGAGGAGAGCACGAAATCGGCCGCGATGCCGGGCCGCGTTGCGGTGATGGCGCGCACCGCATCCGGCTCCATCAGGCTGAAGGCCGTCGACAGCGCGTCCGCCGTGGTGGCGTCCGGCGCGATGACGGACATGCGGGCATAGCGCGCCGCCGCCGCGCCGCTGCGCGGATCGAGCAGATGGCTGAAGCGCCCTGACGTGTCGAAGTGGAAGCCGGCGGCGCTCGACGTGGCGACGGCCGCCTCGGTGAGTTCGATGATCTTGTCGGGAGCGGTGTCGCCGGTGCGGGCGAGGCCGACCCGCCATGGCGCGCCATCGGCGCGGGACCCGACGGCGCGGATTTCGCCCATGTCGACGAGGCTGGAGGTCATGCCCGCCTGCTTCATCATGTCGACCGCCCTGTCGGTGACGAAGCCCTGCGCGATGCCGTTGAGGGTCATGGCCACGCCGGGCCGGGCGAAAGCCACCCGGTCGCGGTTGAAACGCACCATCTCGAAGCCCACGAGCGTGCGTGCCGCCGCCAGCGCGGTGGCGGAGGGGCCGCCCGGGTCGCTCCGCGTCATCGCGAAATGCCGGCTGTAAAGGCGCCACAGTGGCTGGACAGTCGGGTCGAACGCGCCGCCGCTCACGGCGTGGAAATCCCGGCACTGCCGCAACAGCGCGACGAGTTCCCCGGGCGGCGCGGCGAGAACGCCCGTCCGGTTCAGCTCCGACAGCGCCGAGGCGTCGCGGTAGAGGCTGAAGATCGCTTCGAGCCGCGCGGCTTCCGCGACGATCCGCCCGACCAGCCGGCGCGCCGTGTCCTCGTCCTCGTGATGCAGGATGAGTTGCGCCGGCGCGCCGAGCGCCTGCCCGTGCCAGGTAACGATGCCATCCGTGAAAGTGACGGCGGCGCCGGTGTTCGCGAAGAGGTCTGGCCGTGCCGCCACTGCCGGAAGCGGCAACCCGGCGAAAGCCGCGATGACCGTGATCGCCCGCCGCCGCGTCATGCCCCTGCGATGCAACCGTTCATCCATGATTGCCTCCTGCGCCCGTATCGTGATCCCGGGAAGGGGCGGGGGCCGGATCTTCCCCGGCGTCCGCGTCCGCCCCCAGCACGTAGTCCGGCGGAATGGAGTCGAAGCCGACGACCCGCCCGCCGTTGCGCTCGATGAATGCCCTTGCCTGCGCGAGGTCGGCGAACGGCACCGCCTCCCGCGCGCCCATGCCGCCGCGCACGGCGCTGCCGATGACGAAATGGGCCTTGCGGGCGTCGATCCAGTTCGTCGCGCCCGGCGTTTCCCAGGTCGGCGCGGTGCCCATGTCCGACACGTAAATGGCCGCGATGTCGCGCGGCTCCTCCGGCAACATGGTGAAGGCAAGCGTGTCGCGCGCCGACGAGAACCATATCGGCTCGATGAGGTGGCGCAGGATGATCTGCCCCTTGGGTCCGGGATGCTCCAGCACGTTCATGCCACAATAGCGGCCCATGGCATCCGCCGTGAGCGCGAAGGGCGGTGGCGGCGCGGCTGTCTCCTCCTGCTGGCATCCCGTCATCAGGAGCAGGCCGGCAAGGGCCAGAGCGGCGGCGGAGAGGTGTTTCATCATGGCCTCCTTCATCGCTCCCGCCGGGAAAAGGCCAGCGTCGCCAGCACCAGCGGCCCCACGGTCCAGAGCACGAGCGCCAGCACGAGGGTTCGCGCGTCGAGCGCGCTGTTGGCGGCGACACCGCCCATGCCCGACAGGGCCGAGGCGCCGCCCGACGACAGGTTCAGCAGGCGGTAGACATCGGTGGGATTGAGCACGAGCAGCAGGTCGAGCAGCCCGGCCGGCAGCGCCTGCCCCTGCATCGCCACGAGGATGCCGAGCAACGTCATGTCGTAGATCAGCACCAGCGCGAGCCAGATGCCGATGGCGATGCCCGCCGCCGTGCCGCGCTCGCTCACCAGTGTGCTGACGAGATAGCCGATAGCGATGAACACGGCGCCGAGCAACACCGACGAGCCGATCATGACAAGATAGGACGACCAGCTTTCCGCGCCGATCACGGCACCCGTCGCCACCAGCACCGCCGCCGCCACGCCGTATCCCGTCAGCGTCGCGAAGGCGAGAATGGCGATATGGCCGAGAAATTTCCCGAAGATCACCTGCGGCCGGCTCACCGGGTAGCTCAGCAGCAACAGCAGCGTGCCACGCTCGCTTTCTCCGACGATGGCGTCGTGCGAGATCAGCAGCGCGATGAGCGGGATGAGGAAGATCGTCAGGCTGGACAGGCTGACGATCACGACATCGAGCCGGCCGACGCCGACATTGCCCGTCGGCGCGCTGCCCAGAAACGACAGCGTGAGCGCCAGCGCCGCCAGCAGCAACGTCATGGCCAGCACCCAGCGGTTGCGCAGGCCCTCCTGAATCTCCTTGCGCGCGATGATGATGAGATTGGTCATCGCCCGGCCTCCGCCCGTCCCAGAAAATGCACGTAGAGATCGTCGAGTGTCGGCTCGGCGATGGCGAGGTCGGCGATGGCGTCGGGCGCCTGCGTCACCGCGCGCAGCAGGGCGATCTTGTCGCCGGCGTCGACCCGCGTCTCGTAGGAGCCGGCGCCCGTCCGCGTCCAGTCGCGCCCGGCGAACGACCTGTGCGCCTGGCCCTTGCCATCCGTGAAGCGCACCTGCACGCGGACGGGCAGGCGCGCCTCGCGCCGCAGGTCGTCCAGCGTGCCGTCCGCGACCCTGGTGCCGCTGTCGAGGACGACGATGCGATCCGTCCGCCCTTCGAGTTCGCTCAGCGCGTGCGAGGACAGGAGTACGGTCGCGCCACCGGCGCGCAGCTCCTCGATGAGGTCATAGAAATGACGGCGCAGCGCCGGATCGAGGCCGCTCGTCGGCTCGTCCAGGAAAAGAACGCGCGGCTCGCCGAGCAGCGCCTGCGCGAGGCCGAGGCGCTGGCGCATGCCCTTGGAATAGGTGTGCACCGGCCTGTCCACCGCCGCCGGCGCCAGGCCGACGCGCTCGAACAGGGCATCGGCCTGCTTAGGCCCCACCCGCTTGAGGCGCGCGTAGAAGGCGAGGGTCTCGCGGCCGGTCAGCGCCAGGTGAAACGACACGCTTTCGGGCAGATAGCCCAGCCTGCGCCTCGCGGAGGCACTGCCCCGCGCGGGATCGCCGCCGAGTACGCGCACCGCGCCCGCGGTGGGGCGGATGAGGCCGAGCATCAGCTTGATCAGCGTGGTCTTGCCCGCGCCGTTATGGCCGACGAGCGCGACGGTCTCGCCCGCATGGAGCGTCAGCGAGACGTCCTGCACCGCGTTCACGCGCCCGTATTGCTTGCAGGCCTCGGCCAGGGTGACGGTTGCGGTCATGGCTGTTGCTCCCCCGGCTGCCGTTCGTCGCGTTGCAGCGGTGCCATCAGCGGACGGCTGTCCACCACGCCGCCGGGCAGCAGCGCCGGAAACTGGGCCTGTGCCCAGCGGATGACCTGAACGGCGGGGCTCGTCGTCAGGATCTTCGCCTGCGGCGACGTCCACAGCACCCTGTCGATGAGATCGTTGGGCCGGTAGGTGCTGTCCGCGATGCCGTCTCCGTCGAGATCGAAAGCCGGATTGTCGCTCCAGTAGTTGCCGCGCCCGCGGTACGACCAGTCGAGATAGCGGCCGCCGACGTATTTCACCTGATTGCGGTTGTTGACGAACGCATTGTCGAAGATGCTGTTGCCTTCGGAACCGGCGGTGAAGTGAATGCCGATGGCGCAGTTCTCGAACAGGTTGTCGCGGAGGCGATTGCGGTTGGCGTTATAGATGAACACGCACTTCTCCGGCCCGAGACGCCACCCGCTGCCCGGCGCGGCGGCCGGCTCGTCCTGCGGCATGCCGTGCCCGGCGTCGCGTGTGCCGGCGAGCACCCAGCGGTCAGGAGGCTGCAGGCGGCCGCGCACGGTGTTCCCGGCGACTTCGGAGGCGTTGGCGTAGTTCAGCAGCAGGCCGTGATCGCGGTCGCCATCGGAAACGTTGCCGAGCACCTTCAGCCGGCTCGAAAACATGATCGCGAAGCCCACCGAGTTGCCGGTGGAGACGTTGTCGCGGATTTCGCTGTCGTTGGTATACATGTAGTGTACGGCAAAGCGCAGGTTGCGGAAGCGGTTGCCGCTGAACACGTTGCGCTTGCTGGAGTTGCTGCCGATGCCGTCGCGGCCGTAGCTGATGTCGTTGCCGAGCACTTTCGCGCCCGGCGCGTTCCACAGGGTGACGCCGTTGCCCGCCTCGCTCAGGCGCCCCTCCTTCAGGCCGACGATCCGGTTGGCGCGCACGACGGACTCCGCCGCGCCGTGCAGATAGACGCCGCACAGGTTGCCGACGATCTCGTTGTTCTCGATCAGCGCGCCGGTCGCGGTGCGGGCGACGAAGATGCCCGAATCCATGGCAGACAGTTCCGTTCCCGAGCCCGTCACTGTCAGGCCGCGCACGGTCACGCCTGGTGCCGTCACGGTGATGACGCTGCCGCGTCCCGTACCCGTAATCGTCGCACCGTGCGCGCCTTCGAGCGTCAGCGCCTTGTCGACGGTGACGGGACCAGCATGGCTTCCCGCCGCGAGCACGATCAGGTCGCCCGGCGCGGCGGTATCGACGACGGCCTGCAAGGGACGCGCGTCGTCCGCGCCGACATGGATCGCCGCAGCGGAGACCGCGCAGGGAAGGGCGGCAATCGCCGCCATTCCGGATATCAGGTGACGCAACCTGTGCATCATACCACCTTCGGCTCCACCAGCATGCGGCCCTTCATTTCCATATGCATCGCGTGACAGAACCACGAACAGTAATACCACCAGACCCCTGGCTTGGAGGCCGTGAAGCTGACGGAGGCGGTGGCTTGCGGCGCGACTTCCATGTTGACGCCATAGTTGATGATGGCGAAGCCGTGGGTCAGGTCCTCCACCTCGTCGATGTTGGTGACATAGACCGTCACGTCGTCGCCTTCCTTGACAGTGAACTCCGTGAGCCCGAAGGACGGCGCGGAGGACGTCATGTAGACACGCACCCTGTTGCCGTCGCGGATCACCTCGGAATCCTGCAGCAGGTCGATACCGTCCGCCTCCGCCTGCTTCACCGCATCGGCGAAGAACGGGTCGGCGCGGTCCCAGACGCTGACGGGGTTGATCTTGGAATGGTGAACGATGGTCGCGTCGTGCGGTTCGGCGAAGGAGGGGCCGTCGTGCACCAGCACCATCTCGTCACCGGAGATATCGATAAGCTGGTCGTTCTCCGGCTTCAGCGGCCCGACGTTGAGATAACGGTCCTTCGAGAACTTGTTGAGCGACAGCAGCCACTTGCCGTCCGCGTCCTTGGTCTGCCCCATGGAGGTGTGATTGTGGCCAGGCTGGTATTGCACATCGAGCTTCTGACGGACCGGATCGACCTTCTCGCCGGCAAAGGCCCGCCTGGCGTCCTCGATGTTCCACTTGCAGATCTGGCTGTCGATGAACAGGGTGGTATAGGCGTTGCCGCGTCCGTCGTAGGCGGTGTGCAACGGGCCGAGGCCGAGTTCCGGCTCCGCGACCACGGTGTCGCGCGGCTTGATCCTGTCGTCGAACAGATCGTCGAACTTGCGTACATCGAACACGGTCACGGTCGGCGACAGCTTGCCGTTGGCGACCACATGGATGCCGTCCGGCGCGGTGTTGATGCCGTGCGGGCTGTTGGACACCGGCACATAGCGCGTGTAGGGCGATCCCTTGCGGCCGTCGACGACCGGGACGCCGTTCAGCTCCTTGAAGTCTCCCTTCGCGACGGCCTCCTCGATGCGCTTGAGGTTGAAAATGACGATCCAGTCCTGTTCGTTGGCCGTCATTTCCTCAAGCGTCACGCCTTCCTCGGAGTTGTAGCAGGTGGCGAACGCATACTTGCCCTGATAGTCGGCATCCACGTTGTCGAGGTTGCCGTCGACCATCACCTGCCAGGCGATTTTCATGGTATCGCCGTCAATGGCAGTGAAAATGGCATGATACTGCTTGTGGTCGTCCAGTATCTTGCCGTTGTTGGGAATCGGCACACGGTCCTCGCCGTTGGCGAAGACGTAGCCCGTCCGCGGATACTTCTGCACGCGCAGGCCATGGACGGTGTGCTGGTTCGGAAGCTGGATGATCTTGTCGCATTTCATCACGTCGAGCCGGATGCGGCAGACGCGGGTGTTGGCCTTGTCGTTGGCGAACAGGTAGCGCCCGTCATAACTGCCTTCCGTGAAGGAAGGATGCGGGTGGTGCAGATCGCCGTTCATGTAGATGCCGCCCTTGTCCGCGAGAAACGCAACGGACTCCGGCAGCAGGCCCTCGGTGAGGATTTTCCGGCTTTCGTTCGTTTGCCCCCAGCCCGTGGCGCTGCAGCGGTTGAAGACGGGAATGCGCATCAGCTCGCGCATCGAGGGCATGCCGATGATGCGCACTTCGCCGGTCTGCCCGCTGGAGAAAAAGACGTAGTATTCATCGAGTTCGCCGGGCTTGACTTCATTGACGTGCCCGGCGCCGCTTCGGCCGGCGGGCGTTGCACTCTGTGCCATGGCCGGCGTCGTGGTGCCGCCCGCGAGCGTGAACGCACCGCCGACGCTTGCCGCGCCCGCGGCAGCGGCGGCTGCGGTGGTGCCGAGCAACTGGCGCCGGCTCATATGCGGCTTCGTTTCTTCATGCGACATGGCTTCTCTCCTTTGTGATGCGTCTCAAACCGGCCGCTCCGCTCCCGGGCCGGACAGTATGGCGACGGAGGGATCGACCGGCGCGCCCGCATGGGTGATCACAGGCCGGGCGGTGGACGCTTTCTTCGGTGCCGGAGCGGCGTCGGGGGACCCCGCCAGCGCCGCGCGCTTCTCCCGCTTCAGCCGCAGCTGGATCATGTGCGGGCAGCGGTGATCGTCGTGGTAAAGCTCCTGGCAATGCATGCAGTAGATGCACTCGTTGACGTTGATCGGCCCTTCCGGATGGATCGACTGCACCGGGCATTCGTTGGCGCAGCGCTGGCAGGGCGAGCCGCATTCCGGCCAGCGCTTCAGCCATTCGAACATGCGGATGCGGCCGGGAATGGCGAGCGCCGCCCCCAGCGGACAGAGATAGCGGCAATAGAAGCGCTCGATGACGAGGCCGGCCGCCAGCACCGTGAGGGCGAAGATCACGAACGGCCATTCGCGCGCGAACTTCAGCACGATCGCCGTCTTGAAGGGCTCCACCTCCGCGAACATCTCGGCGAGCGCGACGGAATAGAGCGACAGGCCGAACAGGCCGAGGAACACGATGTACTTGAGCGGCCACAACCGCTCGTGCAGGCCCCAAGGCACGCTGATCTGCGGCACCCAGAGCCGTTTGGCGACGGCGTTGGTCAGCTCCTGCAGGGCGCCGAACGGGCACAGCCAGCCGCAGAACGGCCCGCGCCCCCAGAACAACAGCGCCGCCGCCACCGCACCCCACAGGATGAACACGAGCGGTGCGGACAGGAAGAATTCCCACGAGAAGCCGGTCACCAGTGCGTTGACGAAAGTCAGCACGTTCACGACCGATAGTTGGGCGTTCATATACCAGCCGAGCCACACCAGCGTGAACAGCAGATAGCCCTGCCGCACCCGGCGAAAAAGCAGGGGGCGCGTCACGAGCCAGTCCTGGAAGAAGAAGATGGCGGTGAGCACGAGCAGCGCGGCGACCGTGACGCCGATGGCGATCCGGTTCATCTGCCAGATGCGAAACCACAGCGGCTCGTCGTCCGGGAAGGGGGCGGCTGTGGCCTCGGCGGTGGGCGCCGCTTCGGCCGGCGACGGCGGCGTGACGGCCGGTGGCGGGGCGGGCGGCTCCTCGACGGTGACGTAGGCATCCGGCAGGCTGTAGCCGAGATTGAAGGGCAGCACCGCCTTGCCGCGCGCGGAGGTGCTGCGTTGCACGAGGAGTTGCAGTTCCCACGGCTCGGCGACATCGAAGGCGAAATCGGCCGGCACCGTGAACAGCGCGATTTCGCGCAGATGCGGCGCGCCTTCCGCCGCCAGCGCCGCCAGACGGGTGTGATTACGGTCGCGGAAGCGGATGCCCTGTCCATCCTGCAGCAGCTCGATCCGGTCGAAGATGCCGCCGCGCACATAGCCCGATCCCTTGAAGGAATAGGCGCCATCGCCGGCGACGAGGATGGCGCTTCGGCCCTCCTTCAACTGGCTTTTCAGCCGCTCGTACACCACGTCGCCCAGCAGGCTGCGCCCGATGATCGGCACACTGACGGGGGCGATGAAGAGATCGATGAACCGGTCGTCGGGCGACGGCGACTCAGGGCGGTCGGCCGCCTCCGGCTGGCCGGCCTCGCGAAACACCTGCGATACCTCGCCCACGCTCAGACGCAGGCTGCGCACGGAGCCGTCGCCGAGCAGCGTGTCCCAGTCCGCGACACCGGTTTTCGACACGTCGACCTTGCGGATGGCGCTGACGACCGCGCCGGCCGGCGCTGGCGCCTCTCCCAGCCGGTTGCTGCGGATGAGGCGCACGGCAGCGCGCACCACGCTGTCGCCCATCACCAGCACCGTCACGGTCGCGCCGCTGACGATATCGGCCTGCGGCGGCCGCTCCAGACCGGCGGCGACGCGGCCCATATCCCTGCCGATGATGCTGTTGAGTGCGGCGACGACCTTCGGTTCGGGAATGCCGATCAGCACGATCGGTTCGTCGTGGTGGACGAGCTTCAGCCCGTGGATGACGCCGCCCGTATCGATACCCGCAACGATATGGATCGGCTTGCCGGAATAGCCGATGGCGCTGGTGAAATCGGCATTGAGAAAGACGTAGCCAAGGCGCTCGCCGCCCTTCAGCACGGGGGCTATCGGCGGTTCGCCTTCCGGATCTCCGAACCTGTCGGCGCCGTCGAAGAAGGCGCCGGGATCGAGCGCCGGCAGATAGTTGCCGAGCTGCCCGGCGTGCGCCTGAGACGCGAGGATGAATGCTGCCGCGAGAGACATACAGAGAAGGCAGCGGGCGATGAAGGTTCTCAACCGCGGATACCAATGCAAGGCCATTATTGTTGTTTCCACGTCTCGCAGCCGGCGTCGCGATTTCCGGAGCGGGAGACAGCGCCCCCTCCCGGATCAATTAGATGTAAATGTAATGCATGTTTTTTCCCGAAACTTGAGATAGAACAAATTGCAGGGAAAATTTCCGCCTTTTATCTCAGAGAGGCGCTGGCGGGCAGGAGGCGCTCCCATGTCGCGGCATTCCATATCGAAGCGTCCCGCATCGCGGCTGAGGGCCGAGCCGCCGTCGGTCCGTTCGCCGGGCGAACTGATGGCGACTGCCTCTTCCATCGCGGAGGACGCGGCTTCCCGTTATGAGGCGCAGGCGGGGCGCATGCGGCGTGCGGGCGCGGATGCGCTCGCCTCGGCCTATGACGAACTCGCCCGGCAGCAGCGCGAGCAGATCGGGCGCAGCCTGTCCCGATTCGTCGGGGCGACGCATGCGGCGGCGTGCCTTCTCGCCGTCGAAGGTCTGCTGGACGACGAGGGAACGGATGCTGCGGCGGTGGAACTGCTCGACCCTTACCGGATATTCGCGGTCGCGGTCCGCAACTGCGAGCGGGCTTTCGCCTTCTGGAGCTATGTTGCGGCGCAGGCGTCTTCCGCCGAAGTCCGCCAGGCGGCCGAGTATCTGGCGGGAAGGGAACTCGCGCGGGTGGCTTGGCTGCGGCGCCGGCGGCGGTCGTCCTATCACGCCTTGCGCGGGCGGGCGGACCGACGTGCGGCAGTGCCCGACGCGATGGAAAGCCGGCTTGCGGCGCTGTTGGTGGAAAAGATGGCGACCTGCGATGGCGACGACGCTGGGCGGCGGGAACTGGAGGCACTTGCCCGGCAGACAAGGGAACGGGCAGCACAGCTTGCGCGCGCGCCCTTCGATCCATCGCTGCCTTCCCTGAAGCATGCGCCCTTCTTGCCGGATGCGGCCTGGAACGGCGCTGGCGCCCTGTGCGAGGCGTTGCTCGACCGCTATCTGGAACTTGCCGGAGAAGCGCGGGACGAGGCGGAGCGCAGCCGTGCGCAGGCATTCGCGGCAGAACTTATCGCCTGCCTTCGTTTCCTGCGGACATTGTGACGCATGGTATGGGCGGTTCTTAAGATGCGTTTAAAATATATCTATTTGCGACAGGTCAAGGAGCGGCAGCGTCGGATTGCCTAGACCTGACGCAGGGAAGGGCGATACGATACGTCGGCTTCCCGATGTTTGAGGCTGCTGCCTGGGGAGAAAGACAAATGGTCAAAGTGATGGGTAAAGCCGTGTGTACCGTAGCGGCGCTGACGCTGCTTTCCATGCCGGCGATGGCCGAGGATTTCAGGATCGAGATGCTCAACAAGGGCAAGGACGGACTGATGGTCTTCGAGCCGTCGTTCCTCAAGGTCGCGCCCGGCGACAAGGTGACTTTCGTGCCGACCGACAAGACCCATAGCGCGGAAACGGTGAAGGGCCTCATCCCCGACGGTGCGGAGCCGTTCAAGGGCAAGGTCAACGAAGAAATCTCGTCGAGCTTCACGGTGCCTGGCGCGTACCTGATCAAGTGCCTGCCGCATATGCCGATGGGCATGGTGGCGCTGGTGGTGGTTGGCGACGGCGCGCCGGCCAACCTTGATGCCCTCAAGGAGGCCAAGCTGCCGAAGAAGGCGCGCGAGCGGCTGGATGCAGCGATTGCCCAGGTCGGACAGTGACGGGGGTGATGCGATGGCCGACGGCTTCGGCATGCGGCTGAAGCGCATCTACGAGCCGCCGGCGGCGGATGACGGCGCGCGCGTGCTCGTCGACCGCCTCTGGCCTCGCGGCATTCGCAAGGAAGCGGCGGAACTGACGCTCTGGCTGAAGGATGTAGCGCCAAGCCCCGGGCTGCGCCGTTGGTTCGGCCATGATCCGGTGCGGTGGGCCGAGTTCGCCCGCCGCTACCGGGCCGAACTCGCCGCGAACGGGGAGGCCGTCGGCACGCTTCGCGATCTTGCTGCGCGCGGGCCGGTGACCCTGCTCTATGCCGCCCACGACACGGCGCACAATCATGCGCTGGTTCTTGCGGATTATCTTCTTGACGATACCGGTGGGGCGCAGCCGTCGCCGCGCGACAGCAGCGCTCGCCCGTAGTCGCGCCACTGGCGCAAAAGGCCGCGGTCATCCTTTGAGAAGCGCGCGCGGCGGATGAGGTCTGCGAAGCTGTCGTCTGGATGGCACCGCTCGTAACCGGCCCGCGCGACGGCTTCCGCGGCTGCGTCCGACGCGGGGTCAGGCCCGAACGAGGGGTCTGGCGCAGGATCGGTCATACATTCGCCCTCCCGTCATCCGCTTCCGTGACGCCGCAATCCGCTCATTCTCTGGCTGAGGCCTTCCGTAGCGGAATGAAATCGACACGCTGGTCGGCGACTGTGCCGTCCGGCTCGACGATCGCCCGCCACCGGCGATTGCCGCAGCGGACGGAAAGCCGCCAGCGGCCGCGGTCGTCTCCCTCGCCGCGCTCGACGCGGCTGGAGACGAGGCCACGGCGCATCATGTCGCGCAACTCCTCCGGCGACCAGCCGAACCGCCCGGCAAGCATCGCTGCATCGAGCATGAAGGCACCGGCCGCATCCCGAGCAACGGTGAGCCTCTGTCCGGCGGTCGTCATGCGGCGGGCCTTGGCATGCGGTTCGGCTCGCGTGGCTTCAGGCGCGGCTGCAGCAACATCCCGCCATAGCGGGCACAGTAGCCAAGAAACGCGAGGGTCCACAGCGTTGCCGAGATGTGCAGCAGGCTCGTTTGCTCCGGCAGGAAACCGGCCGCGATGCGAGACAGCGCCGCGAGCACGATCGCGGCGTAGATCAGACAGGTTGCCGTATCGGCCCGAAGTTCACGGCCCGTGTGGCCGAGCGCTGCGCGCGTCATGACCGCGAGCGTCATCACGCCGATGGCGCCGACGCCCAGCGCATGGAGCGCCGCGACCGCCGGAAAATGGGCGGGATCGAGCGCCGCGAGGCCGGCGAGCAGAAGGCCAGCGGGCACGAAGAGATAGGCGACATGCAGGATCAGCACGAGGATGTCGCGCCGCGCCCTGTCGCCAGCCCAGCGCACGAGCCGCGCGAGGTTGACGCCAGCGGCGGCGATGAGGAGGAGGCCGGCCATCGTGCTTTCCGGCGCCAGCGTCCAAGGCGTGAGCGCCGCAACCGAGAGGACGATGGAGAATTTGTCGAACCCGTTGAACGGAACGGGCAGGCGGCCCGGATTCTCGCGCGCGAGCCAGTTGCGGGTGAAGCTCGGGATGATACGTCCGCCGATGATGAGGATCAGGACGATTGCTGCCGCGGTCGCCAGCCTGCGGCTGTAGTCGCTGGTGCCTGAAAGCGCCGCCTCGACGTGAAACAGGATGTTGGCGAACAGGAACACCATGACGGGGATAACGACCTTGAGGTTGCGCCAGTTGCGCCCCGCGACGATCTCCGTGGCGGCAGCGGCCGAGACCGCCGCGAGGAACAGGCTATCGATGGCAGCCGCCGCCAGCCAGCCCGTCCAGGCCGAGAAGAAGACGGCGACACGCCCGGCAACCCATAGCACGACGAGGCCGAGCAGCGGTGCGCCTTGCACCGGCAGCCGTCCCGTCCAGTTCGGAATGGCCGTGAGCAGGAAGCCGGTGACGATGGCCGCGAGATAGCCGAACAGCGTTTCGTGAATATGCCAGTCGACGGGCATGAAAGCGCTCGCGGTTCCAAGCGTCCCGTCGTGTATCGGCAGCCATGCCAGAA
Organism: Pseudochelatococcus lubricantis; assembly: GCF_042432495.1. Classification (NCBI taxonomy): domain Bacteria; kingdom Pseudomonadati; phylum Pseudomonadota; class Alphaproteobacteria; order Hyphomicrobiales; family Chelatococcaceae; genus Pseudochelatococcus; species Pseudochelatococcus lubricantis. The sequence continues at coordinate 91,898 of NZ_JBHLXC010000012.1, read as the reverse complement.
TGATCAGCCCGCCGTAGAGCGCGCCGAAGAGGAAGAAGGGACGGAAGCCATAGGACAGAAGCGCCGGCCCGCCTGCCGCCCGCCGCGCCTGCGCCGGCATCTTTTCACCTTGCGCAATCATCATGAAAAGTCCTCGGAAGAAGGTTGCCGGAGAAATCCGGGCTCGCCGGCGCCTGAGAGGCGCCAGCAATGCCCACCTGCGACTGAACATCCGGCAGCGCCGGTGGCCTCCGGATAAATAAGGTATTTTCCATGCATCTTTTCTAATCCGGATTCAGAAGCGTAGCAAGCGTCAAAGGCCGCGGCGGGCGGCCGCGCATGCGTATGCGTTCATGCTTGCCGCATCGGAACAACGCGGGAAGTGCGCCGTTGTTTTTCGTATCGGATCAGCAATTCGCGAGGAGGCCATGAAGATGCCCGCGAAATCGAAGGCCCAGCAGAAAGCGGCGGGCGCCGCGCTGTCGGCGAAGCGTGACAGCCGGAAGAAACGTGGATTGAAGGGCGCGTCGAGAGAGATGTACGAGTCGATGACGGAAAAGGAACTGCACGAACTCGCTTCCACGAAACACGAGGGGAAGCCGGAGCACGTCGACAAATCCTGAGTTGCCGGCCTTCAAAGCGTTGCGAGCATCCGGTTGTCGATGCCTTCTTTCGATACCGCCTGCGCGGCGACCTTGTTCTCGACCGCACGGATGATCGGGTTACTGAAGTCCACGCCGTAAAGCTCGCGCATGTTCCACAGGCCGCCCGGCGAGAAGACGTTCACTTCCAGAAGCTTGTCGCCGACGATATCGAGGCCGACCAGAAACACGCCGTCCGCCACCAGTTTCGGGCGCACGCGCTCGGCCAGCGCGAGGATATCGTCCGTGATCCTTGCGGGTGCGGCGGCGCCTATGGCACAAATGTTCGACTGCTGATCGCCCCGCGCGGGCATGCGCCGCAACGCCGCATAGGTGTCGCCGTGCTTCAGCGGCTGCCCGTTGAGCAGAAACAGCCGGATGCCGCCAGCCTTCGCCTCCGGAAGATAGGGCTGGGCGACGATGTATCCGTCGACGCCAACGGCCTCGAAGACCTTGTTGAGATTGCTTTTAGAGGCGGAATTGACCTTGAAGACGTTCCTCCTGCCCGAGCCTTGCAGCGGTTTCAGGATCGCGCCCTTCGGGTGGCTTTCGATGAAATGGCGAATCTCGTCGATGTTTCGCGATATCAGGGCAGGCGGGCGTACGACATCTGGAAAGCTCTCGAAATAGAGCTTGTTCTGGGCCAGCGCCAGCGCCTCCGGGTCGTTCAGGACGACAACGCCGCGCTGTGCCGCGAAGCGGCCGAAAAGGATGCCGGCGTGCGCCGCCCACGGCCTCGCCGCGAGATCGAGCGAGGGGTCGTTGCGCAGCAGAAGCGCGTCGATCTCGCCGATCTCGATGGTGCGGCGCTGGAGGGATTCGTCCTGCAACGCTGCGTGAAACGTTTCCGGTTTTTTGAATTTCTTGGACGGAAGGACCTTGGCATGCACCACCAGCGCGCCGTCGGGCCGGAGCGTGAAATCGTCGGGGGTCACATAGATCACTTCATGATCCCGGCTGAGCGCCGCCGCGGCGAGAAGCGAGGTGGTGAAGAGGGGGCTTTCCCCTTCGATGGCGTTGACGAAAAACGCGATGCGCATCACAGCCTCCTTGCCGTTGTCATGCAGCCGTGGCGGCAATGCATGTGATTTTCAACCGCGATCCATGAACGACGGATGTCAACATCATTCAACGCTTATCCGCGATTGTGGCATTTATGGAATGCTTCCAAAAAACTTGTGGACCGATGGCTTTCTATCTGCCAATCAGTCCCGTTCGCTATACACCATAAGCATAATTCTAAATGGGAAATCATTTTCATTCTATATACAGATATTAATCTGAAAGCGATTTTTAGCGCCATAAAGACTGAATGTTATTCATCACGCTGCGTAATTTAAGTCCGAAAGACAAAGATTCGCCCACGTGTCGAAGGTGGCCGCCTATCCCCCGGCTTCATAGGCGAGTATCCGGCCCTGCCGCAAGACACGGAACAAATTTCGCCAGGGCTGCGTTGCTGACTTGGTAACGACCACAGGAGAGCCCCCTATGGCGGATTCACCTGACGACCGGCATCCACGCCCCGATGAAGAGCAGGAGGTTATGCCGGCGACAAAAACGCGCCCGGGCGGCATCGGACGAACGGTTTTCTACATCCTGCTGGCGAGCCTGGCTCTGGCTGCGATTGCGTGGCTGGCGCTGGAGATATGGGCCTACGGCGGTTCTCCCGCTCCGTAGATAATCAAGAAGGTGTCATCATGCCAAAGAACGAGAAAAAGAAAGCTGACAAGCCGACCGATACGGAGAAGATACTGGACAAAAGCTTGGAAGACAGTTTCCCGGCCAGCGATCCGTCCTCCGTTACGCGGGAGCCTGCGGACAAGCGCGAGACGAAGGAACCCCCGCCGGACAAGCTGGCCAAGCATAAACGATAAGCTCGGCAGTCCGTTTACGAACAGTTGCCGCGACGTTGTCGACGATCATTCCCGCGAGAGGCCGCTGCCGCCGGAGCCCGTCTCTCCCGTCCCCGGGCGCGTCATTGCGGGCGATCCTTTCCGGCTTCCTCTTCGTCACACGTCAAACAGATGCCGCCGTGGGAACCGGCGGCATCTGCCATTGTGGATCAGTTCTTTCAACCCGTCTGCGAGGTCGGGCCGCCCGGCGCGGTTATGTCCTTGAGGCAGGAGCCGGCAACGGACGGATTTTGGTGCGCCGTGTCGGCGAGCGATACGACGCCGGTCAGGCGCTTGTCGCGGTTCACGACCGGCAGCCGCCGCACCTGAATGTCACCCATGTTGCGGGTCACGTCGTCGATGTCCTCGTCCTCAAAACAGTATTTGACATCAGCGGTCATGACGTCGCGCACCCTGGCGTCGCCGTTCCTGCCGCCGGCGACGTACCGCACCACGATATCCCGGTCGGTTATCGTGCCGACAAGCCGGTCGTTTTCCCCGACCGGCAGAAAGCCGATATCGTTCTCAGCCATCATTTTCGCGACCTGAACGATCGTGTCGTCCGGATTGACGAGATGGATATCCCGGCTCATGATTTCTGATACCTGCATTTTCGAGTCCCTCCAATGCGAGATCCAGCGTGCCGTTTTGCGGCAGGCTCCGTGTCGCCGCAAGGGCTCCCCACTGCCCGAGCGGTTGCTGGTTCAACCGGAAGGCCGAACATTTGTTCCGGCCCAGGCAAAAAAGGTCGGCGGAGAGGACGCCGGTTGCACCATTGCGGTGGATCGTATTCCCCGGCTAGAGCGTTTTCCGATCAAATGGAGGCGTTTGATAGCTAAGACTTAGCATGAAATCGGAATTTAAGATCATGTCATCGCTTCCGTGAAAGGGTGACATAATCTAAAAGCGGAACCCCGTGGTGAGGAGTAGACCGTGAGTGTGGACAGAGAAGCTTGTACAACAGGTAATCTTGATCTGGGCGTTATTGGTAACAGCACGATCGCGGCCCTCGTCGACGACCGGGCCAGCATCGTGTGGATGTGCTATCCGCAGCTCGACGGCGATCCCGTCTTCCACTCGCTCATCGGCAAGACCCCGCATGGCGGCGGCGCGTTTGAAATCGTGCTGGAGGGTTTCTCCGCCAGCCACCGGGCCTATACCCCCAACACGGCGATCCTCGAAACCGTGCTCGAAGCCGCCGACGGCTCGCGCGTGCGCGTCACCGATTTCGCACCCCGTTTCAAGCGGTATGGCCGCATCTTCCGTCCGGCGATGCTGGTGCGCCGGATCGAGCCGCTGGCGGGCACACCCCGCATCACGCTGCGCATCCGCCCTTCCGGGGATTATGGCCGCGTGCCGGCCGAGATCACCCGGGGCTCCAACCATATCCGTTACATCGTCGGCGATCAGGTGCTGCGTCTGACCACGGATGCGGCCCCCGGCCTCGTCGTCAAGGAGGTGCCCTTCGTTCTGGAGCGCACGCTCACCTGCGTTCTGGGCCAGGACGAGATCCCAACGGAGGCGCCTGGCCTCATCGGTGGGAATTTCCATGACGAAACCGCCCGCTACTGGCGTGACTGGGTGCGCTATCTCGCCGTTCCCTTCGAATGGCAGGATGTCGTCATCCGCGCCGCGATCACCCTACGTCTTTGTGCTTTCGAGGAGACCGGAGGCATCGCTGCCGCGCTCACGACCTCGATCCCGGAATTCGGCGCGTCGGGCCGCACGTGGGACTACCGCTATTGCTGGCTGCGCGATTCCTTCTTTACCGTCCGCGCGCTCAACCGGCTGGGCGCGACACTGACGATGGAAGACTATATCAGCTACGTCACCAACGTCGTGACGCGCAACGGCGAGCGCGAACTGCAGCCGCTGTTCGGGCTGCAGTTCGAGGCGCATATCACGGAGGAAATCGTCGGGGAACTGCCCGGTTACAGAGGCTACGGGCCGGTGCGGCGGGGCAATGCCGCCTATAACCAGCGCCAGAACGACGGCTACGGCTCCGTCATTCTCGCCATCGCCCAGTGCTTTTTCGACGAGCGCCTTGAGCGGCGTGGCGACAGGGCCCTGTTCGAACGGCTCGAAGCGCTCGGCCATAAGGCGGTGGCGGTGTGGAACACGCCGGACGCAGGGCTGTGGGAATTTCGCGCGCTCGCCTATGTTCACACCCATTCCGCCGCCATGTGCTGGGCGGCGTGCGACAGGCTGGCGCGCATCGCGCTCAAGCTGGACCTCACGGATCGGGCCACCTACTGGCGCGAGCAGGCGGATGCCATCCGCGAAGAAATTTTTGCGCGCGCATGGAACAATGAGCTGTCAAGCTTCGTTTCACGCTTCGAGGGGCACGATGTCGACGCGAGCCTGCTGCTGCTCGCCGACATCGGGCTGTTGCGCGCGGATGACCCGCGTTTCCGCTCCACTGTCGAAACCATCGGGCAGCGGTTGAAACGTGGATCGCACCTTTTCCGTTACGCGGGCGAGGACGATTTCGGTGTTCCGGAGACGGCATTCACGATCTGCACGCTCTGGTACATCGAGGCCCTGGCCAAGATCGGCAGGGAAGGAGAGGCGCGCGCCTTGTTCAACGATCTGCTCGGACGGCGCAACAGTCTCGGCTTGCTGTCGGAGGGCATACATACGGAAACCGGAGAACTCTGGGGCAACTTCCCGCAGACCTATTCGATGGTGGGTCTGATTCACGCGGCACTGTCGCTGTCGCGGAAATGGGAGGATGCCTTCTAGAGCGCGTTCCGATCAGATGAAATCATCCGATCGATCAAAATTCGCTCGAAATAAGGAACCCGGAATCCGTCCTGTTTCAACGTAGGCAGGACAGATTCCAGAGCGCCAGACGTTCCGACGGAATCAGACCGTTTTCTGGTTTGATGCTCAGGAGACGGACCAGGAGGGGGCTGTGAAGCTGATTATCGTATCCAACCGGGTGACGGTGCCCAATCGCAAGAGCCAGTCCGCCGGCGGATTGGCCATCGCTCTCAACGACGTACTCGCGAAACGGCGCGGCATGTGGTTCGGCTGGAGCGGCAGGATCGGGCCCGAGCAGCAGGAAGCAACCCTGTCCACGCACGGTGACGTCACCTACGCCCTGTGCGACCTCTCCGAAGATGACTACGCCGAGTATTACAGCGGCTTCGCCAACCGCGCGCTGTGGCCACTGCTGCACTACCGCCTCGATCTGACGGAATTCGCACGCAAGGATCTGAACGGATACCGGCGTGTGAACGGTTATTTCGCGGACCTGCTGCTGCCGCATATCGCGCCCGACGACGTGATCTGGATCCACGATTACCACCTCATCCCGCTCGCCGAGGCGCTGCGGGCGCGGGGCGTGTCGAACAGGATCGGATATTTCCAGCACATTCCCTGGCCCTCGGTGGATGTCTTTCTGGCGCTGCCGAACCATGCCGAAATCGCGCATGCGCTGACCGCCTGCGATCTGGTGGGTTTCCAGACCCGGCGGGATGCGGCGAATTTCGGCGACTATCTGGTGACCGAGGCGCATGCCACCACGCAGGACCATGTCAGCTATACCGTGGGAAGCAACACCCTGCAGGTCGGTGTCTATCCGGTCGGGATAGACCGGGCGGGCTTCGCGCGGGCCGCCGTGCGCGCCTCCAGAAGCCGCTTCGTCCGCGATGTCGAGGAAAGCTTTTCCGGGCGCCCGATGCTGCTCGGCGTCGACAGGCTCGATTACTCGAAAGGGCTGACCCAGCGTCTCGACGCCTTCCAGCGGTTGCTGGAAACCTATCCGGGATATCTGGACAAGGTGACCTTCCTGCAGATCACGCCCCGCAGCCGCGCCGATATTCCGGAATATGCGGCCATGCAGCGCGCCCTCGGGGAGACCGCAGGGCGCATAAACGGCCTTTACGGCAAGGCCTCGTGGACGCCGATCCGCTATATCAACCGCACGCACACGCGCGCGGAACTCGCCGGCCTCTACAGGCTGGCGAAGGTGGGGCTCGTCACGCCACTGCGCGACGGCATGAATCTGGTCGCGAAGGAATTCGTCGCGGCACAGGACCCCGCCGACCCCGGCGTGCTCGTGCTCTCGCGCTTTGCCGGCGCCGCCACGGTGCTGAAAGGCGCGCTGCTGGTCAATCCCTACGATCTGGACGGCACTGCGAAAGCCATCGATCAGGCGCTCAAGATGCCGCTTGAAGAGCGCATCAACCGCTGGACGACGATGTGGGCCGGGGTCGGCGAGACAGACATATCGCAATGGGGCAGGCGTTTTCTGGGCGATCTGGAGAATCCCGGCGCGGGTCAGACCATCGTGCTCCCGTCCGAAGGCGGGGTGCCGGCCGCCGGAACGCCCGCGCTGCCGGCAATCGGAAACCTCGACGTCATCTCTGTCGGCAACCGGCGGGCCAATCAGAAAACGCCACGTCCCGCCGAGACGCGCAAGACGGTTCGCACCCTTCCGGTCGCGGTTTCGACGTGCAAATGAACGGCAACGGCGAAAGGGGCGGGGAGGCGTTTTCGCCATCCTCGTTCGGCGCGCTGGCGGCAAATCCCGAGAAATGGGCGCTGTTCCTCGATATTGACGGCACGCTTGTCGATATCGCCCCGACACCGGACGCGGTGGAAGCGCCTGCCGGGCTGGCCGCAAGCCTCGCCGTGGTCATGACGGGCCTCGGAGGCGCCTTGGCGCTGGTGACCGGGCGCGGCATCGGCTTCGTGGATCGACTGTTCCATCCGCACTGCTTTCCGCTCGCCGGTCTGCATGGGGCAGAGCTGCGCCTGCCCGGCGGGCGGACGATCGCAATCGAACCGTCCCCCGCGTTTCTGCAGGCCAAGGCTGCGCTGCACGCCGGCGCCGCCAGCCTGCCCGGCGTGATCGTCGAGGACAAGGGCGTGGCCGTCGCCGTTCATTACCGCCTCGCGCCGCACCACCGCGACAGCGTCGAAGCCCTGATGCGGGAGGCCGCCGTGCGCGCCGGCCCCCGGTGGAGTCTGCAAAGCGGCAAGATGCTGGTGGAGCTGAAACCCGCGGCGGCGGACAAGGGTGAGGCGCTGAAATCCTTCATGCGCGGCGCGCCGTTTGCCGGCAGGCAGCCGCTCGCTGTCGGCGACGACCTGACGGACGAGGACATGTTCGCGGCCGCCATCGCGCATGGCGGACAGGCGATCAGGATCGGAGACGGCAATGCACGGACGCTGGCCGCCGGGCGGATAGGGACGCCGGCGCACATGCGCACCCTGTTGGCATCCCTCGCCGATACGTGGGAGCGGGACCGGCGGTGAGGTAAGCCGGATGCCCGCGCCGCGAAACCGACTTCCGGCCGCGCGGACCGGTATCTTACGATGCCACAACCTGAACGGTTGGCTCATGCCAGTTGGCCCTCCACGTGCCGGAACGGCGCTTCGGAAGAGATGTTGAAATACCCCGGTGGAGTATATATGGTCCTGAATGTCAGGAGCCGATATGCCACATTCGCCTGAAGACAAGAAACGCGCCATAAGGCGCCTGCGCCGGATCAGGGGGCAGGCCGAGGCTTTGGAACGGGCGGTGGAGGCCGGCACGGAATGCGGCCCGCTATTGCAGCAGATCGCGGCGCTGCGCGGCGCGACGACCGGGTTGATGGCCGAGGTTCTGGACAGCCATTTGCGGGAGACGTTCGGGCAGGCGCAGGTGGCCGGCAGTGCCGTTCCGGAGCGGGATGCGGAGATCGATGAGATCATGCGGCTCTTGCGCACGTATCTGAAGTAACCGCGTCAACGCCCGCTCCCGGCAGGCGGCTTCCGCCTTCCGGAAAAGCTTGTGCACCAACGAAGAAATGAAGCGGGGCGGCGATACCACCAAGGCCGTTGCGCTCCCGATACCATCGCATCGAGAAGGAATACCGACGTGAAATCACGCGCAGCCGTTGCCTGGGAGGCCAAGAAGCCGCTCAGTATCGAAACCGTCGAGATCGGAGGCCCCAAGGCCGGTGAGGTGCTGGTCGAGATCATGGCCACCGGCATTTGCCATACCGATGCCTACACGCTCTCGGGGCTCGACTCCGAGGGCAAGTTCCCCGCGATTCTCGGCCACGAGGGTGCCGGCATCGTGCGCGAGGTGGGCGAGGGCGTCACCTCCGTGAAGGTGGGCGACCACGTCATCCCGCTCTATACGCCCGAATGCCGCCAGTGCAAGACTTGCCTGTCGCAGCGTTCCAATCTCTGTACCGCCATCCGCGCCACGCAGGGCCAGGGCCTGATGCCGGACAGGACCACGCGCTTTGCCTGCGATGGCGGCGAGGTCTTCCACTACATGGGCTGCTCGACGTTCTCGAACTTCACCGTCCTGCCGGAGATCGCGGTGGCGAAGGTGCGCGAGGACGCGCCCTTCGACAAGATTTGCTACATCGGCTGCGGCGTGACGACGGGCATCGGCGCCGTGATCTACACGGCGAAGGTGCGGCCCGGCTCCAATGTCGTGGTCTTCGGGCTCGGCGGCATCGGCCTCAACGTCATCCAGGGCGCGCGCATGGTTGGCGCGGACAGGATCGTCGGCGTGGATATCAACCCCGCCAAGGCGGAGATGGCCCGCAAGTTCGGCATGACGGACTTCATCAACCCCACGGAAGTCGGCAACGACAAGGTGGTGCAGGCCATTCTCGATGTCACCGACGGCGGCGCGGACTATTCCTTCGACGCCACCGGCAACGTCAACGTCATGCGGCAGGCGCTCGAATGCTGCCACCGCGGCTGGGGTGAATCGATTATCATCGGTGTGGCCGAGGCCGGCAAGGAGATATCGACCCGGCCGTTCCAGCTCGTCACCGGCCGCGTCTGGAAAGGCACGGCGTTCGGCGGCGCGCGGGGGCGCACCGACGTGCCGAAGATCGTCGACTGGTACATGGACGGCAAGATCAACATCGATGACCTGATCACCCACACCATGCCGCTTGAGGAAATCAATACGGCCTTCGACCTCATGCACGAGGGCAAGTCGATCAGGTCCGTTGTCCTCTACTGATGGCGCGCACGGGCGATCAAGAGAGCGGCGGCCGGGAGATTGTTTTCCCGGCCGCCGCCCTGTCGCCCCCCTTTAAGCGTATTCCGGGAAGCATGATCCGGTTTGGTCAAGCCGGATCATGCCGTGCACCCGTTCCGTCTGGCCGGATGGCGTATCAGCCGACGCGGCCGAGGCGGTGGTAAAGGTTGGAGTACTTGGACGCTTCCTTGGACGCTTCCGGATTATCCCGGATTTCTTGCAGGTAATGCGCGATCGCCGTGCGGATCAGGTCGAAATCTTCCTGCGAGAAAACGGCGCGCGAGCGCTGCGGTTGTTGAATGGGGTGCAGCTTGTCTTCTTCCTGGTGTTCCTGATGCTCAGACATCTCTTCTCTCCCTCCGGGTTAGGATGGGTGGGCGCCATCGCGTCCACCGTATGGTTTGTGGCGCTTGCCGTGTATCAGGCAGCGAACTGGTTCATGGTGTTATGCTGGCCGCCCGCCTTCAGTGCGGCTTCACCGGAGAAGTACTCCTTGTGATCGTCGCCGATGTCGGAACCCGCCATGTTCTGGTGCTTCACGCAGGCGATACCCTGACGGATTTCGTTGCGCTGGACATTCGCGACGTAGCCGAGCATGCCCTGCTCGCCGAAGTACTCCTTCGCGAGATTGTCGGTGGACAACGCGGCCGTGTGATAGGTCGGCAGCGTGATGAGGTGGTGGAAGATGCCGGAGCGCAGAGCGGCATCGCGCTGGAACGTCCGGATCTTTTCGTCCGCCTCGGCGGCCAGCTCGCTGCTGTCGTAGTCCGCGCTCATCAGCTTCGCGCGGTCGTAGGCCGACACGTCCTTGCCCGCTTCCTTCCAGGTGTCGAACACCTGCTGGCGGAAGCTCAGCGTCCAGTTGAACGAAGGCGAGTTGTTGTACACGAGCTTCGCGTTCGGGACGACCTCGCGAATCCGGTCCACCATGCTCGCGATCTGCTCGACGTGCGGCTTCTCGGTTTCGATCCAGAGAAGGTCGGCGCCGTTCTGCAGCGAGTTGATGCAGTCCAGGACGACGCGGTCGGCGCCGGTGCCCTCACGGAACTGGAACAGGTTCGAGCGAAGACGCTTCGGCCGGAACACCTTGCTGCCGCGGGTGATCAGCACTTCGCCGTTGATGTGCTGGCCCTCGGGCACCTCCTCCACGTCCAGGAACGAATTGTACTGGTCGCCGATGTCGCCCTCGCGGGCACTGAACGCGATCTGCTTGGTGAGGCCCGCGCCGAGCGAGTCGGTGCGCGCGACGATGATGCCGTCTTCGACGCCGAGTTCGAGGAACGCATAGCGCAGCGCGCGGATCTTCGCCACGAAGTCCTCATGCGGCACCGTCACCTTGCCGTCCTGATGGCCGCACTGCTTCTCGTCCGAGACCTGGTTCTCGATCTGCAGGGCGCAGGCGCCCGCCTCGATCATCTTCTTCGCGAGCAGATAGGTCGCCTCGGCGTTGCCGAAGCCGGCGTCGATGTCGGCGATGATCGGCACGACGTGGGTCTGATGGGTTTCGACCTGCTGGATCAGCTCGCGCTCGCGCGCGGCGTCACCGGCCTCGCGGGCCTTGTCGATCTCGCGGAAGATCAGTCCGAGTTCACGCGCGTCGGCCTGGCGCAGGAACGTGTAGAGTTCCTCGATCAGCGCCGGCACGCTGGTCTTCTCGTGCATGGACTGATCCGGAAGCGGCCCGAACTCGGAGCGCAGCGCGGCGACCATCCAGCCCGACAGATACAGGTAACGGCGCTCGGTCGTGCCGAAGTGCTTCTTGATCGCGATCAGCTTCTGCTGGCCGATGAAGCCGTGCCAGCAGCCGAGCGACTGCGTGTACTTGGCCGGGTCGCGGTCATAGGCGGCCATGTCCTTGCGGACGATCGCGGCAGTATAGCGGGCAATATCGAGGCCCGTCTGGAAGCGGTTCTGCAGGCGCATCCGTGCAACGGCCTCGGGCGTCACGCCCGTCCAGCTTTCGTTGGACTGGATAAGCTTTTCAGCATCATTGATAGCGCTTTGGTACGACATTTTCCCTTACCAACATCATTTGTTGCGGCTGAGACAAACATTACCGCGGCCGATGCGCGCTGCCGAGAGGGGAACGTGTCACGTTGTCAAACTTTACAAATTCTGGATGTAATGTTGTAATGCAAATATGGAGAAGCATGGTGTCTATCTGGGGCCCCGTCTGCGCCGCCTGCGTCGCGACCTTGGGCTCACACAGGCCAACATGGCGGCGGATCTCGATATCTCGCCGTCCTATATCGCGCTCATGGAGCGCAATCAGCGGCCGGTCACGGCCGAGACTCTCCTGCGTCTCGCGAAGGCGTACAAGGTCGATTTTTCCGACTTCGGCGATGAGACCGGGCCGGATCTGATCGCGCGCCTGCAGGCGGTCATGCGCGATCCGATCTTCACGGACATCGATCTGCCGTCGATGGAAATCGCAGACCTCGTGCACAGTTTTCCCGGCGTCGCCGAGGCGATGCTGCGGCTCCATACCGCGTACAAGGAGGAGCAGTTCGCGCTCGCCGACCGCCGGCAGGACGGCTCCAGCGACGGCATCGGCGTGTCGGCGGACCCGGTTGCCGCGGTTCGCAGCTTTCTGTCGGCACGGCGCAACTGCTTTCCCGTTCTCGACGCCGCTGCCGAAAAGCTGGCGACGAGAATCGCCGAGGACGGCGGGCTCGCGAACTTCTTCAAGGAGCGGCACGGCCTGCGCGTGCGGCGTATGCCGCCGGAGGTGATGACGGGCTCCTTCAGGCGTCTGGACTGGCACCGGAAGGACGTGCTGCTCGACGACACGCTGGACGCCGCGAGCCAGAATTTCCAGCTCGCCCAGCAGCTCGCCTATCTCGAATTCGATCAGGAAATGCGCGATGCGGCGCAGGAAGGCCATTTCGAGACGGACAACGCCCAGCGTCTGGCGCGCCGGGCGCTGGCGGCCTATTGTGCGGCGGCCATCATCATGCCCTATGCGGCATTCGCCCGTGCGGTCGAGCACCGCCGCTACGACATCGAGGCCCTGTCGCGCCAGTTCGGCACCAGTTTCGAGCAAACGGCCCATCGCCTGACCACGCTGCAGAAGCCCGGCCATGAGCGCGTGCCGTTTTTCTTCATTCGCGTCGACGCCGCCGGAAACGTGTCCAAACGGCTGAACAGCGGCACCTTTCCGTTCGCGCGCCACGGCGGCGGCTGTCCGCTGTGGAGCGTGCATCAGGTGTTCGCCACGCCGCGCAAGGTCGTCACCCAATGGCTCGAATTGCCCGACGGGCAACGCTTTTTCTCGATCGCGCGCACTGTCAGTTCCGGCGGCGGTGCCTTCGGCGTGGCGAGTGTCGAGCGCGCCATCGCGCTGGTGTGCGAGGCCAACCATGCCGAGCGGCTGGTCTACAGCCGCGGCCACCCGCAGCCGGTGACGCCGACGCCCATCGGCATCACCTGCCGTCTATGCCACCGAACGTCCTGCACGTCCCGCTCGGAACCGCCCATCGGCCGCCAGATCCTGCCGGACGACTACCGCCGCACAGATGCGCCGTTCGGATTCTCGGATACATAGCACGCAACGCGGCGGCCCTTGACATTCCCGCCGGCGGGGACCTCCATCCCGCCCCGGGACGGCCGGTGGCATCGGCTGCCGTGATTCCCGGCGGGCATCCTGGAGGGAGAGGCGCGTGACTGGCATCGTTTACGTGAACGGGGAATATCTGCCCGCCGAAGAGGCGAAAATATCGGTATTCGACCGGGGTTTCCTGATGGCCGACGCAATCTATGAACTTACGGCGGTCGTGGACGGCAAGCTGATCGATTTTCCGGCGCATCTCGCCCGGCTCGACCGCTCGCTTGCTGAACTCGATATCGTCAATCCGCATGGCTATGACGGGTGGCTGGCGCTGCACCGCGAACTCGTCGCACGGAATGCGGTCACCGAAGGCAGCGTCTATGTCGAGGTCACGCGCGGCAACACCGGGGAGCGCGCCTTCGAGTATCCGCCCGCGGAGATTCCGCCGACGGTGGTCGCGTTTGCGACGAACCGGCCCGGCATCGTGGACTCGCCCGCGGCGGCGGCCGGCCTGCGGATCGTGACCCTGCCCGATCTGCGGTGGCAGCGGCGCGACATCAAGACGGTGCAGCTCATCTATCAGGCGCAGGCCAAGATGCTCGCCAAACGGGCGGGCGCCGACGACGGCTGGCTGGTGGAGGACGGCTTCGTGACCGAAGGCACATCGAACAACGCCTATATCGTCAGGAAGGGTCGGATCGTCACCCGGCCGCTCGGCAACGACATCCTGCACGGCATTACCCGCGCCTCGCTGTTGCGCTTCGCCCGGGAGGCGCAGATGGAGGTCGAGGAACGCCAATTCACCGTTGCCGAGGCGCAGGCGGCGGACGAGGCTTTCATCACGTCCGCGACCGGTTTCGTGACGCCGGTGGTCGAGGTCGACGGCACGGCGGTCGGCACGGGCAAGCCCGGGCCGGTGGCGTTGCGCCTGCGGGAAATCTATATCGACGAAAGCCGCAAGACCGCGTTGTGACGGCCGCGCCTGTCACAGAAGCTCGCGGATGGCGTTCAGGAGGGGCTGGAAGAAACGCGATTTCGGCCTGGCGGCATTCGTGGAAATGGCCACATCCATCACCACCGTGGGGGAGAACGGGCGCGCGACGAGCCCCTCGAAGGAACTCCATTTGACCAGCCCGTCGACGAGCGCGACGCCAAGGCCGCCGGACACGAGCGGAATGGCGCCGACCGATGACGAAATCTGGATCGACAGCTCGCGCTCGACCCCGTGCTGCCTGAACGCCTGCTCGATCGCCGGGCCGATGTCCGCGTGGTTGCCGTAGGAGATCAGCGGCCGCCCGACCAGATCGGCTGGTGTGATCCTTTCCCTGTCGGCGAGAGGATCGTCGTGGCGCATCAGCACCATGGCGGGCACGCCCGCGAGGATTTCGCTCCTGACGGTCGGCGCCTGGATGGTGGACAGTGTGACGGCGAGATCGATGTCGCCGATTACCAGTTGCTCGGCGATTTCCTTCTTCGGCAGCGCATGCAGGTGGATTTTCACCGTGGGATGATCGCGCCGGAAGCTCGTCAGGGCGTGTGGCAGCACGGAATAGGTGACGGGCAGGCTTGCGCCGATTCGCAACAGGCCGATCTTCCGCTCGCCGATGGTGCGCGTGAGGTTCTTGAGCACCTCCAGCTCGCGGAACACCCGGTCGGCGTCCTCGTAGATGAGATGGGCCTCCATCGTCGGCACGAGCCGGCCGCCGATCCGCTCGAAAAGCCGGTAACCGAGCTGATTTTCCAGATGATGCAGAACCTTGCTCACCGCCGGCTGGGATATGGCGAGCGAGTTTGCCGCGGCGGTGACCGAGCCGTCACGCATGATCGCGCGAAAGATTTCGAGTTGGCGGGCGTTCATGGTGACCATCTCCTGACGGAACATGGTTTCCATAACCAAAGGTTTCCTTCAAGGCATCATTTGCGATTGGAAAGCTTCCAGCCGACGTGGGATTCTCGCCTGAACGGGATGCGGGAACGGATGAATCGCGCCCACCGGAAGGGGATCGCCAATGCAGGCAAGGTTCAGGAGGCTCGCCGAGAAAGAGCGGCGGGCCGTGGTGCTGACGGTTGATGGCGAGGCGGTTCGGGCGCTGGAAGGCGACGTGCTCCTGACCGCGCTCATGCTGTCGCGCGGCTTCGCCCGCATGTCCGAATTTGGCGATGGGCCGCGCGCCGGCTTCTGCATGATGGGCGCCTGCCAGGATTGCTGGGTGTGGACCGGCGCGGGTGAGCGTCTGCGGGCTTGCTCGACTTCGGTAGCCGAGGGAATGGATATTCGCACGCACGTGCCGGAGGGAATATGGCCGATCCCCGCGTAATCGTGGTTGGTGCCGGCCCCGCCGGCGTCCGTGCGGCGGCGGCCCTTGTCGAGGCTGGCCTGGTGCCGACGGTGATCGACGAAGCCAGCCGCAGCGGCGGCCAGATCTATCGCCGCCAGCCCGAGAACTTCACCCGCAGCTACGAACAGCTTTACGGCACGGAGGCGAGGAAGGCACGCGCCCTGCACACGTGTTTCGACGCCCTGCGGCACAGGATCGATTACCGGCCGGAAACGCTTGCCTGGGCCGTGAAGGACGGGCGGCTGCATGTGCAGAGCGGAATGACGGCGGAGGCCCTGCCTTACGATGCGCTGGTGCTCGCGCCCGGCGCCACGGACCGCATGATGCCGATCCCTGGCTGGACGCGGCCCGGCTGCTATTCCCTGGGCGCGTCGCAGATCGCGCTGAAGGCGCAGGCCTGCGCCATCGGCGAGAAGGTCGTATTCATGGGGACCGGGCCGCTGCTTTATCTGGTCGCCTGTCAGTACATGAAGGCGGGGAACGCGCCCGTTGCCGTTCTCGACACGACCCCGTTCCACCGGCAGCTGCGCGGTCTCGCCCTGATGGCGGCGCGTCCGGGGCAACTCGTCAAGGGCGCCCGTCTGATCGCCGCCCTGCGGGCCGGCGGCGTGCGGGTGGTGAGGGGCATCACGCCGCGCGAGGTGACGGGTGACGAGGCGGGCGTCACCGGTGTGCGCTACGCGGACGCGGCGGGCCGGACGTTCCATGTGGAATGTACCGCCGTCGGCATCGGCTTCCATCTGCGGGCCGAGAGCCAGCTTGCCGACCTTGCAGGCTGCGTCTTCGCGTTCGACCCGGCGGTCCGCCAGTGGCTGCCGGCAATAGATGCCATGGGGCGCAGCTCGGTGGCGAACGTTTATCTCGCCGGTGACGGCGTCCGCGTTCTCGGGGCAGACGGCGCCGAAACCTCGGGCAAGCTTGCGGCGCAGGCCGTGCTGGCCGATCTCGGACGCCCGCAGCCGGAAGATCGGACGCGCCGGTTGCTGCGGGATATGGCGCGGCATGTCCGGTTCGCCCGCGGCGTCGCGCAGGCCTTTCCGTGGCCGCACGACAAGGTGGCTGCCATTCCGGACGAGACGCTCGTCTGCCGCTGCGAGGCGATCACCGCCGGTGAATTGCGCGCAGCCGTCACGGCGCTGGAGGCGCCCGAGGTCAACAGGGCCAAGGCATTCTCGCGCGTTGGCATGGGGCGCTGCCAGGGCCGGTTCTGCGGCCTCGCCAGTCAGGAGATCGTGGCCGCCGCGTGCCGCCTGCCGGTGGAAAAGGCGGGCCGCCTGCGCGGGCAGGCACCGGTGAAGCCGCTACCGATCGCGGTGACCGACGGAGGCAGCCATGCGTAACGTGTCCGGACAGGCTGATGTGGTCATCGTCGGCGGCGGCATCGTCGGAACGTCGGCGGCGTTTTTTCTGCGCCAGCGCGGCGTCGGCGTGATCTTGCTGGAGCGTTTCCTCGTCGGGCAGCAAGCCAGCGGAACGAACTTCGGCAATGTGCGAAGGCAGGGCCGCTACCTCCGCCAGTTGCCGCTTGCCAACCGCTCGCGCGCGATCTGGGGCCGGATCCCGGAATTGACCGGCGCGGACGTGGAATTCATGCCCGTGGGTCATGTGCGCTTCCTCTGGGCGGACGAGCAGCTGGCTGTCGTCGAGAAATACCGGCGCGATGCGGCGGAGTACGGGCTCGAACTGCACATACTCGGGCGCAACGCCATCCGCGAGCGGTTTCCCTTCATCGGGCCGGAGGCGGTGGCGGGCTCGTGGTCGCCGCACGACGGCCACGCCAATCCCCGCCTCGTCGCGCCGGCTTTCGCCCGTGCTGCCCGGCGCGACGGTGCCACGATCGTCGAGAACTGCGAGGTTCTGTCGATCGACAGGACGGGTGAGGACTTCACCGTCGCGACCGCATCGGGTGACTACCGCGCGCCGATCGTGTTGATCGCGGGTGGCGCGTGGGGCGGCGGCTTCGCGGCGGCCATGGGCGAGCCCGTGCCGCTGGAGGTGGCGGGGCCGCAGATGGGCGTGACCGAGCCGTTGCCCTATTTCGTGCATCCCGTCGTCGGCGTTTCCACGAACGTGCCGGGGGAGGTGGCCTATCTGCGCCAGATCCCGCGCGGGAACATCATCTTTGGCGGTGTCGCGCGCCGTCATGCGGCGCTGGACGAGCAGCGGGCGAAATACGATCCGGCCGGCGTTCAGGCGCAGTTCCGCCAGATCCTGCGTCTGGTGCCGGCGCTGAAACACGCGCGCCTCATCCGGACGTGGTCCGGGGTCGAGGGCTACATGGCCGACGACCTGCCCGTCATGGGCCGCAGCGCGAAAATCCCCGGCCTGTTCTACGCCTTCGGCTTCTGCGGCCACGGCTTCCAGATCGGGCCGGGGGTCGGCGACGTGATGGCGGAGCTGATCGCGACGGGCGCCACCACGACGCCCATGGAGGACTTCCGCATCGACCGCTTCGGAGGTCCGTCCCGGTTCGCGCCCATGCACCATGACGCCTTCGCCCGGGCATCCGCAGACGCCGCACGGCGCCGGTGAGCGCGTGTTTGTGGCTGCGGGCGCGATTATCGGCCGGAAATCGCTGTTTCGTCCGGAAATGTTATAGACCATATTTCGCCGGGATGTTGCGCGCGGCAGGGAGCCGGCGCGTCGCGTCTTCCGTGGAGGAGGTCGAACTTGGTTGACGATGCTGGCGCCGCGCCGTCTGTGCCGGTGAAACCCGTCACGGATCCGCTCGCGGGGTTCACCCCTGCCACGCGCGCATGGTTCGCCTCGGCGTTCGAGTCGCCGACAGCGGTTCAGCAGGCCGCGTGGGCGGCCATAGGCGCGGGCGAGTGCGCCCTGGTCATCGCGCCCACGGGTTCGGGCAAGACGCTGGCGGCCTTCCTGCATGCGATCGACCGGCTGTTCGACGAGCGGACGCGGGACGCCGCCGCGAGCGCGCAGCACCATGCACCGAAGACGCAGACGCGGGTGCTCTACATCTCGCCGATCAAGGCGCTGGGCGCCGACATCCAGCGTAACCTGCGCGTCCCGCTGCACGGGGTCGGCGCGCAGCGCAAGCGCCGGGGCGATCCGGAGGTCGAGGTGACGGTGGGCATGCGCACGGGCGATACGCCCGTCTCCGAACGCGCGAGCCTGGCGCGGCGGCCGCCGGACATCCTGATCACGACGCCGGAATCGCTCTACCTGATGCTGACGTCGAAAGCGCGCGAGACGTTGCGCGGCGTCCGCACGGTGATCGTCGACGAGGTCCACGCCGTTGCCGGCACCAAGCGCGGCTCGCATCTGGCGCTGAGTCTGGAGCGTCTGGACCTGCTGCTGCCGCAGCCTGCGCAACGGGTCGGCCTGTCGGCGACGGTGCGCCCGGTGGACCGGGTCGCCAGCTTCCTTGGCGGCGCGCGGCCGGTGACAGTGGTGAACCCGCCATCGGAGCGGCGGCTCGACGTGCGGATCGTGGTGCCGGTGGAGGATATGACGGACCTGCCGGCGCACGCCGGCAACCAGCCGGAAGCTGCCGACGGCCCGGCACAGGTCGGCTCGATCTGGCCGCACGTCGAGGCCAGCATTCTCGACCGGGTTCTCGCCGCTCGCTCGACCATCGTGTTCGCCAACTCCCGCGGCCTGGCGGAAAAACTGACGGCGCGGCTGAACGAGCTTTACGCGGAACGGTTCGCCGACGCGGCCGCCGGCGGGGGAGAGCAGGCCATGCAATACGTGTCGTCGTCCGGCGGCACCAGCGGGCGCACGGCCGGCGTGCCGGCCCTGATCGCGCGTTCGCATCATGGCTCGGTCTCCAAGGAACAGCGGGCCGATATCGAACGGGCGCTGAAGTCCGGCGAGCTACGCTGCGTCGTCGCCACCTCCAGCCTCGAACTGGGCATAGACATGGGGCTGGTGGAGCTGGTGATTCAGGTCGCCGCGCCGCCGTCGGTGGCGAGCGCGCTGCAACGGGTGGGCCGTGCCGGCCATCAGGTGGGCGGCACGTCGGCGGGGCTGATCTATCCGCGCACCCGCCGCGATCTGGTGGATGCTGCCGTCACGGTTGAAAGCATGCTGGCCGGGAACATCGAGGCGATCAGCCCGCCGCGCAATCCGCTTGACGTGCTCGCGCAGCAGACCGTCGCCGCGGTCGCCATGGACCCGGCCGGCGTCGACGACTGGTATGCGACTGTGCGGCGGGCGGAGCCGTTCCGCGAACTGCCGCGCAGCGTCTTTGACGCAACCCTTGACATGCTCGCGGGCAGGTATTCGTCCGACGAGTTCGCGGGGTTTCGCCCCCGGCTGGTCTGGGATCGGGAGAGCGGCGTGCTCACCGCCCGCCCGGGCGCGCAGCATCTGGCGGTGACGAGCGGTGGCACGATCCCCGACAGGGGTGCGTTCAGCGTCGTGCTGCCGGAGGGCGAGGAACAGGCAGGCTCCCGCCGCGTGGGCGAACTCGACGAGGAAATGGTCTACGAGTCGCGCGTGAACGATGTGATCACCCTCGGGGCGACGTCATGGCGCATCCTGCAGATCACCAACGATCAGGTCGTGGTCACGCCGGCGCCCGGCCGGTCGGCACGGCTGCCGTTCTGGCGCGGAGACGGACCGGGCCGTCCCGCCGAACTGGGCGAGACGATCGGCGCCTTCCTGCGCGATATCGACGCCGATGCCGCCAGCGAGGGCGCCGGGCCGAGCCCCCGGATCGAGGCGCGCCTGCATGGGGCCGGACTGGAGGGCAATGCGATCGCGAATCTGCTCGGCCTCGTCGGCGAGCAGCGCGATGCGACCGGCGCGCTGCCCACCGACCGCACGCTGGTGGTCGAACGCTGCCGGGACGAAGTCGGCGACTGGCGGCTGCTGCTGCACTCGCCCTACGGGCGGCGTGTGCATGCCCCTTGGGCGCTGGCGATTTCCGACCGCGTCCGTCAGCGGTTCGGCGTGGATGCGTCCGTGGTGGCGGGCGACGACGGGATCATCGCCCGCTTGCCGGATACCGACGGCCGGGTGCCCGGCGCGGAGCTGTTCACGTTCAACGCGGATGGCATGCAGCGGCTCGTCACCGACGCGGTGGGCACCTCGGCGCTCTTCGCGGCCCGGTTCCGGGAATGCGCGGCGCGCGCCCTGCTGCTGCCGCGCCGCAATCCGGGCCGCCGTTCGCCGCTGTGGCAGCAGCGGCTCCGCGCGGGCCAACTGCTCGACGTGGCGCGCGATCATCCCGATTTTCCGATTCTCGTCGAAACCGCGCGCGAATGCCTGCAGGACGTCTACGACCTGCCGGCCCTCGACGCCCTGATGCGGCGCCTCGCCGCCGGGGCGGTGCGTCTCGTCGAGGTCACCACCGAGACGCCGTCTCCCTTCGCGGCGAGCCTGCTGTTCGGCTATGTCGACGAATTCATGTACGAAGGCGACGCGCCGCTGGCCGAGCGGCGCGCGTCCCTGCTGTCTCTGGACAGCGGGCTGCTCGGCGATCTGCTCGGGCAGGTCGATCTGGGTGAGCTTCTCGACCCCACCGTCGTCGAACAGGTCGAGGCCGAGTTGCAGCGCATCGCCCCCGAGCGGCGCGTGGCCGGTGTCGAGGGCGTGGCCGATCTGCTGCGCGAACTCGGGCCGCTGTCCGCCGCCGAGGTCGTTGCCCGTATGGTGCCGGAAGGCGCGGGGGAGGAGCATCTGGCGGCGCTCGAAGCGGCGCGCCGGGCGATCCGCGTGCGCATCGGCGCGGAAGAGCGATGGGCGGCGGTCGAGGACGCCGCGCGGCTGCGCGATGCGCTCGGGGTGCGCCTGCCTGCCGGCATTCCCGCCGCGTTTCTGGAACCTGTCGCAGACCCGCTGCGCGACCTGATCGCCCGATATGCGCGCACGCACACACCGTTCACCACCGGGCAGGCGGCTGCCCGGTTCGGGCTTGGCGTCTCGGTCGCCGACGAGGCGCTGGACCGGCTGCGGGAGCAGGGCCGGGTGCTGCGCGGCAGCTTCGGCGCGGCGCGGCAGAGCGACGGCGCCGGGACGCAGCAAAGTCCGCTGGCGCGGCATGAATGGGTGTGGGAGGAGGTGTTCCGCCGCCTGCGCATCCGTTCCCTGCAGGCCGCCCGCGAGGCCACGCGCCCGGTGGGCCAGTCCGCCTACGTCCGCCAGCTTCTGGAGCGGCAGAACGTGTTCATCGAGGCCGCGGGCCATGCGGCGCCCGATGCCGGCATGCCGGCCGTGGCGGCCTTGCAGGGCAGCGACGGCGTCGCCCGTGTCGCGGAGCAGCTCGCCGGCCTGCCGCTGCCCGCGTCGCTGTGGGAGCGTCACATCCTGCCCGCCCGCGTGCGCGACTATTCGCCCGGCATGCTCGACGAACTTATCGCCACGGGAGAGGTGTTCTGGTCCGGCCACGGGCGGCTCGGCGACGAGGACGGGCTGGTCGCCCTGCACCTGCGCGAGCTGGCCGCCGAAACCTTGCCGGCCGGCCCCGATCCCGATACGGCGGCGCGCCTGACGCCGCTGCAACGGGCGATCCTCACAGTGCTCGCCGATGGCGGCGCCTACTTCGTCCGCCAGATCGCCGATCTGGCCCGGGCGCGCCTCGCCAGCGCAGGGGGCGCGGGAGAGATGACGGCCTCCGATCTGCACGGCGCATTATGGGGGCTGGTGTGGGCCGGCTGCGTCACCACCGATACCTGGTCTACGATGCGCGCGCTCACCGGCTTCCACGCATCGCACCGCTCCCGCAGAACCCGCACCGTGCACCGGCGCGGCGGATTCCACACCTCCATTCTCGCCGGGGCAGTCGATGGGGCTGGCGTCGCGACCCTCAGCGACCCCACGCTGGCCGGCCGGTGGTCGCTGCTGCATCGCGAGCCGATCAGCGACACGGCGCGCGCTCTCGCTCTCGTCGAGGGGCTTCTCGACCGGTATGGCGTCGTCACCCGTGGCGCAGCGGTTTCAGAGGAGGTTCCCGGCGGATTTCCCGCGCTGCAGCGCGTGTTCCGCAGCATGGAAGATGCCGGGCGGGTGTTGCGCGGGCGTTTTGTCGAGGGGCTCGGCGCGGCCCAGTTCGCCGATCACGCCACCATCGACCGGCTCCGTGAACTGGCCGAGGCGTGTCCTGCCGCTTCGCCCGCCGTCGCGCTGTCCGCCGCCGATCCGGCCAACCCTTTCGGCGCGACGCTGCCGTGGCCGGCCCATGCCTCCGGCATGCGGCCCACCCGGCGTGCCGGCGGGCTCGTCGTCATCCGCGACGGGCGCCTCGTGCTCTGGCTCGCGCCGGGCGGGCGCCATCTCCTTACCTACGCCGATGTCGGCGATCCGGCGACGCCCGATACGCTTGTCGCCACAGGCGCGGCTCTTGCGGCCACGCTCAAGCGTGCGAGAACCGCGAGCTTCACGATCGAGACTGTGGACGATCAGCCCGTCTCCGCCGCGCCCGTTGCGCTCGTCCTGCGGGCCGTCGGGTTTTCGCGACTGCCGAAAGGCCTGTGCTGGTACGGATAAGCCCGCGCGGCCACGAACCTGGATTCGTTGCAATGTAGCAGCGCCTTGCGTCGTTGACTTTCCTCAATAGGCGTGAACGTAATTTGCCATCGAGTCTGCGACGTGAGCGTCGTGCAGATTCATCATGCGCCGTACGCTGCGGTCGTTGAACCGGGACCGATATCCGGAAATCCGCAGGGCGAGGCGCGGGAGGAGACGTGACATGAGATTGAAGTCGTTTCTGTTGCCGCTGGCGATTATGGCCGCCGCTTTCATTTCAAGCGCGCAGGCACAGGTGAATGTCATGCTGCCGGCCAACCCCGGCGGCGGCTGGGACGCCACCGGCCGGCAGGCCTTTCAGGCGTTGAATGCCGCCGGTCTTTACAAGGGCGGCGTCAACTTCACCAACAAGGGTGGGGCCGGGGGCACGATCGGCCTTGCGGAATTTCAGCGGCAGCAGGCCGGCAAACCCGATGCCCTCGCCGTTTTCGGTGCGATCACGGTGGGCTCGATCGTGCTGAACAACTCGCCGATCGACCTTGCCAAGTTCCGGCCCGTTGCCCGCCTGACGGCTGAATATCTCGTCATCGCGGTGGCCCAGAACTCGCCCCACAAGACCCTTCAGGATCTGGTGGCGGCACTGAAGAGCAACCCGGGCGGAACGGCGGTCGGCGGCGGCTCCGCCGGCGGCGTCGACCACATCGCGCTTGCGTTGCTGGCGCAGAGCGCCGGCGTGCCTGTTGCCGAGCTGAACTACATTCCGCAGACGAGCGGCGCCGAGACGGTCACGGGCATCGTCAACGGCACGCTGACGGCGGGCTTCTCCGGCATCTCCGAATTCGCCCAGTTCGCCGAGCAGGGGCGCGTCCGCATCCTCGCCATCACCTCCGCCGAGCGCGTGAAGGGGCTGGAAGTGCCCACTTTCAAGGAAGCGGGCTTCGATGTCGAGATCGCCAACTGGCGCGGCATTCTCGGCGCGCCGGGCATGCCGGAGGACAACTATGCCGCGTGGGTGGACCGCTTCACCAAGCTGAGCGAGACTCCCGCCTGGAAGGGCGTGCTCGAAAAGCAGGGGTGGGACGCTTTCTTCCTGCCGGGCCAGCAGTTCGGCACCTTCATTGCCGCCGAAAGTGAGCGGATCGGCAAGATCCTGAAGGAAGCCGGCCTTGCCCAGTGAAGAATTGTCCCGCGAGGGAGAAGCGGCACGGGCGCGGGAGACACCCTCCGCGCGCCCGTGGTGGCTTGGTGCCGCCGTCATCGCACTTGGCCTCGTGTGCCTTTACGGCGGATATCAGCTTCCGCAAGGCGCCCGTCACGCGGGCATCGGGCCTGGGCTGTTCGTCACCGCCGTCGGCGCGGCGCTCGTGATACTAGGACTGCTGCTCACGGTGCAGATCGCGCGCGGCGAAACTTTCGAGGCCCAGGATGCGGAGGACGCTTCCGGGTCGGAGAAGGCCGATCCGGCCGCGTTCGTAACCGCGCTGGCCGCCGCATGCGTGCCGGCGCTCACCATCGAAACGCTCGGCCTGCCGCTGACGGCGATGCTGTCGTTCGCTCTGGTGGCGCGCTCCTTCGGCTCGCGCCGGATCGGGCTCGATCTCGTGTCGGGGGCCGTGCTCGGCACGCTGGCGTGGCTCCTCTTCAGCCGGCTGGGGCTGCAACTGGGCGATTTCCTGCCCGTCGCGGGGATCTGAATGGACACGTTCTCTCTGTTGCTGAGCGGGTTCGGGGTCGCCCTGCAACCCGCCAACCTGCTGTGGGCGCTGTTCGGCTCCGCCCTCGGCACCGCAATCGGAATCCTGCCGGGGATCGGGCCGGCGCTCACCATCGCCCTGCTGCTGCCCGTCACGATCTCGCTGGCGCCGACATCGGCGTTCATCATGTTCGCCGGCGTGCTTTACGGCGCCATGTATGGCGGTTCGACCACGTCGATCCTCATCAATACGCCCGGCGAGGCCGGCTCCATGATGACGGCGCTCGAAGGGAACAAGATGGCGCGGGCGGGCCGTGGCGCTGCCGCGCTCGCTACCGCTGCCATCGGTTCGTTCGTGGCGGGCACGATCGCCACCATCGTGCTGACCTTCGCCGCGCCGGCGGTGGCGGAGCTTGCGTTCTACTTCCGCCCTTCCGACTATTTCGCCCTCACCGTTCTGGCGTTCACCTCGGTCGCGGTGGTGATGGGGGCCTCGCGAGTGCGCGGCTTCATCTCGCTGTTCATCGGGCTGGCGCTGGGGCTCGTGGGGATCGATGCCATGAGCGGCCAGCCGCGCCTGACGTTCGGCGTGGAGGAGCTGCTCAACGGCATCGAACTCACCGTGGTGCTCGTCTCGCTGTTTGCCGTTGGCGAAATTCTGTACGTCTCCAGCCGCTATCGCGGCACGTCGGAAAGCACCCTGCCCATCAAAGGGCAGATATGGATGACGAAGGAGGACTGGAAGAGATCGTGGAAGCCCTGGCTGCGCGGTACTTTGATCGGCTTTCCCATGGGGGCGTTGCCGGGCAGCGGTTCCGAGATCCCGACCATGCTGTCCTACACGCTGGAACGGAAACTGGCGCGCCACAAGGAGTTCGGCCGCGGCGCCATCGAGGGTGTCGCCGGGCCCGAGGCCGCGAACAACGCAGCGGCAGCCGGAATCCTGATTCCGCTGCTGACGCTGGGCCTGCCCACGTCGGCTACCGCGGCCGTGCTGCTGGCGGCCTTCCAGAACTATGGCCTGCAGCCGGGGCCGTTCCTGTTCACGTCCAATCCGGAACTCGTCTGGGGCCTGATCGCGTCGCTCTACGTCGGCAACGTCATGCTGCTGGTGCTGAACCTGCCGCTTGTCGGCATCTGGGTGAAGCTGCTCGCCATTCCCCGGCCGCAGCTTTACGCCGGCATTCTCGTGTTCGCCACCATCGGCATCTGGGGTGTGTCGGGATCGGTGATCGATCTCGTGTGCATGGTGATCGTCGGGTTGATGGGCTATGTCATGCGCGTCTACGATTTTCCCATAGCGCCCGTGCTGATCGGGCTGATCCTGGGGCCCATGGCCGAGGTGCAGTTGCGCACGGCGCTGGCGGCGGGGCAGGGCAACCCGGTCGTGCTGGTTTCCACGCCGCTGTCCGCAACATTGCTCTGCATCGCGGTGCTGGTGTTCTTCGTGCCGATCCTGATCAAACGCCTGCGGGCCAACGCTTGACGGACGGGCCGGGGGCGTTCCCCGGCCTTTTCTCTAGAATCTGTCCTGTTTACGTTGAAACAGGATAGATTCTCGCTTCCTTATTTCGAGCGAATTCTGGTCGAAACGCGCTCCAGCGCGCGCATGCCGGAACCAGCGATCGGCGGCCGTCCGCTTTTGGCCATACTTTTCCGTTTTACTGTAGGCCCTGTCGATATCGCTGGAGATGACGCATGGCGAGTCGATCGCAACGGCACGCGAATGCCGTTGGGCTGCAACGTTTTGGCCTCGGCGTGAAAATCGGGCAGGCGGAAGCCTTGCTCGACGGCGCCCGAGACCTGATCCTGAACGAAATCCGTGCCGATTCCATAGCCCGCCCGGCGGGCATCGCCTATGTCGGTACGGCGGACATCAGCACGGCGTTTTATGCCTTCGCGGATGCGGAAAAGAAAGCCCGCGAGGCGCCGCGTGTGGCACAGGCCAACGTGCCGGCGGCGCCCGGCGCCGGAGCGGACGGCGGCGCGGCGGCGCCCAGACCGCCCGCCGAGCCGCCGCTGCCCGCGCGTATCTATCGCGACGAGGTGATGGCGCGCACCCGACTCGCGCTCGAAGCGCCCGCCGGCTTTGGCGAGCGGCTGGTGCAGTTCTGGTCCAACCATTTCTGCGTCGCCGTCAACAAGAACACCACGACGCGGATCATGGCCGGCGCTTTCGAGCGCGAGGCGATCAGGCCGCATATCTTCGGCCATTTCGCGGATATGCTGCTCGCCGCCGAAAGCCACCCGGCGATGCTCGAATACCTCGACAACCAGCTGTCGACCGGCCCCAACTCACCGGCCGGCAACCGGCGCGGGCGAGGGCTCAACGAGAACCTCGGGCGCGAGATTCTCGAACTGCACACTCTAGGCGTCGGCGGCGGCTATACGCAGGCCGATGTCACCAGCCTGGCGCGGATCATCACGGGCTGGATGGTGGCGCCCAGAAATGGTGCGCTGGGCACGCCCGGCGTCTTCGCCTTCAATCCGCGGATACACGAGCCCGGCGCGCAACAACTGCTCGGCAAGCTTTACGACCAGCCCGACAAGGCCCAGGGGGTGGCGGCGCTCGCCGATCTCGCGCGGCATCCGGCAACGGCGCGGTTCGTGGCGACCAAGCTCGTCCGGCACTTCGTCGCGGACGAGCCGCCCGCCGCACTCGTCGACGACATCGCGGCGGCGTTCCGGCGCAGCGAGGGCGATCTCGCCGTGGTTTCGCGTGCGCTGGTGGAGAGCGATGCGGTGTGGAGTGCGGAACCGGCCAAGATCCGCTCGCCGCAGGAGTTTCTGATCGCCGCTTTCCGCGCTCTCGGGCGCGAGCCCGACGCCGGTCAGGTCCTCGGCACGCTCGGCGTGATGGGCCAGCCCGTCTGGCAGCCCCCGGGGCCGAACGGCTATCCCGACACCAACGCCGCGTGGGCGTCGCCACAGGGACTGAAGACGCGCATCGACGTGGCGGCAAGGCTGGGGCAGCAGGCGGCGGGCGGCATCGCCGATCCGCGGCAGTTGAGCGAGGAAATACTGGGGCCGCTGCTGACGCCCGAAACGCGGCAGGCTGTCGCGCGCGCCGAAAGCAAACCGCAGGCGCTGGCGCTGCTGCTGATGTCGCCTGAATTCCAACGGAGATGAACCGATGGCCCATCATGATGATCGCGATGACGATTGCGAACGGATGACGCCCTCGCGCCGCGCCGTGCTGGGCGCGGCCGGAGCGCTCTTCGCCTGGTCCTTCATGCCGAAATTCGCCTATGCCTCGGCCGGCAGCCGCGATGCACGCTTCCTGCTGGTGATCCTGCGTGGCGCGCTCGACGGGCTCTCCGCCGTGCCGCCGATCGGCGATCCCGCTTACGCCGGGCTGCGGGAAGGCATCGCCCTCGCCAAGGACGGCGCCGAGGCGGCGCTCCCGCTCGACGGCTTCTTCTATCTGCATCCCGCCATGCCGAATCTGGCGAGGCTTTATGCCGCCGGCGACGCGCTGATCGTCCACGCGGCCGCGACCGGCTATCGCGAGCGCTCGCATTTCGACGGGCAGGATGTGCTCGAAAGCGGGCAGAACGGCCCGGGGCGGACGGAAAGCGGCTGGCTGAACCGCATGATCGCCAGCCTGCCGGCGGGCGATGCCGTGTCCCGCGCCGGCGTGCTGGGCGTCGGCGTGGTGCCGCCGCTCGTCGTGCGCGGCGCCGCGCCGGTGCTGGGATGGGCGCCGCCGCGCATGGCGCGGGCGGGAGACGACCTGCTTGCGCGCCTCGGAGACCTCTACGGCCAGCGCGATCCGGCGCTTGCGCGGGTGCTCGCAGAAGCGCTCGAAACGGAGCGCATCGCGAGCCGGCGCGGCATGCAGGGCGACAAGAAGGGCGGCGGCGGTCCGGACACGGCGGACGGGATGCGGCGCATCGCCGAAGGCGCTGCCGGACTGGTCGGCGCAGACGACGGGCCGCGCATCGCGGCGCTGGCTTTCGAGGGCTGGGATACACATGCCAACGAAGGCGGCGCGAAGGGGCGGCTCGCCAACCTGCTCGGCGGCCTCGACGGCGCGCTCGCGGTTCTGGAACGGGGACTGGCGCCGGTGTGGAAGGACAGCGTGGTGATGGTGGCGACGGAGTTCGGCCGCACCGCGCAGGTCAACGGCACGGTCGGCACGGATCATGGCACGGGCACGGTCGCCTTCCTCGTGGGCGGAGCCGTGCGGGGCGGCAGGATGCTCGCCGACTGGCCGGGCCTGAGGCCGGAGCAACTCTACGAAAAGCGCGACCTGAAACCGACGACCGACATCAGGGCAGTTGCCAAGGGCGTGGTCGCCGATCTGTTCGGCCTGTCCGGGCCGGTACTGGCGGAAAAGGTATTCCCCGGCACGGCGGACTTGCGCCCGGTCCAGGGGCTGGTGACTTAGAGTTTTTCTCGTTTTATGGCAGTTTGCGTTCAACTCGATGGATCGACTTGAATGCAAACTGTTATGGGGTGCGCAGACAGTGGCGCGACCGGAACCGCCTGAGCCTGCCCGCCGTGCACGCTGGCGCGGGAGAGGAAAATCGACTAACTATCCCGGTGGACCGTTTGTCGCAGGCAGGCCGGGTGAGATCGGTGGGCAACGTAAAAAGTCAGGATTTGCAGTTACATAAGGCTGTTCCGCTGATCGTTGCCTCGTCGCTCATCATGCAGCAGATCGATTCCACGGCGATAGCGACGGCCTTGCCCTCCATGGCGCAGGATCTGGGCGTCCCTGCGCTGAGCCTGCATTCGGCCATCACGACGTATCTGCTGTCGCTCAGCGTTTTCCTGCCCCTGAGCGGCTGGGTAGCGGACCGTTTTGGCGCGCGGCGGGTTTTCTGCGCCGCGATTGCCGTGTTCACGCTCGCGTCGCTCGCCTGCGCGGCGTCTGTCAGCCTGACGATGCTCGTTCTGGCGCGCTTCATACAGGGGGCGGGCGCGGCGATGATGCTGCCAACCGCGCGCCTCATCCTCGTCCGCTCCGTGCCGCGTTCGGACCTCGTCTCCGCGATGGTGCTGATGAGCATGCCGGCGGTGGCCGGGCCGGTCATCGGCCCGCTGTTCGGCGGCTTCATCACGCATATCAGCTCATGGCACTGGATTTTCTGGATCAATCTGCCCTTCGGCGTGCTGGCGATCATCCTGACGCTCCTGCTGATCGGACCGATTCCGCCGGAGGCGCGGACGTCTTTCGACTTCGTCGGGTTCGTGCTGTTGGGGGTCGGTGTCGGCGCGGTCATCTTCAGCCTCGATTCCCTGGCGCGTGAAATCAGTGCGCGGCAACTCCTGCCCGCATCCGCCGGGCTCGTTTGCCTGGCGCTGTACGTCCGGCATGCCCGACGCCGGCCGGATCCGATTCTCGATATCGACCTCTTCCGCTATCCGACATTCCGTTCGAGCCTGCTTGGCGGCTCGCTGTTCCGCATCGGTTTCGGCGCGGTGCCCTTCATGCTGCCCCTGCTGATGCAGGAGATATTCGGGTACACGCCGCTGGAGTCGGGCGCCATCACGTTCGTCTCCGCGATAGGGGCGTTCGGCATGCGCGCGATGACGCGCAATGTCCTGCGTCGCTTCGGCTTCCGTTCCGTGCTGTTGTGGAACGCGCTGCTTGCCAGTTTCTGCACGGGCCTTTTCGCCACCTTCGCGAACGACACGGCTCCGCTGGCGATGATGCTGGTGATCTTCCTTGGCGGCGTGTTCCGCGCACTGCAGTTCACCAGCATCAATACGCTGGCCTTCGCCGAGGTGCCGGATGCGAAGATGAGCCACGCGACCTCGCTCTCGCAAATGGCGCAACGCATATCGCAGGGCACCGGTGTCGCGGCCGCCGCCGCGTTGCTCCATTTCAACTCCGGCGGTGCGGGGCAGTTGACCGCCACGGCGTTCGCCACGTCCTTCGTCATCATCGCCCTTGTTTCGGCGGCGTCATGCATATCGTTCTTCTTTCTGCCGAAAACGGCGGGCGACGGGCTTGCCGGGCGGGAAGGGGAGGCGGACTGAACTGACGCCCGTTTGACGGTGCTCACGCCGGAAACGTTCAGAAGATCGGCAGGGCCAACTGGCGCGGTGCCTCCGGTGCCTCGTGTACGTCCCCGAGCGACGACAGCGTGACGCCGAGCAGGCGGATGCCCTTGGGTGTGGGAAACAGCGGGGCGAGCAGGCTGTCGACCGTCTGCGAGATGGTGACCTGCGTATCGACGGCGGCGGGCAGCGTGTGGCTGCGGGTGATCTGCTGGAAATCGGCGTATTTCACCTTGAGGGTAATGGTGCGGCCGCGGATGTTATTGGCCTCGCAATGGCGCCAGAGCTTCTCGATCAGCGGCCGCAGCGCGTCGCGCGCCTCGCCGGGCGTGAACAGGTCGGTGTCGAAGGTATCTTCGTTGCCGATGGACTTGCGGATGCGGTTCGGCTGGACGGGGCGGCGGTCGATGCCGCGGGAAATCCAGTAGTAGAACGTGCCGGCCTTGCCGAAGTGCTCCTGCAGGAACGGCAGGGTGCGGGTGCGCAGGTCGAGGCCGGTGGCGATGCCAAGCCGGTTCATCTTCGCCGCCGTCGCGGGGCCGATGCCGTGGAAGCGGCCGACCGGCAGCGCCTCGACGAAGGCCGCGCCCATGCGCGGGGTGATGACGAACAGGCCGTCCGGCTTGTTCTGGTCTGAGGCCAGCTTGGCCAGAAACTTGTTGTAGGATACCCCGGCGGACGCGGTGAGCGCGGTTTCTGCCTTGATTTCGGCACGGATGCGCTGCGCGACTTCGGTGGCACTCGCAATGCCGCGCAGGTTCTCGGTGACGTCGAGATAGGCCTCGTCCAGCGACAGCGGCTCGATCAGTGGTGTATATCCGGCGAATATCCGGCGGATCTGGAGCGAGATGGCGCGATAGGTGTCGAAGCGGGGCGGGACGAAGATGAGGTCCGGGCACTTGCGCCTGGCGGTGATGGAAGGCATGGCGGAGCGCACGCCGAACCGGCGCGCCTCATAGCTCGCCGCCGCGACGACGCCGCGTTCGCGGGAGCCGCCGACCGCGACTGGCCTGCCGCGCAAGTCGGGATTGTCGCGCTGCTCGACCGACGCATAGAACGCATCCATGTCGATATGGACGATGCGCCGCAGCACGTCCGGGGCTTCGCAGCTGTCGGCGTCGTTGCCGGTCATCGTCCCATCCGGGTCACGCTTTCCCGTTCCGGTGAACATCGCGTGAGGACCATAGCAGGAACGGCGCTGCATTTCACGATTCGTATCGCGAATGACAGGCCGTCACCGGCTGTTCGTCCGCCGGATTTGATGGTAGACGGGTGACCGGCCCACGAGGCGCGCGGAGTTTCTTACCGCATGTCGCGCCCGGCCGATGCACTGTTTCGCCGTTTGATTTTGTTCCTATTGTTTCGCGCCAGGCACAAGTCATTTCACATTTGTGCCAGTTGCTATTCATCCCGGCGCGGGGGAGATATCTTTCCAGGCATAAGAATCCGGAGGCAAGGATGGCTAGGATAGATCGTTACGGTTTGGCGATAGACGAGAAGCTCCACGACTTTCTGGTGAAGGAGGCACTTCCCGGCACCGGCGTCGATGCGGATCGCTTCTTCTCCGGCTTCTCGCAGATCGTTCACGATCTCGCACCGAAGAACCGCGAACTGCTTGCCAGGCGCGATGCCCTTCAGGCGCAGATCGACGACTGGTATCGCAAGAACGGCGCGCCCACC
This sequence comes from Pseudochelatococcus lubricantis, assembly GCF_042432495.1. Taxonomy (NCBI): domain Bacteria; kingdom Pseudomonadati; phylum Pseudomonadota; class Alphaproteobacteria; order Hyphomicrobiales; family Chelatococcaceae; genus Pseudochelatococcus; species Pseudochelatococcus lubricantis. The sequence goes on along the minus strand of NZ_JBHLXC010000012.1, from coordinate 59,687 downwards.
GATCAGGACGCCTACGAGGCTTTCCTGCGCGAGATCGGTTACCTGCTGCCGGAAGGGCCGGACTTCGCGGTTTCGACCGGCAACGTCGATCCCGAGATCGCCGAGATCGCGGGGCCGCAGCTCGTCGTCCCGGTCATGAACGCCCGCTATGCGCTCAACGCCGCCAACGCCCGCTGGGGTTCGCTCTACGATGCGCTCTATGGCACCGACGCCATTCCGGAGACGGACGGCGCGGAAAAGGGCGCGGGCTATAATCCCGTGCGCGGCGCGAAGGTCATTGCCTGGGTGCGCGATTTCCTCGATCAGTCGGTGCCGCTCGCCGGCGCGAGCTGGACCGCGGCCGCCTCGTTCTCCGTGGCCGGCGGCAAGCTGGCCGTCGCGCTGCAGGACGGGCGCACCGTGGACCTCGCCGAGCCCGCGCAGTTCGCCGGCTATCTCGGTGAAGCCTCGTCGCCGACCCGTCTGCTTCTCGCCAGGCACGGCCTGCATATCGAAATCCTGATCGACGCCACGACGCTCATCGGCAAGGACGACCCGGCGAAGATTTCCGATGTCTGGCTGGAATCGGCTATCACCACGATCATGGACTGCGAGGATTCCGTCGCGGCTGTCGACGCCGAGGACAAGGTCGTCGTTTACGGCAACTGGCTGGGCCTGATGAAGGGCGACCTTTCGGAAGAGGTCGCCAAGGGCGGCAAGACGTTCACCCGCCGCCTCAATCCGGATACGGAATACAACGCGCCGGACGGCTCCGGCTTCATGCTGAAGCGCCGTTCGCTCATGCTGGTGCGCAACGTCGGCCACCTGATGACCAACCCGGCCGTGCTGGACCAGGATGGCCGTGAAGTGCCGGAAGGTATCCTCGATGCGCTGGTGACGGGGCTCATCGCCATCCACGATGTCGGGCCGCAAGGTCGCCGCCAGAACTCGCGCGCCGGCTCCATGTACGTGGTGAAGCCGAAGATGCACGGGCCGGAGGAGGTCGCCTTCGCATCCGAAATCTTCGCGCGCGTGGAAGACGTGCTCGGCCTGCCCGCCAACACGCTCAAGATGGGCATCATGGACGAGGAACGCCGCACGACCATCAACCTCAAGGCCTGCATCCGCGAGGCGCGCGAGCGCGTGGTGTTCATCAACACCGGCTTCCTCGACCGCACCGGCGACGAGATCCATACGTCTATGGAGGCCGGTCCCATGATCCGCAAGGGCGACATGAAGCAGGCGACGTGGATCGCGGCCTACGAGAACGCGAATGTCGACGTCGGGCTGGCGTGCGGCCTCTCCGGCCATGCGCAGATCGGCAAGGGCATGTGGGCCATGCCCGACCTGATGGCCGCGATGCTGGAGCAGAAGATCGCCCATCCCAAGGCCGGCGCCAACACCGCCTGGGTGCCGTCGCCCACCGCGGCTACTCTGCACGCGACGCATTACCACAAGGTCGATGTGGCGGCCGTTCAGGAAAGCCTCAAGAGCCGCCCGCGCGCCAAGCTTTCCGATATCCTGTCCGTGCCGGTCGTGCCGCGTCCGAACTGGACGGCGGAGGAAATCCAGCGCGAGCTGGACAACAACGCCCAGGGCATTCTCGGCTACGTCGTCCGCTGGGTGGACCAGGGCATCGGCTGCTCCAAGGTGCCGGACATCAACAACGTCGGCCTGATGGAAGACCGGGCGACGCTGCGCATTTCCGCCCAGCACATCGCGAACTGGCTGTATCACGATGTCGTCAGCGAGGAGCAGGTGCTTGAGACCTTCCGGCGCATGGCGATCGTCGTCGACGGTCAGAACGCCGACGATCCGTTCTACACGCCGATGGCGAAGGACTATGACGACTCGATCGCCTTCCAGGCCGCGCTCGATCTGGTGCTGACGGGCCGCGTGCAGCCGAACGGCTACACCGAGCCGGTGCTCCACCGCCGCCGGCTGGAGCTGAAGGCGCGGCGGGCCGGATAAGGGCCTGCCTTTCGATTGACCTTTCACCCCGGAAACGGACACCGTTTCCGGGGTGATGTTTCTTATGCGGAGAATTTCCGCGCACCGGCGACGCACACCACCACGCCGAGCGTCACGGCCAGCATCGCTCCGCTCACGGTCTCGTGCAGCAACATGGCCGCGAGGCCGAGGCCGAGGAACGGCTGGAGCAGCTGGAGCTGCCCGACGGCGGCGATCCCGCCCAGCGCCAGCCCGCGATACCAGAAGACGAAGCCGATCAGCATGCTGAACAGCGAGACGTAGGCCAGCCCCGTCCACGCGGGCGCGCCCACCTGCGCGAACGACCCCGGCATGGTGAGAACGGCGAGCGGCAGCATGACCGGCAGCGACAGCACGAGCGCCCAGGAAATCACCTGCCAGCCGCCAAGCCTGCGTGACAGGCGCCCGCCCTCCGCATAGCCGAGCCCGCACATCACGATGGCGGCGAGCATCAGCAGATCGCCGGCGGAAACCGCGCCCGTTCCCCGCGCCATGGCATAGCCGGCGACAAGTGCGCTGCCGGCGAGCGAAAACAGCCAGAAGGCCGGGCGCGGGCGCTCGCCGCCCCGCAGCACGCCGAAGATCGCGGTGGACAGCGGCAGCAGGCCGATGAAAACCACCGAATGGGCGGAGGACATATGCTGCAGGGCGAGCGCCGTCAGTAGCGGAAAGCCCACGACCACGCCGAGCGCGATGACCGCGAGTGGCAGCAGGTCCCGCCGCTCCGGGCTTTTCTGCCGGAAGACGAAAAGCAGCCCGAGCCCCAGCATGCCGGCAATGGCGGCCCGCGCCACGGTGAGGAAGACCGGGTCGAAACCCGTCACCGCCGCGCGCGTTGCCGGCAGCGAGCCGGAGAAAATCGCCATCCCGATAAATCCGCTTATCCAGCCGCTGGCCGTCCTGTCCATCGTATGCTCCGTTCGTTTCCCGCGCCAGAAAAGCACGACGGCATCGACTTGCCAGAGACAGTTCAATACAATCACACCGAACTGTTATGGTCAGGAGGGCATTACAGATGGACGAGCAACCGGAGGAGTCACGCACGGGAACGCGCATTGAGGCCGTCATGGCGGTAATCCGCTCGCGGATCGCCGCGCGCTCCCTGCTGACGGGGGCGCGGTTGCCGTCCGTGCGGCTGCAGGCGCGGGCCATGAAGGTTTCCGTCTCGACCGTGGTCGAGGCCTATGAGCGGCTGGTGGCGGAGGGCATCATCCGCTCGCAGCCGGGCTCCGGTTTCTACGTCTCGGGTCCGCTCGCGCCATTCTCGCTGGCGGAAATCGAGCCGAAGCTCGACCGGGAGGTCGACCCGCTGTGGATATCGCGCCAGTCGCTGGAGGCGGACGACGGCGTGCTCAAGCCCGGATGCGGCTGGCTGCCCGCCTCATGGATGCACGAGGCCGGGATGCGCCGGGCGTTGCGTGCGCTGGCGCGGGCCGGCAACGGGGAACTCGCGGACTATGCGACACCGCTCGGCCTGCCGGCGCTGCGCGGGGTCCTCGCGCGGCGCATGGCGGCCAGCGGCATAGAGGCCGCGCCGCAGCAGATCATGCTCACCGAATCCGGCACGCAGGCCATCGACCTGATCTGCCGCTTCCTGCTGGAGCCGGGCGATGCTGTGATCGTGGACGACCCCTGTTACTTCAACTTCCACGCCTTGCTCAAGGCGCACCGCGCGAAGGCCGTGGGTGTGCCCTACACGCCGAACGGGCCGGACATCGAGGCATTCACCGAGGCCGTTCAGGCGCATGCGCCCCGCCTCTACATCACCAATTCGGCGATCCACAACCCGACCGGCGCGGTTCTTTCGCCGGTGACGGCCCACAGGCTGCTGAAGCTCGCCGAGCGCTCGAACCTCGTGATCGTCGAAGACGACATCTTCGCCGATTTCGAGCTGACGCCGGCGCCGCGACTGGCCGCCTTCGACGGGCTCGCGCGCGTCGTCCATATCGGCAGCTTCTCCAAGACGCTTTCGGCGTCGGTGCGCTGCGGCTATATCGCGGCGCGGCCTGAGTGGATCGAAAGCCTTGCGGACATCAAGATCGCGACCAGTTTCGGGGGAGGGCGGCTGGCGGCCGGCATCCTGCTCGCGGCGCTGACGGACGGAGGCTACCGCAAGCACCTGGAAACGGTGCGCGCGCGGCTGGCGGGCGCGATGGAAACGACGGTTGCCCGCCTCGGCGCCATCGGCATCACGCCGTGGATCGTGCCGAAGGCGGGCATGTTCCTCTGGTGTCGGCTGCCGGACGGTATCGATGCCGCAGCAATCGCGCGCACCTGCCTCAAGGAGGGCGTGGTGCTCGCCCCTGGCAATGCTTTCAGCCAGTCGCGGACGGCGAGCGGTTTTCTGCGCTTCAACGTCGCGCAGTCCACGGACGCGCGCTTGTTCGACGTTCTGGCGCGTGCGCTCGCCGTGTCATAAAAAGTATGACGTTATCATATAACGTAACTTGGCTAAAACATAATAACGTAACGTATGCAACAGATGCCAAACCGCCCGGAAGCGTCGTGATCGATACCGGTCCGCGCAAGACGACGTTCCTGCGCGGCGTCTGCCGCTTTCCGCCATCGAGGACCCGGATCCATGAATTACCTCAGGGAAACCGCAGTAACCGGAAAAGGAATTTCCATGAAACGCCTTGCAATCGCGCTTCTCGCCACGGTTGCCGTCTCCCCCGCGCTGGCGCAGGAGCATCGCGAACTCGGCGCGCATGAGCACGGCGTAGGCCGGCTTGAGATTGCCGTCGAAGGCAGCCGGATCGCCATCGGGCTTGAGGCCCCGGGCGCGGATATCGTCGGTTTCGAGCATGCCGCCAGCAGCGCCGGGGACCGCGCCGCGCTGGACCAGGCGATTGCCGTTCTGGAGAAGCCGCTGGAGCTTTTCGTGCTGCCCGGCGGCGCGCAATGTGTGGTGACGGAAGCGGCCGCGCGGCTCGTGGACGAGGAAGAGCACGAACACGAGGCCCACGACGACAAGGCCCATGAGGACAAGCCCCATGAGGGCGAGAAGCACGCCGATCACGGGCATGAGGCGCAGCACACGGAGTTCCGTGCGAATTACGTGCTGACGTGTGCCAGCCCCGCGGCGCTCACGGGCATCGAGTTCGCCTACTTCAAGCTTTTCCCGAATGCGCGCGAGCTTGAAATCCGGTTGATCTCGGAAAAGGGGGCGAAGAGCTTCGAGGTGGGGCGCGATGCGCCGGTTCTCGATCTCAAGGGGCAGCTCTGATCTTGACCGGTACGGACAGGATACTCGTTCTTGAGGATGTCCGGTTTCGCTGGCCGGGCCGGGCGTCCTTCAGCCTCAACGTGTCCCGTTTCGCCGTGAACGGGGGCGAGACCGTGCTGCTGCTGGGCGAGAGCGGCTCGGGCAAGTCCACGCTGCTCTCCCTCATCTGCGGGATCGTGGTGGCGGAGGCCGGCAGCGTCCGGGTTTGCGGCACCGATCTCGCGTCGCTCGCACCGGGCGCGCGGGACCGTTTCCGCGCGGAGCAGATAGGCGTCATCTTCCAACAGTTCAACCTGCTGCCCTATGCGACGGTGCGGGACAACATCCTGCTGCCTTTGCGCTTCGCGCCCGGGCGGTGCGCACGGGCGGGCGACGCGGGGGCAGAGGCGACGCGGCTGTGCGCGGCGCTCGGCCTCGCCACCGAATTGCTCACGGTACCGGCCGGGCGGCTCAGCGTCGGCCAGCAGCAGCGCGTCGCGGTCGCGCGGGCGCTGATCGGGCGTCCGCCGCTGATCGTGGCGGACGAGCCGACGTCGGCGCTGGACGCCGGCACGCAGAACGCCTTCCTCGACCTGCTCTTCGCCCGGTGCCGGGAGGGCGGCACCTCCCTGCTGATGGTCAGCCACGACGAGCGGCTGGGCGCGCGCTTCGACCGCGTCCTGGACCTGTCCGGCATCGCCACGACGGGGAGGATGGCGGCATGATCCTGCGCCTTGCCTTTGCCTCGCTTCTTGCCCGCTCGCTCACCGTCGGCATGACGATCCTCGCCATCGCGCTGTCGGTTGCCCTGTTTCTCGGCGTCGAGAAGGTGCGCACGGGCGCGCGGGCGAGCTTCGCCGATACGATCTCGGACACCGATCTCATCGTGGGCGCGCGCTCGGGTTCGGTCCAGCTCCTGCTCTACTCCGTCTTCCGTATCGGCAACGCCACCAACAACGTGACGTGGAAGAGCTACCGGGACATCGCTGCCCGGCCGGAGGTGGCGTGGATCGTGCCGATCTCGCTCGGCGACAGCCATCGCCAGTTCCGCGTCATGGGCACGACGGCGGAGTTCTTCGTGCGCTACAAGTATCGCGGCGGCCGCTCGCTCGCCTTCGCGCAGGGGCGGGGGCTCGACGATCTTTACGACGCCGTGGTCGGCGCCGACGTCGCGGCGACGCTCGGCTATTCGGTCGGCGATCCGATCGTCGTCGCGCATGGCCTCGCCTCCTTCTCGGAGCATGCGGACCAGCCCTTCCGCGTTGCCGGCGTTCTGGCGAAGACCGGCACGCCTGTCGACCGCACCGTGATCGTCGGCCTGGAGGCGATCGAGGCCATCCACGTGGACTGGAAGAGCGGCGCGAAGATACCCGGCCAGACGACGCCGGTGGAGGCGATCCGGCAGATGGATCTGACGCCTACCGCCATCACGGCCGCCATGGTCGGCGTGCGGTCGCGGCTGCAGGTTTTCCAGCTCCAGCGCTGGATCAATCAGTATCCCGAGGAACCGTTGCTCGCCGTGCTGCCGGGGCTGGCGCTGCAGGAACTCTGGCAGATCGTCGGCGTGGCGGAGACGGCGCTGGTCGGCGTATCCGCCATGGTGGTCATCACCGCGTTGATCGGCATGATGGCGATGATCTTCGCGAGCCTCAACGAGCGGCGGCGCGAGATGGCGATCTTCCGCGCCATGGGGGCGCGTCCCGCGACGATCCTCGGGCTTTTCGTGCTGGAAGCGGCTCTGATGGCGGCCATCGGCGCCATGCTGGGCGCAGCCCTGCTTTACGCCGCGCTGGCCGTGGCACAGCCGTGGATCGACGCGGCCTTCGGCCTCTGGCTACCGCTGGAGCCGCCCGGCGTGCGCGAAGTTCTGGTGTTGCTCGGTGTCGTGGGTGCGGCCACGCTGGTCAGCCTGCTTCCGGCCCTGCGAGCCTACAGGCTTTCGCTGGCCGACGGCATGATGGTGAAAATATGAGGTGCGCAAACATGAGCAACAGTCTCTCCCGGCGCGGCTTCGGCGGCGGGCTGGCCGCGTGCCTGCTCCTCGCGGAGCCGGCCCGCGCGAAGGAAGTTGTCGAACTGACGTGGGACGATCTGCTTCCTGCGGGCGTGCCGTCCCGTCCGCCCGCGCTCAGCGGCGTGATCCAGCACGACGCGGCGCCTCTCGCCCGCCAGCAGCCGGTCTCGTCGGGAGTGCGGACTGAGTGGAACGGCAAGACGGTGCGCATTCCGGGTTTCGTGGTGCCGCTCGAACATTCGGGCACGGGCGTCGTGACGTTCATCCTTGTGCCGTATGTCGGCGCCTGCATTCACGTGCCGCCGCCGCCCGCGAACCAGCTCGTGCTGGTCACCACCGCGCGCCCCTATGAGATCAGCGACCTGTTCGAGCCCGTGCGGGTGACGGGCGCGCTCGCCACCGCCGCGACGGCAACCGAGCTGGCGGAGATCGGCTATACCCTGACGGCCGAGCGCATCGAAGCCTACAAGCCCTGAGAGCGCTATCCGGCGGGATCGTTGCGCCGTTCCTCAGCGATGTCGAACGCCATCTGCCAGAAATCCGCCTCCAGGCGTGATGCCTTGGCGAAGATGCCTACGAGTTCGTCGAAGCGCCGCGCCGTCAGTGCGCGTTCCGCCAGGCGGTCGATGTGGGCGATGGCAGCGCCGGCCGCTTCCTGAAAACACGCGCCAGCATATTCGCCGATCCACTCCCGGTAGGGATGGTCGGCGGCAGCGTCCACCGCCGGGGCGAGCCGCTTGCCGATTTCTGCATAGCCGATCACGCAGGGGGCGAGCGAGACATGCAGGTCGAGCAGGTCGCCCGAAAGGCCGCAATCGAGCACATAGCGCGTGTAGGCAACAGTTGCCTGATGCTCGGGCGCGGCTTCGAGCGCGGCGGGCGACAGGTTCCAGCGTTCGCACAGGCGCACGTGCAGCTTCATCTCGTCCATGATCACGTTGAGCGTGGTCTGCGCCGTGCGCATGTCCTCCAGCGACCGGCTCTTGTAGACCGCCAGCGCATAGGCGCGCGCGAACTGGATCAGGAACAGGTAATCCTGCACGAGATAGGCGCGGAACACCGCCTCCGGCAGGGTTCCCGCTTCCATCCTGCGGATGAAGGCGTGGTCGACATAGCGTGTCCAGTCTTCGCGGGCGGCTTCCTTCAGGCGCTCGAAAACAGTCATGTCAGTGTGCTCCTCAAACGTCATGGGCGGCGTCGAAGAACGCCAGTTCGAGCGCGACCGCGCGGCGGAAGAAATCGTGCGCCGTGTCGCTCGCCTGCGGTCCAACGCGGTCGAGTTCCCCGCGCAGGAAAGCCACGAAATCGCGGAAGAACGGATTGTCGTGCAGGGTCACCCATTCGGCGTGGACGAAGTTGTCCGGCAGCGGCTGCGGCGCGCGGGAGGCCCAGTCGAGATAGAGCCATTCCGCCACAACGAGCACGGCGAGCACCGCAGCATAGTCGCGCGTGCCTGCCGCCTCCCGCATCAGGGCCTTGAAGCCGGCAGTTGGCGCCGTGTCCGGCTCTTCCGCGCGGCGCGCCTCGCTCACGCCCAACGCCTCGAAGGCGCGCAGAAAATAGGTGTTCTCCTCGCCGGAGACCATGCCGGCGAAGCGGCCGAAGCGCAACCGCGCCTCGAAGCTGTCCGCGGTGGCGATCGCTGCGCCCAGAAGCGTCAGGAAGCTGTCGAGAAAACGGTGATCCTGGATCAGATAGCGCGCCATCACGCCATCGGGAACGGCGCCGTCGAACAGCTCCCGGACGAAGCGGTGCTGCACGGCCTGCGACCATGTGGCTTCGTTGGCGCGGCGCAGGATTTCGGTGAAGGTGTCGTCGCTCATCGTGTTGTTCCTTTTCTGGCGATCATGGCAAACTGTCTTCGGCAATGCCCGCGGCTCGCCGCGCGACGTCGGCCACGTCGCGGCTCAGCGGCAGGCTGGCGTCGTCGAGTTCATCGGGAGTGAACCACCGCGCTTCCAGCGCGTCATCCGCCGCGACGGGCTCACCCGCTATCCAGCGGCAAAGGACGGCGATCAGGATGAAGTGACGGCGAAGCCGGCCATCGGCCGCGCGGTCGAAGGCGTCGAGGGCGGTCAGCACGCGCCGCGCCTCTCCACGGACGCCGGTTTCTTCCAGCAGCTCGCGTACGGCTGCGTCCGCGATCGCTTCGCCTGCTTCGATTTTCCCGCCCGGGAATCCCCACAGGCCGGCGTCGGGAGGATTCGCCCGCCGCACAAGCAGCACCCGACCCTCGTGAAACACGACGGCGATGACCGCCGCGACGGGACCGCGTGCCCGGCCGTCCGGAGAAGGGGCGGGGTTTTCCGTGTTTTCTGCTGTATTCATGGCGGCCTCGCATGGGAGGCCGGCGAAGGAGTGAGGCTAACAGACCCGTCCCTTCGCCGGCATGACCCGGATCAGGTTCAAAGGGTCACTGCGCTGCGCGTTATCGACGGATTCCGGGCCAGCAGTATCTCAGCCCCTTGTCGGGGCACCCCTCGGTAGCGGCCTTCATAACACAAAGCCGGGGCGCGGGCAGCGATATTTGCGCTGTCGGTTAACGTTCCGTTCCGGTGGCTTCGTCCGGCTCGTCCTCGCGCCGTTCCGCGTCTCCGAGGACCAGCGACAGCTGCGCGTCGACGATCTCGACGAGATCGACCGGCGGGTGCTTGGTCATGAACCTGTTCCACAGCAGACCGGTGACAACGGGGGCAACGAGGAGCTGGGGAAAGCGGCGGATAGCGTCCAGCCGGGGTGTGCTTCCGTCCTCCATCAGCTTCGAGATGCGCTGCAGGATCGGCTCCAGAACCGCCTGGATGTAGATATCCACAAGTTGCGGGAAGTGATGTCCTTCTGTCAGGGCGACGAGCGCGACGCCCGCCCTGCCGGAATTCTGCAAATCCGCCACGGCCCCGAGCATGAAGGCACGGAAGGCTTCGACTGGGGAGGCGTCTGTTCCGCTCTTTCCGTCCCGGTCTCCTTCCGGCGGCAGCAGCGTCTCGTGCACGACGCCTGCGAAGAGGTCTTCCTTGCTCCTGAAATACAGGTAGAGCGTGCCCTTGGCGACGCCGGCCCGCTCGGCCACCGAAGAAAGCCGCGCGTTCGCGAAACCTCTCTCGGTGAACTCGTCCACGGCCGCCCGCAGGATGGCGGCGCGCTTCACCTGCTTTTTAAGGCGCATACGGTCGGATGCGGGTTTCACCGCTTCGGGTTCCGCCGGTGCGGATGTTTCCGGAGCGTCGGGGCGTTGCTGGTCTGTCATGAGCTGTTCCGTCACAGGCGGATAGTGGCATGAAACAAAATGACCTGCCAGTCATTTTATCATTGAAAAATGACTGGCAGGTCATTATCGTGTTCACAGGTATCGGGAATCCTTCGACATGAAGCACGGAACCCTCATCATCCTGCTTATCGCCGCCGCTCTGGCCGGCGGCGGGGCGTATTACTGGGATAGCCGGCAACCCCGGGGGCAGGTGCTGACGCTCGGCGGCAACGTCGACATCCGCGAGGTCAACCTGTCGTTCCGGGTCGCCGGGCGCGTCGACCGTGTGGAGGTGGACGAGGGCGACCGTGTCGTCGCCGGGCAGGTCGTCGCGCGGATTGACCCCGAGCCGCTCCGGCAGGCGCTGGCGCAGGCGGATGGTGCGCTCGCCGCCGCGCAGGCGAACGAGGCGCTTCTGAAGGCGGGTACGCGCGCCGAGGACATCGCGAGGCTCGGGGCGCAGGCGGAAGGCCTTCGCGCCGCTGCGGCCAACGCGCAGACGACGTTCGAGCGCCAGCGGACATTGCAGACGACGAACATAAGCTCCCGGCAGGCGCTCGACAACGCGCGCGCGGCGCGCGATCAGGCCAATGCCGGGCTTGAAGCCGCGCAGCAGGCCTACCTCGCCGCACGCAACGGCGCCCGCCCGGAGGAACTGGCGCAGGCGGCGGCGCAGCGGCAGGCGGCGCAGGCGCAGCGCGATGCGGCGGACCTGCAGCTGCACGACGCGACACTGGCGTCGCCGAGCGCTGGAACCGTCCTGACGCGCGCCGTCGAGCCCGGTACCATGGTTGCCGCCGGCACGACGGTCGTCACGCTCTCGCTGGATCGCCCGGTGCGCGTGCGTGCCTACGCACGGGAGCCCGATCTCGGCCGCGTTGCGCCGGGTACGAAGGTGCTCGTCTATACGGATGCCCGTCCCGGCGAGCCCTACGCCGGCACGGTCGGCTTCGTCTCGCCGCGGGCGGAGTTCACGCCGAAGCAGGTGGAGACGCAGGATCTGCGCACCGCGCTGGTCTACCGGCTGCGCATCGTCGTCGACAACGCCGACGACCGGCTGCGGCAGGGCATGCCGGTGACGGTGCGCCTCGCGGACGAGGCGCAGCCGAAACCATGAGCGAGCCGGCCGTCCTGCTCCGGGGTCTGGGCCATCGCTACCCGGAACAGGGCAAAGGCGAATTCGCCCTTGCGGAGGTTGATATCGCCATCCGTTCCGGCATCATCACCGGGCTTGCGGGCCCCGACGGCGCGGGCAAGACGACGCTGATGCGCATCATGGCCGGCCTGCTGAAACCCTCCGCCGGATCGGTGGCGGTTCTCGGGCTCAATCCGGTCGCCGACGCGGGGATCCTGCATCTCAAGGTCGGCTACATGCCGCAGAAATTCGGGCTCTACGAGGACCTGACCGTGATGGAAAACCTCGTGCTTTACGCCGATTTGCGCGGCGTGGGCGGCGAGGCGCGCAAGGTGCAGTTCGAGCGGCTGCTCGATTTCACCGACCTTCGCCGGTTCACGGAGCGCCTCGCCGGCAAGCTCTCGGGCGGCATGAAGCAGAAGCTCGGCCTGGCCTGCACGCTGATCGGCACGCCGGAGCTTTTGCTCCTTGACGAGCCGGGCGTGGGCGTCGATCCGATCTCGCGCCGGGATCTCTGGGGCATGGTGACGAGCCTCGCCAAGGGCGGCATGGCGGTCGTCTGGGCCACGGCATATCTCGACGAGGCCGAGCGTTGCGACGAACTCTGCCTGATGAACGAGGGCAGGCTGATCTTCGCCGGCACGCCGGCCGAACAGATCGGACGGATGCGGGGGCGCTGCGTGCAGGTCCGGAACCTGTCCGGCAACCGCCGCCATTTCCTGCGCAAGGCGCTCGGCAGCGCGGGCGTGGTCGACGGCGTGATCCAGGGTGAGAGCGTCCGCCTCGTGCTGAAGGAAGGCACCGCAATGCCGGATGCCGGCCTGATGGCGAGCGAGGCGGGCGCGAAGGCCGTCCCGGTCGAACCACGTCTGGAGGATGCTTTCATCGACCTTGTGGGCGGCGGGCCGGACGGCCGTTCCGTTCTCGCCGGCACCATGCCGGATGTGAAACTGCCCGAAGGCGTCGATGCGGAGGCGGTGATCCGTGCCAGGGAGCTGACGCGCAAGTTCGGCGATTTCACGGCGACCGACCATGTCACCTTCGACGTCAGGCGCGGCGAGATTTTCGGCCTGCTGGGACCGAACGGCGCGGGCAAGTCCACCACCTTCCGCATGATGTGCGGCCTGCTGACGCCGACTTCCGGCGAGGCGCAGGTGATGGGCATCGACCTGAAGCGCAGCGCTGGCGAGGCGCGCCAGAAACTCGGCTACATGGCGCAGAAATTCTCGCTCTACGGCAACCTCGGCGTCGAGCAGAACCTGCTGTTCTTCTCCGGCATCTATGGCCTGAAAGGGCAAGCGCGGGAGAAGAAGGTCTCCCAGATGATGGAGAGCTTCGATCTGGTGCGCTACCGGCGCACCAACGCAGGGGAACTGCCGCTCGGTTTCAAGCAGCGGCTCGCGCTGGCCTGCGCGCTGATGCACGAACCGCCGCTGCTCTTTCTCGACGAGCCGACGTCGGGCGTCGACCCTGTGACGCGGCGCGAATTCTGGATGCATATCAACGCGCTCGTCGACAAGGGCGTCACCGTGATGGTGACGACGCACTTCATGGACGAGGCGGAGTATTGCGATCGCATCGCCCTGATCTATCGCGGACGCATGATCGCCGCCGGCCCGCCCGACGCGCTGAAGCATCAGGTCGCGAGCGACGATCTGCCAGACCCCACCTTCGAGGACGCCTTCATCCGCCTGATCCAGCGCGACGACGAGGCGCAGCGTGACAAGGAGGGCAGGGCGACATGACACCTACTCCGCCGGCGCCCGCGGGGGCATCTCCCTCTTCCCCCGGTTTTTCGTTCCGCAGGCTCGCCGCTCTCTGCGTGAAGGAAACGCGGCAGATCGTCCGCGATCCGAGCAGCCTGCTCATCGCCATCGTCCTGCCGGTCGTCCTGCTGTTCATCTTCGGCTTCGGCATCTCGCTCGACACCAACAGGCTGGCTGTCGGCGTGGTGATGGAGGATCGCGGCGTCGAAGCCGTGCGGCTGGCAGCCGCCGCGGCGGGTTCGCCGTACATCGAGCCCGTCTTTGCCGACACGCTGGCCGAGATCAGTGAGAAACTGACGCGCGGGGAATTGCGCGGCATCATCGTCATTCCGCAGGATTTCACCGCGAAGGTGCAGGCTGGCGGCGGCGAGGCGAGCCTGCAGGTGCTGACGGACGGGTCGGAGCCCAACACGGCTAATTTCGTGGCGAGCTACGCGCGGGGCCTTTATGAAAGCTGGCTCGCCGCAAGGGCCGACGCCTACGGCGTGCCCTTCAGCGAGGCCATCTCCATCGAGCCGCGTTACTGGTTCAATCCCGCCACCATCAGCCGCAACTACCTCATTCCCGGCTCCATTTCGGTGGTGATGACCATCATCGGCGCGTTGCTGACCTCGCTCGTCGTGGCCCGCGAATGGGAGCGGGGCACCATGGAAGCGCTGCTGGCGACGCCCATGCGCCGCGCGGAGCTGCTTCTGTCGAAAAGCCTGCCCTATTACGTGCTGGCCATGCTGGCCATGGCCATCTGCGTCCTCATCGCCGTCTTCATCATGAACGTGCCTTTCCGGGGCTCGATCGCCATCCTGCTGCTGTCGACGAGCCTGTTCCTCGGCAGCGCGCTGGGGCTCGGCCTTCTGCTGTCGACCACGACGCGCAACCAGTTCAACGCCGCTCAGGGCGCGCTCAACGCCGCTTTTCTGCCCTCGGCCCTGCTGTCGGGCCTGATCTTCGAAATCGCCTCGATGCCGGCGGCTGTGCAGGCGGTCACGTATCTCGTTCCCGCCCGCTACTTCGTGAAGATCATGCAGACGCTGTTCCAGGCGGGCGACGTGTGGGCCATTCTCCTGCCGAACATGCTTTTCCTGCTGGTTTCGTCGATCTTCTGGCTTGGCCTCACGACGTGGCGGACGCGCCGCAGGCTGGATGGGTGAGGCCCATGTGGAACCGTATCGCCGCTCTTGTTATCAAGGAACTGCAGCAGCTTCTGGCCACCCGGCGCAATATCATGATGCTGCTGACGCCGCTCATCCTCCAGCTCGCCATTTTTCCCTTCGCGACCACGCTGGAGGTACGCAACGCAACGCTCGCGATCCTGAACGAGGATCAGGGTGCCGTGGCGACCGAACTCGTCCAGCGCCTCGCGGCGGCCTCCGCCTTCAGCGAGGTGAGGGCCGTGCATGACGGCGACATGCTGCGGCAGACCATCGACGCGCAGGCGGCGCTTCTCGCCATCCGTATCCCGCCGGACTTTTCCGGCAAGGTTCTGACGGGACAACCGGTGAGCCTGCAGGCGCTGATCGACGGACGGCGATCCAACGCCGCGCAGATCGCCTTTTCCTACATCCAGCAGATCGTCGCGGATTTCGCGCAGGAACGCACCGGCCAGACGCTGCCGGCGACGCTCGTCGTCCGCAATCTCTACAATCCCAACCTCGAATATCGCTGGTTCGTGCTGCCGAGCCTCGTGGCCATCATCGCAACCGTCGGCTGCCTGCTGGTGACGGCGCTGTCGCTCGCGCGCGAGCGGGAGGAGGGCACCTTCGACCAGCTGCTGGTGACGCCGCTGACGCCGGCCTACATCATGCTTGGCAAGGCGGTGCCGGGCGTTCTCGTCTCGATGACGCAGGGCGGGATCATCGCGCTTGCCGCCGTCTTCCTCTACCGCGTTCCCTTCACCGGGCCGGTGTGGCTGCTGGCGCTCGCCACCTTCGCCTACGCGCTGGCGCTTTCCGGCGTCGGCCTGCTGATCTCGGCGATCTCGACCAGCCAGCAGCAGGCGTTCCTCGGCGTTTTCTGCTTCATGGTGCCGTCGGTCGTGCTGTCCGGCTATCTGGCGCCAGTGGAAAACATGCCGACCGTGCTGCGCTGGCTGAGCGCGGTCAATCCCCTCACGCATTTCATCGCGATGTCAAAGGGCATCTTCCTGAAGAGCTATGGCCTGTCCGAGGCGAGCGGCCCGCTTCTGGCGTTGCTTGCCATTGCCGCCGTTTCCCTGGTTGCTGCCCATACGGTGTTCTGGCAGCAGACGAAATCGTGACCGACCCGGACAGGGCCACGCCGGCGCGCGCCTTGATCCGCCAATGCCGTCAGGCGGGGCGGTCGGTCATCCATGGTTTTCCGGCCGCCGCGGCGGCTCTGCCGGTTCGGCGGGCCTGTCCTCCCGCAGGATCAGCACGGGAATCCCCCGCCGCAGCATCGCTGCCGGCAGGTCCGTGTCGGCGGGCATCCGGCCGAAGACGACGAGTCTCGGCGTGGGGAAGCCCGGTCCGGGTGCTGCCGGGATGCCGGGCGTTTCCGGCAGTCTCAGGTGCAGCAGGCGCTCGCCGGCGGAGGCCGCGATGGCGGCGGCGGTGGCGAGCGCCGGCTCGTCGCTTCCCGCCGTGAAGGCGATAACCGGACCCTGCCGCCGCGCGATCCGGTAAGGCACGAAGAGCATTCCGGCTGCCCCCTTCGGTTCGGCCTCCGTGCGCGTGGGGGCGGGTTCGCCGGCGCCGCGCGGGGGCACGACGACGATGTCCTCCGCCTCAGGCATGCCGTTCAGGGCGGGGGCCGTTTCGAAGAGATAGCGGGCGGAGCAGGCGCCCGCCACCTGCGCGAACAGGCGGCGCGAGGCCGCTGCGGCGAGTTCCATGGTGGCGGAGGCGTCCTCGATCGTGTGCCATTCCCGCTCCGGCAGCCGGAACTCGCGAACGGCGGGCAGCCCGGCGAGCCGGGCGACGTTCTCGTCGCGGACGAAGCGGCCGAGCAGGTCGATGCCCATCAGGCGGGCGAGGTCGCCCGCGAGCCGCACTGCCTCCGTGTGGAACGCGCCGCCGCGCAGATGGATGACGATGCGTCTGTAGCGCCGGTCGCTCATGAGGCATCCTCCGCCGTTCCGGAGCCTTCCTGCGCGGCGGGGTTCGCCTTGCCGAAACGCTGGAGCGTTTTCGCGTAATCATGCAGCCGCTGTTCGACGCGCCCGTTGAGCGTGTCCGCCGGATAGCGACCGTCCTCCCCGCGCTCTCCCGCCGGAAGCCCGGTCAGCAGTTGAAGACCCTCGTCGATGGACGCGACGGGGTAGATGGAGAACCGGCCCGCGGCGCAGGCGTCGACGATATCCTTGCGCAGCATCAGGTGCTGGACGTTGGATCGCGGGATCGCGACGCCCTGCCGTCCCGTCAGCCGGCGCGCGTTGCAGACGTCGAAAAAGCCCTCGATCTTCTCGTTGACGCCGCCGATGGCCTGCACCTCGCCGTGCTGGTTGACGGAGCCCGTCACGGCGATGTCCTGCCGCAGCGGCGCGTCGGCCAGTGCCGAGAGCAGCGTGTAAAGCTCCGCCGAGGACGCGCTGTCGCCTTCCACTCCACCGTAGGACTGCTCGAAGACGAGGCTGGCGTAGAGCGACATCGGTGCATCGAGCGCATAGCGGCCGGCCAGAAAGCCGGCAAGGATCAGCACGCCCTTGGAGTGGATCGGCCCGCCGAGCTTCGCTTCCCGCTCGATGTCGACCACCTGGCCGCCGCCCGGCCGCACGCGGCAGGTGATGCGCGTCGGCCTGCCGAAGCGGAAGCCGCCGAGTTCGATCACGCTGAGCCCGTTGATCTGCCCGGTCGTCTTCCCTTCGGTGCGGATGAGGGCGATGTCCTTGAGGATCGACTCCTTCGAGCGATCGCGCAGGCGCGACGCCCGCCACTCGCGCTTGTCGAGCGCCCGGGCGACATGCTCGGCCGAGATGACGCCTTCGCCTGTCTCGCCGGCCCAGAAGTCCGCCTCCATGGCGACGTCGCGGATGAGATCGACGAGGAGCGTGAGCTTGCCCGCGTCGTCGGCGAGCCGCGCCGCATGCTCGACCAAGAGGGCGACGCCGTCGCGCGCGATGGGGCGCAGGCCCTCGCGTCCGGCGACGGAGGCGACGAGCCGGGCAAGCGCCGCCTCGCTGTCGGGCGTGCGGGTGATGTCGTCCTCGAAATCGGCCAGCACCTTGAAATGCTCGCTCAGTTCCGGGTCGATGCTCACGAGCAGATAGTAGAGCATCCGCTCGCCGAACAAGACGACCTTGAGATCGAGCGCGATCGGGGCCGGCTCCAGCGTGACGGTGCTGGTGAGGCCGAGGACGCGGCCGGCATCCTCGATCGTCACCTTGCCCTGTCCGAGCGCACGCTTCAGCGCCGCCCAGCTGAACGGCTCGGTCAGCAGGCTGCGCGCGTCGAGGAGCAGGTAGCCGCCGTTGGCGCGGTGGAGCGCCCCCGCCTTGATGAGCCGGAAGTTGGTGACGAGCGCCCCTTGCCGGGAAAGGTATTCCACGCGGCCGACCAGGTTGCCGAGCGTGGGGTGCAGTTCCTCGACGATCGGCAGGCCACGCGCGTCGGGCTCGCGCGTCACCAGCACGTTGACGAGGTAACGGTCGAACGGCCCGCCGGTGCCGGAGTCGACGACGATCGGCTCGCCGCCTTCGCCCTTCATCACGAACATGGCGACGTTCTCGATGAGGTCGCTGCGCACCGCCTCGAACTGCGCGATCACCGCCGGAAGGTCGGCAAAGTCCGCCTTGGCCTCGTCTATCGACTGGCCGATGGCGAGCGTCGCCATGTCGCGGTCGAGCTTGCGGACGTCGTCGCGGCGCTCCTTCTCCCACGCGGGAACATGGCGCATGATGCGCTCCAGCTCCTTTTCGAGCGGGAGGATGTCCCCCTGCACCTTCTGCTGCTTGTCCTTGTCCCAGTTGCGGAACTCTTCGGGCGGCACCACCTGCCCGTCGCGCGCCGGCGCGAGGGTGAAACCCATCGGCGTGCGCAGCAGGACGAGTTGTTTCTCCCTTGCCTTGCCGTGTAGCGCGGTGAATGCGTCCGCCTGCTTCTTCTGAAACACTTCCTCGATGGCGCCGCGGCGGGTCTGGTACTCTTCGCTCGAAAAAGCGGCCGGCAGGGCGGCGCCGAGATCGTCGATCAGGGCGCGCATGGCCTTGCTGAACTGGGGCGCCCGTCCGGCGGGGAGGGCGAGCGCGATGGGGCGCTGCGGATCGGCGAAATTGTTCACGTAGACCTGGTCCGGCGGCGGCTCGTCCGTCGCCGCCAGCGGCTCCAGCATCGAGCGAACGGTCCGGCGCATGTCGGCCTCCGCCCGCCCGATGACGAACAGGTTGAAACCGGGCTTCGCGATCTTGGCGGCGAAGCGGACGGCGTCCACGGCGCGGTCCTGCCCGGCGATGCCGTCGAGCGGCGGCACGTCCGCCGTCGACGTGAAGATGAGGCCGGACAAATCGGCGCGGCGGTAAAGAAGTTCCGGCGAAAGCGCTGCCGGCGTGGAGGGGGGCGTTCCGCTGTAGGGCAGGTCAGAACCTGATGGCATGATGGCCTTGGCTCCTTTTTTGTCGCCGTCGTCGCGAACGGCGTGCCCCATATTACACCGCCATCGGTGCCGCGAACAGCGGTCGCGGCACCGGTTTGCGCGGCACCCTTCCGTGTCGGGTCAGGAGGCCTTTTCATGCGGTTGCGCCACGCGGGCGGGGCTCCTGGCGGGGAAGGGCAGGCCGTAGCGCTCCCGCACCGTGTCGCCCGCATATTCGCGCCGGAACACGCCGCGGTCCTGCAGCACCGGAATGACCTTGTCCACGAAAAGGGAGATGTCGTCGGGCGCCACAAGCGGCTGCACCGTATAGCCGTCGACCGTGCCGTCCTGCCAGAGGTCGATGAGCTGATCGGCCACGTCCTCGGGCGTGCCGAGCACCAGACGATGATGCCCCTCGGAGCGGCGCACGGCCTGCCGGGCGGTCAGCGTTTCATGGGTCAGGAGTTCGGACAGGCCGAGCGCCATTCCCACCGCCCATTGCCGGTTCTGGTCCGGCACGAAACGCGCGGGGTCGAGCGGCGCATCGGGGTCGAAGGTCGCGAGGTCGAGGCCCGACTCGATGGCGAAGCGGCGCAGGAGACCGTCTTCGGAGCCCGTACCGCTCAGGATTTCGTGCTTGCGCAACGCCGCTTCGCGGCTTTCGGCCACCACCGGCACCACGCCGGGCACGATGCGTATACCGGCGGGATCGCGGCCGAGGGCGCGCGCCCGGTTGCGCAGCCTCTCGCCGAAGGCGCGGCCGGCAGGGCGGGAGAGAACATTGGCGTAGATGATCTCGCCATGCAGCGCGGCAAAGTCGATTCCCCGGTCGGAGGCGCCCGCCTGCGCTAGCACCGGATGGCCCTGCGGCCCCCACGGCACGTTGAGCGGGCCCCGCACCGAGAAGAAACGGCCTTCATGCGCGATCTCGTGCGCGGCCGACGCATCCCAGAAATGGTCGGGCGGCACCTCGCCCGATTCCGCCGGGTCCCAGCTCGACCAGAGCTGCTTGGCCACGTCGACGAACTCGATGGCGCGGGCGTAGCGCACCTCGCGCGGCGGCAGCGGCTCATTGCCGAAATTGGCCGCGACTGCCGGATTGAACGAGGAAACCAGATTGACCACGAGCCGCCCGCCGGTCAGCACGTCGATGCTCTGCGCCCGCCGCGCGAGGTTGTAGGGTGAGTTGTACGTTGTCGAGATCGTCGCCACGAGCCCGATGTCCGGCACCTGCCCGGCGAGGAACGTCAGCAGGATCAGCGGATCGAGCGTGTGCAGCGGTCGCTGCCCGGAGTCGCGCATCAGGGCCGGATGGTCGGAGAGGAACAGCGCATCGAACCGCCCGCGATGCGCGAGCTGCGCCAACCGGAAGTAGTAGGCCGGATCGGTGATGTCGGCGGCGCTGCCGCTGCGCGCCTTCCATGCGCGGCCGCCGTAGCCCGTGGTGTTGATGCCGATGTTGAGGTTGAGCTGCCGCTGGGGCGTTGTCATCTCCGTTCCTTTCCGGGCCGGAGCATCATCCGGCCCGACAGAACCGGATGATGCTCCGCTGTTGCAGGGCGGTCGCGGGCGCCCGCATAATCCATAATACGACTATGTCTATAATGTTTATGATTAATCGGGCAAGCGGTTTTCACGGCCCGCGGGCGGGGCCGCCGCACCGGTGAGGGGGGGGCGGCAAATTTTTTTGCTTGACGCTTGCGCCGACTAATTTAACTATTCAATTTATAGAATTAATATATTTATTGCAGCGAGTCAGGCATTCGGAAACCGGCCCTGGGAGACACGGAACCATGACGATCTCATCCACCATCGCGAACATCGCGGAGCCGTCGGCCTCGCTCGAACTCGACGCCGATGTGCTCGTCATCGGCGGCGGGCCGGCGGGAACCTGGGCGGCGATCGCCGCCGCAGGCAAGGGCGCGCGGGTCGTGCTGGTCGACAAGGGCTTCTGCGGCTCCTCCGGTGCGACGGCGCCTTCCGGCACGGGCGTGTGGTACGTGCCGCCGGATCCCGCCCGCCGCGGCAAGGCCATGAACAGCCGCTGGGATCTCGGCGGGCGGCTCGCCGATCCGGCCTGGATGCGCCGCACGCTCGACCAGACGTACAGGAACGTCAATCACCTTGCCGAATGGGGCTATCCGTTCCCGAACGACGGCGAGGGGCGGCCCATCCGCGTCAGCCTGAACGGGCCGGATTACATGCGGTTGATGCGCAAGCGCACCAAGGCCGCCGGCGTCAAAATCCTCGACCAGAGTCCGGCGACGGAGCTTCTGCGCGATGAAACCGGCGCGGTGGCCGGCGCCGCCGGCGTGCGCCGCCAGAAGGGCGATACGTGGCTCGTGCGGGCGGGCGCGGTGGTCATCGCCACGGGCGGCTGCGCCTTTCTGAGCAGGGCGCTGGGCTGCAACGTGCTGACGGGCGACGGCCTGCTGCTGGCGGCCGAGCTTGGCGCGGAGCTGTCGGGCATGGAGTTTTCCAGCGCCTATGCGATGGCGCTGGAGGGCGGCTCGGTCACCAAGACGCGCTTCTACGAGTGGGCGAGCTTCACGTTCGAGGACGGCAGTCCCGTGCCGGGCGCGGCGTCGAAGGGCGGGCGCTCCGCAATTGCCCGCGCGCTGGCCACCCGGCGGGTGTTCGCCCGGCTTGACAAGGCGGACGCCGAAACCGAGCAGGCAATGCGCCACTCGCAGCCGAACTTCTTCCTGCCGCTCGACCGCGCGGGCATCGATCCGTTCCGCGAGCGCTTCCCGATAACCCTGCTTCTGGAAGGCACGGTGCGCGGCACCGGCGGCCTGCGGATTGTCGACAACGGCTGCGCCACTACGGTGCCGGGACTTTACGCCGCCGGCGACGCGGCGACGCGGGAGCTGATCTGCGGCGCCTTCACCGGCGGCGGCAGCCACAACGCCGCCTGGGCCATGTCCTCCGGCTTCTGGGCCGGGAGTTCGGCTGCCGGGCACGGGCGGGATTGTCGCGGCCGTTCTCGCCGCTATCTGCGGGCGGGCGGCGCCGGCGTCGCCGACGGAACGGGCCGCGCCATCGACGCCCGCGCGCTCGTCAGCGCCGTGCAGGCCGAAGTGACCCCTTATGAGCGCAACTATCAGCGCTCGGGCGAGCGGCTTGCGGATTCGCTTGGCCGTCTGGATGCCCTGTGGTCCGGCATCCGCACCGCGCAGGCCGCTTCGCTGGACGAGGCGCAGCGCACCCGCGAGAGCGTCGCCATGCTCGCCACCTCCCGCTGGATGTACCGCAGCGCCCTGTCGCGGACGGAGTCGCGCGGCATGCACAAGCGCGAGGACTTCCCGGAGAAGGACGATGCGCAGCTTCACCACACGATCGCCGGAGGCCTCGACGAGGTCTGGATCGGTCGCGAACGCGCGTCCGCGCCGGAGCAGGAGGTGCTGGCGGCATGATCGAGGTCATCAGCAAGGATCGCTGCACCAGTTGCAACATCTGCGTCAACATCTGCCCGACCAATGTCTTCGACGCGGTGAAGGGCGGCATTCCGCTCATCGCCCGTCAGGACGACTGCCAGACGTGCTTCATGTGCGAGGCCTACTGCCCGGAAGACGCGCTCTATGTGGCGCAGAAGGCGGACGGCGTGACGGGCGTGACCGCCGCCGCGCTTGAGGAACAGGGCGCGTTCGGCAGTTACCGGCGATCGATCGGCTGGACGAAGGAGGGAAGAACCCGCCCGGCGCCGGAGATCATGAGCCGTCTGGACCATCATTGAACTGATCCGGGGCATGTTCCCCCGGATCAGAGCGTTTTCAGGAACGCGACCAGCGCGGCCTTCTCCTCCGCGCCGAGGTCGAGCGGCCGTATGTGCGGCGACAACGCCGCCGCATGGGGATACATCGGATCCGCCGCCTCGCGGGCATTCCGCGCCCATACCTCGCCGCCGCCGCGCGCGTAGAAGTTGACGACACCTTCCAGGCTGCCGACGTGGCCGTGATGCATATACGGCGCGGTGTCCGCGACGCTGCGCAGGCTCGGCGTCTGGAACCGGCCGATGTCCTCCGGCCGGCTCGTCACCCGGTATCGACCGAGATCTTCGCGCGGCTCGCGAAACGACGAGAGGCGGAGGTTGTGAAAACCGTCGTCGGTGAGGCGCGGCCCGAAATGGCAGTTCGCGCAGCCGGCCTTGGTTCGGAACAGGTGAAGTCCCTCGATCTCTCGGTCCGACAGCGCGTTGTGGTCGCCGGCCAGGAAGCGGTCAAACCGGTTCTCGCGCGGTTGCGCCACGAGATAGGCCGCGAGAGCTTCCGCGAGGCGCGGGGCGTCGATCCCGCTTGTGCCGAACGCCTCCCCGAACGATGCCCGATAGCCGGGCGCCTCCTTTATGCGGGCCAGGACATCCCCGAGACCGGGGTTACCCATCTCCGACCTGTCGGTCAGCGGCATCAGCAGCCGTTCGTGAAGGCTGACCGGCGCGCCGTCCCAACCGAAGGCGGAACGCGCGGGCGTGTCAAGAAGCGCAGTCGGATTGCGCAGGCCCGGCGTGCCGTCGTGCCCGAGGGCATGGGCCGAGCGGATCGTGAAGCCGGCGGCCGGATCGTGGCAGGACGCGCATGACAGGGAACCGTTCACGGAAAGGGCGGGATCGGCGAACAGTCGCGCGCCGAGCACCGCCTTGCGGGCTGCCCCTTCCGCCGCCGTGGTGACCGGCAGGGGAGCGAATTCGACGAAGTTCACGCCGTTATCGAGCGTCGCGGCCGGCCATTCGCTCACGGGTCCGGAGTAGGCCGCGCGCAGTGCGCCATCCGAAGAACCGCGTGCCGGCACCAGTCCCAGCAAGGCGGCGACAAACAGATAGCGGGCGCCGCGCAGCATGCCGGCGGGCTGTCAGCGCGCGCCGATGACAGCGCGAAACCTCGCAGTCTGCTGATCGAGAGGCGTGCGGTAGTCGACGGTGTCGAAGAAATGGCCGTTGCGATCCATCAGATAGACGACAGCCGTATGGTCGACATTATATTCGCCGTCGCCGAGTTCGACCTTGCGGTAGGTTGCCCGGAAGGCGCGCGCCACGGCGGCGGTCTCCTCGTCGGAGCCGCGCAGGGCGACGATGCGCGGGTCGAACGAACTCACGTAATCCCCGAGCACCTCAAGCGTATCGCGCGCCGGATCGACCGTGACGAACAGCGGCGTGATCCGGTCGCCGTCCGGCCCCAGCTCTTCCAGTATGCGGGACAGGTCGAAAAGGGCCGTCGGGCAGATGTCCGGGCAATGGGTGAAGCCGAAGAACACGGCATAGGGCCGGCCGAGCAGATCCTTGTCCGAAATCCGCTTGCCGGTATGCGCCGTCAGCGAGAATGCTCCGCCTATGGGCTCCACGGCATAGGCCCTGAAGTTCACGGCTGCCGCCACGATCAGGCAGGCGAACGCGATGCGGACAAACGCAGGAATTGGGGATAGCTTCGGCATGGCATCGTTCCGGTACGGGCGATCAGTGGCAGTCGGGTGCGTCCTGATCGAGATAGACTTCGAGCGCGACATTGGTGGCCCACCGCTGCCGCCGCTCGGCCCATGAGGCGGAGTCGGTGATCTTGCCGAAGGCGTCGCGCAGCGCTGTGAGCCCGGCGTTCGATTTTTTCGGAAGCAGCAGCACAAGCTCGCTCGGCAGGACGGCGGGGAGGGTGGCGGAGAATTTCCGCCAGTTGTCGGCCTCGAACAGCCGGCTGAGCAGCGCCGCGTCGTGGATCGCGGCGTCGCAGGCGCCGGTGCGCACGTCGGCGAGCGTTTGGGCGGGGGCGCGTTCGACCTTCAGTCTCGCGCCGATCGCCTGCAGGTATTGCTGGCCGGCAGCGTTTGCCTGCGTGACGCAGACGGTCTTGCCAGCGAGATCGGGCCACGCACGCACCTGCGTATCCGACCGCATGGCGACGCTGAGCCCGGACTCATAGGCGGTGGGGAGGACATCCACCCGCTCGCGAATCGCGTCGCCTGCATCCACCCGTGCGAGAATGGCGTCGACATCGCCGCCGTTCAGCGCCTTTTCCCTTTCCGCATCCGGAAGGGCGACGAGCCTCACCGGGCGGCCCGTGAGCCGGCCGAGCTGCCTGGCGAGGGAGGCCTCGAAGCCTTCCTCGGTGTAGAGCCGCGCCGCGGTCGATGCGTCGGCGGCTGGAATGTAGGAGACGCCGACGCGCAGCGCTCCGTCCGCCGCGACGGAGGGTGGCGCCGCCGACGCCTGAAGCGCGGCGCAGGAAACAATGGAAGAAAGCAGCAGGCAAAGGCGCATCGTCAGAACACAGATAATGCCGACCGTCAGCGTGCGTGGCCGGCGCGGTAAATCCGTCCGGGAGCGGCTGTCGGTCGGGATGTTTCCCGGAAGGCGGTCCGTGCGGAAGGGCAGTCGCCATCCGCACAATATGAATATTGACATGCCATGCAGATAAAGTCTATCAAATTAGTAGATCAAAAACCTGGAACGGAGATCTGCCATGTCCCACGCCTTCTTTCGCTGGGCGTCCGCCGCCCTTCTCGCAGCGGCTGTTGCCGCGCCCGTTGTCGCCGAGGCGAAGGAGCCTCTGCCCTTCATCAATCTCCAGCTCCGCCCCTGGACGGTGGTTGCGCAGGAGAGGGGCATCCTGAAGGAAGAGTTCGACAAGGTCGGCATTCCGCAGGTGAATCTCATCGCCTCCGGCACCGCCGAGCTTGTCGGTGCGGAATCGGCCGCGCTGAACAAGGGCGCGATCGCCATCGCCCAGCGCATGGTCTATCCGGCGACCGTGCATCGCGCCAACGGTCTCGACGCCGTGATCGTGTGGCTCTCCGAGCCGTCGGACAAGTACCGCACCCCCATCCTCGCGCGCGCCAGCAATAACGAGGTGAACGAACTCAAGGATCTGGAAGGCAAGAAATTCGCTTCTTCCCGCATATCCTGCTACTTCACGTCTCCCTTCGAGGCGCTCAACAAGGCGGGCGTGCCGCTCGACAGCCGGCTGAAGCAGGGCAAGGTGCGTTACCAGTCGATCGACAACACGGCGGCAACCAACGCGGCGCTGCTGTCCGGCGCCATCGACGCCACCGCAGCGCATCTGGCAACCAACAACGCCGCGGCGCTCTGGCTGTCGGGCGAAGTGAAGGTGGTCGGCCGCTCCCCGGACGACGGCGTCTATGTGAACGGCGCCGGCCGCGTGTCCTACTTCGCGATGCGCGAGTTCGTGGACGAGTATCCCGAGGCGGTGAAGGCCTTCCTCACTGCGCATGAACGCGCCAAGAAGTGGATTTCCGAGAACATCGACGAGGCATCGCAGATCATCGCCGAAGGCACGCGCGTGCCGGTCGAGATCGCGAAGTTCCAGATCACCGATCCCTCGACCTACGAGTTCATGAAGGGCGAGACGAACGCGACCAGCGCCCGTGAGAACATCAAGAGGTTCCAGGCGTGGTACGTTGAGAATGGCGACGACATCCTGACCGAGAGGCAACTGACGGCGGCCCAGATCGACGACTTCGTCGACGCCCGCTTCTTCGCCGGCGGGGAATACTCCGTCTACAACTGATCCCCGCGCACGCTGGTCAGGCGGTGGCGTGCGGCGTCGCGCGCCACCCGACCGAGGAATCCGGTATGACATCAACACTCGATCTCGAAAGGAGAGGCGCGGCCGGCAGCGCGTCACAGCGCGCATTGCGGCCCGGCGCGTCCTTCCTTTCCGGCCTGTCGTGGCGGCGGAGTTTCAACGGCATCGGCCTGATCCTGCCGCTCGGCCTCCTGGCGCTATGGCAGACCGCGACGTCGCTCCAGTGGATCCAGCCCGTCTTCCTGCCTTCGCCGCTGGCGACGGCGGGGGCGTTCTGGAAGATGCTGACGAAGCAGAACCTGCATCTGGACTTCCTCAGCTCCATCTCCATCGTGGCGCAGGCCTTTGTCTACGGCTCGCTCGCGGCGGTGGGGCTCGGCATCGCGGCCGGGTTGTCCCGCAAGGTGGAGCAGTTCTTCGGCCCCACCTTCGACACCATCCGCCATATCCCCGGTATCGCCTGGCTGCCGCTGATCGTGTTGTGGCTCGGCATCGGCGCCCCCGCAAAAATCCTCGTCATCGCGAAGTCGGTTTTCTTCCCCGTGTTTCTCAACACGTTGTCGGGCATCCGCAATGTCGAGAAACGCTATGTGGAACTGGGCGAGGTGCTGACGCTCACCCGCTGGCAGCTCGTGCGGCGCGTGCTCGTGCCTTCCGCCGTGCCGTCGATCATGGTGTCGCTGCGCTACTCGGCCGGGCTCGCCTGGGCGCTCGTGGTTGTGGCGGAAGGCCTTTCGGGGCTTGAGGGCATCGGCTTCCTGATCTTCCGCGCGCAGGGCCTGCTGCTTACCGACCAGCTTGTCGTCTGCATGGTGATCATCGGCTTCGTGGGCTTCGCCATCGACCGCACCATGTATGCGCTGCAGCGGCGCGTCCTGCGCTGGAAGCAGGGTTTCGACGGCTGATTTTTCGGAGAACGACAATGACCCAACGCGGCAGTCTCGACATCCGGAAGGTGTCGAAAAACTATGAGGTGGACGGCCGGCCACTGAAGGTGCTCTCCGATATCAACCTGCACGTGGGCCCGGGCGAGTTCATCTCGATCGTCGGTCCCTCCGGTTGCGGAAAGTCCACAATCCTGCGGCTGATCCTGGGCCTCGATACAGGATACGAAGGCGACATCCTTCTCGACGGCACGCGCATCGCCGGCACCAGCCTCGACCGCGGCATCGTTTTTCAGGACCACCGGCTGCTGCCCTGGCTGACGCTGGAGCAGAACGTGTCGCTGGCGCTGGAGAACGCGCCGCTCCCGGCGGCCGAGAAGCGGCGCACGGTGGCGCAGCATATCGCGCTCGTCGGGCTGCAGGGGTTCGAGACCGTCTTTCCCCATCAGCTTTCGGGCGGCATGGCGCAGCGGGGTGCCATCGCCCGCGGGCTGGCCGTGCGCCCGCGCATCCTGCTTCTCGACGAGCCGCTCGGCGCGCTGGACGCGCTGACCCGGCTCAGGCTGCAGGAGGAATTGCTGCGGATATGGAAGGCGGAAGGCGTCACGATGATCCTGGTGACGCACGACGTAGACGAGGCGCTCTACCTCTCCGACCGTGTCGTGGTGATGAATTCCGGTCCCGGTCGCATCGTGGGCGAGGTGGCGGTCGACCTGCCCACGCCGCGCGTTCGCACGAGCCCCGCTTTCGCGAGCCTGAAGCAGCGCGTGCTGTCGCTGATGGGCGAATACGAGCTGGAGGTGGCATGAAGCGCCTTGCGGTTCTTCTCGTCCTGCTGGCAGCGCCTGCGCTAACGGCCGTGCCCGCGCTTCTGGCCGTGCCGGCGGCGGCCGTGGATACGCCGCCATCCTCGGACCTGCCCGATCTCTCCGCCATCCGCGCCCAGATCTATTCGGGCGAGTATGAGGCGGCGGTGAAAGGCCTTACGGAGCTTTCCGCCACCGTCAGGCACGCGGACATCTACAACCTGCTGGGGTTCGCGACCCGCAAGCTCGGCCGGTATGAGGAGTCGGCGCGCTGGTACAAGGAGGCGCTGTACTACGATCCGACACACCGGCCCGCCATCGAGTATCAGGGCGAGCTTTTCATCGCGACCGGCGATCTCGAAGGGGCGCGGGGCAACCTGCAGATTCTCGATCTGCTTTGCCCCTCCGGCTGTCCGGAGCGGGAAACCCTCGCGGCCGCCATCGCCGGCGCGGAAAAAAGTCCACAGCCCCGGTGACGGCAGACATGCCCTTGCCTGCGAAAATCCTTTAGAATCTGTCCTGTTTACGTTGAAACAGGACAGATTCTCGATTTCTTATTTTGAGCGAATTCTGATCGGAACCCGCTCCAGGCGCCGCGCCGGCCATCGGCAACCCGACGACGCGGAAGGCGCTGCAGCGACCTTCTCGGGACGAACGGGGCGAGGGCTATCACGGCGCGCCGTCGTGCCGCGATTTCTCGTAGCGCCTGATGATCCGGTCGCGCTTCAAGCGCGAAATCCGCTGAAGCCAGAAGATGCCGTCGAGCTGGTCGATCTCGTGCTGGTGGCAGACGGCGAGCAGGCCGTCGCTTTCCTCGTTCTGCTCGTTGCCATCGAGATCACGGTAGTGCACCCGCACGCGCGCATGGCGCTCGACCTCTTCCGAAACACCGGGCATGGAGACGCTGCCCTCCCGCTGGCGGACCATGTCGGAGGAGGCGTGGACGATCTCCGGGTTGACGTAGATGCGGACGCCGTCGTCCGGCAGTTCGAGCACGACAAGCCGCCTGCCGATGCCGATATGCGCGGCGGTGATGCCGATACCCGGCGCGGCGCGCATGGTGTCGAGCAGATCAGCGGCGAGCATGCGCAGGTCCGCGTCGAAAGCGGTCACCGGCTCGGCGACGGCACGCAGACGCGGGTCGGGAAACTTCACGATCGGCCGAATTGCCATAGACTTCTCCGCGCCCTCTCCAGTCGGGCGATGGCGTCAGGTATCACGGCTTTTCCCGCCGGTGAAGCGCCGGAAAGCGGACGCTTCCCCTGCCATTGATACCTTCCGATGAACAATGCCGGGATTCCGGGCTATAGTTCTCCCGATCCGGGCAGCGGGCCATTCTCTCGCGGCGGCGGCAAAACGAGGGAGACGACCGTGGAATCCCCGAAGGCCATTCTCGAAACGACAATCTACGCCGGGGACATCGACGCCGCCGAGGCATTCTACCGCGATGTTCTGGGCCTCGACGTGGTGGCGAAGCTCGACGGCAAGTTCGTTTTCCTGCGTTGCGGCCAGCAGATGCTCCTGGTTTTCAACCCTGTTGAATCGGCGCGGGCAGGCGACGGTAACCCGATCCCGCGGCACGGCGCCTGCGGGTCCGGACATGTCTGCTTCCGCGCCGCGGATGTGGCCGAGGTGAACCGTTGGCGCGACCGCTTCCGCAGTTTCGGGGTCGTGATCGAGCACGAGCACGTGTGGGAAAAGACGGGCGGACATTCCGTCTATATTCGCGATCCGGCGGGTAATTCGGTGGAGGTGGCCGAAGGCCGGATCTGGGGTTTCGACCAGGCGGCGGGATGATCGGAGGTCCGGTGCCGCCGTCTGTATGTCGCTTAACGGCAGCGATAAACGGTTTTTCTATTTTATTGAATTGTGATCGAGGTATACAATTTACGCGAAAAATCCTGCCGTAAAACAATAATCACGGTAGCGGCCTGACCCATCGGGAGCCCGCCGTATCCCTTATTCAGCAGGAGATCGATTATGAGCATCACTGCAACCACGACCCCTGGCAAGACGCTTTTTTCCCCGGCAGATCACGCGCTCGTCCTCATCGACTACGAGTTCCAGATGGCGTTCGCGACCAAGTCCATCGCGCCGGAGCTGCTTCGCAACAACGCGGGCCTCATTGCCCGCGCCGCCGCCGAGCGCCGCGAAGCGGTCCAGCCGCCAGGTGCGCGGGCTGAGAACCGCGAAATCTTCGCCCTCGGTGAAGTGCGAACGGTCGGTCAGCACGAGCTGGACATGGTTGCGCGCCTCGCCCGGCGCGATGCGCTCCACGCGCCCGGCCGCCGTCAGCTTGGGCTTGCGCGTGCCCATCCGCTCGAACAGGTCGAGGCCGAGCTGCGCCTCAAGGCTGTCGGCGCCATAGCTCACGACCGAGACGGCGCGGTTGAGCTTGCGGGCGGCGCCGGCGAAGCTTCCCGCGTCGACCACTGCCAGAAAGATGCGAAGCTGTTCGAAGGTCGGGGTTCCGGGATTGGCCACTTTGAACTGCCTCTTGTCGGTTCAATCCGCTGCCCTCGTGAATGAAGCCGTGTGCCGTGGTATACGCAAAAAAGCGGAAAGGTCCATTCTCGGTGTGGCTCAGTCTGCTTCCTCCATGGGCTTCCCTTATTCGTGTCGCCGTCACGCCTGGAGCATCGAGCCGGGAACGCTATTCTCGGGTCCGATCTGCGACATGAACCGGGAGACGCAGCTGCATCGTGCGATTGCGTGTCGCATTTCCAGAAGGGGCGAATCCGGCTTCCCTCACGCCACGGCGCGTCAAGCCGGCGCATCGAAGCAGGTCGGGCAACCGGACGACAGGTGAAAAGCTTCGGAAGTGACGCGAGGAAGGGCAGGGCGTCGGCTTTCCGATGTCGAGGCTGCTGCCTGGGGAGAAAGACAAATGGTCAAAGTGATTGGTAAAGCCGTGTGTACCGTAGCGGCGCTGACGCTGCTTTCCATGCCGGCGATGGCCGAGGATTTCAGGATCGAGATGCTCAACAAGGGCAAGGACGGACTGATGGTCTTCGAGCCGTCGTTCCTCAAGGTCGCGCCCGGCGACAAGGTGACTTTCGTGCCGACCGACAAGACCCATAGCGCGGAAACGGTGAAGGGCCTCATCCCCGACGGTGCTGAGCCGTTCAAGGGCAAGGTCAACGAAGAAATCTCGTCGAGCTTCACGGTGCCTGGCGCGTACCTGATCAAGTGCCTGCCGCATATGCCGATGGGCATGGTGGCGCTGGTGGTGGTTGGCGACGGCGCGCCGGCCAACCTTGATGCCCTCAAGGAGGCCAAGCTGCCGAAGAAGGCGCGCGAACGGCTCGATGCAGCGATTGCCGGAGCCGGACTGTAACGCTCATCGGGCAACCGCTGTCGCCCGTCCGGGATACCGGGCGGGCGTGGCGTATTCTACCAGCCCGGGCGGCTTCGGGCGCTGAGGCCGCCCGGGCCGGGTTGTGCGGCCTTACGGATCGACGCGGTCGGCGACTTCTCCGTTGGCGCGGTCGATCAGGTAGAAGCTGCGGCCGACCTGCACCCACTGCTGGGTGCGCTTGGGTGGCGTCAGCCCCTGATGATAGGGGTTTTTCACTGGCTTGGCGCGGTAGGCCTCCGGCAATACTTCCCCGCGGGCGAAAGTCCGTGGCGTCGACGCGCGCGGCGTCGCGGGAGTTCGCTGCTGCTGGGCCAGTATCTGCGCCCCGGCGCCCTCCGACCGGGAGGGCGCGCCCGCCGGCGCCGCGAAAGTGGCGGCGGGTATCAGGCAGAGAGATAACATAAGCGTCGTCTTGTGCAGCATCGCTTGCTCCGCTTTCAATGAAAACAGGGGCCGGCCGAATACATCCGGCCGCTGTGAAAGAAACCGTCTAAAGGGGATTATTGGGTCGGTGCATGGATAGCAAGGCAGGATATATGAAATTTTTGTAAGTTTTTAGTAATTACAAATTACATTCTGATACATCTGTGTAGTAACGATAAATTTTTTTAAATATTATATTTCCAATATAGTTCTCAAAGAAGCGTGCGCGCCATCCGCTCGCCCGCGTATACTTCCACGCTGAGCAACGCCACCCCTCCGTGGGAATCACGCGGCGCCGGTCCGCCTCGATGAGCCGACATGTCGCTCACAGGCGCGCCGAAGCGCCCCTGATACCGCGGGGCGCAGCTTCGAATTTCGTCCGAGTGACCTGTCATCTGCTTCCCGCTGCTCCGGAACCGTTCGGGGGCCATGGGGCATGTCTTCGGAATCTCTGCCGTTCCTGTTTGGAAGGTTGCCCGGAGACCGCGGATAGGGTCTGGACGCGCAAGGGGCGCTTTCAGGAGGGCCTGCGGCCACGACGGCGGGAGAGCCGGCCGATGAAAAGTTGAGCGGCACCGTTTCAGGCGGTGCCGCTCCGGAAGTCGTTTCGATGTTGCCCGCTTATCCTTCACACGGTTTCGGCGAGGGCGGGAGCCGGCGCCGCGGCGGGGCGGGAAAATGCGCCGCGCCAGCGCGCGGCGGGATGGCGGTCCGGCAGCCGGTCGTGGCCGAAGAACCTGGCACGCAGCGTGCCCTTGCCATATTCCCGCTTGGCGAGGCCGCGCTTCTGCAGCACCGGCAGCAGGTATTCGTTGAACTCCCGGTACGATGGCGTCAGCGTCCAGTTGATGAGATTCACGCCGTCGATGCCGGCCTCCTGCCAGCGCTGGAGTTCGTCGGCGATCCGCTCCGGCGTGCCGACGAGGCGCGGATGACGCCGGGCCACCAGCGCACCGAGATCGCCCACAGTGGGCTCGCGGCCGGGGTTGCGCTGGCGCAGCCACTCGATCTGGCTGCGCCCTCCGTTGGTCCTCACCTCGACGAGCGGCGTCTCCGGCGGATAGGGTTCGCCCGTGTCCTGCGAGACGCCCAGATTGGTATGGGCGAGAAAGCCGTCGACGCTGATGAAGCGTTCGAGATCTTCCTCCTTGCGCCGCGCCTCCTCATCGGTGGAGCCTATGACGAAAGAGAACCCCTGAAAGAACTTGATGTCCTCGCCCCGCCGCCCGGCCGCGCGGGCGAGGTCGCGCGTCTCGCGGATCAGGCCGGCGGCGGCTTCGGGCGAGGGCGGCGTAATGAACTGCGCCTCGGCGTGGCGGGCCGCGAAGGCGCGCCCGGCGGGCGACGAACCGGCCTGGAACAGGAAGGGCGTGCGCTGCGGGGAAGGGGCGGGCAGGTGCGGCCCCTCCACCCGGTAGCGCGGCCCGACGTGGTTGATCTTGTGGATGCGCGAGGCATCGGAGAACACGCCCCGGGCGCGGTCCTTCAGGAGCGCGCCGTCCTCCCACGAGCCTTCCCATAGTTTGTAGACGACTTCGAGATATTCTTCGGCCCAGGCATATCGCTCGTCATGCTCGGTGAGCCGCTCGTGGCCGAAGTTGCGGGCCGCGTTCTCCTGCGTGCTGGTGACGATGTTCCACGCCACGCGCCCACGTGCCACGTGGTCGAGCGTCGACACCCGCCGCGCGAATTCGAAGGGGTGCGCCTGCAGGACGGAGGAGGTGAAGGCAAGGCCCAGGTGCTCGGTGCTGACAGCAAGCGCCGAGATGAGCGCGGAGGGGTCATGGTTGGGTATCTGCAGCCCCTCGCGCGCGTTCACCTCGTAGCTGCCGCCGAGCGGGCCGTAGAGCCCGACCACGTCGGCGAAGAAGATCGCGTCGAACAGGCCTTCCTCCAGTGTCCGCGCCAGCTCGATCCAGGTGTCGATATCGTCGAAATCCGCCTGCTTCGCTTCCGGATGCCGCCAGAGGCCGTGCTGGATGTGAGAGACGGTGTTCATGACGAAGGCGTTGAAGTGAAGCTCAGCCATGCGAGGTTCCTTTGATGCGGGGCAGGCGGTCGTGCAGGACCGCCGAGACGAGTTCGCGTGTGTAGTCCTGCTGGGGGGCGTCGAAGATGGCATCGGCCGTTCCCTCCTCCACCACCTCGCCGTTGCGCATGACCAGCACGCGGTCGCTCAGATGCCGGATCACGCCGAGATCGTGGGAGATGAAGAGGTAGCTCACGCCAAGCGCGGCCTTGAGATCGCCGAGCAGGTCGAGGATCTGCGCCTGAATGGAGACGTCGAGCGCCGAGACCGGTTCGTCGCAGACGATGATGCGGGGGCGGGGAGCCATGGCGCGGGCGATGGCCACACGCTGCCGCTGGCCGCCGGAAAGTTCGAGCGGCCGCCGGCGCCGGTGCGCCTTGCCGAGCCCGACAAGTTCGAGCAGTTCGTCGATCTGAGCATCGCGCCCGAAGCCGGCGGCACCGCCGGCGAGCGCATCGCCGACGATGCGCTCCACCGTCCAGCGCGGGTCGAAGGAACTCAGAGGGTCCTGATAGACCACGGATATCTCGCGCCGCAATGGCCGCCGTCCGGCTTCGTCGAGCGCGCTCCAGTCGCGCCCCAGAAGGCGCACGGTGCCTTCGTCCGGCCTGTCGAGCGCCAGCGCCAGCCGCGCCGTGGTGGACTTGCCGGAGCCGGACTCGCCGACGATGCCCAACGTCTCGCCCTGTGCCAGCGAAAAATTCACGCCCCGCACCACCGTGCGCCACTGACCGTCCGGCCCGCGGAAGCGTTTCACGAGGTCGCGCCCTTCCAGCACGGGGCCGGGCGTGTCGCCGCCCCGCCGGCGCCAGTGCGCGGCATCCGCCGTGAGGCGGGGGGCGGAGGCGGGGGCGAGCCGCGTGCCGCGCGTATGCGCCGCCGGGATCGCGTCGAGCAGCCGGCGCGTGTATTCGTGCCGGGGGGCGGAGAAGAGGGTCGCCACCGGCGCCTGTTCCACCACCTCGCCGTGGCGCATGACGATCACCTCGTCGGCCATGCGCGAGACGACGGAGAGATCGTGGCTGATGAGGATCAGCGCCTTTCCCCGGTTCCTGGTCGCTTCCAGCAGGTCGAGGATCTGCGCCTGCACGGTGACGTCGAGCGCCGTCGTCGGCTCGTCCGCGATCAGCAGCGCGGGATCGAGCGCCAGCGCGGAGGCGATCAGGGCGCGCTGGCGCTGACCGCCGGAAAGCTCGTGCGGCAGCTGCCGAGCCTTCACCTCTGGCTCCGGCACGCCGACGAGGCGCAGCAGCTCGACGACTCGGGTTTCCTGTTCCTCGCGGCTGCGAATCACACGGTGGATGCGCAGGCCCTCGCCGACTTCGTCGCCCACCGGGCGGAGCTGGTCGAGCGAGACGAGCGCGTCCTGAAGGACGAAGCCGATGTCGCGTCCGCGCAGCCGCTGCCAGTCGCGCTCGCCATAGCGGGTGAGGTCGCGGCCGGAGAAGGCGAGCCTCTCCGCTTGCACCGTGGCGTTGCGGCCCGTCAGGCCCACGAGGCTGCGGGCGGTGACGCTCTTGCCCGAACCCGACTCGCCCACGATGGCGAGGCAGCGGCCGGGCTCCAGCGCGAAGGAGATGCCCTTGACGACGGCGCCGGCCGCCGCCGGATCCCGCCCGAAGCCAACGCGCAGCCGCTCCACGGTCAGCAGCGGGGTGGCAGTGGCGTTTGCTGCCCGATGCAGCAGAGGATCACGCGCGGTCATGGGTTGACCCGCCCTTCCAGCCGGTCCTGAAGATGCTGGCCTATTACCGTGACCGACAGGGCGAAAAGGATGATGGCGAAGCCCGGCATCACCTCCAGCCACCAGGCAACGGTGACGTAATTGCGCCCGGCGTCGAGCAGCGCGCCCCATTCCGGCGAGGGCGGCGCCACGCCGAGGCCGAGAAAGGCGAGGCTCGATGCCCAGACGATGGTCTGGCCGACGCCCATGGTAATCATCACGATCAGCGGGCGCATGGCATTGGGGAAAATATGCTGGCGCACGATCCGCCCGTAAGGATGACCAAGAGCGCGTGCCGCCTCGACGTAGCCCGAGTTGCGCACGACGAGAAACTGCCCCCGGATCAGCCGCGCATAGCCCGGCGCGCAGCCCAGGCCCACGGAAACGATGAGCGTCGTGGTCGTCGCGCCGAACACGGCGACAAAAAGCAGCGCCAGAAACAGGTTCGGGAAGGCGAGCAGGACATCGAGAAAACGGCTCAGCGCCGCATCCGTCCGCCGTCCCGCAAGGCCCGCCGTGACGCCGACGAGCAGCGCGATGCCGATGCTCAGCCCTATGGCGCCGAGGCCGATCGCGAGCGACTGCCCCGTGCCCTGGACGACGCGCGAATAGAGATCTCGCCCCGACTGGTCCGTGCCGAAGAAATGGTCGAGGGACGGCGACTGCAGCGTGGCGTAGAGATCGGTGCGGAAGGGGTCGTGCGTCTGCAGCAGTGAAGGCGCCACCGCCGCGACGAGGAAGAACGCCACGACCGCGCCCGCCGCATAAACGGTGGCCGGCACCGTCCGCAGCACGTCCGCGGAAGGCAGGAACCGGAGGAACTGGTCCCCGACGAGTGTCTGCGGATAGACGGAAAGTTGATCGGCGGGCTTGGTCATGATTGTTTCAGCCTCGGGTCGATGATGGGATAGAGCAGGTCGACGATCAGGTTGGCGATGACATAGGCCGCCGCGGAGGCGATGATGATGCCCGTCACCAGTGGGATGTCCCGCGTCGCGGTGCCGGTCACCAGCAGGCCGCCGATGCCGGGCCGCGCGAAAACCGTCTCGATGACCGCCGCGCCGGAGAAGAGAGAGCCGAGCGCCCAGCCGGACAGCGTGATGCCCGGCAGCACGGCATGGCGCAGCACATGGCGCAGGCGCACGGCGAGGTTGCCCATGCCCCTCATCCGGGCTGAAGTGACGAAGGGCTGCTCCAGCACCCGTCCGAACTCCGCGCGGATGATCTGGCCGATGAAGCCCGAGAGCGGGATGGCGAGCGCCAGCGACGGCAGGATGAGTCCCTGCAGGCCGCCGCCGCCTTCGACCGGAACCCAGCGCAGATGGATGGCGAAGACGGCGAGCAGGATGGTACCGATCCAGTAGGGCGGCGCGACGGCCTTGATGACCTGAAAGCCGCCGAAGGCGCGTGCGACCGGGCCGTCGCGCCCGCCGGAGAAGACCGTCATGGCGATGGCGATCGCCCACGCCAGCGCCAGCGCGAGAGTGGGCGCGATCTGCCCGGCGATGAGTTCCGTTACGGGCCGGTGCGACTGGTAGGATTCGCCGAGATCGCCCTGAAGCACGCCCCCGATGTAGTGCAGATATTGCTCCCAGAAGGGCCGGTCGAAGCCGTATTTCGCGTTCACCGCCGCGAGTTCCGCGGCGGTCGGCTGGGTGAAGGTGCCGGCGGCCGCGTTGATCATCAGTTCCGCGCGGTCGCCCGGCAGGAGGGACTGCACGCCAAAGGTGATGCTCGCCGTGGCCCAGATCACGAAGATCGCGCCGAGCAGGCGGTGCAGGACGACCCTGACGCTGCCGGCCCGCGTGGGCGCACCGGCCACAAGACCCGTCGATTCACTCATCGGCTCATTCCTCGAACCAGGCATCGTGGAACACCGGCTCGCTCACCGGGCTGGAAATCCAGACGTCGCGCAGCTTCGGCTGTGCCGCGATGGTGAAGGTCAGCGGAAACAGGCCGATCACGGCGGCGTTGTTCACGATGAGCCGCTGCGCATCCTGATAGAGCTTCAGCCGCTCTGCATCATCGAAGGTACGGTCTGCGGTCTCGATCAGTTTCCACAGCTCCGGCGGCTGGAAGCGCGAGGCGTTGTTGGCGTTGATCACGCCACCCTCGTCCGGACGCCACGAAATCTTGAGGATTTCCGCCGAGGACGCCACCCAGTAGGCGGGCTGCGCCTCGTAGTCGTCGACAGTGCGGCCTTTGCCGGCGAACCAGTCGGCCTGTGGAATGGGCTTCAGCACCACCTCGAAGCCGACATCGCGCGCCTGATCCTGAAGGATCTGGAGCACGAGCGTAGCGTCGGCGGAAAGCAGCGACCCGCCGGCGTAGAGCAGGCGCACCGTCAGCGGCTTGCCGTCCTTCTGGCGGACGCCGTTGCGGTCCCGCGCGCTCCAGCCGGCCTCGTCGAGCAGCCGGTTGGCGGCGGCGGGATCGTACGGATAGCTGTCGTGAAGCGCGCCGACGTGCTCGGGCGAACTCTGGCTGAGGGAGCCGTTGCCGTTGTACGGGATCGAGCCGTGGGTGGCCACTTCCACCGCCTTGCGCCGGTCGGAGACATGGGCGAAGGCCTGGCGCACGCGCACGTCGTCGAAGGGCGGGCGCGCAGTATTCAGTTGCAGCCTGGTGGGCGTGCCGCCGGTGATGTCCTGAATGATGGTGTAGTTCTTCTGCGCCTCCGCCCAGTAGACGGCGGGCACGTCATAGATCGCGTCCGACTCGCCACTCTGCAGCGAGCCATAGCGCAGCGTGTTGTCCTTGAGGAACTTCCAGACGATGCCGTCCACATGGGCCGGCCCCTGATGCTTCGCTGTCGCCGGGGCGGAATTGTAGTCGGGGTTGCGCTTCAGCACCACATACTGGCCACGCTTCCACTCGTCGACATAGAACGGCCCGGAGCCGATGGGCTTCTCGCAGATCGCCTCCTGCCCCTTTTCCAGGGCCGTTGGTGACAGGATGCCGAAGAAGTAGGTCGCCAGCACGGTAAGCAGCGGCTGATAGGGCTTCGACAGCTCGATCTTCAGCGTCAGCGGATCGGGCGCGCTGATCTGCCTGATGTATTCGGCGACATAAAGCTTGGCGTTGCGGTTCGCCTTTGCCGGGTCATCGGAGAGCCAGCGGTTGAAGTTGTAGAGGATCGCGTTCGCGTCGAGCACGGTGCCGTCGGTGAACTTCACGTCGGGCTTTATCCTGAACGTATAGGTCAGGTTGTCGTTCGAGACCGTCCAGCTCGTGGCGAGCCAGGGCACGATATTGCCGTCATGGTCGCGCGCGACGAGGTTGTCGGCATATTGCCGCTGGATATAGCCCGCCTGTACCCAGCCGGTGTAGAGGCAGGGCGGCTCCTGATAATGGCCGTATCGGATGATACCGCCCTGCCGGGGCTCGCCCGCCGCAGCCGCCGACGCGGCAAGGGCAAGCGCCATGGCGGCAGGAATGGATCGCACCGCGAGACGGCGGACGGGTCTGGTCATTGAAAACTCCGTTTGTGTAGCGGCAGCGCCACACCATTTTTATAGTTTGTCGATAGACAAAGTCTGATGAAAGAAATCCATATGGGAAGGAAGAAAATTTTGCCGATCGGGCAAGGATTTCTTCCTGTCTGCGGGGGTGGTTGGTGGATTGTGGCTTTTATGTCTACTCAGTATGTAGACTGCTGGCGCATTCGCGCTTGCAGAGATCAGAAAGAGCCCAAATGACCGAATACCGACAGCTCGGCCGTACCGATATCCGCGTTTCCTCCATCGCGCTCGGCACGATGACGTGGGGCCAGCAGAACACCGAGGCCGAGGGGCATGCGCAGCTCGACTTCGCCCTCGACCGCGGCATCAACTTCATCGACACGGCTGAAAACTATTCCATCCCGCCACGGGCGGAGACGCAGGGATCGACCGAGCGCATCATCGGCACGTGGCTCAGGGCGCGCGGCAACCGCGACCGGGTGGTTCTCGCCACCAAGGTTTCCGGCCCGAGCGACCGCACCTATCTGCGCAAGGACGGCAGCCTGCCCCGGCTCGACGCCAGAAACATCAACGAAGCCATCGACAATTCGCTGAAGCGGCTGCAGACCGATTATGTCGATCTCTATCAGCTTCACTGGCCGAACCGCCCGTTACCGCTTTTCGGCGGCGGTAACCATGCGCCCTCGCGTGGCGGGGACGGCGCGGAGGTGCCGGTGGAGGAAACGCTCGATGCGCTGGCTGAACTCGTGCGGGCCGGCAAGGTGCGCCACATTGGCCTCTCGAACGAGACGGCCTGGGGCGTCTCCCGTTTCCTGCACATTTCGGAGATAAAAGAGCAGCCCCGCGTCGTCAGCGTGCAGAACGCCTATAACCTGCTGAACCGGACCTATGAGAACGGGCTGGCCGAATTCCACGAGCGCGAGCAGGTGGGCCTGCTGGCCTATTCGCCGCTGGCGCAGGGCTTCCTGACCGGCAAATATCGGAATGGCGCCCGCCCGGCCGGCGCGCGCGTGACCCTCTTCGATCGCGGGCAGCGCTACCAGAAGCCCGGCACGGCGGAGGCGATAGACAGCTATCTCGCCATCGCGAGTGATTTTGGCCTCGATCCCGCCCAGCTCGCCATTGCATGGGTGACGAGTCGCCCCTTCGTGACCGCGAACATCATCGGCGCGACGAGCCTCGAACAGCTTGAGGCCGACCTCGCATCGCGCTCGCTCGTCATCACGCCGGAAATAGAGGCGCGGATCGACGCAGTGCACCAGCTCCACGGTAACCCCGCGCCCTGACGGGCGCGCCACGCCGTTAACCGCTCCCGTCCGTGGGAGGTGCTGGAAACGTCAAGCGGATCGCCGTTGAAATGCGTGCGGTATCCGGTTGCCTTCTGCTTTCTTCACGGACGGGCACCGCGATCCGAGGGCATCGGGGGCCGAAGTGGTGGACGGAAGCTCTCTCGTCCTTGCCGGAATAGATTCGCTATCCCCATCAAATTGTGCGATGACCTCGGAGCCTGGAATCTCCCAAGCCAGTCCTGCCGGTGCGCGGAGGCCGGCATACGCGGATTTACGTGATCTCCATATCATGTTATACTTCTAATAGTTATCACTATTCCGGAGTTTGTCGTGTCCGCCAATAGTCCTATTGCGGCTCTTCGTATTGCCAACGAAGGGTTTCTGGTTGCCAGTACTATCGAGCGCTGCCCCAAGACGATGATGCTGCGCGAGCTGGTGATGAATGCACTGGAAGCGGCGGGTACCGCGCCCGCAGGCCAGCAGTTGGTGGATATCAGGCCCAGGATGATCGATGGCGTCCGCAAGCTCTCCATCTGGAATACCGGGCTCGGCATGACGGCGACAGAACTGCATCGCATCTGCGATCTGGCGTCATCCCTGCACAAGGTGAATGCGCTGGACCGGAACTTCGGCATGGGCGCGAAAGTCGCGTCGCTGCCCTCCAACAAATACGGCCTCCGTTATCGCTCGTGCCGGAATGGCGTGGTGAGCGAGGTGACAATGGGGCAACGGCACGGAATCTATGGGCGGATTCCTTACCGCGAGGCTGCATCGGCCGTCGGGTCCGAGGTCGATGACGTAACCGCCCTCTGCCGTTTCGAAGGTGACTACAACCTGTCGTCTGACTGGACGGAGGTTGTTCTGTTCGGCAACCGGCAGGAGCAGGACACGTGGCTCAATCCCTATGACAACGATCCGTCGGTGCCGCCGGACTGGAGCCTCCACTATCTCGCCCGGCGCTTCTTCCGCACGCCTGCGGGTGTGTCGCTGACGGTGAGCGGCGGTGCACCGGGGCTGCCCGATCGCGTATTTGTTCCCGCTGAAGCGCGCTTCGGCCGCATGCACCGGATCGAGAGCGTATCGACCGTCGGCGGCATCGTTATCCACTACGGTTACGAGCCGGTGGTCGCGCCGGATGCGGATGGCATCCGGATAGCGGGACAGGTCAGCCTCGTCTATCGCGGCGAGATTTATGCCATCCGCCAGCAACAGGAATGGCTTCAGGAGGCGCCGCTTTTCGGCATACCCTTCGGCGCCGGACATTTCACGGTTTTCATCGAGCTGCCGGACGACTTCGAGGTGCAGCCCGATCTCTATCGCCAGTTTCTGCGGTTCAGGAAAGGCGATCAGCGGCAGGTCCATGCCGGTGATTTCGCACCGCTGGTGCGCGACGGCATTCCCGCCTGGCTGCGCCAGATCATCGCCTCCTATGGCCCTGCGCAGGTCGATTTCCTCGGCGATCTGAAAGGTGAACTGCAGGAACTGCTCGCCGAACTCGGCATCGCCCCCCAGTATCGGGGAACCGGCAAGGTGCGCGGCATGCCCGAAGAGGCGAAAGAGCCTCAGCCCCCGGTGTCGCCGCCCGGAACTCCGCCGTCTTCCCCGCCGCGACCGCCGGCCCAGCAGACCTTCGAGAAGCCACCGGAAATCATCGCCCTGTCGGACGAGGCACAGATCGATGAGCGAGGGCTTCAGGGCAGGGTTGCGAAATACTATCCGGCGACCCATCAGTTATTCGTCAACCTGACCTATTCGGCCGTTGCACGGATGGCTGCCCAGCTGGAACATGCCTTCGAGGCCGCCCCTGGCGGAGAAGCCAGGGGAAGGATAGCGCGTGACCTTGCCGAACGGGCGATTACCCGCAAGGTGTCTCGCGCCGTCATCTACAGCCTCGGCAAGAAGGCGGTGGGCTGGTTGCCGGACGAGATATCGCGCGTGCAGTCACCCGAAAGCCTCAGCATCGTCGCGGACGACTACGCGCCGCTGCTGCCTGCCGCGCATCAGCGCATGGCGGCCATGCTGGGCATCGACGCGCCGTCCGGAGCGGTTTCCGCCCCGACCCGTGTTTCGTTGGCGCAGCGACTGATCGGTGAACTGGCGGACGCGCGGCAGGCGGCTCGCCGCGCCTTGCAGACGCCGACCGTCAATCCCGTCCCGATCCTGCGTCGCGTCAGCAATATCGAGGCGCAGCGGCGCAACTGGGCGGCGGCGGTAGACTGGGCGCAGCAGGCCCTCGATGCCGGCCCGGCGGACGGAGACTCGTACCTCCATCTCGCGCGCATGCAACAGCAGAAGGGAGATCTCGATCTCTCGGAGGCAACTGTCCGGAAAGCGCTCGATCTCGGGCTTCCCGGGCCCAGCCGCTATCTGCGCCACGTCAGCGCGCTGGCGCAGCAACGGGGAGAGCCCGCACAGGCGGCGGAATGCGCCCGCCAGGCGCGGGACATTGAACCGGCGGACGCCGGCGCCCATCATCACCTGATCGGCCTTCTGCTGCAGCAGAACGATCTCGATGCAGCCGAGGAAGCGGTCGAGACGGCGCTGGCACAACATGAAAAAAGGCCAGGACCGTTTATCCGCCACCAGAGCAATGTGGCGGGGAAGCGACGCGAACTGGCGCGGGCCGTGGAACTGGCGCGACGTGCGCTTGAAGCGGATGCATCCGACGTAGAGTCGCATCACCACCTGATCGGGCTGTTGCTGCAACAGAACGATTTCGCTGGCGCCGAGGAAGCGATTGCAGCCGGACTGGCCTTGCATGGGGACAAGCCCGCCCGGTTTATCCGGCACCGGAGTAATCTTGCCGTCAGGCGAGGCGATCCTGCACGGGCTGTGGAATTTGCCAGACATGCCGTCGACGCCGATCCACTTGACGCGGGCATGCATCACCATCTGATCGGCCTTCTGCTGCAGCAGAACGATCTCGATGC
This sequence comes from Pseudochelatococcus lubricantis, assembly GCF_042432495.1. Lineage (NCBI taxonomy): Bacteria > Pseudomonadati > Pseudomonadota > Alphaproteobacteria > Hyphomicrobiales > Chelatococcaceae > Pseudochelatococcus > Pseudochelatococcus lubricantis. Next base: position 16,400 of record NZ_JBHLXC010000012.1, on the reverse strand, counting down.
AGCCGAGGAAGCGGTAGAGACGGCGCTGGCACAGCATCAAAAAAGGCCGGGACCGTTTATCCGCCACCAGAGCAATGTGGCGGGGAAGCGACGCGAACTGGCGCGGGCCGTGGAACTGGCGCGACGTGCGCTTGAAGCGGATGCAACTGACGTAGAGTCGCATCACCACCTGATCGGGCTGTTGCTGCAACAGAATGAATTCGACGCTGCCGGGGAAGCGATTGCGGCCGGACTGGTCTTGCACGGGTACAAGCCTTCCCGGTTTATCCGGCATCAGAGCAATCTAGCCGCCAGACGGCGCGATCCGGTGCTGGCTGTGGAACTGGCCCGGCGCGCCGTGGATGTCGATCCTTCGGATGCAGGCTCGCATCACCACCTGATCGGCCTTCTGCTACAGCAGAACGATCTCGATGCAGCCGAGGAAGCGGTCGAGACGGCGCTGAGGCAGCACGGTAATCGACCGGCAGCGTTCATCCGCCATCTGAGCAATATCGCCACCAGGCGGCGCGATCCGGTGCGGGCAGTGGGACTGGCACGGCGTGCGCTTGAAGCGGATGCATCTGACGTAGAGTCGCGTCACCACCTGATCGGGCTGTTGCTGCAACAGAACGATTTCGCCGGCGCCGAGGAAGCGATTGCAGCCGGACTGGCCTTGCACGGGGACAAGCCCGCCCGGTTTATCCGGCACCGGAGTAATCTTGCCGTCAGGCGAGGCGATCCGGCGCTGGCCGTGGAGCTTGCCAGACATGCAGTCGAGGCCGATCCATTCGACGCCGGCATGCATCACCACCTGATTGGCCTTCTGCTGCAGCAGAACGATCTCGATGCAGCCGAGGAAGCGGTAGAGACGGCGCTCAGGCAGTACGGTAATCGACCGGCAGCGTTCATCCGCCATCTGAGCAATATCGCCACCAGGCGGCGCGATCCGGTGCGGGCGGCGGAACTGGCGCTGCATGCGCTTGAAGCGGATGCATCTGACGCAGAGTCGCATCACCACCTGATCGGGCTGTTGCTGCAACAGAACGATTTCGCCGGCGCCGAGGAAGCGATTGCGGCCGGACTGGCCTTGCACGGGTACAAGCCTTCCCGGTTTATCCGGCATCAGAGCAATCTAGCCGCCAGACGGCGCGATCCGGCGCTGGCTGTGGAACTGGCCCGGCGCGCCGTGGATGTCGATCCTTCGGATGCAGGCTCGCATCACCACCTGATCGGCCTTCTGCTGCAGCAGAACGAGCTTGACGTCGCGGAGCAGGCAATTGCGGCCGGATTGGCGCTGCACGGGCACCAGCGCGCGATGTTTCTTCGCCATCAGAGCAATCTCGCCGCCAAGCGTCGGGAGCCCGCGCGGGCGGTGGATCTGGCTCGACAATCGCTGGAGATCAATTCGGCCGACACGGGCTCGCACCATCATCTGATCGGTCTGCTGTTGCAACAGAATGATCTGGATGCAGCCGAGGAGGCAAGCCGGGCCGGGTTGACGGTAAATGGTGAGAAGCCCGGGCCGTTCTTGCGACAGCTCAGCAAGGTGGAAGCGCGCCGCAAGAATATGGGCGCAGCTGTGCTTCTGGCCAGGCAGTCACTGGAAGCAGACCCGTCCGACCCATGGTCGCACGATTATCTTATCGGTCTCCTGCTGCAATCGGGCGATCTGGACGAGGCCGAACGTGCGGCGCATGCCGCGCTCCGGCTGGGCGCACAGAACGGGCCCGACTTCAACAGGCACGTCACCGGTATCGATGAGCAACGTAATAAGCAGGCTGCTGCCTGACGCGGCAAGTCAAATAAAAGGCCTCCCGAGACCTGATCATGGCCGCTCGGGAGGCTTGCCGGTTTCCGGGGGGCGTTCCGGTCAAGTCGGGTCATTCGACCGGTAAGAATTCGTTCAAAATCAAAGAATTAAAGTACGACGATGCGGATCCGGCGCGCTCTTTCCGCCCCGGAATACTTCCCTACATGAAGCGTCTCGTGGAGGGGGGGGCGGAATTGACCCGGTTCAGTTTTCCCGCATGCCTTTACGCAGCCTGTCGGTCAGAGGGCGCAGAAGATATTGCAGGGGCGTCCTTTCACCGGCCACGATCAGGACATCGGTCGGGAGGCCGGCTCTGAGCTTGTCCCGGATTTCCTCCGGCAACGTGCTGCGATCCGCGACGACGTCCGCGGCGAAATAGGGTTGATTGGTCGCTTCGTCCATCAGGCGGTCATACGAGATATTCTTGATGTATCCGAACATGACCGGCACGTAGGGCAGGTGGAACGACGGAAAACGGATTTCGGCACGCAGGCCGGCATGGACAACGTCCATGCTGTACGGCGAAACCTGGGCACGGATCACGAGTTCCTCGTTGAGTGGCACGATATCGAGCAGCGGATCGCCTTGCCTGATGACGGCGCCCGGTGTGAACACCTTGAGACCCTGCACGACGCCCGTCTGCGGGGCGCGCACATCAAGACGGTCGAGAATGTCCTGCGCGACCTTCTGCTTCTGCTCGGTCTCCGCAATCAGTTTGCGTGTCGCGGCAATCGACTCCGCGACCTGCTGATGAAACTGTTGCTTCAATTCGGCAATCTTCAGGTTCGCCTCGTTGATGGAATGCAGAAGGCGGGCATGCGTCGCCGCGGCGGCGGCCACCACGCCTTCAAGCTGCGCGCGTTGCCGCTCCAGCGAGGTGATGCGCGTCCATTGCACGAGCCCCTTCTTGTAGAGGTCGCGCAAGGACGGCAGCTCCTGATCCACCCAAGAAATCTGCTTGAGGCCGGATGCGCGCTCCTGGGCGGCACCTTCGAGTTGTTCCTGGGCCTGCTTGACCTGCGACTCGAGGACGTCCTTCTGGGCAGAGAGATAAGATTGCCGCTCCCGGAACAGCCTCTGCTGGTCCGCAATCGCCTTGGCAACGGCCGGATCGTTCTGGCGTTCCATGACATCCGACGGGAACTCAAGGGTCGAGCTGCCATCGCGCTCTGCGGTCAGGCGCGCTTCCTCGGCGAGCGCGGCCGCCCTCTGGTTCCGAACCACTTCCAGATTGGCTGCGGCCTGTGTTCCATCCAGCCGGAACAGCACGTCGCCTTCGTCTACATAGTCGCCGTCCCGGACACGGATTTCGCGGACAATCCCGCCTTCCAGATGCTGAACGGTCTTGCGGTTGCTTTCCACCGACACGACGCCCTGAGCGGAAACGGCGCTGTCCAGCGGAGCCAGCGTCGCCCAGGCCAGACTGCCGCCCAGCCCGAAAGCGATGACCGCCCAGCCGATCAGCAGCGGCGTGCGCCAATTGGTGGACGACGTCGTCCGTGGCAGGTCCGAGGCCGGTGCTTCGTCAGCCGCCAGGCCCGGCAGCACTGTTTCCTCGGCCGCCGGGGCAATGCGGGAGCGGTTGAGCGGGGAAGGAAGCGCCATGTCATTTACTCCCTATTGCTGCGGGCGGTGGTGGCAGCTTTGCGCCCGCGATATGGCTCATGACCTCGTCGCGGGAACCGAAATGACTGATACCGCCTCCGTTCACATAGATGATCTTGTCGACGGCGGCCAGTATCTGGGCTTTGTGCGTGACGATGACGACCGTTGTTCCCTGGGCTTTAAAACGCTTGATAGCCTGCAACAACATCTGTTCGCCCGCGGCGTCCAGATTTGAGTTCGGCTCGTCCAGCACGACCAGCGCGGGATTCCCGTAGGCGGCGCGGGCAAGAGCGATCCGTTGCCGCTGGCCGCCGGACAGCCCTCTGCCGTCAATGTCGATGGCGGTATTGTATCCACCGGACAGGCGCAGAATCAGGTCATGAGCACCAACGAACTTGGCGGCGGCGATCGTCGCTTCGTCGTCGCGCGAACCGAAGCGGGCGATGTTCTGGGCGATCGTGCCCGGGATCAACTCCACGTCCTGCGGGACGTAGCCCAGATACTTGCCGAGCTGGTCGACCTGCCAGTGCTTCAGCTCCGCGCCATCAAGCCTGATCTCGCCCATCGCGGGGGGCAGTATGCCCACCATGGCGCGGGCAAGCGTCGATTTTCCGGAGCCGCTCGGCCCCACCATGGCCACGGTGTCGCCCGGCTCGATGACCAGATTGACGTTGCGCAAGATGATCTGCTTTGTCTCGGGCAATTCAAGCATCACGCCGTGCATAGACAGCGCACCGTCCGGGATCGGCAGAACGATGCGCTCGGAATCGTCCACGGCACTCCTGAATATGTGCTGGAGATTGTCGTACGATATCCGCGACGTCGTGTAGCCCTTCAACTGGCCAATCAGACCTGTCAATGGCCCCACGGCCTGCCCGAAGAGAATGCGGGAAACGAAGGCAGCCCCGGCGGAAATTTCACCCTGAATAGCCAGATAGATGCCCAACGCAAGGACACAAAGCCCGAGAGCCGACTGGAAGAAACTCGACGCGACGACATAAGCCGCTGATTTATCGCTGGAATCGTTTTGCCAGAACAGTGCTTCCTTGTGATCCTTCTGCCACAGCTTGCGAAACGCCGGGCGCATGCCCATGGCATGCATGACTTCGATGTTCCGGATGGTGGCTGACATCCATGCCGTTGCCTTGCGGCTGGCCGCCGCGGCTTTGCCGAGCGGCTTGTGGGTCGCGTGATTGTTGGCGATCGTCAGGGCCAGAACCACCAGCAAACCCAGAATAGCGATGTATCCGAAAAGCGGATGCAGGAAAAAAAGAACGATGACAAACAGTGGAGACCAGGCAGCCCTGACCAACGTTTGGAGCCCGGTACCGGTCCAGAATTCCCGAAAACTGTCAAGATCGCGCAAGGCCTGCACGTCGACACGCCGTCCTGACCGGAGCGCCACATCCTGCACGGCCGCCAGCAGGGCGGGGGACACCTTTTCGTCTCCCCAGGCGCCGACGCGCAGCGAGACGGTCGCTCGCATGCGTTCCACGATCGCGCCGATCAGCACGAGGAAAAGCGCGATCGCCGTCAACATGATGAGCGTGGTGATGTTCCGGCTCGTCATGACGCGGTCGAAGACGTTCAGCATGTAGAGCGATGGAACGAGAGAAAGAATACTCGTCACGCTCCCGAAGCCGATCAATCCAAGAATAGCAGGCCGCGCTGCGGAGATCGTCTGATCGAGAGGCGTGGAAGCCTTGTGAACGTCAGACGGGCGACCAGACATTCCTGATGATCCGAGCACGCTACGACCCCGTCAGTTAGCGACATCAACATCTGTTGGCTCTTCACGCTTCCGGAGAGTCAACGGAAAAGGATACTTCCGACGGCATCCACATCCAACATTCCGCCATGATCAAGGAAGTTTGGTAAACGATAGTAAGAAATGATACATGCAGATTGCCGATGTTAGAAACCTAAATCAAGATAACGGTATGCATATATAGTAAGTGCGCCTTTAAATCAATCGCAGCAAATTCCGTAAATAACGCCTTGATTTTGCCTATTTATGCTGTGCCCCAGGGAAGCATGCTGAAACGGCTTGGATTCTGTAGAGGAAGACGCCGGCGTTTGGCGCGGCCCGGTCACGTAGAGGATAACTTTAACGACTGTGGCTGGAAAAGCGGTGTTTCCATGAGGCGGTGTGCTGTTGCACGATGGCCCGAAAATGCAGATTTTGGGGACAATAACGACAAGCCGTTCGGTCCATAAATTCCTTAGCTGCCAAAATCAAGCGTTGCACCATAATCAATGAAGGTATTTTCGTCGACCTCGGCTGGCGGAGTGTCGTCGGGAGTCGGCTCAGGGGTGATGGAAGGATGCACCTGCTTCAGACGTTCGCCGTGGGGCATATCGGCCAATAGCGAACGGAAGGCAAAGTTATTCTGGGAATACACAATGGCTTCCACCAGATGGAGCGCGAACGGGTTGGAGCGATAGAGTTCCACATATCTTGCTCGTTGCGTGGCGGAGAGCGCTGCAAGTTTTTCAGGATCGATCACAAACAATTTCTGACGGTGGAGCCCGCCGTTCAGCGCGCCGGAAGGAACAGGAACGGTGATATCGAGCGTGGCGAGCAATTCGCACGCCGTCCGCAGTGCAGGCCGCTGCGTTTCCGCTGTCTGCAGCGCGGCGAGCACGATGGACGTCGCCGGCGAGAATTTGCCGTGCTCGTCGAAAAGGTCATGCTCGCCGTCCTTGCCGAACAGGCCGCCATCGTGGGTCACGGCCAGCAGAAGGTCATCGCCACCGGCACGGCGAACGAGGCTGAAAGGATGAACCCTGAGCATCAGCGGCAGGTACTCGGTGGCCCACTTTCCTGCTGCGTCGATATGAATATTCTTGCCTTGTTCATCGGCGAGGATGGCAACGAGATCAAGAATATTCCCGGTCTGGCGCAGACATAACGGATAAAAATTCGCGGCGCGGCGAATTTCCTGGAACGTCACCTGGATCAGACGCAGATCCTGTGCGAATTCAAACCTTGCAGGCAACGACCAACGCATCCCGGCATGTTTTGCATGGGATATCGGTTCATAAAAGCTGTGCATGTCCGGCCCATTCAACGCCTGTTGGCGGCAACATAACTCTCGCGCGAAGAGCTGTAATCAGGTCTTGAATAGCACGATATCGCATGACTCGTATACATCACGGGGCGTTATCCGCGCTGCCGGCAGCCGGAGCGCGTATTTGCGTCCATGCCGACGAGATCGTCGCAAAGCTTCTGGCGAGATCGTTCATGCGGAATAGCGATATCTCGTGGGCTTCCACCAGTTGAACGATTTCATGCCCAAGCTCTTCGACGAGCGGCGTCAGTTTTTCATAAAGAGCCTGCGTATCGCGCGTGAGCGTATAGAGACCAGCCAGCGACAGGGTGCGCTCGCCGAACTGAAGCGCGAACTCCCAGGGCTGCATCAGGCCGGCCGCATGCAGAAGCTGGGAAAAACGGGCCGTCTTGGCCTGGCTGTGGGCAAACACGCGCGTCGCTGCCAGCCGCATGAGCGCATCGCGTGTGAAGCGCCCATGTGAATCATACATATTAATGGGCTGCGCGCCCGGCCGGACTTCGGCATGATCCACGAGAACCGGGCGGGAGGCTGCGTAGTCGCCGGGAGCAACCGTGAACGGATAGGCTTTCAACGCGAGAAGGGAGATATCCTCGTTCGTGATATCACGATTGGCCGAAAGGCCGGTGCCGGGCGCAAGCCCCGTCAGCGCCACGAGAGAAAGTCTGTCTCCCATGGACTGCCAGACGACGGGGAACTCGCGCGCGATATTGCCTATCTCCACCAGGACGACAGGGATAGCTACAAGAGACGCGATATGCGGATAATCGCTGACGCGATACAGAACACCGGTCTTCGTATCGCGAGGAAGCGGCTGCAGATTTGAGTAGAGCATGCGAATCCCGTTGAAGATCGACCCATAGGCTAATGGAAAAATGCGGCCTTGTAGAGACCGCAGGCGGCAGGCGACAATCCTTGTTGTCCGCCGCCGGTTCTGAAAATACGACCACGAGCGTCGGATAAATATATACAGGTAGAACGTAAAGCAGAATAGCCATCGGGACAGGTATCGCTGCTAGGTGACATTCCGGTATCACGAGGGTACCAGACGCTATCCGGCCTGCGCTTTGGACGGGCAGGGAATAACCGGTTTGCGCCGTGAAACTTGTGCGAACAGTCCTATAAAGCGATGGGACGTTTCGTACTGTTCCACGTTTTCAGGCGATGCCGGGCCCTCGGCCGAGCCCGCGACCAGCAGCTGGATGATGTTCTTAAAAAGGCGCCCCTGATTAGAAAAAGGATAAAGTCGCTTCCCAGGCCAATACTGATTCTCGATAAGTGCGGCTCATTGAGAATCGGTATGCGTGTTGATAACGCTTCAGCGGACAAATAGCTCCGCCTATTTTGCGCGTGAGCGGTGATCGCCAATCGGAATCTCACCTGTAATTTACAGCCGCCAAGATGGCTCCGTTGTTAGCCGGCAGGCGCGGGTCGGCACCTTGCGATATAAGCAGTTATACCGAACTTGGCCGGAAAAATGTTACGACTGCCCAGCTTCAATGGCATGGAAAAAGCTGATGCCAAATTTACATCTCATGAATAACAAATTACAAAATTTTCGTACGTATTGGATATAACTAGATAAACCTGATTAACAGTTGAAATTGATATAGACCCCGTGTATTTTGGCTGCAGTAAATTTCATGAAGAGTGAGTGCTCATGGCGGGCAATGCGATTGACGGCGGCGAACGGGCAATTGACATGGCGAGGCGACAGCGCGCGCCAGTTGGCACTGCTCCGATCGATGCACGTGCCCGGTTTAACGGTGGTGCGGATGTCGCAGCCGCTGGCGCTGCCCGGGCGGGCGGGCGCGTTTATGCACGTGCCATGCCTGTCTCGCGCGGTTTATATGCACTGCGGTATATTGCTGCAGAGGATGGCGATGTTCCGCCAAAGGTTGTTGCATCCTTTGCGCCCGATTCAGATCCTGGTGCGCGGCTGTTTTATGGGCCGGACAACGCTGACGGTGTGCTGCGGGCTCCGGGCGACGCTCTTGTTGTGTCTGTCGCAAGCGATTCTGTTGTCGTTGTGACGATATTTGTTGAAGGGGCGGCGCGTAATGACGGTGTCAAGCTCAAGCTTGATCGCCTGGATCGCGTAACCGACAGGGACGAGAGCGCTCTGCGGCAGAGTGCGGGCCGTGAGGCAGCTGCGCCCGAGGCGCTTCCGGTCTTTATGTCGGGTCATATCGCCTACCGTGGAGATGTGACGACGCGGACGGGGGAGTGGCTCGGAGAACCCGGTGCGCAAGAAGACATCGAGGGTTTCTCTGTCCATTGGCCGCGCCGGCCTATCGGGGTCGATATCGGTTACGGCTGCGAGGTTGCCGGATTGGGCGAAGTTCCCGAGACGCTGACCGGGGATTTCGTTGGCACGCGCAAGAGGATGCTGCCGGTAGTTTCCATTTCTTTCCGGCTGCGGGACGAGAAGGCCGAGCAATTCGATCTCGAGCTTGAGGCTGCCTTCAGGGACGGCAGTCTTGTGAAGGTGTCTGGTCGCGAGGTGTCGGCCAGAGCCAGGGACGGGGTATCTCCACTCGTCGGGGTGCGTTTGCTTGTACGCAAGCTGCGGGCCTCCGATGTGGAAGGCAAGGGTCCCAACGGAGTTCCGGCTGGCATCCAGTCGGGGCGGGTAAAATTGTATCGGGGAAGTTCCGGTGGCCGGTTGTCCGTGGCGGGCCAAGGGCAGCTTCCCTGATCGTTTGAGTACGGAACGGATCGCATCCGGAATGCGCTATAGTGGTTTAGGGGTGCGATCATGGGTGTTTTAGATGTTTTTTTGATCTAGTCCGTTTGTCTAGGTCGTAAAGCCGTTACATTTTATTTATAAACTGGAACCATAAAATTTGGCTGGTTTCGGTTGTCTAGGACAAGGAACAGAGACTATGGCTGTAACTTATGATCTTGGAGCCGATGCGGCCCGCGATGAAATCGCGAATTCCACGCTCCCGAATGATGTGAAGCAGGCCATTCAGGGAATCCTGGATGCCATACCGCAAGGCGAGAGCGTCACTATTGCCGAGTATGCGCCAGGTGAGGATATCCCGCCTGGTACCGATCTGCTCTTCATCAAGCAGGGTTCGGGCGAGGAGATCGTTATCCCCTCCGGTGTTTCGATCGTCATTCTGGATACTTCCGAAAATACTGTCGTCAGTGTTGACGGGTCTTTGCCGGTTGTTGTCTACGGCGGGTCCGGGAGCGATTCGATCGTGCTGCGAAGCGCCGCTGCGCAGGGTTTTGCGGGTGAAATCGGACAGTCATCCAGTCTTGTGTCGGGCGGTGAGGGCGATGATTCGATCGTCGGCGGCGATCTCGCTGCATACCTCTCCGGCGGTTCCGGCAACGATACGGTCATTGGCGGTTCCGGTGACGATACGATCGTCGGTGGTAACGGTCAGAATCTTCTCAGGGGCGGCGACGGGAACGTCACGTTCTATCTTGCGGATGGTTCGGATACGGTTGAGGCTGGTAGCGGCATTGATCTTGTCTCCTTTGCCGACGTGGCGAACAATCCGAATGCTGCAGTTGTCGAGGCATCTCGTGCGAACTACGAGATTGACTGGCAAGGTGACAAGGCCGTGGTGTTCAACCTGGTGAGCAACCAGCAGTCGGAAGTCACCGGTGTCGAGTATCTCCGGTGGGCTGACAGTGCTCTCGTGGTTGCCAGCGATGACAACGAAGGCTCCGTTGCCCGTCTTTATGAAGCGCTGTTCGATCGCACCACCGAGTTCGAAGGCTTCAAGTTCTGGCTCGACATGTATCGCGACGGCGCCTCAATCGCCGAAATTGCAGAGCGTATTTTCGATACGGAGGAGGCGTCCTCGCTTTCGACGCTGTCTAACGAAGACTTCGTTGATCTGCTGTATCACAATACGCTTCAGCGCGATGCCGACCAGGGAGGCCGCGACTACTGGATTGGCCGCCTGACCGATGGTGATGATCGCGTTAATGTTGTGCTTGACTTCGTTTATGCGGAAGAGAGCGGAAACAAGACGGCCGATGTTATCCACGTCATCACGGATGATGACGACCAGATCGTCTGATCTGAAAGATTGTGACAGCTCCCTTTTCCAAAAGAGGGCTGTCACAGAAATACTAGTGTATTACGGAACTGCGATTTTTTGATCTGCATTCGATATGCGGGGATATCTGTGTGATTTTTAGTATTATTAGAAATTTGAGTTTTATTGTGCTGTTTGTGCCCGACTGCAATTACATTGCGGTCGGGTTTTTATTGTCGTCTTAAGATCGTTTTTTTACATTGACGCGCTTCCTATACAATAACGGGGTCGCTATTCTACGTTGACCGTTTTTGTGACCGTACATTTCACCGAATCCCAAAGATCGAGGAAAATGCGTATCATGAAAGGAATTCTTCTCGCCAGGGAGTCGGGAACAAGGTTACATCCGCTGACGCTTGCCATAGTGAAGCAGCTAATACCCATTTACGATAAGCCGTTGCTCTATTATCCGCTGAGCGTCCTCATGCTGGCAGGCATCCGCGAGATTCTGATCATCTCGACGCCCTATGCTATTCCGCAATTTGCACGTTTGCTGGACGATGGCTCGCAATGGGGGATTTCGGTCAGTTACGCCTCGCAGCCAAGCCCGGATGGCCTTGCCCAAGCGTTTATTATTGGTGCGGACTTCGTGCAGGGGGAAACGTCAGCCCTGATTCTGGGCGACAATATTTTCCATGGTGCTGACCTCGAATCGCTGTTGCATACTGTCGAGCCACGTGGTGCGAGCGTTTTCGCCTACAGGGTCCGGGAGCCTGAACGTTACGGGATCGTGACCTTTGACGACACTAACAAGGCCCGTTCGATTGAGGAAAGGCCGGCCAGACCACGCTCGAACTGGGCCGTTACAGGTCTTTAATTTCTATGATGAACAAGTTGTTGATATTGCAGTGAACCTCAAGCCATCCGCACGTGGAAAACTTGAAATTTCCGATATCAATCGCTTTTATATTGAGTAAGGGCAACTCCGTGTCAAGAAGATGGGGCGTGGATTCCCTTGGCTCGACACCGGTACACATGACAGCCTGATCGGTGCTGGAAGGTTCGTCTGCACACTTGAAAAACGTCAAGGCTAGCGTATCGCCTCTCTCGAGGAAATCGCGTTCAGTAAGGGATATATTGATCGTAATTGACTCGCCAAGTTAGGCAGAAAGCTGGGTAGAAACAGTTACGGAGAGTATCTGATACAGATTGCAGAGGAATCTGAACTGCGATTTGCAGATATGATGAAATAGTTTCAAAAAATAATGTAGCCGTCAGTTTAGTATTATGGAAAGCTGCAATGGCCAAGGATGGATTTCTACCTAAACTGAAAACGAGCTTCCGCGTTTTCACGCGAGGTCGGAAGAAAACCGATTCCTCGGTCGGGCAAAAGAGGCATGCCTGGGAATTGGTCCAGGCTATAGAGTCTCCTTTCAGGCCAACAGCGGAAATCACGGATATAGGTGTAGGTAGGCAAGCGGTGCTGATCGATGATGACGCTGATCGATTTTCAGCCAAGGAAGTCGATAAGGTTCTATCTCTCCAGCAGCGTAGAATAGAAGAGCTTAACCAAGTCGTGCAACTTAAGACATCGGAAACCGAAGCGATTCAACGCCTAGTTGAAGCGGCGGCCGATGTCATTGACGGCTTCCAGAAGTTGCTCTCCGACCGGGATCGGAAAATTCTTGAATTGGAAATCCTCAATAGAACTTTGATAGAGCAGGTGCAGCAAAAAGACGCAACTTTGACGCAGCGGGACATCCAATTGAAGTCACTCAAGACCGAGAATAATGATTTATCATCAAAATTATTATTGATTCAGAATGTTAATGATACGTATGAGGTTATCCGTAATTCTGAAGCTGAAAAATCACGTGAACTCGAAGCTGTTCGCGAGCTTCTTTCTTCTGTAAAACGCGCCAATAGCGAAAATCAGATGATACTTGAATTATTAAATATTTCTGTTGCTGAGAAAGACAAAGAGATAGAGAGCTATAAGAAAACTATTTCTGATTTTACTGATCGCCTCAGGACAGAACGTGAGGCACTGATTCAGAGAGACCGAAGAATCGATACTCTGGAAGAGCGAAACAAAGTGCTTGAGTCGACGACTTCGGAGAGGATCGCTGAAATTGCTACGCTTAGCCGGCTGTTGTTGGAGAAAGAGAAGCTTCTAGCTGCGCGGACGGGGGGCACCCGCCTCGTCACGGAAGCTGGTGAGCGGGGGGGAGGCACAGTTCCGACCTTATCACAGAAATCGGAGGTAGCTCCCCAAAAAGGTATTGTCGTTAAGTCACCTGTTTTCAGGAGTGAGGAACGTCAGCGCGAGCGGCGACTTATCGAACAGTCCGGCTTATTTGACGAAAGCTGGTATCGAAGCCAGAATCCGGACATGGCACTATCGGGGCTTGATGCGCTTGACCACTATCTGGAGGTTGGTGGAAAGCAGGGCAGGGATCCCTCTCCACGTTTCAGCACGAAACGTTATTATGAACTCAATAGGGATGCGCCTCTAAAAGGAGGCAATCCGCTCCTGGTGTATCTCGAGTATGGGGCGTCTGCTAAACGGGCGGCCGACCCCCGGGATCGTTAGAAACGCATGTAAATGCATGTAAATCATTGAGGCGATCCAAACTGGCGCCTCACTCGTTGATGTACTAATATCCGGCCAAATTGCGCCAAGGGCACTCCTCGGCTGGGTTTCCACGCTAAACTCTAACATGGCAGGCCCTAGTATGGGAGTGCCCGCACAGATAGGCAAAGGAATCGTATCGCGTGAAAACCTTGTTTCTAGGATCTTACGGTTTCGGCAATCTCGGTGATGAGCTTTGTCTGCTGGACGCAGTGCGTGCATTCCCTTCGAGTGAAAATCATGTTCTGAGCTATCGTCCCACTTTCACGGGAAAATTTATCAAACCGGAAAGTTTTATAGAAAATTTCAATCAGGCCAAGATACTGCGTCCAGAGAGAATTGTTCTGGGCGGCGGAGGTATTGGAACGCTGTCAATGCTTCCGAGGTTTCTAAACTTTATTAATGACGCGCTTACATGGAATGCTCAATGCCACATTTACAATATCGGCGTTGCTAACCTGGATTCGTCATGGATAACGCCGGAAATCCGGCGCGCCGCGCAGTCGCTTGCTTCGTTCTCTGTGCGGGATTTCACGTCGTTGCGTATCGTCAATCGATGGAACCTTGATCTGTCGGTCCCCCCAACGCTGACACGTTACCCTGAACGCTTCTACCCTGAGGATGATAGCGTCGATTTCAACTTGCCGAACGAACGGAAAGTCGGCATCTCACTGACCAACCAGGCTATTATGGCCCGTGCGGTCGATGAAAACGCACCGTTGATATTGGATTTTCTTAAGCCCTATGAGGGCTACGTGCTCGTACCCATCGTTAGCACGATCCATCAGTATGAAAAGACCGAAGACGATGCGGCGGCGTTCTCCTCCTTTGTCAGTCGCTTGGGTATCCGTCAGAAGATAGTGTTGCCGCAAATCCTCAACCCCTCATGGTGGCTAGAAGAAATGTCGCCTACTCGCCTGAAGTCGTTGATCGGAGAACTTGACGTCCTCGTATCTCAACGCAAGCATAACTGTGTTCACGCTTTTGGGGCGAATACGGCCACAATTGGCTTTTATCCTGGACAAGACGATAGCCTGCCGCGCCTGTTTAACACCGTCTCGCATGAGACACCGGTCGGATCTCGCCTCTTCCCGCTTACCATGCTTTAACATCCTCCCGTACGCGCATATCCGAATATGATAAAAGCACTCGGCGGCCCAGGACTCACGATCCTGTATGGGAAAAGGTTGTTCGTCTGGGCCAAACTCTATTGATAAAAATGAGCATACAATGACGAGTTCCAGTGCTGTCGGTCTTGCATTGAGCCGCCAAGTATTGCAGGCAAAGTTTGGCTCGCGCCACCGATATCTGGCTTTTCTGGAGCCATTCGAAGAACTGGCGGAACCTAACGAGGTGCCGTTGCTGGCTGTCATGGCGGCCATATGGATGCTTCGTCCGGATTTACAGAAGAAATGGTCCCTTGAAAACAGGCAGGACAGGTTTTGTTTTCTCGGATGGTGCTTGTCCAGCGGTTTGCGAGAATATGCAGTGCTGCGTGAAGTGATGCAGCGACCAGAAATCCGCGCGCTTTACCTGTCTCCAACTGAAATCGAGGCGCAGTATACAGGCGGAGATATTCCGTTACCCTACGCTGCGTTGGCCGTGCGTGCTTTCAGCAAGGAACTGGCCGAAGCGACTCCGCTCGATAGGAACGAGGGCCGGCAAGAGCTTGTAGGGTGGTACTTCAAACATATCTTCAATGGGTTGCCGCCGCTTTTTCCGCATCCACGATGGCTTTTGGACCTTGTCGGCCGGATCCAGCCGGTTGGAATAGACGTACAGGATAACATAGCGGCTGCCGATGATCGGGGTTCCGAGCCGTCTTGGTCTTATTCTGGTGTTAATCTTGTTGGTCATCTATTTGGACAACTGGGGATCGGGGAAGATGCGCGTTGTGCGTCGCGCGCGCTGTTCGAAGCAGGGGTAAACCACTGTGTTCTCGACTTTCCCGCTGGTTCTGATGTACAGACAACGTCTCATCCTTATCCTGTTGAAGTTGTGGATGAGCCTGTCTATCCGATCAACCTGTTTGTCATGACCGGAATGGAGACGTTACGGCTGTTTTGTGAGAGGGGTTTGTGCCTCTTTCATAATCGGTACTCGATAGGATTATGGCCTTGGGAGTTGCCGCAGTGGCCTTCGGAACTTGAGTTTTGCTTCTCACTTGTCGACGAGATATGGGCGATCAGTAGCTACGTAAGAGGCGCTTATGAACTTGCTTCGCCTGTGCCTGTCGTGCATATGCCGCCAGCCGTTATAGCTCCGTCGGTTGAAGAAGATCGGCAACGCTTCGGACTGCCTGACAACAAATTCGTGTTTATGTGCAACTTCGATGCCCTGTCGTCGTTTCATCGCAAGAATCCTTTCGGCGCGATTAAAGCCTTCCGAGATGCATTTCCAGACGACGATTCAGTCAGACTCGTCATCAAGGTCATGCGTGGCTCAGCAGATAGCCAACAGATGGACGAGCTATACATAGCCGCAGCGCATGATCCTCGCCTGATCGTCATCGACGCTGTACTGGCGCGGAAAGATCTGCTGCAGCTGCTGGCGTCTTCCGATTGTCTGATTTCTCTCCATCGGGCAGAAGGGTTCGGTCGATCGCTGGCCGAAGCGATGCTGTTGGGGCGCAAGGTTGTGGCGACCTATTGGTCGGGTAACGTAGACTTCGCGCAGGCGGGCAACCAGCTTTTCGTCGAAGCCGATATTGTAGCGGTTCCGACCGGGCAGTACCCGTGGTCTGAGAATCAATATTGGGGGGAACCCAACCACAACGCTGCTGTAGAAGCGCTCCAGGCAGCCAGATATGGGGCAGACGAATTCAACAACACCACCATATTCCATCCGCTCAACGTGGGAAAGCGCTATGCAGCACGCCTGCATACGATTTATAGGTGTGTGGCAGGTCGCGGAACTTGCTACCGACAGGTTCGATGATGATCAAGTTCATCGGCTGTCAATGCCGATTACAATTTCCCCAGAAGTGCCTGCTTAAAATCCCCCAGTTTGCTGCCGCCGTTTGATTAACCGTGGTGGTGGTCAGCCCGGCCGTTTTTCGGCGGCCTTCCGCGTCGCCTTGGCGGTGGCGGGGCATGATTGCGGCATGGGATCGGGTGTGTTCGGGGATCAGATCGGCGTGAGCTGTCAGGCGAACTGAGAAACTGCCCCCCTGTCGAATCGTAACCGTCCGGCCTGACCGCTCTGGCTCGTGCTGAGAGAGGCGGATAGTGTCCATGACCTGCCCCCCGGAAGTTCCCTCGCTGTGATGTAGAGTCTGCCCAATCTGAAAAGGAGCAGACGAC
>NZ_JBHLXC010000011.1:0-4650 GCF_042432495.1 Pseudochelatococcus lubricantis | reverse complement strand
ATCGAGAAGACGTCCTCAACAGGCATCAGGAACGGCTGGTCAACAGGACGCTCAGGCTGCGGGATATATGCATCGACCGCTTCCATCAGCTTGACGATCGCGTCGTGCCCGATTTCACGGTTCGTGTCCTCAAGTGCAGCAAGCGCAGAGCCCTTGACCACTGGGATGTCGTCGCCGGGGAACTCGTACTTCGACAGAAGTTCGCGGATCTCCAGCTCAACGAGCTCAAGCAGTTCAGGATCGTCGACCTGGTCAACCTTGTTCATGAACACAACAAGCGCCGGAACACCAACCTGACGCGCAAGCAGGATGTGCTCGCGCGTCTGAGGCATCGGGCCGTCAGCCGAAGACACCACGAGGATCGCGCCGTCCATCTGCGCCGCGCCCGTGATCATGTTCTTCACGTAGTCAGCGTGGCCGGGGCAGTCAACGTGCGCGTAGTGACGGTTCGCCGTCTCGTATTCAACGTGCGACGTCGAGATCGTGATACCACGCGCCTTCTCTTCAGGCGCCTTGTCGATCTGGTCGTACGCCGTGAACGAAGCGCCGCCAACTTCCGCAAGAACCTTCGTGATCGCTGCTGTCAGCGACGTCTTGCCGTGGTCAACGTGGCCGATCGTACCGATGTTACAATGCGGCTTCGTCCGCTCAAACTTTTCCTTCGCCATCTTGCGGCTCCCTGAAAACAACTCGACCCGGGGTCGAATAAATTCCTGAATGATGAAGCGTAAGCCAACCGCTTATGCGTATTTGGCCTGAACCTCCTGAGCAACCGCCGACGGGACCTGCTCGTAATGGTCAAACTGCATCGTATACGTCGCGCGCCCCTGGCTCATGGAGCGCAGGGTGTTGACGTAGCCGAACATGTTGGCGAGCGGAACCATCGCATCGATGACCACCGCGTTGCCGCGCATGTCCTGCCCCTGGATCTGACCGCGACGGGAGTTGAGGTCGCCGATGACCGAACCCGTGTAGTCTTCCGGCGTCACCACCTCGACCTTCATGATCGGCTCGAGCAGCACCGAACCGCCCTTCTGCAGGGCCTCGCGCAGTGCCGCGCGCGACGCGATCTCGAACGCCAGCGCAGACGAGTCGACTTCGTGGAAGGCGCCGTCGATGAGTTCGATCTTCAGATCGACCACCGGGAAGCCGGCGAGGATACCTGCACCCAGCACGCTCGCCAGGCCCTTTTCCACACCAGGGATGTATTCCTTCGGAACCGCACCGCCGACGATCTTCGACTCGAAGGAGTAACCCGCACCCTGCTCGGCCGGCTCAACCACGATCTTCACACGCGCGAACTGACCCGTACCGCCGGTCTGCTTCTTGTGCGTGTAGTCGACATCGACCTTCTTCGAGATGCGTTCACGATAGGCCACCTGCGGCGCGCCGACATTCGCGTCCACCTTGTAGGTGCGACGCAGGATGTCGACCTTAATGTCGAGGTGCAATTCGCCCATCCCCTTGAGAATGGTCTGGCCGGATTCGGCGTCGGTCGACACGCGGAAGGACGGGTCCTCGGCAGCGAGCTTGGAGAGCGCGATGCCGAGCTTCTCCTGATCCGCCTTCGACTTGGGCTCGATAGCGATCTCGATGACGGGCTCGGGGAACTCCATGCGCTCCAGGATCACCGCCTTCGTCGGATCGCAGAGCGTGTCACCCGTGCGCACTTCCTTGAGGCCGGCAAGGGCCACGATGTCACCCGCATAGGCTTCCTTGATGTCTTCGCGGTTGTTCGCGTGCATCAGCAGCATGCGGCCGATGCGCTCCTTCTTGTCGCGCGTCGAATTGAGCACAGAGTCGCCCGCCTTCAGCACACCCGAATAGATGCGCGAGAAGGTGATGGTGCCGACGAAGGGGTCGTCCATGATCTTGAACGCCAGAACCGACAGCGGCTCCTCGTCCGACGGCTTGCGCTCGACCGGCTCTTCCGTCTTGAAGTCAATGCCCTTGATCGCACCGCGATCGATCGGCGACGGCAGATATTCCACCACTGCATCCAGAAGCGGCTGGATACCGCGGTTCTTGAAAGACGAACCGCACAGCACGGGGTGGAAGGCGCGCATCTGCACGGCCTTGCGCACAAGCCTGCGCAGCGTCGCGTCGTCCGGCTCCTGGCCTTCGAGGTAAGCGGCCATGGCATCGTCGTCGAGTTCGACGGCGGCTTCGATCAGCTTCGTGCGATATTCGGCCGCCTGTTCCTTCAGCTCGGCCGGAATCTCGCGCTCCTCGGAGTTACCAAGGGCCTCGGGGTAGAAGATCGCCTTCTGGGTAATCAGGTCAACGACGCCGATGAAGTCGCCCTCGGAACCGATCGGAATCTGCAGCAGCACGGGCTTGCCGGCCACGCGGTCGATAATCGAGTCCACGCTCTTGAAGAGGTCGGAGCCGATCTTGTCCATCTTGTTGACGTAGACGATACGCGGCACGTCGTACTTGTCAGCCTGACGCCACACGGTTTCCGTCTGCGGCTCCACACCCTGGCTGCCGTCGAGCACGCACACCGCGCCGTCGAGCACGCGCAGCGAACGTTCGACCTCGATCGTGAAGTCGACGTGCCCGGGCGTGTCGATGATGTTCAGGCGATGCCCCTTCCAGAAGCACGTCGTCGCGGCAGACGTGATCGTGATGCCGCGCTCTTGCTCCTGGTCCATCCAGTCCATGGTCGCCGCACCTTCGTGCGTCTCACCGATCTTGTGGTTCTTGCCGGTGAAAAACAGGATGCGCTCGGTCGTCGTCGTCTTGCCGGCGTCGATATGCGCCATGATTCCGAAATTACGGTAATCTGCGATTGCGTGCGTGCGGGACATCGTCGTGGCTCCGTTAGACCCGGTTCTTTACCAGCGGTAATGCGAAAAGGCGCGATTGGCCTCCGCCATGCGATGCGTGTCTTCACGCTTCTTGACGGCGTTGCCACGGTTGCTCGAGGCATCCATCAGCTCGGCCGACAGACGCTCCACCATTGTACGGTCGTTGCGTGCACGCGCGGCCTGGATGAGCCAGCGGATCGCCAGCGCCTGGCGGCGTTCGGTGCGAACCTCGACCGGAACCTGATAAGTGGCGCCGCCGACGCGACGGGAACGGACCTCGATGGCCGGCGACACGTTGTCAAGCGCCTGCTTGAAAACGGCGAGCGGCTCGGTCTTCAGCTTCTGCTCAACGACATCGAACGCGCCATAGACAATCGTCTCGGCTGCGGACTTCTTGCCGTCACGCATGATGGAATTCATGAACTTGGTCACGACGATATCGCCGAACTTCGCGTCCGGGATGATCTCTCGTTTTTCCGCGCTATGGCGACGGGACATCGGCTTTCGCTCCGCCTAACTTTGAATGATAACCGAGCCTTGCTGCGATTATCCGAACTACACTGGGATGCACGGCCCCGGGGAGGCCAGCTACATCTTACTTCGGACGCTTCGCACCGTACTTCGAACGGCGCTGCTTGCGGTTCTTGACGCCCTGCGTATCGAGGACGCCGCGCAGAATGTGGTAACGCACACCCGGAAGATCCTTCACGCGGCCACCGCGGATCATGACCACGGAGTGCTCCTGAAGATTGTGACCCTCGCCAGGGATGTATCCGATCACCTCGAAGCCGTTGGTCAGACGGACCTTGGCCACCTTACGAAGAGCCGAGTTGGGCTTCTTCGGCGTCGTCGTGTAGACGCGCGTGCACACACCCCGCTTCTGCGGGCAGGCCTCAAGGGCAGGAACCTTGTTCCGGCTTTTCTGCGCCGTCCGCGGCTTGCGGATCAGCTGGCTGATCGTCGGCATACTCTTCTTCTCTCGCTTTCAACCGCGGGACGGTCAACAACCATCCGCCTGGCCGGCCGTAGGCCGTGTTATTTCTCCGAACCCGGCATCTCTCAGAACCCGAAAGCCCTGAATACCCTGAAATCGCCGCACCGCCGCGACCAGAACCGCCGACAGCAATGACCATCGACAGACAACGCGCAATTGTGCCTGAAACCCGATGGTTTCAAGCACTTGCGCAGGCAGAGGACCGAACGTTTGCCCGGTCATGCTCCAGATCTGACTATCAAGCCATACTTGCGGCCAGTCGGTGCTAGAAACGGCAACGTTTAGGGTTCGCCCATCAAGGCTCGGCGCCTCGAACCAGAACACCTACGGCTTACCGAAAGTCGAACTTCTTTACATTCAGATTCGGCGTCAGTCAAGGCCCATGACTCTTACGAAACCATGAATCTTCAGAGACACCGCCGGCTGTTTCGCATTGCCGGCGCCCCACCTGCCGCCGGCTACCAGAAACGACATCGCCCGGCGTTGCCGCAGTGCCGGCAATACCAGGCGTTGGAGGTTCCGATATGCAAGTTCCTGCCGGATGGCAGGAGTGGAGGGACTCGAACCCCCAACCCCCGGTTTTGGAGACCGGTGCTCTAGCCAGTTGAGCTACACTCCTAAACGATTGCCCGATTCGCTCCGGGCAACAGAAGCGGCGCAGCCGCCGCTTCCTTGTATCGCATCGGCCTCGAAAGCGCATCCATCAAAAACGCGCTTTCGACAGACCGGTCATCACTCGATGATTTCGGCGACGACGCCGGCGCCGACGGTACGGCCACCTTCGCGGATAGCGAAGCGAAGCTTCTCTTCCATCGCGATCGGAACGATCAGGTGCACTTCCATGGA
>NZ_JBHLXC010000010.1:0-91769 GCF_042432495.1 Pseudochelatococcus lubricantis | reverse complement strand
AGGTCGAATGTTTCTTCAACAAGCTCAAGCGGTTCCGCCGTATCGCATTGCGTTGCGAAAAGACGATCAAAGCCTTCATGGGCTTCGTGCATCTCGCTTGCGCAATGATATGGATCAGATGAATGCAGACATCGCCTAGATCACCGAATGCAAAATGATGCTAGTCTCAACCCACTTGTAAACGATCCCGCCCGGGAAGCCGTCGGGCCAATGCGAGGCTACTCCTATCAGATATTGCGCAGTATCGACACTTGGCTCGAACTGACCGACGATGAGATCCTCGTTCTCGAAGGCGCTGAAGATCTGGACCGTATCGATGGCTCTGGCGCCCTTGTCGAACAGGTGAAAGATACCTCCGGCTCTGGAAAGCTTACCTTGCGGACGAGCAACGCGCTCGCCGCGATTGACAATTTCTGGCAACATCGCTCCCGCGACTCCGGTTCGGCGTGTCAAGCGAACTGCAGATTTGACCCCTTTGGGGAACTGATGAACTGACCCCTCTCATGCTGTGGCGTTTTCGTTTGTCTCGAGCGCAGGTCCGGCCTTCTGCAGAAGGCCGGACCTGCGCTTTTCGCGAAGCCGGTAGCTGTCGCCGCGGATGGTGATGACCGTCGAGTGGTGAAGCAGGCGATCCAGTATCGCCGTTGCGACGACGGGATCCCCAAAAACACTTCCCCATTCGCCCACGGAGCGATTTGAAGTGATCAGGATTAAGCCCTTCTCATAGCGTCGGGACACCAGCTGGAAGAACAGATGGGCGGCGTTGGCCTCGAACGGCAGGTAAGGGCCTTCCAGATTTCCAAGCCGTCCAGGGCGAACTTGCCCGAAAAAAATTCAGCGATGGCATTGAGGCGCTGCTGACCGTCCATGACCTCGAAGCGGCCAAGGTCCTTTTCATACAAGAACACCGGCGGCACCGGCACATTCATGATGAAACTCTCGATGAGCTTGGACTTCTTTTTCCGGTCCCACCGCAGGCGTCTCTGATACTCCGGTCGCAGATTTCCCCACAGACCACCGTCACCTCGGATGAAGGTCATCACGTGGGACAGGAAAATGTCATTCTTTTCCTGCACCACCCGCAGACGCCCCCCTCGAACTGGTTCTCGATCTGCTTGTCTGTAAGGCCTGGAGCCACCACCATTTTACCCACGGCAAGCGGCTCAAAGTCTCCATTTTCGTCGTCAAGTTCAGCCACCGTATGCACTCCAGGTAGCCCGCGCGCGTGCGTGAAAATGAACGAACAGCGAGCAAGGCGGGAGGTGGCAAGTATCAAAGCCGGGGTGAGAACGCCCCTCCACGCTGCAACCCGGTCGGAGCCAGGTGGCGGCTGGCTGCACAGTCGGCGCAGAGCGTCGCGTTGCCAGCCTGGGGATCGGCCGACCATTTGAGGATATCGGCTAAAGCCGCTGCCTCGTTCGAGAGATCGTTCTCCCGCGCTTCCATCATTCTGCCTCCTGATCGTGCCGCGTCTGGTGTCGGCTGCTTCCCCATAGTGTGTATGTTCGGTTGCCGCTGATTCAGGTGCTGCCGATGATGCGCCGCTCCTGACCAAGCGGGACGATCCAGCCACCGGCGCGATCTGGTCGCGCAAATTCATCCGGACTCACTATCTGCGTCAGGCGAGTACGCACAGTCTGCGGCTCCGCGTCGATGGCGGCTCGGATGAGATCGCGCTCGATCCCAACGAAGACCGGGCGGAGGTTTAGGCAGGCGAGCACTTCCTGGTCGGCGGGCGCGGCATCGACGTCAGTGATCGGCCCCGCTCGCGTGACGATACCGCCGATAAGCCTGTCCATGGCGGTCGCCTTCTCAACTTCTCTTACCGGAGCGGCGTCCAGCAGCGTCCGGGCGCGTCCGAGGTCGTCTTGGAGCCTGCGCGCGAATGGCTGATGGGTGATGCGGTAGAGTGCGCCGGCCAGCTCGGCGTGACCGAGCGGCTTAATCAAATTGGCGATATGCAGGCGCAGAAGTCCGATGAAGAGCGGGTCCTTCTCTTGAGGATCGATAGGCTCGCCTTCATCTATCGGATCACGAACTGAAAGATGAGCCTCGGCCGGGCCTGCTGCGGCCATGCCCCAGCGCGTTGCAATCGCAATACACTGCACCGTGACCTTGCGGCCTTGTACTGTGACATCAATCCTTCCGGCTTGGGTTCACACGCGGTTCAGCGCTTTCGCCGGGCCGCCGACATCATGACACCGTTTCGCTTCGGCCACCGTCAGGGAGGATAGATCGGCGGCACAGGCGATCCAGTCGGGCAGATCGCCACGCGACAGGCGCGTGACCTTGATCCGCCGTCGGCGGTCGAGATCAATCGTTCGGCTGTCGAGATGGGCGAAGATGGAGAGATTGAAGTAGCGCTCAAGATAGGCGCGAGCGACGAAGCGTCCGAACAGGCCGGACAGGGCGACTTTGACTTCACGCGCCTGTCCCAGCGGCTCCTTGAAGATGAACGGCGTTCCCAGGCCGGTCGGTGCCAGCAATGCGTCCAGGATCGACCACGCACCATATGCAGCGCCGGGCGTCTGCAGTACTTCCCGAATGCCGGCATCCTCGATGTCTGAGACTTCCAGATCAACGGTGGCGCCGCTAATGGGGCTCGCTGTCGCCGGCTCGAAATTGTGAAGGAATGTTCTCGTCATAGCGCCAGCGCCCGTTTGAGATCGTCGTGTTCGAAGGCGCTGGCCATGCGGTTGATCTCGGCCGAGCGGGCGCCAACCGCCTTGGCGGTATCGCGCCAGGTCGCGGTCACTGTCGCGACTTCTTTGATGATCGTGCGGGCCTGCGACAGCGTGAGCGCGAAGAACTCCGACGCGGCCTCCAGCAGATCGAGCGAGCAGGTGCCCTCGTCGAGATCGATGTTTGTCGTCAGCATCCGTGCCTTGAGATCGGTCGGAACGGGATTGAGATCATATGCCGGTGAGAGAGACCACCCCGCCTTGCCCAGCCAGAGGAAGCCGTGATTGCGCAGGTGATCGTCGACATTGGAGATCAGCACGTTGAAGACGACACGCCGATAAAGGGCATGTGCATCCGTCTTTCCCTGGGCGCCGTATTGCGCAAGGGCATCGACGATCTCCGGGTAGCTGCCGCGCTCGCCGTCCTTGGCGCCCATCATCGCCATCGCGGACAAGAACGGGACGCGGATGGCGCCCTCACGGTCGAAGCGTCGCGAAAGCATGACCGCCTTACCAGCGACATCAATCAGTTCGTGATCGGGAGTGGCGATACCGGCCTGGCCGGCCAGCCGCAACGCGATCTCTTCCCAAGTCTCCATGCTGTAGTCGTCGGTCTCCTTCGGGAATTTCGCGATGGAAAGGCGGCCATGCCGGTCGATGACAGACGCCTTTGGACGTGCGCCGCCCAGGGAGGAACCGGGAGCAAAGATAAGCTGGAGGTCCTCATCCGTTTCCTCGTCCCGGAGAATCCGCTCGGTGATCTGGAGCAACCGGCCAAGCTCGATCAGTGCTGGAACGCCGGCACGGATCGGCGCCTGGAAAACCTCGTCGCCGATCCATCGGAAACGGAGCGCGCCAAGCCGGGTCTCGTCGGCGACGCTCAAAAGATAGTCGCTTTCCACAAGGGTGCGAACGGCGCGGTCTTCGCGTTCGGCGAGACGGCGTTCGGCGCGCTGCATGAGGCGGCGGCCCCAGGTATCCGGCGCCGAGTCACCGATGGAGCCGAAGGTCGCCAGTCCCGCATGCGGAGCAAAGGCGCCACGCGTCAGTGCAAGCGCTGGCTCCAGCGAGAAGCGGCCCGGATCCTCAAGCCATGCACTATCATACTCGAAGAGGATGATCTCCGCGCCCCGGATACGATTGCTCCTCGCCAGTCCGATCGGGCGTGTGCGGCCGTCCAGATCAATGTGTACCTCGAAGTCAGCCATCGTGGGACGATCCGGGCGGTCGCTTGAGGTGGACATGCTTGGGGAGTTCAGCGCTGGCGAGCGCCAGGCCGACGCTGTCATTGCTGATGTCGGCGATCTGGTTCAAGCCTTCGAGCAGGCCGAGCGCCTGGAGGACGCCGGCGTAGATGCCGATGCTGACGCTGGTGTCCCCGGCTTCGACCCTTTGCAATGTCGACCGGGAGGTGAAGGCGCGCTCGGCCACGACCGCCATCGGCAGCCGTCGGCGTCGACGAGCATCATGGATATCCGCCCCAAGCTTTCGCAGAGCGCGACGCACCGCAGCGGGAGGATTGTGTGGAGTCGGCATTTTGGCACCTTCGCGCTACAAATTTAGCGAATATGTAGCATGAAAATTACAATTTTTCTAGCCCCTCATGGATCCTGCTTCAGCAGGGCACGAAGGTTTGGGCTTACCGCCGCTGCCGCAGCGTTGACCGAGAGATACGGTCTGCATCTGGTCGGCGGTGAGCCCGTCGAGGTCGGTTATGCCCGCGCCGGCGAGGTCCGCAATGGTCTCGATAAATGCTTCGCGTGCGATGCCTTCGGCGAGGACGCCTTCCAGCGTTCCCACGATGGCCTGAATCTGATCAGGCGTTGGGGTTGCTGTGAAGGCGGTGAAGGCGAGCCCGCCGGCCTTGGTGAGAGCGGGGCGCTTTTCGATGAGGCCAGTGACGATACCCTCGATGAGGACGATTTTGGCGTCTTCGAATCCCTGATAGCGCCAACCGTTGAACTTCAGACAGAGAACCTTCGCCTCGCCATCGAAGCCTGCCTCGATCATTTCCAGTACGCTGGATTTGCCTGCACCCCAATCACCATGAATACCGACGGTGACCGGTTGATCCGGTCGGTCACGCAGGAGCTTGATGATGGTTGCCGCGATCGCCTCGTTGTTGAGGAAGTCAACCTTGGTTTCATTATCCGTCAGGATCATTGGTTCCCCTCACGGCTTTCAGCAGCCAAGGGAGGTCGTCCTGGCGGTCGCCGCCTCCGACCGCCAGATAGCCTGCCTTCTTCGTGCTTCGAATCTTGAAGTTGTGCAGCATGAAGCTAACAATTCTTCCAGAGAGGATGAGACCAAACTCGGCGCGATCTCGCGCTGCTTTCCGCCTTGCGTGCGGACATCGCACCAGAACCACTTCACTACGATGTACACGTGGCGAACGGGCAGCCAGGTCCAGATAGCTGGGCACGGTCAGCGGGGCCGCCGCAGCCGCATCGCCTGGTGCATCCGCAGCTGGCAGCCCGCCCGCCTGGGCGCAGCGGATGCGACGCGGTCAGGCGATCAGCCACGGCGTCAGTTCCGCCGCCCATGCCGTCCGTTCCGGCGACGGCCACGGTTCCGGCTGATGGCCTTCGGTTCGCTCATCCTATCGGCGGGCTTTGCTGCGGCCCTGGTCTGGCAGTCGGCACGCGGCACCGTCGTGCCCAGGGTGGTGCAGGTCGATCGGCTCGGCCAGGCCCAGACGGTCGCCCCGGCGACGGCCGACTATCGCCCGACCGATCCGCAGATTGCTTTCCATCTCGGTCGCTTCATCGAGCAGGTCAGGAGCATCAACGCGGCGCATCCCGGTTTCGTGAAGACCGACCTTCATGGCGTCGACGCGCCCATGTCTCCTGAGCAGGGCACCGAAACAAGTGTCAAGCTGGCACTCCTCGATGAACTGCGCCATGCCGGCCCCGTGTTCATGCTCGGATACTGCTACGGCGGTTCGATCGCCTGGGCGAGCGCCGGCCGCCTGAACGGGCTTTCGGCCGCCGTCTGCTACTATGGCGGCAAGCTCCCGACGCTTGCCTCCGAGGGGCCACTTTGCCCGACACTCGTCCATCTCGGACGCGACGACAGCGAGATCCCGATGCGGTCGACCAGGGACGCACTGGAGCAGCATTCGGCCGTGGAGGTGCTGACCTACCCAGCAGGCCACGGCTTCAACTCCGACCGGCGCGCCGACTTCGACCAGCAATGCTCCGATCTCGCGTTCCGCGAGACTTTACGGCTTCTGGAAAAGCAAGGCATCCAGCGGCCGCCGGCAAGGGGCGAATGAACGCCACGAGACGTCATAGATCGTAGCTGCCTTTGCGAACGCTCACGCGCATCTGGAGCTTTATGAACCGTGTCGGCATCGCGGATGCTATTGTCAGTTTCTGACAATCATGCTACTCATTGTCAGAAACTGACAATGAGGAACGATCATGCAGGTTTTCATCACCGGTGCAAACGGATTCATTGGCTCCGCGGTTGTCTCCGAACTCCTGTCCACGGGCCATCAAGTGCTAGGGCTGGCGCGGTCCGAGGAAGCAGAGCATGTGCTCCAGGCAGCGGGCGCCCAGGCTCAACGCGGTTCGCTCTCAGATCATGACAGTCTGCGCGCGGGCGCCGCCAGAGCCGACGGCGTCATCCATCTGGCGTTCAATCCCGACTATGCGAATTT
Organism: Pseudochelatococcus lubricantis; assembly: GCF_042432495.1. NCBI lineage: Bacteria > Pseudomonadati > Pseudomonadota > Alphaproteobacteria > Hyphomicrobiales > Chelatococcaceae > Pseudochelatococcus > Pseudochelatococcus lubricantis. Next base: position 85,427 of record NZ_JBHLXC010000010.1, on the reverse strand, counting down.
CCAGCAAGCGTGCGATCTTGATCGACGCGCCATCGAGGTCATTGGCGAAGCCCTCGTCGGCACAAGCAAACCCTTTCTCGTTCCGAACGGATTGGCCGGCCTGGCTCCCGGACGGGTCGTGACGGAAGACGACGGCATCCCGGCGGATTACCGGTTCCCTCGTATGTCTGAACAGACTGCACTCCACCTTGCCTCGCAGGGCGTCGCGGCATCGGTCGTCCGCTTGTCGCAGATCCATAACGCCGCCAGGCAGGGACTCGTCACGAGCCTGATCGAGGTCGCCCGGAGAACCGGCGTATCCGCCTATGTCGGCGATGGCGGCAATCGGTGGCCGGCGGCGCACATCTCGGATGTGGCCCGGCTTTTCCGGCTGGTTCTCGAGGCTCCCGAAACCGGCGCAAGATACCACGCCGTCGCTGAAGAGGGGATCGAACTGCGCGCCATTGCCGCGAAGATCGGCGATACACTCGGTCTCCCGACGAAATCGCTCCGCGCGGAGGACGCCGAAGGCCATTTCGGACCTTTTGCTCTCTTCGCCAGCCAGGACATGCCGGCTTCGTCGAAGGCGACGGCCCGAAAGACGGGTTGGCATCCGACAGGTCCGGGCCTCCTGGATGATCTGGAGAAGATCGGCTGATCCCGGCGCCGCTCGAATAGGCACATAGAAAAAGAAGGAATCCAACACATGAGCCACGCCATTGATGACGACGAGCGTCTCGTTTCCATGATGCTGCAGAAGACGTTCTTCGTCATGCTTCGCACGACCGCCGATGCGGCGCGCATCGCGCCCGCGATGCACGACCATCACCGCTGGATCATCGCGCTGGAGAAGGAAGGCAGGATCTTTGCGTCCGGCCCTCTATCCGGGCGCGGGGGCGAGCCGGCAGGCGGCATGACCGTATTTCGGGCCGCCAGCCATGAAGACGCCGAGGCCATGGCTGGCGGCGATCCGCTGGTAACGAGCGGCGGCGTCACCTTCGAGATCAAACGATGGACCGTCAACGAGGGCCGGCTGATCCTGTCGGTCGATTTCTCCGACCGAAGCTTTGCTCTCGACTGAGCCCTTCTGGTGGTCGGATGTCGCTATGCTACGCTCTCTTGTGTTGAGCGAGCCAGGCTGGCACATCCGTCACCGCGATGCCCTGTGCCGCATTAAACGTGCTCTCCTTGTCCCACGCCACTCCAGTATCCCGCGCAAAGCCCAGATGATATTTCCGCATCCCGTCCTCCGGATGCGCGGCAACTTCGGACCGGAGCTTATCCATATCCCAGAGGATGCGCTCTACGGGGCGGCCGAGATGACGGGACCGTCTCAGCGAGGCCAGTGCAGGCGACTCGCATGCCGCTGCCGGCTTGGGATTTGCTTGTCACGACAGCGATGACGTCCTGGCAGCCATCGTCGCATTCGCCCACCAGACGAGTTCGTCGAGCGCCGTCTTGGCGGATGGCAGAAGATTTGCCTCGATATCCTCGATCGGCTTGTTGCCGCCATGTGGCATGACGGCGAAGAAGTCACCCCCGCCGATATGGACGGCGGAACGTGTGGAGACCATCTGCAATTCGATGCCGATTGTTCGGAGATGCTCGACGGCGCGCGCCGCGCCGAGACCGCCATATCCAATGGCGGTGAACGGCTTTCGGTTCCATTCGTTGTAGGCCTGATCGAGCGCGTTCTTCAAAACGCCCGTGATGGAGCGGTTGTACTCGGCAACGACGAAGATGTAGCCATCGAAGCGATTGATGGTTTGCTGCCATCGGATCGCTTCGGGATTCTGGCTCGGCGCCCAGAGATTTGAGGCTACCTCGTCGAAGAAAGGCAGTGAATGATCGCGGAGATCGACGATTTCCGCTTCCATGTCATCCCGGCTCTGCGCCTGCTTCAGCATCCATTGTGCGGGCTTGTCGGCAAAACGTGTCGGGCGCGTGGAGCCGATGATGATGGCGATGCGGGGTTTGCGTTGCGCGTTCATATTGTTCTTACCTCCCGGAAAACCGAAGCTTCGCTTCGTTCGTCACTGGCGTGAACAGGCTTACGAGCGTTCCTTCCGGATCGCGGAACTGAGCCGCGCGATTGCCCCAGGGCATGGTCTTGGGCTCCTGAACGACCTCGACCAGAGGCTTCAACCGTTCGTATTCCGCGTCCACATCATCGACCATGAATTCGAGGATCGCGGTGCGGTTGGCGGCAGGTTCCGCGCTGCCTTTGCTGAACAGGGGGACGGTCTGAACCCCGCCGATCGCCAGAGCCGCGGATGGGGTTACGATTTCCGCGAAAACAGGGGCAAGCCAGACCGCTTCTATGCCCGTCACGGTTTCGTAAAAGGAAACGACCGCCTTGAGATCGGAAGCGATCAGACGTGTTGATGCCAGTTTCATCTATTGAACTCCATATCCTTGATATTGCGCGCCACCCCTATGGTGATCGCGGAAGCTTCTTGTGTGGTTTTCCCAAGGCAAAAGCGGCCTCAGAAGAAACGCTCGGCCTGAAAGAGGCCCGAATAGCGGCCCGCTGCCTGGGCGGTCAGTTCCTGCCATGCGGTCTGGCTCTGTGAGATTCCCGTCTCGAAGGCCGTGTAGGTCGGCCACCAGAGCTGTCGAATCGCGACGATCGCGCTCGGTTCGTTCATAGGGTGAAGAGCAGGATCGGGCGTTGCGATGACATGCCTCGTCGCCGCCAGGGCCTGTCCGATCGCCCTTTCGTCATCCGATTTCCAGGGCTCTTCACCGACATTCGTGATGACCTGTATGAGCTTGAGGGACACGGGCTGCTCGGATTCCCGCCAGAGCCACCTGCCATCGCTGTGACCTTCCGTCGGACGCTCTCCCGATCGGAGAACGTCTTCATTCATGAAGCTCAGGCCGATGTTTTCCACGAAATTGGGTTCGTCGGCCTGCAGATAATCGCGATAGGCCTTGTCCGTCGACAAGCCTGCGACGTCCTCCGCGTTCTCAAGACCGACTTCGACCACGCCGTCGAGCTCTGCCTGCGCGGCCCCCAGATGGGGCGTGTCCATGCGATGGCTCTGTACGTAGCTCGTCAGGTTCCGTATGCCGCGCCCCCATGTTCCGTGCGGGTGCCGCCAGTGGTCGTGAAATTGCTGCTTCGAGAGGTGCGGCTTGCTTCGGATGGTCACGAACATTTTTATCGGCGACATGGTTTTACTCCGCGAAAGAGGAATGGTTCGTGTCAAACGCAGCGTTTCCGCTTCTGAACGACACATGAAATTGCAGGTCAGACAGGAATGCCGCAGCGTTTGGATGGACGATCCGACGAACCGTCCGGCGGCCGCTGCGAAGGACCAGGCCTAGACAGTTTCCAACCCTTGGCCGTTGGTCCCGAGCCAGCGTTGGGCGGATTCAAGGCTGGTGGCAGGCCCCTCGTTGAAGGCAAGGGGAATGCCGGGAGCAAGCCGGCGGACAGTGTCAACGATGATTTCGAAGACGGGCACGCTCTTGTGCGACAGGCGAACGCCGCCGCCGATGACGATGCAATCGTATCTGGTGGCGGACAGGGCCTGCGAGACTATGTCCGCCGCTGTTCTGTCCGGCTTGACCATGCACTGAGTGGCCTGCCAGCCATAGTCGCGTATGCGCTTGAGGCTTTCCAGCGTTCCAGCCCAGACCTTTTCCTTGTCAAGGCCTGCGGGTGTGCCCGGATCACTGTAGTCGACGCTGTCGGGGTCGTAGCCGATGACGAGAATGTGGGGCATGAGAGACTCCATTGTCAGTTTCTGCCAATGTAATGCGATTGGCAGAAACTGACAATGGTGCTATCAACGAATAATGGTTCAGAAGATCGAAAATGCGCGGGAGCGCTTTGGAAGGGCGGCGATCGAGGTTTTCCACGATCGTGGCTACGCGGAGACGACCGTTGCCGATATCGCGGCGGCGGCCGGTCTGACAGAGCGGACCTTTTTCCGCTACTTCATCGACAAGCCGGAGGTTCTCTTCTGGCGGGCGGACGAGCTGGAGGCAGAAATCATCGGGGCCGTTCGTGAGGCCGAAGACGCTCGCCCGCTCGAGGTGGTCGTCAGCGCCCTGGAGACGGCCGGCAATTTCTTCGATGCAAACCGGGCCGATGTTATCGCCCGGCAGGCCATCGTCGCAGCCAACGCCGAGTTCCACGAGCGCGAGCTGATGAAAATGCGCTCGCTCGCTGCCGCGATCGCAACGACCCTGGAGGAGCGGGCCATTCCGACCCATCTTGCAGTAATGGCTGCCGAGGTGGGCGTCCTGATATGGCGAATTGCGATCGATCGATGGTGTTCGGACGGTTCCTCAGCAGATTTCGGAACCCATGTCCGCGCATCGTTGAAGGACCTGGTCGCGGTCGCGATTGATCAGACTTGTGACCTGCCCTCTGAAAAGTGATCCTTCATGAACCATGCCGCACCCGGAACGGGCGTTCGCGTTTCTCGTCGGCATCGACTTTGATGCCGCCATCGACATGAATATCGCCGACTTACACGTTATGATGCCTGCCAGACGGCCAAGTTGAGAGGGCTTGATCGGCGACCGCCATCAACACCTCTTTAGAGAATCCTGCCTTGGCCTGCACGGCAACGCCGTGAAGGATCGCCATGAGATAGGCCGCCAAGGTTCCGCTATCAGCAGTGTCCGGCAGGTCCCCTTCGGCTTTGGCCCGCTCGAAGCGCGTGCGAAGCGCCGCCTCGCCAGACGCGCGAGCATCGATCAAGGCTTTGCGAATGGGCTCGGCGTTGTCCGAGCACGCCAAAGCTCCGTTGACCCCGAAGCATCCAGTATGGTCCGGATAGCGTGTGCAAAGCTCCACTGCGCCGCGAAGGATATAAGCCGCCACATCGTAGGACGTCGGCTGCTTCAGGCCCTCAGGAACATAATCCATATAGCGTTCATAGTAGCGCTGTAGCGCTAAGCGAAACAACTCCTCCTTGTTTCCGTAGGCCGCATAGAGGGCTGGCCGCTCCACGCCGGTCGCCTGCGTCAGATCCGCGTAAGAGGCGCCCTCGAATCCCTTGCGCCAGAAGACCGCCAGCGCGGCGTCCAGCGCCTCATCGACATCGAATTCGCGCGGCCGTCCCATCAAGTCACCCGGATCGTTTTCATAATGATCATTAATAAACGGCTTGACTCCGCCTGTCCAGATTTCGTAGCTCTATTGCGTAACGCTCGTTATGAAACCGTGCCCGTAGCCGCAACGCCCCGTTTATCCACCGCCGGCGACGTAATTCACCCATCATGCTCAAGGAAGGATCACCCATGTCGAAACCACTGTCGGGCAAAGTCGCCCTTGTCACCGGAGGCTCGCGCGGTCTGGGAGCCGCCACGGCCAAGGCCCTTGCCGACCAGGGGGCCGATATCGCCATCAGCTATATGTCGTCGGTGGAGAAGGCTGAGGCAGTCGTCGAAAAGCTGAAGGCCAAAGGCACGCGCGCTCTTGCCATCAAAAGCGACCAGGCTGACCTGAGCGCCGCCAAGCCGCTGATCGATACGGTTCTGGCTCACTTTGGTAAGCTCGACATTCTCGTAAACAACGCCGCGATCGCCGTTCAAGGCAAACTGGTCGACGATCCGGAACTCGACGTAGCGGGTCTCGATCGTCAGTGGCAGGTCAACGTCCTTGGCTCTGTCGCGACCACGCGGGCCGCAGCGCAGAAGCTCCCCGACGGAGGAAGAATCATCTTCATCGGCTCAACTCTCGGCACCCGTGTTCCCTTCCCCGGTGTCGCGGACTATGCCGGCACCAAATCGGCGGCGCTCGGCTACGCCAGAGGCGTGGCTCGCGATCTGGGACGGCGCAACATCACCGTGAACGTCATTCAGCCGGGCATCATGCCCACCGACATGGCCGCCGGTGTTGCAGATAATCTTCCCGATGCGATCATGGATCTGCACCCCATCCGTCGCATCGCAACGCTTGAAGAGGTGGCCGCGACGGTCTGCTTCCTCGCAGGACCGAATGCGAGCTACATCACGGGCGGCGTAGTTGATATCGGTGGCGGAGTGCAGATCTAGGGTTTCTGCTCCACCGTCAAACTTGCAATTCTTCGTGGCTATCAAACGCAAGGCGCCCCAAGGCGGCGAAGCCGTCCTTGGAGCGCAAACGATGATTGTGGCCTAAATGGCGCGGATTCTCCACTCGGAGATTTTTCCGTCCCGGAGAGTAAAGATGAATCTGCCTGGCCCGGTGTAGAAATTGCTCTTCCAATCGGCGATGAGGTGGATTTCCGTTCCGTGCGTTTCGACGCCTTGAACGGTCATGACACCTTTGGCTCCGATCAGTTCGCGGTCGGACCAGGTCTTGATCTCGGCCTTACCGACGTATCGATCACCGTTGTCGTCGACAACGCTGTCCTCGGTCAGAAGCGCGAGATACCCTTCGGTGTCTCCACCATTGACGACAGAAACGAGCGCATCGAGAGGCGCGGGGATAGCTATAGCATTCATTTCAGTCTCCTTATTCTGCGCGATGACTGGTGCAGCACTGAGCGAAATAAGGGCCGCTGCGATCCCGATGTTCAGAAGCCACTTCATTGGCACTCCTCGTCTTGGTTGCATTTTTCTTTTGCTGAGGACGCCACATCAATAAGCGGCATCCTCCAACCCGTTCGCATCACGCAGACGTCTTTTCGCTGTCGAGATCGCCCATGAGGTAGTCGTTGTAGCGGGCGCCGGCCGCCGCATTCACCGGCACGATTTCTTCGATGGCGGCCAGATCTTCGGCGGAAAGCGTTGTGGCGAGAGCCCCCAGCGCCTCCTCAAGGCGATCCCGCTTGCGGGCGCCGACGAGCGGAACGATGTCGTCGCCCTGGGCCAGAACCCAGGCGATGGCGAGCTGCGCGACCGTCACGCCCCTGGAGGACGCAAGCGCCCGGATTTTCTCGACCAGTTCGAGATTGCGGTCGAGGTTCTCACCCTGGAAACGCGGGTTGATGTTGCGGAAGTCGTACTCGCCGGCCCGCGCCTTGTTCCAATGGCCCGAAATGAGGCCACGGGAAAGAACGCCATAGGCGGTGATGCCGATGCCCAGCTCGCGGGCGGTTGGCAGGATCTCCGCCTCGATGCCGCGCGAAATCAGCGAGTATTCGATCTGCAGGTCCGAAATCGGATGCACGGCATGGGCGCGCCGCAGCGTCTCGGCCGAGACCTCGGACAGTCCGATGTGGCGGATATAGCCGGCCTTCACCATCTCGGCCAGAACGCCCACAGTTTCCTCGATCGGGACGCGGGGATCGAGGCGGGCCGGACGATAGATGTCGATATAGTCCGTGTGCAGGCGCACGAGGCTCTGGGCGAGGTAGTTCTTCACATGCGCGGAGCTGTTGTCCGTGCCGCTCCAGCCGCCCGCCGGATCGCGCAGGGCGCCGAACTTGACGCTGATCTGGATGTCTTCGCGCTTGCAGCCAGCGATCGCCTCGGCGATCAGCAGCTCATTGTGACCCCACCCGTAGAAGTCGCCGGTGTCGATCAGGGAGACACCGCCGTCGAGGGCGGCGCGAATGGTCGCGATGCTCTCAGTGCGGTCGGCAGGACCATAAAGATCCGACATCCCCATGGCGCCGAGGCCGATGCTGGAGGTGGTTGGTCCCGATTTTCCAAGTTTTCTGGTCATGGAGGTTCTCCTTGTTGCTCAGGAGACTCTAAACCCTAAACATATCGGGAATAATCGGGTAAAAGCCGAATCTACTATCAGGGGATTCCGAAGAATGGCGATCGACCTCAATCGGCTGCGCATGTTCTCGACCGTGGCGAAACACAGGAATTTCGGTCGCGCGGCACTGGAGCTTGGCATCACGGCTGCTACCCTCAGCGAGCATATCCGCAACCTGGAAAATGACCTCGGGGCGCGGCTCTTCAACCGCACGACACGCAGCGTTGCTCTGACGGACGCGGGCAGTCAGCTTCTGGCCGCGATTGACCCGCCGATGGCGAGCATCGGCGAGGCGCTCGCCGGTTTCGGCCCAGGCACGCAGGCGCAAACAGGCACGCTGCGCATCAACGGGCCGCGCCCGGCGCTGGATTTCCGGGTAACGCCACTGATCATCGACTTCTTGCGGCAATATCCCGCAATACGGGTGGAACTCGTTGCGGACGAGAGCTTCATCGACGTCATCGGCGCCGGGTTCGATGCCGGAGTTCGCTATGGCGAAGCCTTGGCCAAGGACATGATCGCCGTGCCTCTTGGCGGTCCGCAAAGGTTCTGCGTCGTGGGCTCACCAAACTACTTCAAGGAACATGGTCGACCCGACCATCCGAAGGAACTTGTCGACAGGCCGTGCTTCGGACAGATATTCCCGCGCGGGAATCGCCTGAACTGGCCGTTCGAACGGGACGGAGAAGAGGTCGAAATCGCGCCGAGTGGCCCCATCTTCACAACGGAACCGCACACCCAACTCAGCGCGGCCCGCAGCGGCCTCGGGCTTGCACTCCTGTTCACCGAGCATTGCGAGCCCTATCTGAAGGCCGGGACATTGGAAGCGGTTCTGGAGGATTGGTGCCAGCCGTTCGATGGTCCCTATCTCTATTATCCGGAAAGGCGGCTGATGCCCTCCGCGCTTCGTGCCTTTGTGGATTTCGTCAAGCACAACCGGCACGGGACGCGCGCGACCTCCGACGGATAGGCGCCCCAAATGTGGTCAGGCCTTGTCGGGGATGCGAGCGATGACCTTGATTTCGAAATCGAAGCCGGCAAGCCAATTGACGCCGATCGCGGTCCAGTTCGGAAAGGGCGGCTGCGGGAATATCTCGTTCTTCACCGCCATGATGGTCTCGAACTGGTTTTCGGGATCGGTGTGGAAGGTGGTGACATCGACGATGTCGTCAAAGCTGCCCCCTCCTGCCGCCAACGTTGCCTGAAGGTTGGCGAAGGCCAGGCGGACCTGCGCGGCAAAATCCGGCTCCGGCGAGCCATCGGCACGGCTGCCGACCTGACCCGATACGAACAGCAGATCCCCGGAACGGACCGCCGCCGAATAGCCATGCGCCCCGTAGAGCGCGTGACGATCCGCGGGAAAGACAGCCTCGCGTTGAGCCATACCGCAGCGGCCTTATGCAGGCGGGAACGTCAAGGTCCCGCCTGAGATTTTCTGGATCAGATATTCTGTCCGCCGGACACTTCGATCCGCTGCGCCGTGATCCAGCGATTATCCGGTCCGAGCAGGCTCGCCACCGCCGGGCCGATATCATCGGGCAGCCCCACACGGCCAAGGGCCGTCATTCCGGCGAAGGCCTCATTATAAGCCGGCGTGTCGCGCACCGCGCCTCCCAGGAAGTCGGTCTCGATCGCACCCGGTGCAATCGTGTTCGCGGTAATGCCGCGCCCGGCGAATTCTTTCGCCATGTAGAGCGTCAGGATCTCGACCGCGCCCTTGGCGGCCGAATAGGCCGAGAAGCCAGGGTTGGAGACACGAGTCAGCCCCGACGAGAAGTTCACGATGCGCCCACCGTCCACGAGCAACGGCAGCAGCGCCTGAGTCAGGAAGAACACGCCCTTGACGTGGACGTTGAACAGACCGTCGAACTGCTCCTCAGTGGTTTCCGCGATCCCAGCCATTTCACCGTGACCGGCGTTGTTGACCAGATGGTCGAAATCGTTTCGGCCCCAGGTCGATTGCAGCGCCGAGCGGACGCTCTCGGCGAATGCGGGGAAGGTGGAGATGTTGCTGACGTCAAGCGGCAGCGCGATCGCCTTGCGTCCAAGCCCCTCGATCTCCGCGACCACCGCGTTGGCCGCGTCGGCACCGTTGCGATAGGTGAGGATTACATCGCCGCCGCGCCGGGCGATGCTGACTGCGGTATTGCGACCGAGGCCGCGGCTGCCACCGGTGACGAGCGAGATAGTGGTCATGAGGTAACTCCTTTTGCATTGAGCGTCGTACGACCACACTATCGTCGAGCGGCCTCTCCCTTTGTTGCCGGATCGTCGGTTATTCTTGCCTATTCATACGCCGGAAGTGGCCTGCCTTGTTCAAACGTCATCGTGAGCGCCGCAGAATTCACGCGCGCACGCAGGACGTTAGGCGTGTTTCCAAAGCAAAGCGGCTGCCATTCACGCAGACTTTGCAACGTTGTGGCGAGGCCTTCAGCAAGCGATCCTGCCAATTCTCTCTTCCGTCGCCAAGTTGATGACCGTCACGCTATCTCGCCGCGAGTCAGATGCCGGAAACTCGGAATTCTTTGCCTGATTGTCCGCATCGGATTGAAGCCCTGAGCGGCATGTTTTACAACATGGCACATGATCCAGCTCTTGCTCGAAACTGTACGCCGATACGCGCAAGCACACGCCAACGGAACTGGCGTTGCCCAAACGCCTATCCCTTGTCTGACGATCATCCGCGAAACCGCACCAACCGCGCTGCAGTACGCGATCAACAAGCCCCTTGTTGCTCTAGTGCTCCAAGGCAGCAAGCGTGTCACGATGGGTAGCAGGACGTTCGACTTCGGTGCTGGAGACTCGTTGCTGATCACGGCTGACGTTCCGACCATCAGCCAGATCACCAAAGCCCGCCTTGACGCGCCGTACCTCGCACTCATCGTCGACCTCGATCTCGCGCTGATCGAAGGCCTCGTCGTCGAGATAGGTTTCTCGCCATTCGCCGCCGATATCCCTATCCGCGTGGACCGGACCGAAACGGAAGTGACCGATGCGGCCTTGCGGTTGATGCGGCTCCTCGACCGCCCGGCGTCCGTACCCATTCTTCAGTCGCAATTGATCCGTGAACTCCACTACTGGCTGCTTTCGGGTCGCCACGGAGGCGCCATCCGCGCCCTTGGAGTGGTCGACAGCCACGCACTGCGCATCGCCCGCTCCGTCGCGCTCATCCGCGATCACTTCGCCCGGCCTTTGAGAGTCGAACATCTGGCGGAAGTGGCCAAGATGAGTTTGTCATCTTTCCACGAGCACTTTCGGACGATCACCTCGCTATCGCCGCTGCAATTCCAAAAGCAACTCAGGCTGATCGAGGCTCGTCGGCTGATGCTCGCGGAAGGCGAGATGATCAGTAACGCTGCTTATGCGGTGGGCTATGAGAGCATTTCACAATTCACCCGTGAATATGGCCGGATGTTCGGTCTGCCGCCCGCCCGTGACATCAAGGCTGCGAAGACGCGGATGAACCCTGCCGCCTGATCTTCCGACGGCTCGTCACTTCCTGGCTTTGGTGGACAGCGCAGTGACGCTTTGGCCCGCCTCCACACAGTTTTCCGACGGAGGTGAGTATGGCTTTGGTGCCAAAATCGGCATATCGACGGGCCGGCTCCGCGGCCCCATTGGAGCGGAGCACCTAATGACATCACGTTACAAGTTCATTGGAACCGGCCAGATAAGAACCCAATCATGCTTTATTGGGACAGGGCTGCGCGTTCCTCCCTCGGGTCAGGGCTTTAATATACTTTCTCTCCGGTCGCGATCCGGGATTCATGATGCTGAGTGCGTCTTCGTAGCCATGGAGGTCAGGTAATCTGCTATTCCTCCGACAATCAACGCGACGCCTCGATCGCCGACCAGCTGCGCATGTGCCGCCTGCATGCAGAGAAGCAGGGCTGGCGCATCGTCGAGGAATATTCCGACCACGCGGTCTCCGGCGCGTCCATGATCCGACCAGGTATTCAAGCCCTGATCGCGGATGCGATGCGCGGCCGCTTCGACCTGATCCTTGCCGAAGCGATGGACCGGCTATCCCGCGATCAGGAAGACATCGCCGGTGTCTTCAAGCGCATGACCTATTCGGATGTGAAAATCTTCACGCTCTCCGAGGGTCAGATCACCCACCTGCATGTCGGCCTCAAGGGAACGATGAATGCGCTATTCTTGAAGGATCTCGCCGACAAGACTCGGCGCGGCCAGCGTGGTCGCGTCGAGGCAGGGAAGTCCGGCGGCGGTAACTGCTACGGCTACGATGTCGTCAAGAAGTTCGATGGCAACGGCGAGCCGGCGCGCGGGGACCGCACGATCAACAAAATCGAGGCCGAGGTCATCCGCCGCATCTTCCGCGACTATGTGGCCGGCAAGTCGCCGAAGCGCATCGCCGTCGAGCTGAACAAGGACGGCATCAATGCTCCCGGCGGTGGCGATTGGGGATTCAGCACCATCAATGGTAATGCCAAACGAGGCAATGGCATCCTCAACAACGAGATGTATGTCGGCAAGCTGGTCTGGAACCACCAGCGGTTCCTGAAAGACCCCGGTACCGGCAAGCGCCAGGCTCGGCCGAACCCTGAGTCAGAATGGATCATCCAGGAGGTTCCAGAGTTACGAATCCTCGACGACGATCTATGGCAGGCCGCCAAAGCCCGACAGGCGGCGATCAAGAAGACCCGCGCCGAAAGACCCGCGCCGACAGTGGTGAGACCGAGAACCACTTCCGGGATCGACGCCGGCCGAAATACCTCTTCTCCGGCCTGACCAGGTGCGCCTGCTGCGGTGGTGGTTACTCGATGATCTCGGCCGATCTGGTCGGCTGTTCGACGGCACGCAACAAGGGCACCTGCGACAACCGCCAGAACATTCGCCGCGACCGGCTTGAGGCACGGGTGCTGAACGCGCCGCGCCATCACCTGATGGACCCGGCGCTGTTCAAGGAATTCTGCGATGAATTCACCCGCGAGATGAACCGGCTGCGCATGGAGGGCCGCGCGTCGATTGACTCGGCAGAAGCCGAGGTGAAGCGCATGACCGCCTCCGACATCATCCGTAAGCGTCCGGCCTGACCGCTACCCATTCCACTTTCAGGGCAGGATCTCATCGACCTTTGTGATCTTGCAGTCCGGTATGCGGGCGAGAGTGTCGGCGAGCCAGGGGTGTGGGTCGACGGCATTGAGCTTGGCCGTTTCGATCAGGGTTTAGGCGATTGCCGCGGCCTTGCCGCCCGCCTCGGAGCCGAGGAAGAGGCAGTTCTTTCGCCCGAGGGCGATGGCACGCATGCCGCGTTCGGCAGCGTTATTGTCGAGTTCAAGGATGCCGTGGTCGAGGTAAGGGCGCAGGCGTTCCATTCGGGCCAGGGCATAGCGGATGGCCGCCGCGCGTGGGGATTTGCCCGAGATTGTGGTGAGTTGCGTGGCCAGCCAAGCCTCGAGATCATCGAAGACAGGGGCGGCATGGGTCTTTCGCAGCTCTGCGCGACGATCAGGTGGCGGCCCTCGAGCTTCCTTTTCGATGGCATATAGCTGGGCGATCCGGCCGATGGCCTCTTCGGCGATGGGGGAGCCTTGCAACCGGTGGATGTCCACGAACTTGCGCCGGACATGGGCCATGCAGGCGACCTCGCGGATAGCAGCCGAGCGGTAGAGATCCTCGAACCCGGCATAGCCATCGGCACGCATCCAGCCGTGGAAGCGGGCGAGATGATCCTTCGGGTGCTGGCCCTTGTGGTCACCCGAGAACCGATACCAGGCCGCCGGAGGCGCATCACTGCTCCATGGGCGTTCGTCGCGGGCGTCAATCCAGAGCCGGGCCATCTGGGTCTTGCCGGTGCCGGGGCGAGCATGCCGACCGGCGTGTCGTCGGCAAAGATGGCCTCGGCCGACAGGACATGGCGGCCGATGGCGTCAGTTCCACCTCCATCCGGGGAATGTGGTCTGGGATCGGACGGCGTTTGGGTTTGTCCTTCTCCTCGATGTCCGGCAACTTCAACCGCGCCTGCTGCGCCGCAAAGCCCTTGCGCATGTCCGTGACCCCGGCCGCCAGCCAGACCCGCGTATTGACTGGTACCGGGATCACGCCGTCAGCCCCCGGATCAGTCGCGCCAAGGCTTCCGGATCATAGCTGCCGCTGATCCGCATCCGGTGGCCGCCAGCCAGTTCGATCTCGAGGTGGCTCTCAGCGACGGGCGCTGCCACCGGTGCCTGCGCTTCCGCGACGATCTCCGCCGGAAAAAAGCGCGCCTCTTCCAAGGGGGGCGGAACCGCCGCCGGATCCGGTGCATAACGGGCATCGCGCAGCCATTTGAAGATCAGATTGGCGTTCACCGCGTAGCGCCGCGCCACTTGGGCAACCGAAACGCCAGGCGCAGTCGTCTGGAAACAGATCGACCGCTTCTCATCATCCGTCCAAAGCCGCTTCGTCCGACGCGCCACGCAAGCACCATACTGTCCACCATCGATAGTGGACACTATCCGCCTCTCTCAGCACGAGCCAGAGCAGTCAGACCGGACCGTTACGATTCGACAGGGGGCAGTTTCTCAGTTCGCCTGACAGCTCACGCCGATCTGATCCCCGAACGTCGTGCTCATTCGGCCGCAAGGGCGAAGGATCAGCATGCAAGCCAACACCGGCTTAAAAACCGGCTTAATTTGCAAATTTAAGCCGGTACCGCATTTGCGCAGGCGGTATTTAGCTTGATATTTCAGGAAGTTAAATGGCGCGCCCGAAAGGATTCGAACCTCTGACCCCCAGATTCGTAGTCTGGTGCTCTATCCAGCTGAGCTACGGGCGCATTGTTCGCTGCGGCGTTGTTTGTGACCGCGCGATGAGGGGTGTTAGTATCTGTGACGCTCCCGATTGGCAAGCCCTATTTCGTTCCGAAGGGTGAAATTCTTCATGAAAATGGCACTATCAATTTGATATAGAACGGTAAAATCAGTTATCCACCGTTCGGCGGCCATGGCGGCAGGGAAATGACGAAACAGGCTCCACTGTCCGCCTGCTGCGGTTGCGTGTCCAGCGCGATGGTGCCGCCGTGCAGGCGGATCAGTTCGGCGGCGATCGGCAGGCCGAGGCCGGAGCCGCCGGAGCGGGTCGTGCCGCTGAAGGCTTCGAACAGGCGCTCACGGGCGTGCGGTGCGAGCCCGGGGCCGTTGTCCGCGATTCGAATCATCACCCCGGCGGCGGCGTCACTGCTCGGCCCCGCCGATGGCTGCGCGCGCGCGGATATGACGATCGTCGGCGCCCGCCCATGCGGCAGGCGGCCGTTCGCACCCGGGCGGGCGATCTCCTGTTCGAGCGCCTGCATCGCGTTGCGGCCGAGATTGAGCAGAACCCGGTACAACTGATCCGGATCGGCGTCGAGAACGAGGGAATCGGGTATGTCGATGACAAGGCCGATGTCCTCGCGCGTGCCGAGGCCGAGGCTGTCGCGCAGCTCCTCGACCAGCGGCCGCAGCCGGAACCGCCGGCGCTGCGGCAACGCCTCCTTGACCTTGCCATAGGCCAGCGCCGCCTCGCAGAACGCGATCGCCCGGTCGAGGGTGGCGATGAGACGGGGCGCAAAGCGCTCCACCAGCGGATCGGAGACTTCCATCAGCCGGTCTGAAATGAGCTGGGCGGCCGTCAACATGTTGCGCAGTTCGTGGCTGATCTTCGCGACCGCCAGCCCGAGCGCGGCAAGCCGCTGCTGCTGGCGCAGCTCCGTGGCAAGCGTGTGCTCCATCCGTTCGAGCGCCCTTTCCGCCATGCCGATCTCGTCGCGCTTGCCGGACGGCACGATGATGCGCGCCGGGTTGCCCGGCTCGCGCTCGAAGGCCGTGATGTGCCCCGCCAGCCTGCGCACCGGGCGCACGATGAAGCGCATCAGCGCGATATAGAGCGCCGCCGCCGCCACGCCCCACACCAGCAGCGACAAGGCGGCGATGCGCACCGAGAAAGCCAGCATGGCGTGGCGCAGCGGCGTCGGGTCCATGATGAGTTCGACGAAGGCGATCTCGCCCATGCCCTCGCCGATCACCCGCATCGCGGTCGCGTCCCCGATGAAGAGGTCCGCGAGCGCGTCCCGCGTCAGCTCCGTCCAGGTGGCGTTGCGCAGGTCGATCGTGCGCGCCACTTCCGTGGGCATCCCGTCGTTCGAGAGCAGGTGCCGCGCGCCGCCGCCGCTGAGCGCGATGCCCATCACGCCGACACCGTTGAGCAGCCGTTCCTCGATGGCGGGCGGCACCGCCGCGTCCGGCGCGGCCTCCAGCACCAGCGCGGCGATCTGCGCGGCCGAGAGCCGGTCGTTGAGCCACGCGCGGCGGAAGGCGGTGATCGCCGGCACGAAAACGAGCGCCTGCGCGCACAGCGCGAATACCATTGTGAGAATCATCAGGCGGACGGAAAGGCTCATCCCGCCTTTCTCGCGGCCCGGAGGGGGCTGAGCTGCGCCTTCAACCGCGGTCGCTTCAAACGCACGCGCCGAATCGGCCTCCCCCGGTTCGCCCGGCCGGGCCGTCTGTCGTGCTCGCGCCGCGCGATCCATGGCCCCGCCTCAGCCGCGCAGCTTCCACCACCAACGCGCGAGGCGCAGCAGCAGGCCGGCCGAACGCGGCCAGCCGAAAACCGTCAGGCGCGTGGCACGGCGCGTCAGGCTGTGGCGGCTGCAATCCGGAAACGCGAGGTCCGCGAGGTCGGCGAGCTTCAGCCCCCGCGTGATGGCCAATGTCCACAGGCCCGCGATGTCGCCGGCACCCTCGCCGATGATCGTGCAGCCCGCGATGCGGCCGTCGCGCCGCGCGACCACCTTGATTTCCCCCGCAACCGGATCGCTGCCGCGATACCGCGCGACGCGGGCGGGGTGCCAGGCGAAGGACGTGCGCAAGACCCTGATCTCCCCTTCCCCGCGTGCGGCCTTCTCGGTCAGTCCGACGACAGCCACCTCCGGCGACGTCGGAAGAAGGCGCGTGGCCGGCATCGCCCTCAGTTTCCGGCCGGAGAGGACGTGATCGATGATCACATCAGCCTGCCGCTCAAGCGTGGCGGAAAAAAGATCGCCGCCGCCGATGGCGCCGATCGCCTGAATGCGGCGGTTGGAGGTTCGCTGGAAGGCATCGAGGACGGGCGCGCCGTCGTCGCGCAGGGCTACCTGCGCCTCCTGCCACGCGGCATCGCCGAAGACAGCGCGCGTCGGCGGCGCGACCAGCACCTGGCTGACGTCGAAGGTCTCCGTGTCGGCGGCGCCCGCGGCATGCACCAGCGCCTCGCGCCCATGCGCCTCGATCCGCACGGCGGCAAGGTCCGTCCGCACGGCGACGCCGTCGCGTTCGAGTCCCATCAGGACATGGCGCAGGGCTTCCTCGTCCAGGGGAGTCGCATCCACGGGCTCCTCACCGCGCAGCAACGTCACCCGCGCGCCGAGCCGCCGGTGTGCTTGCGCCAGCGCCAGCGCGGCATCCGTGGTGCCGATGACGGCCAGACGCTCAACGGGACGCGAGGCGACGAGCGGGCGGTCGGGCGTCAGGCAGTCGATCTCGTTGAGGCCGGGAATGGCGGGCATGGCCCATTGCAGTGCCGGCGCCAGCACGAAGTGGCGGGCGGCGAAACGTTCGTCGCCCACGCGCAGGGTCTTCGCGTTCTCGAAGCGCGCGACATCCGACAGCACACGCACTCTCAGTGCCCGCAGGCGTGCGTCGGCGAGACCGCCGGCCAATGCCTCCGCGGCGGCGTGCATGTGGCGCACGAGCCCCTCGCCCGTCGGACGCAGGTTCTGGCGGGCGGCATCCGCATCCGCGGGCGTCAGGCCGAGAGTCGCGAGCGCCGTCCGGGCATGAAAGAGTGCCGCCGCTTCGATGAAGGCGCGTGTGCCCACGGCAAGGCCGGGCAGACCCCGTTCCCAGCCGGGCGGCGATATGTGGACGACGGACGCTCCGGCCTCGGCCGCCTTGACGGCGACGAACCTTCCGCCAGCGCCGGGTCCGAGAACGCAGATATCCACACGTTCGGCGGGACGCGGCGGGGGTGGGGCCGGCAGGCGCGGTTCATGCGTCATCCTGCGGCCCCCCTGCCCGTGCGCACGCCGGGCCTTGCGCTGGCGGCCTGAATGTCCAAAGGTGATGATCCATTCATCCATCGCCTCCAAATGCATGGCCCGATACAGCATGCCCGGCCGCCGGGGGTAACCCGTTCGTGATAACCGACAAACGGCCGGCGGGCAAAAGGAAACGCCACGCGGCGGCCCCGCGCGGCCGCCGCGAAGCAATGCAGCGCGTGCATGACCCGGCCCGCGGCCCGCCCGCGACTGTCAGTCGGCAAAGTCGGCGTTGACTTTTGGGAAAAATCCGGTCATAAGCCGGTTTCGGTATGGCGGTGCCTGTCGTGGGCGCCGTTTGTTGTTTTACAACAGCCGAAATCACCAGATTATCTGACCGCCGTCGGGATGACCGATGCGGTCAAAGGCGCGAGCGGCCTCGTCGCGCGCGTTTCGTTTTATTCGTGCGACCGGAGTTCAGGGCCGTGAAAAGGACTTATCAACCGAGCAAGATCGTTCGCAAGCGCCGCCACGGCTTCCGTGCGCGCCTGGCGACCAAGGGCGGCCGCGCCGTTCTCGCTGCGCGCCGCGCGCGTGGCCGCAAGCGCCTGAGCGCCTGACAGCGGTTTTCGGCGGGCCTAACCTCTTTCCGACGGGCCAGCCGGATATCGGGCAGGCACACGGCGCCGAATCCCGGATCGCTGTCATGAACGAAACCGAACAGTCAGCATCCGGACGCCGCTCCTCGCGGTTGCCGCGTTTGCTCAAGCGGGCGGAGTTTCTGACGGCGGCCTCGGGTCGCCGTGTTCATTCCAGCCGCATGACCGTGCAGATTCACGAGCGCTCCTCCGAAGCACCCGGTGACTCCGGTGTGTCCGTGCCGGTGTGTTCGCGCGTTCCGGTCAGCGGCCCGCGCTTCGGCCTGACCGTCACCAAGAAGACGGCCAATGCCGTGGGGCGGAATCGCATCAGGCGCCGGCTGCGCGCCGCACTGCAAGACGTGCGGGCCTTCTGGCCGAATGCGGATATCGATTTCGTGATCGTTGGGCGCGGCGAGCTGCTGACAGCGCCGATGGACATCATCGCCTCCGATCTCAAACGGGCCTTTTCCTCGCCGCCGCGACAGGGTAATCCTCTGGACCGAGACCGCCGTCCCTCGCACAGAAGGCGCGGCAAGGCTACCGACCGCCCACACGGCACCATACAGCGAAACCCTACGGATCATTCATGAGCGGCGACCAAAAGAATCTGATTCTGGCCATCACCCTGTCGTTTCTGATTCTGTTCGGCTGGCAGTACTTCTTTGCCGAACCGGTCGTGCCGCCGCCCGCGCAGCAAGCCACGCAGCAGCAAACGACTCAGCAGCCTCAATCGACCGATGCCGCCGTGCCCACGCCGGCGCAGCCAACGGCTGGCGGCGTTCCGGAAGCGAGCGCGCCCGCCGCTGTGCTGACGCGCGATCAGGCCGTCGCAGGCGGCAACCGGATCACCGTCGACACGCCGAAGATTTCGGGATCGATCGCGCTCACCGGCGGGCGCATCGACGATGTATCACTGCGCGCGTACCATGAGACAGTCGACCCGCACAGCCGCAACATCGTGCTTCTGTCGCCGGCCGCTAGCCCGCACCCCTATTTCGCCGATTTCGGCTGGGTGACGGCGGGCGGCAGCGCTGCGGCGGTGCCTTCGCCCGCCACGATGTGGACGGCGGATGCCGAGCGCCTGACCACCGCTGCGCCGGTCACGCTGACGTGGGACAACGGCGAGGGCCTCGTTTTCCGGCGCGTCATCGCCGTTGACGATGACGCCATGTTCACCGTCACCGACAGCGTCGAGAACAAAGGTGCAGCGCCGGTCACGCTGCATCCGTGGTCGCTGGTGTCGCGGCGTGGCACGCCGCACACCGAGAATTTCTACCTGCTGCACGAAGGCATGATCGGCGTTCTCGGCGATCACGGCCTGCAGGAAATTAAATACGCCGACCTCACCAAGAAGGACGCGCTGCCCACCGGCGGTACGGGCGCCGTGTTCGACAACGTGACTGGGGGCTTCCTCGGCATAACCGACAAATACTGGGCGACCGCGCTCGTGCCCGCGCAGTCCACGCCCTACACGGGCCGCTTCTCCCTGCGCACGGGCGCGAACAACCAGCCCGTCTATCAGGCCGACCTGCTCGGCGGTGGGCAGGAGGTCGCGCCGGGCAGCCGCGTCGAAAGCCGGGTGCATTTCTTCGCCGGCGCCAAGGAAGTGGCGGCGATCTCGAAGTACCAGCAGGACCTCGGCATCAAGAACTTCGACCTGCTGATCGACTGGGGCTGGTTCTACTTCATCACCAAGCCCATGTTCTGGCTGCTCGATTTCTTCTACAAGCTGGTCGGCAACTTCGGCGTCGCGATCCTGATCGTCACGGTGTTGGTGAAGCTCGCCTTCCTGCCGCTCGCCAACCGCTCCTATGCGTCGATGGCGAAGATGAAGGCCGTGCAGCCCGAGATGGTCGCCATCCGCGAGCGCTATAAGGACGACCGGACGAAGCAGCAGCAGGCGCTGATGGAGCTTTACAAGAAGGAGAAGATCAACCCCATCGCCGGCTGCTGGCCGATGCTGGTGCAGATCCCCGTCTTCTTCGCGCTCTACAAGGTGCTGTTCATTACCATCGAGATGCGGCAGGCGCCCTTCTTCGGCTGGATCAAGGACCTCTCGGCGCCCGATCCGCTGCCGATCCTCACGCTGTTCGGCCTCATCCCGTGGGACCCCTCGCAGGTGCCGGTGCTCGGGCCGTTCCTGATAATCGGCCTGTGGCCGGTGCTCATGGGCTTCACCATGTTCATCCAGATGAAGATGAACCCGGCGCCACCCGATCCCATCCAGCAAACGATGTTCACGTGGATGCCCATCCTGTTCACGTTCATGCTGGCATCGTTCCCGGCAGGCCTCGTCATCTACTGGTCCTGGAATAACCTGCTCTCCGTCATTCAGCAGGGCTACATCATGCACCGGAACGGTGTGAAGATCGAATTGTGGGACAACCTGCGCGGCATGTTCCGCAAGAAGGAAGCCAAAAGCGGCTGATCCCCGGCCTGTTCCGTTATCTCACGGCGGCGAAGGGCGGGCCGAAAGGCCCGTTCTTCGCCGCTCTTGCATGAAGCGGCCTTGCGTGGCGGGGCGTGCCGGTTGATAAAGCCCGAATGACAGACCAGATCGATTATCAGGACATTGCCCGCAAGCTGTTCTCAGGCAAGGCGGATTTCTTCTGGGGCACCGATTCGCTGGGCGGCCTGCCGCCCATGCACGGCATCGAGATCGCCTTCGCCGGGCGTTCGAACGTCGGCAAGTCGAGCCTCGTCAACGCCCTCACACGCCGCAAGGCGCTGGCGCGCACGTCGAGCACGCCCGGGCGCACGCAGGAGCTGAACTTCTTCCGCATCGGCGAAGGCCAGCCCCACGCCTTCACCCTCGTCGACATGCCCGGCTACGGCTATGCGGCGGTGGGCAAGGAGAAGGTCGCTGCGTGGACGGAACTCATCCATGCCTACCTGCGCGGCCGCGCCAATCTCGCGCGCGTCTACGTGTTGATCGACGCGCGCCACGGCCTCAAGGACAATGATCTCAACGTGCTGGATACGCTTGATAAATCCGCCGTGTCGTACCAGATCGTCCTCACAAAGGCGGATGCCCTCAAGCCCGGCCCGCTGGCCGAGCGTATCCGGACGACGGAACAGGCGGTCGTGCGCCGCGCCGCCGCCTATCCCGGCGTCATCGCCACGTCGAGCCGCACTGGCGACGGCATGGACGCGCTGCAGGCGGCGATTGTCCGGCTGCTGCACGAGCGCGCAGGCTGAAGGTTTCTGTCGCGGACGCGGACGACGGTTTGTCGCAGTTCCCGCAACAGCCCGTTGATGCGATAAGGCAATTTCAGCAAAGGGGGGGGCACCGCTTTGTGCTCGGAATTGCGTAAATGCAAAGAGATGGACCAAAGAGATGGACCATTGTCGCGTTTCAAAGAAACGTAAAAATGGTCTGGTGAGGCGGATGGAAATCCAGAGCCGCGCCGCTGAGTCGTCCTTTGGATTGCGCACATACCTTCCGGGGGAATGATCATGGATCGCGCGCTCGTCGTGCTGGGGGCGCTTTTTGGCCTGCTGGGAACCGCCGCCGCCGCGGCGGCCACGCATGTGACGGGGCCCGGCACCGGGCTCGGCACGGCGGCGAACTTCCTGCTGTTTCACGCCGCCGCGCTTATCGCCTTGCCGGCCCTCATCCGCACCGGTCTCGTGCGGGCGGGAATCGCGCACGCGGGCGGCGTACTCGTCTTCTCCGGCGTGGCGCTGTTCAGCGGCGAGCTGGCGTTGCGCGCCGTCGAGGGCAAGACGCTGTTCTACATGGCGGCCCCCACCGGCGGAACGGTCCTGATGGCCGGATGGCTCGTCATCGCCATCGCAGCCCTTGCCGCGAGACGCGACGCCTGATGGTCCTCGGCCCGTGAAAAACGCGGGCGACACGGCGCGTTATGTCCTGTAGAACAGCAACAAAAGATGCGAATCGCACTGCAGGACCGTCGCCCGTCATGACCGACCATTCTCCCCCCGATCTGCCCGACGTCTTCGCCCGGGCGGAGATTCTCGTTCAGGCGCTACCCCACATGCAGCGCTACGACCAGCAGGTCGTGGTGATCAAGTATGGCGGCCACGCCATGGGCGACGCCTCGGCAGCGGAGGACTTCGCTGAGGATGTCGTGCTGCTCGAACAGTCCGGCGTGCTGCCTATCGTGGTGCACGGCGGCGGGCCGCAGATCGGCGGCATGCTGAAACGGCTCGGCATCACGTCCGAGTTCCAGGCGGGCCTGCGTGTCACTGACAAGGCCACCGTCGAAGTGGTGGAGATGGTGCTGGCCGGCTCCATCAACAAGCAGCTCGTCGGCACGATCGCGGCCGAAGGCGGGCGGGCCGTCGGCCTCTGCGGCAAGGACGGCAACATGGTCACCGCCCGCAAGGTGACGCGCAGCATCGTCGATCCCGAATCGCTTGAGGAAAAGGCCGTCGATCTCGGCTTCGTGGGTGAGCCTCAGCGCGTCAACCGCGCGGTGCTCGACGCCGTGCTGAAGGCCGAACTCATCCCGGTGCTCGCCCCCGTCGCGCCGGGCGAGGACGGCGCTACCTACAACATAAACGCGGACACGTTCGCCGGCGCCATCGCGGGCGCCATGCGGGCCAAGCGCCTGCTGCTGCTCACCGACGTGCCCGGCGTTCTGGACAAGAACAAGCAATTGCTGCGGCAGCTCACCATCGACGACTGCCGCCGCCTCGTCGCCGACGGCACCATCACCGGCGGCATGATTCCCAAGGTCGAGACCTGCATCTACGCGCTCGAACAGGGCGTCGAGGGCGTCGTCATCCTGGACGGCAAGGTGCCGCACTCGGTGCTGCTCGAACTCTACACCGACCACGGCGCCGGCACGCTCATTACGCCCTGAGCCTACCGGCCGGCCGGACGGCGCCCGGCCGGTATCGCCTGTCGAAGCGGATTTTCATGAGTAACGCCTATATTTATCTGGCGATCGCCATCGTCTGCGAGGTGATCGCGACATCGTCGCTGAAGACGGCGGAAGGCTTCACGCGCCTCGTCCCCTCCCTTATTACCGTGGCGGGTTACGTCATTTCGTTCTATTTCCTGTCGTTGACGCTCAAGTTCATTCCTGTCGGCATCGTCTATGCGATCTGGAGCGGCATCGGCATCGTGCTCATTGCGCTCGTCGGCTTCGTCGCCTTCCAGCAGAAGCTCGATCTTCCCGCCATTGCCGGGCTCGCAATGATCATCGGCGGTGTGCTGGTCATCAACCTGTTCTCGAAAACCGTCGGTCATTGACCGTGCCTCACACCGGTCCATGACGGCGCCGTATGTGCGGCAGCGCACACCGCGCCCTCTTGGATCGGAACAATCCATTCAGAAACACGTTTGCGCAGTTGCGCCGGAACAATCGGCGCAAGGAGGACAACGCATTGCAAAGGCGAAGCGGAACGGCAACGGGCCGGATCGAGACCATCGACTTCTGGCGCGGGCTGGTGCTTGTCATCATCTTCATCAACCACGTGCCCGGCAACATTTTCGAGTCCGTCACGCCGCGCAATTTCGGCTTTTCCGATTCAGCCGAAGCCTTCGTCTTCATCTCCGGCCTTTCGGTCGCGCTGGCCTATGGCGGCAACATGTCGCGCGGCGACACGCTCGGCGCCCTGAACAAGGCGTGGCGACGCGCCTTCCTGCTTTATGCCATCCACCTGCTGCTGACATTCACGGCGATCGCGCTCTTCGCCAATGCCTTCGTGCTGACAGGCCGGGAGGCCTTCATCCTCGGCCATGGCCGCGATGTGATTTTCGATGACCCCGCCGCAGCGCTGCTCGGCATCATGAGTCTGGGGCATCAACTGGGCTATTACAATATTCTGCCGCTCTACATCCTGCTGATGCTGTGCGCGCCGTTCATCCTGCTCGCGGCATGGCGCTCGCCCATGGCGACGCTGATCGTGTCGTTCATCATCTACGCCATCGCGCAGGCGCCGCAGGTGAACCTGCCGAGCTGGCCGGTGGAGGGGCTGTGGTTTCTCAACCCCTTCGCGTGGCAGTTCGCCTTCGTGATCGGCGTCGTCGCGGTGATCGTGATGAGGCGCTCCGGCGAGCAACTGCAGGCCTTGCCGTGGCTGACGGCCGTATGCTCCCTATTTGTCGCCGCCGGTGTCGTGCTGACGACCAACATGTTCGGCCTTGAACCGGGGCTGTTCGATGCGGCGCGCGCCCTCGGCGGCTTCGACAAGACGGATATGGGCGTGATGCGGCTGGCGCATTTTCTGGCGCTTGCGTACCTGCTGGCACGCTTCCGCGTAGGCGGCATGCTGTTGCAGTGGCCGTTCGGCAGGCCGATGGCGCTGATAGGCCGCCACGGGCTGGCGATTTTCGCGCTCGGATCGGTACTCAGCAGCGCCGGCCAGATATTCGCCACGCTGACGGAAGGGTTGCGCCTTTCGGGCAACACGCTGACCGGGCTTGCGGTCGTTCCCGCCGGCATCATGTGCCTATACTGGCTGACGCGCTATCTGGAAGGGCCGGCGCCGCTTGCAGGCACGGCGAAAAAATCCGGCGGGATCGCGGCGAGCGCCTGATGGCGAGATGCGCGCCCGCTCTTACTTCTGCGCCACGATGAACAGCCGCGGGAAGGCAAGCAGGACCTTGTCGTCCGCCCGCGGCAGATAGTGCTCCGCCAGCTTCTCCGCGTAGTCGGAGAGGAACAGCGACTGCTCCGCATCGTCGAGCGGTGCCAGAAAGGGCAGCAGCCCGGTGCCTTTCACCCATTCCACGATGGCGTCAACGCTGTCGAGCGGATGCTGGTAGATGGTGTGCCAGATATCGACGCGGCTCACGTGCGGGATAAGCATATCGTAATAGGCGTCCACGGAAGCGAGCTTCAGCCGCTCCACACCCGCGAGGCGGGCGGACCACGGCCCTGCGCCCGCCACCTCGCGCATCAGGCGATGCGAAGGCTCGTCGAGATTGTCGGGCATCTGCACGGCGAGCAAGCCACCCGGCGCCAGCGTATCCACGAGCGCAGGCAGCAGGGCCGCATGGTCGGGCACCCATTGTAGGGCGGCGTTGGCGAAGAGCAGGTCGAACGGCCCCTCCCCCGCCCAACCGCCGGCCTGCACCTGCTGGACAGACGCGCCGATGTCGCTTTCGACGAAGCGCACGTCGGGAAGGCGCTGGCGCGCCGCCGCGAGCATGTCGGGCGCGTTGTCGACACCGATGATCTGGGCCTGCGGAAAGCGCTCGACCAGCAATTGCGTCGAATTGCCCGGCCCGCAGCCGAGGTCCGCCACCAGGCCGGGCGACGCCAGCGGCACCTGCGCCAGCAGGTCACGCGCGGGGCGCGTGCGCTGATCCTCAAACTTCAGATACTGGCGCGCGTCCCACGTCGTCATGTCACAGTCCCCTTATCGCAGCGGGTTAACGTCCGAACTTCTTGTACTGGATGCGCTTCGGAATGGTCGAGTCGATGCCGAGCCGGCGCTTCTTGTCTTCCTCGTAGTCCTGGAAGTTACCCTCGAACCACTCCACCTGGCTGTCGCCCTCGAAGGAGAGGATGTGGGTGGCGATGCGGTCGAGGAACATGCGATCATGGCTGATGATAACGGCGCAGCCGGCATAATCCTCCAGCGCCTCCTCAAGCGCGCGCAGGGTATCGACGTCGAGGTCGTTGGTCGGCTCGTCGAGCAGCAGCACGTTGGCGCCGGACTTCAGCATCTTGGCGAGGTGCACGCGGTTGCGCTCGCCGCCCGAGAGCATGCCGACCTTCTTCTGCTGGTCGCCGCCCTTGAAATTGAAGGCGGAACAATAGGCGCGCGAGTTGATCTCCCGTTTGCCGAGGTAGATGATGTCGTTGCCGCCGGAAATCTCTTCCCAGACGGTCTTGTTGCCATCGAGCGCGTCGCGGGACTGGTCGACATAGCCGAGCTGCACCGATTCGCCGATGGAGATGGTGCCGGAATCCGGCTTTTCCTGTCCCGTGATCATGCGGAACAGCGTCGTCTTGCCGGCGCCGTTGGGCCCGATGACGCCAACGATGCCGCCGGGCGGCAGCTTGAAGCTGAGGTCGTCGATCAGCAACCGGTCGCCGAAGCCCTTCGTCAGCCCGTTGAACTCGATGACGTTGTTGCCGAGCCGTTCGGCAATCGGGATGATGATCTGCGCGGTGGTCGGCGCCTTGTCGCTGGCCTTCTGCACCAGCTCGTCATAGCGCTGGATGCGGGCCTTGCTCTTGGCCTGGCGGGCGCGCGGCGAGGCGGAAATCCACTCCCGCTCGCGCTCCAGCGTGCGCTGGCGCGCCTCTTCCTCGCGGCCCTCCTGCTGCAGGCGCTTCTGCTTCTGCTCCAGCCACGACGAGTAATTGCCCTCGTAGGGAATGCCGCGTCCGCGATCGAGTTCCAGAATCCAGCCTGTGACGTTGTCGAGGAAGTAGCGGTCGTGGGTGACGATCAGGATCGCGCCCGGATACTGGCGTAGATGCCCTTCGAGCCACGCCACCGTCTCGGCGTCGAGATGGTTGGTCGGCTCGTCGAGCAGCAAAAGCTCAGGCTGCCACAGCAGCAGCTTGCAGAGCGCCACGCGGCGCTTCTCGCCGCCCGAGAGCTTCGCGACATCGGCGTCGTCGGGCGGACAGCGCAGGGCGTCCATCGCCTGGTCGACGCGGCTGTCGAGGTCCCACAGGTCCTGCGCCTCGATTTCGTCCTGCAGCCGCGTCATCTCGTCGGCGGTCTCGTCGGAGTAGTTCACGGCGAGTTCGTTGTACCTGTCGAGGATGGCCTGCTTCTCGGCCACGCCCTCCATGACGTTCTCGCGCACCGTCTTGGCGGGGTCCAGCTGCGGCTCCTGCGGCAGGTAGCCGACGCGCGCGCCTTCCGCCGCCCAGGCCTCGCCGGAAAAATCCTTGTCGGTGCCGGCCATGATGCGCAGCAGCGTCGACTTGCCGGCGCCGTTGACGCCGAGCACGCCGATCTTGGCACCCGGATAAAAGGAGAGGTGCACGTTGTCGAGGACCTTCTTCCCGCCAGGGTAGGCCTTGGACAAGCCATGCATGTGATAAACGTACTGATAGGAGGCCATTGGTCTCTCTGTCGATGGACGCGCGATTCGCGCTGTCGCCCGCCCGCGCCGGCGGGCTTCCGAAAAGATTTGCTGGAAACGGGTTAGCAGGCGCAGGCGCGCGCTTCAAGCCCGGCGGCGCAATTCAGGCGCCTGTGAAACCGTTCCTGCGCTATCGGTACGCTTGCGACTTGCATGGAATGACGGAATCACCACTATTATTGTTAACATTGATCTCGTTAGTAATGCCAGCAGATCCGGCTCTTCATGCATATGCTTTCCCGGCCCAGCGTGCTTCGCTTCGACTGGCGGCCCACGATCAGGACCTTGCCGGAGGGGCAATTCGTCGCCGCCATCGGGGACGTGCACGGCCACGACCATCTGCTCGCCGCCATGCACGACGCCATCCGGCGGGAGCTGGACGAACTCGGCCCGCGCAGCGCCGCCGTCATCCATCTCGGCGACCTGATCGACCGCGGCCCCCGGAACCGGGAAGCGCTGGTGCGGGCACGCGCTGGCATCGATGGCGCGTCGGCGATCACCCTGCGCGGCAACCATGAGGACAGGCTGCTTGCCTATCTCGGCGGATCGCCGGCCGCGCTGGGGCCGTGGCTGGACGCGGGCGGCGAAGGCATGTTCACCCAGATGGGGCTCGACCCGTGGCGCATCTCGCCGGCGGAGTTCCGCGCCAGATTTGGCGAGGACCTCGCCCGGTGGCTGGAGGCGACGCCGGTGATGCACCGCATCGGCCAGCTGGTCTTCGTGCATGCGGGCATCGACCCCGCCCTCCCGCTCGACCGGCAGGATCCGCACACGCTGATGTGGACGCGCCGCGCCTGGATCGACAGCCCCGGCCCTTATCCGGAAGGGGTTGCGGTGATTCACGGGCACATTCCGCGCCGGACCGTCGACTTCCGCGACCGCCACCGCATCGACCTCGACAGCGGCGTGGTGAACTGGGGAATCCTGTCCGGCCTCGTGTTTCATGGCGACCGAATGCGTTTATTGCAGGTCAGCTAGGCGTTTCTTCCATCTTATCCAAACAGCCGCAAATCTGACATAGTCCGCGGGCACAAGGCGTCCTGATTAATCGCCTTTTTTCAGCGGCTTACGGCTTACCCATCATGTCTGACACTTCTTTCGTCCGCTCTTCTCCGGTTGCGGCCAACACGACGCTCGCGGGCATCGGCCTGATGGTGTTCGGGCTGTTCGTTTTCGGCATCAACGATGTGATGGGCAAGTGGCTCGTCGCCACTTATTCCGTGGGGCAAATCCTGCTGATTCGCTCCGCTGCCGCGTTCGCGATCCTCGCGCCCTTCATCTGGCGCGCCGGGCTTTCCTCCTTCCGCGACATGCCGCATCCGCGCGTGCAGATCATCCGCGCCCTCTGCGGCACGGCGGATGTGGCGCTGTTCTACTGGGCCGTGGCCTATCTCCCGCTGGCGGACGTGATGACGTTCTATCTCGCCGGCCCGATCTACGTGACGGCCATGTCCGCGGTGTTTCTGGGCGAGCGCGTGGGGCCGACGCGCTGGACGGCGGTTCTTGTGGGCTTCCTCGGCGTGCTGATCGCGCTCGGGCCGTCGATCGTCGCGCTGTCGTGGCCGTCGCTCATCGCGCTTGCGGGCAGTGTCGCCTTCTCCGGGCTGATGGTGACGACCCGGCTGTCGCGCGGCACGGGCGATGTGCAGCTCGTCACGGTTCAGGTCGCGGCGGCCCTCGTCTGTGGCCTGATCGCCGCGCCGTTCGGCTGGGTGACGCCCGACATGACAGACTTCTTCATGCTCGGCCTGCTCGGCGTCGTCTCGATGAGCGCCTTTCTGTGCGTGAACCGCGCGCTGAAACTGGCTCCGGCTTCCGTCGTCGTGCCCTATCAGTACACGCTGATCGTCTGGGCGGTGGTGTTCGGCTATGTCTTCTTTGGCGAAATGCCGAAGGCGACGACCCTCCTCGGCGCGGCGGTGATCGTAGGCGCCGGCATCTTCCTGTTCTTCCGTGAGCAGGCAAACGCGCGCCTCGCCCGCGCGCAGCAACAGGAACAGGAGGGCGCGGCCCTTCCGCCGCGCCCCTGAAGGCCTCTTTCGGGAGCGGACGGCCGGGCAGCGCGGAACGGGCGTTTCCATCCGCCCCGGCCTGTTCTATATTGCACGCATGTCCGACAGCTTTCCTTCCGGCAGCGTCCGCGATGCGGCCCTCGAAACCCTGCTCGATTTCTATGTCGAGGCCGGGGTGGATTGCGCTGTCGGCGACGCGCCGCAGGATCGCTTTTCCCAAAGCCTGCAGGCGCGCCCCGCCCCGCTCCCGGACAGGGACGCGCCACAGGTGACGCCGGGCGATCCCGAAAGCAAGCCGCAGCCGCAACCCGCCGTGGCAGCGCCCCGCATCCGCAGCTTCGACAATGCCGACGACTCCGCCCGCGCCGCGCGCGAACGCGCGCAGGCGGCGCAAACCCTCGATGAGCTGCGTGAGGCCCTCGCCTCGTTCGAGGGATGCGGCCTCAAGGCCACGGCGAAGAATCTGGTGTTCGCAGACGGCAATCCACAGGCGCGCGTCATGTTCGTCGGCGAGGCGCCCGGCCGCGACGAGGACATCCAGGGCCTGCCCTTCGTGGGTCGATCCGGCCAGTTGCTCGACCGGATGCTGCATGCCGTCGGCCTCGACCGCAAGACGGGCGCCTACATCGCCAACATCGTGCCATGGCGCCCGCCAGGCAACCGCACGCCGACACCGCAGGAAGCAGCGGCCTGCCACCCCTTCATCGAGCGGCAGATCGAGCTGTGCGACCCCGACATCCTCGTGTGCCTCGGCGGCCCGTCCGTGCAGGCGCTGCTTGGCGTCAGGGATGGCATCCTGCGCACACGGGGGCGCTGGTTCACCTATCACACCGGCCGGCGGGAGATCCGCGCGCTCGCCACGCTCCACCCCGCCTACCTGCTGCGCCAGCCATTGCAGAAGCGCCTCGCCTGGCAGGATTTCAAGGCCCTGCGGAACGCGCTTGCCGAAACGGCCCGGGCGAAAGCTCCCGCCGGGACGTAATAGAGCGCCCGCCCGCTTATGCTCCCCAGCCGGCCACGATCGCGAGTTCCGCCTCCGGCCGCACCGTGACGACCTCCCGCCGGCCGAGATAGACGGCGCCAGAGCTGCCGTCGATGGAGAGCCAGTCGCCCGACGACACGGTGTGATCGCCGATCGTCACGCTCGTCCTGCCGTCCTTCTCCGCGAAGCCCAGCGCGCGGCAACCCACGACGCAAGCGCGCCCGAGCTGGCGCGCCACGACGGCGGCGTGGGCGGTGCGGTTGCCGGCGGCCGTCAGGGTGCCGGACGCGGCGGCGATGCCGGCGACGTCGTCTGTGGCGATGTCATGCCGGATCAGGATCACAGGCTCGTGCTGGCCCGCAAGCCGCGTCGCGGTTTCGGAGTCGAAGGCCGCCCGCCCGGCGACGGTGCCGGGCGACGCCGGAATACCGGTCGCGGCAGGCGCCTCTTCCCCGGCGAAGCGCGTCAGCACGATCTTGTCGAGATCAACGCCCGCGAGCAGCGCCCTGCCCTCGGCCGGCGTCAGGGTTTTGGCCTCCACGAGATCGACGGCGACCTTCAGCGCCGCGCGCGGTGTACGCTTGGCGGCGCGTGTCTGCAGGAAATACAGCACGCCTTCCTCGACCGTGAACTCGACGTCCTGCATGTCCTTCTGCGCGGCTTCGAGCTGGGCGATTCCCGCCACGAGTTCCCGCGCTACATGAGGCAGCCGGCGTTCCAGCAGCGACAGGTCGCCGGGAAGCCGGCGGCCTGAAACCACATCCTCGCCCTGCGCGTCGAAGAGGAAGTCCGCGTAAACGCCCGGTGCGCCGGTGGCCGGGTCGCGCGAGAACGCCACCCCCGCGCCCGAGGCGCCGCCCGCATTGCCGAACACCATGGCCTGCACGGTGACGGCGGTGCCGGTCAGATCCTCGAAATGGTTCAGCCGCCGATACTCGCGCGCCTTCGGCGCCTCCCACGACCGGTAGACGGCAAGCGCCGCGCGCTCAAGCTGCTCGGCCGGATCGACGGGTAGCGGCTTGCCGATGCCCTGCATCGCCCGGCGGTAGTCGAGGGCCAGCCGCTCCAGCGATTCCGAATCAAGATCGGCGTCGGCGGCCACGCCCTCCTCGGCCACGAGCACCGCGAGGCGCTCCTCGAAAACGCCCGCGCCGATCCCGGCCACGACTTCGCCGTAACCCTGCTGCAGGCGGCGCAGGCTGTCCCACGCAAGACGCGGATCGCCATAGAGGCGCATCAGGCCGTACACGGCAGCCTCGTTGAGGCCGACGTTCAGCACGGTATCCATCATGCCCGGCATCGACCGCTCGGCGCCCGAGCGGACGGAAACGAGCAGCGGCTGGCGGGGGTCGCCGAACACGCGCCCCGTCTCCTGTTCCAGAAACCGGATGCCCATCGTCAGCGCGTCGCGCACCTGGCGCAGCGCATCCTCGTCACTCCGGTTGACCGGCCCGCATAGCGCCGTCGGCAGCACGAAGGCTGGCGGCACGCGCAGCCCGAGCCGGCTCATCAGCCGCAACTGCGCCGCCTTGGAACCGATGTCGCGGGCGCTCACGCCGGTTTCATCGGACGCGGTCTTGCCGGACAGCGAACGGCCGATCAGCACGGGACGAACTTCGATCTCGCTCATTGCGGGTTCTCCTCCAGACTTTCCCGTTCAGGACTTCCACGGCGCCAGATCGTCGAGCACGCAATGGCGCAGGACGAGCGCGGCATGCGCGATACGATCCGTGGAGGTCTCGATGGCGCGCGCCGTCTCCACGCCGACCGTCAGCGTGCGCGCGCAGTCGATGTCAGCGATAAAGCCCGCGATCGCCGCGCGCTGGGCGGCATCGGCCTGCTTCTCGGCCTGCACCGCGTCCTCGATGCCCTCCAGCGTGTCCGCCGTGTCGCGCCGGTTGCCCGCAGGCGCCTGCAACGCGGCCGCGACCGCCCGCACGAGACCGGAGCAGCATTCCACCGCCGTGCGCGCCAGCTCGCCCAGCGGCCGCGCGATCGTCTCCGTCGCCACGTGATCGGGGGCGATGCTGAGCACGAAAACCGCCTCCTCAAGCTCGTCGACCGCGTCCTCGATGCCGTTCACAATCGGCAGGAAACGCAGGCCGCGTCCCATCGGCCCCTCCGCCATCTCGCGGGCGCGCACCGTCAGCACGTCCGCCTTCGCCTCCAGGTGCTTCGCCCGCTGGCTGAGCCGCTGGGCTGCCTCCCGGTTGAGCCCGCGCCCGTCGGAGAGCGCGTCCTGGATCATGCTCGCGAGGTCGCGCGCAAGCCCGAGCTGGCGCAGCACGATATCGAGGATCTCCCGCTCTACCGACACGACGCATTGCGTCAGCTCCGCACGCACCTCGTCGCGCAGCAGCCGCGCGGAACGGCGCTGGGCAAGCCCCTGGCTGGAAAGGCGCATCACCCTGGCCAGCAGGTCATAGGCCTGCGTCGCCCCCAGCGCGGCGTCGAGCCGCGTGCCGTAGGGAATGCGCCCTTCGGCGCTGCGCTGGATCGCATCGAACAGCAGTTCGGCCCCGCCCAGCTCCAGAAAGCCCCGGTGGCCGTAATCCTCCGCCGCTGCCTGCCGCAGCAGGCGCACGGCCTCGGACTTGCTGACGAACGGCTGCAACGCCTTGCGCGCCTTGTTCCAGTCGATCAGGAACACGATCCGCGAACCCAGATATTCCAGAAACGCCTGGCAATCGTTCTCGTCGCGCGAGGTATAGCTGCCCGTCACCAGGAAGAAGGCAGCGCCCTCGGCGAGGCCGCGCGCCTTGCGCTCGGCCAGCGGCACCCAGTCCATCTTCCAGCTGTCGAACAGGCCGACGAAGAACTGGGCCCGGCGCAGGTGGATGTCCGTATAGGTGATCGTCACCGTGCCCGCCTCGACGGCGACGACGAGCACGTGTGCGTCGGTGGTGCCGATGTCGTTCTGGATGACGAGGCGCTCGCCGCTGCGCGCGGCCGTCGTCCCCAGTCCCGGATGGCCGAAGGCAAGCCCGCGCGTGCGGTCGACGCCGCGCATGAACGCGCGGATGCGCGGCCGGTCATCGTCCGCGATATGCAGCACGTGGGCGCCGGCGAGCGTTTCGACGGAGACCTCGGTCGAGAGCTTGTTGAGTGCCTTGTGCAGGTCCATCACCAGCAGATGCGCCGTGTCGCGCCCCTCGCGGTTCGCGGAGGTGAGCGTGGCGATCTCCGCATCGCCGACCGTCTCGCCCGAAAACTCCTCAAGGCGCAATTGCTGCAACCGGGCAGAAAAATCCGCCGCCGACGGCGCGGCCACCGCATCGAGCGGGGCGATCATCGCCTCGATATCCCCCCGCAGGCCGGAAACCAGGTCGTCCGCGCCCGGCACCAGTACCGCGTCCTCCGGCAGCAGCCGCGCGCCCCTGATGCTCTCCTCAAGCGCGGGATCGTCCATCCCGGCGGCCCGCAGTTCGCCCGAAAGGCTGCGCACCCCGGCCTCGGGGTGGCGCGCGTGGGCGACGGCCTCCTGCAGCACTGTCATGCGCAGCTTCGCGCGATCATTGGCCTGCAAGGCGCCAGCCAGCAGATCGGGCACGAGAATCGCCTTTTCTCCAAGATGCTCGACGATACCGGTCTTGACAGTCATGATGCACACCTCCTGCAGAACGGGCACCCTTATCCGATTCCGATGACATTCGCGTTGCCGGAAATCATTCGCAAAAGTGTCATAAAACGGCTCCCGCCACTCCTCATGTTTTGACCGCGCCGCAATCCAGCAGCGCTCGGGCCGCAGCGGCGACCTCTTCCGGTCCACCGCCCGTCTGCAGCCGCTGCCAGTCGATCGCGCCGACATCATAGGCGGATTGCGCACGGACCACGCCGACGTCGGCATCCGACGCATCGCCGGTGCGTGCCTCGACGCGCGCTTCCAATACCGGCAGCGGCGCCTCCAGCCACAGGCCGTCGAAAGGCACGCCGACGTGCGCCGCAACCTCTCCGATCGCCGCCCGCTCCGCCGGCTTTGCATGCACGGCATCAACCACGACGCTCTGCCCCGCGCTGAGCGCCAGTGCCGCGAGATGGCGCAACCGCGCGTAGGTCCGCGCGGTGACCTCAGACGTGTAGGCTTCCGGCGGCAGATGCTGCGTCTCGGCCGTGCCGAGCAGGTTCTTGCGCTCGATGTCGCTGCGCAGATGCACCGCGCCGACCGGACGGCCGAAGCCCGGCGCCAGCAGGGCGGCGAGCGTGCTCTTGCCCGTGCCCGACAGGCCGCCGATTGCAAGAAGCCGCGCCGGGACGGGCGCGATGAAGGAGCCGGCAAGCGCGAGATAGGCCTGCGCCTCCCCCTCCGCCGTTGCCAGCGCCTCGCCCGCGAGGTGCGGCAGGGCGGCTGCCGTCACCATGGCGCGCACCCCGGCGCGGATGCTCAGCAGCAGCGGCAGCGCCGCAAGCCCGGCGATATCCGCGTCCTCCGCCCGCGCCCACAGATAGCGGTTCATCACGCCGTTGGCGATGCCGTGAAGATCGCGATCCCACAGATCCATGAGCAGGAAGGCGAGATCGTACAGGATGTCGACGGTTGCAATGCTCTCGTCGAACTCGATGGCGTCGAACAACACCGGCGCATCATCGATGAGCGCGATGTTGCGCAGGTGCATGTCGCCATGGCAGCGGCGCACGAAACCCGCTTCGGCGCGCGACAGCAGCAGGCCGCGCTGCGCATCGAGGGCGGCAAGGCTCGCGGCCTTCACCGCCTTCACCTGCTCCGGCGGGAACAGGTCCGGCCGGCTGGCGAGCCCCTCCGCGTTGCGGGCGATGTAGGTGCCGAGGTTGCGGATGGCGGACGCCGGCTCGACAGCCGCGGGCGCCGCCGCATGCGCATGCACCACCATATCCGCAAGGCGTGCCGTCATGTCCTTCGGCAACGCGCCGCGTTCGGCGAGCCTGTCGAGTGTCGCGTTCTCGTCGAACCGGCGCATGTGCACCGCCCATTCGACGACCTCTCCTTCGGGCGGCAGCTTGGCGCCAGGGGGCCCGGCCATCGGCGACTCCGCCACCGGCTGCCGGTCGGCACCAAGCGCGAGCCCCGACGGCGTGCGCAGGATCGGCGCCACGCCGAGATAGAGCGCCGGCGCATTGGCGCGGTTGGCCACGATTTCCGCCTCGCAGACCGCATGCCGCCTGTCGAGCGTCGAGAAATCCATAAAGGAATAGCGGACGGCGCGCTTGACCTTGTAAACCTCATCGCCGGCCAGAAAGACGACGGCGCCGTGCGTATCGATACGCCGAACCGCCTCTACGGCAGCTTTCCCCGCACGGGCATAACTTTCCGGGCGCGCGAGGAAGGCGAAGACATCCTCCTGCTCCCCCTCCCGTCCGGCATCTGGTCGCGCCACGGCCTTCACCCCGAACTCCCGCCGCTCGTTCATCTCCAGCCCCCGGAATCGCGCGATCCTCATGTCCATGACACGAACTTATCAGCCGTTCATGGCATTCCTATCCCTGTCGCGCGCCCATGCGGCGAAGGCACGCACGGCGATATCCCTTCGGACCAGAGAACCCGCCGCACGATCGCATCCGGACGCTCGTCCGGAAAGCCGGTTTTTCGAGCTTCGAGAAAACAGGATTCCTGTATCGACGTCTCGAAGTCCATGTCTCCGTCATCGGCAGCGGAAAGCGGAAATGTCAGACCAGGCGGCGGACCACGGCGCGACAGACCCGGGCGGGTGGAAGCAGGATCGCCTTCAGGTGCGACCTGAGCCGCGGAAAGCGGTTCGCAAGCCGACGGGCAGGCGCCGTCACCCGCCAGAAGGAACTGCGGGCGATTGCGTCATAATGCGTTTCGGCAACATGCAATTTCTTCCGCACCTCCTCCTCGCGACGTCGCAATTCTTCCTCGCGGGCGCGATACCCTTGATGCGCCCCGTCGCTTCTGGCAGCCGCCTCCTGCAGTTCCCTTTCCAGCCCGCGGATTTTGTCCTCAGCCGCCGTCAACCCGCCCCGCAGCTCCTGCTCCGCCCTCTCCAGCGCACTGACCCTGTCCCCGGCGGCGCGGGCCCTCTCCTCGGCGGCGCTCAATCCGTTACGCAGCTCCTCCTCCTGCGCGAGATACCTGTCGCACAGAAAAAGCGCTTCGTCGCCTCTGGCCGTGACCTCCTCCAGCTCCGTCTCCAACGCACGCAGTGCGACGCGCGACTCTTCCTCACGCGCGAGATGCCTGTCATGTGCCTCGTCGTTTCTCGCGGCGGCCTCCCGCAGTGTCATTTCCAGCGCGCAGGCCCTGTCTTCGGCGGCGGTCACCTGGCTCCGCAACTCCTCCTCGATCGCCCTCAGCCGCTCTCCGGCACCGTAATGCTCCCGGA
This sequence comes from Pseudochelatococcus lubricantis, assembly GCF_042432495.1. NCBI lineage: Bacteria > Pseudomonadati > Pseudomonadota > Alphaproteobacteria > Hyphomicrobiales > Chelatococcaceae > Pseudochelatococcus > Pseudochelatococcus lubricantis. The sequence continues at coordinate 48,820 of NZ_JBHLXC010000010.1, read as the reverse complement.
AGAAGCGATCCCGCGCCTTGCAGAAGACATCCTGCAACAGCGGGGCCGTCGTGCGGTAGTAGCGGTCCCCGTCGTAAATGCAGTCCGGATAGCGGAACAGCGGACTCTCGGAAACCTTGCGCGCCTGCGCAATCATGGTTTCCCCGAAGAACCGGGGTTCGATAGAGAGCGCCTCGCCGATCTCGAAAACGTCCCTCAGGGCTTCAGGTTCGGCATAGGCGCACAGCGTTCGGAACGCCGTTTCCTCGAGCCCCGCCGAACGCAGTAGGATCTTGAAGAAAATCGGTGTGTATTCAAAGCAATGGCGGGGTTCATGCTTGAGATCGGGACTGAAGAACCAGTAGGTCCAGGGCGGAGCGCCGCTCATGAACTCCTTGAGAGTCTTGTAGGACACAGAATTGGGAACCGACATCACCAGCGTGGCTTCAGCGCCCATCCGCTCTGTGATGTTCAACATGACTCCGCTGTGATCTTTATCGACGTGCTCAAGCGTCTCAAAGAACAGGATCGTGTCGAACCGTTCCTCGATCGGCCAGTCCTGTTGACCGAGATCGAAGTTGTGAATCCGGATATCGAGCCGGGCTCCCTCCATCTCGACCGTTCTGGTCACGATCGGGCGGGGATCGTCCGGCTGAAGCTCGATCCCCTCGACGTGCGCGTAACCGAGATATCGCCATGCCCAGTAGGCCATGTATCCGAAACAGCCGACGTCCAGGCAGGTAGCATCGTCCTTCTCGGCCATGGGGATCATCGTCAGCGACGCCGCCAGACGGCGACGATGGCCCAGCACGTATGTGTATTCAAGCGCGCCACCCGTGCGTCGCAAGTGCTCGATCGTTTCATCCACGATCTCATAAGCCCGCTCCAGAGGCAGATAGCGCCCACGGGCCGGCGTCTCGGGAATGACACCCAATTCTGCGACGACTCGTTCGGCGAGCAATTGCTGGTTCATGGTCATTCCTCGCCTCCGATCATCTGTCGGGTCAGTGCATTGGGCTCAAGCAGGGGATGCTTCGCCCTGGCCTCCCTGTAAGCGGCGCGCGCCTCGGCCATGCGACCTGCGGAGTGGTAGTAAATGCCAAGCGTCAATATCAGACTCCACCGATTTTCATCGTATAGCGAAGTATCAATAAGTTGCCGAAGCAGGCGGACGTTCTCGTTGACATCCCGATACCACGACAGATCATGCCCGAAGCGTTCCGTGACCACCCGCGATGTAACCGGTTTCAAGCACCGGAAAGCGACGCTGCCGCCCCATTTCAACTCGACCGCCTTCTCGAAATGATCCTGCAGCCGCATCATCGAGATGTGGATATGCGGATGATATTCGTGGATGAATTCCTGCTGAATGACCAGGCCGCCGGCCATGATATTCGGAAAGAACTCCCGGACGGCGAAGTCTGTGATTGACGGCGCCTTGCAGAAATCGACTCCGAACACTTCGATTTCGCAGTCATCCGGATAACCTATCTTCGTGACATCGCCGGCCCTCACATCGAGTAGATGGGCATAGCCCTTCAGGTTTTCCTTGAAGATCGGCAGAAAACTGGTTTCTTCAGCAAAGTCATGGTTCGGATAGTTCGAGCGCAGATGCTCCAGAATGTAGTCGTCGTCGATCTCGAACAGGTCGTAGACGCGGATCGGGGCAGCGCCAACCGTCCTGTCCGCGAACTGAGGGTTGTTGCGAAGCCCCTCGATAAGAGCCGTGGTGGTTCCCCCGACGAAGCAGCCGCCATCGACGATGGTCCCCCGGAAACGGAAGTGTTTGCCGGCGTGAAAGTACAGCGCCCGATCGCCATATGTCAGCATGGCCGGGAAGGATTTGAGCTTCTCGGTCGCACCGTCCTCGTATTCCGCAAATATCTCCGCCACCTGTGCCTCGTTGACGGCGAGCGCGGCGTCTCTCCCGCTACGCGGCGGAAGCAGCTTCGGCGGCGTGGGCCTCTCCACGTGGACAACGGCACTTTCAAGGCCAAGCTTGGCGCTGTGGTACTCAATGAGGAACCGGACCGGGAATTGGGAAATGAGTGCCCGGCTGAACTCCCCGTCACGCCCGAGCGCCGACCGCCGGATCATGTCGAGCAGGTTGGAGACCATGTTCTGACTGGTTGCGGTTACGGCATCACGCAATATCTCTTTCAGGACGGCAACATAGTCAGCCATTCCATCGGGCGAGATACCATCCGTTTCGATTTTCCATATCAGGTGCCAAGCATGTAGAGCGGCGAAGTTGCCCACCTGCTCCTGCACGCTGAACATCTTGAGCCGGGCCACGGTCTCGCGCCACAGATACGCATATCGATGGACTTTTGCGGACGACCACCCCGTGGTGGACAGGCTCCCCGGCCGCAGCCGATACTGGACCACGACGGCGGGCTCGTAGAAGACACCGTCGGATCTGAGGTACAGGAACGGCGTGTGCGCCATGTCCTCATGTTCACCTGGAGGATAATCGAGGTTCAGTTCAATATAATAGGCGCGTTCGATCAGCGTGCCCCAGGCCCGCATCGGTATATAGGCGGCGTCCGGCAGGCCGATTGCCCCGACGAAGGCATCCATGCCGCGAAGCACGCTGCCGGGGGCGCCGTGGCGCTGGCGATCGTGCATGCGGTCGTACTCGGCGGTAGAACCGTCCGGCAGCAGCCGCTCGCAACTGCCGACAACCACGCGATGACCGCCTATTTCCGCATCTGCGACCAAAGTGCGCAAGGCATCGGGCCGGGCCAGCCTGTCGTCTGAGTCGAGAAAGAACACATAGGTTCCCCGGGCGCGCCGCGCCCCGGTATTCCGTGCCGGTCCCAGGCCGCGGTTCTCCGCATGCGTGAGTATCTGCACACGCGGGTCATTCGCCGCAATGCGCTCCGCAACAGCGCGCGACCCGTCCGGAGATGCGTCGTCGACAAGCAAGACTTCGATGTCCTGCATATCCTGCGTCAGGACGCTCTGCAGACAATCCTCAAGGTACTCTTCGACGTTGTAGACCGGAATGACGACCGACACCGTCGGTACATCGTCGTAGGCAGAGGGCAGATTGGCGAAGGAATCAGACAGCCAGACCTCAAGCCCCAACGTCTGCAAATCGAACTCGGAATGATGCTCAAGAGCCTTTTTAAATTCCGCGTTTTCCGGCTTTGCGGACGTAATCTCCTTGAATTCGACGGCGAACTTAGCTTTCAGTGCGGCCAGGATGCTACTGGGCGACATGAAGTTCGAACACGACCCTGTACTCTGCTTGTCCAGATTATAAACCCATCGGATAACGGTTTCCGCATGCGTGGAAGGCATTCCCCTTGCAATGAGAAGTTCCCTCAGTTCCTGCGGTGCATGAGTCAGGTGGGCCCAGTCCGGTATCGGGTTATGGTCGGGATTGGCAAAGCTGTAGGCAACATCTTCACTGGACACATCCTGCGCCAGCGGCACCCCCTCCGCCGCCGCGATCTGCCCCCGATCCACCCAGACATGATGCCCGAGGCTGCCCGTCCAGATCGGATACCCCTGCAAGTAAGCGATACCTCCGGGACGCAGGGCTCGCCTGATGGCACGTGCCACCCGCGACATGTCCGGAATATGCTCAAGAATTGCAATGCCGTAGACAATGTCAAAACCATGTTCGGGCAGTTCCGCCTCGGCAACATCGCCGACGGAAAACCTCACTCTGGCGGGCAGTGGTTCGCCACTACGCCAGTCGCCGATGTTCGTCGCCATGACGGATTCAGCGCCATTGGCCGCGAAAAGACGGGCCGTCGCGAGATGAAAGTCGCTGCCGATCTCAAGCACGCGCTTCCCGCGCACATCGATGCGGTCTAAGAATTTCCTGAACTCGTCCAGTTGATAGCCCGTCGCGGTTGCCTTGACATAGGGCGGTACGACAAGTCTCGGCACCGGGCTGCGCCGTTGGCGGATGAGCGGACGCCGGCGACGGCCGTCTATCGGCCCCAGCAGATCCTGCATGGCTGAATGATGGCGCTCTACATAGGCTTCATAAGCAATGGCGGTATCCTGCCGCACGGTGTCCAGAAGCCCGCGATCGACGACAAGGTCTTCTGTCAGCCTTGCAAGATCGCGCACCTCCGCAGCGGAGTGGAACCGGCTCGCGCTGCCGATGCCGGCGCCGCCGGCCACGGTTGTCATGACCGCGCAGCCATGCGCCATAGCTTCCAGCGTCTTGATCTTGATGCCCGTCCCGCCGCGCTCAGGATTGATGACCACATCGCACATCTCGAACAGCCGAGCGACGTGATCCATCCTGCCCAGCATCCGGGGCCGGGTGGCGGCGAGCAACTCCGCCGGCGCGTAATACGCAAGCGACAGCGACACGCCTCCTCCGATAAGCAGTTCGGCCCCTTCCTGCAAAAGGGGGCTCTCGCGCCAGGCCTCAAGATAGGCGATAAGGTTGTGTTCGTTGACGTAATTGCCCGATCCGATGTACCCGACCCGCAGTTTCGCGGCAGGCGGCGGCGCCTTGAACGAAATCGCCGTCGGTATCGGCCCCACGGTCACGACGTCCGCGCGTTCGCCGGCAAGCCCTCTGAAGTGATCGGCCTCATCTTCCTGCAGCGCAACGACGACGTCGGCCCTTTCGCACGCGGCCCGCTCGCCCCGATGGTCAAGGCTGACCCAACTCGCTTCGGGGTACCCCTGGGCGAGAAGCCGCCTGTTCCGATCGGCAAAACTATCATGCGTCAGCAGTATCTTCTTTGTATAAGAAGCTATGACATCGAATACTGCTGACATGAACGGATAATTGACGATCGCCACATCGTACTCGAAGCACGCCACCAGATCGGCAACACCGTCGAGCAACTCTCGCCCACACCAGTCGTCAACGTGCACATTCACGCCGTTCCGGTTGCCACCTACGAGCTGCGTGGAGACATCGATCTCCCTGTACAGATCATACTCACCGCCGGCGCGCCTTCTTACAGTCTCATCTATCGTTTCCTTATCGATTCCATAGTATAAGACGTGAATACGATAGTCAGCCTCTTTCAGATATGCGAGCCACTGACGCATGAGGGCTGAATTTCCCTCAAACTTCAGGGGATGAAAGCTGGTCACGAACAACGCAACCTTCTCTCTCGGCCGGCGATCGTCCTGAACGGCCTCCAGAAGCCGCTCAGCGGAAAGCTGTGAGGCCGGTGTCTCACGGCCAACCCAGAGATCGCAGTCTTCCTTCTTTACAGGAAAAGCATCGCATCGCTCGTAGTAGGGCAAGAATTGCACGCGATCCACGAGACCGCTTTCATCGAGATAGTTCCAGACCGAAAACGGCTCCGCCGGATCGCGCCGCCCGGCGAGAACCAGATTCACGTCGTCCCTTGTATCTGATAGCGTTTTGAACGCATATAATAATTCTTTAATTGGATATTTTTTTAAATTTAATGGTATATCGGCGCATATAAACTTTATTGAATTCAAATCTCCTCTTTTTAACACGGATTCTCTCCTGATAACAACATTATGATACAGCGAAACTATGTTATACGTTCTATCAAAAATGGCAAAAATCGAGTATCATCATTTTATTCACCTGACAAGACATCGTCAGTTGCGTATTTATCATATATTTTTATAAACTATATATTCTGAAATTAACTTAAATAAAATTATTTTAATGTTTTCACATATTAAATTATATTGATAAATTTTATTTATTGATTTTATAATTTAGCGCATGGGATACTTATATTGTAAAATAACATTATATAACTTCTATTATTTTTGGCTGTCGTGCGGAGAGAACTGCGAGCGGATACGCACCTCTCCCTCACCTCACCCCCCCCTTTACAGAGTTCATTTTATGTTCTATTTAAGGGCTATCTTTGTTCGAGAACGCAGGGCGCACAATGGCTTGCCTGGAAGCTGACGGCATCGTGGAAGAGGGACGGCGCGGCGCACTTCCGCCGGGCGACGGGCCTCTGCCGCCTAGTCCGCGGCTGCAGCGCGGGCGCGGCGCGGTATCGAATCCGACTGGCCGGTACGAGCCCGCGCAACGCGAGGCGATGGACGACGGCTGGGGCGAGCCGGACGAGCTGCCGCCGCTCAGGACCGACGTGCTGGTCGACAAGGCGCGCACCGTCATCACGCGCAACGCCTCGCCCGACATTCCGTTCGACCGCTCGATCAACCCCTATCGCGGTTGCGAGCACGGCTGTGTCTATTGTTTCGCGCGCCCCACCCATGCCTATGTCGGGCTTTCGCCCGGGCTCGACTTCGAGTCGCGGCTGTTCGCCAAGCCCGATGCCGCAATCCTGCTCGAAAAGGAGCTGTCGAGGCCCGGCTACACACCACGCACGCTCGCCATCGGCACCAATACCGATCCCTACCAGCCGATCGAGCGCCAGTACCAGCTGATGCGCGGCATTCTCGAAGTGCTGGGGCGGATGGGGCATCCAGTCAGCATCGTGACGAAATCCGCGCTCGTCACACGCGACATAGACCTGCTCGCGCCGATGGCGAGCCAAGGCCTTGCCTGCGTCGCGATTTCGGTGACGACGCTCGACGGAAAGCTCGCGCGCACCATGGAGCCGCGCGCAGCAGCACCCCACCGGCGGCTAGCGGCGATACGGCAGCTGGGCGAGGCGGGCATTCCCGTCTCCGTCATGGTCGCACCGATCATTCCGGCCATCAACGACAGCGAGATCGAGACCATTCTCGAAAAGGCGCATGAAGCCGGCGCGCGGGAAGCGGGCTACGTGCTGCTGCGGTTGCCGCTGGAGGTACGCGATCTCGTGACCGAATGGCTGGTGACGCATTACCCCGACAAGGCGAGACATGTCCTGTCGCTCATCCGCTCCATGCGTGGCGGCAAGGATTACGATGCGCGCTGGAACGAGCGCATGACGGGCACCGGCCCCTACGCGGCGCTGATCGCCCGCCGTTTCGAACTCGCCATGCAGCGTATCGGCTACCTCAAGCGCCACCCGCGGCTGCGCACGGATCTCTTCCGCGGCGCGCCGAAGGCCGCCGAACAGTTGAGCCTGTTCTGATGCGCGTCCTGTGGCCGTCAGGCCTTCCCGCGTTCCTTCAGAAAGGCCTCGTGCGCACGCTTCAGTTCGCCGGAAAGGCCGACCGCGATAAGGGCCCGCGTCTCCGCGACGCCGTAGAGCGCGATGAAGGAGCCGAAACGCGGGCCGCGCTCCTCACCGAACAGGATACGGTAAAGCGTGGAAAACCATGTCTGCGAGACGCCCGGACGGCCGTCCGGGCTTTTCGTCTTGCCGCTGGTATCGGGAAAATGTTTGCGGCCGACTTCGTAGACAACGTTCTGCAGCGCCTCTGCGTCGGTGGAGCCCGTCTGCTGCGCGAGTTCGGCGGACAAGTCCTCCAGCGCATCCAGCTCCGCGTCCGTCGGGTCGGCGTAGTTCTTGGCCGGCTTCACGAAGTCACGGAAGTAATTAATGGCATACCCGACGAGCCGATCGAGCTGCGGATGGTTTTCCGGCGAGGTGCCGGGTGCGTAGCGCTGGATGAAGCCCCACAGCACCGTCTTGTCCTCGGAGTTGGCGACGGCGGCGAGGTTGAGCAGCATGGCGAAGCTCAACTGCGTGCCGCGCCCCTCGTCCGAGGGCGCGCCGATCGTCTCGGGCGCGGGCGGGTTTCCGGCATGGATGTGCCAGACCGGGTTGCCCAGCCGCAGCTTCCATTCCTGCCGCCCGTAATTGGCGAGGAAGGAAAGATAGTCGTCGACGTGGCGCGGAATGACGTCGAAATAGAGCCGTTTGGCCTCGCGCGGCTTGTTGTACATGAACAGCGCGAGACTTTCCGGCGTGCCGTAGCGCAGCCATTCATCGATGGTGAGGCCATTGCCCTTCGACTTGGAAATCTTGGTGCCGTGCTCGTCGAGGAACAGCTCGTAGTTGAAGCCTTCCGGCGGTTCGGTGCCGAGCACGCGGGCGATCTGGCCGGACAGCTTCACCGAGTCGATGAGGTCCTTGCCAGCCATTTCGTAGTCGACGCCGAGCGCCGCCCAGCGCATCGCCCAGTCGGGCTTCCACTGCAGCTTGACGTGACCGCCGGTCACCGGCGTCTCGAAGCGCTCCTGTGTCTCGGGGTCGCGCCAGACGATGGTGCCGGCCTCCGCGCGCACCTCATCCACCGGCACCTGCATCACGATGCCGGTCTTCGGGTGGATCGGCAGGAAGGGCGAGTAGCTCTGCGCCCGCTCGGCGCGCAGGCTTGGCAGCATCACTTCCATCACGGCGTCGTAGTGGCACAGCATCAGCAGCAACGTCTCATCGAAAACACCGCTGCGGTAGACCTGTGTCGCCGAACGGAATTCGTAGTCGAAGCCAAAACTGTCGAGAAACGCCTGCAGCCGCGCGTTGTTGTGGGCACCGAAGCTGTCGTGGGTGCCGAAGGGATCGGGCACCTGTGTCAGCGGCCGGCCGAGGAAGGGGATGAGGCTTTCCTTGTTGGGAATGTTGTCCGGCACCTTGCGCAGGCCGTCGAGGTCGTCGGAAAAGGCGACGAGGCGTGTGGGAACGCGGCCCTCCGTCAGCACCTGGAAGGCGTGTCGCACCATGGAGGTGCGCGCCACCTCGCCGAAGGTGCCGATGTGCGGCAGGCCGGACGGACCGTAACCGGTCTCGAACAGCACATCCTTCTTGCCGGTCCGCCCGATGCGCGCCACGAGTTTGCGCGCTTCCTCGAACGGCCACGCGGCCGAGATCTGAGCTGCCTCGACAAGCGCGGGATCAAGGTGGAGCGGGGCAACCATGGGTTCACTCTTTCGACATTGGACGACACGAATCCGCCCGCGCGGCGCCGATCGGATGCCGGTCGGGCGGACGGAAGGCGGATCAGGGGCGCAGACAGTAGGAATTGTGCGCGGCAACGTCAACGCGGCAGGTACCCCTTCACCGCGATTCAGGACGCCGCCGACCGGAATTTGGGCTTTCCCGCGGCGATTTTGTCGATATCGTGTGCCGTTGCGTCGCGGAACGGGTTAGTTTCGCGCTTCATTCGGCTTCGTGGGGAGAATCGCCATGACCAGCAGGTACCAGTCCTTCGATGATCCGGCCGCTGCCACACCGCCCGGCGCGCGACCGGGAGCGGAGCGTCTGGCCGCCCTCCGCCGCGTGCTGGCGCAGCACGGCCTTTCCGGCTTCATCGTACCCCGCGCCGACGAGCATCAAGGAGAATACGTCCCGGCGGGCGAGGAAAGGCTGGCGTGGCTGACGGGCTTTTCCGGCTCTGCCGGCACCGCGGTGGTGCTGGAGAATGAAGCCGCGGTGGTGGTCGACGGGCGGTACGTCATTCAGGTTCGCGAGCAGATCGACACCACTCTCTTCGCGCCGGTCGCGCTTGCGCAGACCACGCCGGAGCAATGGATCGCCAGCCACCTGCCCGAAGGTGGCGCGCTCGGCTATGACCCATGGCTGCATACGGACGGGCAGGTCCGGCGACTGGAGAAGGCCGCCGCGGAGGCGCGCGGCACGCTTGTGGCGGTCGCTGAAAACCCCCTCGACACCGTCTGGAGCAACCGTCCGCCGCAGCCACGCGCGCCCGTCCGGCTGCATCCGCTTTCGGTCGCCGGCGAAACCGCAGCCAGCAAGCTGGCGCGCCTGCGCGAGCGGCTCGCGCAGGCAAAGATTGACGGGCTGATCGTCAGCGATCCGCACAACATCGCGTGGCTGTTCAATATTCGCGGCAGCGACGTGCCTCACACGCCGATTGCGCTCGGCTATGCACTGGTGCCGGCGACGGAGAGGCCGACGCTGTTCCTCGCGCCCGACCGCTTCGACGAGATCACGGCGAGCGCGGTCAGTCAGGTCGCGGACCTGGCGCCGGCGGGTACTGCGCCCGAGGGGCGTCCCCTCGGGGCGCGGGAGGCGCTGGCCCACGCCATCGCCGGTCTCGTGGCACGCGCGGGAAAGGCCGTCTGCATCCAGATCGATTCCGCGACGGGCGCCTTCGCCCTGCAGCATACCGTCGCCAACGCCGAGGCCCGGTTCCACATCGCTGACGACCCGCTGACAGCGCTCAAGGCGGTCAAGAACCGGCGCGAGATCGAGGGTGCGCGCGCTGCACAGCGGCGGGACGGTGCTGCCGTGACGCGGTTCCTGGCCTGGGTGGCGCGCGAGGCCCCCTCCGGCAAGCTCACGGAGATCGATGTCGTCGAGGCGCTGGAAGGCTTCAGGCGCGACACCGGTCTGCTGGTGGACATCTCCTTCCCGACCATCGCCGGCGCGAACGAGAACGCCGCGCTGCCCCACTACCGCGTCACCCGCGCCGGCAACCGCCCGGTGACGCCCGGCATCCTGCTGGTCGATTCGGGCGGGCAATATGTCGACGGCACCACGGACATCACGCGCACGGTGGCGATCGGCACGCCGTCGCCCGAATTGCGGGACCGGTTCACGCGGGTCCTCAAGGGCCATATCGCCGTCGCGACCGCCGTCTTCCCCAAAGGCACATCCGGCACGCAGATCGACCCCTTCGCCCGGCTTCCGCTCTGGGAAGCGGGGCTCGACTTCGACCATGGCACCGGCCACGGCGTCGGCTCCTTCCTGTCGGTGCACGAGGGGCCGCAGCGCATTTCCCGGCTCGGCGGGGTCGCGCTCGAAGCCGGCATGATCCTGTCGAACGAACCCGGATACTACCGCGAGGGGCATTACGGCATCCGCATCGAGAATTTGCTGGTCGTCGAGGACCGGCAGGTGCCGGGCGCGGACCGACCCGTCCTCGGGTTCGAAACCATCACGCTCGCGCCCATTGACCGCAGCCTCGTTGCCGTGTCGCTGCTGAGCGACGCCGAGCGCGCGTGGCTCAACGCCTATCACGACCGCGTCCGCAACACGCTCGCGGCCCATGTCGACGACGAGACGCGCGCGTGGCTTGCCAGCGCGACGGCGCCCCTCTGATCTGTTTATCAGCATACAGGACTTGCGTGGACGATGGTCATGTTTCCCAAACGGCTTGTAGACGGTTACCGCTCATTCCTCGACGGACGCTTCACCAGCGAGCGGTCGCGCTACGCGGTGCTGGCGGAGAGCGGACAGAGCCCCGAGATCATGGTGGTCGGCTGCGTCGATTCGCGCGTGTCGCCGGAGGTCATTTTCGATGCCTCGCCCGGTGAGCTGCTCGTGGTGCGCAACGTTGCCAATCTGGTGCCGGCCTATGACACGGACCGTGATTCGCAACACGGCACGAGCGCGGCGCTGGAATTCGGTGTCCAGGCCCTCAAGGTGAAGCATATCGTCGTGCTCGGCCACGCCTCCTGCGGCGGCATCAAGGCGTTCGCGGACGAGAGCAAGCCGCTTTCGGCGGGCGACTTCATCGGCAACTGGATGTCCCAGATCGCACCGGCGGCAAACGGGCTAGGCGCGCGGACGGGGTATGACGGAGCGGATTATCTGCGGCGCCTCGAACTGGCGTCTGTGGCGCTGAGCCTCGATAACCTGCTGACCTTTCCCTTCGTCGCGCGGGCGGTCGCGGGCGGCGCGCTCACGCTGCACGGCGCCTATTTCGGCATCGGCAGCGGCGAACTGCTGGTGCGCGACCCCGCTTCCGGCGCATTCGAGCCGACCGTGGAGGCCTCCGCGTTGCTCCCCCGCTTTCGCTGCACCTGATACCCTCCCTCGATCGAGGCAGGGGCAAGGACAGGCGTTGATATGAGTCATCCAATCACAAAACGGGTGCCGTTCTCTGGATGAATTTGAGGCGAAAGCAAGGGGGCGGAGCCGGCGCAACGTCCGCTCAGTCAGGGCGCAGGCTCGCGAGCGTTTCCGCGAAGGCGGGGTCGCCGCGCCGCGCGTCGCGGATCAGGTGGCCTTGCGCCATGACGACGAGGCGGTCGGCGGCCTCCGCCTCGCGCCGCACGTGGGTTGCAATCAGCATGGTGCGCCCACCCGTTTTTGCCGCGCCATGAAGGCGGCGCAACACGTCGCGCGCTGTCACGGCGTCCAGGCCTTCGGTCGCCTCATCGATGAGCCACAGGGGATCGGGGCGCAATAGAAGGCGTGCGAGCGCGAGCCGGCGTGCCTGCCCGCCCGAAAGCCCGAGGCCGCCCTCGCCGAGGCGCGTGTCGAGGCCGGAGGACATCCGGCGCACGCCGGCAGCGAGCCCCGCATCGTCGAGCGCCTGCCAGAGCAGCGCGTCGGATGCGGCGGGCGCGGCGAGACGCAGGTTGTCGCGCAGGCTGTCCTGAAAGAGTTCCGTGCGCTGGGGCAGCAGCGTCAGGGGCTGCGCCCTCACGGTGCCCGTGCGCGGCTGCAGTTCCCCGGCGAGAAGCGCGAGCAGCGTTGATTTCCCCGCGCCGCTCGGGCCGACGAGGGCGACGACCTCGCCTTCGGATATCGTCAGAGACAGGTCGTCGAGCACGGGACACTCCGCGCCGTCATGGAAGAACGTGACCCGTTCCAGCGCAAGCGCCAGGCCGGGCGTGGGCCGCGCGGCGGACGCCGCCGCCTCCCCCGCGTCCGCCAGTTGCGGGCCGAGCCGGCGCGCGGAGAGCAGCGTGCGTCCGAGTTCCAGCGCGCCGCGTTGCAGACCTGCGAAGGGTTCGAGCGCAGCGAGCGCGACGAGCAGCAGCAGCGCCGCCACAGGCGCGCCGATCGCACCGCCTTCCACCAGCACGCCGACCGTTAGCAGCATCGCGGTAAGGACGGCGGTCGAGACGAGACCGAAGCCTGCGGCCGAATACGTATCGAGACGATGAAGGGCATCGTCCGCCGCGCTCAGCCGCCCGTCGGCCGCCAGCACCCGCTCGCACTGTGCCGCGAGCTGCCCGGCCATGACGAGTTCCGTCTGCCCGGAGGAAAGGTCGATGGTGCGGGCGCGCAATGCCTCCAGTGCGAAGGCGCGCAGGCGAGCCTGCCGGCGGCTGGCGCGGGCGACCGCAAGCGGAATGCCGAGCCCGGCGGCGAGCAGCGCCACCGCCAGCGCCAGCCCCGTCCAGGCATGGGCAAGCGCGACCGCGCCCCCCGCGAGCAGCGCCGTGGCGATGGCGGCGACCGCAGGCACGATCACACGCAGATAAACCGAATCGAGGGCATCGACGTCCGCCGTGAGCCGGAAGAGCAGCGTTGCCGGGCGCATCAGCAGGCGGCGGGCCATGCCGGGCCGCGCCCAACCACGAAACAGCCGCTCGCGGATCGTGGCGAGGATGGCGAGCGTCGCATCGTGCGTCGTCAGCCGCTCGCCGTAACGCCCGGCGGTGCGCACCAGCGCCAGCAGCCGAACGCCGGCGGCGGGCGCGAACACGTCGAACGCCAGCGCGGTCGCCGGCAGCAGCCCGGCAAGCGCGGCAGCGGCGATGAACCAGCCGGAAAGGCCAAGCAGGGCGACACCGGCGAGCATCGTCAGCGCCGCGAGCGCGACGCCGAGCAGCAGCATCCGCCGTTGTCCGGCCCAGAAAAGCGCGAGGATGGGACGCATGTCGCGCCAGCCGCCCCGGATCATGACGCCTCCCGGCCCGCCGGCGCGGCATCGCCGATGCGCACGACACGATCCATGCGCGCGGCGAGCACGGGATCGTGGGTGGCGACGATCAGTGTGCGCCCCGCGGCCGATTGCAGCAGGCCCGCCGTGACCTCCGCCGCCGTCATGGAATCGAGATGGGCCGTGGGTTCGTCGGCAAGGATGAGATCGGCGCGCGGGTCCGCCGCCGCCCGCGCCAGCGCGAGCCGCAGGGCTTCGCCGCCGGAAAGTCCCGCGCCCGCCTCGCCGACAATGCGCGTCGCAGCCCGGTCGCCGATGGCGCATAGCGTGAGGGCGCGCGCCACGTCCGCCCGCCCGATCCGGTCGCGGTCCAGCGTGACATTGCGCGCGACGCTGCCGGCGAAGAAATGCGGCTTCTGCCCGATCCAGGCCATGCGCCCGCGCAGGCTCGCCGCCGTGTCGCCGGTGAGCGGCATGCCGCCGACGGCGATCTCGCCCGTCCGCGCACCGGCGAGCCCGGCGATCAGCGCCAGCAGGGTGGATTTGCCCGCGCCGCTCGTGCCCAGCAGAGCGACCTTCTCGCCGGCCGCGACATCGAGCGAAAAGCCGTCGATGACGTTTTCGGCATCTCCCGGATAGCGGAACGCGAGATCGCGGACCGCCACGGCGGGCGGCAGGGCACGCGCGCCGGTGTCAGCGGACGCACGCGCGGCGACGAGCGCGCCGGGCAGGAGCATCGCTCCGTCTCCCTCCCCCGCCAGCCCGCGCAGGGCGCCGAGAGCCGCCTCGCCGGCGGCACGGTCGTGCCAGACGGTGGCGAGTTCACGCAGCGGCTCGAAGAAAGTAGGCGCCAGCAGCAGGATGAACAGTCCCTCGCCCAGCGTCAGCTTGCCGCCCCATGCGCCGAAGGGAAACTGCCCCAGAAAATGGAAACCGACATAGACTGCGATCAGCGCCACGCCGAGCGCCGAAAACAGCTCCAGCACGGCGGAGGACAGGAAAGCGATGCGCAGCACAGCCATCGTGCGCTCCTTCAGCGCGACGGCGGAAGCACGCAGGCGCAGTGCCGTCGCCTCCGTGGCGTGCAGCGCGCGGATGGTGGTCATGCCCCGCAGCCTGTCGAGCAGGAAGCCGTTCATGCCGCCGATCTCCAGCATCTGCACCTCGCTGGCCTCCTTCGCGCGCAAGCCGATCAGCGCCATGAAGAGCGGGATCAGCGGCGCGGAAACCAGCAGGACGAGCGCCGCCAGCCAGGACAGCGGCAGGACGACGGCGAGGATCGCGGCAGGCACCAGCGCGGTACGCAGGCGCACGGGCCGATAGCGCGACAGATAGGGCAGCACGGCCTCGGCCTGTTCGCCGATAGCACTCGCCGCAAAGCCGGAAGCGGGCTTCTCCCGGTCGACCGGCGACCGGCGCGCGATGGCCGTCACCGCCCGCGCACGCATCGCCGCGAGTTGCGCACGCGCGGCACGGAACGTCAGCCGACTGCCCGCCGCGTGGACAAGCGCGCGCAGCGTGCCCAGCAGGAAGACGGCCGCCGCCGGCAGAACCACCGCCCGGAAGCCCGCGCCCGTCGAGAGCTGCTGCACGGCCCACGCCAGCGCCGCGGCCTGCGGCAGCCAGAGCAAGGCGGCGCCCGCCTGCATCCAGGCGCCAAGGCCAACGCCGGACCGTCGCGACCTGTCATCGGGAACGGCCGCCTGCAAATCAGCGGCCGCTTGCGTGCTTTCTGGCGGGCGTCCCTTCACCGGGTTTTCGTTT
The DNA here is from genome assembly GCF_042432495.1 of Pseudochelatococcus lubricantis. NCBI lineage: Bacteria > Pseudomonadati > Pseudomonadota > Alphaproteobacteria > Hyphomicrobiales > Chelatococcaceae > Pseudochelatococcus > Pseudochelatococcus lubricantis. The sequence continues at coordinate 33,673 of NZ_JBHLXC010000010.1, read as the reverse complement.
TCTTCGCTTCGTCGTCCATCAGTTCATACCACATCGCGTTCAGCACCGCGAAGGCGGCCGCCAGCGGCAGGCCGAGAAGCCATGCGAAATACCACATCGTCGTTCCCCCTTCAGTAGGCGTGTCCGCCGCCCTCTACCTCTTCCCGCCCGACCTTGCCGCGCAGGATGCTGTAGACCCATGCCGTGTAGGCGAGCACGATCGGCAGGAAGAGCAGGCTGATGCAAAGCATGATGAACAGCGTCTGGTGGCTCGACGAGGCGTCCCACACCGTCAGGCTTGCGCCCGGCTGCTCGGTGGACGGCAGGATGAACGGGAACATCGAGACGCCCACGGTCGCGATGATGCCGAACGCGCTCACCATGCCGGCGGCCAGCGTGACGATCTCCCGCTTCGAGCCGATCAGCGCCCATACGACGAGCGGCCCGAGGAAGCCGAGCGCGGGCGCGATCAGCGTCCACGGATAGGCGCCGTAGTTGGCGAACCACGCCTGCGCCTCGCGCTCCACCGTCTTCAGCAGCGGGTTCGACGGGCCGGCCGGGTTGATGACGCTGGTGATCACGTAGCCGTCCACGAAGAGCCACAGCGCGACGCCCCCGAGCGCGAAGAGCGCGATCGTCGCCAGCGCCGCGCGCTTGCCGTACGAGACGGCGCGCGCCCTCACCTCGCCCTCCGTCTTCAGCGCCAGCCAGGTTGCGCCGTGCATGGTCAGCATGGCGACGGAGACGAGGCCGCACAGCAGCGCGAAGGGGTTGAGCAGGCCGAAGAAGGTGCCGTCGTAAAAGATGCGCAGGTCATCGTCGATGCGGAACGGCACGCCCGCCAGCGTGTTGCCCACCGCCACGCCGAAGATCAGCGAGGGCAGGAAGCCGCCGATGAACAGCGCCCAGTCCCACGCCGAGCGCCAGCGCGTATCGTCCAGCTTGCTGCGATATTTGAAGCCGACCGGCCGCAGGATCAGCGCGAACAGGATGGCGAACATCGCCAGATAGAAGCCGGAGAAGGAGACGGCATACAGCTGCGGCCACGAGGCGAAGATGGCGCCACCGCCCAGGATGAGCCACACCTGGTTGCCCTCCCACACCGGGCCCACGGTGTTGATGACGATGCGACGCTCCACGTCGTCGCGCCCCACGAAGGGCAGCAGGATGCCGGTTCCCAGATCGAAGCCGTCCATCGCGGCAAAGCCGATCAGGATGACGCCGAGCAGCACCCACCAGATGACGCGCAGCGTCGGATAGTCGATCAGTTCATGCAGAATCATCGCTGTCACTCCGCTGCGACGAGATTGGCGGGAACGAGCGGCGCCGGCGCGCCGTGGTCGGCCTCCGGCCCCTTGCTGATGGCGCGCAGCATCAGCTTCATCTCGATGATGAACAGCACCGTGTAGATCACCGCGAAGCCGCAGATGGTGATCAGCAGCGTCGTGATGCCGAGATCGGACACCGCGACCGCCGTGGGCAGGATGCCCTCGATCGACCACGGCTGGCGGCCCGTTTCGGCCACCACCCAGCCGAGTTCGGCGGCGATCCACGGCAGCGGAATGGCGGCGACCGCGACCCGCAGCAGCCAGCGGCGGCGATCGAGCTGGCGCGTGGCGGACAGCAGGAAGAAGGTCGCCGTGAGGAGGATGAAGAAGAACCCGAGCCCCACCATGACGCGGAACGACCAGAACAGCGTCGGCACGTGCGGCACCGTATCCCACGCCGCGCGGGCGATCTGCTCGTCCGTCGCGAGGCGCGGATCATCGACGTAACGCCGCAGCAGCAGGGCATAGCCGAGTTGGCGGCCGTTCTGCTCGAAAGCGGCCTGCGCCTCCGGCGGCACCGGCTCGCCCGGTTTCACCGCGCGGATTTTCTGCAAGGCGTCATAGGCGACAATGCCGTTGCGGATATGGCCCTCGGCGCTCCTGACGAGGTCGTTGATGCCGGGGATTTCCGTGTTCAGCGAGCGGGTCGCGATGAGGCCCATGACCACAGGAATGCGGATGGCAAAGTGCGTCTCGCGCGCCTGCTGGTCGGGAAAGCCGAACAGCGTGAAGCCGGCCGGCGCGGGCTCGGTCTCCCACATCGCCTCCATGGCCGCGAGCTTCATCTTCTGATGCTCGTTGGCGAGATAGCCGCTCTCGTCGCCCAGCACGACCACGGAAAGCGAGGCGGCAAGGCCGAACGAGGCCGCGACCGTCATCGAGCGCTTGGCAAGCTCCGGCACGCGGCCCTTCAGCAGATACCACGCGGAGACGCCGAGCACGAAAAGCGAGGCCGTGACATAGCCGGCAGAAACCGTGTGCACGAACTTGGCCTGCGCCACCGGGTTAAAGAGCACGTCGGCGAAGTTGTCGATCTCCATGCGCATGGTCTGCACGTTGAACACGGAGCCCACCGGGTTCTGCATCCAGCCGTTGGCGATCAGGATCCACAGGGCCGAGAAGTTGGAGCCGAGCGCCACCGCCCAGGTCGCGGCGAGATGCCCGACCTTCGACATCCTGTCCCAGCCGAAGAAGAACAGGCCGACGAAGGTCGCCTCCAGAAAGAAGGCCATCAGCCCTTCCGCCGCCAGCGGCGCGCCGAAGATATCGCCGACATAATGGCTGTAGTAGCTCCAGTTCATGCCGAACTGGAATTCCATCACGATGCCCGTCGCAACCCCCATGACGAAGTTGATGCCGAACAGCGTGCCCCAGAACTGGGTCATTTGCCGCCAGATCGGGCGGCCCGTCATCACGTACACGGTCTCCATGATGGCGACCAGCACGGACAGGCCGAGCGTCAGCGGAACGAACAGAAAGTGATAGAGTGCCGTCAGCGCGAACTGGAAGCGCGAGAGCGATACGATGTCGAGTTCCATCTTTCCACGCCGGTTGCCCGGCGTCCTCTCAATCTCCGCACAGATGACGGGAGATGCCCGTTGGCTCCGCGGATTCGGCCAACGGATGCGAATTGGCCCCAAGGGTGCTGCCTAAAGATTACGAAACGCAAAGGACCATATCACGAATATTATTACAACAATAATAAATGTAAAATAAAAAATGATATAGTTGCAACATGCAACTATATATCCGAGTTTTACTATGGAAAAACGCATTAGAACGCCAAACGTTCTGACGGAATCAGACCGTGCGCTCTAAATCTTATATTTCACCGCAACTTTTATTCAATTCGATGAATTGACTTGAATGCAGACTGCTCCAGAATCTGCCCTGTTTACGTTGAAACAGGACAGATTCTCGATTCCTTATTTTGAGCGAATTCTGATCGATCAGATGGTTCCATCTGATCGGAACGCGCTCCAAGGCGCCGCAATGCGCCCTGCTCCGCAACGGAAACAATATCCGCGTGCGGCAGACGGCGCAAATGCGTCGCACTCCTGACAGCGGTACGTGCTGCCAGCGTGTAAATGCTATAGGCCCATCGGACGCCATGCGGAACCGGACATTATGTCCGACATGTTTTGTCGCACCGGGTAAATGGTCGCACCCGGTCGCCGCGATCAGACGACGGTGCCGACCAGCGCACCGATGGCGGACGTCACCGCCATCGCGAGAGCGCCCCAGAACGCGACGCGGACCGTCGGCTTCAGGATGCCGGCGCCGCCCGCCACCGCCCCCACCATGCCGAGCACGGCCAGAAACACCAGCGAGCCCGCCGACACGGCCGGCAGCAGCCACTCCCTCGGCGAAACCAGCACGAGGGCGAGCGGTGCGGAAGCGCCGATGGTGAAGGTCGCGGCCGAGGCCATCGCGGCCTGCACGGGCCGCGCGGCCGTGACCTCCGATATGCCGAGTTCGTCGCGTGCATGCGCGCCCAGCGCATCCTTCATCATGAGCTGGTCTGCGACCTGGCGGGCGAGCGAGACGTCGACGCCGCGCGCGACATAAAGCTGGGCGAGTTCCTCCCGCTCGAACGCCGGATCGTCCTCAAGCTCGCGCTTTTCACGGGCGAGGTCCGCGTGCTCGGTGTCCGACTGCGAGCTGACGGAGACATATTCGCCCGCCGCCATGGACATCGCGCCGGCGACGAGACCGGCCACCCCGGCGAGCAACACCTCGCCCTTGTCCGCCGCCGCGGAGGCGACGCCGAGAATAAGGCTCGCCGTCGATACGATGCCGTCGTTCGCGCCGAGCACAGCCGCCCGCAGCCATCCGATGCGTCCGACGAGATGGTTTTCCTTGCCCATGCCGTTCCGCCCATATCGTTCCGTCCACATAGCTCCGTCCGGAGCAGTTTGGAACGGTTCTCGTATAAGCTAGACGGAAGCGGGTATCAATGCGTCCCGGCCTCCCGATCCGCACCCGTCACAGGATGCCGACAAGGCTCTCGCGGCTGATTTCCTTCACGGAGCGCGCGCCCGTGAGCGCCATCGCCACGCGCATTTCCTTTTCGTACAGATCAAGCAGATTGGCGACGCCCGCCTGCCCCGCCGCCGCCAGCGCATAGACGAAGGAACGGCCGATCAGCACTGCCCTCGCGCCGAGCGCCAGCATGCGCACGACATCGAGGCCAGAGCGGATGCCGGAATCGGCCAGCACGGCAAGGTCGCTGCCGACAGCGTCCGCGATCGCCGGCAAAGCCCGCGCCGACGACAGTACACCGTCGAGTTGCCGCCCGCCATGGTTGGAAACGATGATCCCGTCCGCCCCGAAGCTCACTGCGTCGCGGGCATCGTCAGGATCGAGAATACCCTTGATGATCATCGGCCCCTTCCAGAACTGCCGGATCCATTCGAGGTCCTTCCAGCTGATGGAGGGGTCGAAGTTCGCGCCTAGCCATCCGATATAGTCGGCGAGGCCCGTCGGCTTGCCCAGATAGGCGGAAATGTTGCCGAGGTCGTGCGGCCGGCCCAGCACGCCGACATCGAGCGCCCACGCGGGATGCAGCGCCGCCTGCAACAGACGCCGCGCCGGCGCGTAGGGGCCGGACATGCCCGAATGTGCATCCCGGTAGCGGGCGCCCGGCACCGGCATATCGACCGTGAATACAAGCGTCTTAACGCCCGCCTGCTGCGCCCGCTCCAGTGCGTTGCGCATGAAGCCGCGGTCCTTCAGCACATAGAGCTGGAACCAGATCGGCGCCGAGACGGCCTTCTGCACCTCCTCGATGGAGCAGACGGAGACGGTGGACAGCGTGAACGGCACGCCCTTCGCTGTCGCCGCGCGCGCCGCCTGCACCTCGCCTCGCCGGGCGTACATGCCCGTCAGCCCAACCGGTGCCAGCGCCAGGGGCAGCGCCAGTTTCTCGCCGAACAGTTCCGTCGAGACGTCTAGTTCCGCCACGTTGCGCAGCACGCGCTGGCGCAGGGCAAGCCCCGCCAGATCGTCGACATTTCGCCGCAACGTGTATTCCGCGTAGGCGCCGCCGTCGATGTAGTGGAACAGGAACGGCGGCAGCCTGCGCTGCGCGGCCCTGCGATAGTCGGTTGACGCGGAAATGATCATCTGGCTCACACCCTCAGGGACGGCTCGGGAGCCGGGGACAGTGGCGCCCCGTCCCGCCCGGCATGGGCAGGCGCGGCATGCGGGTGACCCTGCGGCGGCTCACGAAGCGGGCGGACACTATGCGATTCTGCCGCCCACCGCCAGAGCGGCGGAGAGGGAAGCGGCACCGCTCCGTCTTCCCGGTCGCGCATTGACCGATCCGGAGACACGGTCCGCTCCCGGTCCGACGGGCCGGTGCGCTCAGAAATGCGCCGTCAGCGGGTCGGATCCGATGCGCCCCTGCGCGGAATCGAGCGCGCCGATGGCGGCGATGTCCTCCGCGTCGAGCGTGAAGTCGAAAACGGCGAAGTTCTCCTCGATGCGGGCCGGCGTGACGGACTTCGGAATCGCGATCAGGCCGTTGTCGAGATGCCAGCGGATGATCGTCTGCGCCGGCGTTCGTCCGTGCTTGCGCGCTACGACGGCGATGGCGGGATCGGCGAGCAGCCTGCCCTGCCCCAGCGGACTCCAAGACTGCGTCGCGATGGCATGCTCGGCATGGAAGGCGCGCAGCGCACGCTGCTGGAAGTGGGGATGCAGCTCGACCTGGTTGAGCGCCGGCACGACGCCCGTCTCGCCGATGATGCGTTCGAGATGCTCGGCATTGAAGTTCGATACGCCAATGGAACGCGCCCGGCCACTGTTCTTCAGTTCGATCAGCGCCTTCCACGTCTCCACATAGGTGCCCAGGCGCGGCATGGGCCAGTGGATCAGATAAAGATCGACATAGTCGACACCGAGCCGTTCCAGGCTTGCGTCGAACGCCCGCAGGGCGTTGTCGTGGCCCTGCGCGTCGTTCCAGAGCTTGGTGGTGAGGAAGATGTCGCCGCGCGCCACGCCCGAGGCGCGCATGCCCTCGCCCACCTCGCGCTCGTTCCCGTAGACCGCGGCGGTGTCGACATGCCGGTAGCCGACCTCCAGCGCCTTCCGCACGGCCGCCACGGCGACATCCTGCCCCGCCTGCCAGACGCCGAGGCCGAGTTGGGGAATCGTATGCCCATCATTGAGAAGCACGGTCGGTTGATCCGTCATGGGAATATCCTTGGATGAATGCCGTTGGCAGATTGACAGGAGAGAGCGGCCCGACGTCCGCCGATCCTGAACCGTTGGACAAGCGCTGGCCGCTGTCAAGTGAGGGTCGGCACATTGCGGATGCGCTGAGACGGAAAATACCTGTAAACCCTTGATTTTTTGGAGGATTCCTCCAAGTGGCAGCGAATCTCGACCAGAAGGCATTCTATTGTAGAATTTATTCGCCATCGACGGGAAACTCCTCGATGGTTAGGCGAGCAACCCATAAATAATACGGAATAGAGAATAAAATAACCAATATTTTTCATTTCAATGATATATTTTAAAATTTGAGAATATTATTCTTTAGAAATTTTATAAATAAAAATTATATGAGTTATTTGTACTTTTCACTGAATATGTATATTTTCCCGGTCGGAGAATGACCGCAGGCGGGCAGCCGGTGTCGCTGGCCGGTTCCCGCGTGGTGACGAGACGCGCTCCATCCTCGCGCAGCGGGAACGCTGCCTGCCCATCGTGAATCATATACATACATCCGGGAGATAGTTGCATGGTCGAGTTCAATCCCACCGTTCCCGCCGCCGCGGGCCGGCGCTTCGCTGCCGCCGCTTCGCTGGCCGCCCTCGCGCTGGTGCTGGCTGCGCCCGCGTTCGCCGAGCCCGTCGTCAGGAAGACCGAGAAGGTTGGCGTCGGTCTCTACCAGTCGTTCATCGACAATAACGGCGCCCTCAACGTCTCCAACACCGGCGCGCAGCGCGCGGCGCCGGATGGCAAGATCCTCGTGCTCGATCCCGGGACCCTGGCGCTGAAGTCGGAGATCACCACCAAGGACTCCGCCGCGCTCGGGCTCGCCTTCAACGCGAAGACAAACACCGTCTTCACCACCGACACGCGCCACGCGAACGCATCCGTCGTCGATCTCGGCAGCGGCAAGGTCGTCGCCACCTTCACGCAGGGCGACAAGGCCCACCCCTACAACGTCGTCGTCGACGAAACCGCCAACCGCGCCTACATTTCCATCACCGGCGGCCCGGAGGACGAGAAGAGCGCGGTCTGGGTGATCGATGGCGCGGCGAAGAAGATCGATCACGTGATCGAGAACCTCGGCGGCCGCGCGGCGGGCATCGAGCTTGACGCCGCCAACAGGCAGCTCTTCCTCACCCGCCTCGTGACACACGACATCGCCGTCGTCGATCTCGAAAAGAACGCGATTGCCCGCACCTTCAAGTCCGGCGGCGAGGGGCCGATCCGCGTGGTGCTCGACGCCAAGGGCGAGCGACTGTTCGTCACCAACCAGGTGTCCGGCACGCTGACCGTTCTCAACCCGAAGACGGGTGAGTTGATCAAGTCGGTCGAGACAGGCAAGGGTGCCATCGCGCTCGCCTATAACCCCGCCAACGACCAGATTTACGTTGGCAACCGCGGCACGGGCACAGTGACGATCGTCAACGGCAAGGACTATTCCGTCATCGCCGACCTGAAGACCGGCAGCCACCCGAACCACATCACCGTCGACCCGAAAACCAACCTCGTCTACGTGGTCAACAAGGCCAAGCGCGCCGAGCGTGGGCAGCCGGAGATCGAGGATCCGGAAGGCGACACCGTCAGCATCATCGCGCCCTGAGCGCCGCGCGAAGCATCATGCGCAGAAGGCGCTCCACGGAGCGCCTTCTTTTTGTCGATAGGCCGTTTTCCCGCAAACCGCCGTCAGGCGAAGCTCGGCCTGGTGCGGGCGCGGCGCCAGATGCTGATCAGGATGGCGAGCGTCACCACGGCCTCGGTGAGGAACCACGGGCCGGCCAGACGGTCGAAACCGGAGGCGGACAGCTCCGTCGTGACAAAGCCCGCGAGCGCCGAACCGCAAGGGCAGTTCCCCTCGAAAGTCGAGAAAATGGTCAGCCGAGACGCCCAGATGGCCTGCACCACCATCAGCCCGCCGAGGCCATAGAGCAGTTTCTGCGGCACGTGGAAGACGTTGGCCTGCGCCAGCGCGATCCAGCCCACGATGAAGAACGGCGACGAGAGGAACGCGGCGATGCTCAGCACCTCGGTCCAGCACAGCCGGCAGGAGGTGATGATCGGCCCGAGCAGCGCGATGCCGGAGCCGATCAGCAGGGCCACCCCCGCCACATAGACGCCCTGCCGGCCAAGCACCCACGACAGCGCCACAGCGCCGACCAGCGACAGGATGATCACGAAAAGTAAGAACATGCCCCGCTCCGCCACAACGAAAAGTGCGCCCCGCGGGCATGGGCGACGACAGTCCCTCCCCGCATCCATCCTGCTTGCCACCGGCGGGGCGGCAAATCAATGCAATATCTGCCCCAGGAACAGTTTCGTGCGCTCGTGTTGCGGATTGGAGAAGAACTCCGTCGGCGTGTTCATCTCGACGATCTGTCCTTGATCCATGAAGATCACCCTGTCGGCCACCTGCCGGGCGAAACCCATCTCGTGGGTGACCACGAGCATGGTCATGCCCTCCATGGCGAGGCTCACCATGGTGTCGAGCACCTCCTTCACCATCTCGGGGTCGAGGGCGGAGGTGGGTTCGTCGAACAGCATGATCTTCGGGTTCATGCACAGGGAACGGGCGATGGCCACGCGCTGCTGCTGGCCGCCGGAGAGCTGGCCGGGATACTTGTGCGCCTGCTCCGGAATCTTCACCCGCTCCAGGTAGCGCATGGCGGTCGCCTCCGCCTCTTTCTTCGGAATCTTGCGCACCCAGATCGGCGCCAGCGTGCAGTTTTCCAGAATGGTGAGATGCGGGAACAGGTTGAAGTGCTGGAACACCATGCCAACCTCGCGGCGCACCTCATCGATGCGCTTGATGTTGTTGGTCAGTTCCACGTCGCCGACGATGATGCGCCCCTTCTGGTACTCCTCCAACCGGTTGATGCAGCGGATGAGGGTCGACTTGCCAGAGCCGGACGGCCCGCAGATCACAATGCGCTCACCCCTCGCGACGTCGAGGTTGATGTCGCGCAGCACGTGAAACTCGCCATACCACTTGTGGACGTCGATCATGCGGATCACGGGCGCGCCACCGAGATGGCGGGCGCTCTGCCCGGCCTGCTGCGCGGCGGAAGTCATCTATCGGTCTCCTGTCGTTTATGGCCGGTCGCCAGACGTTTTTCCATTGCTATAGAATAGCGAGACATACCGAAGCAGCATACAAAATAAAAGATGGCGGCGAAGGCATATCCGCTTGCCGCCGTCACCGGCGTCGCCCATCTCGGGTCCGCGAGCGACACCTCGATGGTGCGCATCAGGTCGAAGATGCCGACGATGGACACGAGCGACGTATCCTTGAACAGGCCGATGAAGGTGTTGACGATGCCCGGGATCACGATGCGCAGCGCCTGCGGCAGCACCACGAGGCGCGTCGTCTGCCAGTAATTGAGACCCAGCGACGCCGCCCCTTCGAACTGGCCCTTCGGAATGGCCTGCAGGCCGCCGCGCACCACCTCGGCCATATAGGCGGAAGCGAACAGCGCCACGCCCACCAGCGGCCGCAGCAGCTTGTCCGGCGACATGTTGCCGGGCAGGAACAGCGGCAGCATCGTGTTCGCCATGATCAGCACGGTGATCAGCGGCACGCCGCGCCAGAACTCGATGAATGTCACCGACACGAGCCGCACTAGCGGCAGGCGCGAGCGCCGGCCGAGCGCCAGCAGCACCCCGAACGGCAGCGACACCACGATGCCCGCGAACGCAACGACGAGCGTCACCACCACCCCGCCCCACAGCGAGGTGTGCACGTGCGGCAGGCCGATCGTCGGCCAGCCATAGAGCAACACGACGGCCGCCACGGGAAACAGGCCGAAGAAGAAGATTGCCCCGAGGTCCTTGCGTGGCGCGCGCGTCCACAGCAGCCACACGATGCCCGCCGCGCACAGGGCGAACACGAGGTTGACGCGCCACAGCTGCCCGTCGGGATAGGCGCCGTAGACGAAATATCGCAGCCGCGACGCCACGAAGGCCCAGCAGGCGCCCACCGGCTGCCCGGCTGCGGACACGAGGCAGGCGTTGCGGTCCTCCCCCGTCCACACGGCGTCGACGAGAAGGAACCGCACCGCCGGCGGCACCAGCACATAGACGATGTAAAGCCCGGCAAGCGTCAGCGCCACATTGAGCGGCGACGAGAGCAGGTTTTCCCGCAGCCACGCGAGCGGGCCGCTCGTGAGCGGGGGCGGCCGTTCCGGCGGCGCGACTGTCGTGCGCAGGTAGGCGGCGGAAGCGGTTTTTCCGGATGTCGTCATCGCCGCCTCCTATCGTTCGACGATCGCCACGCGGCGATTGTAGATGTTCATCGCCAGCGACGTCAGCAGGCTGAGCAGCAGATAGACCAGCATCGTGATGACGACGCACTCGATGGCCTGCCCCGTCTGGTTCAGCACGGTGCCCATGAACACCTGCACCAGGTCGGGATAGCCGATGGCGACAGCCAGCGACGAATTCTTGGTGAGGTTCAGCAGCTGGCTCGTCAGCGGCGGCACGATCACGCGCATCGCCTGCGGGATGATCACCAGCCGCTGCGTGATGCCCGGCCGCAGCCCCAGCGAATACGCGGCCTCCGTCTGCCCGCGAGAGACGGAAAGCATGCCCGCGCGGACGATCTCGGCGATGAAGGAAGCCGTGTAGATGCTCAGGCCCAGCAGCAGCGCCACGAATTCGGGATAGATCTGCAACCCGCCGACGATGTTGAAGCCGCGCAAATCCGGCACATTGAACGTCACCGGTCGGCCCGCCGCAAACCAGCCCAGAGCCATGAAACCGGCGAACAGGGCCAGCGAAACCAGCCCCTTGGCATGCTGGTGGCCGGTGCGGTCCTGATCCCGCCGCGCCCAGCGCCGGAAGACGGCGATGGCGGCGCACGCGAACACCGCCGCGACCAGCAGCAGGCCGCTGCCCTCCCCGAACACGGGCGCCGGCACGAAGAGGCCGCGGTTGTTGAGGAATACGGCGTCGGCCGTCGACAGCGACTGGCGCGGCGCCGGCAGCGCCCGCAGCACGGCATTGTACCAGACGTAGAGCTGCAGAAGCAGCGGGATGTTGCGGAAGAACTCCACGTAACACGCCGCGAGGAACGAGACGATCCGATTGCGCGACAGCCGCGCGATACCGACGACGAACCCGATGACGGTCGCCAGCACGATGCCCGCGCTCGCCACCAGCAGCGTGTTGAGCAGGCCGACCCAGAACGCCTCGCCATAGGTCGAATAGGTGGAGCTGTAGCTGATCAGCCGCTGGTTGATGTCGAACCCGGCCGGGGCGTTCCAGAACCCGAAGCCCGAGACGATGCCGAGCCGACGCATGTTCTCGATGGCATTGGTCGACGCTTCGTAAAGGATGAGGACGACTGCCGCGGCCAGCGCGACCTGATAGGCTGCGCCGCGCACGGCTGGATTGTAGAGCCAGGAGCCTGTCGCATCGCCCCGGTCGGGCGGCGGGCTCTGGACGGGCGGCGTTCGCGCCATCGACGATCCTCCCGGTAGGATGAATCTCACACCGACGCTCCCGGTCTGCGACCGCTCGCATGGGTTTTGCTCAGGCCACGCGCGAGCCCGACCGTCCCTCGAATGAGCCTCACTCATCGAGGGACGGCATCAAATGCGGGATGCGCGGCGGGCTGCGCGCCCACGGCCGTCGTCAGCGGATGGGCGGAGCGTAGAGGATGCCACCGTTTGTCCAGAGCCTGTTCAGGCCACGATCGATTTTCAGCGGGGAGTCGGGGCCGAGGTTCGCCGCGAAAATCTCGCCGTAATTGCCCACGTGGCGGATGATACGCACCGCCCAGTCCGCGGGAAGCCCGATACCTTCGCCGAAGTTCCCTTCCACGCCGAGCAGGCGGCGGACTTCCGGGTTTTCGGACTTGAGCTGCTCGTCGACATTGGCCTTCGTGACGCCAAGTTCCTCGGCGTTGATGGTGGCGTTGACTGTCCACTGCACCAGATCGAACCACTGGTCGTCGCCGTGGCGGACGACGGGGGCGAAGGGCTCCTTCGAGATGATCTCCGGCAGCACGACGTGCTCGTCGGGTGCGGTGAGGCGCAGGCGCTCGGCATAGAGCGCGGAGGCATCCGTGGTGAAGGCGTCGCAACGGCCGGAGTCGTAGGCCTTCACGGCCTCCACCGCCGAGGCGTAGGTAACGGGCTCATACTTGATGTTGTTGGCGCGGAAGAAATCCGCCAGATTGAGTTCGGTCGTGGTGCCCTGCTGCACGCAGACCGAGGCGCCCTCCAGCTCCTTGGCCGACTTCAGGCCGAGCGAGCTGCGCACGATGAAACCTTGTCCGTCGTAGTAGTTCACCGGGCCGAGATTGAGGCCGAGCGACGTATCGCGCGACATCGTCCAGGTGGTGTTGCGAATCAGCACATCCACCTCGCCCGACTGCACGGCCGTGAAACGATCCTTGGCCGTCAGCGGAATGAACCGGACCTTGGCGGGATCGTCAAAAATCGCCGCAGCGACGGCGCGGCAGAAAGCCACGTCGAAGCCCGTCCACTGCCCCTTGTCATCCGCGACCGCGAAACCCGCAAGGCCGGGGTTCGATCCGCAATGCAGCACGCCGCGCTGCTTCACCTGATCGAGCGTGGCGGCCGAAGCACCGGCGGCACCGAAAGCAGCAACCGTGACAATGGCGGCCAACAGAGATTTCTTCATCGAAAACAATCCCCTCTTCATATCCTTGTATATGTCCAATATTTGTCCATCTCTCCGCAAGGTGCAAGCTCGGAAATGACACTGCCCATGGACTGCCTCAACGGCTGGAGGGCAACTCTTATGTTATGTCAGGTTTGTGAACTTTCTTCGTTTGCAATGCGAATTTCAGGAATAATGCGTATGTTGCATATCTCAATCTAATTCCCCTCGCGGGTCAAGAAGAGATTGCGGGCACTCTCCAGCCCGCCGCGAACGGGTGGACGGCGACGAAATCCTGAAGGAAAACGAGAACTTGCAACGGGCGGCGCCTCGCGTCACAGTCACTCCCTGCTCGTCAATAATGCGGGGTTGTCCGGTCCTATGCACAAACTTTCACCCGAAGATATCGCCAGATTGCACGACGGCACGCGGCTCGCCGTGGCCGGGCGTCATGCGGACGAGGCATTCGGCTTCGTCAATCCGCCCGTCTACCATGGCTCCACAGTGCTGCATCCCACGACGCGCGATCTCGTCGAGCACACCAACCGCTACGCCTACGGCCGGCGCGGCTCGCCCACCATGACGGCGCTGCGCGAGGCGGTCGGCGCCCTGGAGGGTGGGGCGGGCGTCGTGCTGTGTCCGTCCGGCCTGTCCGCCGTCTCGACGGCATTGCTTTCCTGCCTCAAGGCGGGCGACCACCTGCTCGTCACCGATTCGGCCTACGATCCGATCCGCACCTTTTGCGACAGCGTGCTCACCCGCTTCGGCGTCGAGGTCAGCTATTACGACCCGCTGATCGGCGCGGACATCGCCCGCCTCTTCCGGCCGGAGACCCGCGCCGTGCTGACGGAATCACCCGGCTCGCTCACCTTCGAGGTGCAGGATATTCCGGCCATCGCCAAGGCCGCCCACGCGCGTGACATCGTCGTGCTGCTCGACAACACCTGGGCGACGCCTCTCTTTTTCCCCGCCCACGCGCGCGGCGTCGATATCTCGATCTGGTCCGGCACCAAGTATCTCTCCGGCCATTCGGATGTGATGTTCGGCACCGTCTCCGCCAATGCGCGGCACTGGCGCGCCCTCATCAAGACCCATGGCGACACCGGCCTCACCGTCGGTCCGGACGACGTCTATCTGGCGTTGCGCGGCCTGCGCACGCTTGGCGTGCGCCTCGCGGCGCATCAGCAGTCGGCGCTGGAGATCGCGCGTTGGCTGGAGACGCGCCCCGAAGTCTCGCGCGTGCTTTATCCCGCGCTCGAAAGCGATCCCGGCCATGCACTGTGGAAACGCGATTTCCTCGGCGCGACGGGCCTGTTCTCGATCGTGCTCAAGCCGGTGCCGTTCAAGGCCGTAGAGGCCTTTCTCGACCACCTCTCCTTCTTCGGACTGGGCTATTCCTGGGGCGGATTCGAGAGCCTCGCCATCCCGTTCGACGCCGCCCCTTACCGCACGGCGACGAAGTGGGAGCCCGAGGGGCCGACCATCCGCCTGCAGATCGGCCTTGAGGACGTGCGCGACCTCCGGAGCGATCTCGAAAAGGGGTTCGAGCGCCTCAACGCGGCGGCGGCCGTGTAGACACGGCCTGCCGGATCATTCGTCGGGCGCCTCGACGATCGGATCGAAGCGCCCGGCATCGAAACCGAGCAGGTTCCACGACTGCTGCATGTGCGGCGGCAGCGGGGCAGTGATGTCGAGCGGCTTGCCGGTGCGCGGATGGGGAATGACGATACGCCGCGCCAGCAGATGCAGCTTCTTCTGGATGCCGCCCGGCAGTTCCCAGTTCTCGACGTTGAAATATTTGGGATCGCCGATGATCGGATGCCCGATGTGCGCGGTGTGCGCGCGCAACTGGTGCGTGCGCCCGGTCACCGGCTTCAACGACAGCCAGGCGAGCTTCTGCGCCACGTTGTCGACGAGGGCATAATAGGTCACGGCGTGGCTTGCGCCCTCGTCGCCGTGCTGCGCCACGGCCATGCGCGCATCGCCGCCGGACACCTCCTCACGCGCGAGATAGGTCGAGATGCGCCCCTGCTTGACACGCGGCACCCCGACCACCAGCGCCCAGTAGACCTTGCGCGCCGAGCGCGAACGGAAGCTCTTCGCCAACGCCGTCGCGGCAAAGCGCGTCTTGGCGATGACGAGGCAGCCAGCCGTGTCCTTGTCGAGGCGGTGGACAAGGCGCGGCTTCTGCCCATCCTTGTCGCGCATCGCCTCCAGCATGCCGTCGACGTGGCGCGTGGTGCCGGAGCCGCCCTGCACCGCAAGCCCCATCGGCTTGTTGAGCACGAGCAGATCCTTGTCCTCATAAAGCGTGATCGACTTGAGGAAGGCGAGGTCGTCGCCACCATGTTTCAGGCTGCGCGGTGCCGCCGGGCGCTCATCTATCTTCAGCGGCGGCACGCGCACAGTCTGCCCTTCCAGAAGGCGTTCGTTCGGTTTCGCGCGCTTGCCGTCCACCCGCAACTCGCCCTTGCGCACGATCCGCTGGATATGCGTAAACGGCAGCTGCGGGAAACGGGCGGTCAGAAAGCGGTCAAGCCGCATATCGGCCTCGTCGGCGGAGACGGTCAGCGTTTGCACTCCCGTGGCGAGCGCGGCGCTTGCCTCTGCCTTCTGCTCCGCCTTCGTCGGGACGGCTGCAACAGCCCTGCCCGCCGGCTTCACCGCCGCCGGCCTGCCGCTTCCGGCAGGCTTCGTGCTACCGAAAGGCTTGGCTGGACGCGCCGTCCGCACCGGCCTGCCGGCCTCGGCGCCGGTTGCCGGCTTGCCCGGCCTGCGATTTCCGCGAAACACGCTCATGAAAAGCTCCGCACCATGACGAGCCCGATCATGAGCCCCAGGAACACCGAAACGGCAGAATACGCCATCACCCCTCGCCCCGCCGTTCCGCACGCAGTTTCTCCCACCAGCTCAGACGCTTGCGGATCTCGCGCTCGAAACCACGTTCCACCGGCTCGTAGAATGTCTTGCGGCCGATGGCCTCCGGCCAATAGTCCTGCCCCGAGAATGCATCCGGCTCGTCATGGTCATAGGCATAGCCCGCACCGTAACCTTCCGACTGCATGAATTTCGTCGGCGCATTCAATATCACCTTGGGCGGCATCGGGGAACCGCTCTCCTTCGCTACCTTGCGCGCCTTTTTGTAGGCCGCGTAGGCGGCATTCGACTTCGGCGCCGTCGCCAGATAGATGATCGCCTGCGCCAGCGCCAGTTCCCCTTCCGGCGAGCCCAGAAAGTCATAGGCGTCCTTGGCCGCATTGGCGACGAGCAGCGCCTGCGGATCGGCGAGCCCGATGTCCTCCACCGCCATCCGCACCATGCGCCGCGCCAGATAAAGTGGGTCTTCTCCCGCATCCAGCATGCGCGCGAAATAATACAGCGCCGCGTCGGGGTCGGAGCCGCGCACGGTCTTGTGCAGGGCGGAGATCAGGTTGTAGTGCCCGTCCTGCGCCTTGTCGTAGATCGGCGCGCGCCGCTGCACCACCTCCTGAAGCTGCGCGGCCGAGAACACCTCGCCAGCGCCCGCCGTGCGCCAGATTTCCTCGGCCAGCGTCAGCGCCGCCCGCCCGTCGCCATCGGCCATGCGGGCAAGTGACAGCCGCGCCTCCTCGTCGAGCGGCAGCGGGCGTCCTTCCTCCTTTTCCGCCCGCGCCAGCAGCGCGAGAATCGCCGCCTCGTCGAGCGAATGGAACGTCATCACCCGCGCCCGCGACAGCAGCGCCGCATTCAGCGCGAAGGACGGATTCTCCGTCGTCGCACCCACAAGGGTGATGGTGCCGTCCTCCATCACCGGCAGGAAGGCATCGAGCTGCGCGCGGTTGAACCGGTGGATTTCATCGACGAACAGCAGCGTGCCCTGCCCGTTCTCGCGCCGCGCCCGCGCCGCCTCGAACGCCTTCTTGAGGTCGGCGACACCGGAGAAGATCGCCGACATCTGCACGAAGACGAGGTTGGTTTCACCTGCGAGAAGCCGCGCCACCGTCGTCTTGCCGGTGCCGGGCGGCCCCCAGAAGATCAGGCTGCCGATCGAACCCGAGCGCAGCAGGCGCGTCAGCGCCCCGTCCGGCCCCGTCAGGTGTTCCTGCCCGACGACGTCCGCAAGACGGGTCGGGCGCAGCCTGTCGGCGAGCGGGCGCGGCGCGCTCTGTTCAAGGCCGGCATGGGAAAACAGGTTGGACATGATGTTTCGACAACTCGCGGCCGGAATGGCATCCGGCACGATAGCACCGGCGTCCGCCGGAATGAATGGCCGCCGCCGGTCAGCCCTGCAGTTCGGTGCGCAATATCCGCCCCTGCCGGTTGACGACGATGCGCCAGTATCGCGGCAGGATGCGCCAGACGCTGTCGAAATCGCGCGTATTGGCGATCTTGCGTTCATTCACGCTGACCAGAATGTCGCCCCGACGGAAGCCATAGCGGGCGGAAGAACCGGGATCGAGGATCACCACGCCCTTGTCCGACTGATTGACGGACAACTCCTCCGCCACCGCCGGCGAAAGATTGACGACCGTCGCCCCCGCGAAAGGCGACAGCGGCCGCTCACCCGCCGTGACGGGATCGCGCGGCGGCTGCTCCGGCGCGCGCATCAGCGCGACCTTCAGCGTCAACGCCTTGCCCGCGCGCAGCACGCCGAACGCCACCTCGCCCGACAGCGGCCGCGACGAAAAACGATATCCGAAGCCTTCCGGATCGTCCACGCCGTGGCCGGAGACCTCCGTGATCACGTCTCCGGGCTTCAGCCCCGCCTGAGCCGCCGGGCTATTCTCCTCCACTGCGGCCACCAGCGCGCCCGCCGGGCGCTCAAGCCCCAGGCCCTGCGCGATCTCCGGGCTCACGGCCTGTAGCCGCGCGCCGAGCCACGGGCGGCGCACGATGCCCCCGCCCGCTCGGGCGGAATCCAGCACCAGCCGCACCATCGCTGACGGCACCGCGAAGCCGATGCCGTGGTTGCCGCCGGAGCGTGAAAAGATCGCCGTGTTGATGCCGATCACGTCGCCCTTGAGGTCCACGAGCGGCCCGCCGGAATTGCCGGGATTGATCGCCGCATCCGTCTGGACGAACGACTGGAAATCGCTGATGCCGACCTGCGTGCGCGCCAATGCGGAAACGATGCCCTGCGTCACTGTCTGGCCAACGCCGAACGGATTGCCGAGCGCCATCACGAAATCGCCGACTTCAAGCGCGTCCGAATCGCCGAGCTGGGCGGCAGGGAACGGCCCCTCGCCTTCGATGCGCAACACCGCAAGGTCGCTGCGCTCATCGGAGAGCACGATTTTCGCGGGAAACTCGCGCTTGTCATGCAGCGACACCTTCACCTCCGTCATGTCGGCGATGACATGGTGATTGGTGATGACGAGGCCCGAGGCATCCAGAATGACGCCCGACCCCAACGAACTCTGCACCCGCTCGCGCGGCACGCCGAAGCCGCCGTCACCGAAGAACTGGCGGAAGAACGGATCATCCAGAAACGGATGCGCCTGCCGCTGTTCGACCCGCGCCCCGTAGACGTTGACGACGGACGGCGCGATCTCCCGCACGGCCGGCGCCAGCGACAGCAGCACCTCGCCCTTGCCGCTTGGCAGGACACGTTCCTGCGCGCTGGCGACCACAGCTCCGCCCAGACCGGTCACCACAAGCGCCGCAAGCGCGACTACGATCGCCACGATTCTGTTCATGCCCGACCTTCCCTCAACTTTCCGGCAAGAGAATGGCTGCGACAGACGCCATCGCCTTCATATCGGCGCATCCCCACGCCAGCGCAAATACAAAAAAGGGCAGCCGAAGCCGCCCTCCTTATTACCCTGCAGATACGCGCCACGCCTTACGCAGCCGCATCCTCTCCGCCCTGCACCGGGCCGGAATCCTGGCCCTTGGCATTCACATCGCGATCGACGAACTCGATGACGCCAATGGCGGCATTGTCGCCATAGCGGAAGCCTGCCTTGAGCACGCGGGTGTAGCCGCCGTTGCGGTCCTTGTAGCGCGGGCCGAGCACGTCGAAGAGCTTGCGCACGACGTCGAGATCGCGAAGCTGCGCGACCGCCTGACGGCGCGCATGCAGATCGCCGCGCTTGCCGAGCGTCACCAGCTTCTCGACGATAGGACGCAGATCCTTAGCCTTCGGCAGCGTGGTAACGATCTGCTCGTGCTTGATCAACGCCGCCGCAAGATTGGCGAACATCGCCTTGCGGTGCGCAACGGTACGGTTGAAACGGCGATGGGCAAAACCATGACGCATGGCTGACTCCTTGATTGTGCAACCGCCGTGCCACGGTACGGTCGCCTGATTATCGTTTTTCCGATTGACGCAAACAAAAATCACGCCGCCAAAAATCACGCCGCGCGGTCACTTGAACCCGCGCGGCGATCACGAAGCGGAACAGGACCCGCCTCAGTAATGCTCCTCGAAGCGCTTGGCGAGTTCCTCGATGTTGTCCGGCGGCCAGCCCGAGACTTCCATACCAAGGTGCAGGCCCATGGACGCGAGCACTTCCTTGATCTCATTGAGCGACTTGCGGCCGAAGTTCGGCGTGCGCAGCATCTCGGCCTCGGTCTTCTGGATGAGGTCGCCGATGTAAACGATGTTGTCGTTCTTGAGGCAGTTGGCGGAACGTACCGAAAGCTCGAGTTCGTCCACCTTCTTGAGCAGCGCCGGGTTGAAGGGAAGCTGCGGCGTCGCCACTGCTGCTTCCTCGCGGCGCGGCTCCTCGAAGTTCACGAACACCGCAAGCTGATCCTGCAGGATGCGGGCGGCATAGGCCACAGCATCGTCAGGCGCGATCGAACCGTTGGTTTCCACGGTGAGCGTCAGCTTGTCATAGTCCAGAATCTGGCCTTCGCGCGTGTTCTCCACGCGATACGAGACCTTCTTCACTGGGCTGTAAAGGCTGTCGACCGCGATGAGACCGATGGGTGCATCCTCGGGCCGGTTACGCTCGGAGGGCACATAGCCCTTGCCGGTGTTGACCGTGAACTCGATGCGGATTTCCGCCCCCTCGTCGAGCGTCAGCAGCACCAGCTCCGGATTGAGGATCTGGATGTCGCCCACGGTCGCGATATCGCCAGCGGTGACCGCGCCAGGCCCCTGCTTGCGCAGAGTGATGCGCTTCGGCCCCTCGCTCTGCATCTTGATGGCGATAGCCTTGATATTGAGGATGATATCCGTGACATCCTCGCGCACGCCCGGGATGGACGAAAACTCGTGCAACACGCCGTCGATCTGGACCGCCTGCACCGCCGCGCCCTGAAGCGACGACAGCAACACACGGCGCAGGGCATTCCCCAGCGTCAAGCCGAAGCCGCGCTCAAGCGGCTCGGCGACGACAGTCGCGATGCGACGCGGATCGTCGCCCGGCGCCACCTGCAGCTTGCTGGGCTTGATGAGTTCCTGCCAGTTTTTCTGGATCACGACCGCACCTCTCGCAGTGCTCGACCGCAGCCTGGGACCTGATGGAAACGCCCCGCCAGCGGACTATAAGACCGCACGGCACAACCGCACGGCCGGTACAAAAGACACAACTGCATCAGACACGACGACGCTTGCGCGGACGGCAACCGTTATGCGGGATGGGCGTCACATCGCGGATGGACGTCACGGTGAAGCCGGCGGCCTGCAGCGCGCGCAGCGCCGATTCGCGGCCGGAACCCGGACCCGTCACTTCCACCTCGATGGTGCGCATGCCATGATCGGCGGCCTTGCGCGCCGCATCCTCAGCCGCGACCTGCGCCGCATACGGCGTGGACTTGCGCGAACCCTTGAAGCCCATTGCACCGGCGGAGGACCACGAAATCGTGTTGCCCTGTGCGTCAGTAATGGTGATCAGCGTGTTGTTGAACGACGCATTGACATGGGCCACGCCGGAGGCGATGTTTTTGCGCTCACGACGGCGGATGCGGGTTGCTTCTTTTGCCATTATCTTCCAGATCCTTCAGGCGCGCCCGTGATGCCAGGCGCTCGGGACGATTATATCGAAACGGATGAAATCGCCGCGGCGCGAGACCACGGCGACTGAGGGGCGGCTAGCGCCACCCGACAAATCACTTCTTCTTGCCGGCGATCGGCTTCGCCTTGCCCTTGCGGGTACGGGCGTTGGTGTGGGTGCGCTGACCGCGAACCGGCAGATTGCGGCGGTGACGCAGACCACGATAGCAGCCGAGGTCCATCAGGCGTTTGATGTTGATCGACACTTCACGGCGCAGATCGCCCTCAACCACGTAATCGCGGTCGATGGTCTCGCGGATCTGCAACACCTCGGCGTCGCTCAACTCATTCACGCGACGCTCGGGCGCGATATTCACCTTCTCGACGATTTCCTGCGCCTTCTTCGGACCAATGCCGTGAATGTACTGCAGCGCGATAACCACGCGCTTGCCGGTCGGAATGTTTACACCTGCTATACGAGCCACGCTCAACTCCATCTGGCGCCCTAACGGGCGGAAATATAGACATGCGTCCGGTGGAGGCCGGCCCTTGCACGTCTGGCCGTCAAACGGCGGCAACCGACTCTGTCGGTCGCCATCATCTGATTCAAGTGAAGGCAGACCCTTTATCGACTTTTCAAACGTTAGTCAAGAGCGGAGAAAGCGCTTTTTCGATATCGGCGGAAACCTTGTCGATCGGCTGCTGCCCGTCGATCTGCACGAGGAGTCCCCGCTCCTTGTAGTAGGGCGCGACGACAGCCGTATCGCGCGCATAGGCGGCAAGGCGGGTCTTGAAGACTTCCGGATCGTCGTCCTTTCGCACTTCCTCGCCGCGCGCCTGCGCCTCGGCGGCGCGATTGATGATTCGGTCTACAAGCTTGTCGTGGTCAACCACCAGCTCAAGCGCGAGATCGACCTTCTGCCCCTTCGCGGCAAGCGCTGCGTCAAGCGCCTCGGCCTGCGCGACAGTGCGCGGAAAGCCGTCCAGAATGAAGCCGTTGCGCGCGTCGGGCTCTTCGATACGGTCGACGATGATGCCGACAACGATGTCGTCGGACACAAGCTGTCCCGCCTCCATCACCGCCTTGGCCTTCAGGCCGACGGGCGTTCCCGCCGCCACGGCCGCGCGCAACATGTCACCTGTGGAAAGCTGGGGAATGTTGTACTTCTCGACCAGGCGCTTCGCCTGCGTCCCCTTCCCCGCGCCGGGCGGCCCCAAAAAAATCAGTCTCATCGTCTTCTCGCCCCCTTCAATTTAGCCTTCTTGACCAGCCCCTCGTACTGGTGGGCCATGAGATGCCCATGCACCTGCGCGACGGTGTCCATCGTCACGCTGACGACGATCAGCAATGACGTGCCGCCAAAATAGAACGGAAGAGATGCATAGGAAATCAGAACTTCCGGTAACAGGCAGATCAAGGCAATATACGCAGCACCGACCACGGTAATGCGAGTCAGCACATAGTCGATATAGTCCGCAGTGCGCTCGCCTGGCCGAATGCCGGGAATGAAGCCGCCGTGCTTCTTGAGATTATCCGCCGTCTCCGTCGGATTAAAGACGATCGCCGTGTAAAAGAAAGCGAAAAAGACGATCAGCGCGACATAGAGCACCATATAGAGCGGCCGGCCGTGCGCCAGATACGATGCCAGCGTGCCGAGAACGCCCGTGTTTCCGCCCGCCTGCGAGAAACTCGCGATAGTCGTTGGCAGCAGCAACAGCGAGGAGGCGAAGATCGGCGGAATGACGCCTGCGGTGTTGAGCTTGAGAGGCAGGAACGATGTCTGCCCCTCGTAAAGCCGGTTACCGACCTGGCGCTTGGGATAGTTGATCAGCAGGCGCCGCTGCGCGCGCTCCATGAATACGATGAACGCGATCACCACGATCGCCATCACGATGACGCCCAGAATGATACCCGTCGACAGCGCGCCTTGCCGCCCGAGTTCCAGCGTCCCGCCGATCGCTCTCGGCAGTTCGGCCACGATACCGGCGAAGATGATGAGCGACGTGCCGTTGCCGATGCCGCGCGACGTGATCTGCTCGCCGAGCCACATCAGGAACATCGTGCCGCCGACCAGCGTGATCACCGTCGAGATGCGGAAGAACAGCCCCGGATCAAGCACGATGCCGCCCGAGCTTTCAAGGCCGAAGGCAATGCCCCACGCCTGGAATATCGCCAGCACCACCGTCAGATACCGGGTGTACTGGTTGATGACCTTCCGGCCCGCCTCGCCCTCCTTCTTCAGCGCCTCCAGCGACGGCAGCACGCTCGTCAGGAGCTGAACGATGATCGAGGCCGAGATGTACGGCATGATGTTGAGCGCGAAGATCGCCATACGGCCGACCGCGCCGCCGGAGAACATGTTGAACAGGCCAAGCACCCCGCCCTGCGTCTGCTGGAAGATGTCCGACAGCGCCTGCGGGTTGATGCCGGGAAGCGGAATATAGGTGCCCAGTCGGTAGATGATCAGCGCGCCGAGCGTGAACCAGATGCGCTTCTTGAGTTCCTCGGCCTTGGTGAAGGCACCGAAATTGAGATTTGCCGCAAGCTGTTCAGCTGCCGATGCCATGGCTGTCAAATCCTCGGGTATACATTCCGCACAGGGCCATCACACGACAATGGCGACAGCCAGAGATCGCTCCCCGTGTCGCCACTGCCCCGTTCCCATATATAGCGCGATCTTACGCTTCCGCCACCTGCGACGGCGCAGCAGCGGCGGCAAAAATCGTCACCGATCCGCCGGCCTTCTCGATCGCCGCAACCGCAGACTTCGATGCGCCAGCGACCTCGAACGACACCTTCGCCTTTAGCTCGCCCTGGCCGAGGATGCGCACGCCGTCCCGCAGCTTGCTGACAACACCGGCCGCGAGCAGCACTTCGTTGGTGACGACCTGCGCCGCATCCAGCTTGCCGGCCTCGATGGCCTCCTGAATGCGGCCGATGTTCACCTCGTTGAAGTGCAGCGCGAAGATGTTGTTGAAGCCGCGCTTCGGCAGGCGGCGATGGATGGGCATCTGGCCACCCTCGAAGCCCTTGATGGCGACACCGGAGCGGGACTTCTGGCCCTTGACGCCGCGTCCGCCCGTCTTGCCCTTGCCGGAACCGATGCCGCGCCCGACGCGCGTACGCTCCTTGACGGCACCCGGATTGTCCGAAATTTCGTTCAGCTTGACCATTGCGCCCTCCTCACTTGCCGCTTTCGGAAGCGTCCGAAACGACGCGCACGAGGTGCTTGACCTTCTCGATCATACCGCGGACCGCCGGCGTATCCTCCAGTTCGGAGCGGCGGCGAAGCTTGTTCAGCCCAAGACCGATCAGCGTTTGGCGCTGGGCGGCGGGACGCCGGATGGGGCTACCCGTCTGCTCGACGATCAGCGTCTTGCCGGAAGTGTTATTCGTCATCATCCACCCCCTTACTCGGCGCCAGCCGCGTCGGCGCCGAACGTCTCGCCTTCGGTCGCATCGCGGCGACGCGACTGCAGGGTCGACACCTTCAGGCCACGGCGGGCGGCGACAGAGCGCGGGCTATCCTCACGCTTCAGCGCATCGAACGTGGCGCGGACCAGGTTGTAGGGATTGGACGAGCCAATGGACTTCGCCACCACATCCGCGACGCCGAGCGTCTCGAACACGGCGCGCATCGGGCCGCCGGCGATGATACCCGTGCCGGGAGGTGCAGCGCGCAGAACGACGCGCCCGGCGCCCCAACGGCCTGCGACATCGTGATGCAGCGTGCGGCCTTCCTTGAGCGGCACACGCACCAGCGCGCGCTTGGCCGACTCGGTGGCCTTGCGAATCGCTTCCGGCACTTCACGCGCCTTGCCGTGGCCGAAACCGACCCGGCCCTTCTGGTCGCCGATGACGACGAGCGCGGCGAAGCCGAAACGACGACCGCCCTTCACCACCTTGGCAACGCGGTTGATATGGACCAGCTTGTCCGTGAATTCGCTGTCGCGCTCTTCACGGTCGCGCTGCTGCTGACGTTCTCTTGCCATAACAGTCTCACTGACGCGGGGCGGCGGCCCCCGCTCGCATGATTAATTCAATCCGCCGAAACTTCTGACCGGACGCAGGCGGCCGATCAGAAGTCGAGACCACCCTCGCGCGCCGCATCGGCGAGAGCCTTGATGCGGCCGTGATAGATGAAGGCACCACGGTCGAACACGACTTCCTTGACGCCCGCCGCAATCGCACGCTCTGCAATGAGCTTGCCGACGACCTTCGCCGCCTCAATGTCGGCGCCAGTCTTGAGCTTCTCGCGCAGGTCCTTTTCGAGTGAAGACGCCTGAGCCAGAGTACGGCCATGCGTGTCATCAATGATCTGCGCGTAAATCTGCTTGGAGGAACGGTGAACGGACAGACGTGCCCGACCGTTTGCCGCCGCACGGAGCGCGCGACGGACCCGCGCCTTCCGGCGCTCCGTGGAACTGATATATTCAGCCATCGCTGCGCTTCCTTACTTCTTCTTGCCTTCCTTGCGGAAGATGAACTCGTTCGCGTATTTCACGCCCTTGCCCTTGTAGGGCTCGGGACGGCGATACTCGCGAATTTCCGCCGCCGTCTGGCCGACCCGCTGCGCGTCGATGCCAGTGATGACGATTTCCGTCGGCTTCGGCGTCGCGATCAGGATGCCCGCAGGAATCTCGAAGTCAACGTCATGGCTGAAACCGAGCGACAGCTTCAGGATCTTGCCCTGCACCGCCGCCTTGTAACCCACGCCATTGATTTCGAGTTTCTTCTCGAAGCCCTGCGTGACGCCCTGCACGAGATTGGCAACGCGCGAACGCGACATGCCCCACAGCGAGCGCGACTTCTTCGTATCGTCACGCGGGTCGACCTTAATCGCCCCGTCCTTCAGCTCGACGCTGACCTCATCCGGAACAACGAAGGACAGTTCGCCCTTCGTGCCCTTCACCTTGACAGCCTGACCGTTCACGGTCGCCGTCACACCTGCCGGGATAGTCACCGGCTTTTTACCAATACGAGACATAATGGCCTCCCGTGGCTCCCACTGACATGCCTGACAAATAATTCAAAGACCCTGCACAGCAGGCCTCAGAACACCTGGCAGAGCACTTCGCCGCCCACGTTGGCCTCACGCGCCGTATGGTCAGCCATGACCCCCTTTGGTGTCGAAAGAATAACGACACCAAGGCCATCGGCGACACGCGGCAGCTTGTCGACCGATGCGTAGACGCGCCGGCCAGGCTTTGACACGCGCTGGATGGAGCGGATGACCGGTTCGCCGTCGAAATACTTCAGTTCCACCTCAAACTCGGTGCGGCCGTTGCCGTACTCCGTCGACGAGAAACCGCGAATGTAACCTTCTGCCTGCAGAACCTCAAGCACACGCGCGCGCAGCTTGGAGCCGGGCGTCGTGACCTTACCGCGGCGGCGCAGCTGCGCGTTGCGGATACGGGTGAGCAGATCGCCAAGCGGATCGTTGATCGCCATCTTAATCGACCTCCTTACCAGCTCGACTTAACAAGACCGGGGATGAGGCCCTGCGACCCCAGTTCCCGCAATGCAATACGCGACATGCGCAGCTTGCGGTAATACGCGCGCGGACGCCCCGTGACCTCGCACCGATTGCGAATGCGCGTCGGGCTCGAGTTGCGCGGCAGCTCTGCAAGCTTGAGGCGTGCCTCGAAACGCTCCTCGATGGGCAGCGCCTCGTCGTTGGCGATCGCAAGCAGCGCCTCGCGCTTGGCGGCATAGCGCTTCACCAGCGCAGCGCGCCGCTTGTTCTTTTCGATTGAACTCTTCTTTGCCATATGTCTTGTCTCCGGTGTCCGCGTCTGAGAGCGAACGCTCTCACTGCCGGAACGGGAAGTTGAAGTGCTTCAGCAGCGCGCGGGCCTCGGCATCCGTGCGCGCCGTCGTCACGACGATGATATCCATGCCCCACGGCTGGTCGACCTTGTCGTAGTCGATTTCCGGAAACACAAGATGCTCCTTCAGCCCCATCGCGTAGTTGCCGCGGCCGTCAAACGACTTCGGATTGAGGCCACGGAAGTCGCGCACCCGCGGCAGCGCCACGGTCACGAGACGGTCAAGGAACTCGTACATGCGGGCCTTGCGGAGCGTCACTTTTGCGCCGATCGGCATGTTCTCGCGCAGCTTGAACGTCGCGATTGCCTTGCGGGCCCGGGTGATGACCGGCTTCTGACCGGCGATGAGCGCCAGATCCCCAGCCGCGACGGACGCCTTCTTGGAGTCGTTGACGGACTCGCCAACGCCCATATTGATGACGACCTTCTCGATCACCGGGACCTGGAGGGGGTTCTCGTAGCCGAACTCCTCGATCAGCTTCGCCCGCACGACCTCGTCGTAATGCTTGCGCAGGCGCGGAACGTAATTCGCGCCCAGATCAACGGTAGCTGCCTCAGACATCGATCACATCCCCCGAACGCTTGGCAAAGCGAACCTTGCGCCCGTCTTCCAGAATCCTGAATCCAACGCGCGTCGGCTTGCCGTCCTTGGGATCAGCCACGGCCAGATTGGACAGATGAAGCGGCGCCTCCTTGGAGATGATGCCGCCCTCGCTCGTCGCCGACTGGCGCGTGTGACGCTTGACGATGTTGACGCCACGAACGATCGCGCGCCCCTCTTCGGGAAGCACGCGCAGAACCTCGCCGGCCTGACCCTTGTCGCGGCCCGCGAGTACGACGACCTTGTCGCCCTTCTTGATCTTCGCGGCCATCACAGCACCTCGGGAGCAAGCGAAATGATCTTCATATGGTTCTTGGCGCGCAGCTCGCGCGGAACCGGCCCGAAGATACGTGTGCCGACCGGTTCCTTCTGGTTGTTGATCAGCACCGCCGCATTGTTGTCGAAGCGGATGACCGAACCGTCAGCGCGGCGGATATCCTTCGCCGTGCGCACCACGACGGCCTTCATCACGTCGCCCTTCTTCACGCGACCGCGCGGAATGGCCTCTTTCACGGACACGACGATGATATCGCCGACGCCGGCATACTTGCGCTTCGCGCCACCCAGTACCTTGATGCACATGACGCGACGCGCGCCGGAGTTGTCGGCAACGTCGAGATTGGTTTGCATCTGGATCATGGCACAGATCCTTTCTCTGTCTCAGACGGTTTCCCCAAGGGACAATGCCTCTGGGACTGCGCCTGACGGGGATCTTGCGGTCCCCTCGCCTTGTTGATGAACTTGACTTACGCCCCGGAACCGCTCTGCGATTCCTGCACAACCACCCACGACTTCAGCCGCGACAGCGGACGGGATTCCTCAATCCATACCGTGTCGCCGACCTTGAACTGGTTCGCCTCGTCGTGCGCGTGGTAGTTCTTCGTCCGCCGGACAGTCTTCTTCAGCAGCGGATGCGTGAAACGACGCTCCACCTTGACCACGACCGTCTTGTCCTGCTTGTCGCTAACGACAACGCCCTGCAAAATACGTTTCGGCACCGCCGTCTCCTCAAGCCTTAGCCGCACCGGCGAGCTTCGCCTGCTGGAACGTCTTCACGCGCGCGATATCGCGACGCACTTCCCTCACGCGACCCGTGTTCTCGAGCTGCCCGGTGGCGCGCTGAAAACGCAGGTTGAACTGCTCCTTCTTGAGCTTCACAAGCTCATCCTGAAGCTGGTCCACCGACAATGCCTTGAGGTCGGAGAGCCTCTGCTTCGATGTCATGTCGCCCTCCCTTACTCGGCGATACGCTGAACGAACCGCGTCTTGATCGGCAGCTTGGCGGCGCCGAGGCGAAGCGCCTCACGGGCGATCTCCTCGTTGACGCCAGCCAGCTCGAACATCACGCGACCCGGCTTAACACGGCACGCCCAGTAATCGGGCGAGCCCTTACCTTTACCCATGCGCACTTCCGCCGGCTTGTCCGAAACCGGAACATCCGGGAAAACGCGAATCCACACGCGGCCCTGACGCTTCATCTGGCGCGTAATGGCACGGCGGGCGGCTTCGATCTGGCGCGCCGTCACCCGCTCGGGTTCAAGAGCCTTGAGACCGAACTCACCGAAATTCAGATCGGTGCCGCCCTTGGCCTCTCCGTGAATACGGCCCTTGAACTGCTTACGAAACTTCGTCCTCTTGGGCTGAAGCATTTATCCTTACTCCCGCTCCTCAAGCCGCGGAATCGCGACGGCCGTGAGAGCGCTGACCGCCACTCTCTTCCGCCAGCCGCTTGTCCTGGGCCGAGGGGTCGTGTTCCAGGATCTCGCCCTTGAAGATCCAGACCTTGATTCCGCACGTACCGTATGTCGTGAAGGCGGTGGCTGTACCATAATCGATGTCAGCGCGCAAGGTGTGCAACGGCACCCGGCCTTCACGATACCACTCGAGACGCGCGATCTCGGCGCCGCCGAGGCGTCCCGAGCAGTTGATACGAATGCCTTCGGCGCCCAGACGGATCGCCGACTGCACCGCGCGCTTCATGGCGCGACGAAATGCCACACGCCGCTCAAGCTGCTGAGCGATCGAATCCGCAACGAGAGTCGCATCGGTCTCGGGCTTGCGCACCTCGATGATGTTGATGCTCACTTCGGCGCTCGTCAGCTTCGAAACCGTCTTGCGCAGCTTCTCGATGTCGGCGCCCTTCTTGCCGATGACGACACCCGGACGCGCCGAGTAGATCGTCACCCGTGCCTTGCGGTGCGGACGCTCGATAACGATACGCGACACCGCCGCCTGCTTGAGCTGCTTCAGCAGCGCCTCGCGGATCGCGATATCCTCATGCAGCAGGCGGCCGTACTCGCCCTTGCCTGCGAACCAGCGGGAGTCCCACGTCCGGTTGATACCGAGACGCAGGCCGACCGGATTGACCTTCTGACCCATCGTCTCCTCCTCAAGCCTCTGCAGCGACTTCGCGCACCACGATCGTCAGGTGCGAGAACGGCTTTTCAATACGCGCGCCGCGACCGCGGGCACGTGCGTGGAACCGCTTCATGACAAGACCCTTGCCAACGAAGGCCTCGGCGACGACCAGATCGTCCACATCGAGGTCGTGGTTGTTCTCGGCATTGGCGATAGCGCTCTCGAGCGCCTTGCGGACGTCGACGGCGATACGCTTGCGGCTGAACTGGAGATCGGCCAGAGCCCTCTCCACCCGCTTGCCGCGGATCAGCTGCGCAACCAGATTGAGCTTCTGGGGCGAGACGCGCAGGTTGCGCGCCACCGCCTTCGCTTCATTGTCCTTCAGCGCGCGGGGAGCAGATGCCTTACCCATGGCTTATCTCCTCTTCGCTTTCTTGTCGGCCGCGTGCCCGTGGAAAGTCCGCGTCGGCGAGAATTCGCCGAACTTGTGACCGACCATCTCCTCGGAGACCGCAACCGGAATGTGCTTCTGACCGTTATAGACGCCGAACGTCAATCCTACGAAGTGAGGCAGGATCGTGGAGCGACGGCTCCAGATCTTGATCACCTCCGAACGGCCGGAAGCACGCGCGGCCTCGGCCTTCTTGAGGACATAGCCGTCAACGAACGGACCTTTCCAAGTAGAACGTGCCATTGCGCGCCCCTTACCTCTTCTTCTTCGTGTGGCGGCTGGAGACAATGAAGGTATCCGTCCGCTTGTTGGAACGGGTCTTCTTACCCTTCGTCGGCTTGCCCCACGGCGTGACCGGATGACGACCACCCGACGTACGCCCTTCACCACCGCCGTGCGGATGGTCGATCGGGTTCATCGTTACACCGCGGTTGTGCGGCCGGCGACCCAGCCAACGCGAACGGCCGGCCTTACCCTTGTTGGTGTTCGAATGGTCAGGGTTCGAGACCGCACCAACGGTCGCAAAGCACTGGCCATGAACGAGACGCTGCTCGCCCGAGTTGAGACGCAGGATCACATAACCCTGGTCGCGACCCACGATCTGCGCATAGGCGCCCGCCGAGCGGGCGATCGTGCCGCCCTTGCCGATCTTCAGTTCGACGTTGTGCACGATCGTACCGACCGGAATGCTCGCCAGAGGCAGGGCATTGCCGGGCTTGATGTCGGCTTGCTCGCCCGAGGTCACCGAATCGCCGGCGTTCAGACGCTGCGGCGCGAGGATGTAGGACTTGCCGCCATCCGGAAACGCCAGCAACGCGATAAACGCGCTGCGGTTCGGATCGTACTCGATACGCTCGACGGTCGCGACCTCGCCCAGCCGTTCGCGACGCTTGAAGTCGACGATACGGTAGCTGCGCTTGTGCCCGCCGCCACGGAAACGCACCGTGATACGTCCGTTGTTGTTACGCCCGCCCTTGCTGGGCAGGCCCACGGTCAACGCCTTCTCCGGCGCGCCGCGGTGCAGCCCGGTCCGGTCGACGATCACCAGCTGGCGCTGGCTCGGCGTAACCGGTTTGAAATGCTTCAAAGCCATCGGTTCACTCCTTCACCAGCTTCACAGGCCTGTCGTCACATCGATGTTATGACCCTCTGCAAGAGTCACGACAGCTTTCTTGACGTCGGACCGCTGACCCAGAACGCCCTTGAAGCGCTTCGTCTTGCCCTTGGTCACGAGCGTGTTCACGCTCTCGACCTTGACGTCGAACAGCTTCTCGACGGCCGTCTTGATCTGCGGCTTCGTCGCCGTCTTGGCGACTTTGAACACGACCTTGTTCTGTTCCGAAAGGTTGGTGGCCTTTTCGGTGATGACAGGGCCGACGATCACATCATAGTGGCGCGGGTCAATACTCATTTGAAGCGCGCCTCCAGCGCGTCCACGGCGGCCTTCGTCAGAACAAGCGTGTCCCGCCGCAGGATGTCATAGACGTTGATGCCCTGCACAGGCAGGACGTCCACGTTCGGAATGTTACGGGCAGCGAGACGGAAATTCGTATCGATCTCCGTTCCGCCGATCACGAGAGCGTTCGACAGTCCGAGCTTGCCGAACTGCTCCTTCAGCGCCTTGGTCTTCGGCTCCACCGCGCGCGCATCGTCGAGGACGATCAGCGTCTGAGCGCGAGCCTTGGCGGACAGCGCATGCTTGAGCGCGAGCTGGCGCACCTTCTTGGGCAGGTCATGCGCATGGCTGCGCACCACCGGTCCAAAAGCCTTGCCGCCACCGCGGTACTGCGGCGCACGGGCAGAGCCGTGACGCGCGCCGCCGGTGCCCTTCTGGCGGTAGACTTTCTTGCCCGTGCGGGCGATTTCCGACCGGCCAAGCGACTTGTGCGTGCCAGCCTGGCGCGCGGCAAGCTGCCAACGCACGTAACGCTGGATGAGATCAGCGCGCGGCTCCAGGCCGAAGATGGCTTCATCAAGCTCGATCGCGCCGGCATTGCCGCCGTCGAGCGTAGTCACGTCGAGCTTCATTCCGCGCTCTCCTGCTCTTCCGCAGCCGCCGTCCCAGCCTGACGCTCCCGGAAGCTGCCCGGCTGCGGTGCTTCCTTGGGAAGCACGCGCTTCACAGCATCGCGAACCGTGATCCAGCCACCGGCAACTCCCGGCACTGCGCCTTCCACCAGAATGAGGCCGCGCTCGACGTCCGTCTGGACGACACGCAGGTTCTGCGTGGTCACGCGCTCGACACCGAGGTGGCCCGGCATCTTCTTGTTCTTGAAGGTCTTGCCCGGGTCCTGACGGCCACCGGTCGAACCGATCGAACGGTGCGAGACCGACACGCCGTGTGTGGCCCGCAACCCGCCGAAGTTCCACCGCTTCATGCCGCCCGCGAAACCCTTACCGGTGCTCACACCTGTCACGTCCACGAACTGGCCGGGAACAAAGTGATCGACCGTGATTTCCGCACCGACCGGAATCTCCTGACCCGGATCGACGCGGAACTCCGCAAGCTTCTTCTTCGGCTCGACCTGGGCGATGGCGTAATGGCCGCGCTCAGCCTTCGAGACATTCTTGACCTTGGCCAGACCGACGCCGACCTGCAGCGCGGTGTAACCGTTCTTTTCGACCGTCCGGTGCGCGACAACCTGGCAGTTGTCTACCTTCAGAACAGTCACCGGGATATGCTCACCCGCATCAGTAAAAATGCGAGTCATCCCGACCTTTTGTGCGATGACGCCGGAGCGCATGAGCATATCCTCCAGGGCGTTCCTGAGCCTGACCTTCCCCGCCGGGAAAGTCAGAGCCTGATTTCCACGTCAACACCAGCAGCCAGATCGAGCTTCATCAGCGCGTCGACCGTCTGCGGTGTGGGTTCAACGATGTCGAGAACGCGCAGGTGAGTGCGCATCTCGAACTGTTCGCGCGACTTCTTGTCGATGTGCGGCGAACGGTTCACAGTAAACTTCTTGATACGAGTAGGCAGCGGGATCGGACCCCGCACCTTCGCACCCGTCCTTTTCGCGGTCGAAACGATCTCGAGCGTGGACGCATCCAGCACGCGATGATCGAACGCCTTCAGGCGAATGCGGATATTCTGACCAGTCATGACAGAAACCTCAGGCCGATCCCGGCTAGAGCATCAAACCGGAAAGTATACTTACTTTCCGGAAAATTTGATGCATTAACAAACGTTTTAGAACTGCGAACAGCTCTATTGACGAACGCAGGCCGTCAGGCCAGCATCCACGGCAAACAAATCACTCGATGATTTCGGCGACGACGCCGGCGCCGACGGTACGGCCGCCTTCGCGGATAGCGAAGCGAAGCTTCTCTTCCATCGCGATCGGAACGATCAGGTGCACTTCCATGGA
>NZ_JBHLXC010000001.1:0-682488 GCF_042432495.1 Pseudochelatococcus lubricantis | reverse complement strand
ATCGAGAAGACGTCCTCAACAGGCATCAGGAACGGCTGGTCAACAGGACGCTCAGGCTGCGGGATATACGCATCGACAGCTTCCATCAGCTTGACGATCGCGTCGTGCCCGATTTCACGGTTCGTGTCCTCAAGCGCAGCAAGCGCAGAGCCCTTGACCACAGGGATGTCGTCGCCGGGGAACTCGTACTTCGACAGAAGTTCGCGGATCTCCAGCTCAACGAGCTCAAGCAGTTCAGGATCGTCGACCTGGTCAGCCTTGTTCATGAACACAACAAGCGCCGGAACACCAACCTGACGCGCAAGCAGGATGTGTTCGCGCGTCTGAGGCATCGGGCCGTCAGCCGAAGACACCACGAGGATCGCGCCATCCATCTGCGCCGCGCCCGTGATCATGTTCTTCACGTAGTCAGCGTGGCCGGGGCAGTCAACGTGCGCGTAGTGACGGTTCGCCGTCTCGTATTCAACGTGCGACGTCGAGATCGTGATACCACGCGCCTTCTCTTCAGGCGCCTTGTCGATCTGGTCGTACGCCGTGAACGAAGCGCCGCCAACTTCCGCAAGAACCTTCGTGATCGCTGCTGTCAGCGACGTCTTGCCGTGGTCAACGTGGCCGATCGTACCGATGTTACAATGCGGCTTCGTCCGCTCAAACTTTTCCTTCGCCATCGACGTCGCTCTCTCGTCCCATCCTGAAACGACTTCTGCCCATCACAAAAGCAGACAGTCCCCGCGGTGCTCCGCCGTCCGTTGCACGTATGGCCGGGGCAGCACCGATTCCCAAACACCTCAACCCAAGCCTAGCATCCGTTCCGCCATACCTGCGAAACGGTCCGTACAGCCGTATGGAGCGGGTGAAGGGAATCGAACCCTCGTCATCAGCTTGGAAGGCTGTTGCTCTACCATTGAGCTACACCCGCACGATACAGTCAGGATGGATGGTGGAGGGGGTTGGATTCGAACCAACGTAGGCGTAGCCAACGGATTTACAGTCCGTCCCCTTTAACCACTCGGGCACCCCTCCGGCCCATCCCGCCAGACCGCCGCTCTGGAAAGCCGTCCCGGACAATCTGCCGGAGCGGCCTCCCCTTCGGCGGAAGCAGCGGGCGGTTCTTAGGGCGATGCGCTCCCCCATGTCAACACCTAATGCGAACTGGCAAAGCTTCGCGACACATGCAACCTATGCCTTTCCAGCACGAGGCAGCGCGAATGACCGAAAAAAGCTCCGGAAAACAACGCAAAGGGCCGCCGCATGGCGTGCGCGCCGACGGGCGGCCGCGCCGCGCGTCCTTTTCCCGCAAATCCCTTCGCCCGCTTGAAAACGACGCTGAGGACGGTGCGCTTCTCTATGGCTGGCACGCGGTTTCGGAGGCGCTCGCGAATCCCCGACGCGCCTTTCGCACCCTGCTCGCGACGGAAAATGCCGCGCGGCGCCTCTCCGAGGTTTTCCACAACCTTCCTATTGCCCCCACCCTCGTCAGGCCGGACGAAATCGACCGGCGCGTGGGCGCCGACGCGGTGCACCAGGGGCTGCTGCTGCACGCCGAATCGCTGCCAGCGCTGACCGTGGAGGATCTCGCGCGCGACTCGTTCATTCTCGTGCTCGACCAGATCACCGATCCGCATAATGTCGGTGCCATCGTGCGCACGGCCTGCGCCTTCGGCGTGGACGCCATCCTCACCACGGCCCGCCACAGCCCTGCCGCGACGGGCGTGCTGGCGAAGTCGGCTTCCGGCGGGCTGGAACACGTGCCGTTCGTAACCGTGCGCAATCTGGCGGGCGCTCTGCAGACGCTCTCGGAGCGCGGCTTCCTGTGCATCGGGCTGGATTCGGAAGGCGCCGAGCCACTCGCCGACATCCCCGTGCGGCGGCCGCTGGCGTTGGTGCTCGGCGCGGAGGGCAAGGGCCTGCGGCAACTGACGCGCGAACGCTGCAACGTGCTCGCGCGGCTCGACGTGCCGGGGAAGATCAAGAGCCTCAACGTCTCCAACGCCGCCGCCATCGCCCTTTACGCCGTGACGTCGCGACTCGGCGCGCCCACGGCCTGACGCGGCGGCGAGACAATATGTCGCAGTGCACCTAAGACTTTTGTCGGACGACTTATTGCTTAGGGACAACAGTTTCTGTTGTAACTATTGTTGGCGATGAATTGTCCGCATTGACGAAGCGGCATCACCCGGCCAGCCCGATCCCGCTGGCCGGAACGGCGCGGCTCGTACAACTCGGGGGCGGTTCAGGGAGATTTCCGGCAAGCCGCGCAAGACGGCGGCCGGCGATCTGGCCGGGAGCGCGGAGGCCTTCCGGTCGTCGTTCAGGAAACGCAAAGAAGGACTACTTCCATGAGCTTCGCCAGCACGACTGGTGGGGTAAAGCCCCGTGCTGCCCCCATGACGCGGGAAGAGCGCAAGGTAATCGTCGCCTCGTCGCTCGGCACCGTTTTCGAATGGTACGATTTCTATCTTTACGGCTCACTGTCGGCGATCATCGCGGCCCAATTCTTCTCGGGCGTAAACCCGACCGCCGGCTTCATCTTCGCCTTGCTCGCCTTCGCGGCGGGCTTTGCCGTGCGCCCGTTCGGCTCGCTTTTCTTCGGCCGTCTCGGCGATCTCGTCGGCCGCAAATACACATTCCTCATCACCATCGTCATCATGGGCCTGTCGACATTCATCGTCGGCCTGCTGCCCAACTATGCCTCGATCGGCATCGCGGCCCCCGTCGTCCTGATCGGCCTGCGGCTGCTGCAGGGCCTTGCGCTCGGCGGCGAGTATGGCGGCGCGGCGACCTATGTGGCCGAGCACGCCCCGACCGGGCGGCGCGGCTTCTACACCAGCTTCATCCAGACGACGGCCACACTGGGCCTGTTCCTGTCGCTGCTGGTGATTCTCGGCGTGCGCACCTGGCTCGGCGAGGAGGCGTTCGCGGCCTGGGGCTGGCGCGTGCCGTTCCTCATTTCCATCGTCCTGCTCGCGATCTCGGTATGGATTCGCACGCAGCTCGAAGAATCACCCTCCTTCAAGAAGATGAAGAGCGAGGGCACGGGCTCGAAGGCGCCGCTTTCCGAAGCCTTCGGCACGTGGAAAAATGCCAAGATCGGCCTTTACGCCCTCTTCGGCAGCACCGCCGGGCAGGCCGTGGTCTGGTACACTGGCCAATTCTACGCGCTGTTCTTCCTGACGCAGACGCTGAAAGTCGATTCGGCCACGGCCAACATCCAGATCGCCATCGCACTGGCGTTCGCCACGCCGTTCTTCCTCGTCTTCGGCTGGCTGTCGGACAAGGTCGGCCGCAAGCCTATCATCCTCGGCGGCTGCCTGCTGGCGGCCTTGCTCTACTTCCCGCTGTTCAATGCGCTCACCCGCGCCGCGAATCCGGATCTCGCCGCGGCGCAGGCCACTTCGCCGGTAACGGTCGTCGCCGATGCGTCAGAGTGCTCGTTCCAGTTCAACCCTGTCGGCACGGCGCAGTTCACATCCTCTTGCGACATCGCCAAGAGCTTCCTCGCCCGCAATTCGGTGAACTATGAGAACATCGCGGCGCCTGCCGGCACAATCGCCGCCATCCGCATCGGCGAGCGCACGTTCGAATCGTTCGACGCCCGGGCGCTTTCCGCCGAGGAACGGACGGCCCGCACGGCGCAGTTCCAGGCGGACCTCACCGCCGCCATCCGCGCCGCGGGCTATCCGGCCAAGGCCGATCCCGCCAAGATGCACTACGGCCTTACGGTTGCGATCCTGTTCGTGCTCGTGCTGCTGGTGACCATGGTCTACGGCCCGATCGCCGCCCAGCTCGTGGAGCTGTTCCCCACCCGCATCCGCTATTCGGGCATGTCGCTGCCCTATCACATCGGCAATGGCTGGTTCGGGGGCTTTCTGCCGCCCACGATCTTCGCGATGGTCGCAGCGACCGGCAACATCTACTACGGCCTGTGGTATCCCATCGCCATTGCTCTGATGACGCTGGTCATCGGCCTGCTGTTCGTGCCGGAGACCTACAAGCGCGACATCAACACCTTCGATACGTAACCGGTAAACTGATACGGCCGCACCGAAACAAGGCTGACGACAAGGGCGCCGGGGCACTTCCCGGCGCTTTTCATTATCCGCAAATCGGGAGCGCCGATCCTATGGCACGACTGCCGCCAGCTCCGCCTCCGCGGCAGGCTCCGCCAGCACGCCGCCCGTCGTAGGCGCCGCGACGCCCGTGGTGCCGGGCAGCGTCAGCGGCAGCCCGCGCAGGCTGCGCACCGCCAGATAGGCGAAGGCCTGCGCCTCCATCGCATCTCCCGACCAGCCGAGATCGTCCGCGACGATGACCTTCGCGCCGGTATTGGCACCGATGCGGCGCACGAGTTCCGCATTGTGGGCACCGCCGCCGCAGACAATCCACAGGCGTGGCGCGTGCGGCAACAGCGGGACGATGTGCGCCACCGCGCGCGCCGAGAATTCCGTCAGCGTCGCGGCGCCATCCTCCACGGAGAGCGCTGAGAGATCGGGCAAGTCAAAGGCATTGCGATCCAGCGACTTCGGCGGCGGCAGGAGGAAGAATGCGTTGTGCATCAGCCCGCTGACGACGGACTCGTTCACCTTTCCCTGACTGGCGTGGACACCGCCGCGATCGATGGGGATGCCGGTGCGCTTCAGCATGAAGTCGTCAATCAGCGCGTTGGCGGGGCCGGTGTCGCAGGCGATCAGCACGTTGTCGTCCGCCGATTCGACATAGGTGACGTTGGCGACGCCGCCAAGGTTGAGCACCGCCACCGGTCCGTCGAGGTCCGCGGCCCGCACCAGCGCCCGGTGGAAGAGCGGCACCAGCGGCGCGCCCTGCCCGCCCACGGCGACATCGGCGGCGCGGAAATCGTAAACCACCGGCACGCCGACATGCGTCGCGAGTTTCTGCCCGTCGCCGATCTGCACCGTCAGCCCGGCTTCCGGGCGATGCAGCACCGTCTGGCCGTGGAAGCCGATCAGATCGACCTCTCCGGGGTTGAACTGGCAGGACGAGAGGAAGCTGTCGATGGCCCTGATATGGCGATGCGTCACCATATCCTCGGCGTCGGCCAACTCGTCCGGGCGGGCGTCCCGGTCGGTCAGGGTCGTGGCGGTTGCTATCGCCCTGCGCAGCAACGCGCGGTCGGCCGTGTCATAGGGATGGAAGCCGGCCGGCCCCAGACGATGGATGATCTCGCCATCCGTCTCGACGAGCGCCACGTCGATGCCGTCCATCGACGTTCCGCTCATCAGGCCGATAACCCGCAATATCCCTTCCGACATGACGATCTCCAGCTGGCGCCGCCCCATCACGGCACCTTTCCATTAAAACATCTCTACCGCCACAGGCCAGCATTTCGGCGCACGCCCGCCCCGATAGCGCGATTCCCAAACCACGCCCGACCTGATATAGACCGGTGCATGCGCTCAGGCTGTGTGCGCCAAAGCCGCGCCAGCGCTGATTTTCCACCGCAAAGCCGAAAGATCGATGACAGCCTTCCGTTCCGACTTCCTCCGTGCGCTCGACGAGCGCGGTCTCATCCACCAGATTTCCGACGCCGAAGGTCTCGATGCCCTGGCGCTCGCGGGGAAGATCACGGCTTACGTGGGCTACGACCTGACGGCGCCGAGCCTGCACGTCGGCCACATGACCAACATCATGATGCTGCGCCGCCTCCAGCAGACGGGCCACAAGCCGATCGTCCTGATGGGCGGCGGCACCACGCGCATTGGCGACCCCTCCTTCCGCGACGAGGCGCGCCCGCTGCTGGACGACGCGCGGATTGAGGCCAACAAGGCCAGCATCAAGAAGGTCTTCTCGCGCTTCCTGACCTTCGGCGACGGCGCCACCGACGCCGTCATGGCCGACAACGCGGAATGGCTGGACGAGCTGAAGTACATTCCGTTCCTGCGGGATATCGGCCGGCACTTCTCCGTCAACCGCATGCTGACCTTCGAATCGGTGAAGTCGCGCCTCGACCGCGACCAGTCGCTGTCGTTCCTCGAATTCAACTACATGATCCTGCAGGCCTACGACTTCCTGGAGCTGTCGCGACGCTACGGCTGCCGCCTGCAGATGGGCGGCTCCGACCAGTGGGGCAACATCATCAACGGCATGGAACTCGGCCGGCGCATCGACAACATGCAGCTCTACGCCCTCACCTCGCCGCTGCTGACCACCGCCTCCGGCGCCAAGATGGGCAAGTCGCTGGGCGGCGCGGTGTGGCTCAACGAGGACATGCTGTCGGCCTACGAGATGTGGCAATACTGGCGCAACACGGAAGACGCCGACGTCGGCCGCTTCCTGCGCATCTTCACGGACCTGCCGCTCGGCGAGGTCGCGCGCCTCGAAGCGCTGGAAGGCGCCGAGCGTAACGAGGCCAAGAAGATCCTCGCCACCGAGGTCACGGCCATGGTGCATGGGCGCGAGGCAGCGGAGGCCGCGGCCGAGACCGCGCGCAAGACGTTCGAGGAAGGCGCGCTGGCACAGGACCTGCCGAGCCACGCCATCGCGCGCGGGCTGCTGGAGGAAGGCCTCGGCGTGCTTTCCGCCTTCGGCCCGGAACATGCCGGCCTCGTCGCTTCCACCAGCGAGGCGCGGCGGCAGATCAAGGGCGGTGGCCTCAAGGTGAACGATGTCACCGTCACGGACGAAAAGGCAAAGCTGACGTTGTCGGACCTCGCTGCCGATGGTGCGATCAAGCTTTCTCTTGGCAAGAAGAAGCATATTCTTCTGAAGATAGCGTAAAATAATTCGGAACCCGATCAGCTCCTTCCCCGTTACATGAACATCCATGACAACAGGAGGGAATAATGGCTCATCTCGATGAAACCGGCACGCTGATCGGCGCGGACAAGGTATCTGGCACGTCCGTTTACAACGCCGAGGGCGAGAACCTCGGCGCCATCCACGACATCATGATCGACAAGAAGACCGGCCGCGTCGCCTATGCGGTGATGTCGTTCGGCGGCTTTCTGGGGCTCGGCTCGGACTACCATCCCCTGCCCTGGTCCGCGCTGACCTACGATCCGCAGCAGGGCGGATACGTCGTGCATCTGACGCGCGAGCAGCTGGAAGGCGGTCCGCGCTTCGGTGAGAACGAGGCACCCCAATGGGGCGACCGCAACTACGAGAAGCGCGTGCACGACTATTACGGCATCGGGCCGTACTGGATGTAACACCATCCCTCGATGGGCATGACTTGCCCTCGATGGGCATGACCTGTCGAGGAGCGCTTAAGCCCATACGACGCTTGAGCAGAACCCACGCGCGAGCGGTCGAGCGCCGGGAGCGTTGATATAACGCCCGTCAGTTCGGTGCGTAGAGCCTGCGGGCGGCCTCACGGAGCGCCGCCCGCGATTCGTCGTGGGCGTAGAACATGTGCCCGCCCTTCAAAACCTCCAGCGCCACGCGGCCTTTGGCAGCGTCCCGCGCGCCGAGCGCCGCCAGGCGGTCGAGCGCGAGCTGGCTGTCGAAATAGGGCGTGACCAGATCGGTCGCGCCATGCACCACGAGCGCGCCGAGATGGGGATCGAGCGCGAGAGCGCTGCGCAGGTCGTCGACCGCCTCCGGCTGGCGGCTGCGCGTGGCGCCCCAGTTCCAGTTCGCTGACACCTCGCGGCTCAGCAGCCGGTAGGGCGTGTCCACGCGCCAGCCCACGGTGCGGTTCAGGAAATCCACGGCCGCGCTGGTGAGGGACGCGATGCCGGCATCGAGAATCGGATCCTCCAGATCCGAGGACGGATCGTAGGGCACGGGATCGAGGCCGAGGACCAGCCCGTCGTAGAGGCTCGCCACGGATTCGCTGCCGCGGCCGAGTTCGCGCACGATGTCGACGATGTCGAGCCGCCCGGCGCGGCGCTCCACAAAGCTGCGGTCGAGCCCGGTGAACTGCGTCACCCGATCCACGATTCGCGCCACCGCCGCGGCATCGCGCGGGCCGCGCAGCAGATCGACCACATAGTCGCCGCGCGCATAGCCCTCCACCGCCGCCAGCGCCTCGCGCGTGAAGGGCTCGCCCTTCAGCTCGCGGTGCAGCGCGGCCAGCGACGGCAGCCGGGCGGCAAAGGCGAGCGGGGCGCCATCGCCGCCTCCCTGCGTCTGGAAGTCGAGCACGGGCGAGATCATCACGATGCCGGAGATGCCGACTCCCTCGTGCGTCTGCAGGCGGCGGGCGAGCTTGGGCACGCGGAAACCGCCGTAGCTCTCGCCCACCAGAAACTTCGGCGACGTCATCCGGTCGTGTTCGGTCAGATAGCGGCGGACGACGTTGGCGAGCGCGCTGATATCGCCGTCGACCGACCACAGCGACCGCTTCAGTTCCGCGCTGTCGTTGACGAAGCGGCTGTAGCCGGTGCCAACCGGGTCGATGAACACCAGATCGGTGAAATCGAGCCATGTCTGGGGGTTGTCGACCAGCACCGGCGGCGCGGAGGGCCCCTCCCCCGTGTTGCCGAACGACAGCCGCTTCGGCCCCAGCGCGCCGAAGTTCAGATAGGCCGAGGCCGCGCCCGGCCCGCCGTTGAAGGCGAACGTCACCGGGCGTTCCTGCGCCGGCTGCCCTTCGATGGTGTAGGCGACGAAGCCGACTTCCGCCTGCGGCTCGCCCGCCTCGTTGCGCAGCACGATGCTGCCCGCCGTCACCTGATAGTCGCGCCGCTCCCCGCCGATCGCCGCCGATTGGCTGACGGTGACGCGCGCGGGCAAGCGCAGCGCATCGTCGCCGGGCGGGCGTCTCTGCTCCTGCTGCCGGGGCTGCTGCGCCATCGGCGCGGAAGCAGGCGCGGCCATCACCAGCGCGGCCAGAGCGGCAACGGACAGAAGGCGCAACGTCATCGGCATCCCTTTCCTGATCCTAACCCTTCCTGATCCATCGGCCGGCCTCGTCCTGCTGCCAGTAGGTCGCGGCAAAGCCCATGGCGCGCACCTTGCGCCACTCGTCCCGTGCGCGGGCAAGCGCCGCATCGTCATTGCCGTCGAACATCAGCACGATGCGCGCATAGCTCCCGGCGTCGTCGGCGATCCCCGCGCCATCGACTAGGAAGCGCACGTCGGCGCGGTTCAGGTTGGCGTGCTGGCGCGTCAGCAGCACCGGCTCGTCCGCGCAATCGGCGGCCTGGTCGGTGCCGTGCGGCAGGAAGCTGTCGTCGCGCCAGATCCACAGATGGTCGTCGAGCGCCGTGAGCCGTTCGGCATCCGGCACCTCGATGGCCACCCGCCAGCCGCGCGCGAGGCTCTTTTCGACGAGCGTCGGCAGCACCGCTTCGAGCGGCTGGCGTTGCAGATGATAGAACAGGATGTCGGTCATCGGGCCTCGTAATGGTCCCGCACCAGCCGGTCGAGCAGCCGCACACCCCAGCCCGATCCCCAGGACCGGTTGGTGTCGGTCTGCTTCGCGGCCATGCCGGTGCCGGCGATGTCGAGATGCGCCCACGGTGCGTCGTTGACGAATCGCTTCAGAAACTGAGCCGCCGTGATGGAGCCGGCATTGCGCCCGCCGGTGTTTTTCACGTCCGCTACCTTCGAATCGATCAGCTTGTCGTATTCGGGCTGCAGCGGCAGCCGCCACACAGTCTCGCCCGTCGCCTTGCCCGCCTCGCCGAGGCGCGCGGCCAGCTCGTCGCTGTTCGAGAACAGGCCCGCGTTCTCCTGCCCGAGCGCGACGATGATGGCGCCCGTGAGCGTGGCGAGATTGACGATGAACTGCGGCTGGAAGCGCGCCTGCGTGTACCAGAGCACGTCGGCGAGCACGAGGCGCCCCTCGGCGTCCGTGTTGATGACCTCGATGGTCTGGCCCGACAGCGAGGTGACGATGTCGCCAGGCCGCTGCGCCTTGCCGTCCGGCATGTTCTCGACGAGGCCGACGACGCCGACGGCGTTCACCTTCGCCTTACGGGTGGCGAGCGCATGGATGAGGCCGATCACGGCCGCCGCGCCTGCCATGTCGCCCTTCATGTCCTCCATGTTGGCGGCAGGCTTGATGGAGATGCCGCCGGTGTCGAAGGTCACGCCCTTGCCGACGAAGGCGACGGGCTTCTCATCCGCGCCGGCGCCATTCCAGCGCAGCACCACCACCTGACTTTCGGCGCGCGAGCCCTGTCCCACGGCGACCAGTGCGCCGAAGCCGAGCGCCTTCAGTTCCTTCTCGCCGAGAACCTCGACTGCGACATCGAGCTTCGCCAGTTCGCCCGCGCGGCGCGCGAACTCTTCCGGATAGAGCACGTTGGCCGGCTCGTTCACGAGATCGCGCGCGAGGCA
This sequence comes from Pseudochelatococcus lubricantis, assembly GCF_042432495.1. NCBI lineage: Bacteria > Pseudomonadati > Pseudomonadota > Alphaproteobacteria > Hyphomicrobiales > Chelatococcaceae > Pseudochelatococcus > Pseudochelatococcus lubricantis. The sequence goes on along the minus strand of NZ_JBHLXC010000001.1, from coordinate 672,243 downwards.
GACGCCCTCGGCGACGGCCTTCGCCGCCTTGCGGGCCGCCCGCGCGGCGTCCGGCCCCGCGAGGTGCACCACGACCTCGGCAGGCGACGCCTCCTGCTCGTCTTCCTCCTTCTTCTTCGTCTTGTAGCGGTCGAAGCGGTAGGCACGCAGCCGCAGGCCGAGCGAAAAGTCGCCGGCGGCCTCCGGCGAGGGCGAAAAGTCGCCCGGCAGGTCGAACAGGATGTGCGCCTGCGCACCTGCGATCTTGCCGAGCACCGCACCGCCGAGGCGCGCCCAGTCGGTCGCGGGGATATCCTTCGCGGCGCCAAGGCCCACGACGACGAGCCGGTCGGCCGCGATACCCTGCGGCGCGGCCAGCACAAGCGTGGACCGCGCGGCGCCCTTGAATTTCTCGATCTGTGCCGCGCGCTGCACCAGCGCCAGCCCCGCTTCCCCGAGCCACGCGGCGGCCGCGGCCGATACGGACAGCGCGTCGTCGGCGAACACCACCACCTCGCCCCCTTCAGGGCGTTCCAGAGACTTGAATTCAACCTTGATACGGCCGGTCATAAAATCCTCGCAGAAGCGTCACGATCTGATTGTATCGCGATCAGAGCATTTTCGGAGGCAGCCGTCACCATCCGCGTCCGGAAATGCCCTGAATTGTCGCCCTCCCCGGCCGGCGGCGCGGGCGTCTGCTCCGCCGGGTCATGGCCGCGTCAGCGTGCAACCTTGCCGAACGGGCCCGGAGGCATTAGTTCGGAGGTGTCCGCGAAGCTCGTCGTGCGTCCGGAACGGTGTCCCGTCTTTTCAGGCCGCCTCCGCGCGCGGTTCAACGGTAATATGATGACTTTGATCGAACGCTACATTCTGCGCAACGTGACGGTGGCGTTCGTCGCCTGCTTTCTGGCGCTGACGCTCGTCATCTGGATCACGCAGATCCTGCGCCAGCTCGATCTCGTCACCGGCCAGGGCCAGACGCTCGGCATCTTCATGGTGGTGACGCTGTTGTCGCTGCCGGCTCTCGTGGTCATCATCGCGCCCGTCGCGCTGTTCATCGCCACGATCTACGCGCTGAACAAGCTCAACGGCGATTCGGAACTGATCGTGATGAGCGCGGCCGGCGTCGCGCCGGCGCGTCTGCTGCGCCCCTTCGCCGCGCTCGGAACCGCGATCTTCATGATCGTCGCCGCGATGACGCTCTATCTGATGCCGCAGAGTTTCAACACCCTGCGCGACCTCATCACCCAGATTCGCGCGGACTTCGTCTCTAATATCGTCAAGGAAGGGCAGTTCACGACGCTCGATTCCGGCATCACCTTCCACTACCGTGAGAAGGCGGGTGACTCGCTGCTCGGCATCTTCATGCAGGACGAGCGCAACCCCGAGAAGATCGCGGTCTACATCGCCGAGCGCGGCCAGACGGTGACCGTCGGCAACGACAGCTTCCTCGTGCTTGAAAACGGTTCCGTGCAGCAGCAGGAAAAGGGCAGCCGCGACGCCGCCATCGTCACCTTCCAGCGCTACGCGCTCAACCTGTCGGTGTTCGCCGCGAGCGAGGCAGAGACGGTCTACCGCCCGCGCGAGCGCTCCACCGCCTATCTGCTGTCGCCCGACCCCGAGGACCCCGTTTACAAGTACCAGACAGGGCGCTTCCGCGCGGAGCTGCACGACCGCTTTTCCGCGCCGCTCTATTGCATCTCCTTCCTGCTGATCGCCTTCGCGGCGCTCGGCGAGGCACGCACCACCCGGCAGGGGCGCGGCGTGGCCATCGCGGCGGCGGTGGTGGCGGTCGGGCTCGTGCGCATTCTCGGCTTCTTCGCTTCCAGCGCCGTGGTGCGTGAGCCGCTGGCCGTGGCGGGCATCTACGGCGCGCCGCTCGTTTCGAGCCTCATCGCGCTGCTCATCATCTTCGAAGGCGCGCGCGTGCGCGGCCTCATGGGCGCGTTTCTGCGCGGGCGCCGGGCAGCGACGCCGGCAGCGGCGGCGGGAGGCGCATAATCATGTTGATCGGTCCCACGCTCGGGCGCTATTTCGGCCGGCGCTTCCTTCTCACCATCGGCACCGTGTTCGGCACCGTGTTCGTGCTCGTCTATACGCTCGATTTCGTCGAGCTGATGCGCCGCGCCGGCGAGGCGCCGGGCGCCTCCGCGCATGTCATGGCGTGGCTGTCGTTCCTGCGCACGCCCTCCGTCACGGAAGAGGTGCTGCCCTTCGCCGTGCTCTTCGGCAGCATCGCGACCCTGCTCAACCTGAGCCGGCGGCTCGAACTCGTCATCGCCCGCTCGGTCGGCGTCTCGGCCTGGGGCTTCCTGCAGCCGCCCGTCATCGTCGCCCTGCTACTCGGTGTCGTGTCCGTGACGTTGTACAACCCGCTGTCCGCCAGCCTGCGCCAGCGCGCCGCGACGCTTGAGGCAACCGTCTTCTCGCAGGGGGCGGCGCCCGGCCGCGAAAACATCTGGATTCGCCAGAAAAGCGTCGACGGGCAGGCGATTCTGCGGGCTAGTTCGGCCATCGACGAAACCGCCACTCTCATGAACGTGACCGTGTTCCTGTTCGACGGGAACGGCGGCTTTCAGGAGCGGATCGAGGCCGCGAGCGCCAAGCTCTACGACGGCCACTGGGAGCTTGAGAAAGCCCGCGTCATGACGCTGGACGAGGAGCCGCAGGCCTACGACACCTATCTCCTCGCCACGACGCTGGCACCGGCGCAGGTCCGCCAGTCCTTCACCAACGCCAGTTCCGTGTCCTTCTGGGACCTGCCGGGCCTCATCGAGCGGACGGAGCAGGCCGGCCTCGATGCCCGGCCCTATCGCCTGCAATACGAGGTGCTGCTGGCGCGGCCGCTGCTGCTCGTCGCGATGGTTCTGGTCGCCGCTTCCGTTTCTTTAAGGTTCTTTCGATTTGGTGGTGTGGCGAAACTCGTTCTGGGTGGCGTCGCGGCAGGCTTCGTGCTTTATGTGGTGACGGAGATCATGCAGGATTTGGGTGGCGCGGGGATCCTCTCGCCAACCATAGCGGCATGGTTTTCCGGGGTCGTCGGCAGCTTGCTGGGCGTCCTCGCGCTACTGTATCAGGAAGACGGCTGAGAGCGGCGGCCGTCGAAAAAACATCATCGGGCGCTACCGGAGTCCGGCTTGCGTCATGAAGATGTGGCAGGATGCGGTCGCAGCGTTCGTGTATTTGTGTGTCCCAGTTGCAGGAGTGCGCGTTTGAGCCTCGGTAAAGTCGTCCGCATCGCGATCGTCTCCGCCCTCGGCGCAACCGTTCTGCCCGTGTCGGTGGCGCACGCCCAGCAAACCCTGAACGAACGCTTCGCGGCCGCGAACGCGCGTTCGGACAACGACCGCCTTGTCGTCGACGCCAACGAGATCGTCTACGACAACGACCGCAACACCGTTTCCGCCGTCGGCAACGTCAGCCTCTACTATCAGGGCCGCAGCCTGCAGGCGGACCGCGTCACCTACGATCGCAACACCAGCCGTGTGCTGGCCCAGGGCAACGCGCAACTGCGCGAGACCGACGGTACGGTCGCGAGCGGCGACCGGTTCGAACTGACCGACGATTTCCGCGCGGGCTTCATCGATTCGCTGCATGTCGAGACCTCGGATAACACGCGCTTCTCCGCACCACGCGCCGAGCGCAGCGACGGCGAGACGACGACGTTCAGCAAGGGTACCTACACGGCCTGCGAGGCCTGCAAGAAGGACCCGTCGCGCCCTCCCCTGTGGCAGGTGAAGGCGGCGCGCATCATCCACGACAACAGCGAGCAGATGATCTACTACGAGGATGCACGCCTCGAGTTCTACGGCATCCCGCTCGCCTACATCCCCTATTTCTCGACGCCCGATCCCACGGTGCGCCGCAAGACCGGGTTTCTGGCGCCGCGCTACTCCTACTCCTCGGCAACGGGCTTCGGCATCGCGACGCCGTTCTTCTGGGCGATCGCGCCGGACTACGACCTCACCCTCACACCCAAGTTCCTGACCAAGCAGGGCGTGCTCGGCCAGGCGGAGTGGCGCCAGCGTTTCCTGTCCGGCTCCTATAACATCCGCGCGACGGGCATCTTCCAGCAGGACGACAGCGTCTTTCTCGAATCGCCCTACGGCCCACGGGACCGCGATTTCCGCGGCTCCATCGAGACAAGCGGCCGCTTCGACATCAACCGCTACTGGCACTGGGGCTGGGACATCGCGCTGCTGACGGACAAGTGGTTCCTCGACAACTACAACATCCGCAGCGAAAGCCTGACCAACACCTTCTTCAAGGAATCGACGTCGACCGCCTTCCTGCAAGGACGCAGCGACGACGCCTTTTTCGATCTGCGCGGCTACTACTTCAAGACGCTGTCGCAGGACGACTGGCAGAAGCAGCAGCCCGTCGTCGCGCCGACGCTCGACTATAACCGCCGCTTCAAGGGGCCTGGCCGAATCGGTGGCGAGTTCGAACTCGACTTCAACCTCACCAACCTGTCGCGCGAGGCCGCGCAGTACCACGCCGTTCCTGGCGAGGTCGGCAGCTATTTCCCGCAGGGCATGCCCTACCAGACGTGCGCGGTGTTCGACCGCGACCATTGCCTCGTGCGCGGCATCGGCGGCCGCTACACGCGCATATCGACGAGCCTGAACTGGCGGCGTGATTTCATCGACCCGCTCGGGCAGGTATGGCAGCCCTTCGCCGGGTTGCGCGTCGACGGCTTCGCCCGCAGCCTGAACGCGACGCGCTTCCAGAACGGTGAGATCGGCAACTTCCTCAACACAAACGGCAACGACACCATCACCTCGCGCGTCACGCCGACGGTGGGTCTGGAATACCGCTTCCCCTTCGTGGCAACCACCGAAAGCTGGGGCACGCACACGCTGGAGCCCATCGCCCAGATCGTCGCGCGGCCGAACGAAACCCGCATCGGCCAGTTGCCGAACGAGGATTCGCAAAGCGTGGTGTTCGACGACACCAACCTGTTTTCGTGGAACAAGTTCGGCGGCTACGACCGCGCCGAGGGCGGCGTGCGTGCAAATGTCGGTCTGAAGTATTCCGTCCAGACCGATGCCGGCGCCTACGGGCAAGCGCTTTTCGGCCAGTCCTTCCATCTGGGCGGGCGTAACTCCTACCGCCAGTACGACATCGCTCACGCGGGGAGCGATTCGGGGCTTGAGGACTCGCGCTCGGACTATGTCGCCGGCCTTTACATCGCCCCGCGGCAGGGCCTGTCCTTCCTCGGCCATGCGCGCTTCGACGAAGCGGACTTTTCGGTCAACCGGCTGGATGCGCAGGCGAACGCCTCATTCGGCCGGCTGAACGCCGGTCTCGTCTTCGCCCGTTATGAGGCGCAGCCCGATCTTGGCTATGCCTACCGGCGGACCGGCCTTGGCCCCAACGCCTCGATGAAGCTGACTGACAACTGGTCCGTGAAGGGCTCCGTCCTGTTCGACCTCGATCGCGACAAGCAGAACCGTTACAGGTATCTCGCGGGGTTGACGGACAAGCTCAAGACGTCCAAGGCCTGGACAGCCGCCAACATGTCGCTCGGCGTCACCTATCAGGACGAATGCGTGGTGCTCGACGTGACCTATACCTCCAGCCTGAAGGACAGGTCATCGGGCACGAAGCGCTCCGATTCCGCCGTCATGGTGCGGCTTGAGTTGCGCACGCTCGGCGAGATCAGCTTCTCGCAGGACGTCAGCAGCAACTCCTCCTCGGACGGCGTCGCCCAGTAAGCACCGATGGCCCAGATCGACGATCTTCCGCCGCTGCGCGACATCGTGCGCGAGCATGGCCTGCTGGCGAAGAAATCGCTAGGACAGAATTTCCTGTTCGATCTCAATCTCACCAGCCGCATCGCCCGCGCCTCCGGGCCGCTGGAAGGCGTGACGGTGGTCGAGGTCGGCCCCGGTCCCGGTGGTCTCACGCGCGCCTTGCTCGCCAGCGGCGCGCGCCGCGTCGTCGCCATCGAGCGCGACACCCGTTGCCTACCCATCCTCGCGCAGATCGCGGAGCATTATCCCGGACGGTTGACGGTGATTGAGGGCGATGCGCTGGAGGTGGATATCTCGCCCTACCTCGACGAGGGCCCGGCGCGGATCGTTTCCAACCTGCCTTACAACGTCGCAACCCCGCTGCTCACCGGCTGGCTGACGGCGGAGCGCTGGCCGCCATGGTGGCAATCGCTGACGCTGATGTTTCAGCGCGAGGTCGCCGAGCGCATCGTGGCAACGCCCGAGATACCTGGTGACTACGGCCGTCTCGGTGTGCTGTGCGGCTGGCGCACGCACGCCCACATCCTGTTCGACGTGCCACCGTCCGCCTTCGTGCCGCCGCCGAAGATCACATCGTCCGTGGTGCACCTTGCGCCGATTGCCTCGCCCGAAGCGGCCAGCGTCAGGACCTTGGAGGCGATGACCCGGGCTGCGTTCGGCCAGCGCCGGAAGATGCTGCGCCAGAGCCTCCGGAGCCTGCCCTTCCCTGACGGTTTCGACGCCGGCATCCTGCTCGAACGGGCCGGAATAACGCCCACGGCCCGTGCGGAAGAACTGCCGGTCACGGCCTTCGTTCGCCTTGCCAACATCTACGACGCGCTGCGATAGAGAGGGTTTCAGCCTTCCTGCGCCAGCAGGTCGTTGACAAAACCGGCCAGGCCGATGCGGCGCAGTCGCTTCAGCCGCTCGGCCGCCAGTATCGACTGCAGCGCGCGGAAGGCATGGTCGAGATCGTCATTGACGATCACGTAATCATAGGCGTTCCAGTGGCCGATCTCTTCACGTGCGTTGACGAGGCGCTGGTTGATCACCTCCGTCGAATCTTCAGCCCGCCGCTCAAGCCGCGTGCGCAACTCCCGGAGCGACGGCGGCAGGATGAACACCGTCACCGCGTCGTCACGCATCTTTTCCAGAATCTGCAAAGTGCCCTGCCAGTCGACGTCGAATACCATGTCACGGCCGCCGGCCAGCGTCTCCTCGACCGGCCTGCGCGGCGTGCCATAGAGATTGCCGTGCACCTCCGCCCATTCCAGCAGATCACCGCGATCGCGCTGGAAGAGGAACTCGTCTTTCTCGATGAAATGGTAATGCACGCCTTCGATTTCCGACGCGCGGCGCGGACGGGTCGTGACCGAGATCGACAGGGAGAGATGACCGAGCTGCAGCAGGTCGCGCGTCAGGGTCGTTTTCCCGGCCCCTGAGGGCGAGGACAGAATAAGCATCAGGCCCCGGCGGTGAATGGAATTATCGACAGTCATTCTGCGACTTGTACACTCTCTTGGCGGGTGCCTGAGTCGGCATCCGGAAATCGTTCAACCGTAGGAGCATGCTATACCGGCTCAGCGGATAGCCGGCAATTGCGGCACCGTCTTGGGCGAGGTCAGATCGTAGCTCTTGTTCTTCAGGGGGTCGAGCTTGGTGCCTTCCGAGGCGTCGAACACCTTGACGATACCATCGCTGGCCCCTCCGCCCGGGCGGGCGTCGGCGGTAGTATTACTTGCACCCGCTGCCGGAAGCCGCGTCTCCTGATCTTCACCCTCCGGCAGGACACGGTCGACGCCGGTATCGCCACCCGGCTGCACCGCGCGGCTCGCTTCAATCTTGCGCCATGCAGCCACATTGCGGTTATGCTCGTCGAGCGTCTTCGCAAACTGGTGACCGCCCGTGCCGTCCGCTACGAAGTAGAGATCCTCCGCCTTCGCCGGATTGGCTGCGGCCAGCAGCGACGCGCGGCCGGGATTGGCGATCGGACCGGTCGGCAGGCCGCTGATGACATAGGTGTTGTAGGGCGTTTCCTCGGCGATCTCGCTCTTGCGAATGCCGCGCCCCAGCGTGCCCTTGCCGCCGACGATGCCGTACACGATGGTCGGGTCCGACTGCAGCTTCATGCCCTTGCGCAACCTGTTGACGAACACCGCCGCCACCCGCGCCCGCTCCTCGTCGACGGCCGTTTCCTTCTCGATGATCGACGCAAGCACGACGAGTTCATCGGGTGACTTGAGAGGCAGGTCCGGCGCCCTCCCCTCCCAGGCCTGCGCAACGGCCTTGCGGTGCTCGGCCACCATTCGGTCGACGATCGACTGCCGGGCGGTACCACGCGGCGCCATATAGGTTTCCGGCAGCAGCGTTCCCTCCACGGGCGACGGCTTGATCTCGCCCGTCAGCAGATCGTTGGCGAGCAGCCGCGCGACGACCTGATCGCTCGTAAGACCTTCGGGAACGGTAATGGGATATTGGACGCTCTTTCCGACGACGAGCGTATCCATCACATCCTTCATGCTGGCGCCCGCCTTGAAGGCATATTCGCCCGCCTTGATCGCGTCGTTCGCGCCCAGAACATGCAGGCCGATGACGAAGATCAGGGAATGATCGATCACGCCCTCGCGCTGAAGCGTCTCGGCCACGACCTGGTTGCCGCCCTTCACGGAAACGATGCGCGTTTCCTGCAGCGGCCCGCGACCGTAAAACTCATTGCGTCCGAAGTAGATCGCCGAGCCGACGGCGACGGCACCGATGAGAAGAAGTGTCAGGAAAGCGCTCAGCGCCGAGAGGAAGCCGCCCTTCTGTTGCCGCGGCCGGCGCGATCTCGGTGGGGGCGGTGGCGCGAACGTCGGCTTGATGGCTTCGCCGGGCGATCGAGGCGCAACCCGCCCATAGGATGCGTCACCTCTCCCTGTCCATTGCGGGACCTGTTGCCTGTCGTCGACCATACGGAAGTTCAGCCTCTCTCAAGCAGCGGTGGAAAGGCACGCATGCCGGTTCGACACGCCCTGCCCTCGTGACGCGCGGAAGCAAGACTATAGCCACGATTGTGGCAAAAGCAGGCCTCTTTCAACGCACACCCCTGGAAAGCCGTTCCCGTTCCTCGGATAAAATTCCGAAAAAACAGGAAGATAGAGCCGCTGTTGCGCCACTGTCTCTCTATCGGTCGCCCCATCTACCACCATCACGCATCGGGATGGCGGAGGATCAGCGACGCATTCGTTCCACCGAACCCGAAGGAGTTGGACAGAACTGCGCCGATGACCGCCTTGCGCGGTTCATGTGGCACGAGATCGATGTCCGTTTCAACGGATGGATTGTCGAGGTTCAGTGTCGCCGGGGCAATCTGGTCGCGAATGGCGAGTACGCCGAATATCGCCTCGACTGCCCCGGCAGCGCCGAGCAGATGGCCGATCGACGATTTGGTCGACGACATCAACGTCCCTCGGGCATTGTCACCAAGAAGGCGTTCCACGGCCCGCAGTTCGATCTCGTCACCGACCGGCGTCGAAGTGCCATGGGCATTGATGTAGTCGATATCGGCGGGCGACAGCCCGGCGCGCTTGAGCGCCGCCTGCATGCAACGGAACGCGCCATCGCCGTCTTCCGCTGGAGACGTGATATGGTATGCGTCGCCGGACAGCCCGTAGCCCACCACTTCCGCGTAGATTCGCGCGCCTCGCGCAATCGCGTGATTGCGCTCCTCCAGCACGACCACACCGGCGCCCTCACCCATGACGAAACCGTCTCGGTCCCGATCATAAGGTCGCGAAGCACGCTCCGGCGTAGCGTTGAAGGACGTAGACAGAGCACGGCAGGCGGAAAACCCCGCAAGCGCCAGTCGGTTGACAGGCGATTCCGTCCCACCCGCAATCATTACCTCGGCATCGCCCAGCGCAATCAACCGCGCCGCGTCGCCGATAGCGTGCGCGCCGGTAGAACAGGCCGTGACAACCGAATGGTTCGGTCCCTTGAGGCCATTGGCGATCGAGACATAGCCCGACGCCAGATTGATCAACCGCCCGGGAATGAAAAACGGCGACACACGCCTGGGACCGCGTTCGTGAAGCGTGATCGACGCATCATAGATGCCACCGACGCCGCCGATACCCGAGCCGATCAGCACGCCGCTGGCGATCTGGTCTTCGTAGCTTGTCGGACGCCAGTCCGCGTCATCGAGCGCCTGCCGGGCCGCTGCCATCGCGTAGACGATGAACGGATCAACCTTGCGTTGCTCCTTCGGCTCCATCCAATCGTCAGGATTGAAGGTTCCGTCGGCCCCATCCCCAAGTGGTATAGTACAGGCAATCCGGCACGGCAGATCCGCCGTCTCGAATGCCTCAACCGGACGCGCACCGCTCAATCCTGCGAGAATTCTCTGCCAGGTAACGTCAACGCCACATCCAAGCGGAGAAACGACACCCAGACCGGTGACAACCACGCGCCTCATGTCCGTCCACCACCTGCGCGGGCGTCCGGACCGAAGACGGTCAGACCGCACGCTTCCTCAGCAAGCGCCACGACCAAAACCATCAGGCAGAAACGTTCTTCTCAAGGAACTTGATGGCGTCACCGACAGTGACGATCGTCTCGGCGGCGTCATCGGGAATCTCGACGCCAAACCCTTCCTCGAAAGCCATCACGAGTTCAACAGTGTCAAGGCTGTCAGCGCCCAGATCGTCGATGAAATTCGCAGACTCCGTCACCTTGTCGGCGTCGACGCCCAGGTGTTCCACGACAATCTTCTTCACGCGATCAGCGATATCACTCATATTTCAGTCCTCGTTATATTAACTGACGATATTCCAGACGCCGCATCTCGACGGCAACTCTGGCTACACGAGCGCGGCGACACAAACAACCCGTTCCGCGGGATTTCCGGGCATAACCACACCCGATGCGGGCCTCGCCGAACCCACGCGCGGCGCCGATAAACGGAACGCCATGCAATCTCCCTCGCAGACATGAACACAATGAACAGAAGTCCCTCACCGACCGGAAAAAACTGTCATCGCACAACATGTCTGGCTGGATATAGCGTCAGGAGCCCCACCCGCGCGCATCCTCTGCCGGACATCTACCACCGCGACATCCAGAAACCTTCCGGCCCGCGCAATCGCCTGTCAACCACAGGCACTGCCGGGACATATTCATAAAACACCCCCTGCGCGGTCGCCCCGCATGCGTCATCGTGCACAATCAGTCACGTAAACGCAATGATGGTTGTTATCATACTCCCTACCTGTTGGCGAGAGGAGAAACGGGCCGCCAGAGATACGGGTACCGACCAATAACCATCTCAGATCATTGCCATTCCGCCGTTGACATGAAGGGTCTGCCCCGTCACGTAGCCTGCCTCGTCGGACGCAAGATAGACGACAGCCGCGGCGACATCCTTACCGAGGCCGAGTCGCCCGGCCGGTACCCGCGACAGAATCGATTCCCTCTGCTTGTCGTTGAGCGCGTCGGTCATGGGCGATTCGATAAAGCCCGGCGCCACCGCGTTGACCGTGATATTGCGGCTCGCGACCTCAGCGGCGAGCGACTTCGTCATGCCGACAAGTCCCGCCTTCGAGGCGGCATAATTGCCTTGGCCCGGGTTGCCGGTAATTCCCACGACAGACCCTATTCCGATGATCCGGCCATAGCGCCGGCGCATCATGCCCTTGACCGCAGCGCGCGACAGCCGGAAGGCCGCGGTGAGATTGACCGCGATGACGGTATCCCATTCCTCGTCCTTCATGCGTATGAAGAGATTGTCGCGTGTGACACCTGCATTATTGACAACAACATCGAGTCCACCGAGCGCTTCCTCCGCCGCAGGCACGAGGGCCTCGACCTCGGCGGCATCCGCGAGATTGGCGGGTGTCACCACGACGCGTTCTCCAAGCTCTTGCGCAAGTGCCTCAAGAACCTCGCGGCGCGTGCCCGACAATGCAACGGCCGCGCCACGTGCATGCAACGCCCGCGCGATCGCGCTGCCGAGCCCCCCGGTGGCCCCGGTGACGAGAGCCTTCTTGCCTGTCAGGTCGAACACGGTTCTTCTCCCTTGGAGCGTCATTTCGGGAAGCGGCTACCAATTTCCAACGAAATCTGACGCATAAACAACTCGTTAGAACAACAACGCAGCCCCGTCTCTTGCCAGCAGTTCTAACGCGCCAACGCGAGGATCGACAGAAAACCGGCGATATCGTCCGGCGCGCCGACGGCAAGCCCTCGCGCGGTTGGCGCGATCCGCTTGGCGAGGCCGGTCAACACCTTGCCGGCGCCAAGTTCGATGAATGCGTCCACCCCTTCCTGCGCCATGGCGGTCACACTCTCGCGCCAGCGAACTGTGCCCGTCACCTGCGCGACAAGCGCATCGCGGATATCGGCCGGACTGGAAATGGGCGCGGCGAGCACATTGGCGAATACGGGCACTAGCGGATCCGTCATGCTGACGGACGCGAGTGCGGCGCGCATGCGCTCCGCCGCTGGCTGCATCAACGGGCAATGGAAAGGTGCCGACACGGGCAGCAGGATCGCCCGCTTGGCGCCCCGCGCCTGCGCGATCGCGATGGCGCGGTTGACGGCGGCGACGTGGCCGGAGACCACGACCTGTCCCGGACCGTTATCATTGGCGGCCGCGCATACATCCTGCTGCGCAGCCTCTTGTGCGATGGCCGAAGCCTCCTTGAACTCCAGCCCGAGCAGCGCCGCCATGGCGCCTTCGCCCACGGGAACCGCCTGTTGCATCGCTTCGCCACGGACACGCAGCAGGCGCGCGGTATCGGCAAGCGTCAGGGCGCCGGCGGCCGCGAGCGCCGAATACTCGCCGAGGGAATGACCGGCGACGAAGGCAACGTCCTCGGCGACGTCGAGATCGCTTTCGCTTTCCAGTACCCGCACCACTGCAAGGCTGACCGCCATCAGGGCCGGTTGGGTGTTAACCGTGAGCGACAATTCATCGGCCGGCCCCTCCCAGATCACCTGGCTCAGATGCTGCCCGAGTGCGTCGTCCACCTCCTCGAACACCCGACGCGCGACAGCAAAATTCTCTGCCAAAGACTTGCCCATACCCGGCGTCTGGCTACCCTGCCCCGGAAATGTCAATGCTATCGCCATGCCTGCCACCGCCCCCAACTCCGAATCTTCACCAATCACGTCGGACCCCGAGCGCCTCGGAATTCCAATTCGGAAAGGCTTTCTGCAAACCGGGTGCGCAGAGCCGTTCCCGACTCCTCTTCTACCCCGTTCGGCCGCACAACCGGATCAACCGGCGATCACCGCCGCGATCGCATCGAGCGCGGCCTGAGCATGATCGCCGTCCGGGCCGCCGGCCTGTGCAAGATCACGGCGTCCACCGCCACCCTTGCCACCGAGTTGCTCCGCACCGATTCTCACCAGCGCGACCGCGTCGAAGCGATCGCTGACATCAGGCGTAACGCCGACCACGATGCCTGCCTTGCCGTCATCGGCGATGCCGACGATGGCGACAACCCCCGAACCAACACGCTTTCTGGCGTCATCGGCAAGGCTCTTGAGGTCCTTCGTCTCGATGCCCGACACCACGCGGGCCAGAAGCCGCGTGCCGCCGATTTCCTGCACAGGTGCCTCCGCCGCATTATCGCCGCCCAATGCCAGCTTCCGGCGCGCCTCCGCCAGCTCCCGCTCAAGCTTGCGCCGTTCCTCGACAAGCGCCTCAAGACGGGCGCCAGCCTCATTCATGGGCGTACGCAACAAATCGGCAAGGCCATGCAGCAACTCACTTTCAGCCACGAGTTGCCGACGCGCGCCCTCGGCTGTCATCGCTTCGATCCGGCGGACGCCCGAAGCGACAGCACTTTCCGATACAATACGCACCAGACCGATATCGCCCGTCCGCGTCACATGCGTGCCACCGCACAGCTCAATGGAGAAAACTCTCCCGCCGGCCTCCGGGCGCGTGCCCATGGAGACGACGCGAACCTCGTCGCCGTACTTTTCGCCGAACAGCGCCCGCGCTCCGCTTTCGATCGCCTCGTCAACCGCCATCAGGCGCGTCTCCACGGGTTCGTTGCGCAGAACTACTGTGTTGGCAAGATCCTCGATCTGCCGAAGCTCGTCGGCACTGATCGGGCCGGGATGGCTGAAATCGAAGCGCAGGCGATCCGGCGCCACCAGCGATCCCTTTTGAGCCACGTGATCCCCCAAGATCTCACGCAGCGCCTCGTGCAGCAAGTGCGTCGCCGAATGATTGGCGCGAATAGCACGGCGGCGAGCGCTGTCCACGATGAGTTCCACCGCGACGCCAGGCGCCAGTTCACCTTCCTTGACGCTCACCCTGTGCACGAAGACATCGCCAAGTTTCTTCGACGTGCCGAGGATATCGGCGCTGACATTTGCCCCCGAGAGGCTACCGGTATCTCCGACTTGCCCGCCCGATTCAGCGTAGAACGGTGTCTGGTTGACAAGGAGGAGCCCTTCCTCCCCGGCACCCAGAGAGGTGACCTCGACGCCGTCCTTGACCAGAGCTGTGATGATTCCCTCAGCCGAATCAACATCATAGCCGAGAAATTCCGTCGAGCCGACACGATCCCTGAGGGAAAACCACAACGTCTCCGTCGCCGCCTCGCCCGATCCCGCCCAAGCCGCACGGGCGAGTTCACGCTGACGCGCCATCGCGGCCTCGAAGCCCTCGTTATCGACAGAAACGCCGCGGGGGCGCAATGCGTCCTGCGTCAGGTCGAGCGGAAAACCGTAGGTATCGTAAAGGGTGAACGCCACTTCTCCCGGCAACCGGTCTCCCGCCGAAAGAGACTCTGTCGCCGAATCCAGCATTGCCAGACCGCGCTCCAGCGTCTTGCGAAAACGCTTCTCTTCCAGATGCAGCGTCTCGACGATCAACGACTCGGCGCGTACGAGTTCGGGATACGCCTGCCCCATCTGGCGCACCAGCGCCGGCACGAGCCGCCACATCAGCGGCTCCCGCGCACCGAGGAGTTCCGCATGGCGCATGGCACGACGCATGATGCGGCGCACGACATAGCCGCGTCCCTCGTTCGAGGGCAACACGCCGTCCGCCACCAGAAAAGCCGAAGCCCGCAGGTGATCGGCGATTACGCGATGGCTGACAGCCTGAGGACCATCGGGATCGACGCCGGTGGCATTGGCCACCGCCTCGATCAGCGCGCGCATCAGATCAGTGGCGTAGTTGTCGTGCGTGCCCTGGAGCACCGCGGAAATACGCTCAAGGCCCATTCCCGTATCGATGGACGGACGCGGCAACAGCAGTCTCTGGCCGGGACTGACCTGATCGTACTGCATAAACACGAGATTCCAGATCTCGATGAACCGGTCGCCATCCTCATCGGGGCTGCCAGGCGGGCCGCCTGGAATATGCTCGCCGTGATCGTAGAAAATCTCGGAACAGGGACCGCAAGGGCCGGTATCCCCCATCGACCAGAAATTGTCCGAGGTCGCGATGCGGATGATCCTGTCATCCGGCAGGCCGGCAATCCTCTTCCACAGATCAGCGGCCTCGTCGTCCTCCGCGAAGACGGTAACCAGCAGCTTTTTTTCGGGCAAGCCGAATTCGCGCGTCACGAGCTTCCAGGCAAGTTCGATGGCGGTCTCCTTGAAGTAGTCGCCAAACGAAAAATTCCCGAGCATCTCGAAAAAGGTATGATGGCGGGCAGTATAGCCGACATTGTCGAGATCATTGTGCTTGCCGCCCGCGCGCACGCACTTCTGCGCGCTGACGGCCCGCGAGTAGGGTCGCTTCTCCGCCCCCGTGAAGACGTTCTTGAACGGAACCATGCCTGCGTTGGTGAACAGCAGGGTCGGATCGTTGCGCGGCACAAGAGGACTCGACGGCACGGCCTCGTGGCTGTTGGCCGCGAAATAATCAAGAAAAGTGGACCGAATCTCGTTTACACCGCTCATTTACGCCCTGCCTGACCCCTGGGACGGACGTGCTGCACAAGCGATCCGTCGCCATTCCGAACTCCCGGCATCGCCATCGCCCGCCGTCCAACCGGCATAGACGCTGGCGGCAAGGCCCGCAACCCGGTTCGACAGGCAGGATGGCGTCCCGCAAAAGCCTTGACTATCGGGATTTCATACGTTTGGAAATCCGGAAAAGCGCATGCGCGGCATTTTTTAGAAACGGATGCGGCATCTTCCGGCCGCTATATCAGCCGGCACCCTCATCGGCATCCTCAGTCGACGGATCGACGTTTTCGAGAATACGATCCGCCAGCACTGTCGAGTTCTGGCGGATGGCCGCCTCGATCCTGTCTGCGACTTCAGGATTGCTCTTGAGAAACTGTTTCGCGTTCTCGCGCCCCTGCCCCAGTCGCTGACTGTCGTAGGAAAACCACGCGCCCGACTTGTCGACGATGCCGCCCTTCACGCCGAGATCGAGCAGTTCGCCAAGCTTGGACACCCCTTCACCATACATGATGTCGAACTCGACCTGCTTGAAGGGCGGCGCCACCTTGTTCTTGACGACCTTGACGCGCGTCGCGTTGCCGACGACCTCCTCGCGGTCCTTGATGGAGCCGATGCGCCGGATATCGAGACGCACCGAGGCATAGAACTTCAGGGCATTGCCGCCGGTCGTCGTCTCGGGAGAACCGTACATGACGCCTATCTTCATGCGGATCTGGTTGATGAAGATTACCATCGTGTTGGAGCGCGAAATGGATGCGGTGAGCTTGCGCAGCGCCTGGCTCATCAGACGCGCCTGGAGGCCCGGCTGCATGTCGCCCATCTCGCCTTCAATCTCCGCGCGCGGCGTCAGCGCCGCCACCGAATCGACGACGAGCACCTCGATCGCGCCCGAGCGCACCAGCGTATCGCAGATTTCGAGCGCCTGCTCGCCGGTATCGGGCTGAGATATCAGAAGATCGTCAAGGCTGACGCCGAGCTTGCGCGCGTAGATCGGATCGAGCGCATGTTCGGCATCGATGAACGCGCAGGTGCCACCGCGTTTCTGAGCCTCCGCGACGGTATGAAGCGCCAACGTCGTCTTGCCCGATGACTCAGGGCCGAAAATCTCGATGATGCGGCCGCGCGGCAGGCCGCCGACGCCGAGCGCGATATCGAGGCCAAGCGAGCCCGTCGACACGGTCTCGATCTCGACCCGGTCCTGCGCCTTGCCGAGCCGCATGATCGAGCCCTTGCCGAACGCCCGTTCAATCTGCGCCAGCGCGGCGTCGAGCGCCTTTGTCTTGTCCATCGAGCTACCTTCCACGAGTCGCAAATCGGCTTTTGACATGACGCTATTCCTTATGGCACCCCACCGCGAATTTCAACGCGCACCGGATATGGTACATATTTTGTTCTTGCGCACAAGTTCTTTTTATGTTCCAACTTATCCGCAATGAAACGCGGATAAGGGATGCCATGCGGGAAGAATGCTCATACGGAATGGTCGGCCGGCGCATGCCGCATGCGCCGGCCACAAAAATTGTTGCAGATATCGGCTTGACGCCCCTCGACGGCCGTTACAGTCCGGCGGACGTCTCGGCTGACAACTCAGCCCCCAGAAGCAGCGTCTCGACCTTTTCCACGACCTGGTTCGCCAGCGCTTCGGGATCGGGCAGCGAGGCGTCCAGGTGAAGGTCGGGCTTCAGTGGTGGCTCGTATTCCTGGCCGATGCCGGTAAAGGCAGCTATCTTGCCCTCTTTTGCCTGTGCATAAAGGCCCTTCGGGTCACGCTCGGCACACAGGTCAGGCGGCGCGTCGACAAAGATTTCGACGAATTCGTCGGGCGCAAAGCGCTCGCGCAGCCTGTCACGGTCGGCGCGGAAGGGCGAAACGAAGGCGCACAGCACCACGAGGCCCGCTTCCGTCATCAGCCGAGCGACCTCGCCGACGCGGCGAATGTTCTCCGTGCGCGAGGGTGGGTCGAAACCGAGATCGGCATTCAGTCCCTGCCGCAGGCTGTCGCCATCGAGCGTCATGGTATGGCGGCCAAGCGCGTTGAGCTTCGCCTCCACGAGATTGGCGATGGTCGATTTGCCGGAGCCCGGCAATCCCGTGAACCACAGCACCAGCGGGCGCTGGTGCTTGATGGCGGCGCGCGCGGCGCGGTCCACGTCGAACCCGTGACGGTACACGTTCGTCGCGCCGAGCGGTTGCGCGACCATTCCCGCGGCGACTGTCGCGTTGTTGAAACGGTCGATGAGAATGAAAGCGCCCGTCTGGTGATTTTCCGCGTAGGGGTCGAAGGCAACGGGCACAAGCGTCTCGATCTCGACGAGGCCGATGGCGTTGAGGCCAAGCGACACGACCGGCACCTCCGCCAGGGTCTCGACATCGAGATAATGGCGGATGGCGCGCACCGTCGCCGGTACCACGCGCGTGCCGATCTTGAGATTGTAGGAGCGCCCTGGCACCAGCATCTCATCCGCCATCCATACGAGGCGTGCGGCGAGGCGCGTAGCGACGATCGGACGATGTTTCGTAGCGGCGAAGACCTCCCCGCGCGGCGCGTCGATCTCGTCCTCGAGCACCAGCGTGATGGCGTCACCCGACCGTGCCTCCGGGCGGTCGCCGTCGAAGGTCACGATGCGCGCGACCTGGCTTGTCTTGCCGGAGCCGGCGGCCACGACCGCGTCACCCACCCTGACGCGCCCGCCAGCCACCGTGCCGGAGAATCCGCGAAAATCGAGATTGGGCCGGTTGACCCATTGCACAGGAAAACGGAACGGGCCATCGTCCCCGGCTTCCCGGACGTCGATGGTTTCGAGGTGGCCGAGGAGCGTCGGCCCCTTGTACCACGGCGTGGAAATGCTGGGCGTAGAAATGTTGTCGCCGAACCGCGCCGACAGCGGAATAGCCTCGATTCCGAGAAAGCCGAGCTTTTCGGCAAACACACGATAATCGGCGACGATGTCGTTGAACCGCTTCTCGTCGAAGCCGACGAGGTCGATCTTGTTGATGGCGAGCACCACGTGGCGGATGCCGAGCAGGGAGACGATGACGCTATGCCGGCGCGTCTGGGTCAGCAGGCCCTTGCGGGCGTCGATCAGCAGGATCGCGAGATCGGCGTTAGAGGCGCCTGTCGCCATGTTGCGCGTGTACTGTTCGTGACCGGGCGTGTCGGCGACGATGAACGACCGGCGCGCTGTCGAGAAATAGCGATAGGCGACGTCGATGGTGATGCCCTGTTCGCGCTCGGCCTCAAGCCCGTCGACCAACAGCGCGAAGTCGATATCCCCGCCCGTGGTGCCGACGCGCCGCGAATCATCCGCCAGCGCGGTGAGCTGATCGTCGTACACCGCGCTCGTTTCATACAGCAGGCGGCCAATCAGCGTGGATTTTCCGTCATCGACGGAACCGCAGGTGAGAAAGCGCAGCAGGCCGCGCGCCCCGTCGCCGGACGACGGATGACCGGCGGTGGAAGATTCGGCCTGTGGCATGGCGGGAACGGCGCTCATTCAGAAGTATCCCTCACGTTTCTTGCGCTCCATAGAGGCGCCGCCGTCATGATCGATCACGCGCCCTTGCCGTTCGGAAACCGAGGACGAGTCGAGTTCGGCGATGACGTCCTCCAGCGTTTGCGCCTGCGAGGGGATGGCGCCCGTCAATGGGTAGCAACCCAGCGTACGGAAGCGAACCGTGCGCAGCTGTGGCCGCTCGCCGGGCCGGAGAGGGAAGCGCTCGTCGTCGACCATGATCAGGGCGCCGTCGCGCTCGACGACCGGCCGTTCCGCGGCGAAATAGAGTGGCACCACCGGGATGTTCTCGGCGGCGATATAGTGCCAGACGTCGCGCTCCGTCCAATTGGACAGCGGGAACACGCGCATCGATTCGCCCTTGGCGATCTGGGTGTTATAGAGATGCCACAGCTCCGGGCGCTGGTTGCGCGGGTCCCATGCATGGCTCGCGGTGCGGTGCGAGAAGACACGCTCCTTGGCGCGGCTCTTTTCTTCGTCGCGCCGTGCCCCGCCGAAGGCGGCATCAAAGCCGCCCGCGTCGAGCGCCTGTTTCAGCGCCTCCGTCTTCATCACCTGCGTGTGGACGGCCGATCCGGAAGCGAAGGGACTGACGCCGCGGCGCAGGCCCTCCTCGTTGACGTGGACGAGCAGTTCCCAGTCGTAGTGCGCGGCCATCGCGTCGCGAAACGCAATCATCTCGCGAAATTTCCACGTCGTGTCGACATGCAGCAGCGGGAACGGCGGTTTCGACGGAAAGAACGCCTTGCGCGCCAGATGCAGCATCACGGCCGAGTCCTTCCCGATGGAATAGAGCATCACCGGTTTGCGAAACTCGGCCGCCACCTCACGGATGATGTGGATCGATTGCGCCTCAAGCCAGGCGAGATGCGGCGACAGGCGGCCGCTCCCCGCCTTTGCCGATGCTGGCGCTGCCGATGGAATTTCCCCGCTGTGGGGCTCTGTGGATAACATGGAAGAACCTGGTACCTGCACGGATGAAATTGAGAACGGTTCGCCTGAATCAGGCGTCGCCGTGAGAAATGCGCAGCCGCCGGCGCAGGCCGCCCGGTGCGTCCTCCGCGCCTTCGAGAGATGCAGGCTGGTAATGCTCGCGCACGAACACGACCGCGCCGGTGCGCAGCGCCTCGATGGTGCCCGCGTGGTTCACATCGAGCGCGTCGAAACCGCATCGATGCAGGGCATTCACCTGATCGCGCAGCACGTCGCCCCGCGCGCGCAGCTCGCCGCGATAACCGAGGCGGTCGCGCAGGATGCGGGCCGCCGAGTAGGCGCGGCCGTCGTTGTATTTCGGGATCTCCAGAACGATCACGGCGAAGCGGCGCACGTCCTGCTCCAGCCCGTCGAGCGTCTCTCCCGACTGCAGCGCAAGTCCGATCGGGTCCTCGCGATCAATGAGGGCCGCGCGCTGCGCCAGATAGCGCTCCTTGCCCAGAACGATGGAACCGTGGGGCGGGACCGGCGCATCATCGCCGATGAACTGCCATTCGTCATCGACGAAAGCGCCGTTCCTGAACAGGGCCATCAGGCACTCCTTCTCGTTACGCCGGCATTCGAGACATGAATGCCGCATTCGGTCTTCGCCTGCCCCCGCCAGCGCCCGGCCCGCGCGTCCTCGCCTTCGGCGACCGGCGATGTACAGGGCGCGCAGCCAATGGATGGATAGCCCTTCGCCACAAGCGGATGGCGCGGCAGGTCGTGCTCGCGCAGATAGGCGACGAGCTCCCCCGCCCCCCAAGTGGCGAGCGGCGAAACCTTGATATGCGTTGCGTCAGCCTCGAAAACCCGCAGCGTGGTGCGGGTCGCCGCCTGATAGCGCTTGCGCCCGGTAATCCAGGCGGCGAAAGGCGCCAGCGCCTCGGCGAGCGGCTCCACCTTGCGCAACTGGCAGCAGCGGTCGGGATCGATGCTGAAGAGCGCGCCGTAGGGATCGGCGGCCTCCATCGTTTCGGGGTCGGGACCGACGCTGCGCACCTCTGTCAGGCCCAGGCGCGCGATGAGCGTATCCCTATACGCCAGCGTTTCCGGAAACAGCCGGCCGGTATCGATAAACACCACCGGCACGGCCCGGTCGATCGTCGCGGCCATATGCAGCAGCACCGCCGATTCCGCGCCGAAACTCGACACGAGTGCGATCTTTCCCGGAAAGAGCGCGGTCAGCGAGAGCCGCAACACCTCTTCGGCTGGCAGCGTGCCGTAGGCTTCGTTCAGCGCCGCGGCGCGCGCGGCCTCCACGGCGGAGGCACCATCCAGTGTTCCGTCAGGCTGCGGCAGAGGTTGCACCATAAAGGGCCTCCTTGAACGGCGCTTCGCCTACCCGGCGGAAGAACGCGAGGAACGGCTCGTCCGGCCCGCTGCGCCGGGCGATATAGGTGTTCACCACGGTCTCGACCGCGTCGACGATGTCGTCCGCCGAGAAACCGCGCCCCACGATGTCGCCGATGGAGGCCGTCTCGTCGCCCGAGCCGCCCAGCGTGATCTGGTAGAATTCCTCGCCCTTGCGGTCGACGCCCAGAATGCCGATGTGCGCGACGTGATGATGCCCGCAGGCATTGATGCAGCCGGAAATCTTGATCTTGAGATCGCCGATCTCGTGCTGCCGGGCAATATCCTCGAAGCGTTCGCTGATTCGCTGCGCCAGCGGAATGGACCTCGCATTGGCGAGCGAGCAATAGTCGAGGCCGGGGCAGCAGATAATATCGGTGATGAGGCCAGCGTTGCCGGTCGCCACCCCCGCCTTCTGCAGGGCGGCGAAGACCTCGGGCACCGCGTCGAGCCGCACGTGGGGCAGAACGAGGTTCTGCTCGTGGCTCACGCGCAATTCATCGAAAGAATAGCGCTCGGCGATGTCGGCGATGGCCTCCATCTGCTCGGCCGTGACATCGCCCGGCACCGCCCCCGTCGCCTTCAGCGATACGGTCAGGACGCCATATCCGGGCGCACGGTGTTTGGCGACGTTACGCTCCACGAAGGCGGCCAGCTGCGCGTCGACGACCTTCGCGCGCTCCAGCTTGTCGGAACGCTCCGGCAGCGCCTCGAATGCAGGCGGCGCGAAATAGTCGGCAATGGCCGCAATTTCTTCATGCGGCAAAGTCAGCTTGCCGCGCTGGCGGATGTCCTCGTACTCGCTCTCGATCTGGCGGCTCACTTCCTCAAGCCCGGCCTCGTGCATCAGGATCTTGACGCGCGCCTTGTACTTGTTGTCGCGGCGACCGAACTGGTTGTAGACGCGCAGCACCGCTTCCGCATAGCTCAGAAGCTCGCCCTCGGGCAGGAAATCACGCACCTTCTTGCCGATCATCGGTGTGCGCCCCAGCCCGCCGCCGACATAGACGGTGAAGCCGCGCTCGCCGGCCTCGCTCTCGACGATCTGGAGGCCGATGTCGTGCACCTGGATCGCGGCGCGGTCATGGGCGGCGCCGTTGACGGCGATCTTGAACTTGCGCGGCAGGTAGGTGAACTCGGGATGCAGCGACGACCACTGGCGCAGGATCTCCGCATAGACGCGCGGATCGGCGACCTCGTCCCGCGCCGCGCCGGCGAAATGATCGGCCGAGACGTTGCGAATGCAGTTGCCGGACGTCTGGATCGCGTGCAGCTCCACCTTGGCCAGATCGGCGAGGATGTCAGGGACGTCCTCCAGCCTGATCCAGTTGAACTGGATGTTCTGCCGCGTGGTGAAATGGCCGTAGCCCTTGTCATAACGGCGCGCCACGTGGGCGAGCCCGCGCAGCTTGGCGCCGCTCAGCGTGCCGTAGGGAATGGCCACGCGCAGCATGTAGGCGTGCAGCTGCAGATAGACGCCGTTCATCAGGCGCAGGGGCCGGAACTCGTCCTCGGTCAGTTCGCCGGCGAGCCTGCGGCGCACCTGATCGCGGAACTCCGCCACGCGGTCGGTGACGAAACGGCGGTCGAACTCATCGTAACGATACATGGCAGTCTCCCCGCGGCTCAGGCGGATGCGGGCGCCGAATGCGCCAGAATGACGGAGGTGCCCGCCGTGGGCCCGCCCGCGGCACGGATCGCCTCGCGCAGCACGGTGGGGACAATGACGTCGCCCTCCACTTTCACGTTGACGAGATAAGGGCCGACGACGCGGTTGTTCCGCTCGTCCCCGGCGCCCGCCGCAGCCAGCGCCTCGGCCGCCTCCGGTGCGTCGACGACCTCGGCATCGCTGATATGCGTCGACCACGCGCCCCCGGTCGTGCGGAACACCACCAGCCCCGAATGGAGGTCATTGGCGGTCAGTACCTGCGGAATCGCCGCCTTTGCATCGCGTTTCATGTTTTTTACTCCGCAGCCAGAAGGGACGCGGACGCCTCGGTCCGCTGTGCGATCGGCCCGGCCGCGCCGAAGTCGCCGGCCGCCACCGCATCGCCGACAAGGATCAGGACCGGCCCGGCGACATCCACCCGCTCCGCCAGCCCCGGCAGATCCGCCAGCCGGCCGAAGAAGGCGCGGCTGTCCGCCCGGCCCGCATTCTCGATCGCGGCCACGGGCGTGGACGGCGCAACGCCGTTGCCGACCAACCGCTCGTATGTCTCGACAGCCGCCGTGCGGCCCATGTAGACGCCGATCGTGCCGCCCGCCCGTGCCACTTCCGGCCAGCCCTTCGGCTCGGTGCCGTTCGCGCCATGCCCGGAGGCGAACACCAGCGAGGACGACACGCCGCGCAGGGTGAGCGGCACGGCATAATCCGCCGCCGCCGCGAGGGCGGCCGTAACGCCGGGGACGACGGTGTAGCGGATGCCTGCCTGCCGCAGCGCGGCGATCTCCTCCCCCGCGCGGCCGAACACCAGCGGATCGCCCGCCTTCAGTCGCGCCACGTGCTTGCCCTCGCGGGCGAGCTTCACCAGCAGGTCGTTGATGGCGCCCTGCGTCACGGAATGCTTGCCCTTGGCCTTGCCGACGCCGATGCGCGCGGCATCGCGCCGGCCCATCTCGACCACGGCATCCGGCACCAGCTGGTCATGGACGATCACGTCCGCGCGCTGCAGGAGCCGCTGGGCGCGCAGGGTCAGCAGATCCTCTGCGCCCGGCCCCGCGCCGATCAGCCAGACGACGCCTTCGCCGTCCTGCCCCTCGGCCTGCGCGAGCTCCGACAGCGCGGCGCGGCGCGCGCCTTCCAGATCGCCGGCAAGGGCCAGTTCCGCCCCGCGCCCGTCGAATAGCGACGTCCAGAAACGGCGGCGGCGGGCATTGCCGGCCAGCGCCTCTCCCACACTGTCGCGCACGCTGCGCGCCAATTCGCCGAGCCGCCCGAACTCGGGCGCGAGCAAGGCTTCAACCGCCGCGCGCACACGCTGCGCGAGGACGGGCGCGAGGCCGTCCGTCGCGATCGCCACCGAGACCGGCGCACGGTCGACGATGGCGGGCACGGCGAAATCGCACAGCTCCAGCCGATCGACGACATTGACCGGCACGCCGGCCTGACGGCCAAGCGCCGCGAGCGCCCTGTCGCGCGCCTCATCCCCCGTGGCGATGAACAGCAATGCCGCGCCAGACAGATCCCCGATGCCCGGCTCGCGCGGGTGCACCGTCACACCGTGCTGGCCGGCAAGCGCCATCAGCTCGGGCGACGCATGCGCGGCGAACACGACGGGCCTGCCCTCGGTGCGCAGCAGCAGCCGCAGCTTGACGAGCGCTTCCTCGCCGCCGCCCACGAGAATTACAGCACGGCCGGCCACATCATAGGAAACCGGAAAGAAACGCAGACGGGCCACGGATTGACTGCCATCCTCTACTGACACATTCTCGCCATGGCTATTTCCGGACAGAGGCCCGCGAACGCCGGCAGAACGTGATGGCGGGCGCTCGCCCCATGCGCCGCAAAACCCGCCAAAAACGATAAATCACGCTATCACACGCGGTATAGTTTTGAAAATACATATTTTATATGTATTTTAAGGAGCGCCGCATAAGTATATAAAATCAGTGGTGTTTTTGAACACCGCAAGGCGCCCGGCGGTCAATCCGCCGGGAACAGCCGCGCCTTCCGCAAATGCAGGCCGACCCGGTCATTCACCGACCACGTCTGTTCCGCCGGCACCTCGACCTCGATCAGCACATCCGAGAACGCGACGCGCACCTCCACCCGGCGACCGTTCACCGTGCGGCGCTGCGAGGCGATGATGCCGGGAATGCCCGTGCCGTAGGGCGCCAGCGTCACTTCGTTGGGACGCAGGTAGATGGTTGCGCGCCCCTCCGCCGCCCCTTCGGGATCGACATCGAGCGGATCGCCGGCGAGCAGCACCTTGCCGCCTTTCACCTCCACCGGCAGCGCCACCGTGTCGCCGAGGAACGAAAGCACGAAGGGAGAAGCCGGCTTTTCATAGATTTCGTCCGGCGTGCCGACCTGTTCGAGCCGGCCATTGGCGAGGATCGCCACCCGGTCGGCGAGTTCCAGCGCCTCGTCCTGGTCGTGGGTCACGAAGATCGTGGTGTGGCCGGTGCGGTCGTGGATGTCGCGCAGCCAGCGGCGCAAGTCCTTGCGGACCTTGGCGTCGAGCGCGCCGAACGGCTCGTCGAGCAGCAGCACGCGCGGTTCCACGGCGAGCGCGCGAGCCAACGCCACGCGCTGACGCTGGCCGCCGGAAAGCTGCGCCGGATAGCGCCTGTCGAGACCGTCGAGCTGCACGAGTTCGAGCAGTTCCTGCACCTTGCGCTGGATTGCCGCCTGCGGCGGCCGCTCCTTGCGCGGCCGCACGCTGAGGCCATAAGCGATGTTGTCCGCCACCGTCAGGTGCTTGAACAGCGCGTAGTGCTGGAAGACGAAGCCCACCCGCCGCTGCTGCACCGTCAGGTGCGTCGCGTCCTCCGTGCCGAAGAACACGCTGCCCGTGGTGGCGAATTCGAGTCCGGCGATGATGCGCAGCAGCGTGGTCTTGCCGGAACCGGAAGGCCCCAGCAGGGCGATGAGTTCGCCGGGGTGGATCGCGAGATCGACGCCGTCGAGCGCCTTCGATCCGCGAAACTCCTTCCCGATGCCGCTGACGCGGATACCGACGGTGCCCGCCTGCACGGCGGCGGACCTAGTGCCCGCCACGCCCGGCGAGGGAGTCTGCAAAACGCCACTCAAGGATGGACTTTGCGGCAAGGGTGATGAGGGCGAGGAGGGCAAGGAGCGAGGCGACGGCAAAGGCTGCTGCGATATTGTATTCATTGTACAGAATCTCGATGTGGAGCGGCATGGTGTTGGTCAGGCCGCGGATGTGGCCGGAAACGACGGCGACTGCGCCGAACTCGCCCATTGCCCGCGCGTTGCAGAGAAGGACGCCGTAGAGCAGGCCCCAGCGGATGTTCGGCAGTGTTACAGTGCGGAACGTCGTGAACCCGGAGGCGCCGAGCGACAGGGCGGCTTCCTCGTCCGTATTGCCCTGCTCCTGCATCAGCGGAATGAGTTCGCGCGCCACGAAGGGGAACGTCACGAACACCGTCGCGATGACGATGCCAGGCAGCGCGAAGATGATGCTGATGTTGTGCGCCTGCAGGAACGGCCCGAAATAGCCCTGCGCGCCGAACAGCAGCACGAACACGAGGCCCGAGACCACGGGCGAGACCGAGAACGGCAGGTCGATCAGCGTGATCAGGAAGCTCTTGCCGGGAAACGAGAACTTCGCGATCGCCCACGACGCGGCGACGCCGAAGACGAGGTTGAGCGGCACCGCGATGGCGGCGACCGTCAGCGTCAGGCGGATGGCGGACTGCGCATCCGGCTCCGAGAAGGCGGCCAGATACGTGTCGAAGCCCCGCTTGAATGCCTCCAGAAACACCGTGATGAGCGGCAGCAGCAGGAACAGAGCCAGGAAGACGAAGGCGATGCCCAGCGCAACGCCCTGCACGAGCCGGCTTTCCGTGGTCACGGCATGGTGCGGCGCCCGGCCGGCGGCACCAGCGACGTCCGCAGGGATGGACGCGGGAGCGGATGAATGCTCAGACATAGCCGAACCTCTTGCGGCTCCACGCCTGGATGAGATTGATCAGCAGCAGGATCGAGAAGGAGATCGCCAGCATCAGGGTCGCGATCGCGGTCGCGCCGGTGTAGTCGAACTCCTCCAGCTTGATGACGATCAGCAAGGGCGCGATTTCGGAAATATAAGGCAGGTTGCCGGCGATGAAGATCACGGACCCGTATTCGCCGACCGCCCGCGCGAAGGCGAGCGCGAGGCCGGTGAGGATCGCCGGGATGAGCGGCGGCAGCAGCACGCGCCAGATGGTCTGGGCGCGGCTGGCGCCGAGCGTTGCCGACGCTTCCTCCTGTTCGCGGTCGATCTCCGCGATCAGCGGCTGCACCGTCCGCACCGTGAAGGGAACGCTCACGAAGACAAGCGCGATGAAGATGCCGACGGGCGTATAGGCGATCTTGATGCCGTATGGCGCGAAGATGCTGCCGATGAGACCATTCTGAGCATAAAGCGCCGAAAGCGCGATGCCGGCGACCGCCGTCGGCAGCGCGAAGGGCAGGTCGACGGCCGCGTCGATCAGGCGCCGGCCGGGAAACCGGTAGCGCGTCAGCACCCACGCAATCAGCAGGCCGAACACGGCCGCGAAGACGGCGGCGAGCAGCGCGGTGCCGAAGCTGAGCTTGAGCGCGCCGGCCACGCGCGGATCGGTGGCGACATTCCACAGGCCCGAAAGTCCGATGCCGGACGCGCGCAGGATCAGCCCGCCCAGCGGGATGAGGACGATGATGCCCAGATAGACGAGCGTGTAGCCGAAGGCGAGGCCGAAGCCCGGTATCACGCTCTTTTGCCGGAAGCGGGGAAGCCACCCCTCTCTCGCGGTCGCGACTGCTGCCATGATGCAACGTACTTTCAACTGTATGGAACCGTATCGGCTGCCGCACGGCGGAACGACGACCTTGTCAACGCCTGCGGCGCCTCCATCGTTCCGCCGCGCGGCCCTTCATTGCCGTGCTTACTTCTGCGCGATTGCCTTGCTGATTTCGTCGAAGACCGAGCTTTCGCCGAAGAAACGCTTCTGGATGGTCGCCCAGTCGCCGAACTTGTCCTCCGCCCGGAAGAGCTTCAGCTTCTGGAATTCCGGCACGCCGCCCGCCGCGACAGTCTCCGGACGGGAGGGACGGTACCAGTTCTTGGCGATGATCGTCTGTGCCTCGGGCGAGTAGAGGAAGTCGAGATAGGCTTCCGCCGCCTTGCGCGTGCCCTTCTTGTCGACGTTGCCGACCACGAGCGCGACCGGCGGCTCCGCGGAGATGGAGAACGGCGGCACGACGATGTCGAACTTTTCGGCGCCGAATTCGCTGAGGATCAGGTGAGCCTCGTTCTCCCACGCCGGCAGCACATCGCCGAGGTCGCGCTGCGCGAAACTGATGGTGGAACCGCGCGCGCCGGGATCGAGCACCGGGACGTTCTTGTAGAATTTCGTCACGAATTCCCGCGCCTTCGCATCGTCGCCGCCATGATCGAGCACGAAGCCCCAGGCACTGAGGAAATTCCAGCGTCCGCCGGCCGACGTCTTCGGATTCGGGGTGATGATCTTCACATCGTCGCGAACCAGATCGTCCCAGTTCCTGATGTTCTTCGGGTTGCCCTTGCGCACCACGAAGACGACGGTGGAGGTATAGGGCAGGCCGTGGTTCGGCAGCTTCTCGCGCCAGTCCTTGGGAATGAGGCCGGTTTCACGGGCGATCAGGTCGATGTCGGAAGCGATGCCGAGCGTCACGACGTCCGCCTCAAGCCCCTCGATGACCTTGTTGGCCTGTCCGCCGGAGCCGCCGTGCGACGTGCGCACCACGACATCCTCGCCGGTATCCTTCTTCCATTTCGCCTGGAACACTTCGTTGATCTGGCGATAAAGCTCGCGGGTGGGATCATAGGAAACGTTGAGCAGGGTCGTCTGGGCCCGCGCGGGGGCGGCGCCCGCCAGCCCGGCCAGCACCACCGCCGCGGCCGACGCCATTGCCAGGACGCCACGCCTCGAAAAAACTGTCAGTCTGGAAACCATTGGCCCTCTCCGTCTGATGATGACCCATTGTCACCACCGGCTGGAATTATTTCAATAGTTTTTTTGTAGTTTTTATAAATTTACAGATATAGAGTGTAAATTAATGGTCATTCCGCGACCGCGAAACGCACATTGGAATCCCTCAAGATATTGCTGCACAAGCGAATTATTCGTCTGTCGGAAAGTTATTTTATTAATTCTATTGATTTTATATTTTATTGACAAGAGCGGATTGGTGCGCGATATAGAGGGTGTTCGCGAAGCGCGTCGACACGGCGCTGCCCGCGAGCCGCGGTGATTTGAAAGCGCAGCTTGCGCCGCGAGACCAAACGCTAAAGCGCCACGAGTAAGTTCGTGGGGTCATTGCGCGCACGGGTTTTCCGGCAATCGTCGATGGATGGCTGAGGAAGGCCTGCACGCCAACAATCAGGAGAGGCACCATGGCACTTTCTTCGACAACAACAACCTTCGGGAACGAAATCTCCGGAAAACCAGAGGCGCGTCTCGTGCCTCCCGCTCCGGTTCATGCAGCCGTCACGATCGTATGTCTTGCGTCTATGCAGCAATGTCCGGTCTGTCCGCATTGATTGCGCCGCATTTCATCTGGTCCTGAATTTGCATGGTGAAGCCGGTTCGAACCGGTGGGAGCTGACATGTTTGACAATTACCTGATCGAAATCTCCGGCAAGCCCGCGGGGATCATAGCCCGCGATGCCAACGGCTACCGCTTTCATGCGTCTGAAAACGCATTCAACGATCTCGACGGGCGCATCTTCGCTGATCCGCAGGCTGCCGAGCGCGCTGCGCGCAAGCTCATCGCCAGGCGCCGGGCCGATGCCGGCCCCCGCGGCAACCACCGCGCGGGCAGCGAGAGCGACTACATCCCGGCGTGATCGCCGGTCCGGCCCTGTCGGCCGGTCCTGAAGCGGCCATCCGGAGGCCCGCTTGCCGCACGCAACCCGCCTCTTGCAAGATGCCTCCGCTTCCGTCAGGAGAAGGGGATGATGAACATCCCTTCCCCTGGCCATCCGCCGCAGCCGCCGGCCGGCGGCGCGGTTGCCGGCCGCTCCGCGATCATCCGCCTCGCGGGCGTGGGCAAGCAGTTTCCGGCGCGCAAGGACGGCCAACCGGTCGAGGCACTGTCGGACATCGATCTCGACGTGCCGGCCGGTTCCGTCCTTGGCGTGATCGGCCGCAGCGGCGCGGGCAAATCGACCCTGATTCGTCTGGTGAACGGGCTGGAGAAGCCGACGAGCGGACAGGTGATCGTCGACGGTGTTGACGTGTCGCGGTTGCCGGAAAATAAGCTGCGCGCGGTGCGCCGCAACATCGGCATGATTTTTCAGCACTTCAACCTGCTGTCGTCGCGTACGGTTTTTGACAACATCGCCCTGCCGCTCGAAGTCGAGGGCGCGGCCGCGCCCGTCATTCGCGAGCGGGTGGAGCGTCTGATGTCGCTCGTCGGCCTCGACGACAAGCGCAGCCGTTATCCAGCCGAACTCTCGGGCGGGCAGAAGCAGCGCGTCGGCATCGCCCGCGCGCTCGCGACCAATCCGAAGGTGCTGCTGTCGGACGAGGCGACGTCCGCGCTGGACCCGGAGACGACGCATTCCATTCTGTCTCTGCTGTCGGCCATCAACCGGGAACTCGGCGTCACCATCCTGCTGATCACCCACGAGATGGCCGTGATTCGGGCCATCGCGCAGCAAATGGCTGTGCTCGATGGCGGCCGCGTCGTCGAGCAGGGCGATGTCTTCGACGTTTTCACCCGGCCGCAGCATCCGACCACGCGCTCGTTCCTCGCCGCCGAAACGGGACGGGCACCGCCGTCCTTTGTGGCCGACCGTCTGGCGCACGAGGACGCGCCGGGCATGGAGACCGTGATTCGCATCATCTTCCGCGGGCGCTTCGCCACCCATCCCGTGCTGGCGCAGGTCTCGCGGGAGCTGGACATCGATGTGAACATCCTCGGAGGCACCATCGACGCCATTGGCGGCAAGCCGTTCGGCGTGCTCATCGTCGGCGTGCCGGGCGGCCGGGACCTGTCGGAGAGGTTCGTCTCCTTCCTCGCCGCGCGCGATCTCGATACGGAGGTTCTCGGCTATGTCCCTGCCAGCGCTTTCGCTTGACATCCTGCGCCTTGTGGGCGGCGCGACGTGGGACACGCTCTACATGGTGGCGCTGTCGTCGCTGGCGGCCTCGCTGATCGGCATGCCGCTCGGCATCTTCCTCGCCACGAGCCAGCGCGGCGAGCTGTTCGCGGCGCCCCTCGCCAACGGCGTCGTCGGCGCGGTGGCGAACGCGCTGCGCTCGACGCCGTTCATCATCCTCGCGGTGTCGATCATCCCGTTCACCCGGCTGGTCGCCGGCACGTCGATCGGCACCACCGCCGCCGTGGTGCCGCTCACAGTCGCCGCCTTTCCCTTCGTCGCCCGTCTCGTGGAGAGTGCCGTGCGCGAGGTCGACCAGGGGCTGATCGAGGCCGCGCGCGCCATGGGTGCAAGCCCGCTGCAGATCGTGCGCAAGGTGCTGGTGCCGGAGGCATTGCCCGGCATCGTGCTCGGCCTCACGCTCGCCGTCGTCAGCCTGATCGGCTATTCGGCCATCGTGGGCGTGGTCGGCGGCGGCGGGCTCGGCGATCTCGGCATCCGCTACGGCTACCAGCGCTTCATGCCGGAAGTCATGTTCATGGTCGTCGTGGTGCTGATCGTGATGGTGCAGGCGGTGCAAAGCGCCGGCGACTACCTCGCCCGCCGCGTCAACCGCCGGATCAGGCGGGCCTGACTCCACGACGCGCCAATGCCTGCCCGGTCCCGCGCCTGTTTGAACTTGCGCCGGCATGCCCGGAACGATATCCGGTCCATCGGGATCGGACAACGCTCCGCGATTCTTTCGTCGAGGTGAACTCTTGACGAACGGCCGATTTCGTTTGACGGACGGACGCTCTGACAAGCGGCAGTCCGGTGGGCCGTGCGTGGTGCCGGCGCCAACCCCGGAGGTGGTGTAAGCTTTGGCGTTGCGTGTGGTGGAAACGGTCTCTGCGGCCGTCAGGAAACTGCGCTCCTCCCTCGCGGAAATCGCGATGGTGGGGGCCGTTCGGGGGGTGTTCGGCCTGCTGCGCCTGCTGGGGCCAGACCGCGCCAGCGACCTGGGCGGCACGGTGGCGCGTGCGGTCGGCCCGCTGCTGTCGGTGCACAGGGTTGCACTCGCCAACATCCGCGCCGCCTTTCCCGATGCGGATGAGGCGCGGGTGCGGGAAATCGCGCTCGGCGCGTGGGAAAACCTGGGCCGCACGGGCGCCGAATACGCGCATCTCGACACGCTGTTCGACTACGACTACTTCGCCCCCAAACCGGATGCGCGCACCGAAGTCGTCGGCATCGAGCATTTCATCGCGCTGCGCGACGACGGCAAGCCGGGCATCGTCTTCTCGGCGCATCTGGGCAACTGGGAACTGCCTGCGATCTGCGCCAGCCGCTACGGCCTCGACACCACCGCGATCTTCCGCGCCCCCAACGATCCGGCCGTGGCGCGGGCGGTGCATGAGGTGCGCTCCCGCACCATGGGCAATCTGGAGGCCGCGCGGCAGGGGGCGGCCTTCGTGATGTCGAACGTGCTGGAGAAGGGCGGCCATCTCGGCATGCTGATCGACCAGCACTTCACGCGCGGCATCGCGGTGCCATTTTTCGGCCGCCCCGCCCTCACCAATCCGATCCTGGGGAAATTCGCGCGCCGGTTCGACTGTCCGGTGCATGGCGTGCGGGTGATTCGCCTGCCCGGCCATCGTTTCCGCCTCGAACTGACGCCGCCGCTCGACCTGCCCCGCGATGCGGAGGGGCATGTCGACCCCGCCGGCGCCATGGCGGCGATGACGGCGGTGGTGGAAGGCTGGGTGCGCGAGTATCCCGAACAATGGCTGTGGATGCATCGCCGTTGGCGCACGCCGGCCACGGCGGCGGTGGCCGCCGCACCGGCGCCGCAGCCGTCACCCTAACGTTACTTTCCTTCCGCGTCGTGTTGCTGTTCACTGGCCGCCAGGAACGAATCCCTGTCGGGAAGAGCCCCTGCAAGAACAAGCCCCCTGCAAGCCTCAG
Organism: Pseudochelatococcus lubricantis; assembly: GCF_042432495.1. Classification (NCBI taxonomy): domain Bacteria; kingdom Pseudomonadati; phylum Pseudomonadota; class Alphaproteobacteria; order Hyphomicrobiales; family Chelatococcaceae; genus Pseudochelatococcus; species Pseudochelatococcus lubricantis. The sequence continues at coordinate 639,042 of NZ_JBHLXC010000001.1, read as the reverse complement.
GAAAGAAATGGCCTCACCGCTTTCCCGCCGCACGCGCCTCTCAGAACCTCTGCGGTTCTCCGCCGGCATGCTTATCGGCGGCCTGCTGGGCGTCGGGCTGCTTCTGCCGCATCCCGCCTCCGCCCAGCAAACCGCACCGCCCGGCCACACGCGCGCCGTGGTGGAGCTGTTCACAAGCCAAGGCTGCGCCTCGTGCCCCCCCGCCGACCGGCTGATGTGCGACTACGCGCGCGACAGCAGCATCGTCGTGCTCACACTCCCCGTCACCTGCTGGGACTATCTGGGCTGGCGCGACACGCTCGCCAACGAGAAGTTCACCTGGCGCCAGCGCATCTATGCCAAGCTGAGGGGTGCGCGCGGGATCTACACGCCGCAGGCCGTCGTCAACGGCGTGGCGCATATGGTCGGCTCCGATGAGAAGGCGCTGAAGAAGACGCTTGCCACGCTCGCGGTGGAGTCACAGCGCCGGTTGCCGGTGGGGGTCGCCATCGTCCGGGATGACCGCGGCTTCCACATCACCATCCTGCCCGGAGAGGATTTCCCGCGCGAGCGCGCCACAGTGGTGCTCGCGCCATTCTACCGGGAGCGGACGGTGAGCGTCGAGGGTGGCGAGAACACCGGCCGCAAGCTGGAATATATCAACGTGGCGCGCGACCTCATTCCGCTGGGCGCCATGCCCGCCGAATCGCGGCCCGGAACGCCGATGACGTTCGACCTCACGCACGGCGAGGCGCTGCCCGACAAGACGGACGGCTTCGCGATTCTCGTGCAAAGCGGTGATCCCTCCGCCCCCGGGCGGATGCTCGGCGCGGCCACTTTCCTCATGCCGCAATAAGAACCCCTCACAAAACCTCCGCGTTGAGGATGGCCGAGGGATTTTGGTCATCCTGCAACACGCCGAACGCCGTCGATGCTGGTTACATCGGCGAGGATCGGCAACGCAGCAGCGGGTAAAATCACCGGCCAGCCGACCCCGCGAGGCTCGCCATTCACGCCAGCCCGGCCTGCGCCAGCGCCTCGGGAGAGGCGGGCTTGATCTCCACCGACTCCCCGCAGCCGCAGGCGGACGTCTGGTTCGGGTTGTTGAAGACGAAGCCGGACGACAGCTTATCGATCCTGAAGTCCATTTCCGTCCCGAGCAGGAACAGCACCGCCTTCGGGTCGACGACGAGCTTCACGCCCTTGTCTTCCACCACGTCCTCGCCGGGCGCGATGCCCTCGGCGTATTCCATGGTGTATTCCATGCCCGCGCAGCCGCCCTTCTTCACGCCGAGGCGCACAGCGGCGATGGGCCTGTCCGCATTGTCGATGATTTCCCGCAGCCGCTCCGCCGCCGCTTCGGTGAGCGTGAGCACCTGAAATCGGGGGCGCTTCCTGAGGGGAGCCGACGCGGGGCCGGTGGACGATATCATTGCCATGATCCTTCGTTCAGGGTTCAAGGCCCTGCATAAAGACGCTTCATCTTCATAAATAGGATCGATTGTCCGCGCCGTCGAGAGCGTCACCACATGTCGAGCGCGACGCGGGCCTCGTCGGACATGCGGCTCTGATCCCACGGCGGATCGAACACCATGTTGACGGTTACGCCCTGCACGCCGTGGATGGAGCCGACGGCGTTCTCGACCCAGCCCGGCATGTCGCCGGCAACCGGGCAACCGGGGGCGGTGAGCGTCATGTCGATCTCGATATGACGGTCGTCGCTGATATCGACCCTGTAGATCAGGCCGAGTTCATAAATGTCTACCGGAATCTCGGGGTCGAAAACCGTTTTCAGCGCCGCGATGATATCCTCGGTCAGCCGCTCGATCTCGCCTTCAGGCAGGGCCGGGGGTGCGGGCGTGCCGGGGGCGGTGCTGTTGTCCTTGTCGCTCACGAAACTCTCCCGAATGGTCAGGCGAAAAGCTGTTCCGCCTTTTTCAGCGCCTCGACCAGAATGTCCACCTCTTCGCGCGTGTTGTACAGGGCGAAGGAGGCGCGGCATGTTGCCGTCGTGCCGAAGCGGGCCAGCAGCGGCTGGGCGCAGTGGGTGCCGGCGCGCACGGCCACGCCCGCGCGGTCGATGACGGTCGCGACATCGTGCGGATGCGCGCCCCGCATCTCGAAGGACAGGATCGCGCCCTTGTCACGCGCTCGCCCGATGATGCGGATGGAATTGATCCCGCCCACCTGCTGCATCGCGTAGTCGCGCAACTGCTCCTCGTGGTTGAGAATGGTGTTGCGGCCGAGGCGATCGATATAGTGGATCGCCTCCGCAAGCCCGACCGCTTCCACGATGGGCGGCGTGCCGGCCTCGAAACGATGCGGCGGCGTGTTGTAAGTAACGGTATCGAGCGTAACGCTCTCGATCATCTCGCCGCCGCCGTTGAACGGCGGCAGGCTCTCCAGCCATTGCGTCTTGCCGTAGAGCACGCCGATGCCCGTGGGGCCGTAGACCTTGTGGCCGGTGAAGACATAAAAATCGGCATCGAGTTCGCGCACATCGACCGGCAGGTGCACCGCGCCCTGGCTGCCGTCGACCAGCACCGGGATGCCGCGGGAATGGGCGATGCGCACGATGTCCCGGATCGGCAGGATGGTGCCGAGCACGTTCGACATGTGCGACACGGCCACGATCTTCGTACGCGGCGTCAGCAGCGCCTCGAACTCATCGAGCAGGAAATTGCCGTCGTCGTCCACCGGCGCCCATTTCAGCACGGCGCCCTTGCGCTCGCGCAGGAAATGCCACGGCACGATGTTGGAATGGTGCTCCAGGATGGAAACGACGATCTCGTCGCCCTCGCCGACATGCGCGCGCCCGAACGTGTCGGCGACGAGATTGATCGCCTCCGTCGCGGAGCGGGTGAACACGATCTCGTCCGTGCTGCCCGCGTTGAGGAAGCCGCGCACGGTCTCGCGCGCGGCCTCGAACGCCTCGGTCGCAGCGTTGGCGAGGAAGTGCAGCCCCCGGTGCACGTTGGCGTACTCATGCTCATAAACGCGGCTCATGGCATCGATGACGGAGCGCGGTTTCTGCGCGGATGCGGCGCTGTCCAGATAGACGAGCGGCTTGCCGTAGACCTCCCGCGCGAGAATCGGAAAGTCCCGGCGCACCGCCTCCACATCATAACTGCCGCTCGTCACCGCGCTGGTCATCTGTCCCTCGTTCCGCGCCGCTGTCCGATGGTGCGGCGCACACTCCGTTCATGGACATACATTTATGCAAGCTTGGCAAGCCTGTCTATCGCAAGACCGGTCATCGCTTCGCGTATGGCCTCGTCGGTCACGAGTTCGAGAGCCTCGCCGATAAAGGCCTGCAGCAGCAGGGCTTCCGCCTCCTCGCGCGGCAAGCCGCGCGCCGTCAGGTAGAACAGCAGTTCGTCATCGAGTTCGCCGCAGGTCGCGCCATGCGCGCATTGCACGTCGTCGGCCCAGATTTCGAGTTCCGGCTTGTTGTTCATCGTCGCGTCGGGCGAGAGCAGCAGCGCCGCCGACATCATCCGCCCGTCAGTCTTCTGCGCGTCCGGCCGCACGACGATCTTGCCCTGAAACACGCCCTTCGCCTCGCCGTCGATGACGGTCTTGAACAGCTCCCGGCTCTCGCCGCCCGGCACGGCGTGGTCGACGACGAGCGTCGTATCGGCATGCTGGGTGCCCGACAGGACGGTCACGCCGCCCAGCGTCACCCGGGCATCCTCGCCCTCGTAGGCAACGAAGAGCTGGTGGCGCGACACCGAGGTGCCAGCATGCAGATTGACCGAGCGGAACGCCGCGCGCGTGCCGACCACCGCCGTGATAGTGGAAAGGGCGATGGTCCCCGCTGCCTCGGTGTTGACGCGGGCATGTTCGAGCTGCGCGTCATCGGCGAGCACGAACTCGACCACGCTGTTGGGCTGGGCCGCGACGTCGCCCTCATGCGATTCCAGCACGGTCAGCGAGGTCCGCTTGTCCAGCACCACGAGAACGCGCGGCGCGGTCGAGAACGGCGCGCCGCCGCGGTTGACGAAGCGCAGATGCAGGGGCTGCGCCACCGCCTGCTCGGCCGCGACATGCACGACGACGCCGTCGGACAGGAAAGCCCGGTTGAGTTCGTAGGATGCGTTCCCCGCCGCCACGTCGACGCGGTTGAGGTTCGACAGCACCGGATGTTCCTCCGCCAGCGCCTGCGCGAGCCCGATCACCGTCACGCCCGCGGGCGGCGCGTCCTGCGCCGCGAGATGGCCGTTCACGAAATCGAGACGCACGGCCGCGACTTCGGCGAACACACGCGCTTGCGCCCGCGCCTCGGCGATATCCGCGGCGGAAGGGCATTCGGCCGGCGGCGCGGCTTCGCGCAGCAGGGCGCGCAGGTCGGTGTACTTCCACTCCTCCACGCGGCGGTTGGGCAGGCCCTCGCGCTCAAGACGCGCGATCGCGTCGGCACGGCGGATGACGCTCCCGTCACCGACCGGAAGAGCGGAGCGCGGGTGCCGCAGATAGTCCAGAAGCTGGGTCTCGGCCTGCGTGCGGATGGGCGTGATGTCAGTCATGGCTGTCTCACGCGGCCTCGGTCACGTAGTCGGCGTAGCCGCTGGCCTCAAGCTCCAGCGCCAGTTCCCGGTCACCCGTGCGCACGATGCGCCCCTTCGACATCACATGCACGGTATCGGGCACGATGTGGTTCAGCAGGCGCTGGTAATGGGTGATGACGAGGAACGATCGCTTGCCGTCGCGCAGTGCGTTGACGCCCTCGGCGACGATGCGCAGCGCGTCGATGTCGAGGCCGGAGTCCGTCTCGTCGAGAATGCAGAAGGAAGGCTGGAGCAGAGCCATCTGCAGGATCTCCATGCGCTTCTTCTCGCCGCCGGAAAAGCCGACATTCAGCGCGCGCTTCAGCATGTCCTGGTTGATCTGGAGGCGTTCCGCCGCTGCCTTCACCCGGCGCATGAAATCCGGCGTGGTGAGTTCCGCCTCGCCGCGTGCCTTGAGCTGCGCATTCAGGATCGCCTTCAGGAACGACATGGTCGCGACGCCGGGAATTTCCAGCGGATACTGGAAGGCGAGGAACACGCCCCTCGCCGCGCGCTCGTAAGGTTCGAGTTCGAGGATGTTCTCGCCGTCGAGCAGGATCTCGCCCTCAAGGACCTCGTACTCCTCCTTGCCGGCGATGACATAGCTCAGCGTCGACTTGCCCGACCCGTTCGGCCCCATGATCGCGGCGACCTCGCCGTCCCTCACCGTCAGGTCAAGGCCGTTGAGGATGCGGTTGCCCTCGATTTCAACCACGAGATTCTTGATTTCGATCATTTTCGTTCCCTTGAAACTCTCTCATGCTGACGCCTGCGGAGCTGGGTGCCCAGGATTGCCCTGGCAGCGACCGGCCACACCGGCGACGGCATCTCCCTTCCGCTTATCCAACCGAGCCTTCGAGGCTGATCGAGATCAGTTTCTGCGCCTCGACGGCGAACTCCATCGGCAGCTGCTGCAACACGTCCTTGACGAAGCCGTTGACGATGAGCGCAATCGCCTCCTCCGCGTCGAGACCCCGCTGCAGGCAGTAGAACATCTGGTCGTCGGAGATTTTCGACGTCGTCGCCTCGTGCTCGAAGATGGCGCTGGCGTTCTTCGATTCGATGTAGGGCACTGTATGCGCGCCGCACCTGTCGCCGATCAGCAGCGAATCGCAGTTGGTGAAGTTGCGCGCGCCCGATGCCTTGCGATGCGCGGACACGAGGCCGCGATAGGTGTTCTCCGACCGCCCCGCCGCGATCCCCTTCGAGATGATGCGGCTCGTCGTGTTGCGCCCGAGATGGATCATCTTGGTGCCGGAGTCGACCTGCTGGAAGCCGTTCGAGATAGCGATCGAATAGAACTCGCCGCGCGAATTGTCGCCGCGCAGGATGCAGGACGGATATTTCCACGTGATCGCCGATCCGGTCTCGACCTGCGTCCACGAAATGCGGGAATCCCGGCCACGGCAGTCACCGCGCTTGGTGACGAAGTTGTAGACGCCGCCCTTGCCCTCGGCATCACCCGGATACCAGTTCTGCACGGTGGAATACTTGATCTCGGCGTCATCGAGCGCGACAAGCTCCACGACTGCCGCATGGAGCTGGTTCTCGTCGCGCGCGGGCGCGGTGCAACCTTCGAGATAGCTGACGTAAGCGCCCTTGTCGGCGATGATCAACGTGCGCTCGAACTGGCCGGTGTTGCGCTCGTTGATGCGGAAATAGGTGGAAAGCTCCATCGGGCAGCGCACGCCTTCCGGCACGTAGACGAACGAGCCGTCGGTGAACACCGCCGAGTTCAGCGTGGCGAAGAAGTTGTCCGACACCGGCACCACGGAACCGAGGTACTTCCGCACGAGTTCCGGATGCTCGCGGATAGCCTCCGAAATCGAGCAGAAGATGACGCCAGCCTTGCGCAGTTCCTCCTTGAAGGTGGTAACCACCGACACGGAGTCGAATACCGCGTCGACCGCCACACGGCGCGCGGGCTCGACGCCGGCGAGAATCTCCTGCTCACGCAGCGGGATGCCGAGCTTCTCATAGGTCTTGAGGATCTCGGGATCGACCTCGTCCAGCGACTTCGGCGCCGGGTTCATCTTCGGAGCGGCGTAGTAGTAGAGGTCCTGATAATCGATCGGCGGGTAGTTCACCCGCGCCCACCCGGGCTCGCGCATGGTCTGCCAACGCCGGAAGGCCTCAAGGCGCCATTGCGTCATCCATTCGGGCTCGCCCTTCTTGGCCGAGATGAGGCGGACGATATCCTCGTTCAGCCCCCTGGGGGCCTTGTCGACTTCGAGATCCGTCTCGAACCCGTACTTGTACTGATCCACGTCGAGCGTACGGACACGCTCGACGGTTTCCTGCACTGCAGGCATGGCATAACCTCCTGTCGCGGGTTCAAGGGCCGCGGGTTGGCAAGGACTGCCTGGTATGTCGCCCGTCACTCAGGCCGCGTGACGGCCTCTCTGACGGGATATAAGCATACCGACGACTTTTTCCAAAGCCGCAACGAACGAATCCACGTCTTCAGCGCGGGATGCCCAGCCGAAGCTGACCCTGAGCGCGCCTTCCGCCAGTTCGGGCGCAACGCCCATTTCCGCCAGCACGTGGGAGCGGCGCACCTTGCCGGATGAGCAAGCCGAGCCGCTCGATACCGCCATGCCGGCGAGATCGAGCGCCATCAACAGCGTCTCCGCCCGGAGGCCCGGGACGGCGAAAGCGCTCGTGTTGGCGATGCGCGCCGCCTCCCGCCCGAATATCACCGCCTGTGGAAGCACTTCCCCGAGGCGCAGCTCGAATCCGTCGCGCAGTATTTTCAAGCGCGCTGGATACGCGCTGATCTCGCGCAATGCAAGTTCCGCGGCGACGCCGAAGCCCGCAATGCCGGCGGCGTTCTCCGTGCCCGCGCGCCGCCCCCTCTCCTGCCCGCCACCGCGCACCAGCGGCGTGCCGAGTTCGATGGCGCCGGGCGCGAGCACCAGCGCCCCCACGCCCTGCGGCCCGCCGAGCTTGTGTGCGGAAAGCGTCAGCATGTCGACGCCGAGCGCTCCGATGTCGAGCGCCATCCTGCCCGCCGCCTGCACCGCATCCGTATGGACGATGCCGCCCGCGCCGTGGACGAGCGCGGCGATCTCCGAGAGCGGCTGAAGGACGCCGGTTTCGCTGTTGGCCGCCTGCACGCTGACGAGGAACGCCGCCCCGGGCTCCTTGATGGAGAAACGCGACAGCCGCTCGGCAAGCCAGTCCTGCCGCAGCAGGCCGTTGCTGTCGGCGGGGATGGCCTCGACGTCCTCCGGCGCGAACCGCCCGCCGGAAAGCACGCTCGGATGCTCGGTCGCGCCGACGAAGAGCCGCGTCACCGGGCGGGCCACGCCGACCGCGCAGGCGCCCGCTGCGCAGCTTCCCGAGACGCGCAGCTGGGGTGTCAGCGCCATCGTGTTGGCCTCGGACCCGCAGCCGGTGAAGATGACATCCTCGGCGCGCGCGCCGGCAAGCGCCGCGACCGCCGCGCGCGCATCCTCGATCCGCTTGTGAGCCGCCCGTCCCTCGGCATGCACGGACGATGCGTTGCCGGCGGCACCGAGCGCGCGCACCACGGCTTCCAGCACCTCGGGACGCACCGGCGCCGTGGCGTTGAAATCCAGATAGACCCGCTCGCGCGTCATGCCTCCTCACCTGTTTCCGTCGATACCCGCACGATTTCCCCCCATCCGCCGCGGGCAGCGCCGCTCCGCCGTCGATATAGCGCAAGAAGCTTGCTTTTACCCCCCCGTGCCGTGATAGAGAGGCACCATGATCAGGACATCCTGTCCTGATGCCGGAGGCCGTTGTGATCATGGACGCTTCCGCAACGCGGCGGGTCGCCCTCTCTGGTATCGGAGCGAATGATGGAATGGTCCTGGACCATATGACAAAACGTCTCAAATAGACAAGACCCGTGAAGTTGGAGCCGGGCCGGTCTTCATGCCATGATTGCATATAACTATATATGCGTCATCATTGCCAGAGCGGTTACGGTTCGCCTGGCTGCTTTTCCTGTCGTGCGTACTGTCGCGACATCGTACATGGTGCTCAATGCCTGAGATTATCTTTTCCGGCCCCGCCGGCCGCATAGAAGGACGTTATCACCCCGCCAGGGAAAAGGGCGCGCCGATCGCGCTCATCCTGCACCCGCATCCGCAGTTCGGCGGCACCATGAACAACCAGATCGTGTACAACCTGTACTACACGTTCGTGAATCGTGGTTTCTCGGCGCTCCGGTTCAATTTTCGCGGCGTGGGGCGCAGCCAGGGCGCGTTCGACCATGGCGCCGGGGAACTGTCGGACGCGGCGGCGGCGCTCGACTGGGTACAATCCGTCAACCCCGAAGCGCGCAACTGCTGGATCGCGGGCGTGTCGTTCGGCGCATGGATCGGCATGCAGTTGCTGATGCGCCGCCCGGAAATCGAGGGCTTCCTGTCGATCGCGGCGATGGCGAACCGCTACGATTTCTCGTTCCTGGCGCCCTGCCCGTCGTCCGGTCTCTTCGTGCACGGCGAGCAGGACAGGGTTGCGCCGCTGCGCGAAGTCATCGGCGTGATCGAGAAGGTGAAGACGCAGAAGGGCATCGTCATCGAGCACGCCATCATCCCGGGCGCCAACCACTTCTTCGAGGGCCAGATCGACCCGCTGATCGCCACCGTCGAAGGCTATCTCGACAAGCGCCTGGGCCCGAAGCCGGCCGCCGACGAGGCGTCCTCCGCCTGAACCGCGGCGAGCCGCCGGCGTCCTGTCCACAAGGGGTTTGGACGTCCGGCCTCCCGCACGCTATCTTCCGCCAACATGACGAACAGGCATCGCCAGATTCGCCACGATGCGGCAAAAGCCGGCGGGAGTGACGAAACGGACGAGATGCCGGTTCAAGTGGCCGCTTGCCGAAACTGGTAGACGGAAGGCACTTAAAATGCCTCGGGCTTCGCCCGTGCGGGTTCGAGTCCCGCAGCGGCCACCATCTCAGCCCGCGACGCGAAAGCGCCGCAGGAATTACGCACGGAACCTTCCTGACATCGCGGCGTTGCCATTGCATAGACAAGCAACGACAGGACAGGAGGGCAAGATGCTTCGAGGCGCGCTGTTATGGATCATCGGTATTCCAATCCCGATCATCCTTCTGCTGTTGATCTTCGGCTATCTGTGACTGCGGACACCGGTCGCGTCAGGTCACCAAACCAGGAAACGGGCACCGTTTCCTGGAGAATTCTGGTGACTGACGAAGCAGATAAGGCAAAATTCCGCTTCAGCTTGAATGCATTTTGCTCCAGATCGGGAATTGATCCGCTCAGTTCGGTTCCCGGTCTGCGCTTCCTTATGTGGAGCGCCGTGACCTGTCCGGCAGGACATCCGCAAGACTGACGCGGGCGGTGCCTGGGCGCAGCGGCTTTTGCTGGCTTTCGTCCGGCGCCCAGCCCGACAGCCACAGGATGTCGAAAGTCGCCGGCAACCGGCCGTCGGCCGCGGCGAAACGCTCCATATACATCTCGCACGCCCGCACCAGCGTCGCTCGGCGCAGCGGCTTGCGACTGCGCTCGGCGAGCGTGTTGGTCAGGCCCATGCCGCGCAGGTCGCGCATCAGCGCGACCGGGTCGCGGTAGCGCACCGTCACCCGGTCGACATCGGCCACGGGCAAGGCGAACCCCGCCCGCTGCAGCAGGCCGCCGAGGTCACGCAGATCGGCGAAGGGCGCGACGCGCGGGCTTGCACCGCCTTCCAGCTCCGCTTCCGCGAGCGTTAACGACTGGCGCAGTTCCGTCAGCGTCTCGCCGCCCAGAAACGCCGCCAGGAACAGCCCGTCCGGCCGCAGGGCGCGGCGAACCTGCACCAGCGCGCCCGGCAGATCGTTGACGTGATGCAGCGACAGCGCCGAAATGGCGAGATCGAACCGCTCCGGCGCCAGAGGCAGCGCCTCCTCATCCGCAACGATATCGCCGGGCCGGGCAGCGCCGGCCACGGTCGCCACGCGCACGACCTGCCCGACCGCGCCGGACCGCGTCAGCACAACCGCCGCCGCGTCGATCGGCGTACCGAGATCGAGCGCGCGCTCGAAGCGGCGGCTGACCGTCGACAGCCTGTCCATGAGGTCGTCGACGACACGGGAAAGCAGGAAATCCCCGAAGCCACCCTCCAGCGCGCGCGTCAGGCGGCGGCGCTGCAAGGCGCGATCGAATATCCGGGGTGCATGGCTCATGCAGCGGTTTTTACCGCATCGGCCCGAAAAGGGAAGCGCGTTTTCGCGCGCGCCGGCTGCCCGCTGCACAGCCTCGCACAAGCCTCGCCGCATATAGCTTCAACCTGGAATGTGCATGCTCTTTCGGGATAAACCTGATGTGATGACCGGAGACTACCGAGCAGTAGCGCGATCGGATTTCAATGTCCGCCGCTCCGGTCTGTCGGTGTTTGTGCCGGGCTTGTAATGGAGGCCGCGTCCCTGGACTCCCTTTCGCCATTGCCGCCTTCGGCGCCGGATGCAGATCCGGCTGCCGCGCGCGGCCTCTTCGTTCCCGGCCGCGTGCGGCGCCGCGCGGCCGATGGCTGGCGCTTGCTGCTCGACTTTCTCTATCCGCCCTCCTGCCCCGCATGCATGAGGGCGACCGCGCAGCACGATGCCCTTTGCGCGCAGTGCTGGAGCGGCCTCGCCCTGATCGACAGGCCCTTCTGCGAGCGGCTCGGCTTGCCTTTCGAGGTCGATCTCGGCGCGCCGATACTGTCCGCTGCGGCCCTGGCCGATCCGCCGGTGTTCCAGCGGGCGCGGGCGGCCGTGCGGTATGAAGCGGCGGCGCGGCGGCTCGTCCACCGCCTCAAGTACGGCGACCGCATGGAACTCGCGCGGCTGATGGCCCGCATGATGGTCCGCGCCGGGCGCGATCTCTTCCCCGACGCCGATCTGGTCGTGCCGGTGCCGCTGCACGCCCGGCGCCTGCTGTCGCGCCGCTTCAACCAGGCAGCGCTGCTCGGCACGCGCCTTTCGGCTCTCATCGGCCTGCCGTGCGCGCTCTCCGTGCTGGAGCGGCGCAAGGCCACGCACACGCAGGTCGGCCTGTCGCGCGCGCAGCGCGCCGCCAACCTGCAAGGCGCTTTCCACGTCGCGGCGCAGCGGCGCGCCACGGTCGAGGGGCGCCGCATCGTGCTCGTCGACGACGTGCTCACCACGGGCGCAACGGCCAACGCCTGTGCCCGCGCGCTGCTGCGCGCCGGCGCGCGTGACGTCGATGTCCTCGTCTTCGCGCGGGTGGTCGCGGCGGGATGACCCGTGCCCGCCCTCGTCACCTACCTGCTGGAGCGCGTTTCGATCATATGGACTCATTTGGACGATGAGAATTCACTCAATATCAAAGGGTTAGCTCAATACATCGCCTCTATGAAACGATGTAATGAGCTATCGGCCTGCATCGGAAGGCATTTGCGCTTTTTGACAGGACATGTTCAAAATGCGTGGACAGCAATCAGTTCAATAATGGTACGGAACATGCCGGACGTAACGATCTACACGAAATCGTGGTGCCCCTACTGCCAGCGGGCGAAGGCGCTGCTGAAGAAAAAGGGCGTGCCGTTTCACGAGATCGATATCGAGAAGGAGCCAGCCGAGCGAGCGGTCATGATCGGGCGCGCGCACGGGCGCACCACGGTGCCGCAGATCTTCATCGACGACCGCCACATCGGCGGCAGTGACGATCTCCACGCCCTCGATGCGGAAGGCACCCTCGACAAGCTACTGAGCGACCCACAGGCCGTGACACCCCTGCCGTGACACCCCTGCCGTGACGCGGTTGCGTCGCAACAGGTTCTGAAGGAGTATCCCGATGCCCGCCTCCTCTCCCCGCCCTTCCTTCGTCGCCGCCTGCGTCCAGATGCGCTCGACAACGGATCCGGCTGTCAACCGCGAGGCCGCGCTCGCCGGGATTCGTCAGGCCGCCGCGGCGGGCGCCGTCTATGTCCAGACCCCGGAGATGACCTCGCTTGTGGTGCGCGACCGCAAGGAACTGTTCGCAAAGGTCTCCGACCAGGTTCACGATCCGCTGATCGCCGCCGCCCGCGAGCTGGCGCGCGAGAAGCGGATCACGATCCATCTGGGTTCGCTGCCGCTTCAGGAGAACGACCGTATCGCCAACCGCGCCATCGTCATCGATGCACAGGGGGAGATCGCCGCGACCTACGACAAGATCCACCTCTTCGACGTCGACCTGCCCAGCGGCGAGAGCTGGCGGGAGTCCGCCACCTACACCGGCGGCCATCAGGCGGTGACGGTGCCGCTCGTTGTCGGCGACGTCACCTACACGCTGGGATTGTCGATCTGCTACGACCTGCGTTTTCCCTATCTCTACCGTGCGCTGGCGGAAGTCGGCGCGGAAATCCTCACTGTCCCCGCCTGCTTCACCCGCCAGACCGGCGAGGCCCACTGGCAGGTGCTGCAGCGCGCCCGCGCGATCGAGAACGGCAGTTTCGTCATCTCGGCGGCCCAGGGCGGGCTGCACGAGGATGGCCGCCAGACGTGGGGGCATTCCATCATCGTCGACCCCTGGGGGCGCGTGCTGGCGGAAGCGGATGCGGAGCCGGGCGTCATCCTCGCCACCATCGACCCCGCGCTCGTCACGCAGGCACGCAGCCAGATTCCCTCCCTGCGGCACACGCGCCTGTTCTCGCTGCCGGGTACGGAAGGGGATAACGTGGTGCCGCTGCAGCCGCGCGGAAAGGATGCTTAACGGCTGTATTCCGTTTCGTTCCGCTCCGTACGCCGTTCGTGCTGCATTGCAGCAACCGTTGATTTACCATCCGCAAAAAGACAGGATTGCTGCCGCATTCGCCGCCGATTTTCTCCACAATCGGCGGCAGAATGGAACCCGTGCACGCCGATGAACTTCGGCGCGACAGGCATTTTCGACGCGCCGGAGATATTCGGGGCGCCAAATCTTCCCTGAATGCGAAACGGGTTCCTATCATGCAGACCGTGGTCACTGCTGTTGGCATTTTCACCGTGTTGAGCGTCTTCTTCATGCTGCATCAGGTGCGGCCCCGGTAACCGGGCGCCGACGGAAGGAGCCGCGATGCCGGCCCGGCACGCAGCCCTCAGATGACGTCCACCCGCGCCCTTCCGCTGGTGATGTCCGTCACCAGTCGCGCCACCTCGGCCGCGCGCGCCTCGGGCACGCGCACGGCCATCTCCGCCCCCGTCGCATGGAAAGTTTCCGCCGTTACCTCCGCATCCGGCATGGCGGCGAGCCGCGCCCGCACGCGGGCGTGATCCGCGAACGGGCAATCGATGCGCGCCGTCAGCGTGGCGACGACCGCGCGCTTCTCCGCCGCCCTCAGACATGCCGCCGCCGTGCCGCCATACGCACGGATCAGGCCGCCGCTGCCGAGCAATATGCCGCCGAACCAGCGCGTGACGACAACGACAGCGTTGTCGAGCTTCTGCCCGTCGATGGCCTGCAGAATGGGTTTGCCCGCCGTTCCCGCCGGCTCGCCGTCGTCACCGAAGCGGTATGCGGCGCCGATCCGCCAGGCCCAACAGTTATGGTTCGCAGCTGCCTCGCCATGGGCGGCGATGAACTCCTTCGCCGCCGCCTCATCCACCACCGGGCCGGCGACAGCGTGAAAACGGCTGCGCTTGATCTCCTGCGAGAACGTCTCGCACCCGGTCAACACGAACATCAGCGCCCCGCGACGCCTGCCGCCACGGGCACCTCGATCGCCGCCCTCTCTCCCGTCACCGTCAACGTCAGCGGGACCGTGACCGAGCTGCCGTCCGCTTTCTCGACCGGGAGAACGAACACGGCGCCGTCCGCGCCCTCCTTCCGTGCCGGCTGGCCGAAGCGCCACGGCGCAGGGGCCTCCGCGAACACATCGGTGACCGCGCCCGCCACCTCGACGGTGAGCGACGAGGCATCGAGCCTCACCCCGCGCACGACGAGGTCAGCCGCCGTCTGCCCGACGGGCGTGCTAACCGGAACGCGCGCGTGCGCCTCTTCCCACAGGCCCGCGACAGCGGGAACCCCGCTGAGGTCCAGCCGCAGCGAAGCCTGTTCCGGAATGCATATCTCGCGGCACACGCCGAACGACAGTTCGAGTTGCAACGCCGCCGGGCCTGTCGCCGCCGGATCGACCAGCACCGGGAAGCGCACGGTTTCGAGGTAGCCGACAGCGTAGCCGATGCCGTCGAAAAAGCGTGTTGGCGCCGGGAAAAACGCCTGCGCAGCCGCCACGTTCCGCGAGCCTTCCCAGTCGAATGTGGTCGGCACGCCGGAGTCCCCCGGCTCCCGCCAGTAGGTCTTGTAGCCCGGCGCGAGGACGATCTCCACGACTGCGCGGTACTGACCGGTCGCCTCGTCGCGCCCGGCGTCGAGCAGCCGCGCGTGCGCGGGCGGCTCCTTTCCCGAAGGTGAAAATGGTTTCGCGGACGGCGCGGCATGCGCATTTCCGGTTCCGGCGAGGCAGCAGACCAGCGCCGCGAGCAAGGCAGCGCGACCGGGGCGGATCCGGCGGCGGGCATAGGGCAAAGCGGTCATGAGCAGGGCTATCATGGTCCTTCCATCAATAAACCACATGGCTGTGCGAATGAGGGAAAGCCGCCTTCCGCAGGCAGGACCGGCGGAAAAAACGGATTCCCTTGGTGCCGTTTCTCGCATAGCATATCAAACAGTAGGAGAGTGCCATGCGTCATGATCGCGACCAGACAACCGCCCATCACTATCTCGACGGACAATTCCTCGTCGCGATGCCCGGGATGATGGACGAACGCTTCGCACGCACGGTTATCTATCTTTGCGCGCATTCCGAGGAAGGCGCAATGGGCCTCGTCATCAACAAGCCGGCCGTTGACCTGCGTTTCGCCGATCTGCTCGTGCAACTCGACATCGTGGGTGAGGACGAGGCGATCCGGCTGCCGTCGCGGGCGGAGAACATCGAGGTGCTGCGCGGCGGGCCGGTGGAGGCAGGGCGCGGCTTCGTGCTGCACACAGCCGATTTCGTGATCGACAATTCCACGTTGGCGATGCACAACGGCGTCTGCCTCACGGCGACTGTCGACATCCTGCGCGCCATCGCCGCCGGCGGCGGACCGAAGAACGCGCTGCTGGCACTGGGCTATGCGGGCTGGTCTCCCGGCCAGCTCGAAAGCGAGATTCAGGCCAACGGCTGGCTGCACTGCCCGGCCGACGCCACGTTGCTATTCGACACCGCCGTGGAACATAAATACGACACGGCGCTGCGCACCATCGGTGTCGACATTGCCACCCTGTCGGGACAGGCCGGCCACGCCTGAGGCCGTCGGAGCATCGCGCTTCAATCCAAATCGCACCGCCGGATCGGGGTGTGTTTAAATTTGCGTCCGGCCGCGCAGAAATCCGCGATTTGCGGGCCAGCATCACCCAAAAATCGACACACCCTACGCGGCGGCGGACGTCGCGCCGAGGAAACGGCGCGCGTCGTGCGAGGTCATCGCCTCGCCGAACGCGAAGCCTTGTCCGTAACGGCATCCCATGCCGCTGAGGAAGGTGGCGTTAGCCTGGTTTTCGACCCCGTCGGCGATGACGTCCATGTCGAGATCCTGCGCCAGCGTGATGACGGAGCGCAAGGCGCCCGGCCGCGCGCCCTCCCCCGGCTCCCGCACGAAGACGCGGTCGACGCGGATGGTGTCGAACGGCAGGTAGCGCAACTGCGACAGCGAGAAATAGCCCGTGCCGAAGCCGTCAAGCACCAGCCCGGCGCCGAGCTGGCGCAGGCGGATCAGCATCTGCGCGGCAAATTCGGGGTTGTCCGTCAGCATGCTCTCGCGGAAGCCGAGCTTCAGCGATTGCGGGCGCACGGATGTCGCCGAGAGCACCCGCTTGACGTCGGCGATCAGTTCGTGGCGTAGCAGGCGCGGGCTGAACAGCGTCAGCGTGGCGAAGATCGGCGGCTCGACCTCCAGGGCCGATTGCCATGCCGCAAGTTCGCGCGCCGTGCGCTCCAGCGCATACTGGCCGAGTTCGGCCACGATGCCGATTTCCTCGGCGATGGGCAGGAAGTCACCCGGCTCCAGCCGCCCGAGGCGCGGGTGATCCCAGCGCAGGCGCACGTCGAAACCGGCGATGGTACGGTCGTCAAGGCTCACCACCGGCTGGAAAATGACCCTGATCTCGCCGCGATCGACGGCCCGGCGCAGATCGCCCCCCAGCACCAGCCGCGCCGTGCGCTGGGCGCTCATGCCCGGCCGGAACACCTCGATACGGTCACCGCCCTGCTGCTTGGCGTGCAGCATGGCGATTTCCGCATTCTTCTGCATGTCCGCCTGCCCGGAGGACGATTGCGCGTCATAGAGCGCGATACCGACGGAGGCCTTGAGGAAGATTTCGCGGTCGGCGAAGCTCACCGGCGTCGAAATCGTGCGCCGGATCATGTCCGCGAAGGCAATGATGCGGTCGGGCGCCGTCTCCGAAAGCAGGATCAGCCCCCATTCGTCGCCGCCGAGGCGGGCAATGGTGTCCTGGGGGCGCAGCAGCCGCCCCAGCCGGCGCGACAACGTGAGCATGATGGAGTCGCCCACGGACGGCCCCACCGTGTCGTTCACCTCCTTGAAGCCATCGATGTCGACCGAGACCACCGTCGGCCGCATGATGGGATTCTGCGCGGCAAACACGAGCATCGTCTCCAGACGGTCCTGGAACAGTTGCCGGTTCGGCAGGCCGGTCAGCGTGTCGTGCACCGCATCGTAGAGCAGACGCTCTTCCGTGTTGCGCGCGTCGGTGACGTCGCTGAGGATGCCCACGACCCTGATGACCTCACCGTCCGCGCCGACAACCGGGCGCGCGCGCAGATTGAACCAGAAGTACTGGCCGTCGGCCGCCCGCAGCCGGAAGTCGAGCGCCACGCGCCCGCGCCGCTGCTCCAGCACCCGGTCGAGCACCGCGCGGTAGCGATCGCGGTCGAAGGGATGGATCACGTCGAGCCAGTTGGCGATGGAGCCTTCGAGCGCGCCACGCTTCAGCAGCAGCAGGCTTTCGACCTCCTCGCTAACGAAGATGCGGTCGGCGCTCACGTCCCAGTCGAACACGACGTCGCCGGACCCCGCCAGCGCCAGTGCCTTGCGCTCCGTGTCGGAGACGAGGCCCTGCGCCAGCGCCCCGCCTGCGAACGCATGCTGCACGACCGTGAACCCGATCAGCAGCACGATCAGCACCAGCCCACCGATCAGGGCGAAGGGCACGATGTCGCGCGTCAGTTCCCCGTTGATGGTGAAGCCTGCCGCCGTCACCCACACGAGCAGCAGGAACCATGTCGGGATCAGCATCACGGCACGGTCGTAGCCGTGACTTGCGAGGTGGACCACCAGAATGAAACCGACGCCGGCGATCGCGGCAATCGAGATGCGCGCCACGCCGGAGGCCACCGGCGCGTCGAACGCCGCAAGCCCCACGAGCGCACCGAGGAACAGCAGCCACGCCACGGTGAAATGGCTGTAGCGGACATGCCAGCGCGAGAGATTGAGATAGGCGAACAGGAACACCAGCAGCGTCGCCGCCAGCACCGCCTCCGCCGCGGCGCGGTAGATGCGGTTGGTTGAGGCGGCAATGGGGAACAATTGCTGGAAGAAACCGAAATCGATGCAGGCGTAGGCCAGCACCGCCCAGGCGAGCGCGGCCGCGGCGGGGAAGATCACCGCGCCCTTGACCACGAACACCACCGTGAGGAACAGGGCGAGCAGGCCGGCGATGCCGATGATGATGCCCTTGTAGAGCGTCAGCCCATTCACCTTGGCCTTGTAGGCCTCCGGCTCCCAGAGATAGAGCTGCGGCAGGCCGGGTGTGCGCAACTCGGCGATGAAGGTGACCGTCGAGCCCGGATCGAGCGTGACGTTGAAGATGTCGGCGTCGGCCGCGTCCTCGCGTTCGGGCCGGATGCCCTGGCTCGCCGTGATCGCGGCGATGCGCGAGGCGCCGAGGTCCGGCCAGATGACGCCGGAGCCGACCAGCCGGTAGTGCGGCGCGACCAGCAGCCGATCGAGCTGCTCGTCGGTGTCGTTGGTGAGGGCGAACACGATCCAGTCCGGCCGCGTTCCGCCTTCCCGCGCCCGCACGGCGATGCGGCGCACGATGCCGTCCGGCCCGGGCGCGGTGGATATCTGGATGAGATCGCTCTCCGCCCGGTAGTGTTCAACCACCGAGGTCAGGTCGATGGCGAGCGCGTCGGGCGCCACCCGCACGGCTTCCACCGCCGAGGCCCGCTGCACCGCGCCGGCCATCAGAAAGACCATCATTGACAGGAGCAGGACGCGGATCACACGCAACGCACAGGTCTCGTTCTCGTTGATGCACGACCCACACCTGCGGGCCGATGGCGCGGGATGCGCCAGCCTTCTTTTTCCGGCCGGGGAGCGGCGCTTCCCGGATATACGAAATCGCCACGCACATGCAAATCCCGCGAAGGGACTTTCCGCACGGGTTTACGTCGAGTATCGCCTTAAAAAGTCGTCCTTCAACAGGGCATAGAGGAAGTGGTCCTCCCAGACACCCGCAATGCACAGATACTGGCGTGCATATCCCTCACGCACGAATCCGACTTTTTCGAGAAGCCCGATGGACGGCTCGTTGATCGGCAGGCACGACGCCTCGATCCGCCGCAGGCCGAGGGTGTTGAAAACGAAATAGGCAGCCGCCGCAACAGCCTTGCTCATATACCCCTGGCGCGCGAATCGCTCGCCCATCCAGTATCCGAGGGTGCACGCCTGCACCACGCCCCGGCGCACCGGCCCTAGCGTGAGCCCGCCCATCAATGCGTCGTCGCCTTCGCGGAACAGAAAGAACGGATAGGATGCATCGCGGGCCACATCCTCCTCATACCAATTAATACGCCGGCGAAAGGCCGCGCGCGTCAGGTCGTCCGCCGGCCAAAGCGGCTCCCACCGCTCCAGAAACCGCCGGCTTTCATCGCGCACCGCGGCCCAGGCGTCGAAGTCCCTCATCTGCGGCAGCCGCAGATAGATTCCGCCGCCCCGGATGTAGGGCGACTGACTGCCCGGCGGCGAGAAGCGGAACTGCGTCATATGGATTACAGCCTCTGTCATGTCCCGAAGCGGCGCTCCCCATCGTCCGCCGATCCCCCTGCCCGCGGCGACCTGCACGACCGGCAGGATTTCTACGCTTCCCGCATCGCGCGCAACACCCCGCCGACTGCATCCGGCAACGCCGGCGCCGGACCGACGATGACGAACGTCGGCGCGGACGCCATCAGGCCATTCGCCACGAATCGGACGTCGTCAAGCATAATAGAATCAAGTTTTACAATAACTTCATCGTGCGGCAAGACCCGCCCCAGCGCGAGAAGCTGCCGCGCGAGCTGGTCGGCCCGGGCCATCGGCGACTCGAGCGCCGACAGGTGCGCCACCTTGAGCTGCGCCCGGGCGCGGTCGAGTTCCGCCTGCGTCACACCCCGCGCGGTCTCGTGCAGCACGTCGAGCAGCACGGGCACGAGTTCGCCGGCATCCTCGGGCGCCGTGCCCGCCGACATGCCGAACAGCCCCGTGTCGGCGAACGCCCAGTGGAACGCATCGACCGAATAGGCGAGCCCGCGCTTTTCGCGCACCTCCTGAAACAGCCGCGACGACATGCCGCCGCCGAGCAGGTGGGCGAAGGCCTGCATGGCATAAACCGCGTCCGTTCCATACGGCAGGCCACGGAAACCGGCGAGGAGCTGCGTCTGCTCCAGATCGCGCTCCAGCAGGATTTCGCCACCGCTGTAACGCGCGGGTGCGGGTGCCGGCGGCGTCTCGCCCGGCAGCCCCGAGAGCAGCCGGCGGACCTGCGCGACAACCGCGTCGTGGTTCACCGCCCCGACCGCGGACAGCACCATGCGCGGCGCCCGGTAGTTGCGCGCCAGATAGGCGACGATGTCGTCGCGCGCGAACGCCTGCACCGACTGCGGCGTGCCGAGGATGCTGCGCCCCAGCGCCTGCCCGCGGAAGGCGGCTTCCATGAACAGATCGGTGGCGAGATCGTCCGGCGTGTCCTCGACGGAGCCGATCTCCTGCAGGATGACGTTCTTCTCCCGCGCGAGTTCGGCCTCGTCGAAACGGGAATCGACGAGGATGTCGGCGAGGATCTCGATGCCGAGCGGCACGTCCCGCCCCATCAGGCGCACGGTATAGGAGGTGTGTTCCACGCCCGTTTCCGCGTTGAAATCGCCGCCCACCGCCTCGATCGCCTCGGCAATGGCACGCGCGTCGCGCGCACCCGTGCCCTTGAAGGCCATGTGTTCGAGCAGGTGCGAAAGCCCGTGCTCGCGCTCGAACTCATGGCGCGCGCCTGCGCCCACCCATACGCCGAGCGCGGCCGTCGCCACATGGGGCATGGTTTCGGTCACGACCCGCAGCCCGTTCTCCAGAGTCGAAACCCGGACCCGTCCTTCCAACGTCTGCATCGTCCGCTACCGGCCCGCCCGTGCATGCTTGCGAATATAGGCTTCCACCGTCGCCTGCTGGTTGGGCAGGATGACCGTCCGCTCCTCGCGGTCGAACAGGTGGGCGAGATGCGCGGGCAGCGCCGGGTGAATGCCGGTCGCCCGCTCCACCACCTGCGGGAACTTGGCGGGATGGGCGGTGGCGAGCGCCACCACCGGCACAGCCGGATCGCGCTTCAGGGCGCTGCGCGCCGCATGTACGGCAATCGCGCTGTGGGGATCGAGCACATAGCCCGTGGCGCGCCACGTCGCCGCGATCTCCGCCTCCGTCTCGGACTGGGAGACGGCGGAAGCGTCGAACCCGGCACGGATGCGCGCGAGCGGCTCGTCCTCGATGGTGAAGGCGTGCGACTGGCGCAGGTGGTCCATCAGCCGGCGCACGGCGGAAGCATCGCGCCCGTAGACGTCGAACAGCAGGCGCTCGAAGTTCGAGGAGATCTGGATGTCCATGGAAGGCGCGGATGTCGGCGTCACCGGGCGCAGCTCGTAGCGGCCGGTCGCGAGCGTGCGCGTCAGGATGTCGTTGATGTTGGTGGCGACATGCAGGCGGCTGATCGGCAGCCCCATGTGCCTGGCGACATCGCCCGCCAGCACGTCGCCGAAGTTGCCCGTTGGCACGGCGAAGGACACCGGCCGGTGCGGACTGCCGAGCGAGATGCCCGCCGTGAAATAATACACCGTCTGGGCGACGATCCGCGCCCAGTTGATCGAGTTGACACCGGACAGCGCCAGTTCGTCACGCAGCGCGTGGTCGTTGAACAGCGCCTTCAGCATGTTCTGGCAATCGTCGAACGTGCCTTCCAGCGCGATGGGGTGCACGTTGGGCGCGTCGATCGTGGTCATCTGCCGACGCTGCACCTCCGACACCCGGTTGAGCGGGTAGAGGATGAAGATGTCAACCTGCTCCAGCCCCCGGAATGCCTCGATCGCGGCGCTGCCCGTGTCGCCGGAGGTCGCGCCCACGATGGTGGCGCGCCTGCCCCGCTGCTTGAGCGCGTGGTCCATCAGCCGCCCGAGCAGCTGCATGGCGACGTCCTTGAAGGCGAGCGTCGGGCCGTGAAAAAGCTCCAGCAGGAAGAGATTGTCGTCGAGCTGCACCAGCGGGCAAACCGCGTCATGGCGGAACGTCGCGTAGGCATCGCGGATCATCGGGCCGAGGATGTCGTCCGGTATCTCGCCGCCCGTCAGCGCGCCGACGACATGAAGCGCAATGTCCTCATACGTCTGTCCCGCCCATCCGGCGATGGTCGAGGCGTCGAACGCCGGCAGGTCGCGCGGCACGTAGAGGCCGCCGTCCCGCGCCAGCCCGGTGAGCATGGCCTCGGTAAAGCTGACTTCCGGCGCCTCTCCGCGTGTCGAAATATGCAGCAAGGGGATACTCCTCGTCATCCGTTACGGCGGGAAGCGCCGCGCGGGCGCGCACTCCCCTTGATATCCGCTCCATCTACGCCGGCACGCCAACGGTGACAACAGCTGTCTTGACGGATCGGGACGCACGTCAGGGCGCGCGCCCGGCCAGATTGACGCGCACCGGCTCCTGCACGATCTCCTCCGGCGCATCCGGGCCGGGATCGTCCGGCGCGTGGTCGAGCGGGAAGACGACGCCCTTCTTCGCCTGTTCCGGCGGCGCTTCATCCTGCCCCGCGGGCGCAGGCGTGCCGTCGCGCGGCTCCTCCGGCTCCGGCGCCGCGGGCGTCTCCGGCACCACGGGCGTTTCGGCGGCGGGAGCGATGGGCTCTGCCAGCGTTTCCGGATAGGTTCCGGCGGGTGCTTCCTCAAGCGGAATTTCAGCCGGCGCGGGAACGACGGGAGCCGCAACGATCTCGACCGGCGGAGCAACCTCCGGCGTGGACGGCAGGACGCTGTCGGCGACGGCGGGCGCCGCCGCCCCGGCCATCGCAAGCGAGGCCGGGCTCACGGGCGCGGCTTCGGCCGGTGCGCGCTCTTCCGCCGTGGCCTCGCCGATCTGCTCGACCGGCGCGCTCCAGACAAAGGCGTCCAGCCGCCCCGTGACCGGCGACACGGGCTGCCACGTTTCCGATACGACGCCATCGGCAATCCAGGCGGGGTCCCGGCGCGCACGCGAGGCGCGGCCGATCCACTCGCGCCACTCGCCCCCGGCGCCATGCTCCGCCTCGGCGATATCCGCCATCAGCAGGCAGGTGCGCACGGTGGGATACTCCTCCAGCAGCGGCGTGAGCGCCATGCGGGCACGGGCGAAATCCTGCGTCTCCAGCGCCGTTGCAGCGCGGATGAGGCGCGATTCCGGATGGTGGGGAACGAGGCGCGCCAGCGCCTCCGCGCGTTCGTGGCGGTCGCGCGCCGAATCGCCGGGACGCAGATCCACATAGGCGGCAGCGATGTCGGGATGGGGCGCGAGCTTCCACGCCGTTTCCAGAATCCTGGCGGCCTTGCGCAGGCTCCCCTCGCGCGACAGCAGGCGGCCGGCGAGCACGGCAGCCGGCACGAGACCGGGCGCGAGCTTCACCGCCTCCTTCACCTCGACGAGCGCTTCGCCGGGTTCCCGCTCCTGCCGGGCGAGCGCGTCGGCCGTCAACAGCACGGCGCGCAGGCGCCTCGCGGCATCGCGGCTAATGGCCTTCTGCCGCGTCTGGCGGTCGAGCGTCGCCAACGCGCCGCGCCAGTCCCGGTCCGCCGACTGGTATTCGAGCACGGCCTCGCTCGCCCATGCCACCTTCGGCGCCAGCTCGCTCGCCTTCTGCGCGTAGGCACGCGCCGCGACCGCGTCGCCCTTGCGCCGCGCCTCGACGAAGAGGCCGCGCAGGCCCAGCACCCGCGTGTCCGGCGTGTCGAGCATCAGGTGGAACGCCGTTTCGGCGCCAGCCCTGTCGCCCGCCATCTGTGCCGCCTGCGCCTTCAGCAGCAGCGTCAGCGGCTCGCGCCCCAGCAGGCGCTCGGCCTCCGCGGCGTGGCGGCGGGCGGAAACGGCGTCGCCCGTGCCCACCGCGATGAGGCCGCGCGAGACCGACGTGACGCCCTTTGTCCGGCGGCGCGCACGCGACGAGAATGAAATAGCGGACGGCAGGCCGAATACATAGCGCAGCACTGCCCAGATCAGCGCCAGCGCCAGCGTCGTCGCCGCGACGGCTGCAAGCGCCACGACCACGGAGGTTTCGATGCGATAACCCTGCCAGACGACGGCGACATCGCCCGGGCGGTCGGCAAGCCAGCCGATGCCCAGCGCGATCAGAGCAACGATGAGAATAAAGCCGACGAGACGGACCATGGGCTCATTCTCCCCTTGCCGCGCCGGCGGCCAGAGCGGCGTCCAGCGCCTCGACCTGCGTGCGCGCCAGCGCGGCGAGCGCCGTCTGCGCGTTCACCCGGGCCTGCAACGTGTCGCCGACTGCCTTCGTCTGCTCCCGCGCGCGGTCGGGCAGGCGCTGCCAGGCGGCGAACGCCGCGCCCGCGTCGTCGCGGCGCAGGAAAGCCTCGACCTGGCCGGCGATATCCGAGGGATCGGCGGCGCCATCGACCGGACGGATGCGCACGATCCGCGAAGCGCTTGCCGCCAGCCTGTCGACGATGCCGGCGTCCGCCGGCACATCCACGACCTCGAAGGCCGCAGCCGCCCGCGCGAAAGCCGCCACGAGCGAGGACGGCGTCGCAACGCCGTTGGCAACCGCCCGCAGGGGCGCGAGCGCCGTCTCCGAGGCGCCGAGCCTGGTCAGGGTGTCGATTTCCGCCGGGAAGGGCTGCCCCCCGTTCAGGGCCTCGCGCAGCCGCTCGATGACGGCGAGGCGCGCAACGGCGGCGAGCCTCTCGCTGTTTGCCGCACCGGCGGCCAGCGCCCTGCGCTCGGCCTCGCCCACCGCTCCTTCGGCGGCCGTGACGCGCGTCGCGAGCCTTGCGATCTCGCCCGCCTGCGTATCCGCCTGCGCCGCGAAACGCAGGGGATCGAACTGTCCGAGCTTGTCCCGCACCGTCGCCTCGACGCCCGACAGGCGCTGCGTCAGCGATGTCTGCTCGTCGATCGCCGTCCGGACCCGCGCGGGATCGAGCGCCGTGATCGTCTGCTCAGTGTTGCCGATCTGGGCGGCGACGGCCGCGAGCCGTTCGTCGAGCCGCGACGACAGAGCCGTCACCTGTCCACCCGATGCGGCGATCTGTTCCTGCAGATTGCCGACCTTGCCCTGCAGGTCGGCAACCGCGGCCTGCGCTTCCTGCGCCCCGCCTTCCGCTGGCGTTCCGGCAGGAGCGGCGGCAAGCGCACCGATTCTCTCTTCGAGGGCTGCCGCGCGCTGGCGCAGCGTGTCGACGGCCCGCGTGACCGCCTCGACCTCCGGCCGCGGCGCGGCCTGCGCGACGGACTGCTCGATGGCGGCGAAGCGCGCCGCCTGATCACCGCCCGTATGAGCGAGCATGTAGGGCAACGCGGCGCTGACCGCCGCGCCCGCCACGCCGCCGGCCAGAACAGCCACGATCAGCGCCCCGACGCGCGAGGGCTCCCGGGCCTTCACGATTTGCGGTTCCGCGTGCACGGGGTCCTCGTCTTCGTTGCGGGCGGCGGCGTGTTCCTCGCGCGCCGACGGCTCCTGCACCGCTATTTCCGGTTGCGGCATGGCGACGACGGCCTCCTCGCCGGGCTGCGGCTGTGCCTCCTGCGGGGCGGTCGCTTCCGGCAGCGCGGCCGTATCGGCCGGCGAAAGCGGCTCATCGGGCGCAGCCGTCCCTTCAGGGCCGGTCGCGGCGGGTGCGGCCTCTTCCGCAACCGCGCCGTCTTGCCCGGCGGCGCGAGACCCGTCTTCCGACGCGGGCCGATCCGTCCCGGCGTCTTCCTCCGGGATCGGATTCTCATCCGGTTCGACGGTGACGGAAAGCGGCTTCTGGTCGATCGTCGCCGGTTCGCGGCGCGGCCTCGCGCGGCCCATCTTGCGGCCGCTGGGCGTTTCGTCGGTCATGCGGCTGTCCCTCCGTGCGTGTTATCCGGTCAACTACCATCAGACAGATGTATCCGACACCTGATGGCATATTGGTGAAACCATCGCGGCGCGTATCCGCGTTTTTATCACTGCCGCGATGCCTCTTCTAGCATCGCCGTTCGGCTCATGGCGAGCCTTGCTTGAGATCAATTCCAGACAAAAGCGCGAGCAGCGCCTCCTCGTGCGGCTGCCCCGCCACCAGCAGGCGCGGCACGCCCCGCTCACGCAAGGGCGCGGCCACGTCTTCCGATAGCGCCAGATGGGGCAGCGGCGCGAACGCCGGCCAGAGACCGGCCCGGTCGACGAGATCGATGGCGATGGCGGCGCTGCGCCGCGAGTAGTGCAGAACCGCGTCGATCTGCCCGCCGACGAGCGCGCCGCGCGCGGCTTCCGGCAGCTCCGCCTTCGCCTGCGCGGCATAGACGATCCACGCCACCGGATCGACGCCCGCCGCGCGCAGCAGAGCCTCCGTATCCGCCTTGTGATCGCGCCCCAGCGCCAGCAGCACGCGCGTTCCGCTCCCGGTCGCGAACAACCGGCCCGCCAGCCGCGCCAGCGAATGGCGCTCGCCGTCGGCCGCGTGAACCCTGCCGAAACCGCCGGCGCGCGCCAGCAGGGCAGTCTGCTCGCCCACCGCGAGCACGGGCAGTGCCTTCATGGCCTCCGGCAACTCCGACATGGTGGGCAGCGACGCCGCGCTGGTGACGGCGAGCGCGTCGAACGGCCCCTCGGGCGGCGGCGCGTGGGTGCGCGCGATGGCCATCACCGGCGCCGCCACGGCCGCGTGGCCGAGTGTCGCAAGCCGCGCCGCCGTGCGCAACCCGGCCGCCTTGGGACGCAGGACGAGCACGCGAAGCCCGGAGGCGCCCGCCGCCTCCGCCGTCACCATGTACCCCCGCCCTTGCGATGCGGCAGCAGCGCCGGGCTGGCGCGCGCCAGCACTTCCCGCCCCGCGTCCTCTCCGAGCGCGCGGGCATCGGCCACGGCGCCGGAGCGCTCCGCCGCCACGACCTCGCGCCCGTCCTCCGAGAGCAGCAGCCCGTTGAAATGAATGCCTCCGCCGACGATGCGCGCGTAGCCGGCGATGGGCGTGCGGCAGGAGCCGTCGAGCACGCGCAGGAAGGCCCGCTCCGCTTCCAGCGCGATTCCCGTCGGCGCGTCGGCAAGGCGGGTGACGGCCTCGCGGATGGCGATGTCCTGCTCGCGTACGACTATGGCGATGGCGCCCTGCCCGATGGCGGGCAGCATGGTTTCCACAGGAATGACCGCCGTCGCCCTGTCGGCGAGGCCGAGCCGGTTGAGCCCCGCGACGGCGAGAAGCGTCGCGTCGACCGCGCCTTCATGGATGCGCTGCAAGCGCGTGCCGACATTGCCGCGCAGCAGGGTCACGCGCACATCCGGCCGCAGCCGCAACACCTGGGCCTGCCGCCGCAGAGAGGCCGTGCCGACCACCGCGCCCGGCGACAAGGCGGTGAGGGAAGCCGCCTTCACGCTGATGAAGGCGTCGCGCACATCCTCGCGCGGCAGGCATCCGGCGATGACGAGGCCGTCGGGCAGATCGGTCGGCAGATCCTTGGCGGAATGCACCGTGACGTGCGCGCGCCCCTCGAACAGCGCCGCGTCGAGTTCTTTCGTGAACAGGCCCTTGCCGCCCGCTTCCGACAGGGCGCGGTCCTGGATGATGTCGCCCGTCGTCCTGATCGCGTCGATGACGATGCCGTCCGGCCCGTTCTCTCCCAGCGGGTCGCCGATGCCCAGCACGTTGCCCAGCGCGCGCGCCACTTCGCGCGCCTGCGCCAGCGCCAGCGGGCTGCCGCGCGTTCCGATCACGAGCGGGGAAGGCAGATTGTGCGGTGTCACGGCGAATCGATCCCGGTTCAGCAATGGGCCCACGCTGCTGTCTACGCCCCCCGGAGCGGGAACGCCAGCGGCGGCGGCGTTGTGTCGCGCGGCGGAAAACGGTGTGATCCCATTGGAATGGCTGCCCTGCCCCCGCCGCCGTTTGCCGGCGACTATAGGGTGAGATAAACCAAAGGCGAAATCCGCGTGGAAAGTTCATCGCGCGGCATGGCAGACTGCATGGCAAACCGTGGTGAGTGAAGACAAAGACGATGCGTGTTCTGGGAATCGAATCCACCTGCGACGAGACCGCCGCCGCCGTGGTGGAAACGGATGAAAACGGCCGCCCCCACATCCTGTCGAATGCGGTGCTCAGCCAGATCGCCCAGCACGCGGCTTACGGCGGCGTGGTGCCGGAGATCGCGGCGCGCGCCCATGTCGAGGTCATCGACCATCTGGTCGCCCGCGCGCTCGACGAGGCCGGCGTCACCTTCGACGAACTCGATGCCGTCGCCGCCGCTGCCGGCCCCGGCCTCATCGGCGGCGTGATCGTCGGGCTCACCACGGCCAAGGCGCTGGCGCTCGTCACCGGCAAGCCCTTCATCGCCATCAATCATCTGGAGGCGCACGCGCTGACGCCGCGCCTCACGGACAGCGTCAACTTCCCCTACCTGCTGCTGCTGGTGTCCGGCGGCCATACGCAGCTCGTCGCAGTGCGCGGCGTGGGCGACTACGTGCGGCTCGGCACCACCATCGACGACGCCATCGGCGAAGCCTTCGACAAGACGGCCAAGATGCTCGGCCTGCCCTACCCCGGCGGGCCGGAGGTCGAAAAGCAGGCGCTGCGCGGCAACCCGGAGCGTTTCGCCCTGCCGCGCCCGCTGAACGGACGGGCGGCGCCGGACTTCTCCCTCTCCGGCCTCAAGACCGCCGTGCGGGTGGAGGGGGAGCGCGTGTCGCCGCTCAGCGCCACGGACATCGCCGACCTGTGTGCCTCGTTCCAGGCCGCGGTCGTGGATGTCATCGTCGACCGCACGCGCGCCGGCCTGCGCGCCTTCCGCGAGGTCGCGGCGCGGCCCAACGCGCTCGTCGTGGCCGGCGGCGTGGCTGCCAACGGCGCGATCCGCGCCGCGTTGCACCAGCTTGCCACCGAGAGCGGCCTCAAGCTGGTGACGCCCCCGCCCGCGCTATGCACGGACAACGGCGCCATGATCGCATGGGCTGGGCTGGAGCGCCTGCGGCTCGGCGTCACCGACGACCTTTCCGCCCCCGCCCGCGCCCGCTGGCCGCTCGACAGCGTCAAGGCAGAAGTACCGGCAGAGGCAGAGGCTGCCGACGCCGAAACGCCGCTGCCCGCCGACAAGCCTCTCCCGGAAAAGCCCCACGCCGCGGCAGCGGGGCCGAGTGCATGAGCGCTCCCGGACGCCGCATCGTTATTCTGGGAGCCGGCGCATGGGGCACGGCGCTGGCCAATTCCTTCGGCTACAAGGGCCTTTCGGTCGTCCTGATCGACCGGGACGCCGAGCGTGCCCGCGAAATGGCGGCGGCGCGGGAGAACAAGCGCTTCCTGCCCGGCGTCGCGCTGTCGCCGCATGTCGATATCACCGCCGATGTTTCCGCGCTCGCCGGCGCCGGCGCGGCGCTGCTGGCGGTTCCCGCGCAGCAGTTGCGGCAGGCGCTGCGGGCGGTCGCGGGCCTGTTCCGCCCCGGCACGCCGGCGCTGGTCTGCGCCAAGGGCATCGAGCACGGCACGGGCTGCTTCATGAGCGAGATCGTGGCCGAGGAGGCGCCGGCCGCCGTTCCCGCCATCCTCTCCGGCCCCAGCTTCGCGGCGGATGTGGCGCGGGGGCTGCCGACCGCCGTCATCCTCGCGAGCGGCGACCAGCGGCTCGCCGCCACGCTGGCGGGGGAACTGTCGAGCGCGACGCTGCGCATCTACCACGGATCGGACGTGCGCGGCGTCGAGATCGGCGGCGCGGCGAAGAACGTGCTCGCCATCGCCTGCGGCATCGTCCACGGCCGGCGGCTCGGCGAAAGCGCACGGGCGGCGCTGATCGCGCGCGGCTTCGCAGAAATCATGCGTTTTGCCCGTGCCTTCGGCGCCCGCCCCGAGACGCTGATGGGCCTGTCCGGGCTCGGCGACACCGTGCTCACCTGCGGCTCGAACCAGTCCCGCAACTTCGCGTTCGGCGAGGCGCTCGGCCAGGGCGTGCCGCCCGCGGGGGCCGCCGGCGGCAAGCTGGTGGAAGGTGCTTTCACCGCCTCCGCCCTCATCGCCAAGGCGCACGGCGTGGGCGTCGAGATGCCGGTGTGCGAAGCCGTGGAGGCCGTGATCGCCGGTGACCTCACCATCGATCAGGCCATCGAGGCGCTGATGAACCGCCCCATCAAACCGGAGACCTGAATCCGATGGCGCACTGGCTCTACAAGTCCGAACCGAATGTCTGGTCCTGGGACGACCAGGTGGCGAAAGCCGATGCCGGCGAACCGTGGAACGGCGTGCGAAATTTCCTGGCCCGCAAGCACCTACAGGCGATGAAGAAAGGCGAGCTGGGCTTCTTCTACCATTCCAACGAGGGCAAGGAGATCGTTGGCATCGTCGAGGTCAGCCGCGAATACTACCCCGACCCGACCGACGGGACGGGACGCTTCGGCATGGTGGACCTGAAGGCGGTGAAGCCCCTCAAGCGCCCCGTCACGCTGCAGGAAATCAAGCAGGAGCCCCGCCTGAAGGACATGGTGCTGGTCAACAATTCGCGCCTCTCCGTCCAGCCCGTCACGGATGCCGAGTGGGCAGTGCTGCTGGAACTGGGGGCTGTTAGTGACCAGGGATAAGGTCTAGCGGCGTGTGAGCTTTCGCGCGATCATCTGCCTTTTATGACACGCCTGTCGCATTCTGCATTAGCAGAAAGTGGAATGGATCCAAGGCTTGCAGGCCCCCCGTCCCTGCGCCTAAATTCGTGTCACAGATCCACAAAGGATCGTGATGAATAACCTGCGCGGGCGGTATGGAATCGCCCCCGAACGCGGACAGGCGGGAGAGAAGCGATGACAGAGATTATCCATAACGTCACGGACGAGTGGGCGAAGCGGGCCTTCATCGACCAGAAGACGTACCAGGAATGGTACGCACAGTCAGTCAACGATCCGGATGCCTTCTGGGGCGAGCACGGCAAGCGGCTCGACTGGTTCACGCCCTACACCAGGGTGAAGAACACCTCGTTCGAGCCGGGCAACGTGTCGATCCGCTGGTTCGAGGACGGCACGCTGAACGTCGCCCACAACTGCATCGACCGGCATCTGCCGCACCGCGCCAACCAGACGGCGATCATCTGGGAAGGCGACGACCCGTCCGAATCCCGCCACATCACCTATCAGGAACTGCACGACCGCGTGGCGGAACTCGCCAACGTGCTGCGCAACCGCGGCGTCGAGAAGGGCGACCGCGTCACCATCTACCTGCCGATGATCCCCGAAGCCGCCTTCGCCATGCTGGCCTGCGCGCGGCTGGGCGCGGTGCACTCGCTCGTCTTCGCCGGCTTTTCCCCCGATTCGCTCGCGAGCCGTATCGAGGACTGCGGTTCGAAGTTCGTCATCACCGCGAACGAGGGCCTGCGCGGCGGGCGCAAGGTGCCGCTCAAGGCGAATGTCGATGCGGCCCTCAAGCGCGTTTCCGGCGTCGAGCACGTGGTCGTCGTGCGCCGCACGGATACGGACGTTCCCATGGAACCCGGCCGCGACGTCTGGTATCACGAGGCCATCGAGCAGGTTACGTCCGAATGCCCGCCGGTCGAGGTGAACGCGGAGGATCCGCTGTTCATTCTGTATACGTCCGGCTCCACCGGCAAGCCGAAGGGCGTGCTGCACACGACGGGCGGCTATCTCGTGTATGCCGCGATCACGCATCAGTACGTCTTCGACTATCACGAGGGCGACGTCTACTGGTGCACGGCGGACGTGGGCTGGGTGACGGGCCACAGCTACATCGTCTACGGCCCGCTCGCCAACGGCGCCACGACGCTGATCTTCGAGGGCGTGCCGACCTATCCCGACATCTCCCGTTTCTGGCAGGTCGTGGACAAGCACAACGTCAACATCTTCTACACCGCGCCGACAGCCATCCGCTCGCTGATGCAGGCGGGTGACGAGCCGGTGAAGAAGACGTCGCGTGCCTCGTTGCGGCTGCTCGGCTCCGTGGGCGAGCCGATCAATCCGGAGGCGTGGGAGTGGTATTACCGCGTCGTCGGCGACAGCCGCTGCCCGGTGGTCGATACGTGGTGGCAGACGGAGACCGGCGGCATCCTGATCGCCCCGCTGCCCGGCGCCACCGCCCTCAAGCCCGGCTCGGCGACGCTGCCCTTCTTCGGCGTCAAGCCCGGCATCGTCGACAACGAGGGCAGGCCGCAGGAGGGCGCGGCGGAAGGCAACCTCGTCATCACCGATAGCTGGCCGGGCCAGATGCGCAGCGTCTACGGCGATCACAAGCGCTTCGAGGAAACCTATTTCGCGACCTATCCCGGCTGTTACTTCACCGGCGACGGCGCGCGGCGCGATGCCGACGGCTATTACTGGATCACCGGCCGCGTCGACGACGTGATCAACGTCTCCGGCCACCGCATGGGCACGGCGGAAGTCGAGTCCGCCCTCGTCGCCCATGCCAAGGTGTCGGAAGCGGCCGTGGTGGGCTATCCGCACGACATCAAGGGGCAGGGCATCTACGCCTATGTCACGCTGATGGAAGGCGAGGAGCCGTCCGACGAACTGCGCAAGGAACTCGTCGCCTGGGTGCGCCGCGAGATCGGCCCCATCGCCTCGCCGGACCTCATCCAGTTCGCACCCGGCCTGCCGAAGACCCGCTCCGGCAAGATCATGCGCCGCATCCTGCGCAAGATCGCGGAGGACGA
Source organism: Pseudochelatococcus lubricantis (assembly GCF_042432495.1). Taxonomy (NCBI): domain Bacteria; kingdom Pseudomonadati; phylum Pseudomonadota; class Alphaproteobacteria; order Hyphomicrobiales; family Chelatococcaceae; genus Pseudochelatococcus; species Pseudochelatococcus lubricantis. The sequence continues at coordinate 606,429 of NZ_JBHLXC010000001.1, read as the reverse complement.
GTTCGGCAACCTCGGCGACACCTCGACGCTGGCGGATCCGACCGTGGTCGACGATCTGGTCAACAATCGCCAGAATCGCCATGATTGACGTTCAGCATGATTGACATCCAGAGAGCCTGACGACTCAACTTGGCCCCGGCGTAACGCCGGGGCTTTTTCATGCGTAGAGATCGGCCCGCGTCGGCGGCAGGCCGGAAAGGCCGCGGGCGCGCTTCGAGGCGAGCGTCTGGAAGATACCGATGGTGCCGCGCTCGAAGCCGAGCGAGACGCCGGCGAGATAGAGCAGCCACAGCCGCGTCTTCGCCTCGCCGACCTCCGCGATGGCCTTGTCGCGGTTGGCCACGAGCCGCTCACACCACAGCCGCGTGGTGCGCGCATAGTGCTCGCGCCATGCCTCGACATCGTGCACCTCGAAGCCGTGACGCTCGATGCTGCTCACGGTGCCGCCGATGTGATCGAGTTCCGCCCCGGGAAAGATGTAGTCGATGATCGCCGCATATTCCGGCCGCTTGCGCCGGAAGGCGCGTTGCGATTTCTTGGCCGGGCGGGTGATGGCGTGGTTGAGCAGCAGGCCACGCGGGCGCAGCAGGCTGTGCAGCTTGCCGAAATAGGCCGCGTGATTGTCCAGCCCGACATGCTCGAACATGCCGATGGAGGCGATCTTGTCGAATTCGCCGTCGAGTTCGCGATAGTCCTTCAGCTCCACCGTCACCCGGTCCTGAAGGCCGAGATCCGCAATCTTCCCGCGCACGTGGTCGAATTGCGCCTGCGACAAAGTGACGCCGTGGGCCTTCACGCCATAGTGCCGCGCGGCATGGCAGATGAGCCCGCCCCAGCCGCAGCCGATGTCCAGGAACCGCTCACCGGGCTGCAGCCGCAGCTTGCGGCAGATCATGTGCAGCTTGGCCTGCTGCGCCTCCTCGATTCCCGTTTCCCAGGTGGGGAAATAGGCGCAGGAATATTGCATCTCGGCATCGAGGAAGAGCTGGTAGAAGGCATTCGACACGTCATAGTGAAACTGCACCAGCGCCTTGTTGTCGCGCCCCTGCGCGTCCTTCGCCGTCTGCTCGCCGGAATAGGCGAAGCTGCCGGCGCCTTCCGCCTTGCCGCCGCCGAAGACGAACGGCAGCAGGGAGCGCACGAGGAGCCCCTTGTCGAGCTGTTTCCACAGCCGCTTGCCCGCCGTCCCGCGCCGCGCCGCGAGGTCGAACAGCGTGCCGCCCTCGATGTCGATGTCGCCCGCGCCCAGCAGTTCCACAAGCGTCGGCAGGCGGGGCGAGCGCACCAGCCGGCTGATCGCCTCCGGCGAGCGGATGACCACGGCAACGTCACCCGCCGCGCCAGCGCCGAGCGGCACGACCTCGCCGTTCCACAGCCGCACGGCGAGGTCGACCGGCGCCTTTTCCGCCACGTGGGCGAGCAAGCGCCGGATTGCTGTCAGCCGTTTGTCTGCCTCGCCCATCAGCGCCTCCCGGATCGAGCTTCTGCGATAGCCTCGGTTCCGGTTCATAGGCGCGGCGCGCGCGTTTGTCACGTCCGCGCGGCGTTCCCGTGCGGCGTGTCAGAAATCGCTGGCGATGCCCTTGACTTCCCAATCGTCATAGCGCACCGGTTCCAGTCCGCCCCGGCCGTTGACCTCGCGCCGTTCGGCAAGCGTGTTCGCCTTGCCGTCGATGACGGCGCGGCGGGCGGCGGCTTCAGCCAGCGCCCGCTCGGCGGCGGGCGTCAGCGTCTTGCGCGTCACCGGCACGGGCGGGAGTTGCCGGTCGGCAAGGTTCTTTTCGGGTGGCGATGACATCACGTCTCCTCGGCATAACGTTCACGGACGGGCGACGCCGGTCGGCCCCGCCATATACTAGGGAAACAGCAGCGTGCAGCGCAACAGGCCGGGAGACGACGCTCCCCGCAACGCCTCCCCCGGACAGCCCCGCCGTTCAGCCGGCCCGTCCGTGCCGCGCGGCCTCGCGGCGCGGCGCGTAGCCGCCTATGCGCTCGCCGACGTCACGCAGGAGCACCTGCCGCTCGACGAGGCGCTGGAGCGGCAGTTCGGAATCGGCGACGGCATCGCGCTCGACGAGCGTGACCGGGCGCTGGTGCGCGCCATCGTCACGGCAGCGCTGCGGCGGCTCGGCACCATCCACGCCGCGCTCGACGCGCGCATGCCGAAGGGCATTCCGGCCAAGTCCGGCCTGCTGCCGGAAATCCTGATCGTTGGCGCGGCGCAGATCCTGCTGCTCGACATTCCCGACCGTGCGGCGGTGGACCTCGCCGTCCACCACGCGCGGGCAGACAGGCGCGCCTTTCCCTATGCGAAGCTCGTCAATGCCGTGCTGCGGCGCGTGGCGGAATCGCGCGAGGCCATTCTGGCCGAAACCGGCGGCGACGACGTGCCGCACTGGCTGACGGAGCGCTGGCGCGGAACCTATGGCGCGGCAACGGCGCGCGCCATAGCCGGCGCCTTGCGCCACGAGCCCGGTATCGATATCACGGTGAAGGCCGACGCGGCAGGCTGGGCGCAGCGGCTCGACGGCCGGCTGCTGCCCAACGGCTCCGTCCGCCTCAACGCGCGCGCGCATGTCGCCGCCCTCCCCGGCTATGCGGACGGCGAATGGTGGGTGCAGGACGCCGCCGCAAGCCTGCCGGCGCGGCTCATCGCCGCAACCCCGGGCGAGCGCGTCCTCGACCTTTGCGCCGCGCCCGGGGGCAAGACAGCGCAGCTTGCCGCGGCGGGCGCCGTCGTCACCGCCGTCGATCGTTCGCCCGAGCGCCTCGCGCGTCTCGCAGAGAACATGACGCGCCTGAAGCTGGACGTGCGGACGGTAGCGGCAGACGCCCGCACCCTGACCGACGAGCCCTACGATGCCGTGCTGCTCGACGCGCCCTGCTCGGCCACCGGCACCATCCGCCGTCATCCCGATGTCGCCTGGACGAAACAGCCGGAAGAGATCGCGAGCCTCGCCGCGCTCCAGTCGGCGTTGCTCGACCGGGCGGCCGCGCTCGTGCGTCCGGGCGGACGGCTCGTCTACAGCACCTGCTCGCTGGAGCCCGAGGAGGGCGAGGCGCAGATCGCCGCCTTCCTCGCCCGCCACGCCGATTTCGCCCGCTCGCCCGTTTCGCCCGAAGAGATCGGCGGCATCGCGGATGTTATCGACGCGGACGGGCAACTGCGCACCCTGCCCCATCACCTCCCCGACGAGACACCCCGGCTCGCCGGCCTCGACGGCTTCTTCGCCGCCCGTCTCGTGCGCCGGAAGGCTTAGAGCATTGATTTTGAGTGATTTCTTACCGATCAGATATTCCATTTAATCGGTAAGCGCTTTAAATCACGCCTGTTCAAAGCCTGTGGATAACGCTCTGCCGGTAACTTTCCATTTACGCTGCGGGCAAGAATCCGTGCCGTCGTCCGCCCATGCGCGCCGACCGCGTGTAGGATGCGACCGGTTCGGCACGCCCGGCGACACCCCTGCGTGGGCCGCGGCGGATCACAGACGGAAAGCGCGATGACGTTTACGGCATCAGGCGAAGGACACGACGACGGCCATCCCGGCGAGGCCGCCTCCCGCGCGCGGACGCGCGGACGGCGCCGCCGGCGCGTGCCGCCGGTATCGGTCGCGCTCAGCGCGCTTCTGCTCGCCGGCATCGTGGCGTTGGCGATACCCGGCGTCGTGCCGACCGGCGACACTTCCGGCAGCGGCTCATCCGCCCCGCTCGAAGCCTATGTGGCCCGCCCGACGCCGGCCATCGATGCGCTGGACGACAAGCCCGCGCTCTGGACAAATGCCGAGACACCCGAGCCGCTCTATCAGTTGCGCACGCAGGAACTTCTCGACCTTCCCGCGCGCTACGCCGCCCGCGAGCACGGCCTTGGCGGGCGCGAGGACGTGCTCGCCTTCGGCGACTATCATGGCGAGGGGCTGCATCTGCGCCTGTCCGTCTACCGCATGGGCAAGGAGGCGCCCCGCCCGTCGACCTTCTTCGTCGATCTGGCCCGCCGCTCTGCGGAGGCCGGCGTCGGCGTCACCGGCATGGGGCCGCCCGTTGCCGAGGACACGAAATTCGGCCCCACGGAAATCGCCGACGCACGCCTGAACCTAGACGGCGACGAGCGCGCCTGCCAGGCCTTCAGGCTCATGACGACAGCCGAGAGCGAGCAGACATCCTGGCAGATATCCGGCTGGGTATGCGATGCGACGCCCGTCGCGCCACTGGAGATCGCCTGCTTCCTCGATCATCTCTCGGTGACGGAGGCGGCGCACGACATCTCGCTCTCCCGCCTCTTCGCGCGGGCGAACGAACGTCGGCGGCCCGAATGCGGCGGCGTGCCGCAGCCTATCCCGCCGAAAGGCGCATAGCCTTCTGGCGGGTCGGCACTACTGGATCAGCGTCTCCAGCTCGCGAATCACGGCGTCGCCCATGTCGCTCGTGGAAACCGTGTTGGCGCCCGGCGCGGCGATGTCCTTGGTGCGGATGCCCGCCGCCAGCACGTTGGCCACGGCCTTTTCCACCAGATCCGCTTCCTGCCCGAGATCGAACGAATAACGCAGCGCCATCGCGAAGGAGCCGATCATGGCGAGCGGGTTCGCCAGCCCCTGCCCCGCGATGTCCGGCGCCGAGCCATGCACCGGCTCATACAGCGCACGCCGCTTGCCGGTCGCCGGATCTTCCGCGCCCAGGGACGCGGACGGCAGCATGCCGAGCGAACCGGTCAGCATAGCCGCAACGTCCGACAGCAGGTCGCCGAAGAGATTGTCGGTCACGATCACATCGAACTGCTTGGGGTTGCGCACGAGCTGCATGCCGCAGTTATCCGCCAGGATGTGCTCCAGCGCCACATCCTGATAATCCTTGTGCACCTCGTTGACGACCTGGTGCCACAGCACGCCTGTCTTCATGACGTTGCGCTTCTCGGACGACGCGACCTTGCCCCGGCGCTGGCGCGCCAGCTCGAAGGCCACGCGCGCGATGCGCTCGATTTCGTGCGTGGTGTAGATCTGCGTATCGACGGCGCGTTTCTCGCCGTTCTCCAGCGTCACGATCTCCTTCGGCTCGCCGAAATAGACACCGCCCGTCAGCTCGCGCACGATGACGAGGTTCAGGCCGTCGACATATTCGCGCTTCAGGGCGGAGGCCTCCGCCAGCGCCGGATAGCAGATTGCCGGGCGCAGGTTGGCGAAGAGGCCGAGGTCCTTGCGCAGCCGCAGCAGGCCGGCCTCCGGCCGCTGGTTGTAGGGCACGTCGTTCCACTTCGGCCCACCGACCGCGCCGAAGAGAACGGCGTCCGCAGCGAGCGCCCGGTTCAGGGCATCGTCCGCCAGCGCCACGCCGTGCGCGTCATAGGCCGCGCCGCCGACGAGATCCTTCTCGATCTCGAACCGGGCAAGCCCCCTGTTCGAGAACCATTGCACGAGCTTCTCGACCTCGCCCGCGACCTCGGGACCGATGCCGTCGCCCGGCAGGAGCAGCAGATGATGGGATGTCATTGGCGGACGCCTCTTCGCGCGTTTCGTTATCGGGAGAAGCATGAAGCGGCGCGAGCGCCGAATCACGCTCTCCCTGAATACTATCTCTGGCGGATTTTTCTATCCGCAAGCAGTTACACCCACGGCCGGGCGTCGACGTTCTGCGTCTCGTAGTGTTCGATCTCGACGGCCTTTTCCATCGTCAGGCCGATGTCGTCGAGGCCATTCAGCAGGCAATGCTTCCTGAACGGATCGATGTCGAAGGACACCACCTCGCCGTCGGACGCGGTGATGGTCTGCGCCTCCAGGTCGACGGCGAGGCGTGCGTTCCCGCCACGCCGCGCGTTGTCCATCAGCAGTTCGAGTTCTTCCGGCGTCACACGGATGGGCAGGATGCCGTTCTTGAAGCAGTTGTTGTAGAAAATGTCCGCGAACGACGTCGAGATGACGCAGCGGATGCCGAAATCGAGCAGGGCCCAAGGCGCATGCTCGCGAGAGGAGCCGCAGCCGAAGTTGTCGCCCGCCACCAGAATCTGCGCCTGGCGATAGGCGGGCTTGTTGAGCACGAAGTCCGGATTCTCCGTCCCGTCCTCGTTGAGCCGCATCTCCGCGAACAGGCCGCGCGCGAGGCCGGTGCGCTTGATGGTCTTCAAATACTGCTTGGGAATGATCATGTCCGTGTCGACGTTGACGATTTCCATCGGCGCCGCCACGCTGGTCAACTGGGTGAACTTGTCCATTGCGAAAACCCCTCGGCCGATAACGTTACGTTTCAGCCCGTTGCATCGTCCTGCCCGGCCTGCCGTTCGATTTCCTCCATGTCCGCGTCGGAAAGGCCGAAATGGTGGCCGATCTCGTGCACCAGCACATGGGTTATCAGGCTGCCGAGCGTTTCTTCGTGGTCGGCCCAGTAGTCGAGGATGGGCCGGCGATACAGAAACACCAGGTTGGGCATCTGCCCGGTCCAGCGGATGCCGCCGCCCTGCGCCAGCCCGTTGCCGTGAAACAGCCCGAGCAGATCGAACGGCGTCTCGCATTCCATCGCATCGAGCGTGTCGTCGTCGGGAAAATCCTCGATGCGGATGACGACGTCGCGCGCGAGCTCGCGGAACGCTTCCGGCAGCGCGGCGAACGCCGCCTCCGCCAGTTCCTCGAAGACGTCGAGGCCGGGCGCCATCGCGTCGCGCCATTCAGCGGGCTGTCTGCTCACGGTTCACCTCCGAAACTCAGAATGAACAGCAGAAACAGCACGCCCAAGGCGAAATACGCAAGGCCGCGACCGAGACGCCGGCCCCAGATTTCAATGCGGTCCGGCGTCTCGTCCGTCATGGTTCAGCGCCACTCGCGGACGTCGACGAAGCGTCCCGCGATCGCCGCCGCCGCCGCCATGGCCGGGGAGACAAGATGCGTGCGGCCCTTGAAACCCTGCCGGCCCTCGAAATTGCGGTTCGAGGTGGACGCGCAGCGCTCGCCGGGCTCCAGCTTGTCGGCGTTCATGGCAAGGCACATCGAGCAGCCCGGCTCGCGCCATTCGATGCCGGCGTCGATGAAGATGCGGTCGAGGCCCTCCGCCTCCGCCTGAAGCTTCACCAGGCCAGAGCCCGGCACCACCATGGCCTTGACGCCTTCGCGCACCCGGTGGCCCGCGACGACGCGCGCCGCCGCCCGCATGTCCTCGATGCGGCCGTTCGTGCACGAGCCGATGAACACGCGGTCGACCGGGATATCCGTGATTCTCGTGCCGGGCCTCAGGCCGATGTAGTCGAGCGCCCGCCACTTGGCCTGCCGTTTCATTTCGTCGGCAATGTCATCCGGATTCGGCACAACGCCGGCAATCGAGACGACGTCCTCCGGGCTCGTGCCCCAGGTCACGATCGGCGGCAGGTTGGCGCCGTCCAGCACCACCTCGCGGTCGAATATGGCGCCCTCGTCCGTGCGCAGGCTCTCCCAGTAGCGCACGGCGGCATCCCACGCCGCGCCGCGTGGCGCCTTGGGGCGGTCCTTCAGGTACTCGTAGATTTTCTCGTCAGGCGCCACCATGCCGGCGCGCGCGCCGCCCTCGATGGTCATGTTGCAGACCGTCATGCGGCCCTCGACCGAGAGCGAACGGATCGCCTCACCCGCGAACTCCACCACGTGGCCGGTGCCGCCCGCCGTGCCGATCTCGCCGATGATCGCCAGCACCACGTCCTTGGCGCTCACCCCCTCCGGCAGCTGCCCGTCGACGGTGATGCGCATGTTGCGCGCCTTTTTCTGGATCAGCGTCTGGGTGGCGAGCACGTGCTCCACCTCCGAGGTGCCGATGCCGTGCGCAAGCGCGCCAAAGGCGCCGTGGGTCGAGGTGTGGCTGTCGCCACAGACGATGGTCGTGCCCGGCAAGGTAAAACCCTGCTCCGGCCCCACGACGTGGACGATGCCCTGGCGCTTGTCCAGTTCGTTGAAATACTCGACCCCGAAGTCACGCGCGTTTTCCGCCAGCGTCTCGACCTGCTGGGCGCTTTCCGGGTCGTCGATGCCCTTCGAGCGGTCGGTCGTCGGCACGTTGTGATCGACGACGGCGAGCGTGCGCGCGGGGGCGCGCACCTTGCGCCCGGCGAGCCGCAAGCCCTCGAACGCCTGCGGGCTCGTCACCTCATGCACGAGGTGGCGGTCGATGTAGAGCAGGCAGGTGCCGTCCTCCTGCCGGGAGACGACATGGTCGTCCCAGATCTTGTCATACAGGGTACGCGGTTTTGCGTTGTCACGTTGGCCAGCGGCCGGAATACCACTCATGATGCCGAACCTTCAATATCGGCGGGGCAACGTGCAGCTTGCACATTGCCTCAGAAACGAACGGAAGAAATGGAAAATCCGCGCATCGGTTCTACGCGGATGATACTGACGCCGGTCCTTCCGGCGTCAGCGGCCAAGGCCGGCGGCAAGGGACGCGGAAAAGCGCCCGAAAAAACGCCACGGCAGACGCGCATGATCGTGCAACGCCGCAAATTCCTGCGTCGTCGGCCACTTGGGCCGTGCGACCCCTCGCGCAAAACTGCGCGCCGTCACGGACAAAGGCACGGGCGTCATCGTCATAAGAATAGTTCTTAACACAACGGGCCGTGGCGAACAATTCTTTTTGCAGCGGGCGCCCGGACGACACAAAATAACAAAAAGGCGATCCGGCATGAGCCACGGATCGCCTTCCCTCAGATATCGGCAGGGCCGGAAACGGCCTGGTGCCCTTACTTCGCCGCAGGCGCGGCCGCGGCGGCCTGCTTGCCGGAGGTGCGGTTACGATCCACGCGCTCGGCGATACGGGCGGACTTGCCGCGACGGTCGCGCAGGTAATACAGCTTGGCGCGGCGCACCTTGCCCCGGCGCACGACCTTGATGGAATCGATGATCGGCGAGAACAGCGGGAACACGCGCTCCACGCCTTCGCCATAGGAAATCTTGCGGACGGTGAAGCTCTCGTGCAGGCCGGAACCGCCGCGGGCAATCACGACGCCCTCGTAGGCCTGAACGCGGGTGCGGTCGCCTTCCTTGACGCGGACGTTCACGATGACCGTGTCGCCGGGCTGAAACGCGGGGGTCTCGCGAACGGCGGAAAGCTTCGCGATCTGCTCTTTTTCGAGCTGCTCGATGATGTTGCTCATATCAAATACTCCTGCCGAAGCACCAATACGGTGCCAGCGTTTCGGCGCGCTGTTTTCAGTTGATTCCCGCCTGCAGCCAAACTGGCGCGGGGGATGGTGGCGTATACACGAGCCGCACCCGGATGTCGAGCCGTCGCGGCGCGTCCACGTGCCTCTATAGCATTTCGACATTTCATTGAAACGCCGAAATGCTATAAGTTTTTGATATTACGCGCTTTCTTCACGCAAACCGGTATCCACTTTGCTTGAAAACGCTTTAGGTGGATTTCTTCTCCCACAGATCCGGCCGTCGCGCGCGCGTCAGCCGTTCCGCCTCCTCGCGCCGCCAGCGGGCGACGGCGCCGTGGTTGCCGGACAGCAGGATCTCGGGAATCTCCCGCCCCTCCCACGCGCGCGGGCGCGTGTAGTGCGGGTATTCGAGCAGCCCCGCCTCGAAGCTTTCCTCGGCGCCGGAGGAATCGTGGCCCATGACGCCCGGCAGCAGGCGCACGCAGGCGTCGATCATCACCATGGCGGCGAGTTCCCCGCCGGAGAGCACGTAATCGCCGATCGACACTTCCTCAAGGCCGCGCCCGGCGATCACCCGCTCGTCCACCCCTTCGAAGCGCCCGCAGACGATCACCGCCCCCGGCCCTTCGGCAAGCGCGCGCACACGCGCCTGTTCGAGCGGGCGCCCGCGCGGGCTCATCAGGAAGCGCGGCCGCGCGTCGGCCGCGCAGACGGTATCGATCGCCGACGCCAGCACGTCGGCGCGCAGCACCATGCCCGGCCCGCCGCCCGCCGGCGTGTCGTCGACGCTGCGGTGACGGCCGAGGCCGTGGTCGCGGATGTCGTGGGCGTCGAGCGACCAGTCGCCGCGCTTGAGCGCCTCGCCGGCCAGGCTGAAGCCGAGAGGCCCCGGAAACATCTCCGGAAACAGCGTCAGCACGGACGCATGCCAACCCTGGGCATGCCCGCCATGTTCCTCATCCGCGAGGTGCGTCATCGTCATCGTCGCTGAACAGGCCTTCTGCCGCCACCACGATCCGCTTGGCAGCGACGTCCACCACTGGCACGAAGGCCTTCGTGAACGGCAGCAGCGCCGGCGCGCGGCGGCCGAGCGAAGAATGGGGCGCGATCTCGATGACATCGCCGCCGCCGAAATCGTGAAACGCCATCAGCCGGCCGATGACCGTGCCCGAAGCATCCTCGACCCGCGCGCCGATAATGTCGACCTGCAGGAACTCGTCGTCCTCAAGCTCCGCCTGCAGCCGCTCGCGCGGCACATAAAGGCGCTCGCGCGTCAGTGCCTCGGCCGCCTCGCGGGTGGCGACGCCCTCGACGCGGGTGACGAACATGTCCGCCGTCCCGGCCACCGCGCGCAGCCCGGCGAGGACGACGGCGCTGCCATCCTCGCGCTGCAGCGGATTGTAGGACGCGATGGCCGCAGGATCGCCGGTGAAGGACTTCAGCCGCACCTCGCCGCGAACGCCGTGGGCGCGGCCGAATTCGCCGACGAGGACGCGCTCGCGTTTCGCCTCAGCCATGTCCGCAATCCGCGCTCATGTCCGCGTCCGCCCGGATCACGCATCGGCGGGGGCGGCTTCGGCAGCGGCGGCCGCAGCAGCGGCGGCGGCTGCAGCGCGTTCGGCCGCGCGCTCCTGCGCCTTCTTGCCCGGCTGGCCCTTGGCGGGGTTGTTGCGGGCAGCGCGCGGGGCGACGCCGGCGGCGTCAAGGAAGCGCAGCACGCGGTCGGTCGGCTGCGCACCCTTGGCGATCCATTCCTTCGCCTTCTCGGCGTCGAGCGTGATGCGCGCCGGATCGTCCTTCGCCTTCAGCGGATCGTAGGAGCCGATGCGGTCGATGAAGCGACCATCGCGCGGCGAGCGCGCATCGGCGACAACGATACGGTAATAGGGGCGCTTCTTGGCGCCGCCGCGGGCGAGACGAATCTTCAGAGCCATTTTTTCACTTTCCTTTTCAACAAATCAGAATGTACCGGTTTACTTACTTTTTCCTGCCGAACGGATTGAACGATCCGCCGGGTTTGCCGAGCCCCGGCAGGCCGCCGCCAAGCCCCCCGCCGGAGCCGCCGCCCAGGCCGGGAAGTTTCGGAACGCCGCCGCCGGACGGCAGCTTCGGCAAACCAGGATTGGGCAGGCCCGGAGGAAGGCCGCCGCCCGGCAAGCCGCCGGGAGCGAGCCCCGCCGGCAATTGCCTCTTCATTTCCTCGATCGCCTCCGGCGTCAGCTTCGAGGGATCGATATTCGGCATGCCGCCACCGACGCCGAAGAGGTTGCCGAGCGCCCCGGCGATGCCGCCGCGCCCGCCCTTGCCCATGGCCTTCATCACATCGGCCATCTGGCGATGCATCTTGAGCAGCCTGTTGACGTCCTCGACCCGGGTGCCGGAGCCGGCCGCGATGCGCTTCTTGCGGCTCGCCTTCAGGACATCCGGCGCGCGCCGTTCCTGCGGCGTCATCGAATCGATGATGGCCTTCTGGCGCTTCAGCACGCGGTCGTCGAGGTTCGCGTTATCGAGCTGGTTCTTCATCTTGGCGACGCCCGGCATCATGCCGAGCACGCCCTTCATGCCGCCGATGCGCTCCATCTGGCTGATCTGGTCGCGCAAGTCATTGAGATCGAAGGAGCCCTTGCGCATCTTCTCGGCCATGCGCAGGGCCTTTTCGGCGTCGAGAGTTTCCGACGCCTTCTCGACGAGCGATACGATGTCGCCCATGCCCAGGATACGGTTCGCGACACGCCTGGGGTGAAAATCCTCCAGCGCATCGATCTTCTCGCCGGTGCCGACGAGCTTGATCGGCTTGCCGGTGACGGCGCGCATGGAGAGCGCCGCGCCGCCGCGCCCGTCACCGTCCATGCGGGTGAGCACGATGCCGGTGACGCCGAGGCGCGAATCGAAGGCGCGGGCGGTGTTGACCGCGTCCTGGCCGGTGAGGCTGTCGGCGACGAGCAGCACCTCGTGCGGGTCGGTCGCAGCCTTCACCTGCGCCACCTCCGCCATCAGCGCCTCGTCGATGGTGACGCGGCCGGCGGTATCGAGCATGACGACGTCGTAGCCGCCGAGGCGCGCGGCCTCCATGGCCCGGCGCGCGATCTGCACGGCCGACTGGCCGGCGACGATCGGCAGCGCATCGACACCGACCTGCTTCGCCAGCACCGCAAGCTGCTCCATGGCCGCCGGCCGGCGCGTGTCGAGCGACGCCAGCAGGACCTTGCGCTTTTCCTTGTCGGTGAGGCGGCGTGCGATCTTGGCCGTCGTCGTGGTCTTGCCCGAGCCCTGCAGGCCGACCATGAGGATGGCGACGGGCGGCAGCGAGTCGAGGCTGATCGGGACCGCTTCCGTGCCGAGCATCTCGACGAGCTGGTCGTGCACGATCTTGACGACCATCTGACCCGGCGTCACGGACTTGACGACGTTGGCACCGACGGCGGCGGCCTTCACCTTGTCCGTGAAGCTGCGCACCACCTCCAGCGCCACGTCGGCCTCCAGCAGCGCACGGCGGACCTCGCGCAGCGCCACGTTGACGTCCGCCTCGGTCAGCGCGCCACGGCGCGTCAGCGTATCGAAAATGCCGGAAAGTTTCTCGGAAAGGCTCTCGAACATGGCTGTCTCCGGTTATCCGTTGGCGGCCGCCGTCACGCGGGCGCGCGCCATCCGTCCCCGCAGGGGGATGTGCGGGCGCGCATGCGCAATGTCCAGACCCGGCAGAACGCCCGCCGTGCGGGCCGCTTCGCCAACCATGCCACTCTCTCCGTCAACGATCCGCCGGAAAATCCCATGGGCGCAAAGCCGAACGCGCCCGAGGGCGCAACGCGCTGTCGGACGTTGACCTCCGGCCGGGCATGACATGCCGGACACGGTCGGCGGCTCACGAACAATGGTTCGGGCGGATATATCCGGACCTTATGCAATCGGAAACACGAACGAGTCAAGCCCTCTCGCACAGCAACACGCACGCGGACGCAGCGGAAGCGTCAGCCCCCGCTTCCCGGCGCGGGCGCAGCAGGCGCGGGTACGACAGCCGGCGGCTCATTCCGAGCAGGTTCTTGCCGAGCAGGCTCTTGCGCAGGTTTTTGTACAGGTTCTTGCGCCGCCGGCGGCTCCTGCGCGGGCGTCGCCGGCGTTTCGGGTTCCTTTGGCGTCCCCGCCCCTTCCTGGGGCTGCGGCGCGGGGGCTTTCCCGCCTGGCGCGTCAACAGGCTGCACGTATATATAGACCTCCAGCGCCTCGTCGGTGGGGTCCGTCAGATCGGTGACGTATTCCTCGATGAAGGCGTCGCGCACCACGATGTTGCGGCTGTCGAGCCAGGCAGTAACAGCCTCGTAGGTGGTCTCGATATCGTCGTAGGGCGAGGCGTGCACGAACCGGTAGGCCTTGCCGGACGGACTGAGGCCGAGCCTGACCGCATCGGCGGTGGCATCCTTCGCGCCCTTGCCGTCGACATGCTCCGCCGCCGCCTGCCGCAGCGCCTCCTGCGCCGCGGCATCGCCGCCGTCGGGCTCCACGGGCAGCATGGCATCGAAGCTGAAGCCGTTGTCGTCCGTCCGCGTGAAGATGGCGAACGGTCTGCCCTTCACGTCGAAGCCGGCAGCGATGGCGATTTCGTCGAGCAGCCTGAAGGCGGCCGAAAGGCTCTCGAATCCCTTCGCCCATTCAGCCTGCGACGACAGCACCAGCGTCTTGCGGGGTGCGATGTCGACCTCGTCCACGCCGCCCGCGTCGGCGGGTGCGGGCGCGAGCGTCGACTGGGAGGCGTCGGGCGCCCGCGGCGTATCGCCCGCCTGGTATGGCGAAGGCGCCAGGCTGCCGGGGATGCTGCCCGGGATGCCGGGATAGGGAATGGGCGGTGCTGCAGGCGTATCGCGAACCACGGCGGCCGGGGGCGGCCCGGCGGTTTCGACGGTTTCGGCGGGCGTCGCATGCGCCACCGCCACGCCGCCCGCCACCACCACGAGGGAAGCCAGAAACGCGAATCGCTCACGCGCCATCATCACATCGCTCCAGAGATCAGCGCCGCAAGGACCGGACCGCGCCAGAACGGCCGGGCCGCTGTCCGGGCCGCGCCATGAACTTTCGCTTAGCAGTCTTCGCTTATCATATGAATGTTACGGGTAAAGGGCAGGCCGTTCGATTGCGTTTTCTTTCTGACGCCCTTCGGCCCTATACTGCCGGCGCGGCCATCGGCCCGGAAGCGTCCGGCAAGTGTGGAACCTGCCGGGAGTGGTTATTTTCGCCCCCTGCACCATATCTGCCTGTCGTGGCCTTGCCGCGCTACCATTCATGACGGACACAAAACTTGAATACGCTCGCCAATCTGCCTTTTCTCAAGATGAACGGTCTCGGCAACGAGATCATCGTGCTGGACCTGCGCGGCCGCTCGCACATCGTCACGGAACGGGAGGCGCGCGCCATCGGACGGTTTGAACGGGCGCGCTTCGAGCAGCTCATGGTGCTGCACGATCCCGTTTCCGAAGGCACGGACGCCTTCGTGCGCATCTACAATGCGGACGGCTCGGAAGCCGGCGCCTGCGGCAACGGCACGCGCTGCGTGGCGTGGGCCATCCTGCGTGGCACCGATCGCAGGCAGGCTGTCGTCGAAACCGCCGCCGGCGTCCTCGCCTGCACACGGCAGGACGACACCGTCTTCACCGTCGACATGGGCGCGCCGCGCTTCGCCTGGGAGGATATTCCCCTCGCCCATCCGGTCACGGAAACGGCGGCGCTGCCCCTGCACCGCGAGGCGGAGGGGCTGCCGGCGCTGGAGAAGCCCTTCGGCGTGAGCATGGGCAATCCGCATGCCATCTTCTTCGTCAGCGACGCCGCAGCCTACGACCTGGCCGCGATCGGCCCGTCGCTGGAGCACGATCCGCTGTTTCCCGAACGCGCCAACATCTCGCTGGCGCAGGTGCTCGACAGCGAGCATCTGCTGCTGCGCGTGTGGGAGCGGGGCGCGGGCGAGACCCGCGCCTGCGGTTCGGGCGCCTGCGCGGCGGCGGTGGCCGCCATGGCGCGCGGGCTGGCCGGGCGGCGGCTGGAAGTGCAGCTTCCCGGCGGCGCCCTCACCATTGAATGGCGGGACGACGGCCACGTGCTGATGACCGGCCCCACCGAACTCGAATGGGCGGATAGCCTGCCCCCGGCCCTGTTCCAGGACGCCGCCGCCTGATGGCCGTCGAGATCGTCACTTTCGGCTGCCGGCTGAACATCGCCGAATCCGAGGCGTTGCGGCGCCACGCGGAGGCCGCCGGCGGCGATATCGTCATCGTCAACACCTGCGCCGTGACGGCGGAAGCGACTCGCCACGCCCGCCAGAGCATCCGCCGCCTGAAGCGCGAACGTCCCGGCGCCGAGATTGTCGTCACCGGCTGCGCGGCGCAGATCGAGCCCGGCCGCTTCGCCGCGATGCCGGAGGTGGCGCGCGTCGTCGGCAACGCGGAGAAGATGCGCCCCGAGACATGGACGACGCCTGCGACCGAACGTGTTTCCGTCAGCGACATCATGGCCGTGCGCGAGACCGCGCCACAGATGGCGGACGCCTTCGAGGGCCACACGCGCGCCTTCGTGCAGGTGCAGAACGGCTGCGACCACCGCTGCACGTTCTGTGTCATTCCCTACGGGCGCGGGCCGTCGCGCTCGGTGCCGATGGGCGAAGTGGTCGACAGCCTCAAACGGCTGGTGGACAACGGCTACCGCGAGGCCGTCATCACCGGCGTCGACATCACGAGCTATGGCGCGGACCTGCCCGGCAAGCCGACCCTCGGCCTGCTGGTGAAGAACATCCTGCGCCATGTGCCCGGGCTCGCGCGGCTGCGACTGTCCTCCATCGACTCGGTGGAGGCGGACGACCATCTCCTGGAGGCGATCGCCACCGACGCGCGCATGATGCCGCACCTGCATCTTTCCCTGCAGTCGGGCGACGATCTCGTCCTCAAGCGCATGAAGCGCCGCCACGCGCACGCGGACATGCTGAAATTCGTGGAAACGTTGCGCCGCCTGCGCCCCGATATGGTGTTCGGCGCGGATATCATCGCCGGCTTCCCGACCGAGACGGAAGAGATGTTCGCCCGTTCATACGAGGCCGTCGTCGCCTACGGGCTGACGCACCTGCACGTCTTCCCGTTCTCGCCCCGACCCGGCACGCCGGCGGCGCGCATGCCGCAGGTGGCGCGCGAAATCGTGAAGGAGCGCGCGGCGCGGCTGCGCGGGCTCGGCGCGCGCCTGCTGGAAATGCACCTCGCCGGCGAGGTCGGACAGCAGCGCATCGTGCTGACGGAGCGCGGAAGCGTCGGCCGCACGGAGGCGTTCACGCCGGTGAAGCTGCCCGGCTCAACGGTTCCCGGCCAGCTCCTGCCCGTCATCATCCGCGCCCACGACGGGCGGCAGCTTGTCGCTGCCTGACGGCGCGGGCGCGTCGAAGCCGAGAGCGGCGAAGGTTTCCGCCATATGGGCCGGCAGGGGCGCCTCCACATGAACGGGCTCCCGCTTGGGATAGAGCGGCAGCGTGATGGCGCGCGCATGCAGATGCAGGCCCGGACCGCCGAAGCGCGGCGCGTGGCCGTAGACGGCGTCGCCGAGGATGGGAAAACCGCTCGCGGAGCAGTGCACACGCAGCTGGTGCGTGCGACCCGTCACCGGCTCCAGCGCCAGCCACGTCCGGCCGCCGGCCCGCCCCAGCACCCGCCAGCGGGTGAGCGCCGGCTGGCCGGCCGGATCGACCTTCATCCACCAGCCCCTGTCCGGATCGCGCGGGGCGAGCGGCAGTTCGATCTCGCCCGTCTCCGCCTCCGGCCCGCCTTCCACGATGGCCCAGTAGGTCTTGTGCGCCTGGTTGCCCTTGAACAATTTTCCCAGCCGCTCCAGCGCCTTGCGATGGCGGCCGAGGACGAGGCAGCCGGAGGTGTCGCGATCGAGCCTGTGGGCAAGTTCCGGCACGCGGGGCAGGCCGAAGCGCAACGCGAGCAGAAACTGCGTCAGCGTCTGCGTGCCTGCGCGCCCGCTGCGCGACAGGCTGTTGCGCGGCCCCGGATGCACCGGCAGGCCCGCCGGCTTGTCGATGACGAGCATGAGCGCATCGCGATACAGCACGCGGCGCATTATCTCGGCTTCTGTGACTTCCCCGTTCATGCCGTTCGGGCTATCGAGGATGTCGCGCGATGGCAAGCCTGTGCGCAAACAATCTGGAACCTGCAACGACGGAAAAGCACATGACCGACGACGACAGGCAGGACGGCAAGAAACGCGGCCTGTTCTCCCGCCTCTTCGGCAGGAAGCCGGAAGCCGCGCCCGCGCCGCAGCCCGCGGAGAACGAGCAAGCCCCCGTCCCGCCGCAGGAAGCCCCGGAACCGCAGGCAGCGGAGGAAGCGCCGCTGCCCGAATCAGCCGTGCCCGAGATTGTCGCGACGGAGCCCGCCGCACCGTCGCCCGTCAGCGCGCCCGAACCCGAGGTGGAGCCGGAGGAGCCAGAGCCCGAGGTGGAAAAGCCAGAGCCCGGGGTGGAAGAGCCGGAGGTGGAAGAGCCGCCGGCGAAAGGCGGCTGGTGGCAGCGCCTCAAGGCCGGCCTGTCACGCACGTCCTCGTCCATCGGCTCGGGCATCGCGGGCATCTTCACGCGCCGCAAGCTCGACGACACGACGCTGGAGGAGCTGGAGGACATCCTCATCCAGGCGGATCTCGGCGTCGCCATGGCGACGCGCGTCACCGAGGCGGTGGGCAAGGGGCGCTACGACAAATCCATCGAGCCCGAGGAAGTGAAGGCGATCCTCGCGCGCGAGATCGCGGCCGTGCTCGAATCTGTCGCCCGGCCCCTCGCGATCGACACCGCGAAAAAGCCGTTCGTGATCCTGATGGTCGGCGTCAACGGGTCGGGCAAGACGACCACCATCGGCAAGCTCGCGCAAAAATTCCGGGCGGAGGGGCGCTCCGTGATGCTCGCCGCCGGCGACACGTTCCGCGCCGCCGCCATCGAACAGCTCTCGGTGTGGGGCGAGCGCACGGGCGCGCGCGTTATCCGCCGCGAGCAGGGCGCCGACGCGGCGGGCCTCGCCTTCGACGCGCTGAAGGAAGCGCAGGAGAGCGCCACCGACGTGCTTCTCATCGATACCGCCGGCCGCCTGCAGAACAAGGCGGGGCTGATGGCGGAACTCGAAAAGATCATCCGCGTCGTCAGGAAGCGCGACGAGAGCGCCCCCCACGCGGTTCTGCTGGTGCTCGACGCCACGACGGGGCAGAATGCCATCAGCCAGGTAGATATCTTCGGCCAGATGGCGGGCGTCACCGGCCTCGTCATGACCAAGCTCGACGGCACGGCGCGCGGCGGCATCCTCGTCGCCATCGCCGACAAGTTCGGGCTGCCGGTGCATTTCATCGGCGTAGGCGAAGGCGTCGACGACCTCGAACCCTTCGCCGCAACGGATTTCGCCCGCGCCGTCGCCGGGCTCGACGAGCACGAAAGACCATGACGCAACCTGCCGAAACCGGAAAAGAGGGCCTGCCGCCCCTCACCAAGCTGCTGCTGGAGATGGGGCCGCTGCTGCTGTTCTTCGCCGCGAACGCGCGCCCCGGCTATTTCACGCCCTTCGTTGGCCCCCTGCTGCCCGCCGGCATGGGCGCCGAGCACGCGGGCATCTTCGCTGCCACGGCGGTTTTCATGCTGGCGACGGTCGCTGCGCTCGTCGTCAACTACGTGCTGGAACGGCGCGTGCCGATCATGCCGCTGGTGTCGGGCATCGTGGTGGTGAGTTTCGGCGCCATGACGCTGTGGCTCAACGACGACCTATTCATCAAGCTCAAGCCCACCATCGTCAACTGCCTGTTCGGCTCCATCCTGCTCGGCGGCCTGTTCCTGTTCGACAAGCCGCTGCTGCCCGTCATCTTCGGCGGCGTATTCCAGCTTGACGACGAGGGCTGGCGCAAGCTCACCTTCCGCTGGGGCGCGTTCTTCTTCGTGCTCGCCGCGATCAACGAGATCGTCTGGCGCACGCAAAGCACGGATTTCTGGGTGAGTTTCAAGGTGTTCGGCATGACGCCGATCACGCTCGCCTTCGCGATCGCCCAGACGCGGCTTATCCTGCAGCACTCGCCGCAGGAGGAGCCGAAGGAGGGCTGAACGGTCCCGCTACCGGGCGGAAGCCGCCTCGGCGATGGCCTTTTCCAGCGTCGTCGCGAGGGCTTCCGGCGTCAGCGGGCCGATGTGCTTGTGGCGGATGGTGCCGTCGCCCGCCACCACGAAGGTCTCCGGAACGCCGTAGACGCCCCAGTCGATGCCGACGCGGCCGTTCTCGTCCGCGCCCACGGCCGCGAAGGGGTTGCCCAGCGCCCCGAGGAAGCGGCGCGCGTTCTCCGGCGCGTCCTTGTAGTTGATGCCGACGACGGTCACGCGCGGATCGGCCGCGAGCCGAACGAGCAGCGGATGCTCCTGCCGGCAGGGCACGCACCACGACGCCCAGACATTGACGAGCGTGACCTTGCCGGCCTTCAGATCGGCCGTCGCGAGCCCCGGCACCGGCGCGCCGTCGCGCACGAGTCCCGGCAGCGGCGGCAGCGCGAACGCCGGCACCGTGCGCCCGATGAGGGCGGACGGCACACGCGACGGATCGCCTTCGATGAGCCGCGACAGGAACAGCGTCGCGAGCGCGCCGAAAACGACGAGCGGCAGCAGCACCAGAAGGCGCCGGCGCGGCTTCTCCGGCGCCTCCTGTTCAGTCGGCGAAGCAGGTTCTTTCCGCAGGTCCGGTTCGGCCGTCGTGGTCATGGTTGCGCCGCCTTCCGCCGCGACCGGCGCTGCACACCGCGCGCCTCGAAATCCGCAAGGGCGCGCTGTTGCGCCCGGTGATCGAGAACCGCGCGCAGGATCAGCCCGCCCACGGTGATCGCGGCGAACGCATAGGCCGCGACGATATAACCCATATGCCCGCCGCTCATCGGGCCACCCCCGGCGCAACGACCGCCGCGACGGGCGCGCGCTCCCGCTGCTGGGCCTCCAGCAGGCTCAGCGCGCGCACGCGCCGGCGCAGGATCTCCGTGCGCATGCCCGACAGGTGCAGCGAGACCGCGAGCAGGGTGAAGCCCGCCGCCATCACCAGCAGCGGCCACAGCATGGAGGCGTCGATGGTCGACCCGCCCAGCCGGAACACGGAGGCAGGCTGGTGCAGGGTGTTCCACCAGTCCACGGAGAACTTCACGATCGGGATGTTGACGAAGCCGACCAGCGTCATGATGGCGACGGCGCGCGCGGCCGCCGACGGCTCCTCGATCGCCCGCCACAGACCGATGATGCCGAGATAGATCAGCAGCAGCACGAGTTCCGACGTCAGCCGCGCATCCCACACCCACCACGTGCCCCACATCGGCTTGCCCCAGATGGAGCCGGTGACGAGGCACAGCAGCGTGAAGGCCGCGCCGATGGGAGCGGCCGCCTTCTGCGCCACGTCCGCCAGCGGGTGGCGCCATACCAGCGTGCCGATGGCCGAGCCCGTCATCATGGCGTAGAGAAACAGCGACAGCCAGGCGGCGGGAACGTGGATATACATGATGCGCACCGTGGCGCCCTGCTGGTAGTCGTCCGGCACCTGAAAGAACACGAGCCAGAGCCCGACCGCCAGGAGCACCGCCGACAGGCCGGCCATCCACGGCAGCACGCGCGCGGAGAGCGCCAGAAAGCGGGTCGGATTGGCGAGCGCCGTCAATATCGAGTTGTTTTCAGCCATCCCCGGTTCCGGATATCAGGGTTCGACGATCGCCCTCCCCAACGCTGTGCGGCACGGCGTTTCTGGAGGAGGCCCCAGTTTACAGCCCATGTAAAGACAGCCGAAGCGCCCGGCAATGCGATAATTTGCCCGACGATCATACGCGGGTTTCCCAAGGAAGGCATGACGCGCCGCAACGTGGCCGCCCGGAAGCCGTTCGTGGCCGTGAACAGGGGCACGGCCGGCGTCTACCCCTCCGCCCGCAGCGCCATCGCCGCCGCCACGGCACCGACGACGAGCGCCGCGAGGCTGATCGCGCACAGGATGAGGAAGGGCGTCAGGAACGGCACCGTGCCGCCGGTGGCGGCGCCCGCCGCGGAGACGCCGAAGATGAGGGTAGGCACCATCAACGGCATCACGAGGATGGAGAGAATCAGTCCGCCACGCCGCAAGCGCGCGGTCAGCGCCGCGCCGACCATGCCAATGAAGGTGAGTGCCGGCGTCCCGACGAGCAGGGTGGCGGAAACCGCCAGCATGGCCTGCGGCGTCAGCGCCAGCAGCAGCCCGAACAGCGGCGCGCAGAGCGCCAGCGGCAACCCCGTCGTGAGCCAGTGCGCGGCGCCCTTGGCGATCACCACGAGTTCGAGCGGCGTCTCGCTCGCCAGCATGATAGCGAGCGACCCGTCCTCCTCATCGGCCTGGAACAGCCGGTCGAGGCCGATCAGCGTGGAGAGCACCGCAGCAAGCCACAGGATGGCCGGGCCGATGCGCGACAGCAGGTTGAGGTCAGGACCGATGGCGAAGGGAATGAGCGTCACCAGCATCAGGAAGAACACCAGCGACAGCCCGCCCGCCCCGCCGATACGCGCGGCGATGTGCAGGTCGCGCCCGACAATGGCGACGAGCGTGCGAATCACCACATCACCTCGGCGTCCTCGGCCTCCTGCGGCGGCTCGATGCGTAGCGTCAGCGCGCCGTCGAGCGCCAGCGGCAGGTGCGTCGCGGCGACGATCAGGCCCCCGTTCGCCAGATGCTCGCGCATCAGTCCATTGACCAGCGCCTGCGACGGCGTGTCGAGCGCCGAGGTCGGCTCATCGAGCAGCCAGACGGGACGGGATGTGACAAAAAGTCGCGCCAGCGCCACCCGCCGCCGCTGGCCGGCGGACAGGTAGGCGACCGGCAGCCGCGCCAGATGGGCGACATCGAGCTTCTCCAGCGCCTCGACGGGCGTGAGCGCCGGATGGCCGAGCACGTCTCGGGCGAAGGCGAGATTTTCCTCGGCGGTCAACATCGCCTTGAGCCCCTCGCGGTGGCCGACCGCGTTGATGACTTCCGGCAGGGTGCGTTCGCCCGCTTCCATCAGTTGCAAAGTCCCCCCCGCGGGCTTGAGCGCGCCGCCCAGCAGGGCGAGCAGACTCGACTTGCCGGCACCGTTGCGGCCGGTGATGACGAGCGCCTGCCCCGCGGCGAGCGTGAAGCAGAGACCGGAAAACAGCAGCCGCCCGGAGCGGCGGCAGGCGAGATTGTCGACGACGATTCGCAAGGCCGGTTTAAATCCTCTCTAAACAATTGCTTTCAGGCGACTAGCTCTTTAGAACAACTATCAACGGTCTAGCGCACCGACGCGAAAGTGACTATATAACTCGCAGGCTGCGCCGCGCGCGTGACGCGCGGGGACCTGGGCACTCCCGGGGCGGCGCGCGCGTTCGGCGCTTCCAGGCTTGGCATTCGTGTCTCACGTCCCCGCAAGGATCACGCAATGACGACCTCCAACGATACCTTCAATTCCCGCCGCACCCTTCAGGTCGGCGACAAGTCCTACACATACTTCTCGATTCCGGAAGCGGAAAAGAATGGCCTGGAGGGCGCGTCCCGCCTGCCGTTCTCGACGCGCGTCCTGCTCGAAAACCTGCTGCGCTTCGAGGACGAGCGCACGGTGAAGCGCGACGACATCCTCGCCATCGCCGACTGGCTCAACAACAAGGGCAAGGTGGAGAAGGAAATCGCCTTCCGTCCCGCCCGTGTGCTGATGCAGGACTTCACGGGCGTGCCCGGCGTCGTCGACCTCGCCGCCATGCGCGATGCGATGAACAAGCTCGGCGGCGACCCGAAGAAGATCAACCCGCTGGTGCCCGTCGACCTTGTCATCGACCACTCGGTGATCGTCGACGAGTTCGGCACGCCGCGCGCCTACCACGACAACGTGGAAAAGGAATACGAGCGCAACGGCGAGCGTTACCGCTTCCTGCGCTGGGGCCAGGATGCGTTCGATAACTTCCGCGTGGTGCCGCCGGGCACCGGCATCTGCCACCAGGTGAACCTCGAATACCTGTCGCAGACCGTGTGGACGCGCACCGAAAACGGCGAGACCGTCGCCTATCCCGATTCGCTCGTCGGCACCGACTCGCACACCACCATGGTCAACGGCCTCTCCGTGCTCGGCTGGGGCGTCGGCGGCATCGAGGCCGAGGCGGCCATGCTCGGCCAGCCGCTCTCCATGCTCATTCCGGAAGTGATCGGCTTCAAGCTCACCGGCCGGCTGAAGGAAGGCGTGACCGCCACCGACCTCGTGCTGACCGTGACGCAGATGCTGCGCAAGAAGGGCGTGGTCGGCAAATTCGTGGAATTCTACGGTCCGGGCCTCGACGCCATGACCATCGAGGACCGCGCCACCATCGGCAACATGGCGCCGGAGTACGGCGCGACCTGCGGCTTCTTCCCCATCGACGACGCGACCATCCGCTACCTGCACAAGACCGGCCGCGCCGACGACCGCGTGGCGCTGGTGGAGGCCTACGCGAAGGCGCAAGGCACCTTCCGCACGGCCGACACGCCCGATCCCGAGTTCACCGACACGCTCTTCCTCGACCTCGGCGACGTCGTTCCCTCGATGGCCGGCCCCAAGCGCCCGCAGGACCGGATCCTGCTCTCCGGCACCCGGCAGGGCTTCATCGACGCGATGGACACGGAGTTCAAGAAGGCCGCCGATATCGCCAGCCGCTACAAGGTGGAGGGCAAGAACTTCGACCTCGGCCACGGCGACGTGGTGATCGCTGCCATCACCTCCTGCACCAACACGTCGAACCCCAGCGTGATGATCGGCGCCGGCCTGCTCGCCCGCAACGCGGTGGCGAAGGGCCTGAAGTCGAAGCCGTGGGTGAAGACCTCCGTCGCGCCCGGCTCGCAGGTCGCGGGCGAGTATCTGGAGAAGTCCGGCCTGCAGAAGGACCTCGACGCGCTCGGCTTCAACATCGTCGGCTACGGCTGCACGACCTGCATCGGCAACTCCGGCCCGCTGGCCGAGGAAATCTCGAAGACGATCAACGACAACGGCATCATCGCGACCGCCGTGCTGTCGGGCAACCGCAACTTCGAGGGCCGTATAAGCCCGGACGTGCGCGCCAACTACCTCGCTTCCCCGCCGCTCGTCGTGGCCTATGCGCTCGCGGGCTCGCTGCAGATCGACCTGACGACCGAGCCGCTGGGCACGGGGTCGGACGGCCAGCCGGTGTACCTGAAGGACATCTGGCCCTCCTCGCAGGAGATCCAGGAGTTCATCGACAGGAACATCACGCAGGAACTGTTCCGCCGCCGTTACGCGGACGTGTTCACGGGCGACGCGAACTGGAAGGGCATCACGGTGTCCGGCGGTCTCACCTACCACTGGGATTCGTCGTCCACCTACGTGCAGAACCCGCCCTACTTCGAAGGCATCACCAAGACGCCGGAGCCGGTCGAGGATATCGTCGGCGCCCGCATTCTCGGCCTGTTCCTCGATTCGATCACGACGGACCACATCTCGCCCGCCGGTTCGATCAAGGAGGCGAGCCCTGCCGGCCGCTACCTGCGCGACCATCAGGTGCGCCCGCAGGACTTCAACCAGTACGGCACGCGCCGCGGCAACCATGAAGTCATGATGCGCGGTACCTTCGCCAACATCCGCCTGAAGAACCAGATGGTCCGGGATGAGAGCGGCAACGTCGTCGAAGGCGGCTACACCGTCCACTTCCCGTCCGGCGACCGGCTGGCGATCTATGACGCGGCCGAGCGCTACAAGGCCGAGGGCGTGCCGGTCGTCGTCTTCGCGGGCCGCGAGTACGGCACGGGTTCGTCGCGCGACTGGGCGGCGAAGGGCAGTAAGCTCCTCGGCATCCGCGCCGTCATCGCGCAGAGCTTCGAGCGCATCCACCGCTCCAACCTCGTCGGCATGGGCATCATCCCGCTCGTGTTCGAGGAAGGCACCTCGTGGGAGACGCTTGGCCTCAAGGGTGACGAGAAGGTGACGATCCACGGCCTCGGCGACACGCTCCAACCGCGCCAGAAGCTCACTGTGGAGATCACCTTCGCGGACGGCACGGTGAAGAACGTCCCGCTTATCGCGCGCATCGACACGCTCGACGAGCTGGAGTACTTCCGCAACGGCGGCATCCTGCACTACGTGTTGCGCCAGCTCGCCGCCTGAGCCGGACGTGTTTGTGCCCACGGGGCAAAACATGTCACGCAATTGCAACAACCACCGGCACCGGCGCTTGGATAAGCGCCGGTGCTCATGTATATGGAATCATCCAATATCGGCTCTGCGTGGAGCTTTTCCGCGCAAGCCTTTGATTTGCCGTGACGCTGCAGCGCAGGCAACAGAATCAGGAGTATCGCGATGGCATCCACCTTCGAGACCGTCGCCGACATCATCGCCGAAACGTCGGACATTCCGCGTGAGCAGATCACGCCCGACAGCCATGCGATCGATGACCTCGGCGTCGATTCCCTGGCGTTCCTCGATATCGCCTTTGCCATCGACAAGGCATTCGGCATCAAGCTGCCGCTTGAGACGTGGACCCAGGAAGTCAACGAGGGCAAGGTGCCGGCGGAGCAGTATTTCGTGCTGAAGAACCTTGCCGCGCGCATCGACGAACTCGTCGCCGCAAAGGGGTGAGCGTGAACGGAAATACCGACCGGTGCAGCACGACAGGTTCCCCGCGCGCAACGATATCGGCGGGGACAGTCCGGTCGTCGTTTCCGCAATGCACCCGCACGATGTGCTCTCCGACACTTGTCATTAACGCAATCGGAAGCAATTTCCGACACGGTGAAGTTGCTTCCGCTTGAAATCCGACCTCTGGCAGCGACCGGCAACCGGAATTCCGGTTCATCCCGTGACAGGCCGTACGGTAAATACTCATAAATGCGCCTCGAATATTTTCAGATGATCGATCGCATCGCCTCCTTCAGCGACGCGGAGGAGCGCATCGAAGCGCGGTCGACGGTGCCTGATGCCAGTCCCGTTTTCGAGGGGCATTTCCCCGGCCATCCGCTGATGCCCGGCGTGCTGCTGACGGAAACGATGGCGCAGGCCTCCGGCTATCTCATTCTCGGCCTGATCCGCTTCACGCACATGC
Organism: Pseudochelatococcus lubricantis; assembly: GCF_042432495.1. Classification (NCBI taxonomy): domain Bacteria; kingdom Pseudomonadati; phylum Pseudomonadota; class Alphaproteobacteria; order Hyphomicrobiales; family Chelatococcaceae; genus Pseudochelatococcus; species Pseudochelatococcus lubricantis. The sequence goes on along the minus strand of NZ_JBHLXC010000001.1, from coordinate 580,252 downwards.
CATTTCTGGCGGGGGTCGAGAAGGCGAAGTTCCGGTCGTTCGTCGGCCCCGGCGCGCCGCTGGAGATCGTCGCCACGCGCGCGCATCAGGGCTCCGGCTATGCGGTGACGCGCGCCACGATCGCGAGCGACGGCAAGGCTATCTGCAACGCGGAGCTGATGTTCAAGCTGATGCCCTTTCCCGACGGCCTCTCCGCCCAGATGCGGGCGCAGGCGGCGGAAATCGGGCTCGTCCAGGAAATTGCCTGATTGGAGAATGCCCGAATGGCCAATGGCCCTGCCAGCGGGAACGACCGCGACGTCTGGATCACCGGGATCGGCCTCGTGTCGAGCCTCGGTGAGGGGCGCTCCGCGCACCTCGCTGCACTCGACGGCGACAGCACCGCGCAGGTCGACACCGATACTTTCGCGCCTTACCCCGTTCACCCCGCCGTGCCGCTGGACTGGAGCAAACAGATCCCCAAGAAGGCCGACCAGCGGCAGATGGAGAACTGGCAAAAGCTCGGCGTCTACGCAGCCGGCCTCGCGCTGGAGGACGCGGGCCTCGCCCGCGATTCCGAACTGCGGCGCACGGTGCAGATGATTGTCGCCGCGGGCGGCGGCGAGCGCGATTACGCGGTGGACGGGCAGATCCTGTCCGGCATCGGCAAGACGGAAAATGCCGAGGCCTTTCTCAACGAACGCCTCATGAGCGATCTGCGGCCAACGTTGTTTCTCGCGCAACTGTCGAACCTGCTCGCCGGCAACATCGCCATCGTGCAGGGCGTCACGGGCGCGTCGCGCACCTTCATGGGCGAGGAGCAGGCCGGCGTGGACGCGGTGCGGATCGCCCATGCGCGCATCGCCGCCGGCCAGGGCGATATCTTTCTCGTCGGCGGCTCCTACAACGCCGAGCGGCCCGACGCGCTGCTGATATACGAACTCGGCGGCTATCTGTGGAAAGAGCATTTCGCCTCCGTCTGGGACCGCCCCGGCGAAGGCGGCGGCTTCATTCTCGGCAGCGGCGCGGCCTTCCTCGTGTTCGAGGCACGCGCCCATGCGGAGGCGCGCGGCGCGAAGGCGCTCGCCGTGCTGCGCGGCGTCTCCTCGGACCATACCCGCCGCCATCCCGGCTCTGTGGGCGTCTCCGTGGAAAAGCTGTGGGAACAGAGTGGAAAAGCATTTCGCGGCATCGGCGGCGCCGTACTCTCGGGCGCGACCGGCGTCGCCGGCGTCACCGAGGAAGAGCGCGGCTCTCTGACGAAGCTGGTGCCAGGCATTCCCGTCCACGCCACCGGCGACATGTTCGGGCATACGCTTGAGGCGCAGTTCCCGCTCGGGCTGGCGCTCGCCACTGCGGCCGTCGAGGCCGGGCGGCTGCATCAGGCCGTCGTTACCAGCGTCGGCCACAAGCGCGGCGAGGGCCTCGCCCTCGTCGAAGCCGCCCCGAACGGAGGCTGATCATGACATCCGTCCCCTCCTCTTCCACGCGCGATGCACTCGGCCGCCCGCTCGTCGCCGTCACCGGTGCGGGCGTGGTCACATCCCTCGGCCAGGGCAAGGCCGACAACTGGTCGGCCTTGACGCAAGGGCGCTCGGGCGTGCATCGCATCACCCGCTTCAGCACCGACAACCTGCGCACCACGATCGCGGCCACGGTCGACTACGTGGAGGGCGCGGTGTCAAGCGCCCCCTTCCTGTCGGAGAAGCTCGCGGTGCTCGCGGCCGGCGAAGCCATTGCGCAGTCCGGCATCGGCACGCCCGGCGACTTTCCCGGCGCGCTGTTCATCGCCGTGCCGCCGGTCGAGATGGAATGGCCGCAGCGTATCGCGCTCGCGCGCGCCAGCGGCAGGACGGACGACATCACCTATGCCGATCTGCTGCGCGCAGCCGGCAGCGGCGCGTTTTCCGCCTGGCACGACCTGTTCCTGTTCGGCACGGTCGCCGAGCACATCGCGGAGCGTTTCGGCACGCGCGGCTCGCCCATCTCGCTCTCAACCGCGTGCTCGTCCGGCGCGACGGCGATCCAGCTCGGCGTCGAGGCCATTCGCCGGGGCGAGACGCAGGCGGCGCTCGCCATCGGCACCGACGGCTCGGTGCATGCGGAGGCGCTGATCCGTTTCTCGCTTCTCTCGGCGCTGTCCACTCACAACGACGATCCGGCCGGCGCGTCCCGCCCCTTCTCGAAGAACCGCGACGGTTTCGTCATGGGTGAGGGTGCGGGCGCCTTCGTTCTGGAGGATTACGACGCCGCGCGGGCGCGCGGCGCGACCATTCTCGGCATTGTCGCCGGCTGCGGTGAACGCGGAGACGGCTTCCACCGCACGCGCACCAGCCCTGACGGCGGCCCTGCCATCGCCGCGATCCGCGAAGCCGTCTCGGATGCGGGCCTCACGCCCGACGACATCGACTATATCAACGCCCATGGCACCAGCACGCCGGAGAACGACAAGATGGAGTCGCTCGCCTGCCTCGCGGTTTTCGGCGAGCGCATGAACGCAGCTTCCGGCTCCCTGCCCATTTCGTCCAACAAATCCATGATCGGGCATACGCTGACTGCCGCCGGCGCGGTCGAAGCGGTGTTCTCGCTGCTCACGATCCTCAACGGGCGGCTGCCGCCCACCATCAACTACGAGTTGCCGGATCCCGCCATCGGGCTCGACGTCGTGCCCAACACGGCGCGCGACGCCACGGTTTCGAGAGTGTTGTCCAACTCCTTCGGCTTCGGCGGCCAGAACACCTGTCTGGTGATCACAGCGGAGCCGGGCGCGTGAGCACGACCGCCAACAAGCGCGTTCTCGTCACTGGCGGCGCGAAGGGGCTCGGCGCGGCCATCGTCGCCGCCCTCGCAAGTGCCGGCTATGACGTGGACTTCACTTATCGCTCCTCCGGCGACGCCGGCGTGGCGCTGGCCGCACGCCTGAAGGCGGAAGGGCGGGCTGTACGCGCCTTCGCGCTCGACCTCGCCGACGGTGCAGCGCTCGATGCCTTCTGCGCGGGTATCGAGGACGACACCTACTACGGTTTCGTCCATAACGCCGGCCAGTCCTACGACGCGCTTGCGGCCGTCATGGCCCAGGACAATGCCGAAGCCGTGATGCAGGTGAACTTCTGGTCGTTCGCCCGGCTGGCCAAGGCGCTCGTGCGCCCGATGATCCGCGCCCGCGAGGGGCGCATTGTCGCCATCGGCTCGGTCGCGGCGCTACATGGCAACCCCGGCAACGCCGCCTATGCGGCCTCGAAGGGCGCGCTGTTGAGCTATCTGCGCACACTCACCGTGGAAACCGCGCGGCGCGGCGTCACCGTCAACTACATCGCGCCGGGCTTTATCGACACCGACATGCTGGCCCCCTACGCCGCCCATCGCGCCAACATGGAAAAGCAGATTCCCGCCGGCCGGTTCGCGCGTGTCGAGGAAGTCGCGGGGCTCGCCGCCTTTTTGCTTTCGCCGCCCGCCGCCTATATGACGGGTGCGGTGCTGCCAATCGATGGCGGACTGACGGCCCAGATCGGCATCCACCGCTGATCGCCGTCCTCACCGCTTCACAACAAGGAATATCGCCATGCGCGCCCTGCAACTCTTCGGTGACCGTGACCTGCGCCTCGTGGATGTCGATGCGCCGCCCGCGCCCGGTCCCGGTGAGGTGCAGGTGCGCATTCGCGCCGTTGGCCTCAACCATATCGACGTATGGGGCTTTCGCGGGATGGCCTTCGCGAAGCGCAAACTGCCGCTGACCGTCGGCGCGGAGGCGTCCGGTGAAATCGTCGCTGTCGGCGAGGGTGTGAGCCGGGTCGCGGCGGGTGACCGCGTGGCGCTCTATGGCGCGAAAACCTGCGGCGAGTGCCGGGCCTGCCGCGAGGGACACGACAACCTGTGCGAGAGTGTCGCCGGCATCATGGGTTTCCATGTCGATGGCTTCACCTGCGAACTGGTCAACATGCCGGAGCGGCTTCTGGTCAAGGTTCCGGATGGCGTCTCCTTCGAGGAAGCCGCCTGCGCGCCGATCGCTTTCGGCACGGTTCAGCACATGTTGTTCGACAACGCGAAGCTGGAAGCGGGCGAGACAGTGCTGGTGCACGCCGGCGGCTCCGGTATCGGCACGGCTGCGGTCCTGATGGCCAAGGCGATCGGCTGCACCGTGATCACCACCGTGGGCGACGACGAAAAGGGCGCCAAGGTGAAGGCCCTCGGCGCGGACCACGTTATCAACTACCGCACGGACAGGTTCGAGGGTGTGGTGCGCAAGCTCACGGGACGCAAGGGTGTCGATGTCGTCTTCGAGCATGTCGGCGCCGATACGTGGAACGGCTCGCTGCTCAGCCTCAAGCGCGGCGGCCGGCTGGTGACGTGCGGTTCGACGTCGGGCGTCTCCACCACCATGAACCTGATGCAGCTTTTTCAGCAACAGTACCGTATCTTTGGTTCCTTCGGCTGCACCATCCGCAATATCGGTGAGGCGCTCGACAAGATGGCTGCGGGCATCCGCCCGGTCATCGATACGGTCTACAGTCTCGATCATTTCCAGGACGGCCTCGACCGGCTGGAAAGCCGCAAGGTGTTCGGCAAGCTCATCGTCACCGTCTGATATCCTCAGCCACGGTATTCGAGCGGGCTTCGCTCAGGCGCCGCACTCCCGATTCAGTAATTGTCGTTTTGATGAACCCGTGCCAACATAGGATGTTGATTATTGTCTCGGGAGATGTTCATGACGCGGCTCACCTGGTTTCTAGCCCGCCACGCCCTCATCGGTTTCAGCATTGCCGCGCTGTTTGCCGGAATGTTGTTCGGGCTCGACGTCGCCGGTCTGCGTACCCTCGTCGCGGCGTCTCCGGTCGGGATGGTTGCCGCAGGGGCGCTGACTTTCTTGCTCTGCCTTACGTTCGGCAGCATCCAGATGGGCATCGCGGTGATGCAGCTTGAAGAGCGAGATACGCCTCCGCGCGGGCGCCGCCTGCGCCTCGCGCCTGTTCCGCCTCGCGGCGGCCTCGGAGCACCGGTTCCCGTGCGTGTCACGGTCGATGCCCGGCGGCGGTGAAGCGTTTTACACTGCCTCCCGGAAGCGGATGCCACTTCCGGGGAAAGGTGTTGCATAGACAAACGGACGGCGCATCGCCTTTCAGCGCACGGAACCTGTCGTTTTGGCCAGCTCATCGCCAAAGCCTTCGAACTGGCTGCCAAGATTGTTGCGCGTATTGGGATCGATAACCGCAACAGGCGCAGCGAGCACGAGGCCCGCCGCCGTTCCCACCGAAGAGGCCGCGCCAGCTGTGATCTGGATGATGTGGTCGCCGAGGCCGACGCGCGAGTCGGTCATGGTCTGCCCACCGGCCAGACGGCCGCCGATCAACTGCACCACCTCCGGGCTTTCCGCGAAAGTGCCGTGATTCAGACGATCGGCTGTGCGCACACCGGTGAGGTCGACCACGGTCACGTTATCGCGCCGGAGTTCGGTTTTGAACGGCTCGACCGCGGGATCGATGGCGCCAAGCCGTGCCGTGCTGCCCCAGACGCGGCGCGAAAGCGCGAGTGCGCGGTCATCCCGCGAGGTAAACAGCACGAAATTCGCGCTGCGCTTGCCTTTGACACCGCTTCCCTTGATCTGGGCGACCTGCGTGCGGAAGACGTCGATATCGACGTCGGGCGCCGCCAGCATGACGTTGGCGATCTTGGGCGCAAGTCGACCGTTGTTGCGAATCGCCATCTGCCGCAAGGCTTCCAGCGTCACCCAGTTGCCCATGGAGTGGGCGAGGATTGATATTTCACCCACCCGCTTATCGCGGGACAGCTCGGCGAGCAGATTTTCCAGATTGTCGCGCGAGAAATTGGCGCTCTCACGGTCATAGCCGTACGCAAGCAGGCTGCCGCGAGACGGCCACGTAAACAGGACCGGCGCGACCTTCGCGTCCGAATCGTTCACGATTTGCGCGAAGCGGAAGACAGCGTCTTCAAAACGATTATTATAGCCGTGCACGAACACCAGCACGTTGCCGTGCGGCACCTTCGCCACAGTGCGGCGGAACCGGCGCAACGCCTCGTCCTGATTGACGATATCGGCACGCAGTGTCACGAAATCGGTGGCCGGGTTGCCCGGCAAACGCCGCGGCCACTGCACCTCGCCGATGGTGCGCGCCTCCTTCGGCGGAATGGATACCGTGATGTCCGCAAAAGCAGGGGTGGGGCTGCGCTCGCCGGAGAAAAGCTCGCCCCGGTTCGCGGACTTGCCGCGAGTGGTCGCCACGAGCATGTCCACCTGGGTCGCGCCGGGAGACGTTTCCGCCACCGGCCCCAGGACGCCGCGCGGATTGCCGGCACAGGATGCAAGCACGATACCGACTGTGCCCACCATCAGGAAACGGGAGCCACGGAGCGATACCTTGCGGAAACGTTCGACCGGTTTCATGGGCCCCGCCCTTGTCGGATCAACGAGTTGACGACCAGATTCTTACAAGACGATCCTGAAGGGCATGAGCCCCCCAGGATCACATATTCTTTCCCGATACGCCTGACAGCACTGCGTCAGTGGATCTGCGTGCGGACCTCGTTGAGGCTTTCCTCGAACAGCCGCTCTGCGGTCTTGCCCTTCAGGCTGCCGCGCAGGATTTCCTCCGCCGCACGCACGGCCGCTTCAGCCGCAGCGGTCTTGACGTCGGCCGTGGCTTGCGTCTCCGCCTGCGCGATCTTGGCCTCCGCCGCCTTGGTCCGCCGCGCGATGAAATCCGTCAGGCGGGCATGGGCTTCCTCGGCGGCGCGTTCCGCTTCGGTGCGCGCGTTGTCGACGATCGCCTGGGCCTCGGCCTCGGCGGCGACACGCTTCGCCTCATAGGCCTTCAGCAGCGCTTCAGCCTCATCGCGCAGCCGGCGTGCCTCGGCCAGATCGCTGGCGATCTGCTTCGTGCGATCGTCGAGCGGGCCGACGAGCATCTTGCCCGCCCCCATCTTCAGAGCGATGCCGACGAAGCAGAAAAACGAAACGGCAACCCAGAATTCAGCTTCCCAGAACATGGTTGCCTCCTATCGGCCATCGAGGGCGGACTTGACCGCGGCATCCACGGCGATCGCCGTGGGCGCGCTGCCCAGGATGCGCTCCACGATAGCGGAGGCCGCATCACCCGCGATCTCACCGACATGCGTCAGCGCCTGCGTCTTGGTATCGGCGATGGTCTTTTCCGCGGCTGCGATCCGGGCCGAAAGATCCTGCTCCAGCGACTTGCGCCGGGCATCGCTTTCAGCACTAAGGCGCGCGCGGGTATCCTCGGCTATGGACCGGGCGTTGGCCTTGGCCGTGGCGAGTTCCGCCTCGTAGGCCTTGAAAGCCTCATCCGCCTGCGCCTTGAGCCGGGCGGCATCATCGAGATCCGTATCTATTCGCTGCTTGCGATCCGCGATCACCGCCGCGATGCGCGGCAGGGCAATCTTCGACACGAACCAGTACAGGAATGCGAACGTCACCGCGAGCCAGAACAGCTGCGACGCAAAGGTTTCGGCGTTAAACGGAGGAAAGCCGACCTCGTGCGCGACTTCAGCCCCGGTTTTGATCGCTTCAGCCATCTGTCAACTCCCCCTCACAACGAGGCTCATGCACCACGCCTGACACACGTCTGCTCCGGAGAGGCAAATCCGGCCCGGCGAAACTGGTGCCAAAACAGACAGACAGGTCCGCAAGCCTGCTTTTTTGCAGACAGCGGCCTATCGCGGCGCTCGTCTTCGGGAGAAGCCCCCGAAGACAAATGCCGCCGTCACCGTATCAATCAATCAGACGGCGAAGAGAAGCAGGAGCGCGATCAGCAGCGAGAAGATGCCGAGAGCTTCCGTGAGGGCGAAGCCCAGAACCAGCGTGCCGCGCTGCGCGTCAGCCGCGCTCGGGTTGCGGAAGGCGCCGGCGAAAAACTGGCCGAACAGGTTGCCCAGCGCGAGAGCAGCGCCAGCCAGACCGAAGCAGGCGAGACCAGCACCAATGTACTTAGCAGCAGCAGCGAGTTCCATGGAAAGCTCCTTCGAGTAACTCTTGACGTGATGGCGGAACAACCGGCCGGGTTATAGCTTCGATCAGTGGCCGGGATGCAGGGCGTCGTGCAGATAAAGACTGGTCAGCACGGCGAAAACGTAGGCCTGAAGCACCGCCACCAGAACTTCGAGGGCGGTCAGCGCGACAGTGAAGGCCAGCGGCAGCGGCGACAGGAAGGCGGCGAAGCCCCCTGCCAGCAGCGCGGCGACGAAGCCCGCGAAAATCTTGAGGGCGATGTGGCCGGCAAGCATGTTGGCGAAAAGACGGACAGAGAGGCTGACCGGACGAGAGATGAACGACACCACCTCGATCGCCACGATCAGCGGCAGGAGCCAGCCCGGCACACCCGACGGCACGAAGATGTTGAGGAACTTCGCGCCATGCTTGGCAACGCCGTAGCCGATCACGGTGAAGATCACCAGCAGCGCCAGCGCCGCCGTCACGATGATGTGGCTCGTGACCGTGAATGCATAGGGCAGCAGGCCAAGCAGATTGGCGATGAGCACGAAGGTGAAGAGCGAGAACACGAGCGGCAGAAACACGAGGCCGTCCTTGCCCGCCGATTGTCGGACGGTACTGGCGACGAACTCATAGAGCAGTTCGCCCAGATTCTGCCACCGCCCCGGCACGACCGCGCGCGGCGCGGTCGCAGCCGCCAGGAAAGCCGTGATCACACCAACCGCCAGCACCATGAACAGCGCGGAGTTGGTGAAGGTGACGGGCGAGTCGCCCAGATGGAACAACGGTCCGGTGAAATGCCGAATCTCAAATTGTTCGGTAGGACTCGCCATGGCCGTTCAGCCCCCGCTGTCTGCGTGCGGACGGTTTTCCGCCGCATCTGCCTCGCCACCCGCCCGGCACGCCGCGCCGGCCAGAAATTCACCGCATCATCGTCCGCCCGACCCATGGTCGCGCGGTGTTTTCAGATACCCTGCCGCCCGTAGCACGTTCCAGACGCCTGTCAAGAAGCCCAGCAGCAGAAAAACGATCAAGCCCCAGGGCGAGAGCCCCAGATAGGTGTCAATAGCCCAACCGATGCCCGCGCCAGCCACCACACCGGCGATGAACTCCCCCGACAGCCGCAAGGCGTTGGACATGGCCGTGGCGTCACCACCCGGCCGCGGCTCCTGCGCCTTGCGGGCGGCCAGAGCCTCCTTTTCCTTCGCGGACAACCGGCGGCCGAGATCATCGAGCCTTTTGGCGAGATCACGATCTTCGGGTTGCCTGCCGTCCTCACCGTTTCCAGACATGCGACGATCCCCTGGCACAATGCGTTTTCCGCGCATTATCACCGAAATCGAAACTTTTCAAAAGCATGCGCCGGATTCGATACGGACGGATTCCCGTGGCCGCGCGGCTGCCGTAAGGCCTGCAACCGTTCATCCACAAGGAATGCGGCGCAACATAGTGAGTGTGACAGCCGGTGTCAACATGAGCCAGACAATGAATAAGTCTATGTAATATAAAAGAAATATTCTTTTTTAGCTAAATCGGCACACCGAAGCTGACGATTTCCGCCCGCATGGTCTTCCGCGCAACACCTGAGGCGGACGATTCACTCGCGCTGCGGAATTCGCCTTTTCCCGGAAGGAAATAGCGGGGCGTCCATCAGCCGACGTCGAGGATTTGTCCTGCAAGCGCCAGATCGACCGACACGAGCTGGGAGACGCCCTTCTCCGCCATCGTCACGCCGAACAGCCTGTCCATCGCCGCCATGGTGATGGGGTTGTGGGTGATGACGATGAAGCGCGTCAGCGTCTGGCCCGCCATGGTGCGCAGCAACTCGCAATAGCGCTCGACATTGGAATCGTCGAGAGGCGCGTCCACCTCATCGAGCACGCAGACGGGCGAGGGGTTCGTCAGAAACACGGCGAAAATCAGGGCGATAGCCGTCAGCGCCTGCTCGCCGCCGGACAGCAGCGTCAGCACCTGCGGCTTCTTGCCCGGCGGGCGGGCATAGATTTCCAGCCCCGCCTCCAGCGGATCGTCGGAATCGACCAGGGTCAGATCGGCCGTGCCGCCGCCGAACAGCGACGTGAACAGGCTCTGGAAATGGCCATTGACGACATCGAAAGCGGCCATCAGCCGCTCGCGCCCCTCGCGGTTGAGGTTGCCGATCGCCTGCCTGAGCCGCCGAATCGCCTCGACCAGTTCGTCGTGCTCGGCGCCGATACCGTCCCGCTTGCCCTGCGCCTCGTCAAGCTCCGCCTCGGCCCGCAGGTTGACGGCGCCGAGCCGCTCCCGGTCGAGGCGCAGCGCGATCAGGCGCTGGTCGACCTCCTGCGATTCGGGCAGGGGCGCCTCGGGGTCGTGTTCCGCATGCGCGTGCAGGGCCTCTGGCGCCACGCCGACCGAATCGGCAATCTGGCGGATGATGTCGGCGAGCCGACCGCGCGCTGCCTCGCCCATTGCCTGCGAGCGCGCCCGCGCCTCGCGCGCCGAGGCGAGCGCATCAAGCGCGGCGCGCGCCGACTCGTCCGCCGCCGCCAGCGCTGTTTCCGCCGCGCGGCGGGCGTTAGCGGCCTGCTCCAGCGCGGCCTGCGCTTCGGCCACGGCGGCGGCGAGCCCGTTGCGGCGCACGGCCTTGTCCTCGGCCGTCTCCGTCAGGTCCACCAGCGTCTCGCGCGCGGACGACAGCCGCTCCGCGACGTCAGCCAGCACCGAATCGGCTCGTGACCGGCGTTCCTCCCAAGCCCTCGATTCGGCGGCGATGGCCTGCCGGCGGCGAGTCTGCGCGCCGATGTCGCGCTGGAGGCCCTGCAGGGCACGTTCTGATTCGCCGTGCGCGGCACGTATCTGTGCGGCATAGCGGCGCGCCTTCTCCAACGCCTCGTCGTCGACCGGCGGAAGCGTGGCCAGTTCGGCACGCGCGGCTTCAAGCCCTTCCCGCGCTTGCGCTTCGCCCGCCGCCAGCCGCGTATGCGCCTCTTCCAGCGCGGCGTGTCTGGCAGTCGACGCCGCAGCGGCGCGTTCGGCGTCGAGCAGCTTCACGCGCGCGCTTTCGGCCGCGCGACGGGCTGCGCGCTGGGCGTCGAGCGCCCGCGCCTCCTCGTCGTCCGCCGCGCGCGTGCGGGCCTGTGCCGCGTCGAGGGCCTGCCGCCGCGCCTCCGCTTCGGAGTCGGCTTCCTCCGCCTCCCGCTGCAGATCGGCGAGGCGGTTGCGCTCCGCGAGCCGAATCGCCGCGGCGGAAGGGGCATCCGCCGCGCGCGTGAGACCGTCCCAACGCCAGACATCACCTTCTTGCGAGACCAGCCGCTGGCCAGGCACGAGATGCGCGCGCAACAGCGGCCCCGCCTCCCGCGACACGACGCCGGTCATGCGCAGCCTGCGGGTCAGAACGGCGGGCGCCTCGACGACCTCCGAGAGCGGCGCGGCGCCGGCCGGCAGCGCGGCGTCGGCCTCCCCTTCCCCCGAATCGGCCCAGTGCACGGCTGCGGCGGCATCGGTCGCGGCCAGCAGATCGTCGCCGAGGGCGGCGCCAAGCGCCGTCTCGAAGCCCTTCTCCACGCGGACGGAATCGAGCACCGGCGCGAAGCCGCCGGCGGCGGCCGGCGCCACCAGACGCGCCAGCACCGCCGCCTCAGCGCCGAGATGCTGGGCGCGCCTCACGGCCTCGTCGAGCGGCTTGCGCAGGGCCGCCTCCGCCTCACGCGCCGTAGCGACGCCCGTGCGCGCGGCAAGCGCCCGATCTTCCGCCTCGCCATGCGACGCCTCGAAGCCTTCAAGCTCCTCGCGCAGCAGGTCGAGCGTCTCGCTTGCCTGCGCCTGTGCCGCCAGCGCGTCGAGATCGCCTGCCACGCGCCGGCGCTCGGCCGCGAGCTTTTCGAGGCGCTGTTCCTCCTGGCCGATCTGGCGTGCCAATGCCGCGCGCCGCGCGCCAGCATCGGCAACCGCGGCCTGCACACGGCCGAATTCCGCCTCAGAATCCTCCAGCGACAACTGCGTCTGCGCGACGACTTCCACTGCCTCCGCCAGTTCATCCTGCGCATGGGCGAGGCGCGCGTGCAGGGCGGCGTCCTCATCCTCCAAGCGTGCAGTCATGACGACGGCGTCCTGCGCCTGTGTCTTTTCCCGTTCGAGATCGCGTTCAAGTTCGGCGATGCGGCGGGCGGTGTCCGCGGCGCGATCGCGGTCGCGCCGCTCACCCGCTTCCAGTTCCGCCAGTTCCTGCATGCGCCGCTGCAGCTCATGCCCGGCCTCCTCCTCCGCCGTGCGCGCCTGCGCCAGCGTGTGGGCAGCGAGCCCGTGCGTGTAGGCCGCCTGCGCCTGCCGGTCGTTGCAGGCGAGCACCGCCTGCCCGTCCGCACGGGCCTCCTCCTCCGCCGTAGCGAGCTGCGCCGTGGCCGCGCGCCAGGCGATGAGGAAGCCGATCGCCTCCACCTTGCGAATCTCCGCGGAGAGCGCCCGGTAGCGGATGGCCTGGCGCGCCTGCCGACGCAGGCTGTCGACCTGGCCGTCGATCTCGCGCATCACGTCCTCAAGACGCTGCAGGTTGTCCTCCGCCGCGCGCAGGCGAAGTTCCGCCTCGTGGCGGCGGCTGTAGAGGCCGGCCACACCGGCCGCATCCTCCAGAATGCGCCGGCGTGCGACAGGCTTGGCGGCGATGATCTCGCCGATCTGCCCCTGCCGCACCATGGCGTGCGAGCGCGCGCCCGTCGCCGCATCCGCGAACAGCAACTGCACGTCGCGCGCCCGCACCTCGCGGCCGTTGATGCGATAGACCGAGCCGCCGTCGCGCATGATCTTGCGCGAGACTTCCAGCACGTCCGAATCGTTGAAATGGGCCGGCGCGGTGCGGGCGGAATTATCGATGGAAAGCACCACCTCGGCGCTGTTGCGCGCCGGGCGCGTGTTGGAGCCGCCGAAGATCACGTCGTCCATGCCCGAGGCGCGCAGGGACTTGTAGGAGTTCTCCCCCATTACCCAGCGCAGCGCCTCGACGAGATTCGACTTGCCGCAGCCGTTCGGCCCCACCACGCCGGTGAGGCCGGGCTCGATCAGGAACTCGCTCGGTTCGACGAACGTCTTGAAGCCGACGATGCGCAGCCGGTTAAGCTTCACCGCGTCTCCTCACGCCGGGCGGGCCGCTCTCATTCGGCGAGCAGCGGCCCGATCGCCTTGTCCAGATCGCTCAGGGACAGCGCGCCGGGATACCGCTTGCCGTTGATGAAGAAGGTCGGCGTGGCGTTGATGCCGAACTCGCTCGCCGCCCGCTCGCGCACGGCGATAATGCCGTCGTACAGCTTGCGGTCCTTGATGGTGGCGTCAAAGTCCTCCTGCGTGATCCCGGCCTGCCGCAGTGTCTGGAGCAGCGAATCAAGCGGCTTCTGGTCGCCGGGCTTCGCCCAGGTCTTGCCCTGCTGGGTGAACAGCAGGTCCGTGACCGCATAGAACTTGTCGTTGCCGCGGAAGCGCGCCAGCATGAAGCCGAGCAGCGCAAGGTCGTCGAGCGGGAACTCGCGCAGAATGAACTTCACCTTGCCGGTATCGATGTACTTTTCCTTGAAGGCGGCAAAGGTTTCGTTGTGGAAGGCGGCGCAGTGCGAGCAGGTGAGCGAGGCGTATTCGATCACCGTGACCTTGGCATCGTCAGCGCCGAGCGTGACGTCGCCCAGCGGCCCGGGCGCGGCGAGCGCGACGACGGAAACGTCCTGCGCCATGGCGATGCCTCCCCGGCCGAAAAGGCCGGCGGCCGTGCCAGCGGCGATTGCTGTGATCACGTTACGACGTGTCGTCATCTTTCCTGTCTCCAACGGAAGCGCACCACACCGGGGCATTATCCACAGCACGGGAAACTGGGGCATCCGCCCCTTCGAGGCAAGGGCCACGCGATGGCGATCACGCAAATATCAGCGGATATCCGCGCGGGCGATCAGGAATTGCTGATTCGCTCGATCCGCGCGCCGCATGCCCCCAGCTTGTGCTCCAGCGCCTCGAAGCCGCGGTCGAGGTGGTAGACGCGGTTGACGGTCGTCTCCCCCTCGGCGGCGAGCGCGGCGATGACGAGCGAGACGGAGGCACGCAGGTCCGTCGCCATCACCGGCGCGCCGGTGAGGCGCTGCACACCCTCGACATAGGCGAGATCGCCGTCGAGCCGGATGCGCGCGCCCAGCCGGGCAAGTTCCTGCACGTGCATGAAGCGGTTCTCGAAAATCGTCTCCCTGATGCGCGACGTGCCGCGCGCCCGCGTCATCAGTGCCATGAACTGCGCCTGCAGATCGGTCGGGAAGCCGGGGAACGGCTCCGTCGTCACGTCGACGGCCGTGATGCCGTGGCCGTTGCGCACCACGCGGATGCCCTCGTTGGTGGGCGTGATCTCCGCGCCGGCGCTCTCCAGCGTGTCGAGCGCGTTCTGCAGCAGGTCCGGCCGCGCGCCTTCCAGCAGCACGTCGCCGCCGGTCATCGCCACGGCCATGGCATAGGTGCCCGTTTCGATGCGGTCGGGCAGCACGGTGTGCTCCGTGCCGCCGAGCCGCGCCACGCCGTCGATGACGATGCGCGGCGTGCCCGCCCCCGTGATGCGCGCGCCCATCGCCGTCAGGCATTGGGCGAGATCGACGACCTCCGGCTCGCGCGCCGCGTTCTCAATCACCGTGGTGCCGTCGGCGAGAACGGCGGCCATCAGGGCCGTGTGCGTGCCGCCCACCGTCACCTTCGGGAAGACGATGTCGCCGCCCTTCAGCCCCTTCGGCGCCCGCGCCACGGCATAGCCGCCGTCAATGTCGATGCTGGCCCCCAGGCGCTCCAGCGCCATCAGCAGCAGATCCACGGGCCGCGTGCCTATAGCGCAGCCGCCGGGCAGCGAGACGCGCGCCTCGCCCATGCGCGCGAGCAGCGGCGCGATGACCCAGAAGCTCGCCCGCATCTTCGAGACGAGTTCGTAGGGCGCGGTGGTATCGATGATGTCGCGCGCGCGCAGCCGGATGCTCTGGCCGGTCACTGCCGTCTGGCCCGGGCGCTTGCCGGCCACGCCGTGATCGACGCCATGATTGCCGAGAATGCGCAGGAGCTGCGCGACGTCGGCCAGCCTCGGCACGTTGTGCAACTGAAGCGTCTCGTCGGTGAGAAGGCTTGCGATCATCAGCGGCAGAGCCGCATTCTTCGCGCCCGAAATCGGTATGGCGCCGTTCAGCGCTTCCCCGCCGACAATACGAATCCGGTCCATTCAGTTGCCTTCCTTTCAATCCGCCGCCTGCCGGCGCCCGTTCCAGTCGCTCAAGCCCCGCCCTCTCCGGATGATGCATCGCCCCCCGCCGTGCCGGAATCGGGAGCGCCCGCGACGTCCCCGGCGCGATCGTGCGCTTCCGCCTCGCGGCTTTCATCCTGCGCCTCGCGCGCGCGTTCGCGCGTCTGGCGTTTGCGGCGCTTGAGATTTTCACGCAGCGCCAGAGCGAGTCTGGTCTGGCGGTCCGGCGTCGATGCACTCATGACAGGATCATTCAGACAGGCAAACATCCGTGCTCGCCGGAACCTGGCAACCGCAGCGTCTCCGGCATCACGACATCGAATACACAGCGATAACCATGCGGGCGGCCGCGCGCAACAGGAATATGCCCGGCGCCGCCGCGCGGCGGGCATGCGCCTGCGGCGAGACGACCACTTGCGCCGCGTAACATGGCGTGGGAAATGTTGATTTATCGTTGATTGTAACGATACTCGGATCGGAAAGCGGTTTTCTCCCCGGCGTCTGCCGTCCGGGCCAAAGCTGCCGCCGATGGAAAACTGCCTGCAGCCGCAGGCGAAGGAAAGTTGCCTGCAGCCGCAGGCGGGGTCCGCCGCCGAGCCGTCGCCTTCATGGACAGCCGATGAATTACGATCATTATTTCAACACCGCCCTCGATACCCTGCATCAGGAGCGGCGGTACCGGGTTTTCGTCACGCTGGAAAAGGATGCGGCCCGCTTTCCCCACGCCACCCGCCAGACCGACGCCGGCACCCGCGATGTCGTCATCTGGTGCTCCAACGACTATCTGGGCATGAGCCTGCATCCCGATACCATCGGCGCGATGGTGGAAACCGCGCAGCGCATGGGCGTGGGCGCGGGCGGCACGCGCAACATCTCCGGCACCAGCGGTCCGATCGTGGCGCTGGAACGGGCGCTGGCGAACTTGCACCGGAAGGAAGCCTCCCTCGTCTTCACCTCCGGCTATGTCTCCAACGAGACCGGCATCGCAACCATCGCGAAGCTGCTGCCCGACTGCCTGCTACTCTCCGACGAATGGAACCACAATTCCATGATCCAGGGCGTGCGCCGCTCGGGGGCGGAAAAGGCCGTTTTCCGCCACAACGACCTCGGGCATCTCGAAGATCTGCTGAAGGCTGCCGGGCGCGAACGGGCCAAGATGATCGTGTTCGAGAGCGTGTACTCCATGGACGGCGACGTGTCGCCCATTCATGCCATCTGCGATCTGGCCGAACGCTACCACGCCCTCACCTATATCGATGAGGTGCATGCGGTCGGCCTCTACGGCGCGACCGGCGCGGGCTACGCCGAGGAGGTTGGCGCACAGGACAGGCTCGACATCGTCGAGGCGACGCTCGCCAAGGGGTTCGGCTGCATCGGCGGCTATATCGCGGCGAAGTCGGCCATCGTCGACGCGGTCCGCTCCAACGCGCACGGCTTCATCTTCACTACCGCCCTGCCGCCGGCGGTCGCGGCGGCGGCGCTGGCATCCGTGGAGCATCTGTCGAAGAGCGGCAGCGAGCGGCAGGCGCACCGCAAGCAGGTGGCGCGCACGAAAGAAGTGCTGAAGCGGGCCGGGTTGCCGGTGCGCGACAACCCGACCCACATCGTGCCCGTCATGGTCGGCGATCCGGAGCGCACCAAGGCTGCGAGCGACCTGCTGCTCGACGAGCACGGCATCTACGTGCAGCCCATCAATTACCCGACCGTGCCGCGCGGCACGGAGCGCCTGCGCATCACACCCACGCCGTTCCATACGGATGCCCTGATCGACGACCTCGCCGCCGCGCTCGTCGCCGTCTGGGGCAAGCTCGATCTGCCGCTGCACGCCGCCCGCGCGGCGGCGTGAGGCGAGGCACGGGGACCGGCGCAACGAAAAACCGCCGTCATCCCCGGCTTCCCGCACAGGAGGGGTTGACGGGTGCGGCGCACCTGCTTAAGGAGGTGCGCACAGTCAGGAAAGCCCATCGCTTCGTTTGTGGACATCCTCCTGCTCGTCTTGCCGGGCCGCCCCATGCGTGGCAATGTCCGGCTTCATCGAAGAGGGCCTCACCCATGCGGGCTTTCCTTCAGGCGCTGCTGTAGCTCAGTGGTAGAGCACTCCCTTGGTAAGGGAGAGGTCGACAGTTCAATCCTGTCCAGCAGCACCAGCGATTTCAGAAAAATCAGTCTATTGGGAATGGACGCGCCGGCCGGGATCTGGTGTGGGCCAGGATGACCACGCGGAATGCTTCCGGAATATATACGTCTATCCGTGCAAACTCCGTGCAGCCTATTGTCGCGACCCTGACAGCGACACGACATCCCGCTTTTTTGCAAACGGCGGCGCTGTTATAAGGACGAAATGTCCAGGACCACTCCCGCCACGCTCGCGCTGACCAGCGCCGGCATACCCTTTACGCTCGTCACCTATGATTATGACGCCGAAGCCGCGCGCATAGGCCTGCAGGCGGCCGAGGAAATCGGCGTGCCGGCTTCCATCGTGCTCAAGACGCTGATGGTTGAGGTCGACGGCAAGCCGGCCTGCGTGGTGGTGCCCTCCGATCAGGAGGTCAATATGAAGAAGGTCGCCGCAGCCTTCAGCGGCAAGTCCGCACATATGATGAAGCCGGCCGACGCCGAACGGCTGACCGGCTACAAGGTCGGCGGCATCAGTCCCTTCGGCCAGCGCAGGCAGGTTCCGACCGCCATCGAGGAAATGGCGACGCTCGAAGAGGAAGTCTATCTCAACGGAGGGCAGAGAGGGTTGCAGGTCCGTATCCGGCCGGACGATCTCATCCGCGCGCTGGGGGCCACGGCAGCGGATCTCGTTCGCTGAAATCCGCCGCCGCGGAAAAGCCGCGTGAGCGGGCGCCCGCTACCCGTAGCGGTGCAGGCTGCTGCCGTGGCGCTTCAGCCACGCTTCGGCCTGCGGCGTGGCCGGACAAAGGCGATGGGTCAGCTCCCAGAAGCGGTCGGAGTGGTTGAGTTCGCGCAGATGCGCCACCTCATGTGCGGCCAGATAGTCGAGCACCAGGGGCGGTGCGAGAATCAGCCGCCATGAAAAGTTGAGCCGCCCCTGCGCCGAGCACGAGCCCCAGCGGCTTCTGGTGTCGCGCAGGGTAATGCTGCGGGCCGGAACGCCGAGTGCCTGCGTATGCCGCGCCACGGCCGACGACAGGTCGCGCCGCGCCTCGGCCTGCAGGAAGTCCAGCACCCGCCGCGAGACGTGGGGCGCCTCGCCGGTGACCGAAATGATCGGCACGCCCGAGGCATCGACGGTTGCCGACGCCCGCCCCCGGATGCTGCTCCAGTGCACGATGCGATGCGGCACGCCGCGCAGGGGAATCACCGCCTCCGGCTCGAAGGGCACACGCTCCGGCACGCTCTGCATGCGCTGCGCGAGCCAGCCGCCGTGGGCCTCCAGAAAGCGGCGCGCGGCGGAGACATCGCCCCGCGACGGCATGGTCAACACCGCCTCGCCGGTCGCCATGGACACGCGCAACGTGAAACGCTTCACGCCCGTGCGCGGGAGCAGGCGCACGCGGAAGACGCTCCCCGCGTGCGCGACATCGATATGATCCGGCGCCGAAGGCTGGCGCCTGCGAAACAGGCCAGAGAGCATCAGGAAAGACCACGGAAGGGGCAGCGTCCGCCGGCCGGATGATTCCGCCCGGCCGCCGGGCGCCCTTTCCTATCAGCGCCCCTTCCGCCGTCGCTGTCAACCGATGCCCTGGCCGCTCGTTGGCCGCTCAGGCAACGACCGTCAGCGCCGGGCGGGCACCGGCGCGAACGGGCGCCGGACGCTGCTCGCCCTCCCCGTTGCGGATCGCGTCGACCCGGTCGATGAAGGCGGCGATGCGCGGCGCTATCTCGTTGACGAAGCGCTTGCCGTTGAACACGCCGTAGTGCCCGACGCCCATCTGCAGGTAGTGGTCGCGCAGTTCTTCCGGAATGCGGGGGCAAAGCCGGTGAGCGGCCAGCGTCTGCCCGACGCCGGAGATATCGTCGCGCTCGCCCTCCACCGTCATCAGCGCGGTGCGGCGGATGGCGGAAAGGTCGACCCGCTCGCCGCGATGCAGGAGGCCGCCCTTCGGCAGCGACTGCTCGACGAACACCTGTTCCACCGTCTGCAGGTAGAATTCGGCCGTCAGATCCATCACGGCGAGATACTCGTCATAGAAGGCGCGATGCTTCTCGGCCGAATCGCCGTCTCCCTTCACGAGATGCTGGAACATGTCGTGATGGGCGATGAGATGCCGGTCGAGGTTCATCGCCATGAAGCCGGAAAGCTGCAGGAAACCGGGATAAACCTCACGCATGAAGCCGGAGCGCGTGAACGGCACCTTGGTGATGCAGTTGCGCCGGAACCATGCGATACCACGCTCCTGCGCCAGGCGGTTGACCTCCGTCGGGCTCTCGCGCGTGTCAATCGGCCCGCCCATCAGCGTCATCGAGCGCGGCGACGCGGGATCGTCCATCGCCTCCATGCGCGCCACGGCCGCGATCACCGGCACCGCCGGCTGGCAGACGGCCATCACGTGCGCGTCCGGCCCGAGGAAGCGCAGCATGGCGATGACGTAATCGATATAGTCGTCGAGATCGAAGCGCCCGGCCGACAGCGGCACGGCGGAGGCGTCGACCCAGTCGGTGATATAGACGTCATGCGTCGCGAGGAACCGCTCCACCGTGCCGCGCAGCAGCGTGGCGTAGTGGCCGGACATCGGCGCGACGATGAGGAGCTTGGGCTGCCTGCGCCGCAGCCCCGGCCGCTCGAAGCGGATCAGCCGGCAGAACGGCGCTTCCCATACGGCACGCTCGCGGATCGTGATGCGGCGGCCGTCGACCTCGATGGCGCCGAAACCGAACTCTGGCTTGGCATACTGTCGCGTGCTGCGCTCGAAGAGTTCGCATGCGGCCGAGATGGTGCGCCCGTAAGCCGTGTAACTCAACGGGTTAACGGGAATGCTGAACGCATACCGGGTGGCGTTCGACACCGTGCGGGCGGGCCGCGCAAAGGCAAAGGCCGCCTCATACCAGTAGTAGGCGAGATTCATGTTCTCGGCCTCCCCATTATGGCGCCGCGCGCTCTGACGCGCACAGGCGCACAAATCCTCCCAGGGGCATCGCGACATGCGGGGCCCCACCGGTCTGTGCCGTCACCGGGATTGCTCCCCGGCCGGAACGCCACGCCGGGTTGTCCGGTTCTTGGCTTCCGTGGTTCCTGATCCGGGGCCGGTTCGGCGGCCGGGGCATGCGCGGAACGCTTGCCTTCACCGCTTTACGATCCTCGTGAACGTTAGCCGGATGGTAACTGTTCCATCTAAAACTTTCAAATTCGGTTAACGCGAATCAGAGAGCATTTCTGCCCCGCAACAAGTTTCTCGCGCAACTATTAACAGATTCTTGACGATCTTCCCGCATCCGCGAGCCTCCGCTTGCTGCAGAGGCGTCCGGAAACGGGCTCCGGCGGAGAGAGACCGCACGAATCAGTCACCTCTGCGCGCAGGTGATTCGGCATTCCGCCGAGCGATGTTCTCCGGACATGACTTCCCGCGCGCATCCGCCGCCCCGCCCGTTTACCGCAAGCCGCATTTTTCCGGAAAACGGTACCCGTTTCCCGGTCCGATGCTCTATAGCCTTGCAGCGAACCGGCCGGGCGAGCGACCGCGCCGGGCAGTCACGATCGCGGGAGGCGGGGCATGGCGAAGGCGGAAGGCATCGACGTGGAGCACGATGCCCATCGGCTCAAGGTCGACACGCTCGTGCGCCTGCGCTGGCTCGCGGTCATCGGCCAGAGCGCGGCCGTCGCCGGCGTGCAGTTCGGGCTGGATTATGCGCTGCCGTTCGGCGCGTGTTTTGGAGTGATCGCCTGTTCCGCGCTGCTCAACATCATCCTGCGCATCCGCTATCCGGCGAGCGCGCGACTCGATCCTTGGCTCGCCTCGCTCATTCTGGGATACGACGTCCTGCAGCTCTCGGTGCTGCTGTTCCTCACCGGCGGACTGCAGAACCCCTTTTCCCTTCTGGTGCTGGCGCCGGTGATGATTTCGGCGACGGTGCTGCCGCCATGGCGCACGCTGCTGCTGGGGGCCTTCGCGCTGGCGCTGACGACGGGCCTCGCCTTCTTCCACCTGCCGCTGCCGTGGGTATCGGGCGAGACGCTGTCGCTGCCGCTGCCTTATATTATCGGCATCTGGTTCGCGATCCAGCTCGGCCTTGGTTTCACGGGCGTCTACACGTGGCGGGTGGCGGACGAAGCGCGCCAGCTCGCGCATGCCCTTTCCGCGACGGAACTGGTGCTGGAGCGCGAGCAGCATCTCTGGCAGCTCGACGGCCTCGCCGCCGCCGCCGCGCATGAACTCGGTACACCGCTCGCCACCATCGCGCTCGTGGTGCGGGAACTCGACCGCGCCGCCGGCCCGGACCATCCGATGGCGGAAGACCTCGCCCTGCTGCGGGAGCAGGTCGGCCGTTGCCGGGAAATCCTCGCCACGCTCACCTCGCTCGGCACAAACGACGCAGGCCCCCTCGGCCATCTGACGCTCTCGCACCTGATCGAGGAGGTGGCAGGCCCGCAGCGCGGCTTCGAGGTGCCGATCACGATCACCTGCAAGGGAGAAGGGCGGGAGCCCGTGACCGCACGCAACCCCGGCCTGCTGTACGGACTGGGCAACATCGTCGACAACGCCGTCGACTTCGCCCGCAGGCAGGTGACGATCGAGGCGCACTGGACGGCGGATACGGTGACGCTCGCCGTTCGCGACGACGGGCCGGGCTTCACGCCCGACATCCTGCTGCGGCTCGGCGAACCCTACGTCACGTCACGCGGCGCGGAGCGGCGTGGAATCGTGCGCCGCAGCCACGACGACAACGCGGACGGCCACGGGCTCGGTGTGTTCATCGCCAAGACATTGATCGAACGTTCGGGCGCCGAAGTCACCTGGACCAACGCCCCCGGCGAAGGCGCGCTCGTGCAGGTGGTCTGGCCGCGGCAGGTGTTCGAGGCGGAATGACAGGTTTAACGGGCAGGATTTCGCCCCGATTTTTCATGCCGCGCCGCCTGTCCGGAATTGCAGGGCGGTGAAAATGGTGCATAAGTACCGACAAACGAAAGGAGGAACGCCATGGCGGATGCAAACGGTCCTGAAACGGGCGCGGCCGATCCGGGCTGCCCCGACGGCGACCGCAGCCTCATCATCATCGATGACGACCACGCCTTCCTGACTCGTCTTGCCCGCGCCATGGAGCAGCGGGGATACGAGGTGCGCACGGCCGATACCGTCGCGGGCGGCATCGCGCTGATCGAGGAGCGCCCGCCGGCCTATGCCGTCATCGACATGCGCCTGAGCGATGGCAACGGGCTCGACGCCATCACCCGCCTCAACGAGGTGCGGCCGGACGCGCGCGGTATCATCCTGACGGGATACGGCAATATCGCCACCGCCGTCACCGCCGTGAAGCTCGGCGCATTCGATTATCTGGCCAAGCCCGCCGACGCCGACGAAATCCACGCCGCGCTCGTGTCGCGGCCCGGCGACCGCGCGCCGGTGCCGGAGAATCCGATGTCGGCGGACCGCGTCCGCTGGGAGCACATCCAGCGCATTTACGAGGCATGCAGCCGCAATGTGTCGGAGACGGCGCGGCGCCTGAACATGCACCGACGCACCCTGCAACGCATCCTGGCCAAGCGCGCGCCGCGCTGACGAAAACAGGGCGGACATTGACAATGGGCGCCGCGCGGCAGATACCCGGCCGGCCATGACCACGACGCACACCCGTTCATCGACCGGCCTGAAAAAGCTGCTCATCATCGCCCACGATCTCTTCATGACAGGGCTGGCGGTGGCGCTCGCCTTCGTCATGCGGTTCGACGGGCCGCAGCTCGCCACCCGTCTCGATGCACTGCCGATGATCCTGCCGGGCTTCGTGGTCTACGCGGGCGTGGTGTACTGGATTTTCGCGCTCTACAAATCGCGCTGGCGCTTCGCCTCCCTGCCCGACCTCGCCAACATCCTGCGCGCGGTCACGGTATTGGCGCTGACGCTGCTGGTGGTCGACTACGTGCTGGCGTCGAGCACGTTCTACGGCTTCTTCTTCTTCGGCAAGATCACCATCGTCCTCTACTGGATGCTGCAGCTCTTCCTGCTCGGGGGGCCGCGCCTTGCCTACCGCTATCTGAAATACGCGCAGTCGCGCCACACGCTGGAGCGGGAGGGCGCCGTGCCGGCCCTCATCCTGGGCCGGGGATCGGACGCGGAAGTGTTGCTACGGGCCGTCGAATCGGGCGCGCTGCGCAAGATCCAGCCCAAGGGCATCCTGACGCCGCGCGCCAGCGATCTCGGCCAGTCCATCCGCGGCGTGCCGGTCGTCGGCGAATTCGCCGATCTGGAACAGGCGGTGGTCGACTTCGCCGAGCGCGGCTACAACATCCGCCGGCTGGTGCTGGCGCCGAGCGCCCTCGGGCAGGAGGCGGAGCGTGAGCATTTGCTGGCACGCGCGCGCAAGCTCGGCCTGCCACTGTCGCGCCTGCAGGGGCTCGATGTCGGCAAGGGAGAGCTGACGGGCGGCATCGCCTCGCTCGCGCCCGTCGAGATCGAGGACCTGCTGCTGCGCCCCACCGTGGAGATCGACCACGAGCGGCTCGCCCGCTTCATCCAGGGCAAGCGCGTGGCGGTGACGGGCGGCGGCGGCTCCATCGGCAGCGAAATCTGCATGCGGGCGGCTGCCTTCGGCGCCTCCGACATTCTGGTGATCGAGAACTCGGAACCCGCCCTGCACCAGATCACGGAGGAGCTGCGCGCCCTCGACAACGGGCCCGCCGTCCACGGCGCCATTGCCGACGTGCGCGACCGGGCGCGCCTGCACCAGGTGCTGGCCGAATATCGCCCCCACTTCGTGTTCCACGCCGCCGCGCTGAAGCATGTGCCCTATCTGGAGCAGGACTGGGCGGAGGGCATCCGCACCAACGTGTTCGGCTCCGTCAACACAGCCGATGCGGCGCTGGCGGCGGGTGCGCACGCCTTCGTGATGATCTCCACCGACAAGGCCATCGAGCCCGTCTCCATGCTTGGCGCCACCAAGCGATTCGCGGAGATGTACGCACAGGCGCTCGACAGTGCCGGCGCCAGCGCTCCGGAGGCCCCGCGCCTCATCGCGGTGCGCTTCGGCAACGTGCTCGGCTCCAACGGTTCCGTCGTGCCGAAGTTCAAGGCGCAGATCGCGCGCGGCGGCCCGGTGACCGTGACGCACCGGGACATGGTGCGCTACTTCATGACGGTGCGGGAGGCGTGCAACCTCGTGCTGACCGCCGCCTCCCACGCCGACGGCGACATGCGCGCGGCCGAGGCCGGCGCCGAGCGCCCGTCCGTCTACGTGCTGAAGATGGGCCAGCCCGTGCGCATCTACGACATGGCCGAGCGCATGATCAGGCTCGCCGGTTTCGAACCCGGCGCCGATATCGAGATCGCCGTCACCGGCATCCGCCCCGGCGAACGCCTGCACGAAATCCTCTTCGCGCACGACGAAGCGATTACGGAGACGGGCATCGACGGTGTGATGGCGGCGCGGGCCGTGTTCGCCAGCCGGCTGCAGCTCAATGCGTGGCTGGCGCAGCTCGACGACGCCGTCACCCGCTATGACCGGGCGGCCGCCGAGGCGGTGCTCGACGCGGCTATTCCCGATTTTGCTCGCCGTCCGTCCGCCGGCGCGCCAGCAGCGCCCCCAGCCGGCGAAGCCCCTCACGGGACGAGACAGACGGCGTAAAGCCGGACTGAGCCAGCCGCAAGCCTTCCACGACGAGCGGGCTGTCGAGGCGCTCCAGCAACGCGGCCCGCCCCAGCGGCGACAGGCCGGCGCGCAGCAGTGGCACGGGCACGCTGAGCAAGCCCGGCCGGCGCCCTTGCCCCGCCCGCAGCGCGGCGATGATCTCGCCCACATTGACCGGCGCGCGGTCCGCGACGATGAACGGCCCGGCGGGCGGCTTGCCGGCTGCATCGCGGGTGGTCAGCAGGTGGGCCACGGCCTCCGCCACCGTCTCCACCGCCACCAGCGAACGGCGGGCGCGCAGCGCGCCGAAGGGCAGCGGGATGGGTAGCCGCGCGAGGCCGATCAGCGCGCCCATGTTGCCGCGCACGCCCGGCCCGTAGACGAGCACCGGCCGCAGGGAGACGGCGAACAGATCGTCGATTTCCGCAAGCCCACGCTCGGCGGCGAGCTTCGAGCGGCCATAATCGTCCGTCGGATACGGGTCGTCCGTCTCGCGCTGGACGGCGGGACTGGACGGCCCCGTCTGGGCGCGGATCGAGGACAGGAATACGAACCGTTCCACGCGCCCCCGCGCCGCATGCGCGAGATGCAGCGTCGCCGCATGGTTCACGCGGCGGTATCGCTCCGGCGGAACATCGGGACCGGCATGCGCGATGCCCGCCGCGTGGATGACAGCATCAACGCCCGCGAGCGCCGGCCGCCAGTCGGGAGAGCCGCCGATGTCGCCGACCACCGCCCGCTCGACTCCCGGCGCGACGGGTATCTCCTCCCGCAGCGCGGCGCGCACCGTATGGCCGCCGCGCTGCAGCGAGGCAACCAGATGGCGGCCGATGAAACCGGTCGCGCCCGTCAGCAGAATGCGCATGGCCCGCCCCCGTTATCGCCTGACCGAGAACCGGTATAGCACGAAGCCGACGAGCGCCACACCGGCCATCACCGGCACCGCCTTCCAGACGATCGCCTCCGTGGCCAGCGTCAGGGCCGCGAGCAGCGCGAGCACGACGTTCAGCGCCGCCACCCGTCCCACCACGGCAGGCACCGGCCAGCCGTTGTCCGTGGCACGCTGGTAGAAATGGCTGCGATGCGCCTGCCACACCTTCTCGCCTTTCGACAGGCGGCGCAGCAGGGTGATCGTCGCATCGCCGAGATAATAGAGCGGCAGCAGCAGCGCCGCCGCGAAGCCGCCCTCCCCGGCAAGCCTGTAGAGCAGGAAACCGACGATGAGGCCGATCGGCAGCGATCCGACATCGCCGAGAAAAAGCCGTGCCACCGGCCGGTTGAACGGCGCGAAGCCGAGCAGGCCGCCGAGCAGAGCCGCCGCGACGAGGCCGCTGGCGGGATCGAGTGCGCCGAACGCGGCGAAGAGCACAAGCGCGGCGGTGACCGGCACCATTTCGGCGACCGTCATCCAGTCGAGCCCGTCCATGAAGTTGACGAGGTTGACGAACCAGATCGCCGCGAGCGCCACGAGCGCCCATTCCACGGCGGCGGGCAGCACGGGAAACAGCGCCCCCACGCCGGCGCCCGCGAGCGCCAGCGCAACCGCCAGCGCCTGAAACACGAGCCGCAGCGAAGCGGACAGCGGGCGGATGTCGTCGACGGCCCCGACGATCGCGAGCCCGACGGCCGCGAGCGCCAGCAGCGCGAAGCCCGGCAGGTCCGCCGTCCGGTCCGCGAGCAGCAGGCCCGTGCCCGCGCAGAGCAGCGCCGACGCCACCACGGCGATGCCGCCGCCCTGCGGCGTCGGCACCTTGTGGCTGGAGCGGGCGTTGGGCCGCGCCAGTGCATAGCGCTGCAACAGCGGGCGGAGCGCGAGAATCAGCGCCCACGACAGGGCGAGCGCCGACAGCAGAACGGCGGCGGCGCCCACGTCAGGCCCCGTGATAGCCGCGATACCACTCCACGAAGCGGCGAATGCCGTCCTCAAGGGAGGTCGCGGGCGAGAAGCCGGTATCGCGGGCGAGATCCGCGATGTCGGCCGCCGTCTCCAGCATGTCGCCCGGCGGCAGCGGCATGTCGGAGCGCGTCGCCTTGCGCCCGACCGCCGCCTCGATGACCGCGATCAGCCGGTTGAGTTCCTCCGGCCGGTTGTTGCCGATGTTGTAGACGCGATGCGGCGCGGACGATGTCGCGGGATCGGGCGTGAGGCCGTTCCACAGCGGGTCGGGCGCGGCCGGGCGCGCGAGCACGCGCAGCACGCCCTCCGCCACGTCATCGACGTAGGTGAAGTCTCGCCAGACCTGCCCGCCGTTGGCAACGCATATCTCCCGCCCGCGCGCGATGGCGTCCGTGAAGATGTAGACGGCCATGTCCGGCCGCCCCCATGGCCCGTAGACGGTGAAGAAGCGCAGCCCCGTCGCCCGCAGGCCGTAGAGATGCGCATAGGAATGCGCCATCAGCTCGTCCGCCTTCTTCGTCGCCGCATAGAGGCTGACGGGATGGTCGACGTTGTCGCGCTCGCTGAAGGGCACCTTGCGGTTCGCGCCGTAGACGGAACTCGACGAGGCGTAGACGAGATGCTCCACGCCGCCATGGCGGCAACCTTCCAGCACGTTGAGGAACGCGACCACGTTGGCGAAGATGTAGGGGTGCGGGTCGACCAGCGACTGGCGCACGCCGGGCTGGGCGGCGAGGTGCACAACCCGCCGGGGCGCGACCTCCCTGAAAGCCGCCGCGGTCGCGGCTGCATCGGCAAGATCGAACCGCCGGAAATGGAAGCCGGGATATCCGGCGAGTTGCGCGAGCCGGGCCTCCTTCAGGGCGGGATCGTAATAGGGCGACAGATTGTCGACCCCCACCACGCTCTCTCCCCGCTCCAGCAGGCGGCGAGCCACATGGTAGCCCACGAACCCGGCGGCGCCGGTCACCAGAACGGGCGCAGCGATGGAAGCGGAAGTCACGGTCGGCGATATTTCGTTTGGCAAGTGGTGTTCCGCTCAGGTCACGGTTCGACGATCGGGAGCGGACAATAAAGCAATTTTTCGGGAATGGGAGAGAGAAAGCGCGCTTTCCCGGCACGGATACACGGCTTTCGGCAGCTTCCAGCATGCGGAACCATTCGCGTTTGCCTGCGTTCCTTCAATACTTCACCAACAGGGAGACACGATCATGGGAACCGTTCAGAACACGTGGGAGCAGATTCAGGGCAACTGGAAGCAGTTCACCGGCCAGGTGAAGCAGCAATGGGGCAAACTCACCGATGACGACCTCACCGTCATCGATGGCAAGCGCGAGGAACTCGCCGGCCGCCTGCAGGAGCGCTACGGCTATGCGAAGGAGCAGGCGGAGCGCGAAATCGATACGTGGACGTCGCGCCTCTGACGTTTGCCTTCTGTCATATTAATGACCGGCGCCGGCCCTCACTATAATGGCCGGCGCTGGATCGTTCCAGCCCCCACGTGAAAGGATCGCATCATGGCAGACAAGACCGAGAACGCCTTCAACGCTGAAATCGAAACGCTGCGCACCGATATCCGCGGCCTCGCCGATTCCGTCGCGGAACTCGTCCGCCGCGAGACGGAGAATGCGCGCGTCGGCGTCAAGGACGCGGCAGACAGCCTTGCGCAGACTGTTTCCGCGACCACGGAATCCGTGAGCCAGGCAGGCCATCGCCTCGCCGCCGACGCGCAGGACAGCGTGCGCACCGCGACGACCAAGGTCGAGGCTTGCATCGAGAAGAACCCGCTGCAATCGGTGCTCGTGGCGGCGGGCGTGGGCTTCGTGCTCGGTCTGCTGAGCCGGCGGGGATGATCGGCCTCATTCGGGCGCTGCTCGGCGCGCAGATGCTCGCCGCGCAGACCGCGCGCCTGCGCGAGGACGCGCGCCGCGCCGTCTCGCGCATCGTCGGGCTCGCCGTTGCCGGAATTCTCGCCGTCGTTGCCGTAGGCTTCCTGACGGCGGCGGGACATCAGACGCTGACGCGGGTGCTCGGGCCGGTCAGCGCATCGCTGATTGTCGCTGGCGTCTATCTCGCGCTGGCGCTCATCGCGTGGCTCGCAACGTCTCTCTCCGCGCGCCGGCCCATGCCGCCGGCACCCGCGCCCGCGGCCGATCTCGCCGCCGCGACGCAAAGCGCGTTTCAGGGACTCGGCGAGACAGTGCGCGGCCTGAAGCCGGAGGAACTGGCGCAGAAAGGCGGGCAGACGCTCGCGCGGACTGTCGGCCCCCTGCCGCTCGCGGGCCTTGCGGTACTCTCCGGCTTTCTCATCGCCCGCCGCGTCACACGCGGCAAATAGCCGCCGGACCGGCATTGCGGACGCCGGACGATTTCCGCCGGCCGGGCAAGCCCGGCCGGTTCAGCCGCTTCAGCCCGCCGCCGCGCGGGAAGCGGGGCCTTGTGCCTGCTGGCCGAAGAACAGCGCCTGGCTGATGACCGCCCGCACCGCGTCGACGCTGAACGGCTTCGTGATCAGGAACGCGGGCTCGGGCCGCTCGCCTGTGAGCAGACGCTCGGGATAGGCGGTGATGAAGATGACGGGGACCTCGATCCGCGTCAGGATCTCGTTCACTGCATCAAGCCCGGAGCTTCCGTCGGCAAGCTGGATATCCGCCAGCACGAGGCCGGGCCGGTGCACGGCGACGGAGGCCACCGCCTCCGCATGCGTGCGGGCGATACCCGTCACGCGGTGGCCCAACCCCTCGACAAGGGCTTCGATATCCATCGCGATGATCGGTTCATCCTCGATGATCAGGACATCGGAGGCGATCTGGGCGGAAATCTCACGGCTCGCTTCCTGCACGAGACGGTCCACCTCCTCCGGCGAAGCGCCGAGCGCCTGACCGATCTCCTCCCGCGACAGCCCTTCGAGAACATCGAGCAGGAAAGCGGCCCGCGCGCGCAGGCCCAGCACCGACAGGGCCTGCCCCGCATGCCGCTCGATCGCGCCGACGGGCGCATCCGCCCCTTCGGCCCGGTTGGTTGGCACACGCTGCCAGATGTCGAGCAGCACGCGGAACAGCGCCACGCGCGGCGCGATGTCGCGGCGCAACAGATCCGGATCGGCGACAATGGCCTCAAGCGCCGCGACCGCATGCGCGTCACCGCTCGTCTGGCTTCCCGTCAGCGCCCGCGAAAGGCGTCTCAGATAAGGCAGATGCGGCGCAACCAGTTGGGAAAGAGACATCGAGAAACCCCTTACAAACGACGACAGGCCAGAATTCGTGTTCAGTGGAATAGACCAGCTCGGGCGAAATCTTCCGGAAATTGTCGCGCGGGCCGATCGCCGGGACGCACCGCCGGACCTCACGGCCGGCCGCACGCGCCGGACGATTCGCCTTGCCGGGCAAGACGATCCGCCATGTTAACCCTGTTTGCAGCGAAAAGTTCCATGGCCCCGGAACCTTCTGCAGGCTTCGACGTTCTTCAAGCGATTGTAAACCGTCATTGACATGTATGGACAGGACGTCGAAGTGGTTACGAGTGATGGCAGCGTCGCGGATGTGTATTTGCATCCGGCGGCGGGAGGGCTGGAGGCCGCGATGAATGATACGGATCGTTCTGGAAACGGACAGCGGTCGCAAGCCGGCGCGACGAACGTGCGTGATTCCGGGACGGAGCGCGCGGCCGCGAGCGCCGGCAAGACAGAAGAAGGGCACGAACCCGTTGCGCCGCCCGCGGACGGATCGACGCCGCCGCTGACGCCCGACATCCAGAACCGCATCGGCGCGCAGTTGAAGATGCTCTACAGCGACCTGATCACACAGGAGACGCCCGACCGTTTCCTCAAGCTCCTCGACGACCTCGACCGGCAGACCCGGAAAGGCTGACGCCCCCCCCCCTGCCCGCCTCGCCAGGCAGGTGGAGCGACTGAACCGTTCCGGCAACAGTCGATCCGCTCCATCTCTTTAGAGCGTGTTCCGATCAGATGAAATCATCTGATCGATCAGAATTCGCTCAAAATAAGGAATTTAGAATCTGTCCTGTTTCAACGTAAACAGGACAGATTCTAATGCAGCGCAGGAAGGTCATGACGCAGTGACGGCGAACGAGCGACAGCGATCCGCGCGCCAGGCCGTGCCGCCCGCCCGCGACCGGGAGAGGAGCGGCGGCGCCCGCCCGCACATCGGCAGCCGGGGGCTGCGCAGCCAGATCGTCATCGTTCTCTCGCTCGTCCTGCTTCCCGCCGCCATCATCTCCGGCCTATGGACATGGTCGCAATACAGGCACCTGCGCACCATCAAGCTCGCCGGTGCGACGCGGGCAGCCGAACGTGTGGCGGCAGACATCAACGAGTTCCTGCGCAACAACAGCGTCGTCGCCGCGACGCAGTTCGCCCGCACCGACCCGGCCGTCAGCCGGCGGGACCGGTGCGAGGTGCGTCTTTCGGACGTGCTGCGCGAACGGCGTGAATACAGCTTCGCCGCCGTTCTGGTCGACGATGCGGTGATCTGCGTCGTCGACACGGGCGCGCACTTCGTCTCGGACGACGACGCCCGGGCCGAAGTAAAAGCCATGTACGGTCGCCTGCTGGCCCGGCCGGCCGGGGAGAACGGGTCCACCTTCCTGCATCTGCCCGACGAGCGTCTCCTGATACTCGGCGCGAGGGTGCGGTCGGCGGCGGACGAGGCGCCGCCGCCACCGGCCGAGGAGCGGCGCGTCTTCGTCATCACCGGGCTGCGGACCAACGTCCTGTCCTATACGATCGGCGCCATGCGGCTCGGCATCGACCGCGGCAGCGCGATCCTGTCGGCGGACGGCGATGTCATCGCCCGTTCGAGCACGCCTGCCATCGGCGACAACTGGTTCCCCGACGGCCCCTCCACGCTGGCGGACGCCATAGGCCGGCTGCCCCCGGGCGGGAACTTCGCCGCGCAGTCGCAATCGGGGGAGCAGTTCCGCTATTTCCTGGCCTCCACCGTCAACCCGGACCTGCTCGTCCTGACAGGCTATCCCGAGACGCTGCTGTTCGCATCCGAGCGCTCCGTGCTTTGGAGTTCGCTGGCGCCGCTGCTGCTGATGCTGGCGGTGGCGACGGTCGGCACCCTGTGGGTGACGGAGCGGCTCGTCGTGCGCTGGATCACCTATCTGCAAAGGGTGACGCGCGTCTACGGCAGCGGCCGTCTCTCGGTGCGCGCGGTGCGGATCGGCAACGCCCCGCGGGAGCTTGCGGAACTGGGCACGGCCTTCAACGAAATGGCGGCCAACGTCGCGAGCTACGCCCGCCAGCTGGAACACGCCGCAGTGGAGAAGGACACGCTGCTGCGGGAACTCCACCATCGCGTCAAAAACAATTTCCAGGTCATCGTCAGCCTGCTCAGCCTGCACAAGAGGGCCGCCGATGCACAGGCGCGGCCAACCGCCCCCGCCGAGGGCGACGGACTGCGCTTCATCGAAGATCATGTGCAGGCCATGTCGGTGGCGTACCGGGTCGGCTACAGTTCCGGCGACATGGGCGAAACGCCGCTGGCGGAACTGATGCACGATGTCATCGACTGCCTGCGGCGCACGGCGGACATGGCGGAAGCCGACATCGTCGAGATACCACCCGCTGCCGGCCATGTCGTCGACCTCGACCGGGCGATCGGCATCGCGCTTTATCTCGCCGCCCTGCTGCCGGCCTATCTCGACGCCGTGAAGCGCGCGGCGCCCGATGCCGATGGCCGGACGCCGAAGGCCACCGTCAGCGCGGAGGTGGCGACGACAGGGCCGGCATCCGGCCCGTTACGGCTCGCCATCGGCACCGTTCCCGGCATCGCCATCGCCGTGTCACCGCTGCAGGAGCGGCTGGCGCGCGCTTACATCCGCCAGCTCGGGGCGACCTCCGTCGACGATGGCGAGCCCTCGCGGCGGACCATCGTCATCCCGCTCGACCGCCTCGACGCCAATCCCGGCCGATGACAGCGCCATCGTCCGGCCAGGAACCAGAAAAGGCCGCCTCCCCATGATCTGTGCCTGTTTCGGTACTCCCCGGACCGTCATCTGCAACGATATCCGGAACTTTTCGCCGGGACATGCGTTTTCCGGTGGACAGCAACGGCCAAGCACAAGGCACGGCATGGAGGAACGCGGCCGGGAGGCGCTCGCAACCCGCTCCCGCCGCACGGAGGCGGCGGATGTTCCGCGGCATGTTTCCAGGTTGAATGCCTGTCAGCCGGACGGCTTCCTTCGACGGCCGTCCCGCTCGCCCGCAAGCGAATGGAGCACGCGACAATTCCGATGACGAAACAACCGGGAACGGAAACTTGTTCGGGGAAAACCCGCATGACGCAGGAAAACGCGCAAGATCACGCGAACGCCGGCAGCCATACGGCCCGGCCGCAGGCAAATGGCGCCGGAAACGCGGAAGCGGGCGAAGCGAATGAGCGCGTCCGGCAGGATCTGATCGACGCCATTCCGAAGCTGCGTGCCTTCGCCATCTCCCTGTGCGGCAAACCGGAGCGCGCAGACGACCTCGTGCAGGAAACGCTGATCCGGGCGTGGGCGAAACTGTCCTCCTTCACGGAGGGCACGAACATGGTGGCGTGGCTCTACACCATCCTGCGCAATGTCTTCTACTCCGAGTACCGGAAGCGCCGGCGCGAGGTCGAGGACGTCGACGGGCGCATCGCCTCCATGCAGGCGACGCCTCCGCCGCAGATCGGCCATATGAACCTGCGGGATTTCCGCGAGGCGCTCATGAAACTGCCCAACGACCAGCGCGAGGCGCTGGTGCTGGTGGGCGGCGCGGGGCTTTCCTACGAAGAAGCGGCGGAAGTGTGCGGCTGCGCGCTGGGCACGATCAAGAGCCGCGTCAACCGTGCGCGCGGCCGCCTCGCGCAACTGCTGACCATCGATTCGGCGAACGAGATCGGCCCCGATCCCGCGTGGCAGGGCGTGCTGGACCACGCCACGGGCCCCGGCGGCGGGCGATGACGCCCGCCAAAGAAAGCAGGCCCACATCCGCCCGGTGCAAACGATCCACAGCCGGCAGGTTTCGTTGAAGATCGTGCTTGCATTGCCGGCAATCAGCCTATATACGGACCTCCTGCCTGCGGATGCTCCCATCGTCTAGCGGTCTAGGACGTCGCCCTCTCACGGCGAAAACAGGGGTTCGAGTCCCCTTGGGAGCACCATCGCCGTTTGCGGGTAACCGATGCCCCGCTTTCCGGCCGCGTTGTCGTTTGTGTTTCGCGCGGCGCATGATCGGCGATTTTTCATGGTGGTTTTCCCTATTATGCGTGCCATGGCGCGCGGCCCAGAGGACGAGGTTTGCTTGAGTTCCATCGATAGCGTCACCGAATCAGGCGACAGGATCGACGCGACCTGGGCGGGCGACGCCGCGACCCGTTTCGACAAGGCGCTGGCGCAGGCCATCGCCGAATTGCCCGCCGGCGCGGACTTGTCGCGCAGCCGCCTCCAGCAGCTGATTCGCGCGGGCCACGCCAGCGTGGGCGATGCCATCGTGACCGACCCGGGCGCGCGCGTTGCCACCGGCGCACGCCTCGGCCTGATCGTGCCGCCGCCCGAGCCCGCCGCTCCCACGCCCGAGACCATCCCGCTGCATGTCATATATGAGGACGACGCGCTGATCGTCATCGACAAGCCGGCCGGTCTCGTCGTGCATCCCGCGCCCGGCAGCCCCAGCGGTACGCTCGTCAACGCGCTGCTGGCCCATTGCGGCGACAGCCTTTCCGGCATCGGCGGCGTGCGCCGGCCCGGCATCGTACACCGGCTCGACAAGGACACGTCCGGCGTCATGGTGGTGGCGAAGACGGATCGCGCCCATCAGTCGCTCGCGGCCCAGTTTGCCGACCACGGCCGCACCGGCCCGCTGCAGCGCGCCTATGCCGCGCTGTGCTGGGGCGCACCCCTGCCGCGGGCTGGCACCATCGACGCCCCGCTCGAACGCATGGCCCACAACCGCGAGAAGATCGCCGTGGTCGCGCGCGGGCGCGGCCGCGAGGCCATCACGCACTACCGGGTGGAAGAGAATTTCCCGCCGCGCTCGGCGGAACCCGTCGTGAGCCTCGTGCGTTGCGAACTCGAAACGGGGCGGACGCACCAGATTCGCGTGCACCTTGCCCATCGCGGCCATCCCCTGCTCGGAGATACATTGTACGGCAGCGGCTTCCGCACCAAGGAAGTCCATCTGAACGATGCGGCGCGGCAGGCACTTTCCGCCCTCGGCCGCCAAGCGTTGCACGCTACGCTGCTCGGCTTCGCCCATCCCGATACGGACGAGGAGATGGTCTTCGAAAGCGCGCCGCCGCCGCCCATGCAGCGGCTTCTGGATGCGCTGCGCGAAGGTTGAGAGCCGCCGCACGGCATATATCTTACCCGCTGCCCATCGTGCGGAGCCGCACCGACCGGTGCGCCTTTTGCATGGATACTGAATTTGCCGCAACGGTTCGGTCAAACCGCCGGCTTCACCATACAGTTATCAAAATTTGTCATTACTTTTCGTGACTCCGTGTTTCGATAGTATTTTTCGCGGGAAACACGTTTCGCGTCCCGGCCATGAGGAAGAGCGGACCTGACAGGATTGTCATTTTTGATCTCTTCCCCTTTATTGGCCGGATGCATTATAGTGAAAACAGGTTGGCCATCCGGCAACCGGACTGATCCGCCTGATGAGGGGATCCGAGAGGAGGCGTTATGAGCAGTTCATCGGCATTGCCGACTTTGGCGAGCGACAGCGGCCTCAGCCGTTATCTGGCCGAAATTCGCCGCTTCCCCATGCTGGAGCCGCAGGAGGAGTACATGCTCGCCAAGCGGTGGAAGGAGCACGGGGACAGGATTGCGGCACATAAGCTGGTCACATCGCACCTGCGGCTCGTCGCGAAGATCGCCATGGGATACCGCGGCTATGGCCTGCCGATTGCGGAGGTCGTGTCGGAGGGGAACGTCGGTCTGATGCAGGCCGTCAAGCGTTTCGAGCCCGACAAGGGCTTCCGCCTCGCAACTTATGCCATGTGGTGGATCAAGGCCGCCATCCAAGAATACATCCTGCGTTCGTGGTCGCTCGTCAAGATGGGCACCACCGCGAACCAGAAGAAGCTGTTCTTCAACCTGCGCAAGGCCAAGGGCCAGATTTCGGCCTATGAGGACGGCGACCTGCTGCCCGAGCATGTGAGTACGATCGCCACCAAGCTCGGCGTGCCGGAGAAGGAAGTCATCGACATGAATCGCCGTCTGATCGGCGATGCCTCGCTGAACGCTCCGCTGCGGCAGGAAAGCGAAGGCGAATGGCAGGACTGGCTCGTCGACGACGGTGTCGATCAGGAAACGAACCTGGTCGTCGAGGAAGAAGGCAGCAACAGGCTCACAGCGCTGCGTGAGGCGCTCGGCGTTCTCAACGACCGCGAGCGACGCATCTTCGAGGCCCGCCGGCTGCGCGACGAGCCTGTCACGCTGGAGGAGCTGTCCGGCGAGTTCGGCGTCTCCCGTGAGCGCGTGCGCCAGATCGAGGTGCGGGCTTTCGAGAAAGTGCAGGAAGCTGTCAAGCGGGGGCTCGCGCGCATCGAGAACCCCCAGCCGGTCAGCGCTGCCGACTAGAATCTGTGCTGTTTACGTTGAAACAGGACAGTTTTCAGGCTCCTTATTTTGAGCGAATTCTGATCGATCAGATGATCCCATCAGAACGTGCGCCCTATATTTTATGCAACTTGCATTCAATTCGATGGATCGACTTGAATGCAAACTGCTATAAATAGAACAATTTCAGCAAAAGTGGACGCCGCTTTCGGAAAAAAGCGGGATGACGATTGAACGAGAGTCATCCCGACCCGGCTGCCGGCGTCACTTCCAGCTATCGAGCGCGTCAGAAATGATCTGCTGACCAACCGATCCCTTGGCGATCGTGATCGTCCCCATCTTGCCGCTGGCGAAACGCAGCGGCAGATCGACCCAGTCGCGCTGCCGCAACAGGTCCCTGTTGCGGCTGACGTCCGCAGCGACGTTGGACAGGCCGACGAGGAACACGTTGTCCGCGACGGGTATCGGCAGCCCCGCCAGCGGCACGCCGCGCGGTTCCTTGTCGACGCGGAGTTGCGGCACGGCGATATCGCGCACTACGCGGTCGGGCGAGCCGGGATCGTTCACGAAGACGATCTCGATCGTATGTGACGCGGGCAGCGACGGATCGTCGTTGGGGCGCATCACCAGCGAGAACGACAGCCCGGCCTCGGCGATGACAACATCGGCATAAAGCGCCGCGTTGCTGCTGCCCTTGCCTTCCAGCCGCCACAATACCTGCCCGGCCGAAATCTTCGGCTGCGTGCTGTTCTCGTCCTCGAGTTCGAACAGGAACGCGCGTTGCGCGATGACCTCCGTCTGCGCCTGCGTGCCGTTCGTTTGTGGCGCGGCCGCCGTCTGCGGCGCGGCTTGGGCGGGCCGGGCCTCCACCGGCGCGGCGGGCTGCGCCGGCTCGTCGGGCGGCGCGCCACTCACCCGGTCGGCGATCTTGCCGTTGCCCGCGGTCTCCGCCGTGTCGCTGGCAGGCGCCGGCGCACCAGCCTCCTGCGGTGGCAGCGCATCGTTGCGAAGCCACCAGGCAGCGCCGCCGATCCCGGCAAGCACCAGAGCGATCGCCGCGATCACGCCGCCACGGCGCACCGCAGAGGTTTCGCGCTTCTCCCGACGCGCGGCCACACGCGGGCGCTCGCGCGCGGCATCTCCAGCCGCGGCAGGTTGGCCGGCAGCACCGCTATTGGCCGAGGCATCGTCCCCGCTCCCGTCCTGCGCCGCGAAACGGTCGAAGGTCAGCGCTTCTCCGGTACGCGGCGGTTCCTCCGCCAGCTCTGCCTCGATACGGGCGATGACGGTCTCCAGCGACGCCTGCTCGCGCAGCAAGCGTGTCTGTTCGCTCAGGATTTCCGCTTCCGGCAGATTGGGGTCGATATCCTGCCGCTGGCGTTCATACAATCCGCGAATATGATTGTAGACCGCAAGCCGCGCTTCCGGCGTATTTTCCGGCTGGCTGTTGATCGCCCGGGTTAACAATGCGTATAGATCTGTCATTCACCACTAACCGCCCTTGGAGGCAGCCTCAATTTACAGCGCCGTGGCCGGCTCTCGGCGCATGCGCCGATCCAGCCGGACCGGCAGACGCGCCGCATTGGAGCAAAATGCATTGAACATGAATCGGTGTTTTGCTCTATCTTTTTATTCATGCATCAAATTTATCCAAGAAGTGCCCGCGCCCCGGTTCGGGGCAGCAGCCATTCTGGCGCGCATTATTGTCGAACGGATGGCCCCATCCGTTCGACGTGCGCGCCAGCAGTGATTTATCCCTCGAAAGGGTTGTGCACGAGGATAGTATCGTCGCGTTCCGGACTGGTGGAAAGAAGCGCCACCGGCGCGCCGATCAATTCCTCGATACGGCGCACATATTTGATGGCTTCGGCGGGAAGATCCGCCCACGAGCGTGCGCCTGCCGTGGAGCCCTGCCAGCCGGCGATGCTCTCATAGATGGGCTTCACCCGCGCCTGCAATGCCTGATTCGCCGGCAGGTAGTCGATCGTATTGCCGTCGAGTTCATAGCCGACGCAAATCCTGATCTCCTCGAAGCCGTCGAGAATATCGAGCTTCGTCAAGGCGATGCCGGTGATACCCGAGGTGCTGACCGTCTGGCGGACCAGAACGGCGTCGAACCAGCCGCAGCGGCGCTTGCGCCCGGTGACGACGCCGAACTCGCGCCCGCGCTGGCCGATCAGCTCGCCCGTATCGTCGAACAGCTCCGTGGGAAACGGCCCCTCGCCCACGCGCGTCGTATAGGCCTTGGCGATGCCGAGCACGTAGCCGATGGCGGTCGGCCCGAGGCCAGAGCCTGCAGCCGCCTGCCCCGCCACCGTGTGGGACGAGGTAACGAAGGGATACGTGCCGTGGTCGACATCGAGCAGCGCGCCCTGCGCGCCCTCGAACAGGATGCGCTTGCCTGCCCGCCGGTCATTGTCGAGCGTGCGCCAGGTGGTGTCCATGTAGGGCAGCACCTTCGGCGCGAGCCGCAGCAGTTCGTCGATGATCGCCTCCGCCTCGTATTCCGGCAGGCGGAAGCCGCGCCGCAGCGCGTTGTGATGCGACAGCAACCGCTCCACCTTGCCCGGCAGCGATTCCGGATCGGCAAGATCGGCGAGCCGGATGGCACGCCGTCCGGCCTTGTCCTCATAGGCCGGGCCGATGCCCCGGCGCGTCGTGCCGATGCGGGTGCCGACGTTGGAGCTTTCGCGCAGGGAATCGAGTTCGCGGTGCAGCGGCAGAATCAGCGACACGTTTTCCGCGATGCGCAGGTTGTCGGCGGTGATCACGACGCCCTGTGCGCCGAGCCGCTCGATCTCGTCGACGAGCGCCTGCGGATCGAGCACCACGCCGTTGCCGATGACGCCGCGCTTGCCCGGCCTCACCACGCCCGACGGCAGCAGCGACAGCTTGTAGGTCTCGCCGCCGATCACGAGCGTGTGCCCCGCGTTATGCCCGCCCTGGAAGCGCACCACCACATCGGCCTGTTCGGACAGCCAGTCGACTATCTTGCCCTTGCCCTCGTCGCCCCACTGGGCGCCGACCACGACGACGTTCGCCATTTCAGCCTCGCATTCATTGTCCCGAAGCCGTGCGGCACCACGGCAAAAACAAACCCCGGCCGAGAGTGCTTCTCTTGGCCGGGGCTCTCACTGATTTCATGAAAGATCACGTCCGCAAGGTCAAGCCCCGCGACATCTGCATCGCCATCAGAACACAAGCTGATGGGCGTGCTTGACGCCGGGAATGGCCTGCACGGCATCGAGCACAGCCTGCGGCACCGCGCCGTCGACCTGTACCAGCGCCACCGCCGAACCGCCCTCGGAGTCACGGCCGAGCGCGAAGGTCGCGATATTGATGCCAGCGTCGCCCAGCACGCTGGCGAAGCGGCCGACGAAGCCCGGCTTGTCCTCGTTCGACACGTAGATCATGGACGGCGCGAACTCGGCATCGACCTTGATGCCCTTGATGCCGACGATGCGCGGCTTGCCATCGGCGAAGACGGTGCCGACGACCGAACGCTCCAGCGTGTCGGTGACGACGGTGAGCGTGATCAACGCCTCATAGTCGCTCACGGCCTCGCGCGTGATCTCCTCGATCACGATGCCGCGCTCGCGGGCGATGGTCGGCGCGGACACGACGTTGACGTCCTGCAGGAAGGGCCGCAGCAGACCCGCGACGGCGGCGGAGGTCAGCGCCTTGGTCTTGAGCTGCGCCACCGTGCCCTCATAGGCGATGCGCAC
This sequence comes from Pseudochelatococcus lubricantis, assembly GCF_042432495.1. Classification (NCBI taxonomy): domain Bacteria; kingdom Pseudomonadati; phylum Pseudomonadota; class Alphaproteobacteria; order Hyphomicrobiales; family Chelatococcaceae; genus Pseudochelatococcus; species Pseudochelatococcus lubricantis. The sequence goes on along the minus strand of NZ_JBHLXC010000001.1, from coordinate 540,161 downwards.
GGTCTTGATGTCCGTCTCCGTGAGCTGGCCCGCGAAGGAGCCGAGCTTTTCCGCCAGCTCGATGAAGGGCCGCAGCTTGGGCGCCTCCTCGGCGGTGATTGAGGGGAAGTTGATCGCGTTGGTGATCGCGCCGCGCAGCAGATAGTCCGAGATCTGCTCGGCAACCTGCAGCGCGACGTTCTCCTGCGCTTCCGTGGTGGCAGCGCCCAGATGCGGCGTAGCGACGACGCTGGGGTGGCCGAACAGCGGGTTTTCCTTCGCCGGCTCCACGGTGAACACGTCGAAGGCGGCGCCCGCAACATGGCCGCTGTCGAGGGCCGCGCGCAGCGCCACCTCGTCGACGAGGCCGCCGCGGGCGCAGTTGATGATGCGCACGCCCTTCTTCGTCTTCGCGATGTTCTCGGCGGAGAGGATGTTCTTCGTCTTTTCGGTCAGCGGCGTGTGCAGCGTGATGAAATCGGCGCGGGTGAGCAGGTCGTCGAGTTCCACCTTCTCCACGCCGAGATCGCGCGCGCGCTCCGGCGAGAGGAAAGGATCGTAGGCGATGACGCGCATGCGCAGGCCGACGGCCCGCTCCGCCACGATGGAGCCGATGTTGCCGCAGCCGATGATGCCGAACGTCTTGCCGGTCAGCTCCACGCCCATGAAGCGGTTCTTCTCCCACTTGCCGGCCTGCGTGGAGGCATCGGCCGCGGGAAGCTCGCGCGCCAGCGCGAAGGTGAGCGCGATGGCGTGCTCGGCCGTCGTGATCGAGTTGCCGAACGGCGTGTTCATCACGATGATGCCGCGCGCGGTGGCGGCCGGCACGTCGACATTGTCGACGCCGATGCCCGCGCGGCCGATCACCTTGAGGCGCGTCGCCTTCTCCAGCAGCTTCGCCGTCACCTTGGTGGCGGAGCGGATGGCGAGGCCGTCGTAGTCGCCGATGATCTTTTCGAGTTCGTCCTTGTCGATCCCGGGCCGGAAATCGACGTCAACGCCATTGTCCTTGAAAATCTGGACGGCGGCATCCGACAGTTTGTCGGAGATGAGCACCTTGGGAGCGGTCATATCAGCAAGCCTCTCGGGCAAAGGGAAATTTCGTAACGGAAGGAAATCGCGACGGATGCGCATCCGTCGCGGACGCCCGCTAAACTCAGGGCGGCAGCAAGAGCCCGGCGCCGGCCGGGCCCTGCGTCAATGTCCAGCGACGACCGCTCTCAGGCGGAAAGCTTCGCCTTTTCGGCGGCGAACGCCCAGTCGAGCCACGCCGTCAGCGCTTCGAGATCGCTCGCCTCGACGGTCGCACCGGCCCAGATCCGCAGGCCGGGAGGCGCGTCGCGATATGCGCCGATGTCATAGGCCGCGCCTTCCTTGTCGAGCAGCGCGACGATACCCTTGGCGACGGCGGCGACCGCCTCCGTCCCCCGGGCGACAACATCGGGATCGACGATCGACAGGCAGACGGACGTGTTTGAGCGGGTCGCCTCGTCCTTGGCCAGATTCGCGACCCACGGCGTGCGCGCCACCCAGTCGTGCAGCACCTTGGCGTTGGCGTTGGCGCGGGCGATCAGGCCATCGAGCCCGCCGACCGACTTCGCCCATTGCAGACCGTCGATATAGTCCTCGGTCGCCAGCAGCGAGGGGGTGTTGATCGTCTCGCCGACGAAGATGCCCTCGATCAGCTTGCCGCCCTTGGTGAGGCGGAAAATCTTCGGCAGCGGCCAGGCGGGCTTGTAGGTTTCGAGCCGCTCCACCGCGCGCGGCGACAGGATCAGGATGCCGTGCGCACCCTCGCCGCCCAGCACCTTCTGCCACGAGAAGGTGACGACGTCGAACTTCTTCCACTCCAGCGGCTGCGCGAAGGCGGCGGAGGTAGCGTCGTTGATGATCAGCCCTTCGCGGTCGTCGGCGATCCAGTCCGCGTTCGGCACGCGCACGCCGGAGGTCGTGCCGTTCCACGCCAGCACCACATCGCGCGTCTTCGTGTCGACCTGCGCGAGGTCAGGCAGTTCGCCGTACGGAGCCTTGATGACGCGCGCGTCTTCCAGCTTCAGCTGCTTGACGACGTCCGTCACCCAGCCCTCGCCGAACGACTCCCACGCCAGCAGATCGACGCCGCGCGCGCCGAGCAGCGACCACAACGCCGCCTCCACCGCGCCGGTGTCGGACGCAGGCAAGATGCCGATACGGTAATCTTCAGGAACCTTGAGAATTTCCCGGGTCAGATCGATGGCGAGCTTGAGCTTGGCCTTACCGATCTTCGCGCGATGCGAGCGGCCCACCGCTGCATCCTTGAGCGCTTCGACGCTCCAGCCGGGGCGCTTGGCAGTCGGGCCGGAAGAGAACGCGGGGTTGACCGGCCGCGCGACGGGCTTTGCAATATCTGTCATGTATCCATCCTCACAGATGGGCGCTTCCCGTTGGGGGGAAGTGTCCCGTGGATGGAGATATCGGAGTTCGCCCCCGCGCGCAAGCAAATCATCGCCCTCCGCGCATTTTTCCACTCCCTGCTCAGGCGCCGCGCGCCGCCCTGATGCGCTGCGCGATCGTGTCTTCCAGCACGCGGGCGAGGTGGCCCTTGTAATGGATTTGATCGAAGTAGTCGTCGGCTGTCTCCGTCTCGCGGCGAGTGCCCGGCCACTCCACGATGATCGTGTTGGGGCGCGCGGCTGCGATTTCGCCCAGCGCCGCGCGGCACCGCGCCTCCGTGTCCGCCTCGGCGCTGCCGGGCTTCGGCTGGCCGGTGACGAAGGCGGGCGGAATCATGAACACGACCGTCGCCGCGGCGGGAACCTCCCGCACGGCTTCGCGCAGGGCTTCGAGCGCCGGAAAGCGGCCGGTGTCGTTGACGGGCACCTCTGTCTTGTATTCCAGCAGCCGGCGGCGCTTTTCCGGCGTCTCGAAGCCCTGCAGGACATAGATCGGATCGTAGTCCCAGTAGCCGTCGGGTCGCGAGCGTTCACGCGCGCCGACTATATACTGGATGCGGCGCAGCCCCTCCTCCAGCACGCTGAACCGGGCAAGGCCGCGCGCATAGACGAGCGGGTCCTCGTCATAAAGCCAGAACGGAAACGGGTTGACGGGCGTCAGTGTGGGGTCGGCCTTGCACCAGTAGGCATCCGTGCCCAGCAGCACGACCTGCGGCGGCGTCTGCCGGTGGCGCAGCCACCAGCGCAACAGCGTCAGTTGCTCCTTGGGGTGCGTGCCGGGAATGGTCAGGGAGGCGAATCGCGCGCCGGTCAGCGCCGTCAGCCGCTCGGGACTGAGCGCCTGAATGCGCGAATTGCCGATAATGACGGAATCGAAGGCCTGATCGCGCGCGCGGCTGGCATGCTCCGTGCGCGTTCCCTGCGCACGCACGCCCGGCGGATCGATGAGCGTGACCCGCCCCGAGCCATAGGGATCGAGCACATAGAGCGCGGCGACGGCCGCGGGAAACAACACCGCCACCAGCACCACGAGCGTGATGGCGAAACGCCGCCACTGCAATTCCCGACTGCCCTGCACCCCGTTTCCCCGCATCAGAACTGGAAATAGATGAACTCGTAGTTGGCGTCATCGCCGATCTTGAACATGATGACCACGAAAACGAGCGCCGTCAGCACCGCCACCCAACGCGACGGCGGCAGGCGGTGAACGAAGGTCCACGCCGTCGGCCCCACCATCGCCACCAGCGCGGCGAGCGCGATCGTGCGCCACTTGATGCGCTCGCCGTCAGGGCCGAAGCCCAGCAGCGCCTCGTAAATCGTCCACGCGGCGTCGAAACTCGTGGCGCGGAACAGTACGAAGGTGAGCGCCACGAAGGCGAACGTCAGCGTCCAGCCGGCCAGCGTCGGCATCCGCAGGCCAGCCTTGCGCCACAACACGCCCGCGCACAACCCCGCGCCATGCGCCATACCCCAGACGACGAAGGTGAGCCCGGCGCCGTGCCACAGGCCGCCGAGCGTCATCGTCATGAACAGCGCGAATAGCTGCAGCGCCAGCCCGTATCGATTGCCGCCCATGCCGATATAGAGATAATCGCGCAGGAAGCGCGACAACGTCATATGCCAGCGCCGCCAGAAGTCCTGCAGGGAGGTGGCGCGATAGGGGCTCTCGAAGTTCTGCGGCAGCACGATGCCGAACAGCAGCGCGATGCCGAGCGCCATGTCGGTGTAGCCGGAAAAGTCGAAATAGATCTGGAACGGAAAGGCGAGTGCGGCCTGCCAGGCCGCCTGCACGCTGACGGCGCCGTTCGCCGCCGCCTCGTAAGCCGGGTTGACGTAGAGCGACAGCGGATCGCCGATGAACACCTTCTTTGCAAGCCCCACAGTCAGCAGCATCAGCCCCCGCGCGAAGCGCTCGGCCGCGTCGGGACGCAGATAGGGCCGCTCGTCGAACTGGTGCATGATCTCGGTCCAGCGCACGAGCGGACCGGCCAGAACCTGCGGAAAAAAGGCGATGTAGAGCGCATAGCGGGTCAACCCGAATTGCGGCGCGCGCCCGGCCTTGAGATCCGTGAGGTACATGATGTGATGGAAGGTGAAGAACGAGATGCCGAGCGGCAGCGCGAGCCGCAGCGGCGTGAACGTCTCGCCTGCGACCTCGCCCGCGAGCCCGATCGCGAAATCCGCATACTTGAACAGGCCGAGCACCAGCAGGTTGACGGCGATCGCGCCGTAGATCAGCTCGTGCCGCGGCCGATGCCCGAACAGCCGCGCGACGGTCCAGTTGATCAGAATCGACGCCATCAGCAGCGGCAGGAACCGCCAGTCCCAATAAGCATAGAACGCCAGTGACAGAACCACGAGCAACGGCAGGCGCCATTGCGGCGCGAACCGTTCCGCCATCCAGTGGAGAACCAACGCGCAGGGAAGGAAGGCAAGCAGAAAGGCAAACGAATTGAACAGCATGCGGCGCGTCGGGCTCCGGGGCGAAACGGGAACTGCTCCGCCTGGCGGGTGCGTTGGCGGAAGCGTTGCCGCCGGCGGCCGATTCGCGCCGGGCAGCGGTCAATCTAGTGGATATGCGTCGGCGAATAAACCCGTGCCCCCGCTTCCGGCGCGGGCCGGATTTCCGCGTCCGGCGCGCGCCCGTCGGCCGCAGGACCGGGATTGCCCGCACGCGCCGCCAGCGCGCGATCCCGGGAAGTGGCCGCGGCGCATCCTCATGCGTTGCCCACGTAGCTGGAAAGGCCGGGTGCGGACCTGTTCCCCGCAGGGCTATACAGGCCCCGGCGGGCGGGAATCGGCTGAAACATGTCCGTCAGCCCGACGACGGTTTCAGCGGCGCCGAGCATCATGAAGCCATCGGGCGGCATCACCCGGGCGATGCGTTCCAGCACATCCGCCTTCGTCCGCGAATCGAAATAGATCAGCACGTTGCGGCAGAAGACGATGTCGAACGTGCCCAATGCCGTGAAACGGTCGAGCAGATTGAACTTCTGGAAGGTCACCATCGAGCGGATGGCGGGAACGATCTCCCACGTGTCGCCGTTGCGTTCCGGTTTCTGGACGAAATACTTCGCCAGAAGGTGCGGCGGCAGGCCGCGCTGAACCTCGAACGGCGTGTAACAGCCCGCCTGCGCGCGCGCCAGCGCCTGCAGGGAGATGTCCGTCCCGAGTATCTCGATCCGCCAGCCGGACACGCGCGCGCCCATTTCCTGCAGGCAGATGGCAAGCGAATAAGGCTCCTGCCCCGTCGACGCCGCCGCGCACCAGATGCGGATGTGGCGTTTCGCCGCCCGCGCCTCCAGAAGATACGGCATCACGACACCGGAGAAATACTCGAACGGCAGTTTGTCGCGGAAGAAGAACGACTCGTTGGTCGTCATCGCCTCCACGACCGCCTCGCGTAGCGCCGGCCCGGTGTCGATGCGGCGCATTTGCCGGACAAGCCCGCTCAGGTCGTCTACGCCCGCCTCGCGCGCCACGGGCAGGAGCCTGCTCTCGACAAGATAGTGCTTGTCGCCCGGCAGCGCGAGGCCCGACTGTTCCTTGACCAGCCGCGCGATGAAGTCATAGTCCTCGGCCTTCATCGGGCGCTTCCCCGCAGCAGTTCGCGCAGCTGCCCGCCGATCTGCGGCAGCGGAAAAATACCCGCGCAAGCCCCGGCCGCAGCGACAGCGCCTGGCATGCCCCAGACGACACTGGTTTCCTCGTCCTGAATGACGACGCTGCCGCCATTGGCCGCAATCGCCGCCGCCCCCAATCCGCCGTCGCTGCCCATGCCCGTGAGCACCACGCCAAGTGCCGCCGGGCCGAAGACCTGCGCCACGGAGCGGAAGAGTGGATCGACCGCCGGCTTGCAGAAATGTTCCGGCGGTGTGTCGCTCAGGTGCGCCACAATCGCGTCCTCCTTGCACGCCACCAGCATGTGCAGGCCACCGGGGGCGACATAGATGCGGCCGGCGACGACCGCCTCTCCCTCCTTCGCCTCCGCCGCCGGCAGTCCGGCGGCGCGGCCGAGCTGTTCGGCGAGCAGCGCGGTGAAAGTGGGCGGCATGTGCTGCACCACGAGCACGGGCACCCGCGCCAGCACCTCCCTGCAGGAAGCCAGCACCTGCACCAGCGCTTGCGGTCCGCCCGTGGAACTGCCCAGCGCGAGCACGCGCGGCGGCACGCTGGAGTAAGGCCGCAGCGCCCTTGCGCCTTCGGCGGCCTGTCGCCTGACGGGCGGCCCGCTCCCCGCCCGTCCGCCCGTCGCCTGTTCCGGCAGGTGCCCGCGCGCTTCCGGCGGCAACCGTGCCGGCACGGCCTGCTCCCGTGTGCCGGCGGCCACCGCCCCTTCCCGCGCGCGCCTTGCCCGTGCCCGCGCACCGAGGTGCGTCACCATATCGAAGAGTTCGCGGCGGTATTCGGCGGCGCTCGCGATGCGGCCGCTGCCGTCCGGCTTGGCGATGCACTCCGCCGCCCCCAGCGACAGCGCGCGCAGGCTGATTTCCGCCCCGCGCCGCGACAGCGTCGACGAGACGATCACGACGACCCCGGGATGCCGCTCCAGCAGCAGCGGCAGCGCCGTCAGCCCGTCCATCTCCGGCATCTCGATGTCGAGAATGACGACGTCGGGCTTCGAGATCGCCACGTCCTCGACGGCCTTCCTGCCGTTCGCGTGGGTCGCGACGACTGCCACGCCCGCCGCCTCCGCGATCCAGCGCGCGGTCAGGCCCCGGATGACCGCGGAATCGTCCACGATCATGACCCGTATATCGTCGGACCCGGCGCCCGTCTGTAAATCGCGTGTCACGGACAAGCCAGGCATCCTTCTGCAGCAGGCATTTCAATGAACGGCGCCTCGTTACCGCACGCCACTGTCCCCGGCGGAAAAGCATGCATCGTCGCGAAAACCGAGGCGGTCGAGCTATCGCGCCAGCCGTGCCCCGGACAGGCGGTCGGGACCTCAGGACGAAACATGATCCTCACGGATGCTGGCGAGGATACTCTCGACATCAAGGATGGCGAGCAGTTCCGCCTCCAGCGCGAAAACGCCGTCCGTCACCGCGCTCCATCGCTGGTCGAGATTGGGTGGTTTGGCGGTCAGCCGGCTCCTGTCGAGCGTGAGCACCTCGCCCACCTCGTCGACGAGCAAGCCATACACCTCGCCCTGAAAGTCGATGCCAACCGCGACGACCGGATCGCCGTTGGCACGCAGCGGCAGGCCGAGGCGCCGGCGCATATTGATGGCCGTGACGATCCGCCCGCGCAGGTTCAGCACCCCGTCCACCTCGACTGGTGCGAGCGGCACCGGCGTGATGCGCTGCGGCACGAACACATCATGCACGGCCCAGATCGGCAGGCCGAAGAGCTGGCTCGCGATGCGCACCGTGACGAACTGGCAGTGACTCTCCTCACAAATCGTGGCAAGCGGCATGCTCATGGATTCGCTCCGATTCCGTCCGCGGTGAATTCTTCCAGGGCCGCCAGTAGCCCCTCCTTGTCGAACTTGGCGATGTAGTCGGTGAAGCCCACGCGCCGGCCGCGCTCGATGGCCTCCGGCGTGTTGAGCCCCGACAGGGCGATGACCGGCAAGTCCCGCGTCCGCGCGCCGGCCCGCAACTGCTCGACAAAGGTGAAGCCATCGATCTCCGGCATATCGATGTCGCTCACGATGACATCGTATGGCGGGTCAGCGTCGAGATGCGAATAGGCCTCGCGCACGCCGTCGCAGACCGTCACGTCATAACCCGCCGCCCTCAGCACAGGCGACAGCATGTTGCGGAAGAACGCGCTGTCGTCGACCAGCAGGACACGTGGCCTCTCCGCCGGCTTGACGTTCCGGGGGCCGGCGACGGCGCGGAAGGTCGGAGGCAGGAAATGGCCGATATCCAGAATCTCCGTCGCCCGGCCCTTGACCACGGCCGTGCCCATGATGCCGGGAATTTCGGAATTGAACTCGATGGTGAAGTTCTCGTCGTCGACGATATCAATGATCTCGTCGACGACGAGGCCGATCGCCCGGCCCCTGTCGGTAAACACCAGCATCGCCCGCTCGCCCTGCGCCCTGTCGCGCGATGCCTGATCGAGATAGACGAGCGGCATCAGCGATCCGCGATACTGCACGAGATCCTGCCCGGTGAGGCGCTCGATCCGGCTCGCGTCGCAAACCTCAAGGCGCGTCACGAGCGACAGGGGCACCGCCTTCGGCTCGTCCGAGCCCGCCCTGAACAGGATCAGCGACAGCGTTTCGGCCGCATGCGCGCCAGTGAGCGCCGGCGCCTCGTCCTCGTGCGCCGCGCTGACGCCGGAGGCGAGGCCGGTCGTCATCACCTGCGCCATGCTGTTGGGGTCGACGATCAGGATGACGCTGCCGTCGCCCAGAATGGTCGTTCCCGAGAACATCGAGACGTGACGCAGGATCGAGGACACGGGCTTGACCACGATTTCCTCGGTGTGCAGGACGTTGTCCACGCCGATGCCGAACGAACGGCTGCCGACCTGCATCACCGCCACGAAACTGTCTTCAACCGCGCCTGTCCGGCGGGTATCGCCGGCGATGCCGAGCATCTGGTCGAGGTAAATGATCGGCAGGAGTTTTTCCCGAAGGCGCAGCACCGGCGCCTCCTTGAACCGCTCGATCCGGTGCTCGCTGCCCTTCTGCACGCGCACCAGCTCGACGACAGACAGTTGCGGAATGGCGAAGCGCTCCGATGCCGCCTCGACGATCAGTGCCGAGACGATCGCCAGCGTCAGCGGAATCTTGATCAGGAACGTCGACCCCTGCCCCCGGCGGGAAAGGACGTTCACCGAACCGCCGATCAGCTCGATGTTCGTGCGCACCACATCCATGCCCACGCCGCGGCCCGAGACGTTCGTGACGACCTCAGCCGTCGAGAAGCCGGGATGAAAGATGAAGGCGTGGATCTGCGCGTCCGACATCTTCTCCGCATCGATCGCCGACGCGAGCCCCTTCGCCACCGCCTTCTCGCGGATGCGATCCGTGTTGAGGCCCCTGCCGTCGTCGCCGACCTCGATGATGATATGGCCGCCCTCGTGATAGGCCGCCAGCCGGATGGTGCCGGCCTCGCGCTTGCCCGCCTTCGCGCGCTCCCCGGGGCTTTCGAGGCCGTGATCGGCGGAGTTGCGGATCATGTGAGTCAGCGGGTCCTTGATCATTTCAAGCACCTGCCGGTCGAGTTCGGTGTCGGCGCCGAGCATCTGCAGATCGATCGGCTTGCCGAGATCGCGCGACAGGTCGCGCACGATGCGTGGCAGCTTCTGCCAGGCGTTGCCGATAGGCTGCATCCGCGTCTTCATCACCGCTTCCTGCAGCTCCGCCGTCACCTGGGACAGTCGCTGCAGGGGCACCTTGAACTCCGATTCCTCCTGCCGGCGAACCAGCTCCAGGAGCTGGTTGCGTGTCAGCACCAGCTCCGACACCATGGTCATGAGCTGTTCGAGGGTCTCGACATTGACCCGGATCGACTGCGCCGCGCTGCCGCCGCGCGCATGCGTGCCACCGTCGTCGCCATGGACCGCCGGGGCCTCGCGGGAAGCCAGCGGTGGCTCGGGCGCGCCGCCAGCCGGCCGCACCGCGACCGGCGCGCCGGGACGGCCTGCCTCCCCCGCGGCGGAAGACGCGCCGGCGGACGGAACCTCGACCGGCGTCTCACGAAACAGGCGTTCGAGTTCGTCAGGGTTTCCGTCACCGGCGGCGGCCTCCCCGTCCTCTTCCGGAATCGCAGGGGAAGAAGCTCCTGACGCCCCGGCCTTCTCGGCCATCGCATCGAGCGCGCCGATCAGGTCCGCGTCGCTGCCCGCCGGTTCGCTGCCATCGTTGACTTCAAGATCGGCGACGATTGCCTTGATGCGATCGATCGAGCGCATCACCAGATCGACGGCCTCGGGTCTCACCTGCGCCCCTTCGCGGAAGCGCCCCATCAGCGTTTCGGCCGCGTGCGCCAGCGAGCCCAGCCGCGGCAGCCCCAGGAAGCCGCAGGTGCCCTTGATCGTGTGAACGAGCCTGAAGATGTTGCCGAGGATGTCCGCGTTATTGGGCTCACGCTCGAACTTCACAAGCTCGGCGTCGATGAGGTCGAGGCTTTCGGTCGCCTCGGTCAGAAACTCGCGCAAAAGGTCATCCATAACAGCCTCTCCGGTAACGCTGTTCCAGGCAGGTATTCTTTTGCCCCTTCAGTCCAGAATTTCTTTTCTATCGATGTAGTTAAATTCTTCTATCAGGATGTCTGAAACGATATCCGCGCCGAACATCTTGTTGACCTCCACCTTGATTGCGCCTGTCAGTTTGTTGAGGTCCTTCTTGTTGACACCGTCGAACTTGCGGTCCGTGTCGTCGTAGATCAGCCTGAAGGCGCGATCGATGATCAGTGGCTCGGGCGGAATCGATATCTCCCGCAAGGTGCGCGCGTCTGCGGTGTAGACAAACTGGGCCACGACATAGCCCTTGACCGCGTTGTCGGCGACGATCGGCACGTTGATCAGCCTCAGCTTGCGGAACTCCAGCCCTTCGAGATAGGGCGCCTCCTCCTTTTTCTTCGCCTGGCTCGACGACCAGCTTGCGACGCCATATGCGGAGACGAGCGTCACGACGCAGACCCAAAGGCCGATCAGCACGAGACGCGTCATCGTCCATATCGTCCGAACGGCCCCGCCTCGGCATAGGTGCCGTCGGACTCAGCCAGGCGCATGCCTTCGCTCACGATCGCGCCGACCTCGCGGGCGGCGTCAAGATAGCGGGCCAGCGTTGCCTCGCTGTCGGCCAGCCGTGCCCGGATGTGCCGGACATTCCGCCGCAACGCATCGCCTTCTTCACCTGTTGCAAGCGCCTGCACGTCCACGACGCGCGCAAGACGCGCCAGATCGAGCAGGCACTGACCCTTCTGTCGGGTAATCTCGTCGAAATTCCCCGCAAGGCCCTGCCGCAGAAAGGCGCTCTCGGCATCGAGCGCTGCATCGAGGCGGCGGAGTGCCTGCTTCAACGCGACATGCGCGGCCGACGGCGGGTCGTCGCCATCGAACGGCCCCGCTTCATCCCTGCGCCCGTCGTCCGCCACCATGCGATCGGCCCCACCACTCATGCCGCGCCATCCGGATGCGCACGCCTCACGGCGCGCGCGATGCCGATGCCGCCGGAGCGGGCAAGTTCTTCCGCCATCTGCCGCGCCAGCAGCGACTTCCACATGTCGCCCGCGAAACCCTTGCCGAACCATGCCGTGGACTCTCGCGGCAGAAGCGCCTCGACGAATGTCTGCAGCGTCACCGCCTCGAACTGCTGATAGATATCGCCCGCGCGCAAACGATTGACGCCGGGCAGTCCGTCGCGCCCGCCCAGCCGCAGCCGCGCCCTCTCTACGTCGAGAGGCAGGCCGAAACCGTCCCGCCGTGCAGTCGTCACAGCTGACTCCTCCTCGCCGGCGCTGAAGGCAAGCGCCACCTCGCCGGCAACCTGCGCATAGTCAGCGCCACCCAGCTTATCGACGGCGACCCGGAAGCGCGCCGGATCGGCCGCCCGGGCGACGTCCATGACGATATCGGCAGGGATACTGACAGCCATGACCTCCCACTCCAGCAATACCTTCCGCCCGGCGGCTAAATGCCGTTCCGGGGCCTGTCGTATGACACCCTAACCGCCGGACCTTACGCGAGGCTGTCGTCTTTTCGGACCGCGCCCGCTTCCACGATGCGCTCCAGCCCGATCTTTTCGTCCTCGGCATCCGACGCGCGCGCCATGTTCTGCGCCAGCCGCTCGGTGCGCTTGAGGCGCAGTGCCTCCTCGCGCACCCGTCCCTGCAGCGCCTCGCTTTCGGCGTGCACCACCTGCGCCTCGCGGGAGAGCTGAGTCAGGCGGCGCGCCATCGAGCCGACGAACAGGCCGTGGTGCGCGGCCCCGTCGTTAAGCCGGCTGACGAGTTGCTCCTGCGCTTTCCCGAGGGCCGCCTCGTCCCGGCGCAGCAGGGCGAGCTTCCACTCCGACAGGCGTTTCAGTTGCTGCTGCACTACGACGACACGTTCGATTTTGTGTAACCGGTCCTTCATCCGTCACCTGTGCCGCGTTTTAAAGCAGTTCGCACTCAATTCACCCCATGGCCTTTAGTGCAAGTTTCGGTAAAATATAAAACTCAGAGATCATCGTCTTATTCCATCACAAATCCTGGTTTCTCCTCAACCTTTACTGTCCTTATCCAAGTTCATTACGTTCTCTAGCCGTACACCAGCCAGCGTGAAACTCCCTTAATGAATTCGGATAGCATTTCATTAACAAGAATATAGAGAAGGAACATGCCACCGGCGATAACGAAGGGCATCGATATGAAATAGACCTGAATCTGGGGAGTGAATTTGTTGACGATACCAATTGCGAAATTGACGATCACCGCATACACGATGATCGGTGCGCTGATGCGCAGCGCCAGAAGAAACGAATTCCCGAACTGATCCACAACGCCGACCAGCGACAGCCGTGACTGGAATAGCAGGCCCGGCGGCATATTATCGTACGAAGCAGCGACCGCGCGCAGCACCTCCCAGTGCAGATCGGCGGCGAAAACGAGCATCGCGGCGGAGAGCCCCAGTATAGTTCCCACCGGCGGCAGAGGTTCCATCTGGTCGAACGAGACGCCGGATGGATTGCTGAGACTGAGCGACATCGCGATCAGTACACTCAATGTCTCGAAGGCGAGAAACATCAGCCGGCCGAGAAACCCGATCCAGATGCCCGACAGAACCTCCGAAACGACGAGCAGGATCAGAAACGCGAACGGCTTGCCCTGGAACGCGGCATTCACCTTGTCGTACAGCAGCGGAAACAGCGTCAGCGCCACGGCAAACGCCGCGTAGAGCCTGATACGGGCAGGAATGCCCGCATGCGACAGGCCCGGCATCAGCATGAAGCAGCCGCCGATGCGACACATCAGCAGCAGCGCGCCGACAACGGCGTCCGAGGCGACCGACGGCATCACGATATCGCCCCGAGACTCTCGATCTCTGTTCCGCGCGCGATCTCCACGTGAGACAGCACCGCAAGGGCCGGAAACATCCGCTCGACGATCATGCGGACATAGGGGCGCGCGTCGGGAGCCGCAACGAGCACGAACGCCTTGCCGGTTCCCAGATGCTTGCGAATGGCCTTCGCTGCCTCGGCTCCGAACTCCTCGACACGCGCGGGGTCGATATCGATCTCCAGCACGTCGCCACGGGCATCGCGCTTGATGCTCTGATGAAAGACGAGATCCCAGCGGTTGCCGAGCCGCAGCACCCGTAGCACGCCCTCGTCGGAAAGGTCGCCGCAGATTTGTTGCGCGATCCGCAGGCGTACGTGCTCGACGATCTGCTCGGTCTTGCGCACGTGCGGGACGATCTCGGCGATCGCCTCCAGAATGAGGTTGATATTGCGGATCGATACACGCTCGGCCAGCAACAGCTTGAGAACGGCCTGCAAGCCCGAATAGGATATCTGGGCCGGGCAGATGTCGTCGATCAGGCGCTTGTATTCAGGGTCAAGCTGGTTGAAAAGTATCCGCATGTCCTTGTAGGACAGCAGCAGCGGCAGGTTGTTCCGGATGACCTCGCCGAGATGCGTCAGCAGGACGGAGAGACTGTCCACCGGCGAAAGGCCGAGGCGCCTGGCGTCGTTGGCATAGATCTCGTTGACCCATATGGCCTTCATGCCGAAGGCGGGTTCGCGCACCTCGTCTCCCGCGATATCGGGCTTGGCACCGTCACCGACGATAACCAGGAAGTCGTTGAGCCGCAGTTCGTGCGACGTCACGATGGTGCCGTGGATCCTGATCTGATAGCTTTTCGGCGGCGTGGCGAGACTGTCCGTCAGCTTGATTTCGGGGACGATGAAACCGTATTGCTGCGCGAACTTGCGGCGCATCTTCGAGACGCGGTGCATAAGTTCGCCCTGGTTGGCCTTGAGCCGCACCGACAGTTGCCGCCCCATGCACAGCTCGATCTCGGCCGTCTTCAGCGTCTCGCGGATCGCCTCGCGCGTATCCACCCGCTCCAGGGCGCGTTTGTTCTGGAGTTCGATCTCCTCCTGCGCCTGCAATTCCGCCCGCCGGCGGGGGATGATATAGCCCACGGAGGCGAGCATGCCCGCGAGCGCGAGGAACGGCAGCATCGGCAGGCCCGGCGTGAGCGCCATCAGCGCCATAAGGCCCGCCGAGACGAACAGCGCCTTGGGATAGGCGCTCAGTTGCCCGAGCACCGCCTGTTCGGCCGATCCCTGCGTACCACCCTTCGAGACCAGCAGACCGGCTGCGAGCGAGACGACAAGCGCCGGAATCTGCGAAACGAGACCGTCGCCCACCGTCAGCTTGGTATAGACGTCGGCAGCCTGCGACAGCGGCATCCCGTGGCGCGTGACGCCGATGACGATCCCGCCGAAGATGTTCACCGCCGTGATGATCAGGCTCGCGACGGCCTCGCCACGGACGAACTTGGACGCGCCGTCCATGGAGCCGAAGAACGCGCTCTCCTCCTCCAGTTCCCGCCGGCGGCGCTGGGCCTCCTTGTCGTCGATCATGCCTGCCGACAGGTCCGCGTCGATCGCCATCTGCTTGCCGGGAATGGCGTCGAGGGTGAAGCGCGCGCCCACTTCCGCGATGCGCGTCGCACCCTTGGTGATGACGAGGAAGTTCACCGTGATCAGGATGGCGAACACGACAAGCCCGATGACGAAATCGCCGCTCATCACGAATTGCGAAAAGCCGTGGATGATGTAACCCGCCGCCGTGACGCCCTTGTCGCCATCGGCCAGGATGAGACGGGTCGTGGCAATGCCGAGCGACAGCCGCAGGATCGTCGCGATCAGCAGCACCGTCGGAAAGGCCGAGAACTCCAACGGCTTTTGTATCCACAGCGCCACCATCAGGATGAGCACCGAAAGTGCGATGGACAACGCAAGGCCGATGTCGATCAGGAACGGCGGGATCGGCAGGAACAGGATGAGCAGGATCGCGACGATGCCGATCGCGAAGCTGACGTCGCGGCCCTTGTTACCTTGCGTCGCGTTCAAGCTGCCTACAAACAGATCGGCCATTCGGGATCATTCCGGCAAGAGGCTGCAATCATCGGCGTTCACTCGAACCCCGTCACGATGCGGCCGTACACCTGTTCGGCAAACGTGAATATCCTGCCGCCGGTGAACGACCCGGTGAGCGCGGTGACAGCGAGGATGACGAGAATCTTGGGGATGAAGGTCAGCGTCATTTCCTGTATCTGCGTCAGCGCCTGGAACAGCGCGATGATGATGCCGACGACCATCGCGGCCGCGACGGCCGGACCGGCGCCGATGATGACCGTCCAGATTGCGGATTGAACGAGATCGAGCGCATCGGCCTCATTCATGCCCGCTCACCCCTGCGTTTCCGGCCGTTATCACGAGATCGACACTCCGCCGCCCAAGAGCAGCGTCTCCCCGCTCCCGAGCGTCGCGAGAGCGCCCTCATCCGTGACCCTGACCGACACAATTGCGCCGGATACCTGCCCGTCCGCCGAGGTCGCCGTACGGCCGATCAGACCATTGGCTTGGGACAGGGAGTGTGCGGACAGCAGGGAGTCGAGCTTCTTGTTGGTGGCAACGCTCTGCTCAACCTGCGAAAATGTCGCGAGCTGCGCCAGCGACTGGGCGGCATCCATTGGCGCGGTCGGGTCCTGATGCTTCAACTGCTCGACGAAAAGCTTCAGGAACGCCTCGTAGTCGAGCGTCGTCTTCGATGCCTGCTTCGTGCTCGCCGCCGCTGCCTGCCCCACGTTACTCACCGACACCATCATCGTCTCTCCTTCCGGTTGCGGCGGTCATGCCACCTCGCGCATCCTTTCGGCCGTCCCGCCTTCGGGACGAAACAGGCCGCGCAGGACGCGCAGCGCCTCGAAGGCGCGCCGATCCGCGACAAGCGCGCCAACCTTGCCGAGCCCCTCGACGATGGTCGCATCGCGATAGGCTTCCTGCATCGGCGCAATCAGATCGAGAACCGACGGACGCGCGGCAGGCATCGACGCGGGATCGATCAGCATCGACTGGATGATGAAATAGAGCTGCTTCAGCGGCGTTGTCGCATCTTCGAACTGCATCACATGCGCCTCCAGGAGAAAAGTCGCATCGTTCAGCAGTTCGATCGTCACACGCCGCTCGAACCGCAGTACTGCACCGTTTATGAACAGTCTCTCGCCGGCCTTGAGGTTCAAACGCATAGCTTTTACTTTAATCCGTCGCGAACGATCCTGTTGACGCTGATGAGGCCCGAGACATCGCCCGCGTCGCCAAAACGAATCCGTTGCGATTCCTGTAAAATCCATCCGCCGATCGAGATCAGCGACCCGCGCAGCTCCTCCGGGAGGGCGTTGTCCGGATTGATGAGGTCATCGATAAGAAACTGCCAAAGCTCGGCTACCCGGGTGAGCGCCAGTTCGTTTTGCGCAGACCCCTGGCCATGCCGGGCGCCGTCCTCCAGCAGCTCGATAACGATATCGAACGCCTGGCGCTCGCTCGAACGGATGGACAACGGATCGTTCTCCATCATTTCGCCGTAAGAAAGCATGTACATGTTCATGATCCTGTGCGAAACAATTTCCATAATGCGTCGATGAGATCCGGCATCCGGCTATACGCTACAGGTATTTGAGAAGACTGAGGTTTTGCAGCCGCGCCGTCAGGGCATATGACAGGTTCAGTTGCAGCTCGAATGCGTCCGATGCCACTTTCGCCTCCGTCGCATCGACCCCTTCGAGCGATCTCAGGTTTTCCGTCACCAGTGTCTCCTGTGTCTTGAGCCGCTCGTTCACGGTCTTGATGCGCGTCTGAGCCCCGCCGAGGTCGGCTTGCATGATCGTCAGCCCGTTCACCGCCTCGCCAAGCTGTGCGATGGCGTGGGAGACGGCGGTCTTGAAGGCGCTTTCATTCAGGCCGGACGACGGAAGCGCGCCGAGCACGGCATAGGCCTGTGTCAGTTGCTGAAACGCCCTGGCGTTGGCATTGACGGATGTTTCGATGGTTTCCGTCGCCGATATCCGGGTGCTGATGTTGGTATCGGATGCAGCGGACCAGTTCGTCTCCCACCCCGCAGCGGTAAACAGGCCGCTGAACGCGGCGCTCGACAGGAATGTCTCGAACTGCGCCGCGGTCACCCCGCTGACAGGAGCACTCAGACCAGTGACATAGCCGTCGAAAGCTACCGCGACGGTGTCCGCCCCGTTCTTCATCGGCGCCGTATCCGTCTTGATGCCGCCGAACAGCCGCGCACCTGCGAAGGACGCATTCAGCTTGTCGATCAGCGCCGCCAGATTGCGGCCGGCTTCGCCCTCTATCGTTGCGGACCCCAGGGAGTTGGTCGGCAGGCCCGTCAGTGTCGACAGCATCGAATCCGCCGTCTCGCGCAGCTCGGTGATCACCGCTTGCGTGACATCGAGCCGCCCGGCGGCGACGCCGTTCGAGATCATGAGCGTGCCGATGCGGCCGGCCTCCTGATGCAGGATGGCGGCATGGCCCGTCTTCGCGCCCAGAACGAGGCCGACATCCGCATGCCGCTCCGTGACGATCTCCTTGCCGAGACGCGCGATTTCGGCCTGGGCGTTGCGGGCGTAAAGGCGCGGGCCGTTCAGCAGGTTATAGGTGGATACGAAATTCGCGGACATGGCCTTACCTCACGGCATTCAGCAGGCTCTGGAACATATTGTCGACGACGGAAATCAGCTGCGCGGAGGCGGCGAACAGCCGTTCCAGCTCAAGCTGCAATGCCGTTTCTTCGTTGATGTCCACCCCGCGCGCATTCGACAGCGAGGTCGTGACGAGTTGCACGACGGCCCCGTTCGACTCGGCGGCCGAGTAAGCCGCTTTCCGGCCGCTCTCAACCCAACTGACGGTCGCGGCTGCGTAATCGAGCGGCCTCTTGCCGCCGAGCCCGGCGACGGCCGTATCGCCGAGCTGACCGAGCAGGCCAAAGAGCTGGTCGGCATAAGCCGGAGCGCTTTCTGTATTATAGGAGTAATTGATGCCGTCGCGCAGTTTGCCCGGATCGCCGGAAGCCCTGGAATCGACGGCCGCGTTGATGGCGATCGTGCCCGCAAGTCCGCCCGCCGAAGCCGGCAGCGCGGCAGAACCGCCCCCGCCCACGAAAAGTCCCTGAAGATCCGCCCCTGAAGCCGCCGGATCGACTTCCCGAAACGCCTGGATCAGCCCGAACGCCAACGTGTCGAGCTGCGCCCCGTAATCCTTGACGACCTCGTTATGCAGTTCCGTCAAACCAACCAGCTTTCCGCTCTTCGAAGGCATCTGCGGTGCATCGCCAGCCACCTGCACGCCATCGATGAACACACGGGCGGTTCCCCCGCCGACTTCCGCCCGCACCTCCCGGGCAGTCGTCTCGAACAGCGTCACGCCGCCGTCCGTATAGAGCACCATGTCATTGTTGGCGCGCGTCACGATGGACACGCCAACCTCCCCTGCCAACTGGGCGACAAGAGCGTCACGGCGGTCGAGATCGTCGGTAACGTCCGAGCCAGCGACCGAACCGTGTACGACACGGGCATTCACCTGCCTGAACTCCTGTAACAAGGTATTGATCCGCCCCACGGAAGTCTTGATCTCCTCCGCCGCCCCGCTGCGCACTTCGTCGACGACCGAGGCCGCGTCGTTGAGAGCGACCGCCAGATCCCTGGCTCCGGTCACGGCTGCACGGGCCAGATTGTCGTCGCCGGGCGCGTTGGCATATTCGGTCAGCGCGTCCGTCAGCGCGCCAAGCCGTGCGACGAGCGACGTCCCCACTGACGTATCACCGACCGTGTCCGACAGGCGCATGTACCCGGAGAGCAGCGCCCCGTCGCGGGCGGAAGCCGAGGTCGCCTCAAGATAGCGCTCGTAAAGCCGAGTGTCGCCTGCCCGTGTGGGGCCGGCGGCGTAAACGCCGCCGCTCTCCATGACCAGCGGTGACAGCTTGCGCGAATAGTTGGGATCATTGGCGCCGGCTACATTGAGCGCGGAAACCATGATGCGCTTCGAATTGGCCGAAAGCGACAGCTGCGCGGCGTTCAGGGCTGCATCCAGACTCATGACCTCACAACCTCCAGACCATGCCGGCGACACACGGCCATACCCGGCGAACCATCCGCATCGCGACCCGCGCCACGCTCAACCACGCCGGTCAACGTTTCAGATTCACCAGAACTTCGAGCACCTCCGCCCCGGTCTGAAACACCTTGGAATTGGCGGTATAGTTACGCTGGGCCTCGATCATGGTTGCCAGTTCGTCCGCAAGATCGACGTTCGACGCCTCCAGAGCCGATGTGCGGATGGCGCCTAGCCCGCCCTGTCCCGGGAAGCCGACTTGCGGATTACCCGAATCGTAGTTCGCCTGAAAAACACCGCCCGAGAGCGCCGTCAGATTATCGGGGCTCGGCACGTCGGCGAGGGCGATGCGGTAGGCATCGATCGTCGAACCGTTCTTCATCGCGAACGAAACGATACCATCAGCGCTGATGCTCACGCCCGTCGTCGTGCTCGGTGCATTGCCGTTGAACTCCGGCTCAAGCGGCGTGTAATCCGACTTGAGCTGGGTAAGGCCGGAGAGGTCGACAGTTGTCGGCTGACCGCCAGGCACCGTGAACGCCGTTTGCGCAGAAGCCGGCGCGGTAATAGCGCCGGTCGTGCCGCTGAATGTGAGATTCGTGGTGACGAGAGCCCCGCCCGTATACGGAAATCCGCCGCCCGTTGCTGCGGCCTGATTGAAGATGCTCATTTCCCACGTGTTAACGCCGGTCTTCGTAAAGTAGATATCGATCATGACGTCGCCGCCGAGGTTATCGTAGACAACCATCGACGACTTCGAGGTAAAGGTGGAAGTTGTCACATTAGCACTCGGCAGGCTTGCCGCCGCTACAGCGGGGACATCGCCCCGCCCGTCGAGGTTCGCTGCGAAAACGCCCTCTGTGGTCGGCGTGGCCTGCATGTTGATATTGTTGACATTGATGCGCTCGCCGCCGTTCAGGCTGTTGAGCACCACACTGGCATCGCCGTCCCGCAATTGATAGCCAGTCAGGTAATAACCGGCCGCGTTCACGAGATAGCCCTCGGCATTGGGCACGAAGGAGCCCGCCCGCGTCATGTACCGGGCGCCACTGGAATCCTCGACGACGAAGAAGCCGTTGCCGCGCAGCGCCAGATCGGTCGTCGACGTAGTGGAGTTCAACCCGCCCTCCAGGCTGACCGAGCGCCTGACGGTGGTTTCCACGCCGCCGGAGTTGAAACTGCTCGAACTCGACGGCAGCACGAGCGGCGCAAATTCCGTCGATACCTTCTTGTAGCCGGTGGTCGAGGCATTGGCGATGTTGTCGCCGACCGTGGCCAGCCGGTTCGCCTGAGCCTTCATCCCCGACGTCGCAGTTTGCATGATGCTCATGGACAGCTCCGTTGCCGATCGTTCGCGCACGGTCAATCAACACCATGTGCCTTGCGCGAGGCTCACCACGGTGAAAAGTCGATAACCGGTGACCACGTCCCTATTCGGCGCGCAGCGCGTCGGCCAGTTCCTGAAACGGGTCCTCGCTCGTCGGCGAGTCGAAATCCTGCCGCAGCGCCTCGTAGATGCGCGGCACCAGCGCCACCGCCTGATCGAGTTCCGCGTCGAGCCCCGGCTGGTAGCCGCCGACGAGACGCAGGTCGCGCGTGTCCTCGAAACGCGCGATCATGGCTCGCATCCGGCGCAGCAGGTTACGCTGCTCCGGCGTCCACGACAGGGTCGCGAGGCGCGAGATCGAACTCAGCACGTTGCCGGCTGGATAGCGGCCCTGATCCGCGATGCCGCGGTCGAGAACGATGTGGCCGTCGAGCGTGCCGCGGATGTTGTCCGCGACGGGATCGTTATGGTCGTCGCCATCGACGAGCACGGCAAAGATGCCCGTGATCGTGCCGCCGCCCTCGAAACCCGGCCCCGCGCGCTCCAGCAGCCGGGGCAGATCGCTGAAGACGCTGGGCGCGTAGCCGCGCGCCACCGCCGGCTCGCCCGCCGCCAGCGCCACGTCACGCGCGGCATGCGCATAGCGCGTGACCGAGTCCACGACCATCAGCACGGCCTCGCCGCGATCCCTGAAATATTCCGCCACCGCCATCGCTGTGCGCGGCGCCATCCGCCGCATCATCGGGCTTTCGTCACCTGTCGAGACGATGACGACCGCACGGGCACGGTTTTCCGCCAGCGGCCCCTCCAGAAATTCGCGCACTTCCCGCCCGCGTTCGCCCACCAGCGCCACCACGACCGTATCGAACACCCGGGCACGCGCCAACATGCCGAGGAGGGTCGACTTGCCGACACCCGAGCCGGCGAAGATGCCGATGCGCTGCCCGAAACACAGCGGCGTGAACAGATCGAGCAGGCGCACGCCCGTCCGCAGCGGCGTCGTCACGCGGGCGCGGTTAAGCGCCGCCGGCGGCGGCGTGTCGACCGGCATCTCGCGCTCGCCCACCGCCAGCATGCCGCCGCCATCGATGGACTCGCAGAAGGCGTTGAGGACGCGCCCTTTCCAACTCGCATCTGGACGTACCGTCATGGCCCCGTGGTGGAACACACCGGAGCCGATCGGCGCCTCGACACGGTTGCCGAAGGGCTTGATCGTGGCGCCCGCCTCGTCGATACGCACAACCTCTCCCGGAAGTCCGCCTTCCTCGAAAACGACGCGATCCCCCAGCCGCACCTGCCGCGAAAGCCCCGCGACACGGCAATAGGCCGTCGTGACCTCCAGGATGGAGCCGCCGATACGCACGAGGGGAAAGTTCCGGTCGCAGGCGGCGGCAACCTGCTCCAGCCGGGCAAGGATGGTGCGCCCGCCGGCAACGGGCGTCTCTGTCATGACGGGAGCAGCGACTGGACTCATGAGCAGTCTATCAGGACGCCGGCCCGAGATCGCGGATGGTCTGGTCCAGTGTATTTTCCATCGTGCCGGCAGCGGTCGCCGCCTGCTCGAACCGGCGCTGGACCGCGATGAGCCGCGTCATCTCCATGATGGGATTGACGTTCGACTCTTCAATGTATCCCTGTGCAATACCCGTGTTGACGAAATCCTCGACCGGGACCACGGCGCTCGGGTCGGCAGCCACGGCCCCGCCGGAGGCGCGGCGCAGATCGGCCCCCGGCGCGATCTGGAACAGCCCGACGGCGCCGACGACCGCGCCGCCCTGCGAAACAGCGCCGTCCGGCGCCACCGATATGTCACCGCCCAGCGGATCGACGGCGAGCGGCGCGCCGCCCTGGTCCAGCAGGGGATGCCCGGTCACCGTCACGATATCGCCCATGTCGGTCATCGTCAGCCGGCCGTCGCGGCTGTAGCGCACGCCAGCCGGCGTCTGCACCGCGAACCACGCATCACCCCTGACGGCAAGATCGAGCGGATTGCCGGTCTGCGTCAGCAGACCCGGTTGCCGCGACAGGAACATCTTGCCGCTGCCGGCGAATGCTACCGGCACGGGCCCCGTGCGCGACAGCACGCTCTCGAACGTCGTGCCCTCGGCACGGAAGCCCGACGTGTTGATGTTGGCGATGTTGTTCGCCACGGCGGTCAAGTGGCGTTCCAGCGCGACTTGGCCGGATAAGGTTACATACAGTCCCGATTGCATTTCGCCCTCACCGTCCCAGGCTCTGGCGCGCCTGAAGCAGATCATAGCTGATATCCGCGAGCCCGGAGCCGCCGCCGAAGAGCGACAGGACCGGCGCGGACGCAGCAGCCGTATTCGACTCCGCCAGCAGCAGGAAGCGCGAGATCAGCTTCTCAACCTTTTCCGGATCCTGAAAATCCGCGATGCCGATGTGCCGCTCCATCATGCGCACCTGCGCATCGAGGTCGGAGGCCGCCGTTTCCGGCGGAACGCCGAAGGCCGTACGCACAACCTCCGCAAGCGCCTCATCGCCGAGAATGTCGTAAAACGACTTGATGCCCTCGGCCTTGCGCTGGAAGTAGAGCGCGAGGCGGACGTTGGTGTCCTCATTGCCGATATCGACTTCCAGCGTCTGGCGGATATATGCCTGCACCGTCTTCTCCACGTCGCGCACCAGCGGTGCGACGGTCGGCGTCCCGTCGCGCTCGAAAGCAAACACCGCGCTGAAGGCCTCGAAATTCGCGCGGTCCGCCGCGTTCGTCAGCGACAGCGCCCGCGCATCGCCCTTGAGCGCGGCAACGATCGCCTTTTCCTGCCCGATCAGATGTTCGAGATCGAAGGCACGCAAACCGACCGACAACGTCTGCCAGTTGCCCGCCAGGTCGTCGGCAACCTTGATCTTGTCGAGACCCTCGTAGAAAGCGACGATATCGTCATCCACGCCCGCAGCAAGCCGTTCGCCGAACTTCGGCGCCTCCATACGGTAACTGGCGATCACTGCTTCCTGCCCCTCGGCGCGGCCGGATGCCAGAAACGCATCAATGAACCGGCCAAACCTGTAGCGGCCATCCGCGTCGTCGATACCGACCGTATCGAGACCCGAGATGTAGGCGCCGGAACCTCCGGCAGCACGCGCGGCCATCTCGTCGGTCACGACTTTGCGAACCTCGCCAGGCTGAAGCGCCTGCCGGTCGAGGCCGAAAGCGCGCAAAGTAAAAGTCAGCGCAAGATCGCTATTCAGGAATGCATCGAAATCCTTGAGCTTGTCCATCTCGATTCTGTATTCGAGAATCCGCTCCTCGGCTTTCCCGGAACCACGCTTGCCGATGCTGTCGAGGTTGTCGCGATAGCGTTGCGCCACCGTCAGAGCCGAAGCCTGAAGAACGGGCGGCGCCCGGCCGGAGTCGGTCACCTGGAATGCGCCGGCCAGATCGAGATAGCGGCTGTCGGCCAGCCTCCTGGCATAGCTGTCCGATCCCGCTCCCTCGCTGACGACCCTGCGTATCAGCGCCCGCGCATACAACAGCTCGTCCATGCCGTAGGCCTTGACCGCGAAGCCGTAAGTCCTGTCGTCGTCGAACAGGTCATCGACGGACCGGATATCGGCAGCAGCCTCCGTGAAACGGGCAACGTCGCGCGCGAGCGCGGGCTCCGCCGCCTTCCGTGCCAGCGACCTGTCCAGATCCCGGACTACAACCTGATAGTTCAGATACGACGACTGCAATCCGACCACGAGAGACCCCGCTGCTGGACCGGCGACACCGGCGCCCGTTCATCCCGGCTTACCGCACCAAGCTTTCGCGTAGCTGTCCTGCTCGCCCGCCGGCGCGGCCCGGCTGTCCAGCCTCGCGCAAGCTTGCCGTCATAATGCTATCCGGCCGGCCATGTCCGGAAGCGGCTGGACGAGGAGTATGGTCCATGGGATTTGTCATAGGCTTGCTTGTGGCCATAGGCTCCATGCTCGGCGGCTTCGTGGCGATGGGCGGTCATGTCGGCGTGATCTGGCAGCCGTGGGAATTTGTCATCATTTTCGGGATGGCCGTGGGCGCCTTCATCGTCGCCCATCCTTGGAGAGTGCAGATCGATACCGGACGCGCGACGATCGAGGCGCTGCTGGGAAAGGTGCCCCGGCGGGAGGATCATCTCGCCCTGCTCGGGCTGCTGTTCGGGCTGATGCGGCTCGTCCGCACGCGACCGCGCAACGAGATCGAGACGCATGTCGACGATCCCGGAAATTCGACAGTGTTCGCCGGTTTTCCTACGATTCTCGCAGACAAGGAACTGACCAACTACATTTGCGACTACGTGCGCCTCATCGTCATCGGCAACATCAAGCCGCATGAACTCGACGCGCTTATGGACGAGGAGATCACCACGATCCGCCGCAATACACTGAAGCCTTTTCATAGCATGACGAGCGTGGCGGAAGGGCTGCCCGCGCTCGGCATCGTGGCTGCCGTGCTCGGGATCATCAAGGCGATGGGAGCGATCGATCAGGCGCCTGCCCTGCTGGGTGCACTGTTGGGAGCGGCGCTCGTCGGCACCTTCACCGGCATTTTCGCCTCCTACGGCATCTTCTCGCCCCTTGCCGCGAAGATCAAGGCGACTCGCGAGAAGCAGATCCAGCCCTACCAGATCGTGAAGCAGGCGCTCGTGGCGTTCATGAACGGGGCTATGCCACAGGTCGCGCTGGAGCACGGCCGCAAGTCGATCAGCTCCTACGAGCGGCCGTCCATCGACGACGTTGAGAGCGCGCTGATGTCGCCGGGCGGGGGCAAGCCCGCTGACGCGGAACAGACCCAGCAGGAGGCTGCGTGAGAATGGACGGCGCGTGGAACGCCTCGTCCGAAAGCAAGGGGCGCGACCGCCTGCTGGACTCGACCGGCCTGTCTCTAGACAGGCTGCCGATGCTGCACGTCATCTTCGACCGCATGTCGACGATCTGGGTGGACGACTTCCGCCATCTTGCGGCCTCGCCTGCCTATTGCTCGCTGAGCACGATCGAAAGCGGCCGGATCAACGATATTCTCGAAATGTACGAGTCCAACGCCATCGCCGGAGTCTTTCAGGCGGTGCAGTGGGACAACCAGGTGCTGGTCGGTTTCGACCGCGACTTCATTTTCACGATGACGGAAGTTCTGCTCGGTGCCGACGGCACCGAGCCGCCCATCGACGACGAGCGGCCTTTCTCGACCATTGAGACCCGCGTCGCGACCATGATGTTCGAGCAGATCAGCAAGGCGTTGAGAACTGCCTTCGCCCTCGTCACCGATACCCAGTTCAAGCTGGAGCGGAGCGAGACGCGCATGGACTTTGCCGTCATCGGACGGCGCAACAGCCAGTCCGTGGTGGCGAAGTTCCTGGTCCAGGCGCTGAACAGCGGCGGCGAGATGTTCGTCGTCATCCCGCAATCCGCCCTCACACCCATGCGTCAGAACCTTTCCCGCGTCATCACCAGCGAGCCGACCGTGCGCGACCCGCGCTGGAGCAAGCAGATCGAGTCGGAGGTACAGCGCGCCGAGGTGTCGCTTCAGGCCGTGCTTGAGAAGCGCTACATGACTCTGGAGGAAATCGCCACTCTGGCCATCGGCCAGACCATCCAGCTGCAGGCCAACCCGCGAACGCTGGTAACGCTCGAAAGCGAGGATGAGCCCGTCTTCAGGTGCTTGCTGGGAAAATCCGACGGCTCCTACAGCCTGCGCATCGAGGAAGTCATCGACAACAAGAAGGACATCATCGACGATATCCTGTCCCGTTAGAGCAGTTTGCATTCAAGGCGCCCCATCGATTTGAATGCAATTTACAGTAAAATATAAATTTGGATTGCATGACCTTATTCCATCGGAACGTCTGGCACTCTGGAGCCTCAGAACAGGAAATAGAGCCGCGACATGCTTCCGGTTTCCTGTTTTCTATTCCGGCTGGCATTTGAGCTTTCGTGGCCCCTGGAAGCGGCAACTGCTTTCCGGAGCAATTCAACGTCCGGGGATCACCGGGCGACTGATCCGGAGTCCGGTTTTCCGGAAGGTCCCAGTTTTTCAGGTTGTGTTCCCCTGCACGGGACGCACCGCAACGAGTCTTGATACGGGAATTTTGTACGATGTCCGAGGAAGCAGACGATCTGAACGCAGCGGACACCGATGACGGGACGCACGCCTTCATGCCCCATCAGTTCTCCTCCCTCGACGACGAGCGCCGCAAGGCGGGCGGCGGCGGGGAGCTGCACAGTTTCGATACGATCAAGCGGATTCCCGTGCTCGTACAGGTTGTACTCGGCTCGGCGACGATGCCGGTCGCCGCGCTGATGAAGCTTGGACGCGGCGCGGTTGTGCCACTCGACCACCGGGTGGGTGAGCCGGTGGATGTCGTGGTCAACGGCCGGGTAATCGCCCGCGGCGAAGTCGTCGTCGTCGAGGACGACAACTCGCGGTTCGGCGTCCAGCTCACCGAGATCGTCGGGCCGTCGACCGATGACGCAGTGGTCTGAGACGCGCCGGGAAGAATTATACGGCGGAGCAGCGACCGGGAACCTGAAGCATGCCGCCGCTCTATTTTCCTGTTCAGGCATCAAACCTCCCCGGGAACCGCATCCGTCACCGGTTTGGTGCTTTAGTCGAGTGAAGCAAGATGAGCGTTCAGGGAACGGTAACCCGCAAGACTGTCTCTCTTTCCCGGGGTGTCGACCGCGTCGCCGCGCTCCTGCTCACTCTCGGCAGCCCGGCGGCCGGGCGTCTGCTCAAGCACTTCACGTCCGAGGAAATCAAGCTGATCACCCGCGCGGCGGCGGCGCTAGGGTCGGTTCCGCCTGCGCAGCAGGCGCAGCTCGTGGAGGACTTCGCGGCACAGTTCCAGGCCGGCGCTCATCTCTTCGGCACGGCCTATGAGGTGGAGAAGCTGCTAAGCGGCGTGCTGCCGCCCGAGCAGATCGCCGACATCATGGCCGACGTTCTCGGCAACTCCAGCCAGTCCATCTGGGAGCGCATTTCGGGTGTTTCCGAAACCGTTCTTTCAACTTATCTGCTGAAGGAGCATCCGCAGACGATCGCACTCATCCTCTCGCGAGTGAAGCCGATGTGCGCAGCCAAGGTGATGACGCACTTCTCGCAGGAACTGCGCAACAACGTCACCCGGCGCATGCTGGCGTGCAAGCCGATCGTGGACGAAGTCCTGCGGGTGATCGAGAGTACCCTGCACGAAGACTTCATGACGAATTTCTCCCGCAACATGGGAAGCGACACCCATGCGAAGATGGCGGACATCATCAACAAGATGGACCGCGATCACATGGAGGAGATGTTGCAAAGCCTCGCGCACGACCGCCCCAAGTCTGCCGAGATCCTGAAGGGGCTGCTGTTCACCTTCGACGATATCGTCAAGCTGACGCCGGCCGCGCGGTCGGCGTTGTTCGACGCCATTCCGGTGGAAAGGCTCATCGTCGCGCTGCGCGGCACGGATGCGGCCTACCGCGAGGTGGCTCTTGGCGCGTTGCCGTCGCGGTCACGCCGGGCGGTCGAGACGGAACTGGCAGGCGGCCAGCCCATCGCCCAGCGGGAGGTGCTGGAGGCGCGGCGCTTCATAACGGACCTCGCGCTCGACATGGCCGGACGCGGCGAGATCGATCTCGCCTCCGACGGCGAGCAGGAAATGTACGTGCAGTAACGTGCGCGGGTCGCACCGCCGCAGGACGCCGGAGAGATAATCGCAGAAGGCTTGCCGATCCGGCGCGGTCGGCGAAAGCTTCCGCCACGTGGGAGGCCGGAAAAGTCGATGTCAGAGGCAGCGGATCCGGACAGCAAGACCGAGGAGCCGACAGAAAAGAAAATACAAGACGCGATCGAGCAGGGGAACGTCCCTCAATCGCGAGAGATGGCTGTTTTCTTCTCGATCATGGGCATCTGCATCATCCTTTATCTGTTCATCTACAATTCCGTTGCCGTCCTCAACAGCTTCCTGGCCTTTTTCATCGATGCGCCGGAATCGATTTCCCTCACCACCGGGCGGGATGCGGTCGCGCTGCTTCAGCTTGTGGCCATCGGTGTCGGCGGGTTCCTGCTGCCGATCGTCTGCATTCTGATGGTGGGCGGCATATTGGCGTCCGTGTTGCAGAATCCACCCCGGTTCGCGCCGGGGCGTCTTGAGCCCAAATGGTCGCGGCTGTCGCTGCCCGGCGGCTTCAAGCGCATCTTCGGGCTTCAGGGGCAGGTGGAATTCGCCAAATCGGTCGCCAAGCTGCTGATCATCACCATCGTCTGCACCATTTTGCTGAACTCGGAGCAGCACCACGTCGTGAATGCCATGTTCAGCGACCCCAGCGCGATCCCGGAAATCGTTCTCGGTCTGGCCATGCGCCTCGTGTCCGCGATCTGCGTGGCGACAGTGGCACTCGTCGCCGCCGACCTGGTCTGGTCGCGGTTCAGATGGCGCAAGGATTTGCGCATGACGCGCCAGGAGATCAAGGACGAGTTACGCCAGTCGGAGGGCGATCCGCTGATGAAAGCACGCATGCGCTCCATCGCGCAGGACCGTTCGCGCCGGCGCATGATGAGCGCCGTGCCCAATGCGTCGCTGGTCGTTACCAACCCGACGCATTTCGCGATCGCACTGCGCTATGTGCCCGAGGAGGGAGGCGCGCCGGTCGTGCTCGCCAAGGGAAAGGATCTGATCGCGCTGGCCATCCGCGAGATCGCCCAGAAACACGATATCCCGCTCATCGAAGACAAGGCTCTCGCAAGGTCCATGTACGAACATGTCGAGATCGACCGGTCCATCCCGCCCGAATTCTATCGGGCCGTGGCCCAATTGTTCCATTATCTCTATCAGCGCAACGGCCGTCATGCATAATAGCCCGCCAGAACGTTTCCGACCCGTGGCCACGCGGCCGGCCGGCAAGGCCTATGAGGCCGAACGGCTGATTTGCCATAACATCAGGCCGTTCATCGTCGACCTATGCTATGTCGACCGGTCGTTCCTGGTCACGAGCGTCGCCAGCCGCAATCATGGCGCCATCAACGACATCATCGAATCCTCGTCCGAGATGTTTTTCAAGCCGGGCACGCTTCGCTACACGTTCGGCTCATACGTCGCAGAACGCCGCGATCCGGCGGGACGCCACGATGCTGCCCCCGCTGTCTCGTTCGGCATGCGCTTCGCGCACGAACTCGTGGCCGTCTCCTTCCTGCTGCACCTCGCGAACGACTTCGCGGGCGTGGCGCTGGCGGACGGCAGCATGCCCTATGGCCGGTCTGCCGAGGCTCTCGGCCAATTGTCGGCTGCGTTCTGCGCCGCACGCCTGTCCGGCGGGTTCGACCTGCCGCACGATTGTGGCCCGAAACATCACCCGTTTCATTGAAGCGGCGATCCTGGCCAGCAGGGGTGAAAACGCGCACCGGGCGACAGGTTCGGACAAGGTTGTGCGCGTAGGCTGGATACGGATGGCGAGACATGGTCCGCGCCCGGCACGGGCTGTCGCGGACGCGAGTCTCGCTTATCGGGAGCTGGATATGGGGCCACTATACTTGTTTGACCTTGCCTCGCGGCAGACCGACTGGCTGACAACCCGCCAGACGGCAATCGCGCGCAACGTCGCCAACGCGAATACGCCCGGCTATCGCACCCAGGACATCGAGCCGTTCGCAGCGACGCTGGGCAGAACGGCCCTGCGGCTGGCGACCACGGCGGAAGGCCATATCGGGTCCGATCCGGCCCGGTCGCAGGCGGCGCGCGTGCGCGATGAAAAGGGACGGAACCTGGATATCCATCACTCCGGCAATTCCGTCAGTATCGAGGAGGAACTTCTCAAGGCGGGCTCCGTCTCCCGGCAATACAGCCTGAATACGTCCGTCGTGAAGAAGTTTCACTCGCTTATCCTGTCCAGCGCGCGGGGGCCCGGATGACGATCGTCCCTGTTCAGAACCGCGACTGGCTCGACCTGTCTTCCCGCATGGCCTCCGCCGCCATGCAGGCACAGTCCACCCGCATGCGCGTGGTATCGGAGAACATCGCCAATGCGGATGCGACGGCATCGACGCCGGGCGGTAACCCTTACAGACGCAAGACGATCACCTTCCGGCAGGAGCTGGACCGCGCGACCGGCGTCGAGATCGTCGGCACGCGCGACATCGGCACGGACAAGGCGCCATTCGGCATGCGCCTCGATCCGGGGCATCCGGGGGCGGACACCGAAGGCTATGTCAAGGTGCCCAACGTGAACGTGCTCGTTGAGATGGCAGACTTGCGGGAAGCCGTTCGCTCTTACGAGGCGAACGTGCAGGTCGTCAAGTTCTCCCGCTCCCTGTCCTCGATGACCATCGATCTGCTGAGGAACTCATGATGGCGACAACAGTCAACGGCATTACGGCAACCAGCGCGTTCGGCGCGTCGGACGGTGTCGCGGGGTTGCCTCCGGCGGGACGCACGGCGGCCACCGCCGCCTCTGCCACCGCTGACTTCGCCGCCGTGCTCGGTTCACTGGTCACCGACGCCGCGACCTCGCTGCGCAAGAGCGAGGCGGCGGCGGTGGCCGGCATCGAGGGGCGCATGCCGACACAGGCGATCGTCGAGGCGGTCCTGACGGCGGAACGGTCACTGCAGACAACGCTCGCCGTGAGGGACAAGGCCGTCGCCGCCTATCAGGAAATCAGCCGGATGACGATCTAGAATCTGTCCTGTTTACGTTGAAACAGGACAGATTCTAGATTCCTTACTTTGAGCGAATTCTGATCGATCAGATGATTCCATCTGATCGGAACGCGCTCTAGAGGCTGTCAGTGACTATGGGCAGGGTCTGGATGAGATCAAGCCGTCCGGATGCGACGCTGCAGTCGGCCGGGTGGTTGCCGTTCCGCCGGATATCACGCTGAGGAGGGACCATCATGAGCATACTGGCCATCGCGGCGACAGGTGCTAACGCGCAACAGATCAATGTCGAAGTGATCGCGAACAACATCGCGAACATCAACACCACGGGCTTCAAACGCTCGCGCGCGGAGTTCTCCGATCTGCTCTATCAGAGCCTTCGGATACCCGGCGTGCCGAACCAGACGGCGGACGGGACCGTTCCGGAAGGCGCGCGGCTCGGCGTCGGCACGCAGGTGACCGCCATTCGCAACGTTCACAAGCAGGGGGCGCTGACGCAGACCGGCAATGAACTCGACGTCGCGGTCGTCGGGCGGGGCTGGTTCCAGATCACGGGGCCCAACGACGAGATTCTCTACACGCGCGCCGGCGCGTTCAACAAGAACGAGAACGGCCAACTCGTGACGCTCGACGGTTACGTCATCGAGTCGCCGTTGGCCGCGATCCCGCAGGACACGACCCAGATCACCATCAGCGAGGCCGGCCAGGTGGTCGCCCTTGTCGGCAACAATGGGGTGCCGCAGGACCTCGGACAGATCAACATCGCCACCTTTGCCAACGATGTGGGTCTGGAGCCGCTGGGCGGCAACCTGTTCCGAGAAACGCTGACGTCGGGTGCGCCTGTGGTCGGCCTCCCCGGCAATCCCGGTTTCGGCACCATCAAGCAAACCTATCTGGAGGCGTCGAATGTCGACCCGGTGAAGGAAATCACCGAGCTGATCAGTGCGCAGCGTGCCTACGAGATGAACTCGAAGGTGATACAGGCCGGCGACGAGATGCTGGCGACGGTTTCCAAGGGGATCCGGTAATTGAGGCGCGGCGCCCCCGGGCACGATCCTTCAATACAGCCGGCAGTTGTCATGGTGCGCAGTTCCGCCCGTTTCAGAACTCTCCTGTGCGCGATCGCGGCGCTCGCCTTCATGCAGCCGGCGGGCGCCCAGACGGGTCGGGAACCGATCGTACAGGGCGTGTTCGCAGTCGCCGTCGTGACTGTCTATCCCGGCGACACGATAACGAAGGACATGGTCGACGAGCGGGAGTTCGGGCAGTTGCGGCCGGTGCGCGGCGGCTATGTCGCGTCCGCGAGGGCTCTTGTCGGCAAGATCGCGCGGCGCACGCTGCTGCCCGGGCAGGCCATTCCGGCCAACGCCGTCGAGAACGCGAAACTTGTGCGGAAAGGCATGCCTGCCCAGCTTGTTTTCGAGGAGGGCGGGCTGACGATCATCGCTGTCGTCACCCCGCTGCAGGATGGCGAACTCGGCGAGCTTATCAAGGTGCGCAACCTCGACAGCGGACTGATCGTCCATGGAACCGTGCAGCAGGATGGCTCCCTGCGCACCGGGGAGCCCGTGCGATGATGAAGCTCCTGCTGGCCACGCTGTTCATCCTGCACGCGGGCCTCGCGTTCGCCAGCACCCGCATCAAGGATATCGTCACGCTGCAGGGCGTGCGGGACAACCAGTTGGTCGGTTACGGGCTGGTCATGGGCCTGCAGGGCACGGGCGACTCGCTGCGCAATTCGCCGTTCACGGAGCAGGCCCTACAATCGATGCTGGAGCGCATGGGCATCAACGTCCGCAACGCCACGTTGCGCACCCGCAACGCGGCGGCGGTCATGGTAACGGCGGACATTCCCGCCTTCGCGGGCACCGGCACCCGCATCGACGTGACGGTCTCCTCGCTCGGCGATGCCCAGTCGCTCAAGGGCGGCACACTGTTGGCGACCCCGCTCATGGGCGGCGACGGTTACAATTACGCCGTCGCGCAAGGGCCGATCGCCGTTTCCGGCTTCATGGCCGCGGGCGAGGCGGAAAACGTGACGCAGGGCGTGCCGACGGCAGGCCGCATCCCCAACGGCGCCCTGATCGAGCGCGAGCTGCCGGGGCGTTTCGCCGATATCGCCCAGCTCGTGCTGGAGCTGCGCAACCCGGATTTCAACACGGCCTCGCGCATCGCGGATGCCATCAACGGCTACACACGCCAGCACTTCAAGACGGCGTCCGCCCATGTGCGGGACCAGCGCAGCGTCGTGGTGCAGCGCCCGGCCAAGATGAATGGCGCACGTTTCATGGCTGCGATCGGCGACCTCACCGTCATCCCCGACACGCCCGCCAAGGTGGTCGTCGACCAGCGCACGGGCACGGTCGTGATCGGCCGTGATGTGACGGTTTCCACGGTGGCGCTGACCCACGGGAATCTCACCGTGCGGGTCACCGAACTGCCGCGGGTCGCGCAGCCGGCCCCTTTCTCCGATGGCGAGACAGCGATTGAACCCAGAACCCAGATCACCGCCGAGGAGCAGAACGGGCATCTCGCCATCGTGACTGGCACCAGCCTGCAGTCGCTGGTCCATGGCCTCAACCAGATCGGCCTCAAGCCGACAGGCATCATCGCCATCCTTCAGACCATCAAGACGGCGGGTGCCTTGCAAGCGGATCTGATTGTCCAATGATATACACGCACGCGACCACTCCCCTCGCACGCAGGTCACCGGCCGGATCGGCTGCGGTATCGTTGGCGACGATCCTGCTGGCTTTCGCTTTCGGCGTATCGCCCGCAACGGCGCAGACGCAGCCGGTCGGCGCGAAGGCTGGAGAACGCGGGGAGGCGCCGCGACAGCCGGCTTCCGCGTCGTCCGGCGCCGATGCGGCAGCCAATCCCTATTGCGCGGCAATCGTCGACGCGGCGGCGGACGCCCGTTTCGCATGGCAGGCGAAGACGCTGGAGGCGATGCGGATCGATATCGAGGAACGCGCGGTGAAGCTTGAGGAGAAGCGGGCGGAAACCGAACTATGGCTCAGGCGGCGGCAGGAATTTCTGGACAGGACGGAGGAGCGCATCGTCTCGATCTATGCGCGGATGCGGGCGGACGCCGCTGCTGCCCAGATCGCCGCCATGCAGGATGATGCCGCCGTCGCCTTGCTGTCGAAAATCGACACGCGCAGCGCCAGCGCCATCCTCAATGAAATGGAACCCGGCAGGGCCGCGCATCTCACCGGCGTCGTCACCGGTGTCCTGAAACGGGAGGCCAGGAATATGGCCAAGAGTAGCGCCCGAAACGCCGCCAGGGACATGTCGAAGGATACGGCTGGCAATGCCGCCGCGAGCGGGGCAGGACCATGACGATGTCGCGAACGCGCCGTACCCGGATATCCGCCGCCCTGCTCGGCACGGTCATGCTCGGCGGGTGCAGCGGCATCAACGATCTCGGCCGAGAACCGGTGATGACGTCGGTCGGCACCGGGCTCAACGTGGCCCGCGCGCCACTGCCGGGGAACTTCCCCACCTGGAACGGCCATGCCTATCATTCGCTGTGGGGGCAGCAAGGGCAGGCGCTGTTCCAGGACCCGCGCGCCGCCAATGTCGGCGACATCGTCACCGTCATCATCTCGATCAACGACAAGGCCCAGTTCGACAACACCTCGGAGCGCAAGCGCGCGTCCAGCGCCAATCTGGGTGTCAATCTCGGTTTCAACACCCCGACCCATTCCACGAGCCTGTCGGGTAACGGCAGCGTGACGTCCAACACCCGCGCGAAGGGCGAGGGCACGATCGATCGCTCGGAAAAGCTGAGCCTGTCGATCGCTGGCGTGGTGACGGAGGTGCTGCCGAACGGCAACCTGCTGGTCAGCGGCTCGCAGGAGGTGCGCGTAAACTACGAGGTGCGCGTGCTGAACATCGCCGGCATCGTCAGGCCGCGCGACATCTCGCGCAATAACACCATCGCCTACGACAAGATCGCCGAGGCCAGGGTTTCCTACGGCGGGCGTGGCCGGGTCACTGAAGTCCAGCAGCCGGCGACGGGCCATCAGCTTTACGACGCGCTGACTCCCTTCTGATCCCGGCATTCCGTCAAAGTGAAAGAAGCCATGGCCGAACTGACGATCGTTGACCAGCCCGCCGCGCCCTCCTCCGGCGGGATGCGCGCCGTACTTCTGGCGGCGCTGGTGCTGACTGCCCTCGCGATTCTGCTCGGCGGCGGCATCGGCTTCCTGATGTCGAGCACCATCGAGGAGAATTTCCGGAAGAAGGAGCAGGAGGCCGAGGCCGCGCGCGCGGTACCTTCCACGCTGCACTACAACGGCGATATCATGCTGGTGAAGCTCAAGCCGATCACGACCAACCTGATGTCGCCGGACACGGTGTTCATCAAGATCGAGTCGTCCCTCGTCGTGGACCAGGCCGTCCGCACCGACGGCAACCTGCTTTCCGTGTTGTCGGCGGAGATATCGCAGGATGTCCTGACCTACCTGCGCACCGTCACGCTGGCGCAATTGCAGGGGCCGGCCGGGCTGCAGAACCTGCGCGAGGACCTGAACGACCGCGCCGCCATCCGCTCCGGCGGCAAGGTTCGCGAGTTCATCCTCGAAACGATGGTGGTGCAGTGAACCTCCGCCAGCGCCTGAGGGCGCCGCTGCTTGCGGCTGCCATGCTCGCCGCCGCGCTTCCGGCGTCGGCACAGATACCGGACCTGTCGGCGCTCGTTCCCGCCGGTGACGGCACGGCTTCCGGGCGCATCATCCAGATCGCGGCGCTGCTCACCGTGCTTTCGGTGGCGCCGGGCCTGCTGATCATGGTGACGAGCTTCACCCGCCTGATCATCGCGCTGTCGTTCCTGCGCTCCGGCCTCGGCCTGCAAAGCACGCCGGCCAACATCGTGCTCACCACGCTCGCGCTGTTCATGACGTTCTACATCATGGCGCCCACCTTCGACCGCGCATGGCAGGGCGGCGTGGTGCCGCTGATGGAAAACCGCATCACCGAGGAGGAAGCCTATGTGGAAATCACCGGGCCGTTCCGCGAGTTCATGCTCTCGCAGGTCCGCAACAAGGATTTGCGCCTGTTCGCCGACCTCGCAGCCGCGAACTTTCCCACGCCCGCCGGGCAGGAGGTGCGGGACCCGATTGGTGACGGGGTCGAGCTGCGTATCCTCATCCCCGCCTTCCTGATCTCGGAGTTGCGGCGCGGATTTGAAATCGGCTTCCTGATCGTGCTGCCCTTCCTCGTGATCGACATGATCGTGGCGACGCTCGTGATGTCGATGGGCATGATGATGATGCCGCCGACAGTGCTCGCACTGCCTTTCAAGGTTCTGTTCTTCGTGCTGATCGACGGCTGGAACCTGCTGACGGGCGGGCTCGTACGCTCGTTCTTCTGAGGAGCGCCGCACTGGCGGGTGCTTCACACGGCCGTCGCCGGCGCGTCATAACCTGCCGGGCGCGCGGCGGCCCCTTGCCGCGCCCCGCCGGGGGCGCTTATGGTACGCGGCCTTTCCGGAAGATCGCTGCCGGAAAGAGACGATGGACACGAGCCCGGCCCGAAAGGAATTCCCGGTGACGAAAGCTGTTGTTACGGACCGCCCCGCCCTTGCCTTCAACGGCTATTTCGCGCTCATCGTCGGCCTTGCCGTTCTGCTGGCCGCACTGGGCCTCGGCGCGCAGGAACTGCTCGCCCCGGCGACGTTTCGCGGCCCCGATTTCGGCAGGATCACGCTCCTCGCCCTGGTGGCGATCGTGGCTTTCTGGTCGCTGACGGGCACCTATTCGCTCCAGCCCAACGAGGCGGCGGTGGTGCAACTGTTCGGCGCCTATATCGGCACGGACGAGACACCGGGCCTGCGCTGGACCGTGCCGCTGTTTTCCCGCACCATCGTATCGAAACGGCTGCAGACGCAGGAGGTGGGGCCGCTCAAGGTCAACGACCGCTCGGGCAACCCCATCGAGGTCGGCGCGGTCGTGGTGTGGCGCGTGTTCGATGCCGCCCGCGCCGCCTTGCAGGTCGACAACTACCGCCAGTTCGTCGGCTCGCAGGCGGAAACCGGCCTGCGCCATCTCGCCGGCAGCTATCCCTATGACACCTGGTCGGGCGAGCCCGTCCGCATCCCCTCGCCCGCGCCGGATGCCCCGGCGGCGGCAGTCACCGCGCTGCGGGACGGCGGTGAGGCGCTGGTGGAGGAACTCACCCATCAGATCGCCCAGCGCCTCGCGCCCGCCGGCATCGCGGTGGACGAAGCCCGTTTCACGCATCTCGCCTACGCGCCGGAAATCGCGCAGGCCATGCTGCGCCCGCAGCAGGCGGCGGCCGTGATCGCCGCGCGCGAGATCATCGCGCAGGGCGCTGTCAGCATCGCCGTCGAGGCGGCGGAAACGCTGGCAAAACACGGCGTGAGCTTCGACGATCAGGAGAAGGCCCGCATGATCGGCAATATCCTGACCGTTCTCGTGTCCGACAAGGACGCCTCTCCGGTGCTCAACATCGGCGCCCATCGCCCTGCCTGACCATACATGGAATCGAATCCTGGGAGCTGAACCGTGACGGAATACCGGACGACGAAACGCTGGATGCGGGCCGCCTGTGCGCTCGCGCTCGCCTGCGGCATGAGCGGAGGCGCCGTCGCAGCCGGGCGCGAGCCGTCGCTGATCGGCGAAATCCGCCTGCCCACCGGCCTCGCCATCGACGGCGTCGCGTTCGGCGGCATTTCCGACCTGGACTACGATCCGCGCAGCGGGCTGTTCTACGCCATTTCGGACGACAGGGCCGAGAATGGCCCCGCCCGATTCTACAAGCTGAAGCTCACGTATTCCCAGCGCGGCGGCGCGGGCGTCGATATCGTCGAGACCGTTCCGCTGCGGGGCGAGGGCGGCGCGCTGTTCGCGCCGAAAGATATCGACCCGGAAGGCATCAGCCTCGATCCGCGCGGTGGCCTGCTGGTGTGGGCGAGCGAGGGCGACCGGCAGGGCCGCCCGGCCATCTATGAGGCGAGCATCGACGGCTACCGGCGGCGCACGTTCGACATCCCTGCCTATTACCTGCCCGACGGCGAACGGAAGACCGGCGTCCGCGACAACCTCTCCTTCGAGGGCCTGTCTCATTCGCCCGACGGCGCCACGCTGTTCTCCGCCCTTGAAAACGCGCTGACGCAGGACGGCGACAAGGCGACGCTGCAAGCCGGGAGCCCGTCGCGGATCCTGGCCCTCGACCCGCGCACCGCCAAGCCCGTGGCCGAGTATGTCTATGTCACGGAGCCGATCCCACGCGCGGCGACCGGCTTGCCGCCCTATGCGGACAACGGCGTCTCGGCCGTGCTCGCGCTGGACGGCGAGCGGCTTCTCGTCGTGGAACGCAGCTTCGCGGTCGGCTACGGCAACACCATCAGGGTGTTCGAGACATCGCTGAAGGGGGCAACCGACGTGCTGGGACGCACCTCGCTGCGGGACACCGTCTATACCCCGGCGGCGAAGACGCTGCTGTTCACGCTGGAGGAAGGCACGTTCGGTCTCGACATGGATAACATCGAGAGCATCAGCTTCGGCCCGGAAATCGATGGCCGCAAGACGCTGGTGCTGGCGTCCGACAACAACTTCAACCCGCGCGGGCAGGTGACGCAGTTTATCATGCTCGCCTTCGATCCGGACGCGCCCGCGCCGTAGCGGCCCACGCTATCATCGCCACGGATGTGCACCAGACCATTGTTGCGTTTCGCTGAAACGCAACAATAGCTTATCTCTTTATTATGTGCAGCTCCGGACGCCAGCGCGGTGTCCACTTTTGCTGAAATTGCTTTAAACTGTATTTTTGGGCCGCGCCGATTTTGTATGATCACGATGCGGCGGAATGGATACTGGCATGGCTTTTTCCGAAAGCGAGATCGAACGTTACGCACGCCACATCG
Source organism: Pseudochelatococcus lubricantis (assembly GCF_042432495.1). NCBI lineage: Bacteria > Pseudomonadati > Pseudomonadota > Alphaproteobacteria > Hyphomicrobiales > Chelatococcaceae > Pseudochelatococcus > Pseudochelatococcus lubricantis. The sequence goes on along the minus strand of NZ_JBHLXC010000001.1, from coordinate 500,851 downwards.
TCATGCGCGATGTCGGCGGGCCCGGGCAGGCGAAGCTGAAGCGCGCCCGCGTGCTCGTCGTCGGCGCGGGGGGACTCGGCGCGCCGGTGCTGTCCTATCTGGCGGCCGCCGGCGTCGGACATATCGGCATCGTGGATGACGACACGGTGTCGTTGTCGAACCTGCAGCGGCAGGTCATCCACGGCACGCCGGACATCGACCGCCCGAAAACAGACAGCGCCGCCGACGCCATCGCCCGCCTCAACCCGCATGTCGCGGTCACGCGCCATCCGGTGCGGCTCAATGCGGAGAACGCAGTGGAGATCGTCCGGGGTTACGATGTCGTCGCCGACGGCTCGGACAATTTCGCAACCCGCTATCTCGTCGCCGACACCTGCCTCGCAGAGCGCAAGCCGCTGGTCATGGGCGCGCTCGGCCAGTTCGATGCATCGCTCACCACCCTGCGGCCTTTCGAGACGAAGCCGGATGGACAGCCGAACCCCTCCTACCGCACGCTGTTTCCTGAGCCGCCGCCGCCTGGCAGCGTGCCCACCTGCGAGGAGGTGGGCGTACTCGGCGCGCTGCCCGGCGTGGTGGGCAGCCTGATGGCGATCGAGGTCGTGCGCGCCATCGTCGGCTTCGGCGAGCCGCTGGTCGGCCGGCTGCTCATCATCGACGCCTTCACGATGCGGTTCGAAACGATCAGCTACTGATCGCGAATGCGGCGCGCCACGGCGATGTCGTGGCCAGTCTGCGCGCGGATGCGCTCCACTGCCTGCACGAACGGCTCGCTGACCACGGTCATATGATGGCCGCTTGCATGCAGCAGCGTCTGCGCGTCGCGCAGGATGCCGACATGGCCCGGCCAGAAGACGAGGTCGCCGCGCCGCAAGGCCGCGCCGGCCGGCAATTCCTCGCCCAGCCCTTCCCGCTGCGGTCCCGAGTCGCGCGGAGCCTCGACGCCGGCCGCGGAGAGCGACAACTGCACGAGGCCCGAACAGTCGATGCCGAGCGCCGACTTGCCGCCCCACAGATAGGGCACTTCAAGGAAGCGCTCCGCCACGGCGACGAAATCCCCGCCCACCGGGGTTTCCGCCGGCGTCAGGTGCGCGGCGTAGACGAAGCCTTCGCCGTATTCCCGCTCGATGCGGGCGAAGCCGTCCGCAAGGGCGCCCACCCGCACCTGCCCCATGAACGGCAGCGCGTCGAGCGGCGGCAGCTTGATGGACGGGCCGGGATAGACGAAGGTGCGCAGCGCGCTCACCCGGTGCGTGGGCGCGGCCACCTCTCCGAGCGCGGCCACCGGCATGTAGCCTTCGTAGCCGTCGCCGAGCAGCGTGACGCGCGCCCAGCCCTCCTGCTCCTCCCACACCAGCACCCGCTCGCCGATCAGCGCCTCGGTATCGAGCGCGCCGTCGGAGACGGGGATGCGCCGCAGGGGGGCGATGGCGGCCGTCACCTGCCGCAGTTGTCCTTCGATGCCGCTCATGACGCCGTTCCATAGCGCTGCTTCAGCCAGGCATAGACGAGGCGCGCGCCCTGCACCTCGCCGCCCTCCGGACGGCCCGGCTTCGCGGCGGGCGTCCAGCCGTAGATGTCGAAGTGGACGTGCGGCACGCCCTGCGTGAAGCGCCGCAGGAAGAGCGCGGCGGTGATGGAGCCGGCGAAGCCGCCGCTCGATACATGGTTGATGTCCGCCACCTTCGAGGCCAGCATGCCGTCGTAGGGTGGCCACAACGGCAGCCGCCAGACGGGGTCGTTCACGGCCTCCCCGGTGCGGGCGATTTCGTCGGCGATGGCGTCGTCCTCCGTGTAGAAGGGCGGCAGGTCCGGCCCCAGCGCCACGCGCGCCGCGCCCGTGAGGGTGGCGTAGTCGACGATGAGTTCCGGCTGCTCTTCCGCAGCCAGCGCCAGCGCATCCGCGAGCACCAGCCTGCCCTCGGCGTCCGTGTTGCCGATCTCGACGCTCAGCCCCTTACGGCTGGGGATGATGTCGCCGGGGCGGAAGGAGGCGCCGGAAATGGCGTTCTCGACCGCCGGCACAAGCACGCGCAGGCGCACCCTCACCCGCGCGTCGAGCAGCAGTTGCGCGGTGGCGAGGGCGGCGGCCGCGCCGCCCATGTCCTTCTTCATCAGCAGCATGGCGCTCGACGGCTTGATGTCGAGCCCGCCGGTGTCAAAGGTCACACCCTTGCCGACGAGCGTTACCTTCGGCCAGTCCGGCTCGCCGGCGGTGATGTCGATGAGGCGCGGTGCCGTGGCGGAGGCACGGCCGACCGCGTGGATGAGCGGGAAGTTCGCGGCCAGCAGGTCATCGCCCGCCGTCACCGCGAAGCGCGCGCCGTAGCGGGTGGCGAGCGCGTGGGCCGCGCCGGCCAGCGCCTCCGGCCCCAGATCGTTCGCCGGGGTGTTGATGAGATCGCGGCCGAAGGCAACCGCGGCGGCCAGGCGGCTCACTTCCTCGCCGTCGACGCCGTCGGGCAGGACGAGCCGGGCCTTCGGCGCGGGGCTGTCCTTATAGCGGGCGAAGCGGTAGGCGCCGAGCAGCCAGGCCAGCACCGCCGCCGGCAGCGCGGCTGCCGCGACCCCGGCCAGGCGATAGATGCCCTCGGGCAGCACTCCCGGCAGCTTGCCGAACAGGAAGGGATCGGGCCGGCGCGCGCTCTCGCCCTCGACGGCGAACAGCACGATGCCGATGTTGCCCTCCGCATCCGGCAGCAGCCAGACCTTCCCGGCTTCCGGCGCATCCCCTTCGCTGCCGAGGCCCTGGGCGGCGGCGAAACGCCGCGCAGGCGGATCGAGCGCCTCCAGCACCGCCGCCCGGTTCGCGGCAGTGACGGCGTGGACGGTGATGGCGTTGGCCGACGGATCGGTGACGAGAAGCGGATGCATGACGACCTTCATCGAGTATGTCGCGGAAGGCCCCAGCCTACAGCATTTTCTGGCCCATGCGACACACCGGCGCAGATTTGCACCGAAACCGTGCGTCGGGCGCGATTCACGCTTGCGTCGCTGTCATCAGCAATACTTGATTCCGTGATGCTTACGGGATGCGTCTGTTCTATATTTCCGGCACACAAGATCAGGAGCCGCCTTCATGACGTCAGAAGCGTTCTCTCTTCCTCCAGCCACCGAATTCGCGCGCAAGGCGCAGGAAAAGCGCGAGGCCGAACGGGAGCGGCTGCGCCAGCTGCATGCCACCGGCGACGCACACCGCGCGGAAATCGTCGACTCCCTTCTCCACGCGGACGCGATCAATGTTGACGAGGTCCTTCGGCACACGTCGACCCTTATCCATGCGGCAAGCGAGCAGGGCCTGAACGAGGTGCTCGTCTACCGCTACCCCAGCGAGACGCTGATGGACCATGGTCGCGCCATCATCGCCAACGATCCGGAATGGCCGGAGACGCTGCGCGGGCAGCCGCTGGGGCTCTACAACGTCTGGCGCGAGCACCTGAAGCCGCTCGGTTACGGCATGCGCGTCGAGATTCTCGACTACCGCAACGACCTCCCGGGCGACGTCGGCTCCTTCCTGTTCTGGGGAAGCAGCGAGCTTTGATCGCCGCGCAGGGCACGCCTGCCGCCCGGGACATGTTTTCGGGATTGAAATCCGCGCGGTTTTGGTGCATGCGGCCTGTCTTTGCCGGCAGGTGAGGACGGGCATGCAGCACAATTCGGGGCAGGATCGCCCCTTCGGTCCCCGGTCGGCCTGCGGGCTCGACTTCGGCACCTCGAACTCGACACTGGGCATTCACGGCTCATCCGGCCCGCATCTCGTGGCGCTGGAGGGCGCTCATGTCGCCGTGCCCAGCGCGGTTTTCTTCGCGGCGGAAGCCGGGGCCAAGCTCCTCATCGGGCGGGAGGCGGTCGCGGCCTATATCGAGGGCATCGACGGCCGCCTGATGCGGTCGCTGAAATCGATACTCGGCTCGGCGCTGATCGACGAGCGCACGGCCGTCTACCGCCGGCGCATCAGGTTCTCGGAGGTGATCGGCCTCTTTCTGGAAGCGCTCAAGCGTCGTGCCGAAGCGGCGCAGGACGCGCCGCTCGACGCCGTGGTGATGGGGCGGCCAGTCCATTTCGTTGACGACGACGAGGCGGGCGACCGCCACGCCGAGAAAACGTTGCGGACGGTAGCGGAGGCCATCGGCTTCCGCGAGGTGAGCTTCCAGTACGAGCCCGTCGCGGCGGCGCTCGATTTCGAGCGCCGGCATGTGTCCGGCGAGAAGATCGCCATCGTGGCCGACATCGGCGGCGGCACGTCGGACTTCACGGTCGTGCGCCTCACGGGCGGAACGGGCGAGCGCGACGAGCGCAGCAGCGACATCCTCGCCAACGGCGGCGCGCGCCTCGGCGGCACGGACTTCGACCGCCAGCTCAGCATGCGGACGTTCATGCCGGGCTTCGGCTACCGCAGCCCGATGAAGCGCGGCGACATCGAGGTGCCGTCCGCCCCCTACTGGGACCTGTCGACGTGGTCGAGCGTGCACCAGCTCTACGATCCCAAGCGGCTGGCGGAACTGCGCGAGGTGCGTTTCGACGCCCGCGAGCCCGCGCTGATCGACCGCCTCATGCAGGTCGTGGAGACGCGGCGCGGGCATAGCGTGCTCATCGCGGTGGAAGAGGCCAAGATCGCGCTGTCGGACCGGGAGCGGGTGGAGACGCCGCTGTCGTGGGTCGCGCCCGGCTTCGGCGTGGAAGCGACGCGGGCGGACTTCGAAGACAGCGCACGGGTGCTGTGCGACCGTCTCGGCAACACCGCACGCGCCTGTGTCGCGCAGGCCGGGCTGACGCCGGGAGACGTCGACTTCGTGTTCTTCACCGGCGGCACGAGCCAGATGCCGAGCGTGCGCACGGCAATCCTCTCGCAGTTCGACAATGCAGCAGCCATCGACGGCGACCGCTTCGGCGCCGTCGGCCTCGGCCTGACCATCGAGGCGCGCCGGCGCTACGGCTGACGGCCGCCCCGCATACCGCGCCGCGCAATCAGAGCAGCCCCGGCTTCTGCGGCGCCTTGGCGACGTGTTCCTTCAGCAGCTTGCCGGTGGCGGGGTCGACCTCGCGCAGCACCACGCGATAGCCCCACAGCTCCGCCAGGTTCTGCAGCACGAGTTCGGCATCCTTGTCATGCAGCAGGGTGTGGTTGACGGTGTCGTGCTGCAGCGTCAGTTGCCGGTCGCCGTCGAGGTCCACATCCACCACCTGGATGTCGGCCTGCTGCCAGGCGATGTCGTACTGGCGCGCCAGCGCCTGCCTGATGCGGCGGTAGCCACGCTCGTCGTGGATGGCGCCCACCGTCAGCGCCGGCTGGCCGGCATCGTCCTCGATGTGGAACAGCCGCCATTCCCTGATGAGGCGCGGGCTCAGGAACTGGGCGAGAAAACTCTCGTCGCGATAGTTCGCCCACACGTGCTTCAGCACCCCGCTCACGTCACCCTGGCCCGCGATGTCCGGAAACCATTCGCGGTCCTCGTCGTCGGGCGTCTCGCAGATGCGGGCGATGTCCTGCATCATGGCGAAGCCGATGGCATAGGGGTTGAGGCCGCTGTAACGGGGCGAGTCGAACGTCGGCTGCATGACTACATTGGCGTGCGACTGCAGGAACTCCAGAAAGGCGCCGTCGCTGATCGAGCCCTGCTCGTGCAGACGGGTCATGATGCGGTAATGAGAATAGGTGGCGCAACCTTCGTTCATGACCTTGGTCTGCGACTGCGGATAGAAGTATTGCGCAATCTGGCGCACGATCCGCAGTACCTCGCGCTGCCACGGCTGCAGCAGCGGCGCCGTCTTTTCCAGGAAGTACAGGATGTTCTCTTCCGGCAGCTTGAGGAGCGCACGGCGCCGGCCGGCCGCGGCTTCGGTGCGGAAGGTCTTCGGCGTGCCGGGCACCGTGCGCCACAGGTCGTTGTAGACCTGCTCCTGGTGTGCGTGCCGCTCGGCCTCGCGCTTCTTCTCCGCCTTCAGGTCGAGCCGGCTGCGGCGCGGATAGCGGTGCACGGCCTGGTTCATCAGCGAATGGGCGATGTCGAGGATGCGCTCCACCGCCGCGAGGCCATGTCGTTCCTCGCAGGCCGCGATATAGCCCTTGGCGAAGGCGAGATAGTCCAGAATGCCCTCGGCATCCGTCCATTGCCGGAAGAGATAGTTGTTCTTGAAGAAATGGTTATGGCCGAACGCCGCGTGCGCGATGACCAGCGTCTGCATCGTGGCGGTGTTTTCCTCCATGATGTAGTTGATGCAGGGGTTGGAGTTGATGACCAGCTCGTAGGCGAGCCCGCCCATGCCCTTGCGGTAGATCATCTCGTGGTGGGCGAACTGCTTGCCGAACGACCAGTGCTTGTAGAGCAACGGCATGCCGGTGGAGGCGTAGGCGTCGAGCATCTGCTCGGCGGTGATCACCTCGATCTGGTTCGGATAGGTGTCGAGACCCAGCACCGCGCCGGACACTTTCTCGACGGCGTCGTAGATGCGGCGGATGGTGTTGAAGTCCCAGTCGGTACCTGAAAACAGCAAGGGATGGGTCGCGGTAACCGTCATGACTTGCCTCCCCCGTCAACGCCCGCGCGACGGAACAGCTCGCGGAATACGGGATAGATTTCGCGCCGGTGCCAGACCTTGCGCATGACGAAATGCCCGCCCGGCGCCACCTGCCCCTCGTAGGTGCGCCACAGGTCGGTGGTGCGCGTCATGACGCCGGCGGGCAGGTGCGTGTCGCCGCGCCCCACTTCCAGATAGGCGAAATACTGGCAGATCGGCAGGATCGACTCGTTGACGAGCGCCGCCACGCGGGCATTGTCCGTGCCGATGTTGTCGCCGTCCGACGCCTGCGCGACATAGATGTTCCAGTCGTCGGGGTTGTAACGCGCGCGCACCACGGACAGCATCTCCTCCAGCGCGGTGGAAACGATGGTGCCGCCTGTCTCCGGGCTGTGGAAGAACGTCTCCTCGTCCACCTCTTCGGCGTGATCCGTGTGGCGGATGAAGACGACGTCGACGTTGCGGTAGCTGCGGCGCAGGAAGATGTGCAGCAGGGCATAGAAGCGCTTGGCGAGATCCTTCATATGCTCGCTCATGGAGCCCGACACGTCCATGAGGCAGAACATCACCGCCTGTGCGACGGGGCGCGGCGTCTGCTCGTAACGCCGGTAGCGCAGGTCGATCGGATCGATGTAGGCGATGCGCCGGCTGCGCTGCACGAGGCGCTCATGCTCCACCCGGAGCGCCGCGAGACGCGCGGGATCGCCGCCGCTCACCTCCAGCCTGGCGATCTCCTCCTCGATCTCCCGGATCGCGGCCCGCCCGGGGCGCCGCAGGGCGATGCGCCGGGAAAGCGAATGGCGCATGGTGCGGGAGACCGAAAGGCTAGACGGCGAACCGGTTGTCGAGTAACCGGCGCGACGCAGCTCCTTCGCCTCGGTGGTCGCAAGCTTGCGCTTGGCGAGGTTGGGCAATTCGAGATCGTCGAGAAACAGGTCGAGGTATTCCTCGCGCGTCAGCAGGAAGCGGAACGCATCCTCGCCGCTGCCCTGCCCGGCCTCGGAACCCGCGCCGGCGCCAGCGCCGCCCTGCGGCCGCCTTATCCTGTCGCCTTCCACGTAGTCCCTGTTGCCCGGCAGCACAACATCGCGCTTGCCACTGCCGCCCGCACGCCGCAGCACGGGTTCGTGGACGCCCTCGCGGACAATGGAAACCTCGCCGCCCTGATCGAGATCCTTGATGGAGCGGTTCTTGAAGTCCTCCCGCACCGCGCGCTGCACCAGATTTTTAGCCCGGCGCAGAAAGCGTTGCCGGTTGGTGAAACTCCTGCCTCCGGGGTTGAGGCGTCGATCAATGATGTGCACGGAAGTGTCACCTCGAATACCAAAGGTTTCGGCGCGGCCGGCGCGGCGATTACTGCGCCGGCCGCTGCGTTCAACCCGCCTGCTTGACGCGCATATACCACTCCACCAGACGTCGAACCTGCCGTTCAGTATAGCCCCTTTCGACCATCCGTTGCACGAATTCGTCGTGCTTCTTCTCGGTGTCGCCGTCCTTCTTGGAGCCGAAGCTGATGACGGGCAGCAGGTCCTCCACCTGCGAGAACATGCGCCGCTCGATGACCTCGCGGATTTTCTCGTAGCTGGTCCACGACGGGTTGCGGCCGCCGTGGCTGGCGCGGGTGCGCAGCGCGAACTTCACCACCTCGTTGCGAAAATCCTTCGGATTGGCGATGCCCGCAGGCTTTTCGATCTTGGTCAGTTCCTGGTTGATCAGCTCGCGGTCGAGCAATTGCCCGGTGTCGGGATCCTTGAAATCCTGATCCTCGATCCATGCGTCCGCATAGGCCACGTAGCGGTCGAACAGGTTCTGGCCGTAGTCGTGATAGGATTCGAGATACGCTTTCTGGATTTCATGACCGATGAACTCGGCATAGCGGGGCGCGAGGTCGCCCTTGATGAATTCAAGGTAGCGCTTCTCGGTCTCAGCCGGCAGCTGCTCCTGCCGGATCATCTGTTCGAGCACGTACATGAGATGCACCGGATCGGCCGCGATCTCGATGGTGTCGTAATTGAAGGTCGCCGCCAGCGCCTTGAAGGCGAAACGGGTGGAGATACCGTCCATGCCCTCGTCGACGCCGGCCGCGTCCTTGTATTCCTGCAGGCTGCGGGCGCGCGGGTCGACCTCGCGGATGTTCTCGCCGTCGTAGACGCGCATCTTCGAGAACAGGTTGGAGTTCTCATGCTCGCGCAGCCGCGACAGCACCGAGAAGCGCGCCAGCAACTCCAGCGTGCCCGGCGCGCAGGCGGCATCCGACAGCTCCGAGCCACGCACGAGCTTCTCGTAGATCTTCTGCTCCTCGCTGACCCGCAGGCAGTAGGGAACCTTGATCACGTAGATGCGGTCGATGAACGCCTCGTTGTTCTTGTTGTTCTTGAAGTTCTGCCACTCGGATTCGTTCGAGTGGGCGAGGATCACGCCGGTGAACGGGATGGCGCCGATATTCTCGGTGCCCACGTAATTGCCTTCCTGCGTCGCGGTCAGCAGGGGGTGCAGCATCTTGATGGGCGCCTTGAACATCTCGACGAATTCGAGCAACCCCTGGTTGGCGCGGTTGAGCCCGCCGGAGTAGCTGTAGGCGTCCGGATCGTTCTGCGACAGGGTCTCCAGCTGGCGGATGTCCACCTTGCCGACGAGCGCCGAGATGTCCTGATTGTTCTCGTCGCCGGGCTCGGTCTTGGCAATGGCCTCCTGACGCAGCCGCGAGGGCAGGATGCGCACCACACGGAAGCGCGAGATGTCGCCGCCGAATTCCTCCAGCCGCTTGCGGCACCACGGGCTCATCAGCCCGGTGAGCCGCCGGCGCGGAATGCCGTAGTCGTCCTCCAGCCGTTCGGCCAGCGACAGGTCGAAGAGGCCGAGAGGGCTTTCGAACACCGGGCTCACCTCGTCTCCGGCCTTCAGCACATAGACGGGATGCACCTCCATCAGCGCCTTGATACGCTCCGCGAGCGAGGACTTGCCGCCGCCCACGGGCCCCAGCAGGTAGAGAATCTGCTTGCGCTCCTCCAGCCCCTGCGCCGCGTGGCGGAAGAAGGAGACGATACGCTCGATCGTTTCCTCCATGCCGTAGAATTCCGCGAAGCTCCTGTATGTGCGGATGGTACGGTTCATGAAGATGCGCCCGAGGCGCGGGTCGCGCGAGGTGTCTATCGTCTCCGGCTCGCCGATGGCCGCGAGCAGACGCTCGGGCGCGCTGGCGTAGAACATGGGGTCGCTGCGACAGCCCTTCAGATAATCCTCAAGAGACATTTCGACTTGCCGACGCGCCTCGAAAGCCTGCGCGTAGTTGGTGAAGAGATCGCCATTCATTGCCATCGCTGATCCTCAACCTTGAAAATGTTGCCCCGAGAATGTCCCCCGCCGTGTCAGCCCCTTTTGCCTCCCCCTGCACTGGCAGGTCGCGTCTCGTGCTACACTCCTGATATGGGCATGCGGTGAAGAAGAAACACCATCCCGCAAAGGAATCACGTGATTCACGACCCGATTCGTTTTGATTGTGATCATGATCTTGCACGCGCACAATCGGATTTTTTTCGGGGACCGGCGCGAAACAAGGCAGGCGTGAACACAAAAACACCGCCGGCTCGTGCCGGCGGTGTCCTGTTTTTCAGCGATATGGCGGGAGCCGGGGGCTCCGGAGAGGCGGTCAGGATTTGGGCGTGAGCCTCGTCAAGCGGTCGCCTGTCGGGTCGTCTTCCCCACGCGCCTTGTTGATAACGAAGACGTGACCCTTGCCGTCAGCCGCGACATGGTTCGGGAACGTGCCGCCTTCCAGGTTGGCGACGATCTCGCCCTGCGGGTTGACGACGGTTACGGTGCCGGCCCCCCGGTTGACGACGTAGGCGAGCTTGCTGACGGGGTCGAACGCGACGTTGAGCGGGCCTGCGCCCGTCTTCACGTCATGCAGCACCTTGCCCGTTTCGATATCGATGATCAGCAGGTTGTCGCTGCCTTGCGAGACGACGTAGAGTTGCTTGCCGGCGGCATCCACCGCCACACCGATGGAACTTTTGGCGCCCAGCAGCGGGAGCACCTTGTCGACGGTATTGGTCTTCGTGTCGATGACGGCGGCCTCGGCCGTGCTCAGGCTCACGGTGTAGAGCTTGCGGTTGCCGGCATCGAGCGCGAGCGCCGTGGGCGTGAACTTTTCGCCGCGCACCTTCGACTCGATCTCGATATTCTGCAGCTTCTCCAGCTTCTTCGTGTCGAAGACGACGACGAAGTTGCCGCCAACGGCCGAAGCGTAGGCGCGGCCCTGTTCCGCGTCCACCACCACGTCACGCGAATGGGGAACCGCATCGGCCTCGAACTGCTTCACGAGCGAGAGATCGCTCTGCCTGAACACGGCGACGGAGCCGTCGCGCGTCGTCGTCGTCCAGACATTGCCCTCAACATCGTCGACACCTACGCCGTAGACGGCGTGCAGATGCCCGTCGCTGCGGCCGGCGACGGGCTTCGCGTCGACCTCTGCCTCCTTGGCGAGCGTCCCGGCGTTCAGCTTGACGAGCTTCGATTCCTTGACCGGCGGACGGCCGACGGCGGAGGTGACGAAAAGCGCGTTGCTTTTGGGGCTATAGGCGACCTGATAGAGCCCGGGCACCACCTTCTCGCTGACTGCCGTGAACTTGTCGGCGCCCGAGGAGGGAATGACCGGCGAGACCTTGAGCTGCGCCACGGCGGCGGCCGTGGGATTCGCCACGTTGACGATGATGGGATGCTGGCCGGGCACTGCATCGGCCGGGACGTCGATCTTGAGTTCGAAGCCGCCCTTGTCGTCCACCGTCAGCGGCTTGCCCTCCGGGTTGAGGATGGTGTTGCCGCGCGACAGGATGACCGTCTGCCCCGGCTTGAACGACGATCCGCGCAAGATCGCCGCCGAGCCGGGCGTCACGACGCCGCCAGCCGACACCCGGCCCTTGAAATCGGCGTCAGGCGCATCGAAGACGGCATTCTGCGCGAAGCCGCCCGCAGGCACGAGAACGACGAGCGCCAGTGCAAGGACGGGAAGTTTGCAGCGGTGCTTAACATAAGAAATGCGGGGCGTCATGGCAGGGCCTTTCAGTTCCGGAATCGCAGTAAATCTGTGCGCCCGCGACACTATAATATGCATCAGGTCAAGACAATTACATTAAATGAACATTTAATTATAACGATTATAAAGTAATGTAGAGAAAGCAGCATAATTCTGTACAATTCCTCCCGTCCTGTCGGGGCAGCACAGGCAGTGCGGCGCAACATCGATTCGTCCGCCGGGCGTTTCCACGGGGCAGCGATGCCTGCGCACGGGGTGGGTCAAACCGTCGCAGCCCGTCCGCCGCGGCACATAGCGGGGAGCGGACAAGGGGCATCGATACGACACAGCACCGCGATCATATCGCATCCATCATCTTGATTTTGATGCATTAAACTGTCCGCCTCCCGAACTCCGGCAAGGTCCGCCGGCTGGACGAAGCGGCCATCAATAGCCGGTATCTATCGTTATCGCCGAATCTATCTATTTCATCATGAGAGGCATCTTCCCTATATTGCATTGCGAAGGCCAGGACCGCCGCAGCGGTTTCGCGTCTGTCCGCAGGGACGCGCTGCACGGTCTTATGCCTCGTTGCTACCGAAACCATCCGATCAAGGAGCCGTTATGTCTCTCGTCAATACCGCGATCAAACCCTTCAAGGCGCAGGCGTACCAGCAGGGCAAGTTCATCGAGGTCACCGATGAAGACCTGAAGGGAAAGTGGTCCGTGTTCTTCTTCTATCCGGCAGACTTCACCTTTGTCTGCCCGACGGAACTTGGCGACCTGGCCGACAATTACGCGGAGTTCCAGAAACTCGGCGTCGATATCTATGGCGTTTCCACGGACACGCACTTCACCCACAAGGCCTGGCACGACACCTCCGACACCATCGGCAAGGTCCAGTACGCGCTGCTCGGCGACCCGACCGCCACGCTCTCGCGCCACTTCGAGGTGCTGCGTGAGGACCAGGGCCTTGCCGACCGCGGCACCTTCCTTGTCGATCCCGATGGCATCATCCAGCTCGTCGAGATCACGGCGGAGGGCATCGGCCGCAACGCCGAGGAACTGCTGCGCAAGATCAAGGCGGCCCAGTACGTGCGCTCGCATCCCGGCGAAGTCTGCCCCGCCAAGTGGCAGGAAGGCGAGGAGACGCTCGCTCCCTCGCTCGACCTCGTCGGCAAGATCTGAGTTCGTCCGCCGCACCGCCTTCTCCCGGAATCCGGGGGAAGGCTCCGGCGGCAAACCGGAGCCCGCGCAATGTCGCACGGCCTGCGGTTTGCCACCGTGCCCCGCCGCCCTCAGCGGCGCGCCGTGCCGGCCCATTTCTACCCCGGAGGATGATCCATGCTGAATGACACCCTGAAAGCGCAGCTCAAGGCCTATCTGGAACGGGTCGTGCGCCCCATTCACATCATCGCTTCGCTCGATGACGGCGCGAAATCGCGCGAGTTGCAGGAACTGCTCGGCGAGATCCGCGCGCTTTCCGACAAGATCAGCGTCAGCGAACTCAAGGGTGGCGGCGAGCGCGCGCCCTCCTTTGCCCTCACGACGCCCGGCCAGGACATCAGCCTGCGCTTCGCCGGCCTGCCGATGGGCCACGAATTCACCTCGCTGGTACTGGCGCTGCTGCAGGTGGGCGGCTATCCGCCCAAGGTCGCGCAGGAGGTGATCGACCAGGTCAAGACACTCGACGGCGACTATTCCTTCGAGACCTATTTCTCGCAGAGCTGCCAGAACTGCCCGGAGGTGGTGCAGGCGCTCAACCTGATGGCTGTGCTGAACCCGCGCATCCGCCATGTGGCCATCGACGGCGCGGCCTACCCGGCCGAGGTTGAGGCGCGCCAGATCATGTCCGTCCCCACCGTCTATCTCAACGGCGAGGTGTTTGGCCAGGGCCGCATGGGCGTCGAGGAGATCGTCGCGAAGCTCGACACCGGCGCAGCGGCGCGCGATGCGGAAAAGATCAGCGCGAAGGCGGCCTTCGATGTGCTGGTGGTCGGCGCGGGCCCGGCCGGGGCGGCCGCCGCCATCTACGCGGCGCGCAAGGGCATCCGCACCGGCATTGTGGCCGACCGTTTCGGCGGGCAGGTGCTCGACACGATGGCGATCGAGAACTTCATCTCTATCCCCCACACCGAGGGCCCCAAGGTCGCGGCCGCGCTGGAGCAGCACGTGCGCGAATACGAAGTCGACATCATGAATCTGCAGAAGGCCGAGTCGCTCGCACTGCGGGGCGACCTTGTCGAGATCGGCCTCGCCGGCGGCGCGCGGCTGCGCTCGAAGACCGTCATCCTGGCAACGGGCGCGCGCTGGCGGCAGATGAACGTGCCGGGCGAGGACACCTACCGCAACAAGGGTGTCGCCTACTGCCCGCATTGCGACGGTCCGCTCTTCAAGGGCAAGCGCGTCGCGGTGATCGGCGGCGGCAACTCCGGTGTCGAGGCGGCGATCGACCTTGCCGGCGTGGTGAGCCACGTCACGCTGATCGAGTTCGACAAGGCCCTGCGAGCGGACGACGTGCTGCAGCGCAAGCTGCGCAGCCTGAAGAACGTTGACATCATCACCTCCGCCCGCACGACCGAAGTCACGGGCGACGGGCAGAAGGTCAACGGGCTCGTCTATGAGGACCGCCGCAGCAGTGACAAGCACACGCTGGCGCTTGACGGCGTTTTCGTGCAGATCGGCCTGCTGCCCAACACCGAATGGCTGAAGGACGCCGTCGCCCTGTCGCCGCGCGGCGAGATCATCGTCGATGTCCACGGGCAGACATCGGTGCCCGGCGTCTTCGCCGCCGGCGACTGCACGACCGTGCCGTACAAGCAGATCGTGATTGCCGTCGGCGAAGGGGCAAAGGCGTCGCTCTCGGCCTTCGACCACCTGATACGCTCCACGCCCGCGGACGCGGAAAACAGGGCCGCGTAAGCCGGCACATCATGAACGTTCGCGAACTGCAATATCTCGTCGCCCTCGCCGACCACCGCAACTTCGGCCGGGCGGCGGAAGTCTGCCTCGTCAGCCAGCCCACGCTCTCCACCCAGATCCGCAAGCTGGAGGAGGAGCTGGGCGTGGCGCTCGTGGAGCGGGCGCCACGCAACGTCATGCTGACGCCGGCAGGCGCAGACATCGTCGAGCGCGCGCGCCGCGCCTTGCATGAGATCGAGCAGATCAGGGAAGTCGCGCGCCGGCGCAGCGGGGGTGGCTGCGGCACGGTGCGTCTCGGCATTTTCCCCACGCTGGGGCCCTATCTGCTGCCACACGTCGTTCCCCTGCTCGGCGCGCGTTTCCCGCGCATCGAGCTGCTGCTGGTCGAGGAAAAGAGCGATCTGCTGCTGGCGCAGCTCGATGAGGGCAAGCTCGATGCGGCCGTGCTCGCCTTCCCGGTGCAGAACGCGCAACTGCACTGCGACATCCTGTTCGACGAGCCTTTCCTGCTCGCCGTGCCGGAGCACCATCCGCTGGCGCGGCGCAAGACGCTGAAGACGTCCGAACTCGCGCAACATAACCTGATGCTGCTGGAAGACGGCCACTGCCTGCGCGAGCACGCGCTTGAGGTCTGCCGCCTGTCGGGCAGCGCGGAGCAGGCGAGCTTCCGCGCGACGAGCCTGGAGACGTTGCGACAGATGGTCATGGCCGGCTCCGGCCTGACGTTGCTACCGCAGCTTGCCGCGCAGAGCCCCCTGCCCCACGCCGACCAGATCCGCCTCATCCGCTTTGCCGACTCCACCCCGAGCCGGCGCATCGCCCTGTTCTGGCGTAAGAGTTCAGCCCTCGACGGGCTGCTGCGGGAGATGGCCGCAGTGCTGCGCGAAACCGCGGAAAGGCTGCTGGCAGAAGGCAGCACGGCAGACCACGCGCCCGACATCGAAAGCCGCACGCGCACCGCTGCGGTTCCTGCGTGACCCCGCCCGGGCTCAGGAGCAGCCGGTCGTGCTGCCGCAGGTGTCGCAGCGCAGGCAGGTGCCGTTGCGCACTAGGGTGAAGTTGCCGCATTCCGTGCAGGCCTCGCCCTCATAGCCCTTCAGCCGCGCTTCCTTGCGCCGCTCGTCCGCGCCGACGGCGCCGGAATGCTCCACGGCCTGCGGCGCGGCGGCGGCAGGAGCGCCGTTGCCGTTGCCGCGCAGGAAGCCGCGCGAGGCGGGAATGAGCGTAGGATGATCGCTGCCCTCGCCGAGCGCATCGTGACGGATATCGGCCGGGTTCACATGGGCGAGGTCATAGCGCCCGAGATACGAGATCGCCAGTTCCCGGAAGACGTAGTCGAGGATGGAGGTCGCGTTCTTGATCGACTCGTTACCCTGCACGAAGCCCGCCGGCTCGAAGCGGGTAAAGGTGAACGCCTCGACGTATTCCTCCAGCGGCACGCCGTATTGCAGGCCGAGCGAGATGGAGATGGCGAAGTTGTTCATCATCGCCCGGAAGGCCGCGCCCTCCTTGTGCATGTCGAGGAAGATCTCGCCCAGCCGCCCGTCTGTATATTCACCCGTGCGCAGATAGACCTTGTGGCCGCCGATGGTCGCCTTCTGGGTATAGCCGAGGCGGCGGTTCGGCAGCTTCTCGCGGTTGCGCGCCACGATCCGCTCCACGATGCGTTCGGTGACGGTCGCGGTGCGCGCGGCGTCCGGCCCCGCGGGCAGTTCCTCCGCCTCCTCCGTCTCGCCGGCGATCAGCGCCGCGTTGAGCGGCTGCGACAGCTTGGAGCCGTCACGGTAGAGGGCATTGGCCTTGAGGCCGAGGTTCCACGATTGCAGGTAGGCGCGCTTGCAGTCCTCGACGGTGGCGTCATTCGGCATGTTGATCGTCTTGGAGATCGCGCCGGAGATGAACGGCTGCGCCGCCGCCATCATCAGGATGTGGCTGTCGACCGACAGGAAGCGCTTGCCGATGCGCCCGCACGGATTGGCGCAGTCGAAGACGGCGTAATGCTCGTGCCGCAGATGCGGCGCGCCTTCCAGCGTCATCGCCCCGCAGACGTGGACGTTCGCCGCCTCGATGTCGGCGCGCGAGAAGCCGAGGAACGGCAGCAGCTCGAAAGCGGGATCGTCGAGCCGCTCGGCGCCCACCTTCAGCGTCCCGGTGAGAAAGTCCGCGCCCAGCGTCCATTTGTTGAAGGCGAACTTGATATCGAAAGCCGAAGGCAGCGCCTTTTCGAGCGCCGCGATCGCCTCGATCGAAAAGCCGCGCGCCTTCAGGTCCTCGTGGTTGATCGTCGGCGAGGTTGCAAGCGTGCCGTGGCCGACGGCGTAGGTCTCGATATCGGCGATCTGCGCGTGTGTGTAGCCGAGCTTCTTGAGTGCATGCGGCACGGACTGGTTGATGATCTTGAAGTAGCCGCCGCCCGCGAGCTTCTTGAACTTCACCAGCGCGAAGTCGGGCTCGATGCCGGTGGTGTCGCAGTCCATGACGAGCCCGATGGTGCCCGTCGGTGCAACGCAAGTAACTTGCGCATTGCGGAAGCCGTGCTTCTCGCCGAGCGCCAGCGCCCGGTCCCACACCTGCTGTGCCAGCGCCTGTAGCGCCGGGTCGGGGATATTGGCGTGGTCCAGCGGCACCGGCGGCTTGCCGAGTTTCTCATAACCCTCGCGTTCGCCCCGCGCCGCGCGCCGGTGGTTGCGGATCACGCGCAGCATGTCGGCTGCGTTTTCCTCATAGCCGGGGAAGGCGCCCAGCTCGCCCGCGATCTCCGCCGAGGTCTCGTAGGCCGTTCCCGTCATGATGGCGGTGAGCGCGCCGCACAGCGCGCGGCCCGCCTCCGAATCATAGGGCAGCCCCATGGTCATCAGCAACCCGCCGATGTTGGCATAGCCGAGGCCGAGCGTGCGGAAACGGTAGGAGAGTTCCGCGATCTCGCGCGAAGGGAACTGCGCCATCAGCACCGAGATTTCCAGCACCAGCGTCCACAGCCGGCAGGCGTGGACATAACCAGCGTGGTCGAATGTGTCCTTCTCGCGGTCGAAGAATCGCAGCAGGTTGATGGACGCGAGGTTGCAGGCCGTGTTGTCGAGAAACATGTATTCCGAGCACGGATTTGAGCCGCGAATCTCGCCCGATTGCGGGCAGGTGTGCCAGTCGTTCATCGTGGTGCGGAAGTGCAGGCCCGGATCGGCGGAAGCCCACGCCGCATAGCCGATGCGCTCCCACAGATCGCGCGCGCGGACGGTTTTCGCCACCTTGCCGTCCATGCGCCGGATGAGCGCCCATTCACTGTCCGCCGTCACGGCGTCCAGAAACTCGTTTCGCAGCGAGACGGAGTTGTTCGAGTTCTGGCCGGAGACGGTGAGATAGGCTTCCGAATCCCAGTCCGTATCGTAAGTGTCGAACGACACCTCGTCGAAGCCCTGGTCGGCGAGTTGCAGGATGCGCTTTATGTAGTTGTCCGGCACCAGCGCCTTGCGCGCGGCGCGGATCGCCTGCCGGAGCGCGGCGTTCTTCGCCGGATCGGTCACGCGCCCGCCGTCCTGCGCGCTCGCGTCGAGCAGCGCCTGCAGATGCCTGGCAACCGTCTTCGAGCCCGTGACGAGCGCCGCGACCTTTTGCTCTTCCCTGATCTTCCAGTCGATGAATTCCTCGATGTCGGGGTGGTCGGCGTCGAGGATCACCATCTTGGCGGCGCGCCGCGTGGTGCCGCCGGACTTGATCGCCCCCGCCGCGCGGTCGCCGATCTTGAGGAAGCTCATCAGCCCGGACGACCGACCGCCGCCCGAGAGCGGCTCCCCCTCAGCCCGCAGGCTGGAGAAGTTGGTGCCGGTGCCGGAGCCGTACTTGAACAGCCGTGCCTCACGTACCCACAGGTCCATGATGCCGCCCTCGTTGACGAGATCGTCGTTGACGGACTGGATGAAGCAGGCGTGCGGCTGGGGATGCGCGTAGGCCGAGCTAGAGCGCACCGTCTCGCCGCTGCGGAAATCGACGTAATAGTGGCCCTGCCCCGGCCCGTCGATGCCATAGGCCCAGTGGAGGCCGGTGTTGAACCATTGCGGCGAGTTGGGCGCCACCATCTGCCGGGCCAGCATGAAGCGCAGCTCGTCGTGGAAGGCGGCCGCGTCTTCCTCCGACGAGAAGTAACCGCCCTTCCACCCCCAGTAGGTCCAGCAGCCGGCGAGCCGGTCGAACACCTGGGTGGCGGCGGTCTCGCCGCCATAGCGCCCGGCTTCGGGCAGCGCCGCCAGCGCCTCGTCGTCCGGAACAGACCGCCACAGGAAGGCGGGGACGCCCTCTTCCGGCACCCGCTTCAGCCGTGTCGGCACGCCCGCCTTGCGGAAATACTTCTGGGCGATGATGTCGGTCGCGACCTGGCTCCAGTCGCTCGGCACGTCGATGTCCGCGAGCCTGAACACGACGGAGCCGTCCGGGTTGCGGATCTCGCTCACCGCCTTGCGGAAGGCGATGGCGTCATAAGGTGCATGGGACGAATCGCCGGGAGCCGTAAAATAACGCTGGAATTTCATGGCGATGGTCCTGTTCCTGCCGTGCGTCCGCGCCGGCGGCGGCGCGAAGGGCCGCCTGCTGCCGACGATAATCTCGACTCACATAATACAGCAATGGCCCCGCCGGTTCTCGTGCGGGCCGCCCCGAGCCGCGGCATTCCCACACGAAATTGCGGCGCCGGAAGGCCCCGGCGGCGTCAGCGTTCGGCGAAGGCTTTCTCGATGACGAAGTGGCCCGGCTCGCCGCTGTTGCCCTCGTCGAAGCCGAGCCCGTCCATCAGCGTGCGCAGATCGACCATCATCGAAGGTGAACCGCAGATCATCACGCGGTCCGTCTCCTTGTCGAGCCGCGGCAGCTCCAGGTCCGCGAACAACCTGCCGCTCTCGATGAGCGTCGTGATGCGGCCTTCGTGGCGGAAGGGTTCGCGCGTCACCGTGGGGTAATAGAAGAGCTTCTCCCGCACCTCTTCCCCCAGCAGTTCGTGCTCGGGCAGCTCCTTCGTGATCAGGTCGGCGTAGGCCAGCTCCCGCACCCAGCGCGTGCCGTGGACGAGGATGACCTGCTCGAAACGCTCGTAGGTTTCGGGATCGCGAATGATGGAGAGGAACGGCGCGAGGCCCGTGCCGGTGCCGAGCAGATAGAGCTTGCGCCCGGGCAGCAGGTTATCCAGCACCAGCGTTCCCGTCGCCTTGCGCCCGACGATGATCGTGTCGCCCTCCTGGATGTGCTGGAGGCGCGAGGTCAGCGGGCCGTTCGGCACCTTGATGGAAAAGAATTCGAGCGTATCTTCCCAGCTCGGGCTGACGATCGAGTAGGCGCGCAGCAGCGGCCGGCCATCCACCGTGAGACCGATCATCGTGAACTCGCCCGTGCGAAAACGGAAACCGGGATCGCGCGTGGTGGTGAAGGTGAACAGGGTGTCCGTCCAGTGATGGACGCTCAGGACACGCTCGTTGAAAAAATTGCTCATGGTATCGCTCGGTAATGGGCGGCGGGAAATCACAGGCGGCCCCGCGGCGCGAAGAAGGACGGCCCCGCCGGCCTCTTCCCCGTTCCTCGGCATCCTCCGGTGGTTCCCCCTTTTTGGTGATGGCGGGCCACACCTCGGCATTGTGCGCGCCGATGGCAACCCATGCAGATGCGCGCGGTTCCGTGCCGGCGAAGATGGCCTCGCCGGACATTCCGGTTCACACCGTCACAGTCTATACACTCGGCAGGGTTAATAGCCAGCATGTTTTCTCCCGCGCCGCATGCGGGCGCGCACCCGCGAACGCGCTCTGCCGAGGCGACATCCGTGCGCGGATGCGACGAACCGCCGGGATTGCGCGTTGTTTGGCCATTACACGGCGAGTCGAGTCGGATATACAATGACATCGGTCACAAAGGGCGAGGGTTGGGGCCGGGATAGCGGGCAATCCGCATCGTGATGGGAAGGGGCGGACAGTGATCATGACTTCTGGCTTGAAGGCTTTGGGTTTGAAGGCAATCGGCATCGTGGCCGCCGCCGCGCTGATGGCAGCCGCCCCCGCCCGTGCGCAACAGGGCGAGATCCGGGTCGGCGAAATCAACAGCTATTCCACCCTGCCCGGCTTCACCGACCCCTATCGCAAGGGCATGGAACTCGCCCTCAAGGAAATCAACGACGCCGGCGGCATCCGGGGCCAGAAGCTCGTCGTCATCTCGAAGGACGACGCGGGCAAGCCGGGCGATGCGCTGACGGCGGCGAACGAACTCGTCTCCCGCGACCGTGTCGCGCTACTCGCGGGCGGCTTCCTGTCGAACGTCGGCCTCGCCCTCTCGGACTTCGCAAGGCAGAAGAAGGTGCTCTACCTCGCGTCCGAGCCGCTCACCGACGCGCTCGTCTGGTCGAAGGGCAACGACTACACCTTCCGCCTGCGTACCTCGAACTACATGCAGGCGGCGATGCTGGCGGAAGAGGCCGCCAGGCTGCCGGCGAAGCGCTGGGCGACCGTGGCGCCCAACTACGAATACGGCCAGTCCTTCGTCGCCGTGTTCAGGGAACTGCTCACCAAGAAGCGCCCGGACGTGGAATTCGTCGCCGAGCAATGGCCGCCGCTCGGCAAGATCGACGCCGGGCCGGTTCTGCAGGCGATCGACGCGGCGAAGCCCGACGCGATCCTCAACGCCACCTTCGCCGCCGATCTCGTCAAGTTCGTGCGCGAGGGCAACACGCGCGGCGTGTTCAAGAACCGCGCCGTGGTCAGCTACCTCACCGGCGAGCCCGAGTATCTCGATCCGCTGAAGGACGAGACGCCCGAAGGCTGGATCGTGACGGGCTATCCCTGGTACGGCATCGACACGCCGGAGCACAAGGCGTTCCTCGACGCCTACCGCGCGCTGCACAACGACTATCCTCGCCTCGGCTCGATCATCGGCTATTCCACCGTCAGGAGCGTCGCAGCCCTGTTGGAGCGCGCGACGGACACCAGCACGGAAGCGCTGATCGAGGCCGCGAAAAATCTGGAGGTGAATACGCCCTTCGGCCCCATCGTCTACCGCGCCGGCGACCACCAGAGCACACTCGGCGCCTATGTCGGCAGAACCGGCATCGTCGACGGCAAGGGCGTGATGGTCGACTTCGCCTTCCGCAAGGGGGCGGACTATCTGCCGCCGGAGGAAGAGGCCGCGAAACTGCGCCCGCGAAACTGACGCCGCGCGCCGGAAAGCCACGGCCGTGGACATCATCCTGGCTCAGGCGAGCTTTGTTTTCATACAGGCTCTCGGCGGTCTCGCCAGCGCCGCGTCGCTGTTCCTCGTCGCTTCCGGCCTGTCGATCATCTTCGGTGTGACGCGCATCACGAATTTCGCGCATGGCGCCTTCTACATGCTCGGCGCCTACGTCGCCTTCACGCTGACCGACCGTTTCGGCGGCGCGTTCGGCTTCTGGGGCTCCATCCTGCTCGCCGCGCTCATCGTCGCGGCGCTGGGCGCGCTGATGGAAATGGCCCTGCTGCGGCGCATCTACCACGTGCCGGAGCTGTTCCAGTTGCTCGCGACCTTTGGCGTCACGCTGATGGTGCAGGATCTCGTCGTGATAGCATGGGGGCCGGACGACCTGATGGGGCCGCGCGCGCCCGGCTTCCGGGGCGCGGTGGAGATTTTCGGCCACCGGGTGCCGTCCTACGACTTCCTGCTCATGGCGCTGGGACCGGTCGTGCTGGGGCTGCTGTGGCTGCTGTTCCACCGCACGCGCTGGGGCGTGCTGGTGCGCGCCGCCACGCAGGACCGCGACATGGTGGCGGCGCTGGGCGTCAACCAGAAATGGCTGTTCACCAGCGTGTTCGCGCTCGGCATTTTTCTGTCGGCACTGGGCGGCGCGCTGCAGATTCCGCGAACCACCGTCACCCATGGCATGGATCTGTCGATCCTCGTCGAGGCCTTCGTCGTGGTGGTGATCGGCGGCCTCGGCAGTGTCACCGGCGCGTTTCTGGCCGCCGTGCTGGTGTCGGAACTCAACGCCTTCGGCATCCTGCTGCTGCCTAAAATCTCCCTCGTGCTGGTGTTTCTGGTCATGGCGGTCGTGCTGGTGCTGCGGCCGTGGGGCCTGCTCGGCAAGCCGTTCACGGCGGCGCGGCAGGCGGCCGGCATCTCCGTGCGGCCATGGCAGCCCTTTTCCCCCGCCGAGCGCGCGCTCGCGGCCGGTGCCATCCTCGCCGCGTCCGCGCTGCCCTTCCTCGTCGGCGACTACGGGCTGACGGTGGGCAGCGAGATCTGCATTTTCGTGCTGTTCGCCGCGAGCCTGCATTTCATCATGACGGTGGGCGGCCTCGATTCCTTCGGCCACGCCGCCTACTTCGGCCTCGGCGCATATGGCGCGGCCTTCCTTACCGTGCTCGCCGGCTTGCCCATGGAAGCGGCGCTCATCGCCGGGCCGCTGCTCGCGCTTGCGGGCGCGGCGCTGTTCGGCTGGTTCAGCGTTCGCCTCTCCGGCGTCTATTTCGCCATGCTGACGCTGGCCTTCGCGCAGATCACGTGGTCGATCGCCTTCCAGTGGGTCGAGGTGACGGGTGGCGACAACGGCATGCTCGGCGTCTGGCCGGCGGACTGGGCAGCCGGCGCGCGGGGTTTCTACTGGCTGTCGCTCGGCGTGGCGGTTGCCGGTGTCGCCGCGCTGCGCGCGCTGGTTTTCTCGCCGTTCGGCTATGCGCTGCGGGCGGCGCGCGACAGCGCCCTGCGGGCAGAGGCCATCGGGCTGGACCGCGCACGCCTGCAATGGCTGGCCTTCATCGTCGCCGGCACCTTCGCCGGGCTTGCAGGCGCGCTGCAGGCCTTTCTCAAGGGGTCTGTTTTTCCCGATTTTCTCGGCATTCCCGTCTCCGTCGACGGTCTCGTCATGGTGCTGCTGGGCGGCGTGGAAACCGTGTCGGGCGCTGTCGCCGGAGCCGTCGTCTACAAGGCGCTGGCAATCTGGCTCATGAGCAGGACGGACCTGTCCCGGCTGGTGCTGGGCAGCGCGATCGTGGCCATCGTGCTGCTGTTCCCGCGCGGCATCGTCGGCTTCGTGGAGGACGCCCGCGACCGCTACCTGCCCGCGCTGCTGCGCGGACGCGGCCGCTCGTCCGGTCGGGAGACAGCGCCATGAGCGCCTTGCTCCAGGCGGAAGGACTGAGCAAATCCTTCGGCGGCGTCGAGGCCGTGCGCGGCGTTTCTTTCGAACTCGATGCGGGCCGGATTCTCGCCATGATCGGCCCCAACGGCGCGGGCAAGAGCACCTGCTTCAACATGCTGAACGGCCAGATCACGCCCGATGCCGGCCATGTCCGCCTCGGCGGCATCGATATCACAGGCCTCGGCCCCGCCGCCGTGTGGCGGCTCGGCGTGGGGCGCACGTTCCAGATCACGGCCACCTTCGCCTCCATGAAGGTGCGCGAGAACGTGCAGGTCGCTCTGCTGTCCTTCCGCCGCCGCGCCTTCAGCTTCCGCGGCTTCGCGGGCGCCGCCTGCCGCGGAGAGGCTGACGGGCTGCTGGCGCTAACCGGCCTTGCAGACCAGGCGGACAGGCCCTGCGGCGAACTTGCCTATGGCGATCTCAAACGCCTCGAACTCGCTGTCGCACTCGCCAACAACCCCCGCCTGCTGCTGATGGACGAGCCGACGGCGGGCATGGCCGCGCGCGAGCGCACCGCGCTGATGCGCCTCGCCGCCGCCGTCGCGCGCGAGAAGAACGTCGCCGTGCTGTTCACGGAACACGACATGGATGTGGTGTTCGAGCACGCCGATGCAGTGATGGTGCTCGATCGGGGAGAGCGCATCGCCTTCGGCACCCCGCAGGAAGTGCGCCGCGACCCGCGCGTGCGCGCCGTCTATCTCGGCGAGGGCTTCCTCTACGACGCCCGCCACCGCGAGGAAAAGCCGGCATGACGCTGCCAGTTTCCAGCCTGCGAATTTCCGGCCTCAATGCCTGGTACGGCCCGGCGCACATCCTGTCCGACGTGGCGTTCGATGTGGGCGCGGGCGAGGTCGTGGCGTTGCTGGGTCGCAACGGCGCTGGCAAAAGCACGACGCTGCGCGCCATCATGGGCCTCGTGCCCCGGCGCACGGGCACGGTCGTCTTCGCGGGCGCGGACATATCGGCGCTGCCCCCATACGCGATCGCGCGCCGGGGGCTCGGCTACGTGCCGGAGGACCGGCGCATCTTCACCGAACTCACGGTGGAGGAAAACCTCGAAGTCGGCCGGCAGCCGCCGCGTCCGGGCGTGGCGACGTGGCGGCCCGAGCAGCTTTACGCGCTGTTCCCCAATCTCGGCGAGATGCGCCGGCGCCAGGGCGGGCGGATGAGCGGCGGCGAGCAGCAGATGCTTACCATCGCCCGCACCCTGATGGGCAACCCCTCGCTGGTGCTGCTCGACGAGCCCTCCGAAGGGCTGGCCCCCCGCATCGTCGAGCAGATGGCCGACGCCATTCTGGCCATGCGGCAGCAGGGCCTGAGCGTGCTGCTTTCGGAGCAGAACCTGCATTTTGCGCGGCTGATCGCGAACCGCGTCCACATCATCGAGAAGGGACGCATCCGCTTTTCCGGCACGCTCGCGGAACTGGAAGCGCAGCCCGACGTCCGCGACGCCTATCTGGCCGTATGACTCAGAACCGTCCGCCGGTGCGAAAGCCGCCGCCGCCGCTGCCGCCGCTCCGGCCGGACGAGCCGCCCGACGAACGCCCGCCGCCACCGAAGCCGCCGCCCCAGCCATCGCGCGTGGGCGGCGGGCGATTCCAGCGGTTGTCGCGGGGCTGGCTGCCTTGCCTGTAGCCGCTGCGCAGCGCATCGCCCAGATCGCGGGACGACAGCACGCCGCCGATGATGCCGCCCAGGATGTCGCCGATCAGCTTGTCGTTGACGAAGCCGCCGCCCTGCCGCTCGTAGCCGGTCTGGCGGAAATCGTTGCGTGAGCGCTCCAGCTCCAGCCGCTTGCGGGCAAGTTCGACGGCGACCTTGCGGGCCTCCTCCGCCTCGCGCGTCAGGCGGGCGAGCGCGGCGTCGATCTCCTGCAGGCGCTGCACGATGCGTTCGTCGTCCGGCGTGGGTGTCGCCAGCGCCTCGCCGAGCAGCGCGCGCAGATCCTCGCGCCGCAGTGATTCCGCCAGCTCTTCCTGCGCGCGGCGCAGGCCGGAGCCCTCGCCCTCGACCAGCGCCGTGCGACGCTCGTCCGTTGCGGCGATGGCACGTTCGAGTTCCGCCTGCTTCTTGTCGAGAGCATCGAGCGCGGCCACGGCCTTTTCGTGCCCTGCCTCCAGCGCCGCGATGCCGTCCGCCTCAAGCCCCACGCGCTCCAGCGCCTGCAGGCGCGTCTCTTCCTCCTGCGCCTCCGCTTTCAGGCGGTCGGCGTGATCGCGCAGCCGCCTGGGGATTTCGTTGAGCATGAAGAAGTTCTGCCGTGCCGGCTCGTAACGGATGACGCGCGCCACATAACTGTCGCCCCAGCGCGTCAGCCAGCTTCCGCGATAGTTGGGCGTGCCGAAGCCGCGTGCCCACAGATAGGCGAAGAGCCTATCGGCCAGATAAGGCTTCGACTTGCCGTCGCGGTCCGCTTCCGACTGTTGCGCCTTTGCGTCGGCCGCCTCCGCCCGCGCCTGCGCGCCATCGCGCCTGGCCGCCTGCGCCTGCCAGGCGAGATCGTCGGCGAGGCGCTTTTCGGTCGCCGCCTCCTGCGTGTCGATACGCGCCGCTGCGTCCTGCACCGCGGTGGCGAGCGCGGCGCGCTCGGTCTGCAACTGCCGCAGGTCGTCGCTCAGCGCGCCGTGCTGCTGCTGGATGGCCGCCACTTGCCGGTTGTGCGCCTCGACCGCCGACAACGCCCGGCGCTCCGCCGCGTCGAGTTCGCCCTTGACCGACTCCTGCCCGAGCGCGTCGAGCCGCAGCCGCGCCAGATCGCCGTAGAGCGAGGCCTGCTCGCCGCGCAGCCGCGTGGCGTCGGCGGTGGCCGCGTCGATGACGCCCGTGACCCTGTTCTCGTCCGCCCGGACGCGGCCCATGGCCTGTTCGATGGCGGAAAAGGCATCGCCTGCACTGATCATGGCGTCACCACTCGGTAATGGTTCCGGGGTTTTCCCCGTCCGGCGAGACATTCATGCGGTAGACGGGTTCCAACCCGCCGCGCGGCTTTTCGGCAAGCGTATCGTTCTGCACGATGCCGTCGTCCCCCTTGTCGCGCCGCACGGCGTCGAAGGTGCGCTGCGGCACCCGCACGCCCCAGCGGGTAACGGTCTTCACCTTGCCGTCCTCCTCGCTGCGGACGGGCAGCGAGAGCACCTTGCCATCAGGCGTCACCGCCTCGACGATGAGGTAATAGTTGCGGGCGTTGCTGTTGACGTCCGGAATGCGGAACACGCCCGTGTCCTCGCCGGGGCGCGAGACGATGCGCAGCCGGTAGGTCTCGGCGAGCCTCGCCCGCAGTTGCTCCAGCGCGGCGGCGGCGCCGCGCGCCGCGTCGGCATCGCCCTGCGTCAACGCCGCGACACCGTCCGCGTGCAGGGCTTCGGCACGGTCGCGCGCGTCCGCCGTGCGGGCATCGGCCAGCACGCGCGAGGCCGCCTGTTCCAGCCGCCGGGGCAATGTCTCCGCAAGTTCGATGCGCGCTGCCTCCCGCGCCCGCTGCTCGCTGGCACCGCGCCAGGCGGACACACCGATCCACGCCACGAGCGCGACGAGAACCGCACCCGCGATCTTGCCGTAGAGACCGCGCCTCACCCAGATGCCGGCGAGCAGGCGCGAGCCCGCCTCCGCCGGCTCGTAGGTGAAGCGGCTTTCCTTGAGCGCCTTGATGCCCTCATCGAGGATGCGGTCGGAGACCTCAAGCCCCTGGCTTTCGTAGATGCGGCGCAGCCGCTCCTTGAGGTCCTCGTCCCGGCCTTCCTGCCCCAGTTCCTTCAGGGCGACATTTTCGTTGTGACGCAGTGTGTCCACCACGTCCATGGCCAGCATCACCTCGTCGAGCGCGCCGGCGCTTCCGGATGCCGGCGTGTCAGCCTTCGATGACAAGCGCGTTGCCCTCCGCGGCGAGGCGCGCGATGCGACGCTTGCCGTCCTCGACCGCGTTGCGGATTTCCTCGCTGTTCTGCGTCGAAAGCTTGCGCATCTCGGCGACGATCTCGATCGAGCGGGTCTGGAAGTTGATCACGCTGTCGACGAGCTTCTTCACCGCGTCCGCGCGGACGGTGGGGCCATAACCGGCCTTGAGCGCCTCTTCCTGCACCTTGCCGCCGATCTCCGCCAGCACCTCCAGCGAGGTGGACACGCCTTCCTTCAGCTCGTTGAGCGTCTGCGTGGCCTCGTGCAGCCCGAACAGGCCGGTGAACGACGCCTTGAGGGCGGTGAGCACGGATTCGTTGGTGGTGAAGAAGCTGATCGCCTGCTGGTAGACGCGCTCCTTGGCGTTGGTGGTCTGCAGAAGACGCGCCATGACCACTTCGGACGTGTTGTAGCTGATGGTCAGGTTGTCGGCGAGGTCCTTGGCGATCTGATAACGCCCCTCCTCGCCCTGCACGCGGCGCAGGTGCTCGTCACGGAGCAGTTCGAGCTTCGCGCGCTCGCTCACGTCGCCGTCCGGCGGGAAGCCGGAGACCTTGTCGGAGGCGTCGCCGAGTTCGGCCCGCGCGGCGTCGAGCTTGCCCCCCGCCGTCTTCAGGATTTCGAGCGCCGCGACCTCGGCCTGCTTCAGCGCGCCGCGGAAGTCGCGGTAGGCCTCAAGGATCGCCTGCTCGCGCTCGATGTTCTGGCGGGTATCGCGGGAGACTTCGAGGTATGTCTCCTTGATCTTGTCGAAACGGTCGGAGACGTCGCCGCGCGCGACCTTCATCCACACGTTGGTGGCGCGCTCGAACAGGTTGATCTTGCCGTCGTCGAGCTGGTCGACCATCCGCTTGGCGTCGTCGCGGATGGAATCGAACGCCTTGGCGATGTCCTCATAACGCTGGCCGACGACGATCTGCGCCACCTCGTTGCGCACCACCTCGTTGAACACGCTCATCTGCTGCAGCGTGCGGGTGATGACGGCGATCTTGTCCGGCTCGATATCGGCGATCTTGTTCAGGAGGCCAACGATGGGCGATTCCTCGGCGGCGCCATCCTTCACCAGCCCCAGGTCGCGCAGCGCGCCGACCGCCTTGTCGAGATACTGCAACGGTGTTTTGACCGCGACTTCGCTCATGGAATCATTCCTCGATGCGCCTGGACGATGCTTGTGTCTCTATGCCCCTGGAAGCTCTCAGGTTCGCGAAGCTTATCGGGCGGCAATGACAAGCGCAATACACGCCATGACGCCGCAGGCCGGGCACAGCGCCGACAATGTTACACTAACGGGACGAAACAATCTGAAAATAACATGAAATAATATCAAAGTAATAATATTATAATGCAAGATTCACTAAAATAATAAATCCTTTCAAATGTCATATTTTTCTTCTGAACGTTGACAAATTTTTCGCCATGGGAGAATATGTCTTCTGCGCGTATTCCTGATTCACCCTCCTTAAGCCGGGGAAGTAATTTCCATATACTTTTTCATTGGAGGAGTTTTATGTCTTTTATTGCCAACCATACGCACATTATTCAGGAATTCGGCAAGCTGATCAATATCCCCGAGCTTGCCCTCGACGAAGACGGCTATTGCTGCCTCGGTTTCGACGATGTCGTTCTCGATATAGAGTACAAGGAGCATCTCAAGATCCTTCTGGTGCACTCGCGGATCGGCACCCTGCCCGACCAGCCTTGGAGCGCCTTGCTCGAAAAGCTGCAGGATATGAGCTATGCCACGCTGATCATGGGCACGGGCGCCATCGGCATCGATCGGCACGCCCGCAGGATCATGTTCATCGAGCGCATCCCCCTGCGCGGCCTGACGCCGCAGGATTTCGAGGCTGCGATCGAAGCCATCGTCGACCGGGTCGAAAAGCTCACCGCCACCATCAACGCACCGGATTTCGTCAGCCGCAGCGATGACGCCCCGGTCCACGGCGCGCCCTTCGCGGACATCCACATTCAGGTCTGACGCCATTGCAATCCCGAGCAAAAGGACATCATTCATGGCTCTTGAACTGTCTCATTTCCGGCTCCTGGGCGGGAACAAGGGTTTTCTGAGGCTTGACGACGCGAACGACAAACCGCAGCTCACCAAATTCGGTGACAGTGCCTTCGCGAGCCGCCTTTCGAACTGGTTCCGGGATCCAGGCCAGACAGCCAACCAGCGGCTGAGAACCGAGTTCGCTCTTGTCCTGCAACGTCAATATGGTGCCGACTTCGTCAGGAACGTGAGCGGAAAGATCGACCTCGCCAACGCGACACCTCTCTCGGCCCGTGTGGTTCGCGAAATCATCGCGGAGGGCGACGACCGTTCGAAAAAGGTAAAGGCTGCGCCGCTGCCCCTTCCCGGCGCCAACGGGCTTGCCACGGCGAAGAAAGCGTTTGCCGCCGCATCGGACAAGTTCATCAAGGACATGCAGTTGCGCTTCACGACCGACCCTCAGGCCGATACTGCCTCGTACCTGATGGATGCCATCGTGTCATATGCGGACAGCCCGATCGGCTTCAACACGCGGTTTCTCATGCACGCCCAGCGCGGCGGGAACCCGCACGCCATGAAACTTGCCGTGGCCCTGCACGATTCCGTCAGCTTCTCTTCCCGGCCCGACCTTCGTCAGCTCAATACACAGGATTGGGTAAGAGGAGCGCTGCAGGACATCATGAACGATCCGGCGGCGGCGAACGACGCATGGCTCAAGCTGCAAAAAACGGAGTTGATGGGGGCGCAAGGCGCCAGCCGCATGGCCCTGCTACTGAATACAGCGCTGAAAAGCGGAACCTCTCCGGACAAATTCAAGAAAGTAGCTATCGAAGGTCATACCTGGGCCACAAATGCCATAAATGACCTTGAGCATACACTTGAAATGCTTTCAAACCCCGCCTTCAGCGACAAGGCCCCGACGGCGGAGGCCAAATCCCAGCTTCTCGATCTGCGCAACAAAACCCATGCTCTCCTTGAGCAAATGCGCGATCCGGACGGAACGTTCATCGGACTGAGGGCCTTTTTTGCCGTTGCCGCATCGGATCCGAACGCCACGCTCGCCAGGCTGAAGCAGTCCCCTGCCGGGCCGGCGAAACATGCTCCCGTCACCACCAGGACAGGAGTCGGCCGCGGCTGAGGCCACGCGGCGGCGCGCAGCCGGCACATGCTCACATCACATATGGATAGCGCGCCCCAGCGTCCGCAGCGCGGCTTCCTGCAGCGCCTCACCCTGTGTCGGATGGGCGTGGATGGTGCCGGCGATGTCTTCCAGCCGCGCGCCCATCTCCAGCGCGAGCCCGAAGGCCGCCGCCATTTCGGAGATGCCCTGTCCCACCGCCTGGATGCCGAGCACGACATGGTTGTCCGCCCGCGCCACCACGCGCACGAAGCCGTCCTCGGCGTGCTTCGTCAGGGCGCGGCCGTTCGCGGTGAAAGGGAAGACGCCGACCTTGATCTCCCGCCCGGCAGCGCGCGCCTCGTCGGGCGACATCCCCACCGACACGATCTCGGGGTCGGTGAAGCAGATGGCCGGGATCGCCTGCCTGTCCCACTGGCGCCGGTGGCCGGCGACGATCTCCGCCACCATCTCGCCCTGCGCCATGGCACGGTGCGCCAGCATCGGCTCGCCCGTCACGTCGCCGATGGCATAGATGCCGCGCATGGAGGTTTCGCACTTCGCGTCCACGCGCAGGAAGCGGCCGTCCATGTCGAGCGCCAGTTCCTCGCGGCCCCAGCCCTCGGTCACGGGCCGACGGCCGACGGTGACGAGTATCCTGTCGGCGGCGATTTTCGTCGTCGTCCCGTCCGCGCCCTCGACGAGGAGCTTGCCGGAGCCGTCACGGCCGCGCGCCTTCGTGCCGGTGAGCACGGTCACGTCGAGCCTCTTCAGCCGTCTGGATACGGGCTGCGTCAATTCGGCGTCATATTGCGGCAGGATGCGCTCCGCCGCCTCCACCACCGTCACGCGGCTGCCGAGCTTGGCGAAGGCGGTGCCGAGTTCGAGCCCGATGTAGCCGCCGCCGATGATGGCGAGCCTGTCCGGCACCCGGGTGAGCGACAGCGCTTCCGTCGACGAGATCACATCGCCGCCGAAGGGCAGGAACGGCAGTTCCACCGGCGCGGAGCCTGTGGCGATGACGACGGTTTCCGCGCGCACGATTTGCGTGCCGACATCGGTCTCGACCGCGACCGTGCGGCCGTCCACGAAGCGCGCGCGGCCGGTCACGATCTTAACGCGAGCCTTCTTGAGCAGCGCCGCAACGCCGCTGTTGAGGCGCGAGACGATCTCGTCCTTCCATTGGATCGTCCGGGCGAGATCGATGGTCGGCAGCTCCGCCGCGATCCCGAACGGGTTGTTCCCGGCCGCGAGTTGCGCCACGCGGTCGAATTCCTCCGCCGCGTGGATCAGCGCCTTGGAGGGGATGCAGCCGATGGTGAGGCAGGTGCCGCCGACCTTGCGTCCCTCGACGATCACGGTGTCGACGCCAAGCTGCCCGGCACGGATGGCGGTGACGTAGCCGCCGGGCCCGGCGCCGATGACCAGCAGCCTGCAGGTGATATCCTTGCCCGTTGCGGGATTCGGCATGGTCAGCTCTCCACGAAGATGAGCGCGGGCGTCTCCAGCAGGGCGCGCAGGCGCTGGATGAAGCTTGCCGCGTCCCAGCCGTCGATGATGCGGTGGTCGAAGCTCGACGACAGGTTCATGATTTTGCGCGGCACGAAGGCCGTGCCGTCCCACACCGGCCGCACGGCGATCTTGTTGACGCCGACGATGGCGACCTCCGGATAGTTGATCACCGGCGTCGAGACGACGCCGCCCAGCGCGCCGAGCGACGATATGGTGATGGTCGAGCCCGTCAGTTCCTCGCGGCTCGCGGTGCCGGCTTTCGCCGCCTCCGACAGGCGGTTCAGCTCGATGGCGCAATCCCGCAGGTCGCGCGCCTCCGCGTGCCGCACCACCGGCACGACGAGACCGGCCGGCGTCTGCGCGGCGATGCCGATATGCACGCCCGCGTGGCGGTGGATGATGCCCGCCTCGTCGTCGTAGCGCGCGTTAATCTGGGGATGGTCGGCAATCGCGCGCACCAGCGCCCTCATCAGGAAGGGCAGGATGGTGAGGCGCGGCTGATCGGGCTTCTTGTCGCGGTTCAGCGTGCCGCGCAGCTCTTCGAGCGCGGTCACGTCGACCTCCTCCGCATACATGATGTGCGGAATGCGCGACTTCGCCAGCGCCATCTTCTCCGCGATGCGGCGGCGCAAACCGATGACCCTGATCTCCTCCACCTCCGTGCGCGCGGCGAGCCCGCCGGCACGCGCCTGCGCCGTCTGCCCGCCGTGGGCGACGAAGGCGTCGAGATCGTCATGCGTGATGCGCCCGGCGGGGCCGGAACCGGCCACCTGCCGCAGGTCGACGCCGGCCTCGCGCGCCCGCTGGCGCACGGAAGGCGCGGCCAGCGGCCTCTCCCCCGCCGGACGGGGCACGATGGCCGCCCGGCCGGGAACGGGAGCAGCCTTCCGCAGCGGCGGCGGTGCAGGCGCTTCCACCGGCGATGGCGCTGCCGGCGTCCCGGCGGCGGGTGCTTCGCCGCCCGCCGCCGGCTCCGCAGGCTCCGCCTCACCCGCCGCCACGTTGCCATCGCCATCGACCTTCAGGCGGATGAGCGGCGCACCGATGGCGACCCTGGTGCCGAGTTCCGCGCCGAGCCACAGCACCTCGCCATCGACGGCGGATGGAATCTCGACCGTGGCCTTGTCGGTCATCACGGCGGCGATCACCTGATCCTCGCGCACCAGATCGCCGACCTTCACGTGCCATTCGACGAGTTCGGCCTCCGCGATGCCCTCGCCGACATCGGGCATCCTGATGACATACTCGCCCATCTCAGCCCTCCATCGTTTCGGTCAGCGCGCGCGCCACGCGGGCGGGGCCGGGGAAGTAGTCCCACTCCTGCGCATGCGGATAGGGCGTATCCCACCCCGCGACGCGCGCCACCGGCGCCTCCAGATGGTAGAAGCAGTGCTCCTGCACCAGTGCCGCGAGTTCCCCGCCGAAGCCCGACGTGAGCGTCGCCTCGTGCACCACGACGCAGCGCCCGGTCTTCGCGACGGAGGCGACGATGGTGTCGAGGTCGAGCGGCACCAGCGTGCGCAGGTCGACGACCTCGGCGTCGATGCCGGTTTCCTGCGCGGCGGCAAGCGCCACGTGCACCATGGTGCCATAGGCGAGAACGGTGATGGCGGAACCGGCGCGCGCCAGCGCCGCCTTGCCGAGCGGCACCGTGTAATGTCCGTCCGGCACGTCGCCCGCCGGGTGCTTCGCCCACGAGACGACGGGGCGCTCGTGATGGCCGTCGAACGGGCCGTTGTAGAGGCGCTTGGGCTCCAGGAAGATCACCGGATCGGGGTCCTCGATGGCCGCGATCAACAGGCCCTTGGCGTCGTAGGGATTGGAGGGCACCACCGTCTTCAGCCCGGCGACGTGGGTGAACAGCGCCTCCGGGCTCTGGCTATGCGTCTGCCCGCCGAAGATGCCGCCGCCCGTGGGCATGCGGATGACGATGGGGCAGGTGAACTGGCCGTTGGAGCGGTAGCGGATGCGCGCCGCCTCCTGCGTGATCTGGTCGTAGGCAGGATACATGTAGTCCGCGAACTGGATTTCCACGCAGGGCTTCAGCCCGTAGGCAGCCATGCCGATCGCCGTGCCGACGATGCCGGATTCGCTGATCGGCGCGTCGAAGCAGCGCGTCTTGCCATATTTCTGCTGCAGGCCCTGCGTGCAGCGGAACACACCGCCGAAGTAGCCCACGTCCTCGCCGTAGACGACGACGTCCTCGTCGCGGCCCATGGCGATGTCCATGGCGCTGCGGATGGCCTCGATCATCGACATCTGCACCATGATCATATCCCCGTCTGCTGGCGCTGGCGCACGAGATGCGGCGGCATTTCCGCATAGACGCCCTCGAACATGTCGCGCACCGAGGGCTTGCCGCCGGAATGCAGCGTGCCGTAGCTCTCGGCCTCCTTCTGCGCCGCGATCACTGTGTCGAGGATTTCGGCCTCCGCCTGCCTGTGGCGCTGGTCCGACCATACGCCACGCACGATCAGGTGGTTCTTCAGCCGGATGATCGGATCGCCAAGCGGCCAGGCGTCCGACTCGTCCCTGGGGCGATAGGCGGACGGGTCGTCGGAGGTGGAATGCGCGCCCGCGCGGTAGGTGACGTATTCGACGAGCGTCGGCCCCAGATTGCGCCGCGCCCGCTCCACGGCCCATTTCGCCACCGCGTGGACGGCGAGGTAGTCGTTGCCGTCCACGCGCAGCGACGGCAGGCCGAACCCAAGCCCCCGCGCGGCGAAGGTGCCGGCGCCGCCGCGCGCGATGCCCTGAAAGGTCGAGATCGCCCACTGGTTGTTGACGACGTTCAGCACCACGGGCGGCTTGTAGGTGGAAGCGAAGACGAGCGCCGCGTGGAAATCGGACTCGGCGGTGGAGCCGTCGCCGATCCAGCCGGCGGCGATCCTGCTGTCGTGCCTGATGGCGGAGGCCATTGCCCAGCCCACTGCCTGCGGGAACTGCGTCGCCAGATTGCCGGATATGGTGAAGAAGCCGTGCTCCTTCGAGGCGTACATGATCGGCAGCTGGCGGCCCTTCAGCGGATCGCGGGAGTTGGAGTAGATCTGGTTCATCATATCGACGAGCGGATAGCCGCCCGCGATCAGCAGGCCGGCCTGCCGATAGGTGGGGAAATTCATGTCGCCCGGCGCCAGCACCTTGCGGAAGGCGCAGGAGATCGCCTCCTCGCCCAGATGCTGCATGTAGAAAGAAGTCTTGCCCTGCCGCTGCGCGATCTGCATGCGCGCGTCGAAGGTGCGCAGCGTCATCATGTCGCGCATGCCGGCGAGCAGCTCTTCGTCCGTCAGCATCCCCGCCCACGGCCCGGTCGCCTCGCCCGCGCGGTTCAGCACGCGGATGATCGAGAAGGCGAGGTCGCGGATGTCCTCCGGGTTGACGTCGATATCCGGACGCGGCACGGCGCCGGCGTGGGGAATGCGGACGTTGGAGAAATCCGGCGCGCCGCCCGGGCGCACCTCCGGCTCCGGCACGTGCAGACTCAGGCGCCCGTCACCGGGCACCGCCGACCCCGACCCGATCGTCATGGCCGCTCCCTTTCCTGGTTCCCACTGTCTTCTTCCCCGGCATCTCTCGCGAACGGGACGCCTTTTCGCAATAGTATCCCGGCCCGGGCCCAAGTCCAGACGGCGCGTATGCGCCGCTGCAAATAACAACAAACCGCCCGCCTGCCCGCCACGGGCGGGAAGATTGTTGCCGCGGCGCCCGGCGTTGCTTTTCATTCAGGTGCAGATGAAACCATACAGGGTGTGCGTCGGCGCACAGCCTGCGCCGAAACCGCTTGCGGGCATGACGCGGCGCCATACTATACTTCGCACGTGCAGCAACAGGCGCCGGAAACGCCTCTCCCGGCATCCCGCGCCCCACCGAGGACGATCTTCATGGCGAACCTGTTCGATCCCGTTACCCTGGGCGATCTCACGCTTGCAAACCGCATCGCGCTCGCGCCGCTCACGCGCAACCGCGCGCCGAACGCCATTCCCACCGCGTCGACAGCGCTCTACTACACGCAGCGCGCCACGGCCGGCCTGCTGATCACGGAAGCAACCGCCATCACCCATCAGGGGCAGGGCTACGCCGACGTTCCCGGCCTCTACGCGCCCGAGCAACTCGCCGGCTGGCGCAAGGTAACGGATTCCGTGCACGAGGCCGGCGGCCATATCTTCGTGCAGCTCTGGCACGTGGGGCGCATCTCGCACACCGCCCTGCAGCCCGGCGGGCAGGCGCCGGTGGCGCCCTCCGCCATCCGCGCGAAGGCGAAGACCTACCTGATCGCCGCGGACGGCACCGGCTCCTTCACCGAGACCTCCGAGCCGCGCGCGCTCGAAGCCGCCGAACTGCCAGGCATTGTCGAGGATTTCCGCAAGGCCGTGCGCGGCGCGGTTGACACGGCCGGCTTCGACGGCGTCGAAATCCACTCCGCCAACGGCTACCTGCTCGACCAGTTCCTGCGCGCCGGCTCCAACCACCGCACCGACGCCTACGGCGGCAGCATCGAGAACCGTCTCCGCTTCCCGCTGGCAGTGACGAAGGCCATCGCGGAGGAGATCGGCGGCAAGCGCACCGGGATCCGCATCTCGCCCGTCACCCCGGCCAACGACGCCAGCGATCCCGATCCGCAGCCCCTGTTCGAGGCCTACGTGCGCGAACTCGCCGCCTTCGACCTCGCGTACATCCACGTCATCGAAGGCGCGACCGGCGGCGATCGCGACTACCGGCAGGGCGATACGCCCTTCGACTACGCGAAGCTGAAGGAAGCCTACCGGCAGGCAGGCGGCAAGGGTGCGTGGATCGTCAACAACGGCTACACGCTCGAACTCGCGCAGACCGCCGTCGCGGAGGGGCGCGCCGATCTCGTCGCCTTCGGCCGGCCTTTCATCTCCAATCCCGATCTTGTGCGCCGCTTCAGGGAGCACGCGCCGCTGAACGAGCTTGATCCCTCCACGCTCTACGGCGGCGGCGACCACGGCTACACGGACTATCCGGCGCTCGGCTGAGGCCGTTGTCTGACAGGGGCGGCGGTTCGAACTGCCGCCCTACTCCGCCGCTTCCTGCCGCAGAACGGGCTCCGGCGCCGCCCGCTTGCGGCGCGTGGCGAGGCTCAGCTCGCGGAACCAGATGTAGATGCCGGACCCGATCAGGATCGGCAGGCCGATGAAGAAGTAGATATCGGGCGCCTGCGCGAACACGAGCCAGCTCCCCAGCGCCATGAAAACGAGCTGCGCATAGGTGAAGGGGGCAAGCGTCGTCGCCGGCGCGAAGCGGTGGGCGATCGAATAGAACGTATGTCCGACCAGCCCGGCCAGGCCGATCAGCACGCACGCGAACCAGCCCGCCGGCGTGTGCGGCCATGTCCAGCCCTGAAAAGCGAACGGCAGCGCGAAGGCGAAACCCGTGAACGATATGTAGCACTGCTGCGTCAGGCTCGAATCGACGCCGGCGAGCTTGCGCGTGAGAATGGCGTAGAAGGCCATCAGCACCGCCATCGCCACCGAATAGAGCATCGCCGGGTGAAGCGACGCCGGATCGGGGCGGATGATGATCAGGATGGCGGCGAAGCCCGTCAGCACCGCCAGCCAGCGCTGCCAGTCCACCCGCTCGCCCAGCGCCACGCCCGACAGCAGGCACAGGATCAGCGGCGAGCTGAACATGATCGAGCCGGTGATGGTCAGCGGCAGGTATTTCAGTGCCATGAAGTTGGTCGCCGTGGTGCCGACCATGCAAAGGGAGCGCAGCACCTCCAGCTTCAGCGAGCGCGTGCGCATGACCGAAAGCCCCTGGCTCGGCAGGAACACGAGCGCCAGTACGGCGCAGGGCAGCAGAAAGCGTATGAACACGATCTGCCCTTGCGGCAGGCCCTCGCCGACAAGCCATTTCGCGGAGCCATCGATCATCGACATCGTCATCGCCCCCGCGACCACGAGCAAGATGCCGACCCCCCGCCGGTCGGCCATGGCCGGCGCTTCGGGCGCGGCAGGACGGGAGCGCGGGAACTTGGTCGCGGGCCGGGTCAAGGGCTCGGTCATGGCGGACATACTCGCAGTGGGCGTGAGGAAGGCGTTCGCGTCACGGAAAAAGCGCGGAACAGTACCCCGCGTCCGTGCGACCATACCACCGATCACGATGCTTTTACCCATGCGCCGGCCGCAATCCTGACCGGGAAATAACTTGGAGCATTTCCAGCCGCGCAGGCCAGACGCGGGGCCTCAGCCCCGCGCCTTCCACCCCAGCAGGCGCAGGGCGTTCGCCGTGACGAGAACGGTCGCGCCCGTGTCGGCGAGGATGGCGGGCCACAGGCCGGTGACGCCGAGAATCGTCGTGATCAGGAACACGGCCTTGAGGCCGAGCGCCAGCACGATGTTCTGGCGGATGTTGGCCATGGTGGCGCGCGAAAGCGCGATCATGGCCGGGATGTCGGCCATGCGCCCGTGGAGCGCGGCGGCGTCCGCCGTCTCCAGCGCCACATCGGTGCCGCCGCCCATGGCGATGCCGACATCGGCAACGGCCAGGGCCGGCGCGTCGTTGATGCCGTCGCCCACCTTCGCCACCACCTCGCCCTTCGCCTGCAGCGCGCGCACGATGCGGCTCTTGTCCTCGGGCAGCAGTTCGGCATGGACACGCCCGGCCGCCGGCGCGAGGCCGAGTTCGTCCGCGATGGCACCCGCCGTGGCGCGGTTGTCGCCGGTGAGCATCACCGACGACACGCCGAGCCGCGCGAGCCATTCCAGGGCGGCGCGGGCATCCGGGCGCAGTTCGTCGCGCAGGGCGATGAAACCGGCCGGCACGCCGTCGACGGTCAGCACCGACACCGTCTTGCCACCGCCGTTGAGCGCCCCGACGACAGCCGCATGCTGAACCGACAGGCCGGCCTCGCCCAGCGCGCGCGGCGACAGCAGCGCCACCTCCAGCCCGTTCACGATGCCGGCGACGCCCTTGCCCGCCAGCGCCCGCACCCCGCTCGCCTGCGGGATTGTCAGCCCTTCCGCCCGCGACAGGATGGCGAGCGCCAGCGGATGGTTCGAGCCGCGTTCGAGCGCGGCCGCATAGGCCAACACCTCGTCGACCGCCAGCCCGACGCCCTCCACATCGGTGACGACAGGCCGCCCCTGCGTCAGCGTGCCGGTCTTGTCGAAGGCGACCGTGGTGACGCGGCCGAGCCCCTCCAGCACGGAGCCGCCCTTGAGCAGCAGGCCGCGCCGCGCGCCCGCCGACAGTCCGGCCGCGATGGCCGCCGGCGTCGAGATCACCAGCGCGCAGGGGCAGCCGATCAGCAGCACCGCGAGGCCACGGTAGATCCACACGCCCCACTCCCCGCCGAAGAAGAGCGGCGGCACGACGGCGACCAGCGCGCCCAGCACCAGCACGGCGGGCGTGTAACGGGTGGCGAAGCGCTCGATGAAGCGCTCGGTCGGCGCCTTGCTCGCCTGCGCCTCCTCGACGAGACGGACGACGCGGGCAATGGTGTTGTCGGCGGCGCGCGCCGTTACCTCGACACGCAGCACGGCATCGGTGTTGATGGTACCCGCGAAGACGCGCCCGCCCGGCCCCCTGGTGACCGGCACGCTCTCGCCCGTCACCGGCGCCTCATCGATGGCGCTCTCGCCCTCCACGATGACACCATCGGCGGCGATGCGGTCACCGGGCCGCACGGTGATGATGTCGCCGGGCACGAGATCGGCGGCGGACGTCTCGACGAGGGCGCCGCCGCGCGCGACGAGCGCCACGTCGGGCACGAGCTTCGTCAGGCCCGAGATGCCCGCGCGTGCGCGCTGCGTGGCCAGGCCTTCCAGCAGTTCGCCGATCAGGAACAGCACCACCACCATCGCCGCCTCTTCGGCCGCGCCGATAATGAAGGCGCCGCCGGCGGAAATCGTCATCAGCGTTTCGATGGAGAACGGCGTGCCGGCGCGTATCCCCGCCCAGGCGTGGCGCGCGATCGGCACGAGGCCGATGAGCAGCGCGACGAGGAACGGCCATTGCCCCGATTGCGGCACGACAAGGCCGATGCCGTGCGCCACGACCAGCGCCGCGCCGCAAGAAAGGATCAGCCGCGCCTTCGGCGACCGCCACCACTGATCGCCGCTGAAATCCGCGTGACTGTGGGCGTGTCCGTCATGAGCATCGTGATCATGGTCATGGTCATGACTATGGTTATGATCGTGATTATGATCGTGCTCATGTTGGTGGTCCTCGTGCCGGTGATCATGCCCGTCGTGCCCGGCATGGCGGGAGCCGCCTTCCAGCGTGTAGCCGAGCGCCTCCACCTCGGCCGGGACGCGGCGGAGATCGGCGCCCTCTACCGTCAAGGTGCCCGTCATCACGGAGACATCGACGCCAGTGATGCCCGGCAGGCGCGCCACCGCCGTCTCGATTTTCCGGGCGCAGGCGGCGCAATCCATGCCGCCGACCCGGAATGTCACCCTTGCACCCTGCGTATCCGTCATTGCCTTCGCGTCCTTTCCGACCCATATGCGCGGGTGTACAACCTCTAGTCACTGGAGGGTCAAGAGGGTTCGTTCCGGAGGTTCATGATGGATATCTCGATCGGCGAGCTGTCGCGGCGCACGGGGGTGAAGGTCGCGACCATCCGCTACTATGAACAGGCCGGTCTCGTCTCCGCGCCACCGCGCAGCGAGGGCGGGCAGCGCCGTTATGACGCAGCCGCCGTGCGGCAGCTCAACTTCATCCGCCACGCGCGCGAACTCGGCTTCGAACTCGCCGACGTGCGCGAACTGCTCGCCATGACTGCGCGGCCGCAGTCCTCCTGCCACGCGGCGGACAGCATCGCCCGCAAGCATCTGGAGGAAGTGGAGCGGCGCATCGAGAGCCTCACGGCCCTGCGCGCGGAGCTGGCCCGCATGGTGGCCGAATGCGGCCACGGCCAGGTCTGCGACTGCCGCGTGATCGAGGTGCTGGCCGACCACGGCCTTTGCCGGTCGGATCACCACACGCATTGATGCCGGCGCTTACGCCGCCGTGATCAGCAGTTCTCCGCCCGCGCCGACGCGCAGGTCGCGCAGCAGGTCTCCCGCGTCCTCGCCGGCGCGGATCAGCAGCAGCGTGCGCAGCCCGCGGGTGATACGCCCGACATAGCCGAGGTCGTTCAGCAGGGAGCTGAGCTGCATGCCGTCCATCCTGTCGTCGCGCACGGCGGCGAAGATGTGGCTGCGGAAGCGCGTCTCGAAGGCGCGCTGCTGCCGGTCGAACTCGTCGAGGCGCTCGTCCCATCCCGCGTCGTCCGGGCCGAGGAGGGCGATCTCGCGCGTGTCGTGCAGCACGCAGATGAGATGGCTGCGCAGTTCGACATAGGCGTCGCGCGCGGGCGTGTCGGGGCCGCGCAGGTAGTGGCCGAGGTTCTTCTGCAGGTGCTTGGCGTCCTTGACGGTCTCGACGAGCTGCATCGCCGCGAGCTGGCTGGCCATCCAGAACGGCCGGTGCACGACGTCCTCGACGGGCATATCGATGCGGCTCATGAAGGCGAGCAGGTCGCTGTAGACGCCCTTGATATGGCGCTGATACAGCGTGTCGGCGTCGAGATAGCCGTCGCCCGGCCGCGCGGCGAGCAGCGCCTTGTCGTGGGTGGCGCGGTCAAGTTCCGAGACCGGCAGGTAGAGCGCGTGGCAGATGACCTCGATGCTGAGGCGCGCGAGGTGCAGGAGTTCGTGGACCACGGCGCTCGCCGCCGTGTCAAAGGACTGTAGCGCCTGCCGGTTGAGGTAGCGGGCGCGCGTCGGCGCGACGGGCGCACCGCCCTCGGCAGACGCCGGGATGAGCACATGCGGCTCCTCCCGCTCCGGCAGCACGCGCTCCAGCCACCGCGCCAGCGCGCCGCGCACCGGCCAGAACACCAGCACGCCGAGCAGATTGAACAGGGTGTGGAAGATCGCGAGCATGATCAGCTCGTTGTCGGCAAAGCCGATCAGCGCGGCGCTCTCCTTCGTCAGCCACACCAGCGGCCCGATCAGCAGGAACGACAGCACGGCGGTGACCACGTTGAACAACACGTGCGCGAGCGCGAGGCGCTGCCCGCTGCGGTTGCCGCCGAGCGCCCCCGCGAGCCCGGTGGTGACGCTGCTGCCGACATTGGCACCGATGGCGATGGCCGCCGCCTGCATGAGTTCCACCTGCCCGAGCGACAGCGCGGTGAGCGTCAGCATCAGCGTGGCGTGCGTCGATTGCAGCACCATGGTGAGCAGGAGCCCGAGCCCGGCGAAGACGAGATGGCCGAGCATGCCCCCGATCTGGTATTGCGTGAGATCGAGGCCGTCGGTGACGGTCGAGAAGCCGGCGCGGATCTGGTCGATGCCGAGGAAGATGAAGGCGATGCCGAGCAGGATGCGCCCGGCCGCCCGGGCCCGCGCGCCACGGAAGCTCGCGAGCACGCCGAAGACGACGAGCGGCAGCGCGAGCGGGCTCAGGCTGAAGTTCTGCCCCGCGAGCGCCAGCAGCCAGATGCCTGTTGTCGCGCCCAGATTGGCCCCGAAGATGATGGCGATGCCCGCCGCGAGGCCTATCAGCCCTGTGGAGATGAACGCGATCGTCATCAGCGACACGAGCGTGCTCGACTGCAGCATGGTCGTGCCGACAAAGCCGACCATGAGGCTTCTCAGCGGCGTCTCGGTGCTGCGGGCGAGCGTCGCCTCCAGCTTTTCGCCGGCGAGGTCGCGCAGGCCCTCCTCAAGGCACTGCATGCCGAACAGAAACAGCGCGAGGCCAGCGCAGAGCTGCATCCAGCGGTCGTTCGACCAGAAGCTCCATGCCAGCGCCACCGCGCCGAGCAGCAGCACGACATTGATGGAATACTGACGCAGCGTTCCCGTGCCGGTCATGATGGCCTTGCTCCTGCTTTTACACGTTTCCGGATAGCCGAAATCCGCCGCCGCCGCCAGCCTCCCGCGCGGTGGAAACGAGGCGTGCGTCAGGAACTGACGATGTCGCGCCGCCCGAGTCGCCGCAGGGCGACGTTGAGCCGCCTTTCGTCGCGCCGGACGGCCAGCAGCGATTCGTGGGTGAAGCGGATGTGGTCGCGGGCAAGCGTCTCCGCCCTGCCGGAGTCGCCGGCGAGGATGGCGTCGGCGATGGCCTCGTGCTGCGCCAGGAGGGCGTCGCGCACGCCGGCACGGGTGTAGAGCCGCGCGCGGTTGAAGAGGATATCCCGGCGCAGCATGTCCGCGAACGTGCGCATGACATGCAGGACGACGAGATTATGCGCGGCCTCGTAGACGAGCAGGTGCAGCTCGGCATCCACCGCCGCCTCCGTCTCCGGCTGCGGAACCGCCACGTCATGCGCGCTTTTCATCCGCGCGATGCAGGCGCTTATCTCGGCCCGGTCGACATCCGTCGCCCGCGCCGCCGCCATGCGCGCCGCCGCCGCGTCGATGAGCTGGCGGAACTCGAAATAGTCGTCCAGGGCGCGGTCGCTCGACTGCAGCAGCCCCGCCAGCGGATCGATCAGCGGCGCGAGGAACTGGGCGACGAAGGTGCCCCCCTTCGTCGTGACGACGAGCCCACGCTTTTCCAGAATGTCCAGCGCATCGCGCAGCGACGGCCGCGACACCTCCAGCCGTTCGGCCAGCTCCCGCTCGGAGACCAGCCTCTCGCCAGGCCGCAGCACCCCTTCGAGGATGAGCAGTTCGAGGTGCTCCGCAATGCCGTCGGCCAGCTTGCGCGTCTGTACGGGCTCGATCACGACACAACCTCTTCGGGCGACGCCCTGTGGCGGAACGCACCGGCATCAACGGGAATCACCGGCCGGCGCGGGAGAATACGACGATGAATCCCCGCCCGTCACCGGCCTGACGTCGGATCGCACCCGTTCTTCCCTGCCGGACGCGACGGAAAATGATGATGTCACAAATCGAATAATGCAAATGAAAGAACATACTTTTGTCCAGATTGCATGTCTGGCAAAAATATTTTACCACCCTCGCGGTATTGCGCGATATTGTCGCACCGGCGCATGCCGGCAGACAATAACGACAAGCGGCAGCGCACTTGGAAAAGTCCTTCCCGGAAAGCCCTCG
Organism: Pseudochelatococcus lubricantis; assembly: GCF_042432495.1. NCBI lineage: Bacteria > Pseudomonadati > Pseudomonadota > Alphaproteobacteria > Hyphomicrobiales > Chelatococcaceae > Pseudochelatococcus > Pseudochelatococcus lubricantis. The sequence goes on along the minus strand of NZ_JBHLXC010000001.1, from coordinate 456,730 downwards.
CCTTTCGGGATCATGCTTCAGGAGGAAGCGACCGTGATATGGAATCAAGTTTATGATCCGTTAGGCAGTCTGGCCCTGTCCACCCTGTTCGCTGCGATCCCGGTCGCCGTGATGCTCGTGGGGCTGGGTTTCCTGCATATGAAGGCGCATTATGCGGCGTTGTCCGGCCTCGTGGCGGCGCTCGTCATCGCCGTGCTGGTCTTCGGCATGCCGGCGGAGAAGGCGGGCCTCGCTGCCGTCTATGGCGCGGCGTATGGCCTCGCCCCCATCGGCTGGATCGTGCTCAACATCATCTTCCTGCACCGCCTGACGGAGGAGAACGGCTCCTTCCGCATCCTGCAGCGCTCCATCGCCAGCGTCACGGATGACCGCCGCCTGCAGCTCCTGCTGATCGCGTTCTCGTTCGGCGCGTTCTTCGAGGGCGCGGCGGGCTTCGGCACGCCAGTGGCGGTGACCGGCGCCATCCTGATCGGCCTCGGCTTCTCGCCGCTCGCGGCTTCCGGCCTTGCGCTCATCGCCAACACGGCGCCGGTCGCCTACGGCGCGCTCGGCGCGCCGGTCATCGCGCTCGCCGCGGTGACGGGGCTCGACCTGATCTCCCTGTCGGCGATGATCGGGCGGCAGTTGCCCTTCTTCTCGGTGCTGGTGCCGTTCTGGCTCATCTGGGCCTTCGCCGGCTTCCGGGGCATGGCCGAGATCTGGCCCGCCATTCTCGTCTGTGGCGTATCCTTCGCCATTCCGCAATTCCTGGTCTCGAATTTCCACGGCCCCTGGCTCGTGGACGTGATCGCCGCCATCGTATCCATGGTGGCGCTGGTGCTCTTCCTCAAGGTCTGGCGGCCGCGCCGCGTATGGACCTCCACCGCGCTTGCCGGGCGTGAGGAAGCCGAGGCCGCTTCCGCCGCCGCAGCCTCCGGCCGGGCCGAAGAGGCACGCAAGGAGATCGGCATCAACGGTGGCGCGGCCGCGGCCACCATCGACCGCGCCGCGCTCGTGCGGGCCTGGCTGCCGTGGGGCATCCTCACCGTGTTCGTCTTCTTCTGGGGCACGCCCTTCGTCAAGCAGGCGCTGGACGGCCTGTCCTCCTTCCGCATCCCGATCTCCGGCCTGCACAACGAGGTGGTGAAGGTGCCGCCCGTGGTCGCCGAGGCGCATGCCGAGCCCGCCGTCTACGTGCTGAACTACCTGTCGATGACCGGCACGGGCATTCTGGCAGCGGCGATCATCGGCGGGCTGCTGATGGGATACGGGCCGCTGAAGCTCGTCGAGCTTTACGGCAAGACGATCTGGCGCGTGCGCTTCTCGCTGGCGACCATCGCGTTGATGCTGGGGCTCGGTTACCTCACCCGCTATTCGGGCCTCGATGCGACGCTCGGCCTCGCCTTCGCGCACACGGGCGTTCTCTACCCGTTGTTCGGCACGCTGCTCGGCTGGCTCGGCGTGGCGCTTACGGGCTCGGACACGGCCTCGAACGTGCTGTTCGGCGGCCTGCAGAAGATCACCTCGCAGCAGCTCGGCCTCTCGCCGATACTGATGGCATCCGCCAACTCGTCGGGCGGCGTGATGGGCAAGATGATCGACGCGCAGTCCATCGTTGTCGCCTCGACCGCGACGGGCTGGAAGGACGGCGAGGGCCCGATCCTGCGCTACGTGTTCTTCCACTCCATCGCGCTTGCGGTGCTCGTCGGCCTTCTCGTCATGCTGCAGGCTTATGTGGCGCCGTTCACCCACATGGTCGTCAAGTAAGCCGATGCGGGCGGCGGGAGCATCACGCTCCCGCCTCTCCTATCTCTCTCTATATATATCTTGCTACTGCCCGGACTGACGTTGGCGGGAGGCCTCCTTGCGGGCCTGCTTCCTGCATTTCTGCTCCTGCGCCGTGCGGGTGGCGTCGTCGCCGAGATGGGCGAGGCCGCGCGCCCGCGCGAGTTCCACCTGCCTTTGCCGTTCCGCGACGCGCGCCGGCTTCAGGGTGCGTTCACGCGCGGCATCGCCCGCGCAATGCGGGCAGGAAACACCCTCGACAAAGGCGGGATCAGCGCACTCCATCGCAGTGAGCGGATGACGGCAGGCGCGGCAGAGGCTCGCCTCGCCTTCCACCAGCCCATGGCCGACGGAGACACGCTCGTCGAAGACGAAGCACTCGCCGTCGAAGCGGCTGCGCTCGGCCGGCACCTGTTCCAGATAGGCGAGAATACCGCCCTTGAGGTGGAACACCTCCTCAAACCCCTGCGCCAGCAGATAGGCGGAGGCCTTCTCGCAGCGAATGCCGCCGGTGCAGAACATGGCGACCTTGCGGTCGCGCGCCGGGTCAAGTTCCCGCGCGACGAAATCCTTGAACTCCGTGAAGGTGCGCGTCCCGGGATCGAGCGCGCGGCGGAAGGTGCCGAGCCCGACCTCGTAATCGTTGCGCGTATCCACCACCACGACGTCGTTGCGCGCGATCAGCGCATTCCATTGATCGGGCGCGACATACGTGCCGACGATCCTCGCCGGGTTGGCCTCCGGCGCGCGCAGGGTGACGATCTCGGGCTTGAGCCGCACCTTCATGCGCAGGAACGGCATTTCACGTGCGTGGGAGAACTTGATCTCCGCCCCCGCAAGCCGCGTGTCGAAAGGCCCTTCCGCCAGCAGATACCGATGCAGGTCGGCGATGGCGTCCGGCGTGCCGGCGACGGTGCCGTTGATGCCCTCCGGCGCGAGAATGAGCGTGCCCCTGATGCGCCGCGCGCAGCAGAACGCCGCGAGCACGGGCCGGATCGCGGCCGCGTCGGGCAGATCGGCGAATTTGTAGAGCGCCATCACCTTGAACGGTTCGGCGGCGGAAGCGGAAGCGGTCATATCTCGTCCGGCGGGGAATCGGGTAACAAACCGTTCTTCTCCTGCAATGCCCGCATGCGGTCAAGCGGCGGTGGTCTCCGTGCCATTTCTGACTGAGACCAATTTCTTATTGGTTTGATAGAGCGATTTCCGATCAGAATTCGCTCAAAATAAGGAATCGAGGAGCTATCTTCTTTCAACGTAAACAGGACAGATTCCAGCCTGCCGATGACAGATCGCGCACGGTGAAACGTACCGTCGGTTTTTTCCTTTTGCGTTACCGAACCAATATCGTATCAAGACTGCATTGGTTCCTTGCGAGGCACGCTGTCCGCATCGTCACGGGAAAGTGCGGTGCCTTCGCCAATCCGGAGAAGCGCCGTGCCTGAACTGTTGGGGGGCGATGCGTCCCAGTATCTCTTCTGGGTCGTGTCGATCGCGGTCGCCGGGCTGCTGGGCGGGCTGATCGCCGGGCTGCTGGGCGTCGGCGGCGGCATCGTCATCGTGCCGGTGCTCTACCACATCTTTTCCGCCGTAGGCATCGCCGAGACGCTGCGCATGAAGATCGCGGTCGCCACCTCGCTGGCGACGATCATCGCCACCTCCGCCGTGTCGGTGAAAAGCCATTACGCCCGGGGCGCGGTCGACGTGCCCTTGCTGAAGAGCTGGAGCCTGCCCATCGCCATCGGCGTCGTGGCGGGCGCGCTGATAGGCGGCCGTGTCGACGGGCGCGTGCTCAGCATCGTGTTCGCCACGGTGGCGTTGCTCGTCGCCCTCCAGATGACCTTCAGCGGCGCCGGCACGAAGCTCTATGACGATTTCCCGAATGTTTTCGTCAAGTGGGCATCGGGCGCGTTCGTCGGCCTCATCTCCGCGCTGATGGGCATCGGCGGCGGCTCGCTCAGCGTGCCTATCCTCACAGCCATGGGCTACGATATCCGCAAGGCCGTGGGCACCGCGTCCGCCATCGGTTTCGTCATCGCCATTCCCGGCACGCTCACCTATATCGCTTCGGGCATCGGCGTCGCGGGCCTGCCGCCCTTCTCGCTGGGTTATCTCAACTGGGTGGGGGCGCTGGTGCTGGTGCCGCTGACGATGGCGATGGCGCCGGTGGGGGCGCGGCTCGCCCACACCATCCCGCGCCGGGCGCTGCAGCGCTGCTTTGCCGTGTTCCTGGCCATCACCTCGGCGCGGATGTTCTATGACCTCTTCCAGTGACCCGGCCGGCGTGCGGGCGAGCCTGCGCATGGCCATCGAGGCCGGCGAGGGCGAGGTCATCCGCGCCGGGCGCCTGTTGCCGGAGCGCACCCTGATGGCGCGTTTCGGCGTCGGCCGGCGCATGGTGCGCGCGGTGCTGGCGGAACTGGAGGCGGAAGGGCTGGTGTACCGCCGGCAGGGACAGGGCACGTTCCTCAGTCCCACCCGCGCCGCCGGCGCGGGCCGCGGCGCGCTCGCCTCGCACACCAGCCCGCGGGACATCGTCGAGGCGCGCCTCGAAATCGAGCCGATGCTCGCGCGCCTTGCCGCCACCCGCGCCACTCCCGCCGATATCGAGCGCCTGAAGCAACTTGTCGCCCGCGCCCGTGACGCCCGGACGGGCAGCCAGTACGAACGTTTCGACAGCGCCTTCCACGCGGCCATCGCGCAGTCGGTGCGCAACGAACTGCTGCGGGGGGTGTTCGAACTCATCAATGGCGTGCGCGCCGAAGATGCGTGGCTCAGCGCCCGCGAAATAACCTTCTCCCTCGCACTGCGCGAGGAACTCCTGCGCCAGCACGACGACATCGTCGCCGCCCTGGAGGCGCGCGATCCGCAGGCGGCGGAGACCGCCATGCGCGCCCACCTGCGCACAGCCGGCGAACGGCTGACGGACGCCTGAGCGTTCCATCCCCGTCCTGACATTGCCCCTTCCGTGTAACGCGGCGCACCCGGCTGCGCGGAAAGCCGCATTTACGGGTTGTCTATTCTGGAACTAGAATTAATCTGAAACGATATCGTCGCCCGAATGGCGGCTGACCATGCTTCCACGGCAGACGAAAAATTCCTTCCCCCGGACGAACTGAACGTGAAAGGCCTGTATCGATGACTGATCACAAGTTCACCACCACGACGGCGGGCGCGCCGGTTGCTTCCGACGAGCACTCGCGCACCGTGGGCCCGGACGGGCCCGTCCTGCTGCATGATGTCTATCTCCTTGAAAAACTTGCCCAGTTCAACCGCGAGCGGGTGCCGGAGCGCGTCGTGCATGCCAAGGGCGGCGGCGCTTTCGGCGTGCTGAAGATCACCGAGGACGTTTCCCGCTATACGCGCGCCGCCCTGTTCCAGCCCGGCGTCGAGACCGACCTGCTGATCCGTTTCTCGTCGGTGGCGGGCGAACTCGGCTCGCCCGACACCTGGCGCGACGTGCGCGGCTTCGCGCTGAAGTTCTACACGACGGAAGGCAATTACGACATCGTCGGCAACAACACGCCGGTGTTCTTCATCCGCGACGGCATCAAGTTTCCGGACTTCATCCGCTCGCAGAAACGCCTGCCGCACACCCACCTGCGCGACGCCGACATGCAGTGGGACTTCTGGACCCTGTCGCCGGAGAGCGCGCACCAGGTCACCTACCTCATGGGTGACCGCGGCCTGCCCTATTCCTGGCGCCATCTCAACGGCTACGGCTCGCATACCTACCAGTGGATCAACGCGGCTGGCGAGCGCTTCTGGGTGAAGTACCACTTCCACAACCGGCAGGGCGAGCGCAATATCACCGGCGGCGAGGCCGAGAAGATCGCCGGCATCGATTCCGACTATTACCTGCGCGACCTCCACGAGGCCATCGCGCGGGGCGACTATCCCGGCTGGCGCGTCTCGGTGCAGATCATGCCCTATGAGGACGCGAAGACCTACCGCTTCAACCCGTTCGATCTCACGAAGATCTGGCCGCACGCCGACTATCCGCTGATCCCGGTGGGCGAATTCGTGCTCAACCGCAATCCCGAGAACTATTTCGCGCAGATCGAGCAGGCCGCCTTCGAACCCTCGAACCTCGTGCCCGGCGTCGATGTCAGCCCCGACAAGATGCTGCTGGCGCGCGTGTTCTCCTACGCGGACGCCCACCGCTACCGCATCGGCGCCAATTACAACGAGCTGCCCGTCAACCGCCCCAAGGCGCCCGTGCACAGCTACGCCAAGGATGGCCATCTGCGCCACACCTTCGCCGAAGCAGGGCATCCCGTCTATGCCCCCAACTCGCTCGGCGGGCCGCAGGCCGATCCGGCCCGCGCTGCGGAGGGGCCTGGCTGGCAGGCGGACGGGGCGCTCGTGCGCGCCGCCTACACGCTGCGCCGTGACGACGACGATTTCGGTCAGGCCGGCGCGTTGGTCCGCGACGTGTTCACGGACGAGCAGCGCGACCGCCTCGTCGACACGCTGGTCGGCCAGTACAACGCGCTGACGCGCGATCCGGTGAAGGAACGCTTCCTGTGGTACTGGGCCAGCATCGACCCGGCCACTGGCGAGCGCATCCGCGCCCGCGTGCTGACGCGGCAAGAGCCGGCGCCGGAACCCGGCCCCGCGCTCGTCTCGGCGCCCGCCGGCGCCTGAGCCGGGCTTGAGCACCGGGCGGCCCGTTCCGCCCGGCGCTTCCTTGGCTTTGCTCAAGGAAACCTCCGCTGTATCCGGCTATGTGAACGGATCGGTCAAGTGTAATGGTGGAGAGTTTCATGCAAACGTCGATGCTGGAGAAATATGGCGCGGCCCGTCTGCCGCGATACACCAGCTACCCGACGGCGCCGCTGTTCTCCCCCGCCGTCGACGCGCGGTGTTATGGCGAGTGGCTCGCCTCGCTTGCGCCGGGCATCCGCACCGCGCTTTATCTGCACATCCCCTTCTGCCGGGCGATGTGCTGGTATTGCGGCTGCCACACCAGCATCACGCTGCGCGACCATCCGATCGAGGAATATCTGGCGGTTCTGCATGAGGAAGTGCGCCTCGTCGCGGCACGCGCCGGCGACCGCGCGGTCATCGACGATGTGCATTTCGGCGGCGGCACGCCCACCATCATGTCGCCCGATGCCTTCCTTTCCCTCATGGACTGGCTGCGCCGGCATCTCGCCTTCCATGCCGATACCGCCATCGCCATCGAGATCGACCCGCGCACCCTGACACGCGACATGGCCTTTGCCCTTGGGGAAGGGGGCGTGCGCCGCGCCAGCCTCGGCGTGCAGAGTTTCGACGAGAAGGTGCAGCGGGCCATCAACCGCCTGCAAAGCGCCGCGCGGACGGCGGAGGCGATGGCGGATCTGCGGGCGGCCGGCGTCACCGGCATCAACGTCGACCTGATCTACGGCCTGCCGCACCAGACCGAACGCTCCTGCGTCGACACCGCGCGCGAGGCCGTCGCCATGCGGCCGGATCGGCTCGCGGTGTTCGGCTACGCCCACGTGCCGTCGTTCAAAAAGCACCAGCGGCTGATCGACGAAAGCGCCCTGCCCGGCGCGCACGAGCGGGACGCGCAGGCCGAGGCCATCGCCGAGACGCTCACCGCCGCCGGCTACACACGCATCGGCCTCGACCATTACGCCCTGCCCCACGATCCGCTGGCGCTCGCCGCGGCCGCGGGACGGCTGCGGCGCAACTTCCAAGGCTACACCACCGACACGAGCGAGGCCCTGATCGGCCTCGGCGCCTCCGCCATCGGCCAGATGCCGCAGGGCTTCGTGCAGAACGAGGTACCGACGGGCAGCTATGCGGCGCGCGTCGCGGCGGGCGCCTTCGCCACAGCGAAAGGCTATCGCCTGACAGACGAGGACCGGCTACGCGCCGCCGTCATCGAACGGCTGATGTGTGACTTCGCCGTGGACCTCGCCGCCGTCGGCCGCGCGCACAATATCGATACGGAATTCCTCATGCACGGCAACACGCGGCTGGACGCCCTGCGCGACGACGGCATCGTGGAGATCGACGCCGGCGTCGTCCGTGTGCGCCAGGACCACCGCTTCATCGTCCGCGCCGTCGCCGCCTGCTTCGACGCCTATCTCGGCGGTTCCGGACGCACCCACGGCCAGGCAGCCTGACGACAAGCAGCCTGACAATGACGGTGGGCACTGGGCTCAGGCAGGCGAAAAGCTTGTCCGCACCACGAGCGGCGCCGTGAGTTTCGAGCGCGCGGGGGCGCAGGCGGGGTCGGCCTGCCGCCGCTCCAGCAGTTCCACGGCGGCCAGCGCCATCGCGGCCGGATCCTGCCGGAAGGTGGTGAGTTCGTAGTTTCTCCAAGCAGCCTCCGGCAGGTCGTCGAAGCCGATCACGGCGACGTCGCCCGGCACGGCGAGCCCCACCCGGCGGGCGTGGTCGATGAGGCCAAGCGCCATCAGATCGTTGACGCAGAACACCGCCTGCACCCCTTCGGCGCTGAACAGCACCTCCCCCGTGTCGACGCCGCCCGCATAGGTTGAATCGCGGCCGTGGACGACGGCGACGTGCGCGCCCGCCCGGCGTGCCTCGTCGGCGAAGGCACGCTCGCGCTCCAGCAGGTTGGGCGTGCGCGACAGCGAGCCCGCCACCGCCAGCCGCGAGAAGCCGCGCCGCACGAACAGCCGCGCCGCCTCCCGCGCCGCGCCGTCGTTGTCGATCTGCACATGGTCGGCATCGGGCTCCGAGCGGCCGATGACGATGATCGGCTGGCCGTTGCGGCGCGCGATATCGATGAAGCTCGCGGGCGGAGAGCCGGAGAGCACCACGATCGCCTCCGCCCGGTGGCCGAAGAGGATTCTCTGCGCCGCCGCCATCTCCTCTTCCGTGCGCCCGGTGTTGATGAGCAGCGGGATACTGCCACGCGCGATCAGCGCCTTCGACAACGCCGCAGTGAGATGTGCGCGGAAGCCGACCTCCATACCCGTCACCACCATGCCCACCAGCCGGCTGCGGTTCGCGAGCAGGCCGCGTGCGAGATCGTTGACCTGATAGCCAAGCTCCTCCGCGGCGCGCATCACCTTCTCGCGCGTTTCCGAGGCGATGCTCGCGCCGGGCGTGAAGGCCCGCGAGACGGCGGAGCGCGAGACGCCGGCACGTTCGGCGACATGTTGAGCGGTGACGAAGTTGGGCCGGCCGGGGGGCGCGTTCATTGCTTCTTCTTGATGCATTTCAGGGATTGCAACTATTGCAACTGGTGCTTGTATACGGGAAGGAAGCCGGCAAGGCTACCGCCCGACGCGCGCCAGCACATCGACCTTCAGGAAGCGCTCCACCACCAGCATGAAGCCGATCGAGGGGATGAGCAGCAGCAGCGCGGTGATGGAGGCGATCTGGTAGTTGCCGCCCGCCCCCGCCGTGTAGAGCAGCAGCGGCAGCATGTTCACATCCGGCGCGCCGACGAAATAGCTGCCGGTGAACTCGTCCAGCGATTCCAGAAACACGAAGATGGCGCTCGCCAGCAGGCCGGGTAGAGCCAGCGGCAGCGTCACGTCGAAGAAGGCGCGCAGCCCCGAGGCGCCGATGGAGCGCGCCGCTTCCTCCAGTTCGGCATCCACGGCGGCGAAGGCGGCAGTCGCGATCCACACCGCATAGACGAGGCCATGCGTCGTATGCACCAGCACCACGCCCGGAATCGTGCCGTTGAGGCCGACCACATAGAACAGGCGGGCGATGTTGACATAGACGGTGAGGTTAGGGAACGCCTGCGGAATGAGGAAGGCGAGCAGCACGAGGCCGCGCAGCGGCAGCTTCAGCCGCGCCAGCGCATAGCCCGCCGGAATGGCGAGCGTCAGCGACAGCACCACCGTGAGCAGCGCCACGACGATGCTGTTCGTGAGCGATTCCACTGCGTTGCCGCGCGGCGAGAACACCCGCTCCCAATAGCTGAAGCCGAACTCAAGCGGCAGGGCGTGCGGAAAATACCACTTCTCCGCCACCGTCCACAGCAGCAGGTTGGCGAGCGGGCCGAAGATGACGAAGGCGAGCGCACCGAGCACCAGCGCGCGCGGCAGCCACCACGGATCGAGACGGGACAGGAAGGTGCTCATGACCGCTCCCGCATGGCGATGCGCAGATAGACGAGCGCCACGCCGCTCGCCATCAGCAGCGACACGAGCCCCAGTGCATTGGCAACGCCATAGTCGCCATAGGCATTGATGCGGAAGGCGATGTCCGTCGTCAGCATGGTCGGCGACTGGGCGTTGATCATCAGCGGCACGGACAGCACCGACATCATGGTGACGAAGGACAGGATCATGCCGACGAGCAGCGTCGTCGCCACCTGCGGCACCACGATCTCGAACAGGATGCGCAGCCGCGAGGCTCCGAGATTGCGCGCGGCCTCGATGGTGCCCCGGTCGATGGAGGCCATCGCCCCCGCCACCAGCAGCGCCACGAACGGCGTCTGCTTCCACACGAAGGCGATGACGATGCCGCGCCAGTCGAGGAGGCTCGTCGCCTGCATCGGCGTGATGAGGCCCATGGCGACGAAGGTGCCGTTCATCAGGCCGTTCTTGGCGAGGAACGTGCGCAGCACCTGCCCCACCACAATGAAGGGAATGAACATCGGCCAGCGGTAGAGCCAGCGCAGGATGGCGATCGCGCGCGGGTTCTCGCCAAGCGTCAGGTAGCCGCCGATGCCGATCGAGAACAGGGCGATCAGCAGCGTCGACAGCGAGACGATCACCAGCGTGAACAGCATGTCCTGCGCGTAGAAATCGAACGCCTTGATGATGTTGTCGAGCCCCAGCCCCCCCATGAACCCGCCCTCGACCTCGAAGGCGCCGATGACGGAAGCGCTCAGCGGCACGATGAAGAACAGCACCACCATCGCAAGCGCGGGCAGCACGAGGAAAAGTCCGAGAAGGCGTTGCGGCGTGAGGCTGGGCATGGTGGCGATCCGGGAACGGCGGTCCGGGGGAGCGGGAGGCCGCGCCTGCGCGGCCTCCACACCTTATATACGTTACAGTGCACGGCTACACGTTGCGGTGCACGGCGATCGCGCGACGATGATTACTTGGTCACCGTGCGCTCGTAGGCTTCGAGGATCGCGTTGTTATAGGGCGCGATGGGGAAGCGCTTGCCATAGCGGGCGAGATCTTCCGGCGTGACGTTCGTGAAGAGCTTTGCCCAGACCTTGGGGTCGAGTTCGGCCTGAACGTGCTGCGCGTCGATGCCCGGATACCAGTTGAAGCGCTCGACAATGCCCTCGGCCTGCACCTTGGGGCTCGTGGCGAGTTCGACGAACTTCTCGGCGAGTTCCTTGTTCGGCGCCTTGGAGGGGATCACGTAGTGCATCGGCTGGCCAGGCATGCCGGGGGCCGGCAGCACGAGCTTGAAGTCCGGCGGGAGCTGGCCGTTCGCCTGCCAGGAGTAGAACATGTCGACCCAGACCGGGCCGATGGCGATCTCACCGCGGCTCAGCAGGTCGAGCGTGCCGGCGTTGCCGGGGGTGAGCTGCGCGTTGGCGTTGAATTCCTTCAGGCTAGCCAGCGCCTTGTCCCACTTCTTCGTGTCGGCCTCGTCGAAGGGGCCGTTCTGCAGCTTGTCGGCGTCGGTGTCGCCGAAGGCGTAGATCCAGCCCATGACGAAGCTCACGCCCGAGGCGCCGCCCTTGATGCCGTTATAGCCGAACTGGCGCGGGTGCTCCTTGGCCCACTTCGCCAGCTCCTCGTAGCTCTTCGGCGGGTTGGCGAGCAGCGCGGGATTGTAGGCGAGCGCCGTCTGGCTATTGAACATCGGCATGACGTAACCCTTCACGTCGGTGCCGAGGGCGTTGTCGGCATTGGCGCGGGTGACGAGCTTGCCGGTGGAGATGCGGTCGCGGTAGTTTTCGAGATAGCCGTTCTTGACCAGCGGGCCGGCGAACTTCTCATGCACGACGGCGACGTCGGCGTCCCACTTCGCGACATTGGCCTTGGCCTGCGCGTCGAAACGCTCGACGATCTTCTGCGAGCCCGCATCGCCGGGGCCGGTGCCGACCGCGCGCACCGTGGTGCCGGGGTTCTGCTTCTCGAACAGCGGGCCGAGATATTCGTTGACATAGTCAACCATGTTCTGGTCGCCGGCGGTGAGCACCGTCAGCTCCGCCGCCGTCACCGGCGAGATGGTGAGGCCGAAGGCGAAGGCGGCCTTGAAAAGGGTCTTCATGGTGTGTCTCCAAAAGGGCAAACAATGAACGGAGAGGAACTCAGGCTTGCTGCACTTCCAGACGCCGACGCCTGTCGCCGGATCGGGAATCGGAAGCCGGCGGAGGCGCCTCGCCCGCCGCCGGAAAGACGAAGAACGTATCGGGCGGCAGCAGCACCGACACCGCCTGCCCCTGCGCGACCGGATGCGGCGCATCGACGAGTACCGTCGCGCCATCGGCCGCCCCCTCACCCAGCCGCACCGCGTGGCGCCAGATGCCGCCGGGATAGCTCGTGCTGACCACATGCCCGGCCAGACGCAGCGTGCGCCCGTCCTCCGGCGGCGGCGCATCGGCAGGCCCAAGCGTCCCCGCCTCCGCGCGGAAACGCACCTCGACGCCGCCCGTCGGCAGCGGGCCAGGCACGAGGCAGCCGGCGTTGAACGGGCCGGGCGCGATGGCAAATCCCTCGCCGGAGGCACTGCCCGAGAGCGTGAGTACGTTTTCCGCCCCCATGAAGGCGGCGACGAAGGCGCTCGCCGGGCGGTTGTACACCTCCTCCGGCGTGCCCCGCTGGGCGATGCGCCCCTTGTCGAGGATGACGATGCTGTCCGCCATCACCATCGCCTCCTCGCGGTCGTGGGTGACGTGAACGGCGGTGATGCCCATGCGCTGCTGCAGCGTGCGGATTTCGTGGCGCAGGCTCAGGCGGATGCGCGCGTCGAGGTTCGATAGCGGCTCGTCGAGCAGCAGGATTTCCGGATCGACGGCGAGCGAGCGCCCCAGGGCGACCCGCTGGCGCTGGCCGCCCGAGAGGGACGCGGGCTTGCGTGCCTCAAGGCCCTGAAGGCCGAGCATCGCCGCGATCTCCCCGACGCGCCTCGCGATATCGGCGCGTGACTGGCGGCGCAGCTTCAGGCCGTAGCCGATATTCTGCGCGACCGTCATGTGCGGCCACAGCGCGTAGGACTGGAACATCAGCGCCATGCCGCGCCGGTCCGGCGGCAGGCGCGTGACGTCGTGGCCGCCAACGCTCACCGTGCCCGCATCAGGCACGATGAAACCGGCGATTGTGCGCAGCAGGGTCGTCTTGCCGCAGCCCGAGGCACCGAGCAGCGCCACGAATTCGCCCTTCCCGATGCCGAGATCGATGCCTTCGAGCACCCGCGTCGAACCGTAGGAGACGGTGACGCCCGTCAGATCGAGAAAGGGCCGCTCGCTTGCATCCATCCTTCACACCCGTTCTTTGCACACCTGTGCATTCATGAATGAGGGTTTAGAACGGGCGGATAACGGCTTGATGACAGGCCGCCGATATCGATGCGCGCGACGATGCTGACGGGGGCGGGCCCGTCATGGCGAGCCATCATGGCCGGCTGTCGTGGCGGCAAGGCAAGCGTGGCACCTTTTCCGGAGAAATCATGTTCTCCAAAAGGAGATCGCGCGGTGGCGCCCACCAGCACCCGGCACTTGACGCCGGCGCTTGGCGCCCGGCTCAGTCGTGGCCCATGCGCAGGCGCAGGCGGCGTTTCCAGAAATCCTGCCGGCGGCGCTTCGCAACCGGACGATGCTGCTCCTCGGCGTGCTCCGGCTCGCTTTCACCCGCAGGATGATCGCGCAGATGCGCCTCTACCAGCGCCCGGATGGCCGGCGCATGCGCGGTATGGAACAAAGCCTCATCCTCGGCCGCTTCATGGGCCTGAGACTCATGGGCCGGGGGCTCATAGGCCGCGGACTCATGGACAGAGGACTCCTGTGCCTCCGCCTCCGAAGTGACAGCCTGATGGATGTCCGTCTCATGGCTGCCTGACTCATGGCTGCCGGCTTCAAGGTCGACAGCTCCATGGTCGGGCAAGTTGACCGCCATCGGCATATCGTCGGCCTGCGACGGGGCGGCAGCGGCATTCCGCGCCTCTCCGTTCGCCGCCGCGGTCCGCGTCCTGCGCGGCCGGCGCGGTTCGGGCTCTTTCTCGTCAGTAGACATTCCGGCTGTCTCCTCAACGGATTGATCGTTATCCGGAAACAGGCCTTCGGTGGGCAGCAGCGACGGAAGGACCCGCCTGCCGGTCCGCTCCGTCTCCTGCCGTTCCGGTGCGGGCGGGGAAGCGGCGGGGCTATCCTGCCCGGCAGGCGCGGCGGGCAGCCGCTGCAGCAGTTCCTCCCAGGAAAGGGAACTGGAAGCGGGAGCCATCGGCGGCTCCCGGCTCCACGCAGAAGGACCGGCCGGGGAGGCGTCGGCGCGCATGCGCGACCGCTTGACCTCCACCGTAAAGGACCGGGACGTATGTCTCATCAGGCAGCTTCTCCTGTAAACGATAATGGCGCAGTTTCCGCAGAAGCCGGCGCTATATGCAGCGGCGGCGAAGCGCCGTTCGCTTCCGCCTGATGCAACAACTCTATTTTGCCGGACGATGCGGGGTTGATAACGGCAAAGCAATCCGTCCTCAACTCCCTATCGGGCTTTTGCACCGGAAATCCGGCTGACGCGCGTTTCGGATGCGGCGTTCAGACGCCGCCCCACCACGCGGCGGCGATCAGCTCGAACGACCGCAGGCGCGCTGCATGCTCATAAACATCGGAAACGATGATCAGCTCGTCGGCGCCCGTCTCCGCCAGCAGCGCGCTGATTCCCGCCCGCACCGTCTCCGGCCCGCCGACGATCGAACGCGCGAGCATGCGCCGCGCGTGCTCTTTCTGGGCGCCGGCCCAGTAGGTCTCGATGTCGTCGATCGGCGGGCGGCTCAGTCCCCGCCGGCCGCTGACGAGGTCGGTGAACGACATCTGCTGCGTCGTGGCGAGGCGGCGGGCTTCCGCATCGCTGTCGGCGGCGACGATGTTGACGCCCACCATCGCATAGGGCTTCCCAAGCTGCTCCGAGGGCTTGAAGCGATTGCGGTAAAGCTCAAGCGCAGGCAGAAGGTAGTCCGGCGCGAAATGCGACGCGAACGCATAGGGCAGGCCGAGTTCCGCCGCCAGCGCCGCGCCGAAGACGCTTGATCCGAGAATCCAGAGCGGCACATCGGTGCCCGCCGCCGGCACAGCGACGATGCGCTGGTCCGGCCCCGGCGGCGCGAGGAAGGCCTGCAATTCGAGCACATCCTGCGGAAAGTGGTCGGCCGCCTCGGCGGGGCGGCGCAGGGCGCGCAGCGTGAGCTGGTCCGTGCCCGGCGCCCGTCCGAGCCCCAGATCGATGCGCCCCGGAAACAGCCGCTCCAGCGTGCCGAACTGCTCGGCGATGACATAAGGCGCGTGGTTGGGCAGCATGATGCCCCCCGCGCCGACGCGGATGCGCTGCGTGCCGTCGGCGATGTAGCCGATCACGACCGCCGTCGCGGCGCTGGCGACGCCAGCCATGTTGTGGTGCTCGGCAACCCAGATGCGGTTGTAGCCCCAACGCTCGGCATGGACGGCGACATCACGCGCGTTGATCAGCGCGCCGCGCGCGTCCGTCGTCTGCGTGACGCGAACGAGATCGAGAATGGACAAGGGCGTCATGACATCTCCCACACGAAAACCGCCGGATATGCGAGGCCCCTTCCGCTGCGCCTCCGGAATATGGGGAGGCCGGGTTGCCGCGTCAAGAATGGCACCCGCGCGGAACAGAAGTCCGCGGCACACCCGATCACCCTGCAGGCCCTTGCAATCGCGCGGCGAAACGGCTAAAGATGCAAATGACATTCATTTGCAATAAAAGGACGGGCAAGATGCTTGAGAGGACAAGACGGTCGCTGCTGGCCGGTTTGGTCGGAATCGCGCTGGCGGGCGGGCTTGCGGCGGCGCCGGCGATGGCGGCGGAGAAGAAACTGAACGTCGTCGCCACGACGGGCATGGTCGCCGACGCGGTCCGCTCCGTGGGTGGGGAGCATGTCGACGTCCATGCGCTGCTCGGACCGGGCGTCGATCCGCATCTCTATCGCCAGACCAGCTCGGACATCGCGGCGGCCACACGGGCGGACGTCGTTTTCTGGCAGGGGCTGCATCTCGAAGCCCAGCTTCAGGAGTTCCTGGAGCGGCTCGGGCAGCGCAAGACCGTCATCGCCCTGGGCGAACAGCTCCCGCGGGACAGGCTGCTGAAGAACGACCAGAACGCCGCCCTGCCCGATCCGCACGTGTGGTTCGATCCGCACCTGTGGAAGGGCGTTGTCACAGCGGCGCGCGACGAATTGATCAGACTGCGCCCCGAGGCCCGGGCGGATTTCGAGGCTGGCGCGCAGGCCTACCTCGCGGAAATCGACAGGGTCGCGGACTATGCCGCCAAGGTGCTCGCCTCCGTGCCGGCGCAGTCGCGCATTCTGGTGACTGCCCACGACGCCTTCAACTATTTCGGCCGCGCCTACGGTTATGAAGTGCGCGGAATCCAGGGCATTTCCACCGAAAGCGAGGCAGGCCTGAAGCAGGTCGAGGATCTCGTGCAGCTCATCGTCGACCGCGGGATCGGCGCGATCTTCATCGAATCGTCCGTCTCAGACCGCAACGTCAAGGCGCTGGTCGAAGGCGCGGCGGCGAAAGGCCACAAGGTTGTGATCGGCGGGGAACTTTTCTCGGACGCCGCCGGCGAGGCCGGCACCTACGAGGGCACCTATGTCGGCATGATCGACCACAACGTCACCATCATCGCCCGCGCCCTCGGCGGCGAGGCCCCCGAAACGGGCATGGACGGAAAACTCACCGTTCGCTGATGCGGCGCACAATGATGCGGCGCACCATGCCGCAACCGGTGGCACGCTTGGCTTGCCGTCGGTTGCAGATGGCATCACCCATTGTCATCGGCGAATACTTTCATTTGTAACTATTCGCTGGATTTGAATTTTTATAATCATATAAAGCCAGCCGTCGCACACCCTTTTCGGGTGCACAACCCCAGCATTCGGCATCGGCAACAGAAATTTCAACTTTGTAACGGGGGTGTGCATGTTGTCGCACCCCTGCCCCGAGCCCTTGATAGGGCATTTCCGCGTCTGTATGCAGTGCGATCATTTGCATGGTGGCGGCGAGTCCTCGCCGTCTGCCGTGCCTGCACCAACATGGATGAGACGGATGCCCCGGGTCAAAGCGCTTCCCCTCGTATCGCTTCTTGCGATATCGCCCCTTTTATCCGGTTGCCAGTGGGTCGTCATGGCTCCGGCCGGCGACATTGCGACGCAGCAAAAGGACCTCATTCTGGTCTCCACAGGGCTGATGCTGCTCATCATCCTGCCCGTCATGGCGTTGACCCTGCTGTTCGCGTGGAAGTACCGGCAGTCGAACAGGAGCGCCACCTACGATCCGGACTTCCATCACTCGACGAAACTGGAATTCGCCATCTGGGGCGCGCCGATCGCCATCATCCTCGTGCTCGGCACGGTGACGTGGATCGCCACCCACCGGCTCGATCCCTACCGCCCGCTGGAGCGCCTCGACGCCAACCGCCCGGTGCCGGAGGACATGGAGCCGCTGCGCGTGCAGGTCGTCTCGCTCGACTGGAAATGGATGTTCATCTATCCGCAATACGGCATCGCGACGATCAATGAGCTGGCCGCGCCCGTCGACCGGCCGATCAGCTTCACCATCACCTCCTCCAACCTGATGAACTCGTTCTACGTGCCCGCGCTCGCCGGCCAGATCTACGCCATGGCCGGCATGCAGACGAAGCTGCACGCGGTCATCAACAAGGAGGGCGTCTTCGACGGCTTCTCCGCCAACTACACCGGCCACGGCTTCTCGCACATGCGTTTCAAGTTCCACGGCTTGTCGGACAGCGATTTCGGCGCCTGGGTCGCAAACGCGCGGGCCTCCGGCAACGCGCTCACCCGCGCCGCCTACCTCGACATCGCCCGCCCCAGCGAGGCAGAACCGGTGCGCTACTTCAAAAGCGTCGATGGCGACCTGTTCTACCGCATCGTCAACATGTGCGTGCCCGAGGGCAAGGAGTGCATGATGGACATCATGCACAAGGACGCGAACCGCATCAGCGGGCTCGGGCGCATGGGCAACCCCGCCGCGCTCGCCTTGGCACGGCTGGAGAAGGCGCTGGCCGACAACCTGTGCACCCCCGGCTCCGAGCCGGCCACGGCGCTGGCCGTCGTCGCCGACCTCGCGGCGGGGAACCGCCGCATGAGCGCCGCGCCCGCCGCCACCCGGATTTTCAGCGAGTAACCCGTCATGAATTTCGACAGCGATCTCCAGCAACTGGTCTTCGGGCGCCTCACCCTCGAAGCCATTCCGCTGCACGAGCCGATCATCATCTGGACGTTCGCCGCTGTCGCCGTTCTCGGCGGCGCGGTGCTGGCGGCGATCACCCGCTACCGTCTCTGGGGCTATCTCTGGAACGAGTGGTTCACGAGCGTCGATCACAAGAAGATCGGCATCATGTACATCATCCTCGCGCTGGTGATGTTCCTGCGCGGGCTGGCGGACGCCATCATGCTGCGCCTGCATCAGGCAATGGCCTCCGGCGGCGGCGAGGGCTATCTGAACGCCCATCACTACGACCAGATCTTCACCGCGCACGGCGTGATCATGATCTTCTTCGTCGCCATGCCGCTGGTGACGGGGCTGATGAACTACGTCATGCCGTTGCAGATCGGCGCGCGCGACGTCGCCTTCCCGTTCCTGAACAATTTCAGCTTCTGGATGACGACGTCCGGCGCGGTGCTCGTCATGGCCTCGCTGTTCGTGGGTGAGTTCGCGCAGACGGGCTGGCTCGCCTATCCGCCGCTCTCCGGCATCGAGGCCAGTCCCTGGGTCGGCGTGGACTATTACCTGTGGTCGCTCCAGATAGCGGGCGTCGGCACAACCTTATCGGGCATCAACCTGATCGTCACCATCGTCAAGATGCGCTGCCCGGGCATGAAGTACATGCGCATGCCGGTGTTCACCTGGACGACGCTGTGCACGAATATCCTCATCGTCGCGACCTTCCCCATCCTCACCGCCGTGCTCGCCCTGCTCACGCTGGACCGCTATGTGGGGACGCACTTCTTCACGAACGACATGGGCGGCAGCCCGATGATGTATGTCAACCTCATCTGGATCTGGGGTCATCCGGAGGTGTACATCCTCGTCCTGCCGGCGTTCGGCGTCTATTCGGAAGTGGTCGCCACCTATTGCGGCAAGCGCCTGTTCGGCTACACTTCCATGGTCTACGCCACGGCGGCCATCATGATCCTGTCGTATCTGGTGTGGCTGCACCACTTCTTCACCATGGGGTCGGGCGCGAGCGTCAATACGTTCTTCGGCATCACGACGATGATCATCTCGATCCCGACGGGCGCGAAGATCTTCAACTGGCTGTTCACGATGTACAAGGGGCGCATCCGCTTCGAGGTGCCGATGATGTGGACCGTCGGCTTCATGCTCACCTTCGTCGTCGGCGGCATGACGGGCGTCCTCCTCGCCGTTCCCCCGGCCGACTTCGTGCTGCACAACAGCCTGTTCCTGGTGGCTCACTTCCACAACACCATCATCGGCGGCGTCGTGTTCGGCATGTTCGCCGGCATCGTCTACTGGTTCCCGAAGGCCTTCGGTTTCCGGGCCGATCCGTTCTGGGGCAAGGTGTCGTTCTGGTGCTGGCTCGTCGGCTTCTGGGTGGCGTTCATGCCCGTGTATATCCTCGGCCTGATGGGTGTCACGCGCCGCATCAGCCAGTTCGAGGATACCTCGCTCCATATCCTGTTCGTCGCCGCGGCCGTCGGCGTGAGCCTGATCTTCATCGGCACGCTGGCCTTCGTGGCCCAGTTCGCGGTCGGCTTCCTGCGCCGCAAGGCCTATGCCGACACCACCGGCGATCCGTGGAACGGCCGCACGCTTGAGTGGGCGGTCTCCTCGCCGCCGCCCGCCTACAACTTCGCCTTCACCCCCGTGGTGCATGGCATCGATGCGTGGTGGGACATGAAGAGCCGCGGCTATACCCGCCCGCTTGCCGGCTTCCGCCCCGTCCACATGCCGAAGAACACCGGCATGGGCGTGGTGCTCGCCGGGCTCTCGCTCGTGCTCGGCTTTGCCCTGATCTGGCACATCTGGTGGCTCGCCGCCGTGTCGCTCGCGACGCTCATCGCCGCCGCCATCGCACACACGTTCAACTATAGCCGGGACTACTACATCCCGGCCTCCGAGGTCGCCGCGACGGAAGAGACGCGGACCAGACTGCTGGCGGGGAAGGTGGCATCATGACCAAACATATCAGCCCATCCGATATCCAGGGCGCGCCCGTCTTCTTCGTCACGGAGGACGAGGGCGACCACGGCCATCACGAAACCGGGACGATGCTCGGTTTCTGGGTCTACCTGATGAGCGACTGCCTGATCTTCGCGTCGCTCTTCGCCGTGCATGCCGTCCTCGGCCGCAGCTACGCGGGCGGCCCGGCGCCGGTCGATCTCTTCGACCTCAATCAGGTGCTGGTGTCCACCGCGGCGCTGCTGATCTCGTCGATTACCTATGGCTTCGCCGTGATCGCCATGCAGCAGGGCAACAAGGCAGGCACGCTGCGCTGGCTCGCGGTGACCGGCGTATTCGGCCTCGCCTTCCTGGGGCTGACGATTTTTGAGTTCTATCACCTGATCCATATCGGCGCGACGCCGCAGGTCAGCGCCTTCCTGTCCTCGTTCTTCACGCTCGTGGGCACCCATGCGCTGCACGTCGCCTTCGGCGTGATCTGGCTCGGCGTCCTGCTGGTGCAGATCAGCCAGCGTGGCATCGGCGAGGCCAACGCGCGCCGTGTCATGTGCCTGTCGATGTTCTGGCACTTCCTCGATCTCGTCTGGGTCGTGGTGTTTTCCTTCGTCTATCTGATAGGGGTGCTGTGATGGCCGCCAATCCGCATGACGCCGGCGCGGTCCATGCCGGCAACCACAGGCATGATTCCGGCGAGGCACACGGCACGGTCAACGGCTATGTGACGGGCTTCGTCCTGTCGGCCATCCTGACCGTCATCCCCTTCTGGCTGGTGATCAACGGCACGCTCGGCAGCCCTGCCCTCACCGCCATCGCCGTCATGGCGCTCGGCGTCGCGCAGATCGTCGTGCAGATGGTCTACTTCCTGCACATGAACGCGCGTTCGGAAGGCGGGTGGACGTTGATGGCCTTCGTCTTCACCATCATCATCATCGTCATCGCCATTGCCGGATCGATGTGGGTGATGCACCATCTGAACACCCACATGATGCCAATGACGCCCGAGCAGGCGCAAAGCCTGCCGTGAGCCTGCCCCGGGGCGGTGACCCGTCTGACGACAGACAAGGACTCGTGCCGTCGCCGGCCGCTCCGCCGTCTCCCCTGCGCTCGCTCCTCCTCTGGGGCTTTGCGGCGCTGGCCATCGTCTGCGGCCTGCTGGCGCTCGGCGTCTGGCAGGTGCAGCGTCTGGCGTGGAAGACCGACCTGATCGCCCGCGTGGAAGCGCGCGTGCATGCCGCAGCCGTGCCGACGCCCGCGCCGGACACATGGCCGGCAATCACCCGCGCGAAGGACGAGTACAGGCGCGTGCAGCTCACCGGCGAATTCCAGCACGACAGGGAAACCACCGTCTATGCCGTCACGGACTTCGGCGCCGGCTACTGGGTGATGACGCCGTTGCGGGACGATCACGGCGCCGTCACGCTGATCAACCGGGGATTCGTACCGACAGAACGACGCGCTGCCGAAAGCCTGGCGGCGGCACAGGCCGCGGGCCCACTGACGGTGACCGGCCTCATCCGCATGACGGAGCCGCACGGCGCCTTCCTGCGCGCCAACG
The DNA here is from genome assembly GCF_042432495.1 of Pseudochelatococcus lubricantis. Lineage (NCBI taxonomy): Bacteria > Pseudomonadati > Pseudomonadota > Alphaproteobacteria > Hyphomicrobiales > Chelatococcaceae > Pseudochelatococcus > Pseudochelatococcus lubricantis. The sequence goes on along the minus strand of NZ_JBHLXC010000001.1, from coordinate 435,116 downwards.
ACCCCGCCAATGACCGCTGGTACTCGCGCGACGTGGAGGCGATCGCCGCCGCCCGCGATCTCGGTGCCGTCGCACCCTATTTCATCGATGCCGATGCCGCCGCCAATCCGGACGGCTATCCGCGCGGCGGGCTGACGCGGATAGCCTTCCCCAACAGCCACCTCAGCTACGCGCTGACATGGTTCGCCATGGCAGCGGTCGCGGCCGGCATGTATCTCTGTTTCGCGCGGCATATATGGCTGGAATACAGGCGCGCGCAACGGTCCGCGCCCGACGCTTGACGCGCGCGACTCGTTCAGTAGCGGGTGGAAAAGCCGATCGGCTCCGACGGGCGGCGGCCGATCCACAGGAACAACACGCCGAGCCCCGCCGCCGCCGCGAAGGCCGGCGCCTCGAACAGCGTCACCAGCACTGGATCCCACAGATACGCGCCGACATTCTCCACCGCCAGCAGCTGGATGCGCGGAAAAAACGACGGCAGCAGCCAGGCGAGGACAGGCCCGAGACTGGTGAACACGAGGCTGTCGTCGGCGATGGCGCGCGCACCGTCGACAATCAGCGACACGAATCCGGCGGCAAGCAGCAGGAAGCCCGCAAGACGAAAGAGAAAACGCATGAACACCAGCCCCGAGTGCGGTCGGGCGCTGTCGTTACCTTGCCACCCGTGCGGACGGGAAGGTAACAACACCGCCCGGCCGGAGCAAGGTGGGAAAACATTTTCAGCACGTGCGAAACAGCGGACGGCAGATACCCGCCGCCCGGTTTCCGCCCTGTCGGTCAGACGAGTTCGATCGTCACCTCGACATTGCCGCGCGTGGCGTGGGAGTAGGGACAGATCTTCTCATGCGCCGTATTGACGAGGTCCTGCGCCTGCGTCGGGTCCACACCGTCGAGATGCGGCTCCAGCTTCACGGCGATCTGGAAACCGCCGGCCTCACGCGGGCCGATGCCGACATGCGCGGTGACCTGTGTGTCGGGCCCCAGCTTGACGCCCGCCTGCCGCGCGGCAAAGCGCACAGCGCCCTCGAAGCAGGCCGCGTAGCCGGCCGCGAACAATTGTTCAGGGTTGGTCCCCGCCCCACCCGGACCGCCAAGCCCCTTGGGCACGACAAGATTGGCCTCAAGCACGCCGTCCGAACTGCGGATATGTCCTTCGCGCCCGCCCTTTGCCGTGGCAGTGGCGGTGTACAACACGTTTCCGGTCATGACCCATCTCCCGCGCCGATCCGCGGGCCAGCGGAATGCGGACCTTCGCGCGGCGCAGGTGGACTATGACCGAAGTCGGCCCGCGGGCAAAGCGTGGCCGCAACCGTCAGTCCTTGGCGCGCTCGACGTAGGAACCGTCCTCGGTCTGCACCACGATGCGCGTGCCGGTGGAGATGTGCGGCGGCACCATCACGCGCACGCCGTTCGAGAGGATCGCCGGCTTGTAGGAGGACGACGCCGTCTGCCCCTTCACCGTGGGTTCCGTCTCGACGATTTCAAGGGTGACGCGCGCCGGCAGCTCGATCGCCACGGCGTTGCCCTCGAAGATGGACAGCTTGACGACCATGCCCTCCTGCAGGTACACGGCCTGATCGCCGACCACATCGGCGGAAACCGTGAGCTGCTCGAAGCTCTCGGGGTTCATGAAGATGTAAGAATCGCCATCCTGGTACAGATACGAGAAATCGATATCCTCGACGAAGGCGCGCTCCACCTGCTCCGTGGTCTTGTAGCGCTGGGAAACCTTCACGCCGTCGGCGATACGGCGCATATCGATCTGCGTCGTCGGCGTGCCCTTGCCGGGAAAGAAGCTTTCGGCGGAAAGCACGACGCACAGATGGCCGTCGACCTCAAGGATGTTGCCTTTACGAACGGAACTCGCGATAACCTTCACGTGATAAACCTCTGCTTGTCTTCTGTTTCGTGTAACGTCCGGCCAGGGAACGGATACCGAAGGCGTATACCTACGGCTGTCGCGCGCCACCTTACTCATCCCGACAGCAATAGCCAGATGCCTGAGTGCAAAAACTGATGGCCGAAACCGATTTTATCGCCGATTCCCGCGCATTTTTCACGCACGAGGCCCATGGCCGCCGCCGCCCCCGTCTTCTCGCGCGCCAGAGCATCACCGCCCGGCTGCGCGCCTTCTTTGCGGAACGCGGCTTCATCGAGGTAGAGACCCCCGCCCTGCAGACGTCGCCCGGCAACGAAGCACATCTGCACGCCTTCGCCACGCATTTCCTTGACGGCGATCTCGCCCGCCGGCCGCTCTACCTGCACACCTCGCCCGAATTCGCCTGCAAGAAGCTTGTCGCAGCCGGCGAAACACACATCGTCAATTTTGCCCGCGTCTACCGCAACCGCGAGCGCAGCCCCCTGCATCACCCCGAGTTCACGCTGGTTGAATGGTATCGGGCCGACGAGCCCTACGATACGCTGATGGCCGACTGCGCCGCCATCCTGCGCGCAGCGGCGGAGGCAGCGGGCACAACGCGGCTGCGCTTCCGGTCCGCTGAGGCCGACCCCTTCGCCGAGCCGCAGCGCCTGACGGTGGCCGATGCGTTCCGGCACTACGCCGGCATCGACCTGCTCGCCACCATCCCCGAAGCCCCCCTCGCCCCGCCCGACCGCGACGCCCTCGCGGCGGCCGCAGGCGCGGCTGGAATTCGCATCGTCGCGGACGATACCTGGTCCGATATCTTCAGCCATGTGCTCAACCAGCGCATCGAGCCGCATCTGGGACACGGCCGGGCCACCGTGCTTGATGCCTACCCGGCCCACGAAGCGGCGCTGGCGCGCCGCAGCCCGGCCGACCCGCGCCTCTCGGAGCGCTTCGAGCTGTTCGTCTGCGGCGTCGAACTCGCCAACGGCTTCGGCGAACTCACCGACCCGGTGGAGCAGCGCCGCCGCTTCATGCTGGAGATGGACGAGAAACAGCGCGTCTACGGCGAGCGTTACCCGCTCGACGAGGCGCTTCTCGCCCTGCTGCCCGCCATGCCGCCGACGAGCGGCATCGCGCTCGGCCTCGACCGGCTCGTCATGCTCGCCACGGACGCCCGACATATCGAAGAGGTACTATGGGCGCCCCTTTCCATTCCGCAGGCAACAGCATGACCGGCCCCGTGATCGAAAAGCCCCGCACCACGCTGCGCCGCCCGCAGGAGCTGGCCGACGCCGGCTTCATAGGGCCCGCCGCGCAAGCCGCTCTCGAACGGGTCGCCGCCCGCTACGCTATCGCCATCACCCCGGCTGTCGCCGACCTGATCGATAGTACCGATCCGGACGACCCCATCGCCCGCCAGTTCATTCCCGACGCGCGCGAGCTTGATCACACCCCGCAGGAACGCGACGACCCCATCGGCGATCACGCCCATTCGCCGGTCGAGGGCATCGTGCACCGCTATCCGGACCGCGTGCTGCTGAAGCTGGTGCATGTCTGTCCTGTCTATTGCCGCTTTTGCTTCCGGCGCGAGATGGTTGGCCCCGGTCAACCGACCGCGCTCGGCGAGGAGGCATTCGAAGCCGCCATCGCCTATATCGCCGCGCATCCCGAAATCTGGGAGGTCGTGATCACCGGCGGCGACCCGCTCGTCCTTTCGCCGCGTCGCCTCGCGGCGGTGACGGAACGGCTCGCGCAAATCGACCACGTCAAGGTGCTGCGCTGGCACACGCGCGTGCCGGTCGTCGCGCCGGAGCGCGTCTCGCCCGCGCTGGTCGAGGCTCTCAGGGAGGCCGGCAAGGCGGTCTACGTGGTTCTGCACGCCAACCATCCGCGCGAACTCGGCTGCGACGCCCGCGCCGCCTGCGCGCGCCTCGTCGACGCCGGCATCGTGATGCTCAGCCAGTCCGTGCTGCTGCGCGGCGTCAACGACGACGCCGGCACGCTCGGCGCCCTTATGCGTGCCTTCGTGGAGAACCGCATCAAGCCCTATTACCTTCATCACGGCGACCTCGCCCCCGGCACCGGCCATTTCCGCACCGGCATAGACGAAGGGCAGGCGTTGGTGCGCGCGTTGCGCGGCCATTATTCGGGCCTGTGCCAGCCGACCTACGTGCTCGACATCCCCGGCGGTCACGGCAAGGCGCCACTCAACCCCTGCGCCGCCGAAAAAACCACGGGAGACGACACTTGGCACGTCACCGATTTTCGCGGACACACGCACACCTATCCGCCGGAGTGAACGGCAGGCGCCCCCGGAATATCGCCCCGTCCCATCTTAATCGGCCGTCGGCTTGCCGCTGCGCAGCGCTTTGATGCCGGAGCGGCGCGCCTTGTCATCGAGCCGGCGGCGCGTTGACGCCTTCGTGGGCTGTGTCGGGCGGCGGATCGGTTGACGCTTCGCCGCCTGACGGATGAGATCGACGAGTCGCCGCAGCGCCTCGGCCCGGTTGCGTTCCTGTGTGCGGAAGCTGCGCGCCTGAATCACGATCACGCCATCGCGTGTCAGACGCTGCCCCGCCAGTTCCATCAGCCGCGCACGCACATCCTCCGGCAGATTGGGAGAGCGGCGTGCATCGAAGCGCAACTGTACAGCCGTCGCCACCTTGTTGACGTTCTGCCCGCCCGGTCCAGACGCCTGAATAAAGGTTTCCTCGATCTCCGCTTCGTCGAGCGCGATGAAATGCGTGATCGGGATCATGTCCAGAGTCCGGGGCCAGCGCCGGCAGCCGCGCTGCCTCCATACCGAGCGTATAGCAGAACGGCGCGGGAGAAAACAGGATGCCTCCCGCGGAAGACATCCTCCCGTCCGCCGCCCTTACGGCGAAAACATAAGATCTAAAGCGATTTGAACAACAGGCCCCGTTTAAACTATAACGCAAACCGCTTTAGGAACGATCGAGCGGCGGCCTGGCGCCTGCGGATCAAGCCCCCGCGACCTGCTTAAGAGCTGCCGCCGCCCCCTTGAGCGAGAACTTGAACTCCGCCGTGCGGCCATCGATAAGGGTAATCGTCGCGGTCGCTTCGTCGCTCGCGGTCACGTCCTTCAGGAAACCGGCATCGGCGGACGTGGTCGCATCGCACTGGCGGGGCGAGCACGCGGCATAGGCCAGTTTGCGCTCCGCCGCCTTGCCGACCCTGAGCGCGACACCCGCGCCGATCTGCACACCGGTCGGCGTCTGGATGACAGCCGTCAGCTTGTCCGAAGTATCCTTGCCGATTGCCCAGACCAGAACGATGTTGCCACTCTGGTTGTCGGCGACGCGCAGCACCGCCGTGCAAGCGTTCTTCTTGTCAGCCACATCCTGACAGGTGACGGTCCATGAGTCGTAAACCGTCGTCTCGATGCGCTGGGGCGCGCTCGGGGTCGCGTCACCCGCGGCTGCCTTCTGCGCCAGGGCGGCGCCTACTCCGCCAATGCCGGAAAGCACCAGCATGCCGCCGGCGACCGCCACCAGGGAGATACCGGCCAGCGCCATCACAACCATCTTCTTCATCACCGGAGCCTCTTTCATCTTGCTCACTGCGCAAGGACGCATCTTGCGACCATCTGGCCGCATGTCCGCGACACATGTAGCACATAACGAGACGAAAGCGACATTAAAAGCTGCCTGACCCTGAAAATGGCCGTATGCCGGCGGCTTTACCGACATATATGCCTTTCAGTGATCAGCGGGTAGGCAGTTTCAGGCCCGTCGATTCCCCGGAAAGGTACGGACGTTCGAACCGGCGCCGGTCATGATAGTCGAGCGGCTGGCCACGCGCCGAGTCGGCGACATAGTTCGGCACACGGCCTCCGCCGTGTGCCGGCCGCGCATAAAGGAAGCTGTCGTCCATATGCTGGTTTTCCCGCGCCAGCGACTGCGCGGCAGCGGGAAGTGCCGTCAACACCGCGGCCAGTGAAATAGCCGACGACAGGGCCAACGTGACAGCCAGGGCAATCGGTGAGCGAACCATGCGATCTGTCCTTTCAAAAACGACATTCGACAATCGATACAAGGAATGGCGGAAAATACAATTGCCGCCAGTGTGCCGTGGCCGGATCCCCGCTATCCCGATAGTCCGTCTTCTCGCGGAATCGCCGAACTGGTCCGCCTGCGGCATCAAACCCGTAACGGAGCGCCGTTTTCGGATCAATTTGATACCATAAATCAATAGGAAAGCGGGGATTGCGCTGCCGCAATCCCCGCTCCCGACCGCTGATGGCAGCGAGCCCGGCGCAAGGCGCCCGACCCGCTCCCGCTTGGGACCCCGATCAGAACTTGACCGAGAAATTGCCCCTCACACCGTGATCGCCGACATGGTTGCCGACTTGGCCGTTGTAGCTCACGCCCAGCGTCGTGCCGGTTGCGATTTCGACGTCCAGACCGACACCCAGGACGAGCGCGTTTTCGGCGATCGGCGCACCCGTGACCGTGAACAGGTTATTGCTGTTCGCGGAGATAAATGCCGACTGAGGATCAACATCGCCGAACGCATGCCGCCAGCCGATGGTGCCGGAGGCCGTACCCTTGATGCCACTCAGGTCGAAGCCCTTTGACAGGCGGACGCCGAGTGTCGAGAAGCCCGTTCCTTCGTTGTGTCCAAGCGACCGCAGCGCAAAGCTGGAGCCGGCGAGCGCACTGCGCTCGACAAAGTTGTCGCTGTTGTGGTGGACATAGGCGAGGTTGACGAACGGCTCGACAGCCGCCCCGTTGAAGTCCAGCGCGTAGCCGACCTCACCGTAGAGCTGCAGTGTGCGGGCGTCGTAAGTTGCGCTGGCCGTATCGCGCAGGCCAAGGCTCGGGACGTTCAACTCGCGCCGCGTATCCAGACGGTGCCACGTGTGGCCGAAGCCGAAGCGCAAGCCAAGGTTGCCGAACTGCCCGCCGCCGTAGACGGCGAGGTTGTAGTTGTCGACGTCCGCCTTGCTCATGTTCGACTTCGATTCGATGTCGGACTGGGCGTAGCCGCCCGCGACACCCAGACGCCAGGCATCTGCGATCCCGGCGTCGAAGCCGAGGGCGAAGCCACCGGTCGAACGGTCGAGCTTGGCCGTGTTGCTGGTGCTCTTCGTCTCACCCCACGAACCATAGGCCTGACCCCAGACCGAGAGGTTGGAACCGGTCGGCGTCTGGACGACCTGTCCCGGAGCCGCTGTCGTCGATCCGGTCAGCGCCGCACGGGTGCGGTTGAGGGTAGCCTCGCGCAGATGGCGGCTTTCGTCGATCAGCACGCCCTTGGCAGATGCGTGCACCTCGCCCGAGAGCTGGTTGAAGGCGACACGCACGTCGTTGACCTGATCGTTCGATGCAGAGGCAATAGCGTCGTAGATCGGATCCACCGAGCTGCGTCCGTCGATATCCTCCCGGTCGAGAGCGTTGGCGACGGCGTACTGATTGGCGGAGAGAGCCACTGTGTTGAAGGCACGATCACGCTGGAGGTAGAAGCGGCCCTCGCGACCCGCGGCCTCGGCCCGGAAGCCCGAGAACAAGCGGCTGTTACCGACTTCCCACACCCGCACGGCATCATGTGTCGCGAACGTCACGCCGTTTTCGGCCGTCACGAAGGTGTAGTTGTTGCCGAAGGTGTAGCCGCGACTGTCGGACAGAGCGAGCCCGACCTGCGCGCCGTTCGGCGCCTTGGCGAACACGGCCTGACCGTCCGGAGTTCCACCGGCCCCGGCGAGAACCTCGATCTTGTCGCCACGTTCGAACTCGATCAGGCCACCGTTCTGGACCAGTGCGCCGACGCGCAGCGTGCCAGGGGAGTTACCGGGCTTCAACCTGCCGCCTTCGACGACCAACGTTCCGATATTGACGCCACGGCTGCCGGTGGTGTCGGAGAATAGGCCCTCAAGGGTACCGTCCGGACCGACTGTCACCTTCTTCGCCTGGCCATTGACCCGCAGCAGGCCGCCCGTCACCTCGAAGGTGGCGTTGGAGAACTTGCCGGTCACGTAGAGTGTGCCTTCCTCGACGAACCCGGTCTTCGCGTAGTCGCTGTTGGCCGAGAGTGTGAGCAGGCCAGCACCCTTCTTGACGAAATCGGACTCGCCGCCGACCGGGATTGCGATGGTAGCCGAACCATCGGTTATGACGGTCAGCGCAACCCTGGCCTCGCCTTGCGCGGCCTGGAGGTAGAGCTGCCCATTCTGCCCACCCGCGTCCCGGAGCAGGAAGTTCTCGCCGTTAATGGTCAGGCCGGCGATGCGGACGAGACCTTCGATATTGACAGGCTTCTCTTCGGACCCGGTACCGTTGAATACCGCAGTACCGTGGTTCCAGCTCTGGCCGCCGACGAACTTGTCGTTCGTCCAGTTCTGGCTCTGCTCGTCCTTGCCGTAGTCGATCTCCTCGTAATTGCCGTTACCGCCGCCGTTATTGTTTCCGCCATTATTGTTTCCGCCGCCGTTGTTTCCGCCATCGTCCTTGCCTCCCGGCCCGGATTTGGAGTTCAGGACCAGGCGGCCGTTCGAAATCACGCCGAAGGTGAAGTTCGAGTCAGCATACCTGGCCTTGACCGCGTCGGAGATGACGAGTTCGCCGCCGGCGTAATTGGCGTAGTCGAACAGGTAAAGGTCCACGCCGCCGTCGCCGACCGTGTAACCGGCGGGCAGATCGAGTCCGCTGAGCTGGCCGCCAAGCGTGACATCGGCACCCTTGAACACCGACACGGACGTGTCAGCGCCTTCGGGCAGCGTGACCTTTACTTCTGCGGTCGAGGACAGGGTAAGGCTGGTGACCGTCAGCGTGTGGCCGAAGGAGCCGTGCAGGACGCCGTCGACGACCAGCGTGCCGATCCGGCCTTCGCCGTTGACCTTCAGACTTGCGCCCTGTTCGACCGAGATCTCGCCGTCGTAGTTTACCTTGTTTCCGCCGGCGAAGACGTAGTTCGACTGGCCTGTCTGGCCGATATACTGGTATCCGTTACCCAGTTCCAGCTTGCCGTTACCTGTCAGTTCGCCATTGAGGTGGGCGGTGCCGAGGGCGTAGATGCCGGCCCAGGCGGCGTCTTCGGTTCGGCTTTCGACGTTTTCGACCCTGATAGCGCGGTTGGTTGTGAAGCCTTCGGCGAGGCCGAGGTAGCCGCTGCTTTTCAAGGTGATCGCACCGGCGGCGTCGCCGAGGACACTATCTGTTGCGGCAAATAGCGTGCCTTCATCGATGATGGTGCCGCCCTTGTAAGTATTGGCGCCAGTGAGATCGAGACGTCCCGTACCGGTCTTGCGCAGACTGGCTTCGCCGGTGAGGATATTCTCGATCGTGGCCTTTCCGGCCGCGATGTTGATTGTGGTCTGCTTGTCCTTGTTGCCGTTCAGCGCGAGGTTTGCGCCGGTCAGCGTCCATTCTTCCGTCCCCGTGGACACGCCTTCCTGACCGAACTGGAGGCCGTTCGTCAGCCAGTTTGCCTTGGCGTCCGTGATTTCGGACCCGGGGATGTCCACCACGTTTATTGTCCCCCCCGCGGCCACGGCGGTACCGTCCGCACCGATGACGCCGACGACGACGTGATTGGTGAATTGATGCAGGTCGCCGCGCTTCTGGCCGGTGGTGTCCTGCCAGTCAGTGCCGCCGGCCGTCCAAGTGCCGACTCCGGTGGTTTCGTCGACGGTGCCGTTCCAGACGCGGACGGCGTCGACGTCCTTGACGGAGACGAGGTCGAGGGTTTTGCCGAGGTTCGACTTCTGGATATCCTGGCTGTCGATGCCGGTGCTGAAGTTGCCGATCACGCCGCCGGTGGTGGTGGCGACGCGGTAGAGGCCCGCCTCGCGTTCGCCCGAGAGCAGGACGACCTGCGTGTACTCGCCAGCCTTTGTGGCGCCAGTGAGCTTGCCCTCGATGTTGAAGTAGGGCTGCGCAGCGGCGACAACGTGGGACTGGAAGGCGCCGAGTTCGAGGGTCGCGCCCTTGGCGAGGGTGACGTCGCCCTTGACGCTGAGCGTGCCGGCCCTGTCGCCGAGCAGGGTGCCGAACTGGCCGATGTTGACAGCCGGCGCGATGATGTCGCCGGAACCGGCGAGGCGGGCTCTCTGAGCCGCAGTGCCGTTGACAGTGACGCTGTTGGCTGTGAGGGAGCCCCGGAAGGTCCGCGTGTCGTCCGTCGCGACCTGGACATCCGCGGCGTCGACACGCAGCGTGCCGGACGTGACGTCGACGGTGCCGACCTTGCTCGCGTTGCCGACGAGGCGCACTTCCTTGTCCGCCGCGGCGACGACGAGATTGCCGGCGAGAGCCTCCGGATTTGCCTCACTGTCTGCGCCTGCGGTGAAGAAGCCGAGGATCCTGCCCCAGAAGCCGTCTTTGCCGGTTTCCTTGACTGTGAGCTTCGCCGTGCGCTGGCTGGCGACGTCATCGGCGGCGCCGGACGCTATCTGGACGGTGCCGGCGTCCAGTTCGTACTGCTTCGGATCGAAGGAGCTGTTGCCGTTGACGGCGTCCAGCTTTTCGACGACCCGGGCGGTGCCGGCGAGCGCGGTGACGGTGAGATCCGCGCGGTCGGCCTCCAGCTTGCCGCCGTTGACGGTGTATTTGCCCTCCCGGAAGTTGAAATCGCCTTCCGACCTGAGCGTGCCGGCCTCGATGACCGTGCCGCCGCCGTAAGCGATGCCGGCGTTGGCGAGGACGAGCGTGCCTTCGCCCTTCTTGACCAGTGCGCCGGTGACGGTGTCGTACTGGCCGAGCGCGTTGCTGCCGATGGTGAAGGTCGATTCCGCCGCGATGTCGAAGCCGGCATCCAGCGCGGCGTTGGCGCCACCCCAGACGAGATTGAAGCCCGTGTCGTCAGCAAGAGCGGCGGCCGTGAGGCCGTTGCCGATGCCGAGCGCACCGCCGGCGAAGGTGACCGTGGCGGTGGCGCCAAGCTGCTCGACCTTCGTCACGGCGAGAGTGCCGGCCTGCAGGATGTTGTCGACCTGCGCGCCGGTGCCGGTGCCGGCCAGAACCAGCTTGCCGTCGCCCTTCTTGACGAGCGTCACGGTGCCGGCGCCGCCGTTTTGCGTGATGTCGTTCTCCAGCGTGAAGCTCTTGGCAGCCGCGATGTCGAAGCCGCTCGCGAGCGTGGCGTCAGCGGCAGCAGCGCCCGCGAAGCGGATGAGCTTGCCAGCATTGAGCGCGTCGTTGGACGACGCGATATCGCCCGCGTCGCTGGGCACGCTGATATCGCCGGAGTCGATCTTCAGGAAACCTCCGGCGAGCGTCACGTCGCCGTCACCGAGCTGGCCTGCCTTCGTAACCGCGACCGTGCCGCCGGCAACCGTGAGGCTCTTGTTGAGGTTGGCGCTGTTCGTCAGCACCAGCGTGCCTTCGCCCTTTTTCACGAAGTCGATAGCTTCGATCTGGTCCTTGAGGGTGAAGGTGTTGGCGGCGTCGAGGATGGAAAGGCCGGAGCCGCTTCCGGCAAAGGTGAGGGCCAGAAGATCGTCGTTGACAAGCTGGGTGCCTTCGATCGCCAGCGTGGCGGTGTCTTCCAACCCACTGCCGACGAGGACCGTGCGCTTGCTGTCGGCCGGCGAGGCGCCGGTGCCGAGATTGCCGATCTTCGAAATCTGGAGCGTGCCGTCCCGGATTACCGTCTTGCTGCCCACGCCGCCGTAGGTGTTGTCGCGGGAGAGAACGATGGTGCCCCCGTTCGCATCAAGGATCACATCGCCCTGACCGGAGAGCAGATTTGTGACAGTGAAGGTTTTGCCAGCGCCGGCCGCGTCGATGGAAACCGCCGCGTTGCCGGCACGGGTGAAAACGATGCCCTCGTCGCTGGTGAAGCTGTCCGCGAAATGGACGCCACCGCCGTTGAACCGAAGCGAGCGGCTGCCCTGGGCGCCAATGCCCGTGAGGTTCGTGACGGAGAGTAAGCCCTGCGTCAGGGTGACGCCGCCGGCGAAGGTGTTTTCGCCGGTGAGTTCGAACGTGACCGGGGCGGCGATCTCGACGCCGCCGGCGCCGGTGATCGTGTATGCCCCGTCAGCCGCTGCACCGAAGACGAGCGTGCTGGCCTGATCGACAAGTGCGACCTCGGCGACGTGCAGCGCGCTGGCGGTGTTGGCGAGCCTCACGCGGCCGGCGCCGGCGATAAACAGGGTGCCATCGGTCACGTCCGGCGCGGAACCCGCCTTGCGCACGGCCAGAACGACGCCGTCGTCAGCCGTCGGGCCGCCAAGCGTGACGCTGCGGTTCGTAATCGTGGCGCCGCCGGTGACGTCGATCGTGCCTCTCGTCAAGGTGATCGGCGTGGCATCGGCCGCGGCGCCACCGATGACCAGATTGCCCGTCACGGCGACAGCCTTGTCGGCAATATTGGCTGCGACAAGGTGGAAACCGGCGTCGGACGCAATCGTCAGATCTGCCGGAGCGCCGGCCTTGCCGACGACGACTGCGCCCGCGCCCGCGAGGGATGGGCCAGTGCCAACCCTGAGAGTGGCATGCTTGTTGACGGCCAAGCCGCCTTCAGCGGCAAATTTGCCGGCAGTGCCGACAAACAGGGTGGCATCCGCAGCGGTTGCGCCGGCGTTGCCAACGGTCGTAGCGCCCGCCACGGTCGCGCCGCCGCCGCCCAGCAGCGAAAGGTCGGCGTTCGCGCCCGCAACGGCCAGTGTTTCGCTGACGCTGAACGTGCCGGTGCCGCCGACCGTGACATTACGGCCGTCGATCGCCGCCGTGCCGGTGACGTCCAGCGCGCCCTGCTGAAAGTTGAGGCTGCCGCTCGCGCCGTTGACGGCCAGCGGACCGGTGACGGCAAGGCGCGCGTTCGGGTCGATGAAACCGACACTTGCCCCGTTGTCGATTGTCAGGCCGCCGTTGGCGTTGAAGGTGGCGTTGGCGACCCTCAACAGAGTTTCCACGTCGGCGCCGCCGATGGTCGTGGCGCCCGTTACCGTCACGGTACCGTTGTCCCAGACGGAAACGCCGCTGCCCGTGCCTGCGACGGTCAGCCTTTCAGCGACGTCGAACGTGGCGTTTGTCGCACCGCCGCCGACTTCGAGAGACCGGCTGACAAACGCCGCGCTGCCGCCTACGTTCACCGCACCCTGCTGAACCTTGAAGTCACCGCCCGGACCGGTGACGGTCAGCGCCCCGGCGACGTCCAGACGGGCGTTGGCGCCGTCGACATCGACCGATGCAAGATTGTTGACGGACAAGCCGCTGTTGGCGTTGAACGTGCCGCCAATGATGCGCAGCAGGGCATCCGCAGCCGTTGCGTTTTCCCCGCCTATGGTCGTGGCGCCCGTTACCGTCACGGTACCGTTGTCCCAGACGGAAACGCCGCTGCCCGTGCCAGCGACGGTCAGCCTTTCAGCGACGTCGAACGTGGCGTTTGTCGCACCGCCGCCGACTTCGAGAGACCGGCTGACAAACGTCGCGCCGCCGCCGACGTTCACCGCGCCCTGCTGGACCTTGAAGTCGCCGCCCGGACCGGTGACGGTCAGCGCGCCGGCGACGTCCAGACGGGCGCTGGCACCGTCGACATCGACCGATGCCCAATTGTTGACGGACAAGCCGCTGTTGGCGTTGAAGGTGCCGCCCACGATGCGCAGAAGAGCATCCCCAGCTGTTGCATTTTCAGCGCCGACGGTCGTCGCGCCCGTTACCGCCACGGTGCCGCTATTAAGCAGGATGGCGGCAGAGCTGCCCGCAACGGTGAGCGTTTGCCCGATGTTGAACGTGCCGCCATTATCAACCGTGATGGCCCGGCCATTGTTTGCTGCCGCCCCGGCGACGTCCAGCGCGCCCTGCTTGATGCTGAAGTCACCCGTGGCGCCGGAGACGCTCAGGCTGCCGGTGACCGAAAGCGAGTTGTCAGGGCTGTCGATGACGACGGCGCCGCCGTCGTTGACGACGAGGTCCTTGATATCGTCGGTCTTGCCGACGGTGAGGTTGCCGCCCGCGACGGTGAGGGTGCCTTTCTCGACAGTCAGGCCGCCGTCAGCGTTGATGGCGCCGCCGCTGACCGTGAGGTTGCCGGCCGTGCCGGAAGCTCCCGCGACGCCCAGCGTCGTCATGCCGGCGACGGTGGTGGCAGCAGTGCCCTGATTGGTGAGGCCGGCACCCGCTGTAAGGGAGAGGCTGCCCGACGTGACCGCGAGGGCGCCGGTACCGCCGACCACGAATGTGCGGTCCTTGATAGTGGCACCGCCCGCCACCGACATCTTGCCCGCCGTAACCGCAACGGTGCCGGTGGCGCCAGCAACACTCAACCCGCCGGTGATCGCGACCTCACCACCGGAGATGGAGACGCCGCCATTATTCGTGATGGACATACCACCTTTCGCGTCAACCAAGGCACCAGCGGACTTGACGTCGAGGAGAGCAGTGTTGCTGCCACCGATGTTTGCTTTACCATAGATAGTTGCACGGCCACCGTTCACCGTGACGCTGCCCGACCCGAGATTCAACTGAGCTGCCGCGCTGCTAGTGCCAACAGCCAAAGATGCAGCCGAACCGGTTACCGAGACTGACCCGCTTGTAACGTTGAGCCCACCCCCAGCAGTATATGCTGACGGAGCATCAGCATTACTCGAAGAAATTTTAATAGAACCTGACGCAGTCAGGCTAGTTACACCCACGCTGGCACCTGAACCGCCATTTATTTCAACATAACTTTCAGCCCCCGTTATGTCTACCGTCTGCCCGGAAAAGGATGGCGATTCCGCTCCCGCGGGGCTTAATATGATACGCCCCCCACCAGTGCTAGCATTATTGGTCACCCGGATATCTGCGGTGACATTAATACCGCCTTTATAAATATATAGCACAGCATTCTTCTGACCGGCACTTTGAGCAAGCAATGAAAGCGATCTTATAGTAGTAGTTGCGCTATGGTTATAACCTGGTTGGCTGGCTATACCGCCGCTGATGGTCACATCATGCGCACTTCCAGGGAGGACACCGCCGTGCCAGTTGTTGGGGGTAACCCAGGAACCGTCATATGCCCCCGTCCATGCCCCCGCCTGCGCCCAGGCGCCGCTGGCTGCCACGAGGGCGGTGGAGGACAGCAGGGCCGCAGTCAGCGCGAGCCTTGCGAAACGGCCGGCCGCCGAGGGGCGCGATTCGCCCTTCGTCAGCCCAAGGCCGCCCGCGGGAACGTTTCCGATTCCATCGGACACGTTCCCGCGGGCGCCTGATGAATGCCTGTATTCAACCATTGCGTGTTGCCTCTTCCACTGACGTCCGGCCCGCCCGCGCATCTCACCGTTCGCGCACGCGACCTGACAGATATGTCATAAATAGGCCAGTTTCGTTCATGAAGTATAGATACATTCGGCGTAACAGCACCGCGTTTGAGTCATTATGTGCCATATTGGACACATAATGCGGCAAGAAGGGTGATGCTTCGGCGCATCCGTCAGGGTGGAGCGGCGCGGGAGGCGCGGGCGGGCGCCACAATCGGCGCCCGGCGGCGGCACGGGCATTGCGGCCCCGGCGTTTCCGCTTTATCGCTAGGGAGCGCACGGTTCGCCGTTCGCGTTCAACACCATTCCCGTTCCGGATATCGCCAGACCCATGCTCCAGATCTTCCGCAACGCCGGCCGCCATTGGTTCGGCAAGGCCATCACGACAGTCCTGTTCGGGCTGCTCATCCTCTCCTTCGGCATCTGGGGCGTGGCGGACTGGATCGCGAGGCCGAGCGGCAACACCGTCGCCACGGTGGGGGAGCGCACCATCTCCGCGCAGGCGGCGCGCGACGCCTATCTGGCCCAGCTGCAGGCGCTGCAACGGCAGCTCCGCACGCCCATCTCGCCCGAACAGGCGCGGGCGCTGGGCCTGGAACAGCAGGTGCTGGGGCAACTCGTGGGGCAGGCCGTGCTCGACACCAGCGCCGACGACCTGAAGCTCGCCGTGCCGGACGCCACCATCGTCGACATCGTGATGCGCGAGCCGCAGTTCCGCGATTCACAGGGCAACTTCAACCGCGCCGCCTTCGACGCCGCCCTGCAAAACGCCGGCATCACCGAAAAGGCATTCGTCGACGAGCAGCGCGCCGTGCTGCCGCGCCGCCAGATCGCCGAAAGCCTCACGGGCGACATTGCGCCGACGGCGCCCATGCAGGAAGCCTTCCACCGCTTCGTGGCGGAACGGCGCGAGGCGCGGCAGATCACGCTCGCGCCGCAGGCGGCGGGCGTCGTCGCCGACGCGGACAACGCCACGCTGGAGGCGTGGTTCAATGAGCGCAAGCCTATGTTCCGCCTGCAGGAATTCCGCTCCATCGCTGTGCTCTCCATCGACCCCGAAACGCTGGCGAAGCCGGAGAAGGTGACGCGCGAAGCCGCCGTCGCCCGCTATGAGGCCGACAAGGAAAGCCGCTACGGCACGCCGGAAACGCGGCACGTGCAGCAGCTCGTTTTCCAGAACGCGGACGAGGCCGCCGCCGCCCGGCAGCGACTCGCCGAGGGGGCGGATTTCACGGCCATCGCCGCCGAGCGCAAGGTGGCGGAGGCGGACTACGACCTTGGCCTCGTGGCGCGCGACGCCGTGTTCGACCCCGCCGTGGCCGAGGCCGCCTTCACGCTGACGGAGCCGGGAATCAGCGCGCCCGTGCAGGGGCGATTCGGCACCGTGATCGTGCGTGTGGTGTCGATCACGCCGCCTTCCGTGCAGTCGTTCGGCGAGGTGGAGCAGGCGGTGCGCCTCGCCATCGCCATCGATGACGCGCGCGCGGCCGTCAACGCCCTGCACGACCGCATCGAGGACGCGCGCGCCGCCGCCACGCCGCTGGCCGAGATCGCGACCGCGAACGGGCTTCCGCTGCAGACCATCAGCGCCGTGGACAGCGCCGGGCGCGACCGCGCGGGCAAAACCATCCCCGACCTGCCGGGCGGCGCGGACCTGCTGAAGGCCGCCTTCGCCTCCGACGTGGGGGCCGACAACGCGCCGCTGCGCCGCCAGACGAGCACGGGCGCGGGCTACGTGTGGTTCGACGTCACGGATGTCGCGCCCGAGCGCGACCGTACCTTCGCGGAGGCGCGCGACGAGGCGCTGAAGCGCTGGCGGGACGAGGCCGTCGCGGACAAGCTTTCCGCCACCGCAGGCGACATCGTGGCGCGGCTGGACAAGGGCGAGAGCCTCGACGACATCGTGGCCTCCTTCCCTGCCGGTACTTTCGCCGGACCCGCCCGGACGGTGACGGACATCGCCCGCAACAGCCAGGGGGGCGGCCTGCCGCCCGCCGCCGTGCAGCAGATATTCGCCACCCACAAGGGCAAGGCCGGCTCCGCCGCCCTGCCGGAAGGGCGCGTCGTGTTCCAGGTGACGGAAGCGGCAACGCCGCCGCTCGCCGCCAGCTCCCCGCAGGCCGCAGCGGTGGCGCAGCAGCTGCGCACCGCCCTGGCCGACGACCTGCTGGCCGAATACATCGGCAAGCGGCAGACGGAACTGCGGCCCACCTTCAACGAGCAGGCGCTGCGGGCGGCCATCGGCGCCGGCCCCTCCGGCGGACTTTGAGGTATCGCGATGTCCGACATGCTCCTTACCGACGCCTTCCAGGCCGCCTACGAGGCGGGCACGCCCGGCGTGGTCAGCACCACGCTCGTCGCCGACCTTGAAACGCCCGTCGCCGCCTTTCTGAAGCTGCGCGCCATTACGCGCGGGCCTTCCTTCCTGCTCGAATCAGTGGAAGGCGGAGCCGCGCGCGGGCGCTATTCCATCATCGGCCTCAACCCGGACGTGATCTGGCGCTGCCAGGAGGGCGCCGTCACGGTAACGCGCGGGAACGGAGCGCCGGAGAGCGATTCGCGCCCGCCGCTCGACAGCCTGCGCGCGCTGCTGGCGGAAAGCCGGCTCGAACTGCCGCGCGGCCTGCCGGCCATGGCGGCCGGCGTGTTCGGCTATCTCGGCTATGACATGGTGCGGCTGATGGAGCGCCTGCCCTCCCCGCCGCCCGACGTGCTGGGCCTGCCGGACGCGGTGATGGTGCGCCCGACGCTGATCGCGGTGTTCGATTCGGTCACCGACGCGCTGTCGCTGGTGACACCCGTGCGGCCCGCCGCCGGGGTAAGCGCACGGCAGGCGCACGAGGCCGCCGTTGCGCGAATCGAGGAAGCGGTGGCGGCGCTCGACGCGCCCCTGCCGCATGAACAGCCCATCGACGTGGCCGCGCTGGCCGCGCCGGAACCCGTCTCCAACACCGCGCCGGAGGAGTTCCGGCAGATGGTGGCGCGGGCGAAGGAGTACATCAAGGCCGGCGACATCTTCCAGGTGGTGCTGTCGCAGCGGTTCGACGCGCCGTTTTCGCTGCCGCCGCTGTCGCTCTACCGGGCGTTGCGGCGCTCCAACCCCTCGCCGTATCTCGCCTTCCTCGACTTCAACGACTTCCAGGTGGTCTGCTCCAGCCCGGAAATTCTGGTGAAGGTGGCGGACGGGAACGTCACCGTGCGCCCCATCGCCGGCACACGCCGCCGGGGCGAGACGCCCTCCGCCGACGCGGCGCTGGCGGCCGAGCTGCTCGCCGACCCCAAGGAGCGGGCGGAGCATCTGATGCTGCTCGACCTCGGCCGCAACGATGTAGGCCGGGTTTCGGCCACCGGCACGGTGAAGGTGACGGACAGCTTCTACCTCGAATATTACAGCCAGGTGATGCACATCGTCTCGAATGTCGTGGGCCGGCTGGCGCCGCAGCACGACGTGATCGACGCACTCGCCGCAGGCTTTCCGGCGGGAACGGTCTCCGGCGCGCCCAAGGTGCGGGCGATGGAGATCATCGACGAGCTGGAGAAGCACAAGCGCGGCCCCTATGCCGGCTGTATCGGCTATTTCGGCGCCGGCGGCGAGATGGATACCTGCATCGTGCTCCGCACCGCCATCGTCCGGGACGGGCGCATGTCCGTGCAGGCGGGCGCGGGCATCGTGCACGATTCCGACCCGGAGGCCGAGCTGCAGGAGTGCATCAACAAGGCGCGCGCCCAGTTCCGCGCCGCCGAGGAGGCCGTGCGATTCGCCGCGACCGCCCGGCGGGGGCAATAGCAGCTGCCATGGACGCGGCGGGAGCGGGACGAGGCGAGACGACGGTGCATCTCGACCTGCGCGGGCTGAAATGCCCGCTGCCGGCGCTGCGCACGCGCAAGGCGCTGGCGCGGGCGACGCCGGGCACCCTGCTCGTCGTGGCCTGCACGGACCCGCTGGCCGGCATCGACATTCCCCATCTCGTGCGGGAAACGGGCCATATCCTGGAAGGAAATGCGCCGGAAACGGATGCGCCGCCCGAAGGCGGCGCACGCATATTCACGATCCGGGTGGTGGCGAATCAGCCAGCGGCCTGATTCGCGTTCACGCGCGTGCCGTCGCCGAGCACGGTCTGGAGCACCTCGAAGCCCTCGAACTGCGGCGGACCCGCGTAGAGCGGCTTGCGGTCGCCCGCGTTGCGATGAGCGGCGCGGAATGCCTCCGAGCGCGTCCAGGCCTCGAAATCGGCCTTCGAACGCCAAACGGTGTGGGATGCATAGAGCGTGTGTTCGTCCGTCTCCGGCCCGCGCAGCAGGTGGAACTCGACGAAGCCCGGCAGCTCGTGCAGGTGCACCTCGCGCGACAACCAGACCTGCTCGAACTCGGCCTCGGAACCCTTCAGGACCCTGAAGCGGTTCATGGCGATATACTGCGACATGACTCGTCTCACTTTTCGCGGAAGGAAGTCGTGATCGCTTCTGTAAGCGGGCGCGTCAGATAGTCAAGCACCGACCGCTCGCCCGTGGGGAAGATGACCTCCGCGGGCATGCCCGGCCGCAGCCGCGTCTTCAGGTTTTCCGGCAGGTCCGTATTGCGCACCGAAACCTGCGCCAGATAATACGGCATGCGCGTGGTCTCGTCGGTCAGGCGGTCGCGCGAGATGTCGTCCAGCGTGCCCATGATGAGCGGCGTCGTGCGGGAATGGAAGGCGGGGAAGCGCACCTCCGCCGGCAGACCGGTGTGGACGCGGTCGATATCCGTGACCTCGACATGCACCTCGACGACGAGGTCGTCGTCCTCGGGCACGATTTCGAGCAGCGTGTCGCCGGGGCGGATGACGCCGCCGAGGGTGAACACCTTCAGGTTGTGAACGATACCCGAGCGCGGTGCGACGACGTCGATGCGCTTCAGCACGTCCTCGGCGATACGGATGCGCTCCTGCAGCTCGCCGAGCTTCAGCCGCGTGTCGGCGAGGCTCTGGCCGACCTTCTCCTGAAACTCCTGCTCGGCCTGCCGAATCTGGATCTGCATCTCGCCGATGGCGTTGTGGGCCTTGGCGCTGTCGGCCTGGTTGCGGCCGATGATGCCGTCGAGGCGCGCCTTCTCGCGTTCCAGCGACGATTCGCGCGTCTTCGAGACGAGGCCCTTCTTCGCCAGCGCCTTCACGCCGACCAGCTCGTCGTCGATGAAGTAAAGCTGCTGCTGGGCGGACTGGCGCTCGCGGTCGAGGCCGCCAATCTCGGACTGGTACTGCGTGATGCGGGTCTTCATGACATCGATCTGGCCGTTGAGCGAGGCGCGGCGTTCGCGGAACTGCGTCTCCTGGTCAGCGATGGTGCGGGCGACCTCGGGCTCGTCCCCGCGCCCGGTCAGCTCGGCGGGGAAGGCGATCGTTTCCTTCATGTCCCGCTCCGCCACGAGGCGCGCCTCCAGCGCCAGCATGGAGTCGAGCTGGCGACGGGTCGCGACGTAGTTGGCGTCGGAACTCGTGGCATCCAGCCGGAACAGCACCTGCCCCTGCTCCACGCGGCTGCCGCTGGTGACATTGATCTCACGCACGATGCCGCCTTCGAGATGCTGGACGGCCTTGCGCTTGCCCTCCACCGAGACGAGACCCGAGGCGATGACGGCACTGTCGATGTGCGCCAGCGCGGCCCAGCCGCCGAGCAGCCCGAACGTCAGCACCACGACGGCGTAACCGAAGCGGGCAACCGGCCGGTAATCGCCGGAGATCTTGGGGGCTTCTTCACTCATGATCCTGATACCCTGCCATGCTCGAATAACGTCCGTGCCGGTCCGGCACCTGCCGCGCGGCGGCGGGCGTCATGCCCGCCTTCACGCCTGCGCCGCCGCCTGCCCCGACACCGCCGGCGGCTGGCCCTGCCCGCCGCCCTGCTGCACAGCGGGGGCCGGCTGGGTGACGACGCGCGGCCCCATGACGCGGGCCAGCACCTCGTCGCGCTCGCCGAACGCCTGCACCGTGCCGTCGGCGATCATCAGGATCGCGTCGCACAACGTCAGTATATTTGTCTTGTGGGTGACCAATACAACGGTCCGCTTCGCCTGTTTCAGCGCGCGAATCGTGTTCATCAGCGCCTGTTCGCCGGCAGCATCGAGATTCGCGTTCGGCTCGTCGAGCACAATGAGCGCCGGCAGGCCGTAGATCGCCCGCGCCAGGCCGATGCGCTGGCGCTGGCCACCGGAAAGCGCGTGCCCACCTTCGCCGATCTGCGTGTTGTAGCCCTGCGGCAGATGCTGGATCATTTCGTGGACGCCGGCCATCTGCGCCGCCTGCACGACCTTCGCCTCATCGGGCGCATCGAAGCGGGCGACGTTTTCAGCAATCGTGCCGGCGAAGAGTTCGACATCCTGCGGCAGATAGCCGAGCGACTGGCCGAGCTGCTCCGGATCCCAGTGCTTGAGGTCGGACCCGTCGAGACGCACCGCGCCCGCGACCGCCGGCCACACGCCGACGATGGCCCGCGCCAGGCTGGATTTGCCAGCCGCGCTCGGGCCGATTACGCCGAGGATGGTGCCTTCGCGCACGCCGAACGATACGCCCTTGAGCACGGGCCCCTCGCGGCCCGGCGCGCGGACGACGAGGTTTTCGACCACGAGCTGCCCCTTGGCGTCGGGAAGCCGCATGCGCGGCGGGCCGGGCGGCACCGCCTTCAGCAGCGCCCGCACGCGCTTCAGCGCGCCGCGCATGCCGACGAAGCCCTTCCAGTTGCCGATCGCGGCCTCGATAGGCTGCGTGCAGCGTCCGACGATGATCGAGGCGGCGATCATCATGCCGGGCGATATCTCGCGGTTGATGGCGAGATAGGCGCCAAGGCCCAGGATGAGGCTCTGCGAGAACATGCGGTTGAAGCGGCTCGCGGCCATCAGATAGCCCGCGCGATCGGAGGCCTGCGCCTGCCAGCCGAGCGCCGCCGAGCGGCTTTCCTCCCACCGGTGGCGCAGCCGCGAGATCATGCCCATGGCCTGCAGCACCTCCGCGTTGCGGAACGTGGCGGAGGCCTTGCCGGACGCCGCAATCGAGGCCTTGGTGGCCTTGTCGAGCACCGGACGGGTGGCGCGGTCGTTGGCAATGGCGAGAATGGCGGAGATGATGCAGGTGATGATGGCGAACAGGCCGTACCACGGATGCAGCAGGAAGGCGACGACCACGTAGACCGGCACCCACGGCAGGTCGCAGCCGGCGATGATGCCGGCACCGGTGAAGAACTCCCGCACCGTGTCAACGTCGCGCAGAACCTGGGTATGGCCCTGCGACGGCTGCTGGATCGTGGCGCGCTGGACGGAGTCGAACGCCTCCGTTTTCACCTCGCCGTCGAAGGCGACGCCGCCGCGCACCAGAAGCCGCGTCCTCACCGTCTCCAGAATGGCGGCCGTGACGTAGAGGATGGCGACGATCAGCGTCAGCAGGAGCAGCGTCGTGACATTACGGCTCGACAGCACGCGGTCGTAGACCTGCATCATGTAGAGCGGCCCGACGAGCCCCAGCACGTTGATGAACAGGCTGAAGAAGATCGCCGACATGATCGCCGGACGCGCGGCGCGAAAGGCGGCGTCGAGAGCGTTTTCTCCCGGACGCAGCGGCGCGGCGCGGCCACCGGCAACGAGGGCCCCGCCCCCGGAGGCGCCTCCCTTGGGAGAACCGGAGAAGAAGGAGGCTACGGCATCCCCCGTACCAGCGATCCAACGCCCGGCGTGTTCCCGGAATTTCGCGATATCGACTGCCATATTGGAACGGTTCCTGCTGTCCAGACTGCCGGCTCCCGACCGCGCATCGGAAACCCCTACGCCGCGGCGGACACATGAATACAGCGGCAGCATCCACGCCCGGACGCCTGCCGCCGGCCAAGAGCCGCCACACGATATGCATTACATACAGAATGATACGCCATCAACGCAATAGCCGCAATCCAGTGCACATATTGCGACTAAAACAACATTGTCTCCGCAACCTAACTGATATAAGAATACAATCATGAAACTTGGGGGCCTATATTTATGTAAATATAAAATATTTATGAAAATAAATGATGAATAAATACTAATCAATAATTATATATTCTATATTTTAATGGGAAAATTATATTTATATATTTATACGTATGTGAGTTTTTATAAAAAATATAACGGTAATATGCGTATTTTTGATTTCAATTCGAGGCTGAAATATGATTTATTTTTCATTGACTATTGAAATCGCAGTCTCAAGCTTTAATTTTTCAAGATTGTAAAGCAGAATAACACAATTGCGCCGTCATTCAAATCGTCCTGCTTGTTGTGCTACCCTGAATACAGCTATAGGTGTGAGATAACATGAGCGTTGAAACGACCTTGCCGCAATTGTTCCGTGGATGGACCGGCTGGACCGCCGACGAGTTCGCGGCACTTCGTCACGCCTGCGAGGCGCTGGAAAATACTGGCGCCGACACCGACGTGGGCTGGGGCCTCTCGGATGAGGGCGACGCATGGTTCGCCATCTGCGAGGAGTTCACGGGCGAGCCGATTCTCCATGTCATTCGCACGGGCAGGACCTATACGGCCATCGCGCCTGCGCTCGGCAAGGCTCTCCATGCCGGGGAACTCCGCATGCTGGTCGCGGAAGCGGTTGCACGTCTGGAATGCCTGCCCACGCCCCCGGCGGCCCGCGCCGGAAATGGCGCCGCGCATGCGGATTCGCGACCCGCGCAAACATCGGGTGCGGACTTGTACCGCCAGAAAAAATGAAGTAGTAGGTTGAAGATAAAATCTATGATCGCTAATCTTAAGGATTATGGAAGCGATACTTCATTCCATATAGAGTCGTTATTGTCGGCCGTTTGCATACATAAAGAGGCATACACATTCAATTTTGAAACATGAATTCTGTTTCATCTTTTTTATTTATTATGGGGCACGAATGTATACAAATCAACGACAGACGCAGGACACGAAAGAACTGCGCCGCATCGGCGGCCGCTGGCTGAAGGAACGACGCGAAAGCGCCGGCCTCTCGCAGCGGCAACTGGCGGAAATCCTCGGGGTCGAATATTACACGTTCATTTCACAGATCGAGACGGGACATGGTCGCATCCCGCCCGACCGTTACGAGACCTGGGCGAACGCCATAGGTCTGTCTCTGTCCGATTTCGTTCGCGAGATTCTGCGCTATTACGATCCCGTCACCTTCGCCATTCTTTTCGGCGATGCGTCTGCCAGTACCGGGATGGCAGGCAGTGCATTGTCGACGGAGAACCGGCAGTTGCGGGAGCAGGTGCGGGAGTTGCACCGCCTGCTCGGCAAGAAGACCATGGAGCTGGAACAGGCGCGGGACCGCCTGTCGCTCGCCTCCCCCGCTCCCGGCGACGCCGCGGAGGGCGGCAGGGGCAGGCGGCGCGGGGACCGGGCCGGCGCGCGGAAGGGCGATCCGGAACCCGCTACCACAGCGCCCGCCGGTGGAGGGAACGCGGCCGGGGATTGAGACCCGTTCGGCCACAACGACAGGGGGCTATCGTCGTCCTGCGATTGTCTGTAATGTCCGCGCGTCTTTTCGCCCGGGCCGAGCGGCCGACCTTTCCCGCGATTCTCACCTCATGGTTTCCCGATGGCAAACAAGGTTCTGAGCCTGATCCCGCAACTGTGGTTCAAGTTCGGCCTCGTTCGCCTGTGGCGGCTTGTGCCCCGCCCGCTGCGCCGGCGCATCGTGGCGAGGCTCATCCCCCTGCCGAAACGGGCCGGCCGCCGGCTTGCCGCGCCCCAGGCGCCGGTCATGATGTGCGGCTTCCTCGCAAGTCCGCTCGGCCTCGGCTGGAGCGCGCGCCTCACACGCGGCCTCGTGGAGGAGGCCGGCGTGCCGATCCGCGATTTCGACATCGGCCATGCCTTCGCCACCGGTGAAAGGGACGCCGTGCTTCCCGATGCCTCCGGGCCGGCGACCGTGATCTTCAACTTCAATCCGGGGCAGTTCGGCTACGCGCTGCAATTCCTGCCGGACGACATCCTTCGCGATAAGTACATCATCGGCTATTGTGTCTGGGAACTGGAACGCATCCCGGACGACTGGCTGACGCCCCTCACGCTCGTCGATGAACTCTGGGTGCCGACGCATTTCGTGCGCCAGGCCTTCGAGAATGCCGGGGTCAAGCTGCCGATCCGCGTCGTTCCCCACATCATGAGCGCCCCCGCCGGCCTCGCGAGGGACCGGGCGCGGTTCGGCTGGCCGGAAGATGCCTTTGTCGCCACCGTCGTGGCGAGCCTGCGGTCGAGCCTCGCGCGCAAGAATCCGCTCGCCGCCGTCGATGCCTTCAGGCGCGCTTTTCCCGGCGGGGAGAACGCGCTGCTCGTGCTCAAGCTCGGCGATTCGCACCTGGAGGCGGAGGCGCTCGCGACAGTGCGCGCCGCCATCGGCGACGATCCGCGCATCCGCCTGCTTCTCGACACGCTCGACAACGACGACATGTGGACGCTTCTCGCCTCCTCCGACGCCGTCGTCTCCCTTCACCGGGCGGAGGGTTTCGGCCTGGTGCCCGCACAGGCGATGCTCGCCGGGCGGCCTGTGGTGGCCACCGGCTGGTCCGGCAATCTCGACTTCATGTCCGAAGAAACCGCCTGTCTGGTGCCGTACCGCCAGATTCCGGTCGAAGACCCCAGCGAACTCTATGTCGCGCCCGATCTCCATTGGGCCGATCCCGACATCGGACAGGCAGCCGCGTTCCTGCGCCGTCTCCACGACGATCCCGCGGAACGCGAGGCGCTCGGCCAGCGGGCGCGGCAGGGGATTGAGACCTATTTCCGCAACGCGCACGCGCCCATAGTCGCCGCCATCCGGGAGTGGCCGCACGCCACGAAATCGTAAGCGTGACGACAAAATGCGGCCTTAATACCGACACGGCGGCCTGTTCGAATCCTATTCAAGCAGGGGCGCCCGGACGTCGAATGAAGCCATCTGGCTGACAGGAATTTTCCCTGCCGAGAGAAATAGAGAGCCGTTGCCGATCCGGTGCGATCGGTAAACGCTCTCGACCATTCGCCCCTCGGGGAGCGAATACGCAGGGAGTAACTTTGTGATGCAAAAGGATGCTCTTCAGCAGACCGAATGGCGGTCGAAACCGGCCCGGCGCGTTGCCGGCGTGCTGCTCGCCGCGCTCACCATCCTGTCGACGGCAGCCATCACGGTGCCGCCGGCTGCCGCGGTCACGCTGACGGATTCCGGACGTGGCGAGGCAGAGGGCCTGCCGATCGTCGACGTGCAGTATCGCTACGGGCCGCCACCTCCCGACTATTACTACGACGGCCCGCCGCGCCGGTATTACGGGCCGCCGCGCGACTACTACGGTCCGCCGCGCTGGCGACATGGCTATCGCTATCCGCGCCGGCCGCCGCCGCCCCACTGGTACCGGCCGCCGCCGCCTCCACCGCCGCCTTATTATTACCGCAGCCACGGCCCGGACTTTTACAATCCGGGAGCAGCGGTCGCCGCCGGCGTGCTGGGCCTTGCGGCTGGCGCCGCCTTGGGCGGAGCACTCGCCGCACAGGACGACCCGCCGCCGCGCTCGGACGCCACATGGCTCAGCTATTGTGCCAGCAAATACCGGTCGTTCGATCCCGACTCGGGAACGTACGTCGCCTATGACGGCAAGCGCTATTTCTGCAAATAGCCGCGCCCGGCCATTCCCGGCGCCCGAAAGCGGGAAGACGGAACGGTTCGGCGGGCAGTGCAAGCCGGGCCGCTCCTGCAGCCCGGCGGACATCAGCCGAACCGGCGCTCGATATAGTCGTTGACGAGGTTCTTGAACTCATCGGCGATTCCCGCCCCTTTCAGGGTCATCGCCTTCTCGCCATCGATGAACACGGGGGCGGAAGGCGTTTCGCCGGTGCCGGGCAGCGAAATGCCGATGTCGGCATGTTTCGACTCTCCGGGCCCGTTGACGATACAGCCCATCACCGCGACATTGAGATTCTCGACACCCGGATAGCGCGTCTTCCACTCGGGCATGGATGTCGTGATCCAGCTCTGGATGTCGCGCGCCAGTTCCTGAAACACGGTGGAGGTGGTGCGCCCGCAACCGGGGCAGGCGGCGACGAGTGGCACGAAGGTGCGGAAGCCCATCGTCTGCAGCAATTCCTGCGCGGCGCGAACCTCAAGCGAGCGGTCGCCGCCGGGCTCAGGCGTCAGCGAATAGCGGATGGTATCGCCGATGCCCTCCTGCAGCAGGATGCCGAGAGCCGCGGAGGACGCGACCAGGCCCTTGGAGCCCATGCCGGCCTCGGTGAGACCCAGATGCAGCGCATAGTCGGAGCGGCGCGCCAGATCGCGATAGACGGCGATCAGATCCTGCACCGCCGAGACCTTCGCGGAGAGGATGATGCGGTCGCGCGGCAGGCCGATCTCCTCCGCCCGCGCCGCAGACAGCAACGCCGACTGCACCAGCGCCTCGCGGGTAACGGCGCGCGCGTCGAGCGGCGTATCGCTGTTCGAGTTCGCATCCATCAACCGCGTCAGCAGTTCCTGGTCCAGCGAGCCCCAGTTGGCGCCGATCCGCACCGGCTTGCCGTTGCGCGCGGCGATTTCGACGATGGTCGAGAACTGCTTGTCACGCTTTTGCCTGAAGCCGACATTGCCGGGGTTGATGCGATATTTCGCCAGCGCCTCGGCGCAAGCCGGGTGTTCCGTCAGCAGCTTGTGGCCGATGTAGTGGAAGTCGCCGACGAGCGGCACCTCGATGCCCTTCACCATCAGCGCGTCGCGGATGTAGGGCACGGCGCGCGCCGCCTCGTCCCGATCCACGGTGATGCGCACCAGCTCCGACCCGGTGCGCGCCAGCGCGGCCACCTGCGTCACGGTCGCGGCGACGTCGGCCGTGTCGGTGTTGGTCATCGACTGCACGACGACCGGCGCGCCGCCGCCGACCACGACGCCGCCTACATCCACAGCGACAGTGTGATGACGGGCAGCCGGGCGAGCCTCGGCAGCAAGAGCCGCGTCGACAAGGGAAGCGGGGGCAACGTTCATCTGAAACAGGATCCGGGGAAAGCGGCAAACGTCGGCTGCCGCCTATATCGCCCATTCAGGCCGGTTCGGCAACCGAATCCTTGGGTGCGACCTCCCCCTGCCCCTTGCCGCCGCAATGGGCGCAGATGCCGGCGATCTCGACCACCTCGTTGCGCGGGGTAAAGCCAGCCTCGCCGAGCATCTTCGCCAGCGCGCCGCTGAAGACGGGCGAGGATGCCTCGTCCACCCCCCCGCACTGCTCGCAGATCAGAAAGACGACCAGCTCGCCGGGCGAATGAACGTGCGGACAGGCGATGAAGGCGTTGCGGGTCTCGAGCTTGTGAATGAAACCCTGTTCCAGCAGGAATTCCAGCGCCCGGTAGATGGTGATCGGCGCAACGCGCCTTTGCGCCTCGCGGCCCATGATCTCTGCGATGTCATAGGCGCCAAGAGGCCGGTGCGTCGTGTAGAGGGCCGAAAGCACGTCATGCCGGATCGGCGTCATGCGCACACCGCGCGCACGGCACAGGTCGGCTGCGTGTTGCAGGGCGCCGGGCGCGAGCGCAGCCCGGTGCGTCGCGTGATCGCACGCCTCCCCGCCATGCGCGTGGGGCTGCGCGTGGAAGCGGCCCGTCGCGTCGCCGGGCAAGGCGTCGTGCGTATGCCTGTAGGAACCGCCATGCACAGGACGAGCATTCACGCCGTTCTCCTTCGCGTCACGCCAGGCGCCGCCACGCATGCCGATGCCGGTTTCTTCCATCACTGATTGAACATTATAACATATTCCTCGATTGTTACACATCGCACGGCAAAAAGCCGGCATGACGCCGCGCGCGTCATATTGTGACAAGGGATATGCGCCTATGATATGGTTGCATTTTGCGGCATGCCGCATTCCGTGCGTACCGAAAGGCGCGCGGGCGCGTCGATGCTCTTTGCAGCGCGGATCACGGCCCCGGAAAGGCAAGCGGCTCGAAAGGGCCGTCCCGTTCCCGGACAAGGTCGTGTCCGGTCGTCAGGTTGAAACGCGGGCAGCCTCCCCGGCGCCCGGCTGTTCAACGATTTTGCGCATGTTCATCTTCTCCACGGGAAGCCAGGGAGGCTTTTGCCCATGTCTCTGAAATCGCGTACCGCTGTCGTCACCGGCTCCACGAGCGGAATCGGCCTCGCCATTGCCCGCGCCTTCGCGCGCGAGGGCGCCAACGTCGTCATCAACGGCTTCGGCGATGCGGCGGCCATCGAAAAAGAGCGCCTCGGCATCGAGGACGAATTCGGCGTGAAGGCCTTCTACTCCGGCGCCGACCTTTCGAAGGCGGACGAGGCGTTCAACCTCGTGGTGGAGGCCGAGAAGGCTTTCGGCTCGGTCGACATCCTTGTCAACAACGCCGGCATCCAGTTCGTGGCCCCGGTGGAGGAGTTCCCGGTCGAGAAGTGGGACCTGATCATCGCCCTGAACCTCTCCGCCGCCTTCCACACCACGCGCGCCGCCATCCCCGGCATGAAGGAGCGCAAGTTCGGCCGCATCATCAACACGGCTTCCGCGCACGCGCTCATCGCCTCGCCCTTCAAGTCCGCCTATGTCTCGGCCAAGCACGGCATCGCCGGCTTCACCAAGACGGTGGCGCTGGAGACGGCCACTTTCGGCATCACCGCGAACGCCATCTGCCCCGGCTACGTCTGGACGCCGCTCGTCGAGAAGCAGATTCCCGACACGGCCAAGGCGCGCGGCATCACCGAGGAGCAGGTGAAGAACGACGTCCTGCTCGCCGCCCAGCCGACGAAGGAGTTCGTCACGGTGGACGAAATCGCGGCGCTTGCCGTGTTCCTCGCCACGGACGCTGCCCGCTCCATCACCGGCGCGATCATCCCCGTCGACGGCGGATGGACGGCGCATTGACGGCCGCGATACGGCCACGCCGGAGCCTGCTGTTCGTTCCGGCCTCGAATGTCCGCGCGCTTGAAAAGGCGCGCGGCCTTCCTTCCGACGCCGTCATCATCGACCTGGAGGACGCCGTCGCCCCCGCCGCCAAGGAGGCGGCGCGCGAGCAGGCGAGGGCCGCGATCGCACGGGGCTTCGGCGGCCGCGAGGTGGCGCTGCGCGTCAACGGTGCAGATACGCCGTGGGGCGCCGACGACCTGGCGCTCGCCGCAAGCGTCGCGCCCGATGCCGTCCTTGTCCCCAAGGCCGCCTCGGCCGAGGCCGTGCGCGACATCGGCTGGCGCCTCGACGCGCTCGGCGCGCCGGCGCGGGTGCAGGTGTGGGCGATGATCGAGACGGCGCGCGCCGTGCTTGACGCCGACGCCATGGCCCGCACGGCGTTGGAGCCCGCAAGCCGTCTCGCTCTCTTCGTCATCGGCGCGAACGATCTTGCCCGCGAGACCGGCGTGCGCGTGTGGGCGGGCCGGGCAGCCCTGCTGCCGTGGCTGCAGCAGGTGCTGCTTGCCGCGCGTGCGAGTGGACTTGCGGCGATCGACTCGGTCTACAACGATTTCAGCGATACCGCCGGCTTCGCGGCCGAATGCGCGCAGGGGCGCGACCTCGGCTTCGACGGCAAATCGCTGATCCATCCGGCGCAGATCGCCGCCGCGAACGCAGCCTTCGGCCCCGGCGCCGACGAGATCGCGGAAGCCCGCGCGCTCATCGCCGCCTTCACCGCGCCCGAAAACGCCGGCAAGGGCGCCGTGAGCTTCGAGGGGCGAATGATCGAGGATCTGCACGTTGCCATCGCCCGGCGCACGCTCGCGCTCGCCGATGCCATCGCTGCCCTGCATCACCCATGAAAGAAGCGCCGGCGCTTCCATGCAGCCCGAAAACCTGGAGCGCGCTCCGATCGGAATTCGCTCAAAATAAGGAACCTAGAATCTGTCCTGTTTCAACGTAAACAGGACAGATTCTGGAGTGTTTCTGTCTTTGACAGAAACACTCCAGGCGGATCAGAAGTGGATGGCGCGCTTGTCCACGGCGAGCGCCGCCTCCTTCACCGCCTCCGAGCGGGTCGGGTGGGCGTGAGTGGTGCGGGCGAGATCTTCGGCAGAGCCGCCGAACTCCATCAGCACGGTCGCCTCGTGGATCAGCTCGCCGGCTTCCGGCCCGATGATGTGGACGCCCAGCACGCGGTCGGTGGTGGCGTCGGCCAGAATCTTCACGAAGCCTTCCGACTGGTGGTTGACCTTGGCGCGCGCATTAGCCGTGAAGGGGAACTTGCCGATGTTGTAGGCGATGCCAGCGGCCTTCAGCTCTTCCTCCGTCTTGCCGACGGACGCCACTTCCGGCGTCGTGTAGATCACGGCCGGGATCACGCCGTAGTTGACGTGGCCCGCCTTGCCGGCGAGCAGCTCGACGGCGGCAATGCCCTCTTCCTCGGCCTTGTGCGCCAGCATCGGCCCGGCGATGACGTCGCCGATGGCGAGAATGCCCGCCACGTTGGTGCGGTAGTGATCGTCCACCACAACGCGACCGCGCTCATCGAGCGCGACGCCGATCTCGGCAAGCCCCAGACCCGTGGTATAGGGCACGCGGCCCGTCGCCACCAGCACGACATCGGCCTCGATCACCTCAGCCTCGCCGCCCGCAACCGGCTCCACGGTCACCTTCGCGCCCAGGCCGGTGTTCTCGACACCCGTCACCTTGGTCGCGAGCTTGAAGATGAAGCCCTGCTTGGCCAGGATGCGCTGGAACTGCTTGGCCACCTCGCCGTCGTTGCCCGGAATGATGCGGTCGAGGAACTCGACCACGGTCACCTCCGCGCCGAGCCGGCGCCAGACGGAGCCGAGTTCCAGCCCGATCACGCCTGCACCCACGACGACGAGCCGGCCCGGCACCTTGTCGAGCGCGAGCGCGCCGGTGGACGAGACAACGACCTTCTCGTCGATCTCGATGCCCGGCAGCCGCGCGACGTCCGAGCCCGTGGCGATCAGGATGGTCTTGGCCTCGACCACCTGCACCGTGCCGTCTTCCGCCGTTACCTCGACCTTGCCGGCGGCCAGGATGCGGCCGGTGCCGTGGAACGTATCGATCTTGTTCTTCTTGAACAGGAAGTCGATGCCCTTGACGTTGGCGTCGACGCCCTCCTGCTTGAAGGCCAGCAGCTTGGCGACATCTATCTCGGGCGCGCTCACCTTGATGCCGAAATCGCCGAAGGCATGCGCGGCTTCCTCGAACTTCTCGGAAGCGAACAGCAACGCCTTGGAGGGAATGCAGCCGATATTGAGGCAGGTGCCGCCGTGCGTCTTGCGCTTTTCGACAACCGCCGTTTTCAGCCCGAGCTGCGCGGCGCGAATGGCGGCGACATATCCGCCGGGGCCGGTGCCGATAACCACGAGATCATAAGACATGGGACTTCCTGCCTGTCGAGCGCCGGTTCGCGTTTGCGGACGAGAGCAACCGGCAATGTCAAATCATGAAACGGGAGGCGCCTCCCGGCCGCAGCCGGGAGGCCGGTGCGAAATCACAGGTCGAGCACGAGGCGCGCCGGATCCTGCAGGTTTTCCTTGATGCGGACGAGGAAGGTCACCGCCTCCTTGCCGTCGATCACGCGGTGATCGTAGGACAGGGCGAGGAACATGATCGGCCGCGCCACGATCTGGCCCTTGTAGACGACCGGGCGCTGATCGATGCGGTGCATGCCGAGGATGGCCGACTGGGGCGCGTTCAGGATCGGCGTCGACAGCAGTGAGCCGTACACGCCACCGTTCGAGATGGTGAAGGTACCGCCCTGCATCTCCTCGATCTTGAGCTGGCCATCACGGGCGCGGCGACCGAAATCGCCGATCTGCTGCTCGATACCCGCCACCGACAACTGGTCGGCGTCGCGCACCACCGGCACGACGAGGCCCTTGTCGGTGCCGACCGCCACGCCGATGTGATAGTAGTTCTTGTAGATCAGGTCAGTGCCGTCGAGTTCGGCGTTGACGGCCGGCAGCTCCTTGAGCGCCTGCACCGCGGCCTTGACGAAAAAGCCCATGAAGCCGAGCTTGACGCCGTGCTTCTTCTCGAAGGCATCCTTGTACTGGTTGCGCAGCTCGATGACGTTGGTCATGTCCACGTCGTTGAACGTGGTCAGCATCGCCGCGTTCGACTGCGCTTCCTTGAGGCGGCGCGCGATGGTCTGGCGCAGCTTGGTCATGCGCACGCGCTCCTCGCGCGCCTCGTCGCCGGGCGCCGCAGGGGCGCGGGGCGTCGCGACCGGTGCGGGCACGGCCGCAGGAGCCTGGGCGGGCGCCGCCGCAAAGGCGAGGATATCGCCCTTGGTTACGCGGCCGTCCTTGCCGGTGCCGGGCACGCCGGCCGGGCTGATGCCGGTTTCCGCCGCGATGCGCTGGACGGCCGGGCCGTTCTCCAGGCCGGCAGCGGCAGGCGCAGCGGGGGCGGGCGCCGGAGCAACCGGTGCGGGAGCAGGTGCCGCGGCGGGCCGCGGAGCGGCGGCTGAACCCGCGCCGCCTTCGTTGAACGTGCCGAGCAGGGCGCCGACGCCCACGGTCTCGCCTTCCTTGACGGTGATTTCCGTCAGGACGCCGTCCGCCGGCGCGTTGACCTCCAACGTCACCTTGTCCGTTTCGAGTTCAACCAGAGGCTCGTCAGCCTTGACCGCCTCCCCCACCTTCTTGAACCATTGGCCGACAGTGGCTTCGGTGACGGATTCGCCCAGCGTGGGCACGCGGATTTCGGTCGCCATGATCTTGTGTCCATTGTGGCCTGCGGCCGGTTATTTGACAGGATGAAGGCCCGGCCGGCGGACGCCGGCCGGATCGAAAATCAGACGGAAAAGGCGTCGTCGAGGAACGCCTGCAACTGCGCGAGATGCTTCGACATGATGCCGGTCGCCGTCGCGGCGGAGGCGGCACGCCCCACGTAGCGCGGACGCTTCGCCTTGATGCTCGAATGCCCCAGCGCCCACTCCAGATAGGGTTCGACGAAGGTCCACGACCCCATGTTCTTGGGCTCTTCCTGGCACCATACGAGATCGGCGTTGCGGAAGCGCGACAGCTCATTGATCAACGACTTCACCGGGAACGGATAGAGCTGTTCGACACGCAGCAGGTAGACGTCGTCGATGCCCCGCTTCTCGCGCTCCTCATAGAGATCGTAGTAGACCTTGCCGGCGGTGAGCACGACGCGGCGGATCTTGTCGTCCTTCACCAGCTTGATCTTCTCCTTCGCGAGCCGCTCGGCGTCGTCGCGGATGAGACGGTGGAACGAGCTGGTCTCCGTGAACTCCTCCAGCCGGGAAACCGCGCGCTTGTGGCGCAGCAGCGACTTCGGCGTCATCAGGATGAGGGGCTTGCGGAAATCCCGCCGCAACTGACGGCGCAGAATGTGGAAGTAGTTGGCCGGCGTGGTGACGTTGGCCACCTGCATATTGTCCTCGGCGCACATCTGCAGATAGCGCTCCAGACGCGCCGACGAGTGCTCCGGCCCCTGCCCCTCGTAGCCGTGCGGCAGCAGCACCGCGAGGCCCGACATGCGCAGCCACTTGCGCTCCGCCGACGAAATGAACTGGTCGAACACCACCTGCGCGCCGTTGGCGAAGTCGCCGAACTGCGCTTCCCACAGGGTAAGCGCGTTCGGCTCCGTCAGCGAATAGCCGTATTCGAAGCCGAGCACCGCCTCTTCCGAGAGCATCGAGTTGATGACCTCGAATTTGGCCTGGCTCTCCGAGATGGCGTTGAGCGGGATGTAGCGGTGTTCGTCCTTCTGGTCGACCAGCACGGAGTGGCGCTGCGAGAACGTACCGCGCTCGACATCCTGCCCCGACAGGCGCACGGGCTTGCCTTCCTTCAGCAGCGAGGCGAAGGCCAGCGCCTCGCCGGTCGCCCAGTCGATGCCCTCGCCCGTCTCGATTGCCTTGCGGCGGTTGTCGAGGAAGCGCTGGATGGTGCGGTGGACGTTGAAATCGGCCGGCACCGACGTGAGCTTCTCGCCCAGCAGCTTCAGCTCGGCTTCCGGAAGGCCGGTAGCCCCGCGCCGCGGGTCGTCCGCGTCCTCGCGCACCGCCTTCAGGCCCGCCCACTTGCCGTCCAGCCAGTCCGCCTTGTTGGGCTTGTAGGTCTGCCCGGCCTCAAGCTCGGTTTCGAGGTGGGTGCGCCAGGCGGCGCGGCGCTCCTCGACCTCCGCCTGCGTCACCACGCCCTCCGCCACCAGCTTGCTCGTATAGATTTCGAGCACGCTCGGGTGGTTGCGGATCGCCTGATACATCAGCGGCTGCGTGAACGCCGGCTCGTCGCCCTCGTTGTGGCCGAAGCGGCGATAGCAGAACATATCCACGACGACCGGCTTGTGGAACTGCTGGCGGAACTCCGTCGCGATCTTGGCGGCGAACACCACCGCCTCCGGATCGTCGCCGTTGACGTGGAACACCGGCGCTTCCACCATCTTCGCCACATCCGACGGATAGGGCGAGGAGCGCGAGTTGCGCGGGTTGGTGGTGAAGCCGATCTGGTTGTTGATGATGACATGCACGGAACCGCCGGTGCGATGCCCCTTGAGCCCGGACAGGCCAAGGCACTCCGCCACGACGCCCTGGCCGGCGAAGGCCGCGTCGCCGTGCAGCAGCAGCGGAATCACGGAAGTGCGCGTCTCGCGGTCGCCGAGCTGGTCCTGCTTGGCGCGCGCCTTGCCGAGCACCACCGGATTGACGATCTCCAGATGCGACGGGTTGGCGACGAGCGACAGATGGACCTTGTTGCCGTCGAACTCGCGATCGCTCGATGCGCCGAGGTGATACTTGACGTCGCCGGAGCCTTCCACGTCGTCGGGCGCGAAGGAGCCGCCCTTGAACTCGTGGAACAGCGCCCTGTGCGGCTTGGCCAGCACCTGCGTCAGCACGTTGAGGCGGCCGCGGTGGGCCATGCCGAGCACGATTTCCTTCACGCCCAGGTTGCCGCCGCGCTTGATGATCTGCTCCAGCGCGGGAATAAGCGACTCGCCGCCGTCGAGACCGAAGCGCTTCGTGCCCGTGTACCTCAGGTCCAGAAACTTCTCGAAGCCCTCGGCCTCGATCAGCTTGTTGAGGATGGCGCGCTTGCCCTCCGGCGTGAAGGTGATTTCCTTGTGCGGGCCCTCGATGCGCTCCTGAATCCACGCCTTCTCCGCCGGATCGGAGATGTGCATGAACTCGACGCCGAGCGTCCGGCAATAGGTGCGCTTCAGGATCGCCAGCATCTCGTTGACGGTGGCGAACTCAAGCCCGAGCACGTGGTCGATGAAAATCTTGCGGTCGAGGTCGCCCGGCCCAAAGCCATAGCTCGACGGGTGCAGTTCCTCGTGATCGCGCGGCGGGCTGAGGTGCAGCGGGTCGAGATCGGCGTGCAGGTGGCCGCGCATGCGGTAGGCGCGAATCATCATGATGGCGCGCACGCTGTCGCGCGCCGCCTGCTGCACGGCCTCCGGCGACAGCTCGACGCCGCCCTTCTGGGCTTTCTGCTTGATCTTGTCGCCCACGGCCTTCTCGATGCCGGACCAGTCGCTGTCCAGCGCCGAGACGAGTTCGCCGTTGGCGGGAACCGGCCAGTTGGGCCGCTGCCACGACGCGCCCTGCGCATTCTTCTCGACGAGCGCCTTGTCCTCGCTCAAGCCGGCGAAGAACGCCTGCCAGCCGGCATCCACCGACTTAGGGTCCTGCTCGTAGCGGGCGTACAGCTCATCGAGATAGGCGCCGTTTCCGCCGTAGAGAAATGAGGTTTGAGCAAATGCGTCGTTCACATCCTGCCGTGCCATGACCCTTATCATCCTGCCGGAACCCGGACCCGTCCGGGCGAGCGGGCCTTGCGGCCCGAAACCCATCACCGTCCGGAGGCGGTGACGGGATGATTGTTCTGGGGACGGCTGTCCTTGCCATCCGAATACGACCGGAAGGTGGCGGATCGGCGGCAGGCGCCGGTCCGCCGCGCCATCAGCCCTTGAGCACCTCGACCAGCGTCTTGCCGAGACGCGCCGGCGACGGCGAGACGCGGATGCCCGCCTCTTCCAGCGCCGCGATCTTGTCTTCCGCGCCGCCCTTGCCGCCGGAGATGATCGCGCCTGCGTGGCCCATGCGGCGGCCGGGAGGCGCCGTGCGGCCGGCGATGAAGCCGACGGTCGGCTTCTTGCGTCCGCGCTTCGCCTCATCCTTCAGGAACTGCGCCGCCTCTTCCTCGGCCGAGCCGCCGATCTCACCGATCAGGATGATCGACTCGGTCTTGTCGTCCGCAAGGAACAGCTCCAGCACGTCGATGAACTCGGTGCCCTTCACCGGGTCGCCGCCGATGCCGACCGCCGTCGTCTGGCCAAGGCCTTCCTGCGTCGTCTGGAACACCGCCTCGTAGGTCAGCGTGCCGGAACGCGACACGATGCCGACCGACCCCACCGAGAAGATATTAGCCGGCATGATGCCGATCTTCGATTCGCCCGCAGTCACCACGCCGGGACAGTTGGGGCCGATGAGGCGCGACTTGGAGCCGTCGAGCGCGCGCCTCACCTTCACCATGTCGAGCACCGGAATGCCCTCGGTGATGGCGACGATGAGCGGGATTTCGGCGTCGATCGCCTCAAGGATGGCGTCGGCCGCGCCTGCCGGCGGGACATAGATGACGGAAGCGTCGGCACCCGTCGCCTCGCGCGCCTCGGCGACCGTGTCGAACACCGGAAGGCCGAGATGCTTGGAGCCGCCCTTGCCCGGCGACGTGCCGCCGACGACCTGCGCGCCGTAGGCGAGCGCCTGTTCGGAGTGGAACGTGCCGTTCTTGCCCGTGAAACCCTGGGTAATGATTTTCGTCGATTTGTCGATCAGAACGGACATCAGGCTGCTCCCTTGACGGCATTGACGATTTTCTGGGCTGCGTCATCGAGGTCGTCGGCGGGGACGACGTTCAGGCCCGATTCTCTGATGATCTGCTTGCCGAGTTCGACGTTCGTGCCTTCGAGGCGCACGACGAGCGGAACGGACAGGCCGACTTCCTTCACGGCGGCGATGACGCCTTCCGCGATGACGTCGCACTTCATGATGCCGCCGAAGATGTTGACCAGGATGCCCTTCACGTTCGGATCGGAGGTGATGATCTTGAACGCCGCCGTCACCTTTTCCTTCGAGGCGCCGCCGCCGACGTCGAGGAAGTTCGCCGGCTCCTCGCCGTAGAGCTTGATGATGTCGAGCGTCGCCATGGCGAGGCCCGCGCCGTTGACCATGCAGCCGATGTTGCCATCGAGCGCGATGTAGGCGAGGTCGTACTTCGACGCCTCGATCTCCTTGGCGTCCTCTTCCGTGGTGTCGCGCAGCTCGACGATGTCTGCATGCCGGTAGAGAGCGTTCGAATCGAACGACACCTTGGCGTCGAGCGCAACGAGCCGATCATCCTTCGTGACGATCAGCGGGTTGATCTCCAGCAGGCTGATGTCCTTGTCGACGAAAGCGTCATAGAGGCTCTCGACCAGCTTGCCCGCCTGCTTGGCGAGCTCAGCCGAAAGGCCGAGTGCCTTGGCGACCTTGCGGCCATGGAACGGCTGCACGCCGGTGGCGGGGTCGATGGAGAAGGTGACGATCTTCTCGGGCGTGTTGTGCGCCACTTCCTCGATGTTCACGCCGCCTTCCGTCGAGACGACGAAGGCGATGCGGCTCGTGGCGCGGTCCACCAGCGCGGAGAGATAGAATTCCTTGGCAATGTCGGAGCCGTCCTCGATGTAGAGGCGGTTCACCTGCTTGCCGGCGGGGCCCGTCTGCTCCGTCACCAGCGTGTGGCCGAGGATCTGGCGGGCGAATTCCTCCACCTCCTCGACGGAACGGGCAAGGCGCACGCCGCCCTTCTCGCCGGCCGCGGGCTCCTTGAACTTGCCCTTGCCACGGCCGCCGGCGTGGATCTGGGACTTGACGACCCACAGGGGTCCGCCGAGTTCCCGCGCTGCGGCAGCGGCCTCGTCCGCGGAAAAGATCGCCTTTCCGCGCGAAACCGGCACCCCGAATTCCTTCAAGACGGCCTTGGCCTGATATTCGTGAATGTTCATATCGTCGTCCCAGGTGGCTAAGATCTTGTGGCTTGGATCTTCATGGCTCGGATAGCTGGTGGCCCGGGTGCCTGCTGACGCCTGCAACCTGCCGTGTCTTCTTGCCGCCGTGTCGTCCCGCGCGATCGCACCATGAAACATGGCACGATCCGAAGACGCCGGGATGGCGAAACGGCGGCCCTCCCCGAGCCGCCGTCCGATGATCAGCCAGCAAGCGCCGGGTTGATGGTCTTCGACGCCTCGATCAGCCCCTTGACAGACTGCACCGACTTGTCGAACGCAGCCTTCTCGTCCGCCGACAGGGCGATCTCGATGATGCGCTCGACGCCGTTCTCACCGATCACCACCGGCACGCCGACGAACAGGCCGTTCTCGCCGTACTGGCCGGAGAGATAAGCCGCGGCGGGCAGCACGCGCTTCTGGTCCTTGAGGTAGCTCTCGGCCATGGCGATGGCGGACGCGGCCGGCGCATAGAAAGCAGAACCGGTCTTGAGCAGGTTGACGATCTCGCCGCCGCCCTTGCGGGTACGCTCGACGATGGCGTCAAGCCGCTCCTGCGTGGTCCAGCCGATGTTGACGAGGTCCGGCAGCGGGACGCCCGCGACGGTGGAATAGCGCGTCAGCGGCACCATGTCGTCGCCGTGGCCACCGAGCACGAAGGCCGTGACGTCCTTCACCGACACCTTGAACTCGTCGGCGAGGAAGTGGCGGAAGCGGGCGGAGTCGAGCACGCCAGCCATGCCGACGATCTTGTTGGCCGGAAGGCCCGAGGCCTTCTGCAGCGCCCACACGGCGGCGTCCAGCGGGTTCGTGATGCAGATCACGAAGGCGTCCGGCGCGTTCTCGCGGATGCCCTGCCCCACCGACTCCATCACCTTGAGGTTGATGCCGAGCAGGTCGTCGCGGCTCATGCCAGGCTTGCGCGGCACCCCGGCGGTGACGATGATGACATCGGCGCCCGCGATATCCGCATAGGAATTGGCGCCCTTGAAGGCCGCGTCAAAGCCGTCGACCGGGGCCGATTCGGCGATGTCGAGGGCCTTGCCCTGGGGGATGCCTTCGGCAATGTCGAACAGAACGACGTCACCGAGTTCCTTCAAACCGGCGAGATGAGCGAGCGTGCCGCCGATCTGTCCGGAGCCGATCAAAGCGATCTTCTTGCGGGCCATGGAAACCGATCCTTGAACTGGAGGGATGAAAAACCCCGTTTGCGCCGTCTACTTGACTCAAAGCGTGCAAGCCTTCAAGCCGCATGCCGGGGGGTGGAGGCAGCCGCCGCGCGCGCCGATGCGCGCGCCGGCCGCGGGGGCATGGATAATCTTCCTGCACCTTCAATACGTTGAGGAAGATCATGACGGAGCCGTCGCAACCGGTTTCGGTGAAAACCATCGTGTTTCAGATCCGGAATTCTGTAACTTTCTCGCAGCATCATACCCATAGGCTCATACGAAGCCGCCGACAAGAGCCCGCAGCGCCACGCCAATCAGCACCGAGAAGCGCCTCTCCATCACTTCCTTCGGCCGCCCGGCATCGAGCAGGATGGCCGAAGGGTGCGAGAAGCGGAACAGCATGTCGGTCAGGAACGACAGCGCCGTCTCGCGGTCGCGCAAGTGGAACACGCCGATGGCCGCACCTTCGTCCACCACCCGCTCCACGAACATGAACACCCGCCCCCGGTGCCGCCGCGCCACGGAACGGTTGGCGTTGGCGATGTCCGCGTAAAGCTCGAAGATCGCCCGGTCGTTCGCGGCGAGGTCGCGGTAGGCGTGCGCGAGCGCCAGTGTCAAACGTTCGAGTTTGTCATCGGCCGGATCCGGCGCGCCGGCAATGTCCGCCATCATCAGCTCGACGGGCTTCAGCGCATCCGCCACCACGGCATCGATCAGCGCCTCCTTCGAGGGGAAATAGCGATAGACGTTGGCGTGCGTCATGCCGGCTTCCTCGGCGATGCCGACCACCGTCACGCGGCGCGCGCCCACCTGCCGTACGTGTTCCG
The DNA here is from genome assembly GCF_042432495.1 of Pseudochelatococcus lubricantis. Lineage (NCBI taxonomy): Bacteria > Pseudomonadati > Pseudomonadota > Alphaproteobacteria > Hyphomicrobiales > Chelatococcaceae > Pseudochelatococcus > Pseudochelatococcus lubricantis. Next base: position 394,103 of record NZ_JBHLXC010000001.1, on the reverse strand, counting down.
CGGCGATGGCCACCAGACGCACGTCGACCCGCTCGGGCACCGGCTCCTGCATCCGGCGCAGCGGACTCATGTCTCGACGAGGCCCGTGCTCTCGCCCGACGCCAGCGAATCGCCGCGCCCGTGCGGCAGCGCCAGATAATCCTCCGAACGCATCTCGATGAGGCGCGAGACCGTGCGGTCGAACTCGAACGCCTCCCGCCCCTCCTCCGCGACATAGAGCTTGTCCGCCTCCGCCTCTGCGGAAGCGACGAGCTTCACGTGCCGGTCGTAGAGCGCGTCGATCAGCGTGATGAAGCGCTTCGCCTCGTTGCGCCGCTCCGCAGTCATCACCGGGATGTCGTCGAGCACGATGGAATGGAAATGCCGGGCGAGATAAATGTAGTCCGATGCGCCGAGCGCCGTCGCGCAGAGGTCGGCGAAGGAAAAGCGCGCCACGCCGCCCGCCGCGACGGGCACTTTCAGCGCATGCCCCTTGACGCTGAGCACGAGCGGCCCGGCCTCCGCCGTGCCGGCGAGGCGGCGGAAGGCGTCGTCCAGCGCGGCACGCGCGGAGGCGCCGTTGGGCGTGTGGTAGACATCGGCCCCGCTGAGCTTTTCCAGCCGGTAGTCGGTGCGCGAGGACAGCTCGATCACGTCCATGCGCTCCTTCAGCAGCGCGATGAACGGCAGGAACAGCGCCCGGTTGAGGCCGCCCTCGTAGAGCCGGTCCGGCACCACGTTCGAGGTGGCGACGATGGTGACGCCGTTCTCGAACAGGCTCGCGAACAGGCGCCCCAGGATCATGGCGTCGGCGATGTCAGTGACGGTGAACTCGTCGAAGCACAGCAGCGTCGCCTCGGCTGCGAGTTCCGCGCCGACATGGGGAATGGGGTCGGTGTCCTTCTCCTTCCCGTCCTTGATGCGCTGGCGGAAGCGGAAGATGCGCTCGTGGACGTCGGCAAGGAAGTCGTGAAAATGGGCGCGGCGCTTGCGCGCGACCGGGGCCGCCTGCATGAACAGGTCCATCAGCATCGTCTTGCCGCGTCCCACCGATCCCCAGACGTAGAGGCCGCGCACGGCCGGCTGCCTGTTCTCGCGCCCGCCACCGAAGAACCGGGCGAAACGGCCGGTCCTGACGGGAGGGGGAGCGGCGACGAGCGCCGCGATCACCGCATCCAGCCGCGCCACGAGCCGCTCCTGCGCCGGATCACGCTCGATGGCTCCCGACGTCACCAGTGCCTCGTAGTGCGCATGCACGGAGGCGGGGGACGATGCAACGGGCGCCGGAATGCGGGCTGTCATGCGGAAATCCTTGCTTCACGTCTGCGCCGGCGGGCCTGTTTCATCGGAAACCATCCCGCCGGCCCCGCATGCTCTACTCCTTCGCCGCAGTATTCGCAATGCGCGGGCGCACGCCACCAGATTACAGGCGGTCAAAAAGATGAACTATCGCCATGAGATATACTACTCTATCGGGCTGCATATAATGACGTCATTTATCGCATTGTGACGGATTGAATGCCGCTGCATGACGGCGACGGATGCGCGCCGGATGCAGTACCGATGCCGCATGCGCCGCTGCCAGACATCCGTTTGGCATGAAGAAGCCCCTATGATATGAGCGTGCCGCCCGTTCAGGGTGGACTGCGGCCCGGCCGCGCAGGCAAACCGGGTTCCACACGAAGGGCCGACGAGCTTGACTCCCGGCCAATGTGAAACCCGCACGACGTTTGAGCGAAGCCCAAGCGGCGCTGGTCGGAGACCGGAGCCGCCGGCATCACGACAGAAAGTATTTCATGACGGAAGGCAAGGGTGTATCCCCGGCGGCAGCCGCACAGGACCGCAACGACAGCGAGACGGAGCGGGCGGAAAACGCGGCACCGTCGGCGCAGCAGCTGCATGTGCTGGTCATCGGCGCCATCGGCGTCGTGTTCGGGGACATCGGCACCAGCCCGCTCTATGCGCTGCGCGAATCCGTGCTCGCGGCTTCCGCCGGCGGGCCGCTGCTGCGCTCCTCGGTCGTGGGCGTGCTCTCGCTGATCCTGTGGACGCTCATCCTGGTCGTGACCTGCAAGTATGTGCTCATCCTGCTGCGGGCCGACAACAAGGGCGAGGGCGGCACGCTGACGCTCGTGGCGCTTGCACAGCGCGTGCTGGGCAAGGGGCGCCCCTCCATCCTGCTCATCGGCATGCTGGGGGCGGCGCTGTTCTACGGCGACTCCATCATTTCCCCCGCCATGTCCGTGCTGTCCGCCGTGGAGGGTGTCAAGCTGGCGACGCCCGCCCTCGACGACTACGTGGTGCCGATCACCATCGCGGTCCTGTTCGGCCTGTTCATCTCGCAGCGCTACGGCACCGCGCGGGTGGCGACGCTGTTCGGGCCGGTGATGATCTTGTGGTTTTCCGCCATCGGCCTTGTCGGACTGCTGCATCTCTTCGACGATCCGGCGGTGTTCGCCGCCTTCAACCCCTATTTCGGCGTCCGCTTCCTCTACCAGCATCCCGGCATCGCGGTCGCGGTGCTCGGCGGCGTCTGCCTGGCGGCGACGGGGGCGGAGGCGCTCTATGCCGATCTCGGCCATTTCGGCCGCAAGCCGATCAGCGTCGCGTGGCTCTACTTCGTCTTTCCCGCGCTGGCGCTCAACTACCTCGGGCAGGGGGCGATGCTGCTGGCGCACCCGGAGGCGATCGACAATCCCTTCTACCGGCTGGTGCCGGAATGGGCGCTGCTGCCCTACATCGTGCTGGCGACGCTCGCGACCATCGTCGCCTCGCAGGCCGGCATCACGGGCGCCTTTTCGCTCACACGCCAGGCCATCCAGCTCGGCCTGCTGCCGCGCATGGAGGTTCGCTTCACCTCGGCGGAGCACGCGGGGCAGATCTACATGCCGAAAGTCAACCGGCTGCTGCTCGTAGGCGTGCTTGTGCTGGTGGTGGCGTTCCAGACGTCGAGCGCCCTCTCCCACGCCTACGGCATCTCGGTGTTCGGCGCCATGCTGATGGACGGGCTGCTCGCCATCCTCGTGGTCTGGAAGGGCTGGAAATGGGGGCTCGCGGCGGCGCTGGCGCTGCTGCTGCCCTTCGTGGTCATCGATGCGGCGTTCCTTGCCGCCAACCTCGGCAAGCTGGTGTCGGGCGGCTGGGTGCCGGTGGTGCTGGCGATCTTCCTCGTCGTTATCATGTCGACGTGGCGCAAGGGCACCGGCATCCTGTTCGCCAAGACGCGCAAGACGGACGTGCCGCTGCGCGACCTCGTCGAGATGCTCAGGACCAACCCGCCGCACCGCGTGCGCGGCATGGCGGTGTTCCTGACGAGCGACCCGGAGACCGCGCCCTCGGCGCTGCTGCACAACCTGAAGCACAACAAGGTGCTGCACGAGAAGAACGTCATCCTCACCATCACCACGGACGACACGCCGCGCCTCTCCGACAACGAGCGGGTGACGCTGGAGCCGCTCGCCGACAGCTTCTGGCAGGTGACCATGCGTTTCGGCTACATGGAATCGCCCAACATCCCGAAGGGCCTTTCCATCCTGCGCAAGCTCGGCTTCAAGTTCGACATCATGTCGACGTCGTTCTTCCTGTCGCGCCGCTCCATCCGGCCGGCGGCGAAATCCGGCATGCCGCTGTGGCAGGATCACCTGTTCATCTCGCTCGCCCGCAACGCCTCCGACGCCACGGACTTCTTCCAGATTCCGACCGGCCGCGTCGTCGAGGTCGGCACGCAGGTGACGGTGTAACACGGCGGGCGGCGGGCGGAAAATGCTGTGCAAAGCTGCAGCGCCCGCCGATCCCGCACCTTGCTGTCATGCAGAATGAGCAAACGAATGCTTATCGTATGACACAACATCGTGTACAGTGCAGCCTGCCGGTTATCCGCGAAACGCATTGCAAAGCTGGAACGTGAAGAAAAAAGTATACGTCAAATCCTACGGCTGCCAGATGAACGCGTACGATGCCGAACGCATGGCGGACGTGCTCGCACCCGAAGGCTTCATCGAGACGAACAGCGCCGAAGACGCCGACCTCATCGTCCTCAACACATGCCACATCCGTGAGAAAGCTGCCGAGAAGGTCTATTCCGAACTCGGCCGCCTGCGCGTCATGAAGGACGAGCGGACGGCGGCCGAGGGGCGCGCGCCCACCATCGTCGTCGCCGGCTGCGTGGCGCAGGCGGAGGGCGGCGAGATCCTTCGTCGTGCGCCCGCGGTCGATCTCGTCGTCGGCCCGCAGAGCTACCACAACCTGCCCGCGCTGCTGGCTAAGGCGAAGCGCGAGCGCGTGGTGGATACGGAATTCCCGGTCGAGGACAAGTTCGACCACCTGCCCGCGCCCTCGCCCCAGAAAATCCGCGCGCGCGGCGTCTCGGCGTTCCTGACCATCCAGGAAGGCTGCGACAAGTTCTGCACCTTCTGCGTGGTGCCCTACACGCGCGGCGCGGAAATCTCACGCCCCGCCGCCAAGATCCTCGCGGAGGCGGAGCGGCTCGCCGCGGCGGGCGTGCGCGAGTTCACGGTCATCGGGCAGAACGTCAACGCCTATCACGGCGAGGGGCCGGACGGGCGGACGTGGTCGCTCGGGCGGCTCCTGCACCGCCTGGCCGATGTGCCGGGAATCGCGCGGCTGCGCTACACCACGAGCCACCCGCGCGACATGGACGACGACCTGATCGCCGCCCACCGCGACCTGCAGGCGCTGATGCCCTACCTGCACTTGCCGGTGCAGTCGGGTTCCGACCGCATCCTGGCCGGCATGAACCGCAGGCACACGCGCGACGACTACCGGCGCATCATCGACCGCACGCGCGCGGCGCGCCCCGACATCGCCCTCTCGTCGGACTTCATCGTCGGCTTCCCCGGCGAGACGGACGCGGATTTCGAGGACACGTTGCGGCTGGTGCGAGAAACGGGTTTCGCGAGCGCCTTCTCGTTCAAGTATAGCCCCCGCCCCGGCACGCCGGCCGCCGAAATGGTCGAACAGGTGCCGGAGGACGTGAAAAGCGCGCGCCTCGCCGCCCTGCAGGACGCGCTGGAGGAGGACCGGCAGAAATTCAACCGCGCGGCAGTCGGCCGGACGTTCGACGTGCTGGTGGAGCGCAAGGGTCGCCACGCGGGCCAGATGGCGGGCAAGTCGCCTTATCTGCAGGCGGTCCAGTTCGACGACGGCGAGGTTGCGATCGGCGATATCGTGGCCGTCGAGATCACGGAGACCGGCCCGAACAGCCTGTTCGGCCGCCGCGCCGGCCAAGCGGGCGCGAGCGGAACCATCGTCCGCGCCGTGGGCGCGAATGCAGCATGAGCGTTGAGGAATTGAGTGAGCGTTCCGACATGAGTGTTTCATCATGAGCGATCCAGCCTGACCACCAGGGAGACATGCGCGTGAGAGCCAACGGACTGCAGCAACGCCCGCAACGAGGACGCCATACTCTCCCGCCCCCATTTCCCGAAAAGATACGATCATCGCTGATGAATGCAGAACAAGCCCCGGACACCGACCTCTCGCTGACTTTCGACGATAACCGTCTCGCGAGCCTCGTATTCGGCCTCTACGATCAGAATCTCGCCCATATCGAGCGCAAGCTCGGACTGCAGATCACCGCCAACGGCAACCATGTCGTCATCAAGGGGCCGCCCACGGTGGCCGAGCAGGCCCGCCACGTGCTGGAAAGCCTTTACGAGCAGGTGCGCGAGGGCACGACCATCACCACGGGCGAGGTCGACGGCGCCATCGAGGAAAGCACACTGCAGGGCTCGCTGTTTCCCGTGAGCGACGATTTCCGGCCCGCCGAGCGCGCCGCGCCCGGCCGCGCCACCTTCGAGCAGATCACGACCCGCAAGCGCGGCTCCGTGAAGGCGCGCAACGTGACGCAGGACGCCTATCTGCGCGTGCTGCGCCGCCACGAGATGGTCTTCGCGGAGGGACCGGCCGGCACCGGCAAGACCTGGCTTGCGGTTGGCCACGCGGTGCAGCTCATGGAACAGGGCGTCGTGGAGCGGCTGGTGCTGTCGCGCCCGGCCGTGGAGGCGGGCGAGCGGCTCGGCTTCCTGCCCGGCGACGTGAAGGAGAAGGTCGATCCCTACCTGCGCCCGGTTTACGACGCGCTTTACGACTTCATGGAGGCCCGCCACGTGGAGCGCGGCCTCGCCACCGGCGTCATCGAGATCGCGCCGCTCGCCTTCATGCGCGGGCGCACGCTCACCAACGCGGTGGTGCTGCTCGACGAGGCGCAGAACACGACTTCCATGCAGATGAAGATGTTTCTGACGCGCCTCGGCGAGGGATCGCGCATGATCATCACCGGCGACCCGTCGCAGATCGACCTGCCGCCGGGGCAGAAGTCCGGCCTCGTGGAGGCGGTGCGGGTGCTTGAGGGCGTGGAGGGCATCGGCCACGTCCGGTTCCGCGACGTGGACGTCGTGCGTCATCCGCTGGTCAGACGTATCGTGCATGCGTATGATGAAGAAAGTGCGCGCCTGGCCGGGACGCAGGCGATCAAGCGCGGGGACTCCTCAGCATGGTGAGTGGCACGACAGGCGCCGTGTCGGTTGACGTGGTGGTGCAGTCGAAGGCATGGTCGGTGCTGGCGCCGACAAAGGAACGGGTGGCCGCGCTGGCGCAACGCGCCGTCGGCGCGGCGCTGGCGAGAGCCGGCGTGCCCCTGCGCGAGGGGGCGGAATTGAGCGTCGCCCTGGCCGACGACGAGGCGGTGCGCCAGCTCAATGCGCAGTGGCGCGGCCTCGACAAGCCCACGAATGTGCTGTCCTTTCCCGCCGCAGATCCCGATGAACTGGCGGACGCTCCCCATATAGGGGACATCGTGCTCGCCTTTGAGACGGTAGCGCGCGAGGCGCAAGACGACAACAAGACGCTCGCCGACCATACGACGCATCTCATCATACACGGCACGCTCCACCTGCTCGGCTTCGACCACGAGACCGACGCGGAGGCGGAGGAAATGGAAGCGCTGGAGATCGCCGCGCTTGCGGACCTTGGCATAGCCGATCCCTATGCCGACCTTGATTTGTTATGAGCGAACCCTCATCGATCGGATGGAGCCATCCGATCGGAAGACGCTCTGGAACTGGAGACCTGAAAATACCATGAGCGACGATCGAAGTTCGCCGTCACGATCCGAGGAACCGGGGCCAAATCGCGATCCGGGTCGCGAAGCTGGTCGCGAGGGCGACAGTTGGATCGACCGGCTCCTGACCGGCCTTGGCCTGCGCAACGACACTTCCGTGCGTGAGACGCTGGAGGAGGCGCTGGAGGAAGACTCGGCGGCAAGCGACTTCACCCCGCAGGAACGCTCCCTGCTGCAGAATGTTCTCGATGTCAGCGGATTGCGTGTCGTCGACGCCATGGTGCCGCGCGCCGACGTCATCGCGATCCAGGCCGACATCACACCCGCGGAAGTCATCCGCGCGTTCCGCGACGCGGGACACTCACGCCTCCCGGTCTACGGCGAATCGCTCGACGATCCGCGCGGCATGGTGCACATTCGCGATTTCCTCGACTACATCGCCGAGATCGGCATCGGCGCCGCCGCGCCCGCCGGCGAGGAAGCGACACCGGACAGGCTCGTGGTCGATCTGACGGCGCCGCTTTCCGCCGCGGCCATCCTGCGGCCGGTGCTCTACGTGCCGCCCTCCATGCCGGTCATGGACCTGCTGGTGAAGATGCAGGCGACCCGCACCCACATGGCGCTCGTCATCGACGAATACGGCGGCACCGACGGGCTCGTCTCGATGGAAGACATCATGGAGATGATCGTCGGCGACATCGAGGACGAGCACGACGAGGAGGAGGCCCCCGAGATCACGGAAGCGGGTCCCGGCGTCTTCATCATCGACGCGCGCGCCGATCTGGACGAGGTGTCGCGGGCCATCGGCATCGACCTCGACGCCATCGAGGTGGCGGAGGAGGTCGACACCATCGGCGGCCTCATCGTGACGCTGGCCGGGCGGGTGCCGGACGTGGGCGAGCGCATCCCCGGCCCCTACGGCCTCGTGTTCGATATTCTGGACGCTGATTCCCGCCGTCTCAAGCGCCTGCGTCTGTCGATCGAGGGCCGAACCGCGGCGGACGGCGACGCGGCGCTTACCGCGCGGCGGGACCATGAGCCGGCCGCCGTCTTCGACCTTACCCGCAGCGACCGGCACGAGGGCAAGCTGCCGCCTGTCGTCGCACCGGAAGGCAACGGTGGCCAGCAGCGACATGCCGGGTCCGACGTGCCACCGGATGCTTGAACTTGACCATTCCTGAAGCGCGCCGATCCCCGCCGGGGGAGCAGGCGAAGTCCGGGCCGGCAGGATTCGGACCGGCGTGGCTTGCCGCCCGCGTGCGCGGCGTATCGACACGATGGCGCGCGGCGCTGTCTTTCACAGGCGGAGCGCTCGGTGCGCTCGCCATGCCGCCGTTCGGCCTGTGGCCGGTGCTGTTCGTCTCTTTCCCGCTCGCGGTCTGGCTGGTGGACGGGGCAGCGGAGCGTGCCGGCGGGCCGTGGCGGCGGGCCCGCGCGGCGGCGGCGCTCGGCTGGTGGTTCGGCTTCGGCTTCTTTCTGGCCGGCCTATGGTGGCTCGGTTCCGCCTTCCTCGTCGATGCCGACGAATTCCTTTGGGCGCTGCCTCTCGGCGTCGTCGGCCTGCCGGCGGGGCTTGCGCTGTTTCCGGCTTTCGGCTTCGGCCTTGCAGGGTGGTTCTGGCGTTCAGGCTGGCGGCGCGTTCCGCTCTTCGCGGCGGCGCTCGCATTGTCGGAGTGGCTACGCGCCACGGTTCTCACCGGCTTTCCGTGGAATGCCTGGGGCATGGCTTTCGGGCAGGGCGACGTGCTGGCACAGGCAGCGGCGCTCGGCGGCCTGCACTGGCTGACGGCCCTGGTGCTGTTCATCCACACCGCACCCGCGACGCTCGCGGATGCCGGCAGCAAGGCCGCACGGTTCGCGATGCCGGCGGCAGGTGCGGCGGTGCTGGCGCTGGTGGCAGCCTTCGGCTGGTGGCGCATCCCCGCCGGGCCGGTGCCCGTGCATGCGGACATCCGCTTGCGCATCATGCAGCCCAACATCGCCGAGGCGGAACGCGCCGACCCCGCTTTCCGCGCGGGCGCGATCGCCCGCTATGCCGCCATCAGCGGACAGGAGGGCGCGGGCGGCGAGCGGCTCGCCGACGTCACCCACCTGATCTGGCCGGAATCGGCGTTTCCGTTCCTGATCGACTACACACCCGAGGCGCTCGACGATATTACCCGCATGCTGCCTGACGGCACCGTCCTGATCACGGGGGCGGCGCGCGCGGACATGCCACTGCCCGGCGAGCAGAGCTACCGCTACTTCAATTCGATCCGCGTATTCGACAGCGACGGTCGCTCGCTCGCCACCTACGACAAGGTGCATCTGGTGCCGTTCGGCGAGTATCTCCCGTTCGACGATCTGCTGCGCCGCGTGGGTATACGGCAATTCGTGCACACCCCCGGCGGTTTCGAGGCCGGAAACGGACGCGCCGCGCTGAATGTGCCGGGCCTGCCGCCGGCTTCCCCGCTCATCTGCTACGAGGCGATCTTTCCGGAGGAAGCGACCTTGCCCGCGCCCGGCCGCGCAGGATTCTTGCTCAACGTCACCAACGATGCATGGTTCGGCATGACGCCGGGCCCCTACCAGCACTTCGCGCAGGCGCGCCTGCGCGCCATCGAGCAGGGCCTGCCCATGGTGCGCGCGGCCAACACCGGTATCTCGGCCGTGATTGATCCCTATGGCCGCGCCACTGCGCAACTACCCCTCGGCGTTGCCGGCATCATCGACGCCGAACTCCCGCAACCACTGGACATAACGATATATACCGTATTCTACGCTATATGGGGCGCTGGCCTTTATTGGGGCGTCATTATATGCTTTTGTATAGCCGGTTTTTCGCCCGGAAAGGGGCGGTGACCGCTTCGCCGACGCTTCGGGTTCCGGAAGATTATCAACACAATGTGCATTTTTCATAACAGGCCGGGACGCATGCCGAGGTGTTGTGTTAATTGTCGAACAGGACGGCTGTACATTGCGACACATACGACATAGCAGATCTCATCCGGCATCGGGAGACGAGCAGGCGTCTGCATTCGCGCGTGGCGACGCCGCTTCCAGAAATGCGTTCTCCGGGGAGGCCCGGCACAGGCAGACAACATCGGACGCGGCCCGGGTGATGCCGAGCCGTACCGCTTCGCGTCCCCCTCGAGAGGCACACGTGACAACCACCGCGAACAAGATCGACAAACATGTCGGAAGCCGGGTCAAGGCACGCCGTCAGGAACTGGGTATCAGCCAGGAAAAGCTCGGCAACGCGCTCGGGGTAACCTTCCAGCAGGTCCAGAAATACGAGAAAGGCACGAACCGCATCAGCGCAAGCCGCCTGCAGCAGATCGGCGCCGTGCTAGGCGTGCCGGCCGCATTCTTCTTCGAGGGCCTGCAGGAATTGGCGACGACGGTTCCCGGCTTCACCGAACGGGCGACAGCTCCCTACATGCCGGAGGTCATCTCGACCGAGGAGGGGCTGCAACTGATTCGCGCCTTCCTGCGCATACCGGATCAGAACGTGCGCCGCCGAATCATCGAACTCGTGGAATCCATCGCCTGCCAGCCGACCCTGCCCCGCTAGCCGAGGAGGCTGGTGGTTTTTTTGTGTCCTGTCGTTCTTTTTAGAGAACGAGTTCGATATCCCGTCTTGACCGAACCGTCACATACTGCCAAAAGTCAGGGTCTTTAAGGGAGCCTGGGCCGGTGATCGCGTGTGTCGGTTTCCGCGGCCTTCCGGTAGCCCGATATGGTAGCCCCATGTCCACCAACCGCTGACAGCAGGGATATTGGATCGTGTCGCGTCAGAACTACGTCTTCACCAGCGAATCGGTTTCCGAGGGTCACCCCGACAAGGTGTGCGACCGTATTTCCGACACCGTCGTCGATGCCTATCTTGCCGCCGAGCCGGAAGCGCGCGTCGCCTGCGAGACTCTGGCGACCACCAACCGCGTTGTGATCGCGGGAGAGGTGCGCGGCCCCGCGACGATCACCGCCGATTACATCGCTCATCTCGCGCGCCTCGCCATCAAGGACATCGGCTACGAGCAGGAGGGCTTCCACTGGCACGACGCGGATATCGAGGTTCTGCTGCATGCGCAGTCCGGCGATATCGCGCAGGGCGTAGACGCCGCCGGCAACAAGGACGAAGGCGCCGGTGACCAGGGGATTATGTTCGGCTACGCCGTGCGCGAGACGCCGGAGCTGATGCCAGCCCCCATCTATTATGCCCACCGCATCCTGAAGCGCCTGTCGGAAGCGCGCCGCAGCGGCGAATCGGGCACGCTCGGCCCGGACGCCAAGAGCCAGGTGACGGTGCGCTACGAAAACGGCAAGCCGGTCGGCGTGACGCAGATTGTCGTGTCGACCCAGCATCTCGACCCGACGCTGAACTCGAACGACGTGCGCGCCATTGTCGAGCCCTACGTGCGCGAGGCGCTGCCCGAAGGCTGGATCGATGCGAAGACCGTCTGGCACGTCAACCCGACGGGCAAGTTCGTCATCGGCGGGCCGGACGGCGACGCGGGCCTGACCGGCCGCAAGATCATCGTGGACACCTACGGCGGTGCGGCCCCGCACGGCGGCGGCGCCTTCTCCGGCAAGGACCCGACCAAGGTCGACCGTTCGGCCGCCTACGCGGCGCGTTATCTGGCGAAAAACGTCGTCGCGGCCGATCTGGCGGACCGCGCCACTATCCAGATCGCCTATGCCATCGGCGTGGCGCAGCCGCTCGCACTCTATGTCGATCTGCACGGCACGGCACGGGTGGACGAGGCGAAGCTCGAAAGCGCGCTGCTTGAGGTGCTCGACCTGTCGCCGCGCGGCATTCGCCAGCATCTGTCGCTCAACCGTCCGATCTATGCCCGCACCTCGTCCTACGGCCACTTCGGCCGCCCACCCGAGGCGGATGGCGGCTTCTCGTGGGAGCGCACCGATCTCGTGGACGCGCTGCGCTCGATCCTCGGCTGACGGCAGGCGATGACGGTTCCGGACACGCCGTCCGCACCGGCGGATGCCGATGCGGCAGCCGATTCCCTGCGCGGCGCCTTCTTCGGGCGCCGTAAGGGCAAACGCCTGCGCGACCGACAGGCCGATCTCATCAGCGACCTGCTGCCGCGCCTGCGTCTGCCCGAGGCCGGGCCGCTCACGCCGAATGGCCTTTTCGGGCGGCCGGTGGATGACGTCTGGATCGAAATCGGCTTCGGCGGCGGTGAACACCTGATCGCCCGGGCGCTGGCGGATCGCGGCAAGGGCATCATCGGCTTCGAACCCTTCATCAACGGCATGGCGAAGCTGCTTGGGCGCGTCGCGGACGAGGGCATCGACAACGTCCGCCTGCACGACGCGGACGCGATCCCGGTGCTGGCGCGCCTGCCCGCGGCCAGCATCGGGCAGGCGTTCATCCTGTATCCCGACCCGTGGCCCAAGCGCCGGCACCGCAAGCGGCGCATTATTTCCGACGAGACATTGTCGCTGCTCGCGCGCATCATCCGCCCCGGCGGCCTGCTGCGTTTCGCAACCGACATCGACGATTATGCCGCCTGGACGCTGGCGCGGCTGGACCGCTCGCCTGATTTCATCTGGCAGGCGGAGCGCGCCGACGACTGGCGCGAGCCATGGCCGGGTTGGCTCAGCACACGCTACGAACAGAAGGCTTTCCGCGAGGGCCGCAGGCCGAGCTACATCACCGCCGTGCGGCGGTAACGGACCGGGCGCCCCGGCGGCGCCTCACGATTGACGCGAGGCGGTGAAGCGGGCGGCGGAGCGCAGGATATCGGCCTTCGCGCCAAACGATGCCAGCGCGGCGATCGCGGCCTCCACCAGTGTGTCACGCTCGCGCCTGGCGCGTTCCAGCCCCAGCACGCCGACGAGCGTCGCCTTGCCCTTCCCGGCATCCTTGTCCGTGCGCTTGCCCATGGCGGCCGCGCTCGATTCGCGGTCGAGGATGTCGTCGGCGATCTGGAACGCCGCCCCCACCGCCCGCCCGTAGGCGCCGAGCGCCTGCCTGTCGCCGAGCGGCGCGCGCCCCAACAGGGCCCCGGCATCGACCGCGAAGGCGATCAGCGCGCCGGTCTTCATAGCCTGCAGACGCCTGACGCGCGCCTCGTCGAGCAGCACATCGCCATAGCGACCCTCCGCCGCGAGGTCGATCATCTGCCCGCCGACCATGCCGCCGAGGCCCGCCGCGCGTGCCAGCCCCTGCACGAAGGCGGCGCGGACGGCCGGGTCCGTGTGGCTGCTCTCGTCGGCCGCGACATCGAAGGCCAGCGTCAGCAACGCATCGCCGGCCAGAATGGCGGTGGCCTCGTCAAAGGCCTTGTGCACGGTGGGGCGGCCGCGCCGAAGATCGTCGTCGTCCATGGCGGGCAGGTCGTCGTGCACCAGCGAATAGCCGTGCACGAGTTCCAGCGCGCAGGCACCGTTGAGCGCGTGGGCGAAGGGAACGCCAAACAGCGCCGCCGTCTCGATCACGAGGAAGGGCCGCAGCCGCTTGCCGCCACCCAGCATGGCGTGGCGCATGGCAGCGACGAGCCGGGCCGGGCGTGCGATCTCGCCCCGGCGCGGCGCATCGTCGAGCAGGGCCGCTATCCGCTCCTCGACCGCCTGGACAACGGCGCCCAGCCGACGCTGGAAGGCCGCCTCGGGATCGAGATCCGTGCCCGTGATTCGCGTCGCTTCGTGTTCCATGGCCCCGCCTTCCACTGTCTTCACAACATCAACCCGCGTGCGTATGATTGGTCCCGTGGGGGCATCGGTGCCGTCGCCCGTCCGGGCGGCGTCCGGCTCCCTTCGGGGATCGATTCCTTGCCGCCTCGTCTCCTTGTCTCAGCTTCGGCCGTCCCTGTCCACATCCGGTCTGCCGCACGCTCCCGCGTCTCTGGCGCCGCTTCCTGGAAAAGACGACGCACGAACAAAAGCATGGAACAGCGTGACCGGTCCGGGAAACGTCATCCTGTTCCGATACGACGGTCCGCAAACCCGTCATCAGGAGGGACTTCGGAAGGGATATGGCAAGGGGGGAGACCGCGACGAGGAAGGAAACAGTGACGCCACGCCGGAAAACGCGCCCGGCGGCGACCGGCGGCAGGCTGCGGCGCGTTCTGCGCTGGCTCGTCCTCGCCGGTCTGGCGACCGCCGCCCTGCCGCTTCTGCTACTACTCCTGTACGGCGTCGTCCCACCCGTCTCCACGCTGATGCTGGGGCGCTGGCTCACGCTGCAGCCGGCGGAGCGGGAATGGGTCGCGCTCGCCGACATCGCGCCGGCACTGCCGCAGGCCGTCATCGCCTCGGAAGATTCGCGCTTCTGCCTGCACGGGGGCGTCGACTGGGGCGCGCTGCGGCAGGTGATCGGCGATGCAGGCGACGACGGGCCGGCGCGCGGCGCCTCCACCATTCCCATGCAAACCGTCAAGAACCTCGTGCTGTGGCCGGGTCGCTCCTACGTGCGCAAGGGGCTGGAAGTGCCGCTCGCGCTCTACGCGGACGCGATCTGGTCGAAGCGGCGGATGATGGAGAACTATCTCAACATCGCGGAATGGGGCGTGGGCATCTTTGGCGCCGAGGCAGCGGCGCGGCGTTACTTCGGCAAGAGCGCCAGAAACCTCACCCGGCGCGAAGCGGCGCTGCTGGCCACCGCCCTGCCCAATCCGCGCCAGCGCGACCCCGCGCGCCCAGCCCGCTTCCACGCCCGCGCCGCCAATGCCGTGATCGCGCGCATGCCCAATGAGGATGCGGGCTGCCTAGCCGAAGCGCCCGCTCCATAAGGCACGGACGGCGAACGACCCCCGCCGCCGCCCGGCTGTCACGGATCGCGGCGGCGACGGTCAAAAAACGCTGGCCAAACGGGATGGAATCTTGTAAAAGCCCGCATCCCATTGAAATCTGAACATGGATGGGTTGTGTCCGGATTGCCGGATCATCGCCATTGATCGGAGTTGAGTTATGGCCGTTCCAAAAAGAAAAACCTCGCCAGCAAAACGCGGCCACCGCCGTTCCGCCGATGCGCTGGCTAACCCTACCTATGTCGAGGACAAGGACTCGGGCGAGCTGCGCCGCCCGCACCACGTGGATCTCAAGACGGGAATCTATCGCGGTCGCCAGATCCTGAAGCCGCGCGTCGAGGCCTGATCCGGTCCCGAACATGGCGCCGCCACGCGCTCCCGCCGCCCGCCCAGGCGCGCGGCGGAAGCATAAAGCGCCCGATATCAAAAAAGCCCATTCCTGATTCGCACAGTCAGGAATGGGCTTTTTGCAGGAATGGGCTTTTTCGTCGCTGAAGACACCTGACGGCCGCCTTCCGGACGCTCTGTTCGCGGAACCGTGCCGAGTGCCGCGGCGCGCCTTTTCGGGAAGGCGGATTGCCCTCCCGCTAACGGCACGTGTCTTGCCTTGCAGCGCCGGACGTTCTGACGGAATCAGACTGTTCGTATAATATTTTATGCAGACATGGTTGCACTCAGTCCATCACGCCGCTTGCGCGGCGGGCGAGCATGGCCCGCGTAGCGGAGTAGTTGGGGGCAACCATCGGATAATTGGCCGGCAGACCCCACTTGTCGCGGTATTGCTGGGGCGTCATCTTGTAATGTGCTGCCAGATGGCGCTTCAGGGACTTGTACTTCTTGCCGTCTTCCAGACAGATGATGTAGTCGTCGGTGATGGATATCTCGACGGGAACCGCGGGCTCGGGGCGGGGTTCGGGCTTGGGAGCGCCCTGGCTCAGCCTGTCGAGCGTGGTATGCACGGCCTGCACCACGTCGATCAGATCGTCGGCAGATAATTTGTTGAACGAAACATAGGACTTGACGACCGAGCGGGTAATTTCCGCTATGGTCGGGTCGGCACTTTCCACCGTATTCATGTCAAACACTCCATCACGAGATTTGTGCCGCCCCGCGACGGCGGGAGCGACCTTTCCATTTTCTGAACTTGCGGACGGATGCCGGGCCCCGCTGGCGCCCGCCCTTCAAAGACGACCTGTGCCGCTGACCGGAAAGGCGGCGTTTCTCCCGGTTGAAAGCGCGCGGCCCGTTGCTCAGGACGAGCGCAGTGCGTCGTTCCAGCCGGTGAGGTAGATTCTTGACAGTATCCGCTCGGCCAGCGCCCGCTGCCTGTTCCAGCCGATCGTCGAGCGGCTCGTCCCACGCCCGTCCGCGATATCGATCGCGGCGTCGGAGATGGCCTGCATCGCGACCGACGGAATTGTTGCGGACGCAGACCATTCCGCGACATAACTGTCTTTCTGAGCGTCATGTTCAGCCATCAAGATAAATACCTCCGGTTGATTGCGTGTAAAAAATCGCTCAAACCGTTTCCTGCCCTGTGCGATATTCCCTGTATCCGCGTCGTGCATACAGAAGACGGGCGCCGGCACCCATGTGCTAACCCAGGTACTTGACGATACCCTTCCTCATGCTTGTCTCACGCGCAGCAACGACCGGCTACGTACAACAACGGACAACCGCAACCAGATGTCATGATACTGTCATACGTATATCTTTCATCACGCTTCACTATTTGCGTCAATTATGTCGCTTGTCAAGCGACATTTTTGCCACAACTCCTGTCCATCGCACGATCACCAAACTGTCGTGGTAATTGCTCAGGATGAGCGTCGCCCAGAACATCTGAACCGTTGTATTCGTTTCATGTTCGTGCAGGATCGTCCGGACACCGCGCCGTATCCCGGCGTGACGACTTCAGCCGGAGCGGAACTTCGGTTGAAGCGGCATCCGGGGCAGGGCCGAACTTGTCGTGGGGGTAGGAGAACGATGGCCGAGGAAATTGAACTCAAGCTGGCATTGAGCCCTGCGTCGCTGCAGCGCCTGTCGACCCACCCGGCGTTCCTGCGGCTGCAATCGGTGCGCGGCGTGCACAAGCGTCTGCGGTCGACCTATTTCGACACGCCCGAGCACGACCTGCACCGAGCCGGCGTCTCGCTGCGCCTGCGCGCCGACGGCGAACAGACCATCCAGACCGTCAAGAGCGCCCGCGATTTCGGCCTGCTGGTCATGGACCGCAATGAATGGGAACACCCCGTCGTCGGTACCGCGCCCGATTTCTCGTGCATCGCGGACACCGCACTCGCGCCGCTGATCGCGGACGACCGCTGCCGCACCGCCATCCGGCCGATCTTCACCATCAACGTCGACCGCGAGGTCGTTCCCCTGGACTATCGCGCGTCCGGGATCGAGGTCGCGCTCGATCACGGCCGGGTGTCGGTGGGCCGCAGGGCGCGCCGCTTCGCCGAGGTGGAGCTGGAGCTGAAGCGGGGCGACGCGACCGATCTGTACGCGCTGGCGCAGGAAATCGCCGCCATCGTCTCCGTGCGCCCGGGCTACATCGCCAAGTCCGACCGCGGCTACGATCTCATCACCGGCCGCGAGCCGGCGGTCACCAAGGCGCCGTCGCTGGACCTTGCGCCGGATACGCCAACCGGCGAGGCGTTCAGGATCATCGCCCGCTCCTGCCTGAAGCAGTTCCTCGCCAACGAGGAGGTGCTGCGGCGCGCGCCCGTCTCCGGCGCGGTGCATCAGGCGCGCGTGGCATTGCGGCGGCTGCGGGCGGCGATCTCGGTGTTCCGCAAGGTCGCTGACGACGGCCAGCGCATCTTCATCAGCGGTGAATTGCGCTGGATCGCCAACCGCCTCGGCGCGGCGCGCGATCTCGACGTCTATATCGAGAACGTGCTCGAACCCGCGAAAGCCGAACACGCGGGCGCCCCTGCCTTCGCCGAGTTGCTCGTGAACTACGGCAAGCAGCGCGAGCACGCCTATGACAGTGCCCAACGGGCCATCGCCTCGCGCCGCTGCACCCGGGCCGTGATCGCCGCCCTGGCGTGGGTCGAGGCGGGTGCCTGGACCCGCAGCCCCGACAAGGCCGCACGGAAACGGCGCGAGCAGCCGGTGTGGAAATTCGCCAGCAAGCAGCTCGACCGCCGCCGCCGGAAAATCATCGCCGCCGGGGCCGAACTCGCGACGCTCACGCCGCCCGAGCGGCACGAGGTGCGCATCGAGCTGAAGAAGCTGCGCTATGCGGCGGAATTCTTCGCCGGCCTGTTCCACGAGCCGGAAACGCGCAAGCGCTACAAGGCGGCGGTGTCCGCCATGTCGACGCTGCAGGACCTGCTGGGCGAACTCAATGACATCGCCGTCAGCCGCGAGCGCGCGGCGCTGTCCGACGCCGAGCAGGAACTGCGCGAGGAACATGCGGCGCATGAGAGCGAACTGCTCGCCAGAGCGGAAAAAACCTACAGTGCTTTCGTCGACACGCCCCCGTTCTGGCACGACGGGCAGTAGGAGCCGGAGCCTTTTTCGAAGGAGCCGCCCCGCCGGCACCGGTCGGGAACCGGTGCCGGGACGTCAGAACGCCCCGCGCTGCCTGATGGCGGCGGCCAGCGTACCGTCGTCGAGATAGTCCAGTTCCCCGCCGATCGGCACGCCGTGGGCGAGCCGCGTGACGCGCACCGGCAGATCGGCCAGGATCGCGGTGATGTAGTGGGCTGTCGTCTGGCCGTCGACTGTCGCGTTGAGCGCCAGCAGAACTTCCCGCACTGCAGGATCAGCGGCCCGCTGGTGGAGGGTGGCGAGGTTGAGGTCGTCCGGGCGCACGCCGTCGAGCGCCGAAATCACGCCGCCCAGCACGTGATAGCGCGCGCGGACGGCGCCCGCGCGTTCCAGCGCCCACAGGTCGGAAACGTCGGCGACCACCACCAGCAGCGAGGGGTCGCGCGTCTCGTCCCGGCAGATGGCGCAGGGGTCGGACGTATCGACGTTGCCGCAGACCGAGCACACCCTCACCCGCTCGCTGACCTGCTGCATGGCTTCCGCCAGCGGCGCGAGCAGCGTTTCCCGCCGCTTGACGAGTTGCAGCGCGGCCCGGCGCGCGGAGCGGGGGCCGAGCCCCGGCAGGCGCGCCAGCAACTGGATCAGCCGCTCGATTTCAGGACCGGCGGGCGAGGCCATCGGCCGCGAACCTCAGAACAGCTTCAGGCCGGGCGGGATCGGCAATCCCTTCGTCAGATCGGCGATACGGTCCTGCACCACCCGCTCGCCCTTGGCCCGCGCGTCGTTGAGGGCGGCGACGACGAGATCCTCGACGATCTCCTTGTCGTCGGGGTTGAGGAGCGAGGGGTCGATGGTCACCGTCTTGACCAGCCCCTTGGCGGTGGCGACGACTTTGACCGATCCGCCGCCGGAAGTGCCCTCGACCTCGATCGCGTCGAACTCGGCCTGCACGTCGGCCATCTTCTGCTGCAGGCCCTGGGCCTGTTTCATCAATCCCATGATGTCGCGCATGTTTACGGTGCTCCCCTGTGCGTCAGTCACTCAGTCGTCGATATAGGGCGCGGGCGCATCCGGTGCGAGGCCGGCATCGTCATCGAGACCGGCGTTCGCCTCCCCGACCGCGTCGGCGTGGGTGTCGGTCTCCGCTTCCTGCACGATGTCACGCACGCCGACGATTGTCGCGCCCGGAAAGCGGGCAAGCACCGCCTGCACCAGCGGATGGGCGCGCGCATCCTCACGCCGCTCCTGAGCGCGGGCGCGCGCCAACTCCGCGAGCGTGGGCGCGCCTTCCGCCGACGAGAGCGCCACCACCCAGCGCCGCCCCGTCCAGTCGAGCAGGCGCTTGCCGAGATCGGCGATGACGGACGGATTCGCGCCGGGGACGAGCGCCACCTCGATCACGCCCTGCTCATAGCGCACCAGCCGCACGTCACGCTCCAGCGCCGCCTTGAGACCGACGTCGCGATGTTCGCCGGCGAGCGCCACCACGTCCTCGAAGCGGGCGAGCCTGATTTCCTCGCGCGCGGCCTCCCCGGGCCGGGCGGATACCTCAGGCCGGGCGGCCATTTCAGCCCGGGCAGACGTCTGGGGACGCGCAAGCGCAACCGGCTCCGCGCGCACGGTCGCGAGCGCCAGACGCTGGCCGCCGCCTGACGGCGCCCCCTCCCTGCCCGCGCCGGAAATCGCGCCGGGCCGTTCACCCGCTCCGGTTCCCGCGCCATTGTCGCGCAGCAGGCGCAACGCCTCCTCCGGCGAGGGCAGGTCGGCGGCATAGGCGAGGCGCACCAGTACCATCTCGGCCGCCGCCAGCGCTTGCGGCGCGGCCTGCACCTCCGGCAGCCCCCGGACCAGTATCTGCCATGTCCGCGACAGTACCCGCACCGAAAGCCTGCCGGCGAGGTCGGCGCCGCGCACGCGCTCCACATCGGTCAGCGCGGCGTCGTTCGCCGCCTCCGGCACGAGCTTGAGGCGGGTGACAAGATGGGTGAAGCCGGCCAGGTCGGCGAGCACCACGGCCGGATCGGCGCCCGCATCGTACTGGCTGGCGAGTTCGGCGAGGGCCGTGGCGATATCGCCGTGCATCAGCGCCTCGAACAGATCGATCACCCGCCCGCGATCGGCGAGGCCCAGCATGGCCTTCACCTCGGCGAGATCGATGCGGCCCGCGCCGTGGGCGATGGCCTGGTCCAGCAGCGAGAGCGAATCGCGCACCGAGCCCTCCGCCGCGCGGGCGATGAGCGCCAGCGCCTCCTCGTCGGCAGCGACGTCCTCCGCCGCGCAGATGCGCGCGAGATGCGCCCGCAGCGTCGCCGCCTCCACGCGGCGCAGGTCGAACCGCTGGCAGCGCGACAGGATGGTCACCGGCACCTTGCGGATTTCCGTGGTGGCGAACACGAACTTGGCGTGGGGCGGCGGTTCCTCCAGCGTCTTCAGGAAGGCGTTGAACGCCTTCTCGGAGAGCATGTGGACCTCGTCGATGATATAGACCTTGTAGCGCGCGCTGACCGGCGCATAGCGGATGCCGTCGATGATCTGGCGCACATCGTCGATGCCGGTGTGGGAGGCGGCGTCCATCTCCATCACGTCGACGTGGCGCGATTCCATGATGGCGTCGCAGTGCACGCCTGATTCGTCGAGATGCACGGTCGGCCCGCCCGATCCGTCCGCGCGGACGAAGTTGAGCGCGCGCGCCAGGATGCGGGCAGTGGTCGTCTTGCCCACGCCGCGCACACCGGTCAGCATCCACGCCTGCGGAATGCGCCCGGCCTCGAAGGCGTTGGAGAGTGTTCTGACCATGGCGTCCTGCCCGATCAGGTCGCCGAAACTGCGGGGACGGTACTTGCGCGCGAGAACGCGGTAGGGGGCGTTGGGCGAAGCGGTCACGGCACCATCCGGGCGAGGAATACGGCAGGCATCATAGCGTGGCCCGGCCGCACGCCGCCGAAATCAGTCAGGAGCCGGCGGGCGAATTGCGGTGGGAGGCTGGACGAAGACCCGCCCGGTCTCGTTAGGGCTGCTTCCTTCCGGACCTGACCCGGTTGGCGAGTGGAACGTCCAACGCCAACCTCCCGCTCCCTATATCGGGGAAACTGCCCGCCAACGCAAGGGGGCGGTGCGATTTCCCCAGCAGGCGCCGGCAATCAGGCAACGACGTCGCGCAGGATCGTCTCCCACGTGAAGTGGTCGCGCACGTGGCTGAAAGCGTTGGCGATCATGCCTTCATGGGCGCCCATGCCACGGCCGGCGATGTGCGCCAGTGCCTCCGCCATGCGCTCGCGCTCCGCCACGATCACGTGTTCCCCGTCCTTCATGTCGAGCCCGCGGATGCCGATGGGCGTGGTGAGCACGAGCGCGCCGCGGGCGGCGTAGTCGATGACCTTGAAGTTGGTGCCAGCGCCCACGATCACCGGATTGATGCCGACATCGGCGGCGGCGAAAACCGTCTGCAGCACATCCTCCCCGACGAGGCCTAGCAGCGAGACATTCGGCGGCAGATCGCGGGCGCGCAGCTCGGGGGCCGCGCACATCTTGCCCACGAACCAGAACGTCCATTCCGGACGTTCGCGGGCGATGCCGGCGAGCGCGACCGCGCCCTCGACATTTGGCGCGTGCCAGCTCCCGACATAGAGCGCCAGCGGCCCGTGCACGCCGAGTTTCTCCTTCAGCGCCTCGCGCCGCCCGCGCTCCAGCAACGGGTCCGCCGGAATGTCGGTGCCGTTGGGCACCAGCACGATCCGGTCTTCCGGCTTGCCGAACATATCCCGGAAGGCAGCCTTCTCTTCCTCGCTGACGGTGAGGATGCGCTCCGCCCCCTCCACGCATTCGCGTTCGAGCTGCGCGACCTCGGCGAGGACCGCCCGGCCGGCCGGCGTCTTCGGCAGCATGGCGTCCTTGAGCAGGGTCTCGACATTGTGGGCGTCGTACCAGATCGGCCCTTCCCAGGCCTCGCGGATGAAGCGGTAGAGATAGGGATGGCAGGCGATGGCGAGGTCCGCGCCTGCGAGGCGGCCGCGCAGCTCCCGCGACAGCGCGGGCGTGAGGTGGCCGTAGAGCGCAGCCGAGATGTCGGAGACTGACGTCTCATCCAGTTTTTTCGTCAGCGCCCATTCCGCGTCGATATGTTCCGGCGAGATCGGAATGCGGACTTCGCGGAAATGCGGCGAAAAGAAAAACTCCTCTGCCGGCGTGTCGTCGCGGCCGAGGGAGACAACCGTCACGTCCGCCGTGCGCGCGAACTCCCGCGCCAGCGACCACAGTCGCCGCTTGCCGCCCGTATCTACGGGCCACAGCAGGTAGGAGTTGGCGATGACGATGCGACGGCGCGGGCGCTTGCGCGACGGGATCACGAGCGCCGTGCCGAGGTTCTGCCAGGTAATCGGCCGCACCCGCTCGCGCCCCGCGGCACCCATCCGCAGCGCCCGCTCCGGATCGGCGAGCAGCGACTCGAAAGCGGCGGCGAGCGCCGCGGGGTCTGTGTCGGTGACGAGGCCGGTCACGCCGTCCTCGACGAATTCCAGCACACCGCCGGCATCCCTGACGGTGACGACCGGTCGGCCCGCCGCCAGCGCCTCCAGCGTGATGAGGCCGTAGTCCTCGTCGTAGGGCACGAAGGGAACGGCGAGCGCCGTGCGGTAGTGGCGCGCGAGTTCCTGCTCCGAGAGCCGCCCCGCGAAGCTGATGCGGCCGTCGCCCTTGGCCCGCAGGGTCAGTTCCTGTCGCTGCGGCCCGTCGCCGGCGATGACGAGGCGCGCGGGCCCCTCCACCCGGCGAAACGCATCGATGATGAGCGAAATCCGCTTGGCGTGATCGAGTCGGCTCGCGGTGAAGAATGTCGGCGCGGCGCCGTCAGGCCCCGTGATCGTGCCGGCGTCGTCTTCCTTCAGGATGGCGAGCCCGAGGTCGGACGGCACGTAGGCCACCTCGGGCTCCGCGTCCTGCGGAAAATAGCCCGCCCGCCGGCACACGTTATGCGATATGGCGACGTGCCGGCTGATGCTGCCGGTCGACAGGCCGATATCGTCGAGCTTGTGGACGACGGCGCGGATGAGCGGCCCGGGCAGCGCCAGCCAGTGCGCGGGCGGATCGGCGGCCAGCAGCCGGTCGATCTCGCCGAAAATCTCGGAGAGCTGGCTGCGGCAGGTCGACGGGCCTTCGAGCAACGGCCGTAGCGGGCCAAGCAGTGCGTCGTCGGGCAGCGCGGTGTCGAGGTCGCCCGGCCAGGTGTCGTAGAGGCCGCGCAGCCGGTGCAGCATGTACACCGCATGGTTGCGGTGCGAAACCATCCACGCCGGATACTTGCCCGAGATGACGAGGTCGAAGTGCGACAGGTCCAGACAGGAGAACTGGCGGTAGCCGTTCACGATCTCGCGGAAGTTCCGCTCCAGCGTCGGCACCTTGATCAGTTCGCAGACATGCTTCGTCTCATAGGCGTAGTACTGCGTCAGCCCGAGCCAGACGCGCTCCGCGCCGCCAAAGGCGAACGGCACGGGACTTGGAGCGATCACCGCGATTTTCATCTTCGATCCGTCGTAGGTTGCGCGTCCTTGCGGGTTGCGCGGTCACTCGGTCAGGCGGCCGACGACCGTGTCCCAGGAAATGTCCCGTTCCAGATAGCGGGCGAGCCCCAGCCTGCCCATGTCCCGCGCCTTGGCGCGGTCGCTCCACAGCCGGTCGACCGCGTCGGCGATGCCCTGCGCGGTCGGCTCGACGACGAAGCCCTCCTCCCCGTCCGCGACGAACTCGAGCGGGCCACCCGAATCGGCGCAGGTGATGACGGGCTTGGCGGCAAGTTGCGCCTCAAGCGTGACATAGCCGTAATCCTCGTCGCGCGGCGGGTAGATCACCCCGAGGCAATTGGCGTAGAGGGCGAGCTTCTCGGCATCCGGACAATCCTCCAGAATGACGACCTTGCCGCCCAAATCGTTCTCGGCCACGAACTGCCTGTTCTGCTCCAGCAGACCGCCCCGGCCCGCCAGCACGCAGATGACGGGCGAGCGCCAAAGCTTCGCCGCCTCCAGCACCAGATCCTGGCGCTTCAGTGCTTCCATGCGGCTCGGCAGGAAGACGTAGTCCAGCGCCTCGTCGCAGCGGTAGAATTCCGCCAGCGGCGGCGGATGGTAGAGCGGCTCGGCGGCGATGCCGTTGTAGCGCAGGAGGCGCGTGCTGACATTGCGCGAGTTGGCGAATATCCGCTCCGCGCGCGCCAGCACACGCTTGTCGTAGTCGTGGATAAGGTCGTGCAGGCGTTGCACCTCCGGCGACGCATCCTCCCCCGCGTAGAGATCGTACACCGCGCGGTGCTGGTGCATCACCCAGACGACGTGGTGGGGATGCCGCACGCCATAGCCGGGGAACTGGAGGCTGATGACCTTGTCGACATGCTGGCCGTTGGGGGCCGTCAGGTCCAGCGTCTCGCACCAGTTCATCAACCGTTCGATGCTGGCCTCGGGATGGAACGTGAAGGGAAACCGCAGCGTCTCCACCTCATGGCCGCGCGCCTGCAGCGCATCCACCAGTCCCGCGAAATGATAGGTGGCCCCACCGGTCAGGAACGGCGTGGCATTGACGGTGACGATCAACCTCATACGGACGGATACTCCTCGCGCGGCTTGTGTGCGAGGATGGCATAGTCCTGCGGGCCATAGAACAGCGCGTTGAAACGATCCGCCACCGGACCTTCCTCCCGCACCGCCGTTTCCGGATCGTGCGGATGCAGGCGGGCGATGTCGACCGTCTCGAAACCGTGGTAGCGCGCCAGAAAGCCCATGGTGACGGGCGTCAGCGGGTGGCGGTGCGTCGGATCGTGATAGAAGGAATAGCTGCCGACGAACACGTTCTCGGGATTGGGCGTCTCGAAGAGCACGAGTCCGCCCGGCTGCAGTACGCGGAACGCCTCCTCGAACAGCGAGAACAGCACGGGAAACGGCAGGTGCTCGATGATGTGGAAGCCGCTCACCACCGAGAGGCTGCTGTCCGGCACGGCGCGCAGCGCCGACAGCGCGTCGTTGTGGGTGACGTCGAGGCCCTTGTCGCGGCAGACGCTGACCATCGCCGGGCTGAGGTCAATGCCGCGCGCCTCGTAGCCGCAGTCGCGCAGCAGCCCGAGCCACTCGCCGCGCCCGGAGCCGAGATCGAGAATCGGGCCGTCGCAGACGGACTTCACCGCCGCCAGCGTGTCGAGATAGTAGCCGTGGCGCGCCCGGATCACGTCCTCCGGCCCGCGCATGGCGTTCTCGAATGCCAGGTAATAGGCGTCGAGGCGCGGATCGGTCGCCACCGCGTTGTCCCCGCCGCCGTTCCCGGCGTTGAGTCGCTCGCCCAGCGCCGCGACGGTGCCGCGGGCCGCCAGCGCGACGCGCGCCGCCTGCACGGCCAGAATGCCGTTCTCGTTGCTGCGCAGGAACCGGTAAAGCGGCCGGGACAGAAAGCGGAAGGGCGCGCGATCTACCCACCGCGCCCAGGAAAAGATTCGCCTCTGGCGGCGCAACGTCGGGTCATCCTTGCCGCGCGCGACGAACTCGGGCGAAGATGAGATGTCGCACAGGATTTCAAGGCGCCCGCGCCCCTCCGCGAGCTTGTGTCTGTAGCCGTCGAGCCCCAGCAGATCGATATCCCGGTCGAGCAGCACCCGGTAGGCGTTGTTGAGGAAGACGTCACCTTCCTCCAGCAGCAGTTGCGGCCAGAGGTCCAGCCGGTCGCGCGGTGCGAGCGGCGAACGGCCCTCCGCCCATGTGCTCTCGGCCCCTTCGCCCTCCGTCGCCCGCGCGGCGGGGGCATCGGACCCGTCGCGGTCCGATGGCGCAAGGCTGAGAACCCGCAGCCGCTCGCGCAGGATGCGGATTTCGTTCTCTGCCCTGTCGATGGCCGCCATGCGGTCCCGCTGCGCGGCGATGGCGGAAGCCTGCGCCTGCAGGCCCGTTCGCAGTTCCGCGATCGTCGGGGGCAGCGAGGCCGCATCCCGCTCAAGCCGCCGCTCGATGGCCTCCAGCCTCGCATCGATATCGATGAGGTCGACGGGCGCGGTGGCGAGCGTCAGCGACGCGCGGCGGGCCGGATTTCCCTGCGAAGGGATCGCGAAGCCGTGCGCTTCCTTGCGGATTCGGGTGAGCAGTTGTTCGATGGACGGTTGATCGGACATGTTCCCCACACACGCTGCAGATCAGGCAAGGATCGATCAATCGCCGCGCTGACCAGTATCTATCTTCGGTTAAACAGGTGACAGGCCCGTTCTATATTACATTCGCACATACAAGCGGCAATGAAAACGTCAGCTTGAGCGTTCGGTGGATCGACTTGAAAGGTCGATGCAGCGGCGCTGCAGCCGTTTCGCCCCGGTTTGCATGAACCGGCGCCTTCGGCCAATCGGCATACACCCCATCGATACGCGAACCCATGGCTATCGTCGCTCCGCATGCCACAACGCTTTCGGGAGGGGCGGAGGCCGCCTCTCCGGCCCGAAAGCGCGACAGAGCTATGACCGCGAGCCGTTCGGACGCTTCGGCGAAAAGCGAAACGGCTCCGTTGCAGCCTGCCCGGGAAGGCGATCCCGGCTGTCTTCCGCGCCGATCGATAGCATCGCCCCGCAGGCTGTTCAATCGGTTCCGGCAAAAACCTCCGGCACGGAGCCGCGCCGCACAGGCGGGTCTTGTGGATACAGACCGTATGAACAGGGGCCTTGTCGATCGGGCATGCGGGTGTTAAAGCCCGCAGGCGCACCGGAAGCTTGGGTACGTCGGAAACTTGGGTATCATGGGACGCTCGCGACAGCCGGGCGTGGCGTTCCGCCGGTTCCGGCCCGCTGCCGCGCCTGCCGCATGTCGCGCTTGCCGCATGTCTTGAGACAAGAGGTCCTGCCATGACCATCAGGCTCCACTCGGGCGATCTGCCCGCCGGAATCGACTTCGGTGATTCGGTCGCCGTCGACACGGAAACGCTCGGCCTCAATCCCCATCGGGACCGGCTTTGCGTGGTGCAGCTTTCGGCCGGAGACGGATCGGCCGACGTGGTGCAGATCCGGCGCGACGGCCCGCGCCCCGAGAACCTGATCCGGCTGCTGGCCGACGAGAACGTCCTCAAGATCTTCCACTTCGCCCGCTTCGATCTCGCGGTACTTTTCCACACCTTCGGCGTGATGCCGCAGCCGGTCTACTGCACCAAGATCGCCTCGAAACTCGTGCGCACCTACACGGACCGCCACGGACTGAAGGACAACCTGCGGGAATTGCTCGGCGTCGAGATTTCCAAGCAGCAGCAATCGTCGGACTGGGCGGCGGAGACACTGAGCGACGCGCAGCTTACCTACGCCGCCTCCGACGTTCTCCACCTGCACGCTCTCAAGGAAAAGCTCGACGCCATGCTGGCGCGGGAGAAGCGGACCGACATCGCCCGCGCCTGCTTCGCCTTCCTGCCGACACGCGCCCGGCTCGACCTCGCCGGCTGGCCGGAGACGGATATCTTCGCCCATATGTGACGGCCCGGCGGGTCCGAGGCGGACAGGATCGGGCATGGCTGGATGGACAGGCCGGACGAACGGATCGGCCGGGACGATATTCCGGCCGCGTCGCCGCCCTTGGACGGGACGCGCCCTCTGTACTATATAACGGTCATCCGAATTCAGGTATCCTGACCGCAGGTTGCCTGATGACAGGTATTCCGTCCGCCCGGCACCCCGCCGCGCGGCGCCACAACCGAAGACGGACGCCTTTTGACTGACGCTTCTTCCCCACGCGCCCGCCGCGCCCCGGTCGATCCGCCGCCCGCCGGGATCACGCCTGCCGCCTACAAGGCGGCGCTCCGGCATTCGGCGCGCGTGCGGGCCATGAAACGGCTCATCCCCATCGCCGCCCTGGCGGCGGTGGCGGCGGTGGCCATGATCGGCATTCTGGACCCGCTCCGCAGCATCGGCGGCCTGAGCCTCGGGCCGGTCTCGCTGTCC
Source organism: Pseudochelatococcus lubricantis (assembly GCF_042432495.1). Lineage (NCBI taxonomy): Bacteria > Pseudomonadati > Pseudomonadota > Alphaproteobacteria > Hyphomicrobiales > Chelatococcaceae > Pseudochelatococcus > Pseudochelatococcus lubricantis. The sequence continues at coordinate 365,857 of NZ_JBHLXC010000001.1, read as the reverse complement.
GGCTCGAAAATTACCATGGACGCCCCCAGGCTCTCCGGCTTCCGCGCGGGCACGCAGCCCTACGAGATGACGGCGGCCTCCGCCACGCAGGACGTGAAGAACCCGTCCGTCGTCGAACTGCAGCAGATCACCGGGCAGATCAGCCTCGACGGCGGCGGCAAGGCCGAGATCAACGCCCGCAGCGGCATCTACGATTCGCAGAAGGAATCCCTGAACCTCGCGGGCGATGTCCGCGTGCGCACCGACACCGGCTACGAGGCGAAGCTCTCCTCCGCCGCCGTCGACTTCAAGGGCGGGCGCGTCGTCTCCAGCGAGCCGGTGACCGTCACGATCACCGAAGGCACGATTTCCGCCGACAGGCTCGACATTTCGGACAATGGCAAGCATATCGTTTTCGAAGGTCGCGTACACGCGATTCTGGATGGCGGGAAATAATCTGCTAAAAACGGCCGGCGGCGGGGCACCGGCCGGAGGGCGGCCGGGCGAGAGGCGACCGCTGGCGCGCTGCGGGACAGGATGGAACGGACGATGGAACAGCAGGGAACAGACATGCCGCTCGTCGGGAAACACGGGCGGATTTCGCGCGGCGCGCTGCTGATGGCGGCCCTTCTCGCGCCGATGCTATCGATCGCCGCGGCCGACGCGCAGGCGCAGGCACAGGCGCAGCGCCCCGGCAGCCAGCCGCTCGGCGGCCTGGGCTCCGGCAAGGATCCGATCAAGATCGACGCCGACCGGCTCGACATCTTCGACAAGGAAAAGCGCGCCACCTTCACCGGCAATGTCGTCGCGGTGCAGGGTGAAACCACCATGCGCTGCTCGTCGCTGAACGTCTTCTATGAGCAGAGCGCGACGGGCAACGCCGCCGGCGCCGCGCCGGCACCCGCGTCCGGCGGCCCTGGTGGCCCCGGCGGCAACAACAACATCCGCAAGCTCGATTGCGAGGGGCCGGTCACCGTCGTCTCCAAGGACCAGACGGCGACAGGGCAGCACGCCGTGTTCGACCGCGATTCCAACACCGTCGTGCTGACCGGCAAGGTGGCGCTGAGCCAGGGCAAGAACGTCCAGCAGTGCGACCGGATCGTCTACAACCTCGACACCAGCATCGCCAATTGCGTCGCCAAACCGGGCGGCCGCGTGCAGGGCGTGTTCGTCCCCGGCAGCGGCAATCCGCCGAAGTAACGGCCTTTCTTCGCAACCACATCGAACCGGGATATCTTCGTGACGCTTTCGCCCGACACCGCCAGCCCCGCCGGCACCTTCCCGGACCATGCATTGCCGGCGGACGACGCGGGCGGCGGGTTCCGCGCCGTTCCGCTGACGCACGACGGTGTCCTTGCCATCGACGGGCTGCGGAAGAGCTATCGCGGCCGCACGGTGGTGCAGAGCGCCTCGCTCCACGTGCGCAAGGGCGAAGCTGTCGGCCTGCTCGGCCCCAACGGCGCCGGCAAGACGACGATCTTCTACATGATCACCGGCCTCGTGGCGGCCGATCTCGGCTCCATCACGCTTGAGGGGCACGACATCACCCGCCTGCCGATGTACCGGCGCGCGCGGCTCGGCATCGGTTATCTGCCGCAGGAAGCCTCGATCTTCCGCGGCCTCAGCGTCGAGGACAACCTGCGTGCCGTGCTCGAGGTGGTGGAGCGGGACCGCAAGGCGCGGGAGAAGAAGCTCGACGCGCTGCTCGAAGAATTCGACATCGCGCGGCTGCGCAAGTCGCCCTCCATCGCACTCTCCGGCGGCGAGCGCCGGCGCTGCGAGATCGCGCGCGCTCTCGCGGGCGATCCGGCCTTCATGCTGCTCGACGAGCCCTTCGCCGGCATCGATCCCATCGCCGTGGGCGATATCCAGAACCTCGTGCGCCACCTAACACGCCGCCGCATCGGCGTGCTGATCACCGACCATAACGTGCGCGAGACCTTGGGCCTGATCGACCGCGCCTACATCATCCACTCCGGCCGCGTGCTGATGGAGGGCACGCCCGCCGAAATCATCGCCAGCCCCGACGTGCGCCGCCTGTATCTGGGCGAGGATTTCCAGCTTTAGCAAATGCAGCTTTGACGGAACCTCGCAAAGGCGCTAGATAACGAAAAGAGACTTCAAGCAAGAAGCGTGCCGCTGTCCGGTTCTGAGGCCCGGCGGCAGGGGAAATCGGGGTTGCGCCAATGGGACTTTCCCACCGGCTGGAGTTGCGCCAAAGCCAGTCGCTCGTGCTGACACCGCAACTGCTGCAGGCGATCCGCTTGCTGCAGCTGTCGCATCTCGAACTCGTCTCCCACATCGAAACCGAACTCGAACGCAACCCGCTGCTCGAACGTGTCGACGACGCCTCCGCGCCGGACGAGACAGGCCGCGACGAAACGACGCGGGAAGAACTGGCACGCGAGGAACTGCCGGACGCGCGAGACACCTCGCAGGACGCCACCGGCGACAGACCTGAAGAGATCGACGCCGCATCTCCCGGCACGCCGCTGGATCCGGACACGTCGGAGGCGGACTTCGCGGAATCGGACTCAACGGATCTGGAGAGCCTGCGCGACTGGTCGCCGGAAGAACCGCAGTTGCAGCGCGATTCGATCGAGGCCGATTTCGGCACCTCCTTCGACAACGTGTTCCAGGACGACGGCAGCCAGCCGCGAGCGGAGGCGCTCGCGGCCGACGAGGGGCTGATGGTGTCGTCCTCGCCGCCGCTGTCCGGCGGCAGCCACAATCTCGACGATGCACCCGATCTGGAGGCGACGCTCGCCGCCGGCATCAGCCTTTACGACCATCTCGCGGCCCAGCTCGATCTCGCCACGACGGACGCGCAGGCGCGCCTGATCGGCCGCTTCCTCATCGATGCCATCGATGCCGCCGGCTATCTCGGCGAGACCACGGCAGACATTGCGGCGCGGCTTGGCGTCGACGAGGCGCGCGTGGAGGGCGTGCTGGCGCTGGTGCAGAGTTTCGAGCCCACGGGCGTCGGGGCGCGCAGTCTCGCCGAATGCCTGGCGCTGCAATTGCGCGAGCGCGACCGCTACGACCCCGCCATGCAGGCGCTTGTCGCCAACCTGGCACTCGTCGCCCGCCACGATCACGCGGCGCTGCGCAAGGTGTGCGGGGTGGATCAGGAGGACCTCGCAGACATGCTCGCCGAGTTGCGCCAGCTCGATCCCAAGCCGGGGCGCGGCTTCGGCAACGAGCCCGCGCAGACTCTGGTGCCCGATGTCTTCGTGCGCCGCGCCCGTGACGGCGGCTTCGTCGTAGAGCTGAACGAGGACACTTTGCCGCGCGTGCTGCTCAACCGCGCCTACCATGTGAAGCTGATGCAAGGCACCCGCTCCGACGCCGACCGCGCGTTCCTTTCCGAATGCCTGCAGAGCGGCGACTGGCTGACCCGCAGCCTCGAACAGCGCGCCCGCACCATTCTCAAGGTGGCGAGCGAGATCGTGCGCCAGCAGGAGGGGTTCTTCCGCCACGGCGCGGCGCATCTGCGCCCCCTCAACCTGAAAACGGTGGCCGACGCCATCGAGATGCACGAATCGACCATCTCGCGGGTGACGGCCAACAAGGCCATCGGCACCGACAGGGGCGTTTTCCCCATGAAGTACTTCTTCTCCGCTGCCGTCGCCGCCGCCGATGGCGGCGACACCCACGCGGCTGAGGCGGTCCGCCATCGCATCCGCCAGTTGATTGGCGCGGAAACCGGGCCACGCGACGTGCTCTCCGACGACGCCCTCGTCCGGAAACTGCGCGAGGAAGGCATCGAGGTGGCGCGGCGCACGGTTGCCAAGTACCGGGAATCGCTACGTATTCCCTCGTCGGTGGACCGCCGCCGCGCGCTCGCCGCCAGGACGTGACGCGGCGACGAAAAGCGCGCGCAAGCGCCGGGAGCGGGGCGCGACAAATAACGCTAGCCGGCGATTGATCATGATCATAAGCTGAACACTTGCGCCGTGCTGTGTTGGGCGCAGGCTTGACGGGCCGGCCCGGGAACATGCGGTCTTCCGCCGGACCGGCCCGAAGAAGTGTATCAGGGAAGGAGATTGCAATGGCGTTACGGATCACCGGAAAGAATATCGACATCGGCGATGCGCTGCGGGGGCAGATCGAAGCCCGCGTTTCGTCCGCCATCGCCAAATATTTCGACACCGGCTATTCGGGCCATGTGGTTGTGGAAAAGGAGGGGAACGGCTTCCGCACGGTCGGTGTGCTGCATCTCAACACCGGCCTCACCCTGGAGGCGACCGGCGCCGCGCCGGATGCCTACGCGGCCTTCGACCACACCGCCGACCGTTTCGAGCGCCGGCTGCGCCGCCACAGCCGCCGCCTGAAGGAACGCGCCCAGCCCGGCTCCGCCGACCTCGCACACCTGCCGCTGGCCGAGCCGGAAGAGGTGCGCGCCTATGTCATCGAGGCCCCGCAGGAGGAGATCGAGGTCGACGAGAGCTTCCATCCCGTGATCGTGGCGGAAAATATTGCCGCTCTCCACCGCTTTTCCGTCAGTCAGGCTGTCGTCGAGCTTGACCTGACCGGCGCTCCCGTAGTTGTGTTCAGACATGCTGGCAGTGGCCGGGTAAATATCGTATACCGCCGTCACGATGGCACCATCGGCTGGATCGATCCGCCCGCAGGTTCGCAAATCCAGGGCTGACCGGTCGCGGCGGGTTCCGTCCGACTATTGAGCGAGCATCGGATTTTCTGCTCTCGGGCAGGCGTCCGGTGCTCATATCTGTGGTAGATTGCATGGCTCGGCGCGCGTATGCACGCCTCCCGGACCTGCACTGAAGGAGCGACCCGCGGCTGCGCGTGTTCGAGATATGCCCCTGACCGATATCCTCACACCCGACGCAATCGTGCCCTCGCTGAAAGCGAGCGGCAAGAAGCAGGCGTTGCAGGAGATTGCGGCCAGAGCCGCCCATCTCACCGGCCTTGACGAACGTGAAATCTACGAGACGCTGCTCCAGCGCGAGCGCCTCGGTTCGACAGGCATCGGCGATGGCATTGCCATTCCCCACGGCAAGCCGGCGCGGATCGACAGGCTGTTCGGCCTGTTCGCCCGGCTGGAAAAGCCGATCGACTTCGAGGCCATCGATGGCCAGCCGGTCGATATCATCTTTCTGCTGCTCGCCCCTGAATCCGCCGGGGCGGATCATCTGAAGGCCCTTGCCCGCGTCGCGCGGCTTCTGCGCGAACCCGGCAATCTCGACCGGCTACGCTCCGCCCGCGATGCGAGCGCGATCTATGCCATCCTCACCCATGAAACGCCGGGCGCCGAAAGCGGCAAGGCCGTTTCGGGCTGACACACCGTCATCATCGTCTTCATATCGTTTCCGGGCAGGCTGACCTGACGGCCCGTCCGGAAGCGGGCGCCCAAGGCGGGCAGGCCTTTTGGAGCGGTTTGCACCCGTGCAGGCCGTTCCATTCATCTAATATATCAACGCGCGCATGGCCTTCGACCGCTCGCATGTGGTCTTTGCCCAAGCACCGCACAAGCTTGGCCGCACTTCGATCAGTTTGCCTCGTCGAAGTACGGTATTAGAGCGTTTTCAAGCAAAGTGGGTACCGGTTTGCGTGAAGAAAGCGCGTAATACCAAAAACTTATAGCATTTCGGCGTTTCAATGAAATGTCGAAATGCTATAGAGCGCGCTCCGAACAGAATTCGCTCAAAATAAGGGAAATAGAATCTGTCCTGCTTCAACGTAAACAGGACAGATTCCAATGCGTCAGCGGCCGGTCTTGATGCGCGTCCACAGCCGCGTGACGGTGCGCTGGGTGCGGTCGTCATAGGCGGTGTTGGTGAACAGGCGCTTCAGCGTCTCGTCGTCGGGATAAATGCCCGGGTTGTCGCGCACTGCAGCGTCGACGAGAGGACGGGCGGCGAGGTTGCCGCTGGCGTAGGAGACGAAGCTCGCGTTCTTCGCCGCGATCTCCGGCCGGTTCAGGAAGTCGATAAAGGCGCGCGCCTCCTCCGGATGCGGTGCATCGGCGGGAATGGCGAAGCTGTCGAACCACATCAGCGCGCCCTCGCGCGGCACCCGGTAGCTGATCTCGACACCGTTCCCCGTTTCCTTCGCGCGGGTTGCCGCCTGCAGGATGTCGCCCGAGTAGCCGACCGCGACGCAGATATCGCCGTTGGCGAGCGCGTTGATGTATTCCGACGAGTGGAACTTCTGGATGAAGGGCCGCACGGCGATGAGAGCATCGGCAGCCTTCTGCAGGTCCTTCGCGTCCTTGGAATCGGGATTGAGGCCGAGGTAGTTCAGCACGCCGGGCAGCAGGTCCTCCGGCGAATCCAGCATGTAGATGCCGCAGTCCTTGAGCTTTTCGGCCACTTCCGGCTTCAGCACGAGGTCCCAGGTGTTGAGCACGGCGTCGGCACCGAGGCGCTCGCGCACCTTGGCGACATTCACACCGATGCCGGTGGTGCCCCACATGTAGTTGATGGCGAACTGGTTGCCGGGGTCGAACACCGCAAGGCGCTCGGCGATCTCCGGCCACAGGTTCTTCGTGTTGGGGATCTTTGCCGGCTCCATCTTCTGGAACACGCCGGCCTTGATCAGCCGCTGCAGGAACGGCCCCGACGGCACGACGACGTCATAGCCGGATTTGCCGGTGAGCAGCTTGGTCTCGACGATCTCGTTGTTGTCATAAGTGTCGTAAACGACCTTGATGCCGGTTTCCCTGGTGAACGCATCGAGGGTGTCGGGGTCGATGTAGTCCGACCAGTTGTAGACGTGCACCGTCTTCTGCTGGGCGGCGGCGGGGCCGGCGAGCATGAGGAGGGCGAGCGAGGCGCCGGCGGCAAGCGCGGCAGCGGCATTTGTCCTGAAGCGTGAAGCGATGGCGCGGATCATGTCCGGCTTTCTCCCGTCTTGCGAAATTCCAGCTTTGAGATTCAGACAGTATTTGTGAAGTCAAAACGCAACACGTCGCCCCCGGTTCGAAACGACGGGCCACCATACGCAAAACCTCGCTCCTTTGCATCCATTTCCCATCGGCGCGCGTCCTTTCCCGTCACCGGAAATCGCGCGCGCTCACGTCCAGTACCGGGCCGGCGGCGCCTGGAGCGGATGACGGGCGCCCGTCCGCAGCGCGCCCGGCGAACGAGCGCAGCAGCGGCCCGAGATCGACGGCCGAGCGGGCGACGAGATGGATCACCTGCCCCTCCCGCTGCACCCGGCCGCGGATGCCGATGAGCGACGCGCCGAGGATGACGGGACGGAAGCGCTGCTGGATATCCTGCCAGAACACAGCATTGGCGTTGCCCGTCTCGTCCTCGATGGTCATGAACATCACGCCCTTCGCCGAGCCCGGCCGCTGGCGCACCAGCACGAGGCCGGCGACAGCCATCCACTGCCGGTCTCGGCTCGCGGCAAGATCCCTGCAGGAGCGGTAGCCGGCGCGCGCCAGTTCCCGGCGCACCAGCGCCACGGGATGCCCCCGCAGGCTGAGCCCCACGCTGTCGTAATCCTCGACGATCTCGCGGCCGAAGGGCATGGCGGGCAGCACGACGGGCGGCTCGCGCACCAGGCCGGCAAGGGGGGCGGCGAACGGGCGATCTCCGAACAGCGGCAGCGTGCCGCCGTCGCCGCGCCCCTCCATGCCCGCGATGGCCCAGAGCGCGGGGCGGCGCGCGGTTGCCTCCCGCTCCGCCGCGAGGCCAGCGAGGGCATCGGCGCGGGCCAGCGCCATGAGCGCCCCGCGCGAGGCACCGCCACGACCGGCCAACTCCCCCACCGTTTCATAGGGCCTGTCGCCCCGGCCGGCGACGAGCCGCCCGCCCTCCGCCTCCGTCAGCCCCTTGACCATCCGCAGGCCAAGCCGCACCGCCCCCCTGTCCGCCGCCTCTCTTTCAAGCGTGCAATCCCAATGGCTGCGGTTGACATCGACCGGCCGCACCGCGACGCCGTGGTTGCGCGCATCCCGCACCAGTTGGGCGACGCCATAGAAACCCATGGGCTGGGCATTGAGCAGCGCGCAGCAGAACACCTCCGGATGGTGATATTTCAGCCAGGCGGAGACATAGGCGATCAGCGCGAAACTCGCCGAGTGGCTTTCCGGAAAGCCGTAGGCGCCGAACCCCTGTAGCTGCGTGAAGGTCCGGGCCGCGAATTCCGCCGTGTAACCGTTCTTCACCATGCCGTCGATGACCTGCTGGCGCAGCCGCTCGATGGTGCCGGGGGCGCGGAACGTCGCCATCGAGCGGCGCAGTTCGTCCGCCTCGTCAGGAGAAAAGCCGGCGCAATCGACCGCAAGCTGCATCACCTGCTCCTGAAACAGCGGCACGCCCAGCGTCCTGCCCAGCACCTTCTCGAAGGCTCGACTGGGATATTTCACCGAGCCGGGCGGCCTGCCCCGCCGGCGCAGGTAAGGGTGCACCATGTTGCCCTGGATGGGGCCGGGGCGGACGATGGCGATCTGGATCGTCAGGTCGTAAAGGTGTCGGGGCCGCAGTCGCGGCAGCATGGACATCTGCGCGCGCGATTCGATCTGGAAGACGCCGATGGTGTCGGCCCGGCCCATCATCTCATAGACATCCACGTCGTCCTGTTCGATGCGCGACATGTCGAGATCGATGCCCTTGTGCGCCCGCAGCAGCGCGAACGCGCCCCGGATGGCGCCCAGCATGCCGAGGCCGAGCACGTCGACCTTCATCATGGCCATGCGATCGATATCGTCCTTGTCCCATTCGATCACCTGCCGGTCCGGCATGGCGGCGGGCGCGATAGGCACGATGGAGTCGAGCCGGTCGCGGGAGATGACGATGCCGCACGGATGCTGGGAGGCGTGGCGCGGAAAGCCCTTCAGCCCGTCCGCCAGTTCGAGCGTGAGCTGCAGCCGCCGGTCGTCGGCGTTGAGGCCGAGCGCCGCAAGCTGCGCGCACCGTGCCTCCGGCGTCTCGGCGCCCGCGTAGTGGCGGGCAAGCACCGACAGCACATCCTCGGACAGGCCCATCGCCTTGCCGGCATCGCGCAGCGCACCCCGGCGGCGATAGCGCACGATGCTCGCCGCAAGCGCCGCCCGGTCGCGCCCGTAGCGCTCGAAAATCCACTGGATGACTTCCTCGCGCCGGTCGTGCTCGAAATCGACATCGATATCGGGCGGCTCCTGCCGGGCGCTGCTGATGAAACGCTCGAACAACGGCTCGGCGCCGTTGAAATGCGGGGCCGTGAAATCCACCGACGTGATACCGAGCACGAAGCACACCATCGAGTTGGCCGCCGACCCGCGCCCCTGGCAGAGGATGCCGCGCGAACGGGCGAAGCTCACGATGGCATGCACCGTCAGGAAATAAGGCGCATAGTCCTTCTCGCCGATGAGGGCGAGTTCGCGCCGCAGCAGGCGGGCGACGCGCTCCGGCACCCGGTCGCCATAGCGTTCGGCGGTGCGCTCCCGCACGAGACGTTCCAGCACTTCCTGCGGCGTGCCTTCCTCCGGCACCGTCTCGACCGGATACTGGTAGCGGATTTCCGCGAGCGAGAAGCGGCAGCGGTCCACGATCTCCAGCGTGTTGCGGATTGCCTGCGGATGCGCGGCGAAGAGGCGCGCCATCTCGCCGGGCGCCTTCAGGAAGCGGTCGGCGAAGCGCGCGCGCCGGAAGCCCAGCGCATCGATGGTACAGTTGTGCCGGATGGCTGTCAGCGTGTCATGCAGGATGCGCCGCTCGCGCGCATGATAGAGAACGTCGTTGACCGCGACGACCGGCAGGCCGAGCGCCCGCGCGCCCTCCTCCAGCGCCAGCAGCCGGTGCGTGTCGTGATGGCGGCGGCGCAGGCACAGCGCCACATAGGCGAAGCCGGGAAAGGTATCGCGCAGGCGGCGCATGTCGGCATTGGCGGCCTCGTCCGCCGCATCGGGCAGCAGGGTGACGATCTGCCCCTCGCCGGCAGCCGCGAGGTCCGCCCATGCGAGACAGCGCTCACCCTTCACCAGGCTGTCGTGGCCCGCCCGCCGGTTGCCCACGGTCAGCAGGCGGGTGAGGCGCGACCAGGCGGCGTGGTCCGTCGGATAGACCAGCACGGAGGGGCCGTCCGTGAGGTCGAGCCGGCAGCCGACGACGAGGCGCAGCTCCGCCTCCTTCGCCGCATGGTGGGCGCGCACGACGCCCGCCACGCTCTGCCTGTCGGTGACGGCGATGGCCGCGAGGCCTAGGCGCGCCGCCTCGCCCACCAACTCCTCGGGGTGGGAGGCCCCGCGCAGGAAGCTGTAATTGGTGGTGACCTGCAATTCCGCGTAAGCTGCTCCGGTCTGCATCGGCGCTATCCGAACAGGCCGTGGATGAACCAGCGCTGCGGGCCGGTTTCCCCGTGCTCGCCGTCGCCGGCGCGGAACAGCCAGAAGCGGTGCCCGGCCGTATCCTCGACGATGAAGTAATCCCGCACCGCATCGCCCTCGTCAGCCGCACGCCACCACTCGCCGTAAATACGCTCCGGGCCGTCTGCATGGCGGACGTCATGCGTATGCCCGCGCCAGGCGAAGCGCCGGGGCGGATAATCGGGCAGCAGCGCCAGCGTCGAGACGGGCTCGGGATGTGCCAGCAGCCGGACGGGACCGGCGGCGGCGAAGGTGGCAGGCGGCGGGCGCGTCAGCGCATCCACCCGCACGAAGGAGCGCTCGGGCAGGTCGCTTTCCCGCGCCGCGAGGCGGAACAGCCGCCGCGCCTTGCCGCTGGCGTGGAGGCGGTCGACCAGCATGGCCAGATCAGCCCTCCCGTCCGTTCCGTCGGCGCCGCGCGCGCCAAGCCGGATTTGCGCCTGTGCCATCGCTTCCGTCTGCGGCGCGGCAAGCTGGATATCCTCGACGCCGAAGCCGGGATCGACCAGCGCCAGCCGCTCCCGCAGCAGCGCGGAGAGCCGGCGCGGGTCGCGCACCGGCGCCGAGAGGCCGAGGCTCAGGCCCGCATGCGAGCGGTCGACCCGCCCGCAGACGAGATCGAGCCGCCGCGCGCCCGCACCCGCTGCCGCGAGCCTGTCCGCAAGGCGCGCGCACAGCGATTGCACCTGATGCAGAATTTGTCCGGGGGCGGCGATCGGCTCCGCGAAGCGCCGGCGCACGGCGAGCAGTTCCGGGTTGTCGAGGCGGGTAAACGGCTCCGCCCGCACACCCGCCGCCCGGTCGAGGCAGCAGGCGAGTGCCTCCCCGAAGCGGCGGACCAGTGGAGCGCGCGGCATCCCGTATAACTGGCCGATGCGCACGAGCCCCATCCGCTCCAGCCCCTCGACGGCGGCGGGCGGCAGGCGCAACGCTGCGACCGGCAGGCCGGCCAGCGCCGCGAGCGCCTCCCCCGGCGGGACGACGACCGTGCCGGAAGAGCCGAAGCGCGCCAGCGCATGCGCCGCCCCCGCGGTATCCGCCACCGCAACGCGGGCGGCAAAGCCACTGCGGGCAAGGCGCGCCGCCAGATCGGCAACGAGTCGCACCTCGCCGCCGAAGAGATGCGCCGAACCTGCGATGTCCAGCCGCAGGCCGTCCGCCTCCCCTTCCCCGTCGATGCCGTCATCGATGCCGACGACGGGGCTGTAGCGACGCAGCAGCCAGAGGCCGACGGTCTCCAGCGCCTCCCTGTCGGCGGCGGGATCGTGGTCGGCCAGCGCGAGGCCGGGCGCCAGCGCGTGGGCGCGCACTGCTGTCATGCCCGGCGCAAGGCCGCAGTGGCGGGCGCGATCGTCGACGCAGGCCAGCAGCCGGCGGCCGCCGTCGCTGCGCACCGTGGCGAAGGGCGCCTCGCCCTCAGCCCGCGCGCCGGCGCGCCGGCGCAGCCTGTCCGTCCCCAGCGTGGGGAGAAAGACCGAGGCCACCCGCTGGCGGGCGGGCGGGCATCCATGCAACAGGGTCTCGTGCGGCGGATAAAAGGCCATGCTCATCGGGAGCCTCCACAATCCATTGTCCGGGAAGGCCATTGCGGCAACGCAGGAGTTCCAGCAGCCACAGCGGGCGCAGTGTAAGCAGGGAAGACGACGGCGGCGAAGGAGACGCCCCCACCCGCCAGCGTGTCAGCGCGGCGCTGGCGGGGACCCTCGCCGGCGCCGCACCGGCGCGCCCTTCCGGCGCATCCTCGCCATGGCGCACCACCCACGCCATGACGCCCGAGGCTTCGGCGGCAAGGCCAAGGCGGCGGGATTCGAGGAATTTCAGGTCGAACACCTCCGCCACCGCCGCGCAGATGGCGGAAGAGCGCAACCCCTCCTCCATCGCCGACAGCACATCGTGGCGCGATCCGCACGCTGCCCAGACGACCCGCCCCGGCTCAAGCCCCACCGCCGCGAGGGCTGCGGGAAACACATCGATGCTGCGGGCGCACCACAGGACATCGCCCCGCAGCCGCCCGACGATGGATGCGACAAACAGCGCCGGCGCGGCGGCAGCTCCTGCATCACGCCCCGCGCCGCAAGCTTCATGCAGACCGCCGATACGCAGGCCGCGTTCCGGATTGCCCTCCGCCCCGCCGGGCAGATGCCCATCGATAGCGGTTTCGCCGAAGGGCAGGATGGCCCGCCGGCGCGCAGCGGCGGAACCGCCGGACCGCCCCTCGATGCCGGCGATGACCGCCCGCAGCTCCCGCAAGGCTGAAACGTCACACATACCCGTTACTCCGCAGATTGCCCGCGCCCGTTATGGACACAGGCCACGGAATCGCCCTGGAACTTATCCGTTGTTTATGGAACGTTCCATGTACTTATGCGGGAGTCAATCCCCCGTTCGATGTTTCGCCGGCGAGCGTGCCGGCCAGGGAATGCCATAAAAAAAGCTGCACTCCTCGCGGGGTGCAGCTCCAGAAAGTTACACCCCTTGCGGGGTGTAACCATGGACGGAAGATGCTTCCGCCTTTTCCGGAACGATTCCGGCCGGACGCGCCTTACCGGAAGAGCGACAGGATGTTCTGGGTGGAGTTGTTGGCGATGCCAAGCGCCTGAACGGCGAGCTGCTCCTGCACCTGCAGGGCCTTCAGCTTGGAGGACTCCTCGTTGAGGTCGGCGTCGACGAGCTGGCCGATGCCGCGCTTGTTGGCGTCGATCAGGTTCTGGACGAAGGTCTGGTTACCGTTGACGCGGGATTTGGCGGCACCGAGGATAGAAGCTGACAAGGTCAGCTCCTGCAGTGCATCGTCAACAGCGGAGATATAGGCCGAGAGCACGCCCTTGTCGAAATCTGTATCCGTCAGCTTGGAGATGTCGATGTCCGACACGCGGACAGCCTTGGCTTCCGTGCCGTCCTTCGAGGAGACGACCGTCCTCACCTTGTCGAAGATGCCGAGTTTCTGGTTGTCCGTGCTTGCGGTTGCCGTGGCTTCATAAGCAACACGCGCATCCTCACCGGTTTTGGCCACGAAGGCGTCACGCGCGGAAGTCGACAGGACTTTCCCGAACGCGGTCGCGACGGCTGCATCGTATGCAGTGGCTGCAACCTTCGCTGCATCGGCAGACGACGCCTCGGCGGTCGTGCCGGTGTCGCCGCCGGTCGCGGCATCGGCGATGCTCTCCAGCTCCGTCTTGTATTCGGTACCCGCCTTGTTGACCTCAGCCAGCAAGTCCGTCTTTTGCTTGGTCGTCAGCGAAGCAACGAAAGCAGCACCGCCATTCGTGTAGTCGGCCGCGAAAACGGCAAGCGCGGCATCGAGTTCACCTGCAGTCACAGTATGAACCGCGGCGGAAGCCGTCTGAACGGCAGTACCCGTCGCAGTCGCGCCCGATATGCGCGCGGCGGCGGGAGCGCCTACCTTCGCAGCACTTGCCGCGTCGCCGGTCGCCGCGTCGAGGGCCGAGGCATTCCATGCGGAATCCGTTGCCGCAGTGACGCTCTTGATGGCGCCCAAGGCGGCGCTATAGGTCGCCAACGCGCCCGCGCCGGAGTTGTCCAGCGCAGTCGTCACGGTGGTCTGCGCCGAGTCGCTGGTTTCGTACAGCTTGGTCTTGCCGATATCGATGTCGATGTTCTCGATCGTCACCGCGCCGGCGGCGCGGGTGAAGGAGCCGACCACACTCTTGGTGCTGTTGTAGCCATTCGCCGACGAATTCTGCGTCAGCCAGCTTTCGCTGTTGATGACGGTGGACTTCGACGTGTCCTTCAGGCGGTTCTGGAGCTGGGTGACTTCGGCCTGCACCTGAGCGCGCGGCACGCCGGTCTGGCTCGCCGCGACCAGCTTGGACTTCACCTGGTCCAACAGATCCTTGGTGTCGTTGATGCCGGTGTAGACAGTGTCGATGGTGGCGCCGCCGAGGCCAAGAGCGTCCTTCACCGCGCCGAGCGCGCCGACGTCAGACCGCAGGGTGGTGGCGATGGACCAGTAGGCGGCGTTGTCTTCCGCCGTGTTGATGCGGTAGCCGGTGGAAACGCGGTTCTGCGTGGCTGACAGGCTTTTGGAGGCCGCCGTCAGCGTCTGCAGGGCGGTCTGCGCGGAGGAGTTCGTAAACAAGCTGGCCATTATAGCGATCCCTTCTCAGGTCAAGAACACATGATTTGGGACATACCGGGCTGGAACCGGCCTGGCGGGAACGACATCATGTCTCCGGAGAAGCGGACATCGACGCATGCCCTGAAGGCGCGCGAAGCTCCAATCCCGGCCCACCAGCGTGATACGCAAGATGCACCCGCAAGCTTGCACGGAGCTTGCGCAAGGCGTGAAAGCGCCGCGCGACGGCGCAGCATCCCGCCGCACATCAGCATTGCAGCGGGCGCAGATTGACAAGCGCTATCGGGCCATGGCCATCTGGGGCAGCGGTCGTCGCAGATGTTACCGTCTCCAACCCTGCCTTCTCTCCGGACCCCGGTTCTCCGGGCCCCGCCTCAAGGGGCGTTCGCCCGCTCCCCCGCTCCTCACCTGTGGCCTTAAGATGCTTGTCTCCGATGACGCAGCCGCGGCGCGCGCCGACCGTTATACAGCCTTCCGTCACAGCGCCTTCGCGCGATACTGGCTGGCACGTTTTCTCGGTTCCTTCGCCATCCAGATCGTCAGCGTCTCCGTCGGCTGGCAGATCTACGACCTGACGCGCGACCCGTTCGACCTCGGCATGGTCGGTCTCGTGCAGTTCCTGCCTGCGCTGGTGCTGGTGCTGGTCACGGGCGTGGCGGCGGACCGCTTCGGGCGGCGCACCATCATGGGCCTCTCGCTGGGGCTGGAGGGGCTGTGCGCGCTCGCGCTGCTCGCGCTGACGCTCACCGGTCTGTTCCAGCCGGCAGCGGTGTTCGTCACGCTGCTGTGGTTCGGCATCGCGCGGGCCTTTCTGGCGCCTTCCTCGGCCTCGCTGGTGGTCAATCTGGTGCCGCCGGAGCATTTCGCCAACGCGGTGTCGTGGAACGCTTCCGCGTGGCAGATCGCCACCATCGTCGGCCCGGTCGCGGGCGGGCTGCTCTACGGCCTCTCGCCCGTCGCCGCCTATACGACGGCGGCCATCATGCTGCTGACGGGCACGGTGCTCACCTTCTCGATTTCCGCCGCCGGCCAGCACATCGTCGGCGACAAGGCAACCGTCGACACGCTGCTCGCGGGCTTCCGCTACATCTGGAAGGAAAAGATCGTGCTCGGCGCGATCTCGCTCGACCTGTTCGCCGTGCTGCTCGGCGGCACGATCGCGCTGCTGCCGGTCTATGCGCGCGATGTCCTGGAGCTGGGGCCGTGGGGGCTCGGCATGCTGCGCGCGGCACCGGGCATCGGCGCCATCGCCACTGCGCTGTGGCTGACCGGCCATCCCATCCGCGATCATGCCGGGCTCATCATGTTCGGCTGCGTCGGCCTGTTCGGGCTGTTCACCGCCGCCTTCGGCGTCTCTACCCTGGCGTGGTTCTCCATTCCCATGCTCGCGCTCGTCGGCGCGGCAGACATGGTCAGCGTCTATATACGCGAGACCCTGCTGCAACTGTGGACGCCCGACCACGTGCGCGGGCGCGTCAACGCCGTCAACTCGGTGTTCGTCGGCGCCTCGAACGAACTGGGCGAGTTCCGCGCCGGCGTCATGGCCGCCATGATCGGCGCGATGCCGGCCGTGGTGTTCGGCGGCGTCGGCTCCATCCTCGTCGCGGGCCTGTGGGCCTGGTGGTTCCCGCAGCTGCGCAAGGCGCGCCATCTGGAGGGGCGGGTCTGAGCAGGCCGGATGACACTTTTTCGACGACGATTTTCCCCGCCGCTCCCTTGAAACCCCGCGCATCCGGCGGTATAGACAAGGCCTCCAGCCCGGGCCCCTCTGGCAGTTCGATGAACTGTGATGTCGGACTGGATATCTGAAACCGGGTGGCCTGGAGCGCAGGGATTTTTCTCCGACATTGCCGAAGCTTCGCGCCCTGCCGCAGCCCTTTCATGGGTCACCCCCCTGAAATCGGAGGCGCGGCGGGCCTCGCGGCGGCCATTTCGGCCCAACGACGACAGGCGCCCTTCATAGCGGGTGCCATATGGCTGAAACTATAAATTATCTACTCACTCCCGATGCGTTTTACACGCTGCTGCAGGTCATCATGATCGACCTGGTGCTGGCGGGCGACAACGCCATCGTGATCGGCCTCGCGGCCGCCGGCCTGCCCAAGGAACAGCGCGGCAAGGCCATCCTCATCGGTATCGCGGCGGCGACCGTGCTGCGCATATTCTTCGCGGCGATAACGACGCAGTTGCTGCAGATCGTCGGCCTGTTGTTCGCCGGTGGCGTGCTGCTGCTGTGGGTCTGCTGGAAGATGTGGCGCGAGCTGCGCGTGCAGCAGCACGAAGAAATGGACGCCGTCGAGGCGCTGAACGAGGAAGACATCAACAAGGACGGCGCGGTTTCCGGAAGGGCGCCGCGGAAAACCTTCGCACAGGCCGCGTGGCAGATCGTCCTCGCCGACCTGTCGATGTCGCTCGACAACGTGCTCGCCGTGGCGGGCGCGGCGCGCGAGCACCCGGAAATCCTGATCTTCGGTCTCGTGCTCTCGGTTGCCCTGATGGGCGTGGCGGCGAGCTACATCGCCAAGCTGCTGCACCGCTTCCGCTGGATCGCGTATGTCGGCCTCGCCATCATCCTCTATGTGGCGCTGGAGATGATCTACCGCGGCCTGCTTGAACTGTTGCCCGTCGTCAACGGCGTGGTGAACGGCGGATAACCAGGCAACAACCGCCGGTATTCTTGATCCGTGGCGGGCGACCGTGATACCCGGTCGAACCGCGGCGGATCAGGAAACCGGCGGGCAAAACGGCCGGATAACGGCCGTTCACGCAGCAAGCGCCGGGGCGGACAAGGGCACCTTCCGCCCCGTTTCCTTGCTGAAGCAATGCAGGCGCGTGAGGGGCAGGTGCAGGTCGGCGGCGGTGTCGGCGTGCCCGGTCCATGCGCCGGGAATGCGCAGCACGACGCTCTGCGACAGCCCGCCGACCGCCGCATAGGCGAGGCTTTCGGCGCCGACCATCTCCACCGCCTCGATGCGGGCGGGCAGCGTGATCGCCGGCCCGTCGACGCGGCCCGCTTCCAGAAAGACGTCCTCCGGACGGATGCCGATGACCCCCGTGCCCGCCGGTACCGCGTCCGGCAGGGTGGCGCCGGCGGCGCGCAACTGCGCCACGTCGATGAGGTTCATGCCCGGCGAACCCATGAAGCTGGCGACGAACAGCGTCTGGGGATCGCCGTAAAGCTCCAGCGGCGAGCCCTGCTGCTCGATGGCGCCGCCATTCATGACGACGAGCTTGTCGGCGAGCGTCATCGCCTCAAGCTGATCGTGCGTCACATAGACGAGGGTAGTGCCGAGCGTGCGCTGCAGGCGGCGGATTTCCACGCGCATATGACCGCGCAGCTTGGCGTCGAGGTTGGACAGCGGCTCGTCGAACAGGAACGCCTGCGGCTTGCGCACGATGGCGCGGCCCATGGCGACGCGCTGGCGCTGGCCGCCGGAGAGCTGGCGCGGCTTCCTGTCGAGGAAAGGCTCGATTTCGAGGATGCGCGCCGCCTCTTTCACGCGCGCGTCGATCTCGGCGCGCGGGGTGCCGCGGTTCTTCAGGCCGTATTCCAGGTTGCCGCGCACCGACATGTGCGGATAGAGCGCGTAGTTCTGGAACACCATGGCGATGTCGCGCTCGGCCGGCTCCAGGTTGTTGACGACGCGCCCGCCGATGGCGATCTCACCCGCGGTGATGCTCTCCAGCCCGGCGATCATGCGCAGCAGGGTGGACTTGCCGCAGCCCGAGGGGCCGACCAGCACCACGAGTTCGCCCGCGGCGATGGAAAGGTCTAGCCCCTTGATGACCTCGATACCGCCCGGATAGGTCTTGCGGACATTCTCGATTGCGATAGTGGCCACATTACTTCTCCGTCTCGACGAGGCCCTTGACGAACAGGCGCTGCATCAGGATGACGACGAGCACCGGCGGCAGCATGGCGAGCATCACGGCGGCCATGACGAGGTTCCATTGTGGATCGGCCTCCGCCACCGCCACCATCCGCTTGATGCCCATGACGATGGTGTAATAGCGCGGGTCCGTCGTCACAAGCAGCGGCCACAGATATTGCACCCAGCCATAGATGAACAGGATCACGGAAAGCGCCGCGATATTGGTGCGCGACAGCGGCAACAGGATGTCGCGGAAGAAGCGCATCGGCCCGGCGCCGTCCACACGCGCGGCTTCCGTCAGTTCGTCCGGCAGGGTCATGAAGAACTGGCGGAAGAGGAAGGTCGCGGTGGCGGAGGCGATCAGCGGCAGGGTGAGGCCCGCGTAGGAATTGAGCATGCCGAGATCGGCCACCACCTTGAACGTGGGCACGATGCGCACCTCCACCGGCAGCATCAGCGTGATGAAGATCATCCAGAAGAACAGCACGCGGCCGGGAAAGCGGAAATAGATGATCGCATAGGCGGAGATGATGGAAATGGCGATCTTGCCCACGGTGATGACGACCGCCATCACCAGCGCGTTCCACATCATCAGCGCCAGCGGCGGCGCGCCGGATTTCGCCATGCCGGTGGTGAACATGGAGCCGTAGTTGGCGGCCATCTCGGAACCTGGCCACAGTGGCATCACACCGCTGACGAAGGCGCCGTCCCCGTGCGTGGAGGCGACGAAGGCGAGATAGACGGGCGCGATGACGATAGCGACGCCGAGGATCAGCACCAGATGGGTGAAGACGTTCAGCCAGGGACGGTTCTCGATCATGTCTCGCCCCTCAATACTGCACGCGCCGCTCGACGTAGCGGAACTGGACGAACGTAAGCGCGATGACGATCATCATCAGGATCACCGACTGCGCGGCGGATGAGCCGATATTGAGGCCCAGGATGCCGTCCGCGAACACCTTGAAGACGAGGATGTTCGTCGCCCCCGCCGGCCCGCCGCCCGTGGTGGCGTCCACGATGCTGAAGGTGTCGAACATGGCGTAGTTGACGTTGATGATCAGCAGAAAGAACGTCGTCGGCGACAGCAGCGGAAAGATGATGGTCCAGAAGCGCTTCATCGGCCCGGCACCGTCGATGGCCGCCGCCTCGATCAGCGAGCGCGGGATGGACTGCAGCCCGGCGACGAAGAACAGGAAATTGTAGGAAATCTGCTTCCAGCTCGCCGCCACCACCAGCATGATCATGGCATGGTTGCCGTTGATGCGGTGGTTCCAGTGCACGCCCATGAAGGACAGCAGATAGGGCAGGATGCCGATGGTGGGGTTGAAGAGAAACCACCACAGCACGCCCGCCACGACGGGCGCGACCGCATAGGGCCACACGAGCAGCGTGGTGTAGACGCCGCCCAGCCTGATGAGGCGGTTGACCGCCACCGCCAGCAGCAGCGCGAACGTCATCGAGCAGAACGTCACGGCAATGGCGAAGGCGGCCGTCACCCTGAGCGAGTCGACATAGGCCGGATCCTCGAACAGCCGCGTGTAGTTCTCGAACCACACGAAGGTCGATGCCAGCCCGAACGGGTCCTCGCGCAGGAAGGAAGAAACGACCGCCTGCCCGGCGGGCCACAGGAAGAACACCACGGTGATGGCGATCTGCGGCGCGAGCAGCGCGTAAGGCAGGACTTTGTTCGGGAAGATCGTGCGCTTCGTCTGCATGCGGGGCCGGCCGGTCTGCAGCATGATCCGGCTTGATGACACCGGATCACGCTCTGCAAGCTTTCGATTCAGGCGCTTTCCGGTCAGATGGTGCCATCCGGTCCGAGAGCGCCCTGGGGCAAAGGCGGAAAGCCCGCGCCGGAATGGGCGCGGGCTTCATGATCGCGGTGGGCGCGCCTTACTTGTTGGCGGCCTCGAAGTCACGCAGGATGCGGTTGCCGCCGACGACAGCCGCGTCGAGCGCTTCCTTCGCGCTCTTCTTGCCGGCGAGCAGGGCCTCGAACTCGCTGTCGATCACGTCGCGCACCTGGGCGAGGTTGCCGAAGCGGATGCCCTTGGAGTTGACCGAGGGCTCGCCGCGGGTGATCTGGTTGATGGCGATGTCGGAGCCGGGGTTCTTCTCGTAATAGCCCTGCGTCTTGCCGAGTTCGTAAGCAGCGTACGTGATCGGCAGGTAGCCGGTGAACTGGTGCCAGTCAGCCTGCACCTCGGGCTTCGACAGGTAGGAGAAGAACTTCGCCACGCCCTTATATTCCTCGGCCGGGCGGCCCTGCAGCGCCCACAGGGTGGCGCCGCCGATGATGGAGTTCTTCGGCTCCTTGATCACGTCGTCGTAATAGGGCAGCGGCGCGAAGCCGACAGCGAAGGTCTTGGCGTTGGCGACGACGCCGGCGCGCGAGGCCGAGGAGTTGAAGTAGATGGCGCATTCGCCCGAGTAGAACTTCGGCGGGGCGTCGTTGCCGCCCACCGGGCCGCCGTACTGGAAGATGCCCTCGTCCGACCACTTCTTCAGATTGGCGAAATGCTTGACCTGCGCGTCGCCGTTGAACTGGAACTGCGTGCCGAGGCCGCCGAAGCCGTTCTCCAGCGTGCCGTAGGGCTTGTCGTGCAGGGCGGAGAAGTTTTCGAGCTGCACCCACGACACCCAGCCGGTGGTGAAGCCGCACTTGGCCGCGCCCGATTCCTTGATCTTCTTCGAGAACGACTCGACTTCGGCCCAGGTCTTGGGCGGCGTATTGCGGTCAAGGCCGGCCTTCTCGAAGGCGTCCTTGTTGTAATACATGATCGGGGTCGAGGAGTTGAACGGCAGCGAGAGGATGTTGCCCTGCGTGTCCGAGTAATAGCCCACGACCGGCGCGAGGTAGCTCTTGGAGTCGAAAGGCTCGTTGTGATCGGCCATCAGCTTGTAGACCGGGTAGACGGCGCCCTTGGCGGCCATCATGGTGCCGGTGCCGACCTCGAACACCTGCACGATAGCCGGGTTCTGCTTGGCGCGGAAGGCGGCGATGGCGGCCGTCAGCGTCTCGGGATAGGAGCCCTTGTAGACGGGCACGATCTTGTAATCGGACTGCGATTCATTGAAGCCCTTGGCGATCGACTCGAGCTTGACGCCAAGCTCGCCGCCCATCGCATGCCACCACTGGATTTCCGTCACCGCGAGCGCCGGCGCGGTCAGCGCCAGAGAGGCGGCGAGCGCCACAACCGAAGTCACAACCTTGTTCGCCATTGTCATTCTCCCAAAGCCACACGATCCCGCGAGGCGCAGGTGTGCATCATTAGCTCGGACATAGGCTGAGGCGATGATGATTAGTTGACGGACGGATGACGTTTTGACGACAGCGTGAACGTCAGTGGAAGAAAACGCAATGCGTGTCAGCCCTGCGCCCGCTGGCGCTGGCGCTGGAATTGCCCGGGGGCCGCGCCCGTCCAGAGGCGGAACGCGCGCGAAAAGCTCTTCTCGCTGCGGAAGCCGACGAGATGCGCGATCTGCTTCAGCGGCCTGTTGCTGCGCTGGATCAGCTCCAGGGCGCGTTCGTGGCGGACGTCGTCCTTGATCTGTTGCAGGGACGCCCCTTCCTCGTTCAGCTGCCGATGCAAGGTGCGGCCCGATATGTTCAGCATCACTGCCAGTTCCTCGGCGTTTGGCAGGCCCGGCGCGTGGCCGCGGCCCGACATCCGCGCCCGCAGCAGCATGCGCACGCGGTCCACCAGCAGACGGTCGCGCCGGTATTGCAGCACAGTCAGCAGCAGCGCCTTCTGCAGCATGGCCCGCGTCGCCGCCTCGTCGCGCACGGGCGCGAGCGCCAGATAATTGGCGTCGAAGCTGAAGCCCGCCGCCTCCGCGCCGAACCGCGCCTCGCCGGGAAACATCGCCCGGTACGAGGCGGCATGCGCGGGGCGCGGGAACGGAAACGACAGGTCATTCAAGGGAATGCGCGAGTCGATCAGCCAGCAGGCGAAGCCGTGCACCATGCGCAGCACCGAGACGAGACAGAACTCGCGCAGTTCCGCCGGCATGCGCCGCTCCTGGATCACGAGGCTCGCCGTTCCCGCCTTGACGGTCAGCATGAGCCGGATATCCTCTGTGAGTAAGCCATGGCAGCGGCACCAGCGCTTGAGGGCAATGCCGAGATCGGGCGCCGTGACCGCCGCGCGGCACAGGAGGCCGTGGCTGCCCCACGGCAGACGGCGCGAGAACCAGCCCAGCGCCTCGTCGTCGAGTTCGCGCATGGCATGGCCGGAAAGCGCCTCGAACTGCTCCGCCGTCACGCGCGCCTGCGGATCGCCAAGCAGGCGCGGCGCAATCCGTGCCGCCCGCAGCGCCCCTTCGAACGGCACGCCATAGCCTTCGTAAGCCCTTGAAACAGCGTTCACAAAGGCAATCGGCGTGACGGCTCTAGGCCCGTTTCCATGGCTGTCCTTCATGGTTTCATCATTCCGCATGATGGCAGGATTTGCAACCATTGTGGCAGCAATCGGCGGGCATCACGCATTAGTCTCGTCTGCAACAAGCCGGGGAAACCGGCATTGACGAACGACAGGGAAAGACGCCATGACATTTCCGGCTTTGGGCCTCGATTTCGATCTCGGCGAGGACGTCGACGCGCTCCGCGCGGCCGTGCGCGCCTTCGCGGAAAAGGAGATAATGCCCATCGCGGCCGAGGTGGACCGCGACAACGCCTTCCCCGCCCCTCTCTGGCGCAAGCTCGGCGAACTCGGCCTGCATGGCCTCACCGTCGGCGAGGCCTATGGCGGCACCGGCCTCGGCTACCTGGCGCATATCGTCGCCATGGAGGAGGTCTCGCGCGCCTCGGGCTCCGTCGGCCTCTCCTACGGCGCGCATTCCAACCTGTGCGTGAACCAGATCCACCGCAACGGCACGGACGCGCAGCGGGAGAAATACCTGCCGAAGCTCGTCTCCGGCGAGCATGTCGGCGCGCTCGCCATGAGCGAGCCCGGCGCGGGGTCGGACGTCGTGAGCCTGAAGCTGCGCGCGGAAAGGAAGGGCGACCGCTTCGTGCTCAACGGCTCCAAGATGTGGATCACCAACGGCGGCGATGCCGACACGCTGGTCATCTACGCGCGCACGGACCCGGAAGCCGGGGCGAAGGGCATCACCGCCTTCATCGTCGAGAAGGGCTTTCCGGGCTTTTCGGCCGGTGCGAAGCTCGACAAGCTCGGCATGCGCGGCTCCAACACCTATCCGCTGTTCTTCGACAATTGCGAGGTGCCGGAGGAGAACGTGCTGGGCGGCGTGGGCAACGGCGTGCGGGTGCTGATGTCCGGCCTCGACTACGAGCGCGCCGTGCTCTCGGGCGGGCCGCTGGGGCTGATGGCAGCGGCCGTCGACGCCATCGTGCCCTATATCCACGAGCGCAGGCAGTTCGGCCAGAGCATCGGCGAATTCCAGCTCATGCAGGGCAAGGTGGCGGACATCTACACCACGTGGCAGGCGTGCCGCGCCTATGTCTACGCGGTCGGCAAGGCCTGCGACCGGGGCAACCATGCCCGCACCCTGCGCAAGGACGCCGCCGGCGCTATCCTCTATTCCGCCGAGAAAGCGACCTGGATCGCGGGCGAGGCCATCCAGACGCTCGGCGGCGTCGGCTACACCAGGGATTTCCCGGTAGAGCGCCTGTGGCGCGACGCCAAGCTTTACGAGATCGGCGCCGGCACCTCGGAAATCCGGCGTATGCTGATCGGCCGCGAACTGTTCAACGAAACCGGAAACTGACCATGGCCGCGATCGACAGCAGGATCAGCCCGCGCAGCGCGGAGTTCCAGGCCAGCGCCGATGCCATGCAGTCGCTGGTGGAAGACCTGCGCCAGCGCCTCGCGCAGGTGGCGCTGGGCGGCGGCGAGGCGGCACGCGAGAAGCACGTGGCGCGCGGAAAGCTGCTGCCGCGCGAGCGGGTGGAGCTGTTGCTCGACCCCGGCACGCCGTTCCTCGAAATCGCGCCCATGGCGGCCTTCAACGTCTACAAGGAGAAGGACGGCAGCGATTCCGCCCCCTCCGCCGGCATCATCGCCGGCATCGGGCGCATCGCCGGGCGCGAATGCGTCGTGGTCTGCAACGACGCGACCGTGAAAGGCGGCACCTATTTCCCGCTGACAGTGAAGAAACACCTGCGCGCGCAGGAGATCGCGGCCCAGAACAACCTGCCCTGCGTCTATCTGGTGGATTCGGGCGGCGCTAACCTGCCCAACCAGGACGAGGTGTTTCCCGACCGCGACCATTTCGGTCGCATCTTCTACAATCAGGCCAACATGAGCGCCGACGGCATCGCCCAGATCGCCGTCGTCATGGGCTCGTGCACCGCCGGCGGCGCCTATGTGCCGGCGATGAGCGACGAGACCATCATCGTGAAGAATCAGGGCACGATCTTTCTGGCCGGCCCGCCGCTGGTCAAGGCCGCGACCGGCGAGGTGGTGAGCGCGGAAGCGCTGGGCGGCGGCGACGTGCACACGCGCCTGTCCGGCGTCGCGGACCATCTCGCCAACGACGACACCCACGCGCTGGCGCTGGCACGCCGGTCGGTCGCCAATCTCAACCGCTCGAAGAAAATCCCGCTCGACATCATCGAGGCACGCCCGCCGAAATACGACCCGCGCGAGATCTACGGCATCATCCCCACCGACACGCGAAAGCCCTTCGACGTGCGCGAAATCATCGCCCGCATCGTGGACGCTTCCGCGTTCGACGAGTTCAAGGCCCGCTTCGGCCCCACACTCGTCACCGGCTTCGCGCATATCGAGGGCCTGCCGGTCGGCATCGTGGCGAACAACGGCATCCTGTTCTCGGAAAGCGCGGCCAAGGGCGCGCATTTCGTGGAGCTGTGCTGCCAGCGGCGCATCCCGCTCGTCTTCCTGCAGAACATCACCGGCTTCATGGTCGGCCAGAAATACGAGAACGAGGGCATCGCCCGCCACGGCGCCAAGATGGTGACGGCGGTCGCCTGCGCCAACGTGCCGAAATTCACCGTCATCATCGGCGGCTCCTTCGGCGCGGGGAATTACGGCATGTGCGGGCGAGCCTATTCGCCGCGCTTCCTGTGGATGTGGCCGAACGCGCGCATCTCCGTCATGGGCGGCGAGCAGGCGGCCTCGGTGCTCGCCACCGTGCGCCGGGACGGCATCGAGGCACGCGGCGGCACCTGGAGCGCGGAGGAGGAAGCCGCCTTCCGGGAGCCCATCCGCCAGCAATACGAGCATCAGGGCCACCCCTATTACGCCACCGCCCGCCTGTGGGACGACGGCGTGATCGACCCCGCCGACACGCGCCGCGTGCTGGCGCTCGGCCTTTCCGCCAGCCTCAACGCCCCGATCCCCGAGCCGCGCTTCGGCGTGTTCCGCATGTGAGCGAGGCCAGCCATGACCAGCCTTCTGATCGCCCGCGACGGCCCCGTCGCCACCGTGACCCTGAACCGGCCGGAGGTGCGCAACGCCTTCGACGACGCGCTGATCGCCGCGCTGACTGAAGCCTTCGCCGAACTCGGCGGCGACGGGCAAATCCGCGTCGTCGTGCTCGCCGCCAGCGGCAAGGCCTTCTGCGCCGGCGCGGACCTGGCGTGGATGCGCCGCATGGCGGACTACACGCATGCGGAAAACCTCGCGGACGCGACCGCCCTCGCCACCATGCTGCGCACGATCCACGAATGCCCGAAGCCGGTCGTCGCGCGCGTACAGGGCGATGTCTTCGCGGGCGGCATGGGTCTCGTCGCAGCGAGCGACATCGCGGTTGCGGTCGACAGCGCCCGTTTCTGCCTCAGCGAGGTGAAGCTCGGCCTCATCCCGGCGACGATCGCGCCCTATGTCATCGCGGCGCTCGGCCCGCGCGCGGCGCAACGCTTCGTCCTCACCGCCGAGGTTTTTTCGGCCGAAACCGCCGCGCGGACCGGCTTCGTGCATGAAATAGCGGGCGCGGAGGCGCTTGACGCGGCGGTGGCGCGCTACGTTCAGGCATTCCTCAATGCCTCGCCCGCCGCGCTCGCCGCCGGCAAGCGCCTGCTGCGGGAAGCGGGCGGGCGCGCCGTCGACGACGCGCTCGTCGCCGATACCGCCAGGCGCATCGCCGACATCCGCGCCTCGCATGAGGGCCGAGAGGGCGTGCAGTCCTTCCTCAACAAGACGAAACCTTCATGGCTGGCGGGGGACCAATGACACAGCAAGAAATAAGAAAAATCCTCATTGCCAACCGGGGCGAGATCGCCTGCCGGGTGGCGGCGACCGCCCGCCGCCTCGCGATCCGCACAGTCGCCGTCCATTCGGATGTCGATGCCCGCACCCGGTTCGTGGCGGCCTGCGACGAGGCGGTCTCGCTGGGCGGAGCCGCGCCGAAGGACAGCTACCTGCGGCAGGACAAGATCATCGCCGCCGCGAAGGCCACGGGCGCGGATGCCATCCATCCGGGCTACGGCTTCCTCAGCGAGAACGCCGAATTCGCGGCGGCCTGCGCGCAGGCCGGGCTCGTCTTCATCGGTCCGCCCGCTTCCGCCATCGCGGCGATGGGCCTCAAGGCGGAATCGAAGCGCCTGATGGAAGCGGCCGGCGTGCCGCTTGTGCCGGGCTACCACGGCGCGGAACAGGATTTCGACCTGCTCGCCGCCGAAGCCGAGCGCATCGGCTATCCGCTGATGATCAAGGCGAGCGCCGGCGGCGGCGGCAAGGGCATGCGCATTGTCGAGGCCCACGAGGATTTCGCCGAAAACCTCGCCTCCTGCCAGCGCGAGGCGATCGCGAGCTTCGGCAGCGCGGCCGTGCTGATCGAGCGCTACGTGCAACGCCCGCGCCACATCGAAATCCAGGTTTTCGGCGATTCCCACGGCAACTACGTCTATCTCTACGAGCGCGACTGCTCCGTGCAGCGCCGCCACCAGAAAGTGCTGGAGGAAGCCCCCGCCCCCGGCCTCGGCGCCGCGCGGCGCAGGGAAATGGGCGAGGCCGCCATCGCCGCCGCGCGCGCCGTGGGCTATGTGGGCGCGGGCACGGTCGAGTTCATCGCCGAGCCGGCGGCGGACGGCGACATCGACTTCTATTTCATGGAGATGAACACCCGCCTGCAGGTGGAGCATCCGGTGACGGAGGCCATCACCGGTCTCGATCTCGTGGAATGGCAGATCAGGGTTGCGGCGGGCGAGCCGCTGCCGCTGCATCAGGACGAGCTTGCCATCGGCGGCCATGCCATCGAGGCGCGCATCTGCGCCGAAAATCCCGACAACGACTTCCTGCCCGCGACCGGGCGTCTCGATGTTTTCCGCCTGCCGGAGCATACGGCCTTCGCCGTCAACGGCAACGGCGTTCGCGTCGATTCCGGTGTGCGGGAAGGCGACGACATCTCGCCCTTCTACGATCCGATGATCGCCAAGCTCATCGTGCACGGCGCCACCCGCGAGGAGGCGCTGGCGCGGCTCGACGCGGCGTTGGCACAGACGCACATCGTCGGCGTCGCCAACAACGTCGCCTTTCTGCGCCGCACGGCCGCGAGCCGCTCCTTCGCACAGGCCGATCTCGACACCGCGCTCATCCGGCGCGAGCATGATGCGCTCTTCGGCAGCGAGCGCCCGTTCGGCCTGCCGTTCGCGGTGACGGCGGGGGCCATCGTCGCCCACATCGTGCAGGCCGAGCGCGCCCTCGCGAACGCCGACCCGTGGTCGCACCGCGATGGCTGGCGCATCGGCGGGCCGGTGACGCGCCGGCTGCTCATCGAGCACGGCGAGACGGCGGACACCGCCGCCTTCACGCCGCTGGACCGCGACAGCGTCCGCCTCGGCATCAGTGATGCCACTCACCTCCTGACGCTGAACGGCGCCGACGATATCGCTCTCGACGGCCGGCCCCTGCACGTCGCGACCTACCGCACGGGCGAGCTGTTTTCCGTCTTCGCCGGCAGCGGCAGCGCCGCCGTCCGTCTCGCTGATCCGCTGGCGCATGCGGGCGAGGCCGAGACGGAAGCCGGGCGCCTTACCGCGCCGATGCCCGGCAAGGTCGTGGCCTTTCTGGTCGAAGCGGGAGAAACGGTCGCGAAGGGCCAGCCGCTCGCCGTGATGGAGGCGATGAAGATGGAGCACACCATCAAGGCCCCCATCGACGGCACCGTCTCTGAACTGCTCTACGGCATCGGCGACCAGCTCAGCGAGGGCGCGGAACTGCTGCGGCTCGAACCATTGCAGAAAGCGGAGTAAACCATGGGCGCGCTCCCGTCGAAAGTCAGGATCGTCGAGGTCGGCCCGCGTGACGGGCTGCAGAACGAGAAGAACTTCGTCTCCACCGCCGTCAAGGTGGAACTCATCGGCCGCCTGCAGGAGGCCGGTCTCAGGCACATAGAGACGACGAGCTTCGTGAGCCCGAAATGGGTGCCGCAGATGGCCGACAATGCCGCCGTCATGGCCGGCATCGTGCGCCGCGACGACGTCGTCTATTCCGTGCTCGTGCCCAACATGAAAGGCTATGAGGCGGCCCTGCCGACGAAGCCCGGCGAGGTCGAGGTGTTCGGCTCGGCGAGCGAGGCCTTCAGCCAGAAGAACATCAACTGTTCCATCGCCGAAAGCATCGAGCGCTTTGCTCCCGTGGTCGAGGCCGCGCTGGCCGCGGGCATCCGCGTGCGCGGCGCCATCTCCTGCGCGCTCGGCTGCCCCTACGAGGGCGAGATCGCGGCGGAGAAGGTCACCTACGTCGCCCGGCTGATGAAGGATATCGGCGTTCAGCACGTCGGCATCGCGGACACCATCGGCGTGGGCACGCCGCGCAAGGCGCGCAAGGCGCTGGAAGCGGCCCTCGCCGTCTACGACATCGGCGATGTGTCAGGCCATTTCCACGACACCTACGGGCAGGCGCTGGCCAATATCTATGCGGCGCTCGAACTCGGTATCAGCCAGTTCGACGCCTCCGTCGCCGGCCTCGGCGGCTGTCCCTACGCAAAGGGCGCGACCGGCAACGTGGCGACGGAGAACGTCGTCTATCTGCTCGACGGCCTCGGCATCGAGACCGGCGTCGACCTGGACGCGCTGGTGGATGCCGGCGCGTTCATCTCGCGGCACCTCGGCCGGACCAACGGCTCGAACGTTGCCAATGCGATTCTCGCGAAACGGGCGGGCTGATACCGACGCTCCCGGTCACCGGCCGCGCGCATGCGGGTTTTGCTCCAGCGCCGCGACCGCTTGACTTACCTGATGAGCGGGAGCGCTTCGCGGAAGCGTGGGTGATCGGCACGCTCCAGCCATTCGAAGATAGCCATCTCCACGGTCACGATCTCGATACCGCGCGCCGCGATCCGCCGCAGCGCGATATCCTTGCTGAAAGGTTTCCGCGAGGCAACGGCGTCGGCAACCACCACCGGCGTGAAGCCCGCGCGGACAAGGCCGAAGGTCGTCTGCAGCACGCAGACATGCGCCTCCCAGCCCGTCACCAGCACGGTCTCGCGCCTTTCGTCCAGCGCCTCGCGCAGCCCCGGCTCGCCCGTCGCGTCGAAACTCAGCTTGGCGATGATTTTCTCGGGGAGCGGCAGCAGCGCATCCGCCGTGGCGCCGAGCTTCTCCGGGATCTGCTCGGTGGCGAGCACGGGCACGCCCACGAGTTGCGCCGCGCGCGCCAGACGTTCCGCCTGTTCGATCGTCTCTTGCGCGCCGTCAATGACAGGCGCAAGCCGTTGCTGAAAATCGACCAGCAAGAGCGTGGAACGCCGTGCCTGCAGCATGACCGTCTCCCTCGAAGGATTTTCTTCTTTCACGTTAAACTATATGGGGACTTGAGCAAATCCCCGGCGCGGATAATACTCCGGTTCTAACGCGGCCATCCGGAAAAAAGCAATACATTGCCACAAGAAGCGTCCGCCGCGATACCAGACGGAACCACGGGCAAGGAGCGGGTAGCCATTTGATAACGGCCGACTATCTGTCCAAAATCGCCCCCTGGGCCGGCGACCTGACGGCGGCCGAGCGCGAGCGCGCGGCCCGTGGCACCGTGGAGAAACACTTCGCCAAGGGCGATTACATCTGCCACGAGGGCGACCGCATGAACTACTGGTGCGGCGTGGCGAGCGGCATCATCAAGGTCGGCACTGTCTCCACCAGCGGCAAGGCGGTGACGTTCTCCGGCGTCCCCACCAGCGGCTGGGTGGGGGAAGGGTCCGTGCTGAAGGACGAAATTCGCCAGTACGACATCGTCGCCGTGCGCGATTCGCGCGTGGCGCTGATGCAAAAGGCGACATTCCACTGGCTTTTCGAGAATTCCGTCGGCTTCAACCGCTTTCTGGTGCGCCAGCTCAACGAGCGGCTTGGCCAGTTCATCGCCACGGTCGGCTACGACCGCCTGCTCGATGCGCGCGCCCGCGTGGCCCGCGCCCTCGGCTGGCTGTTCAATCCGGTGCTGTATCCGGGCGTGGGCAACTGGCTCGACATCAGCCAGGAGGAACTCGGCCTCATCTGCGGCCTGTCGCGGCAAGCCGTCAACAAGAGCCTGAAGGAGCTGGAGGAAGAGGGCCTGCTCGCCATGGAGCGCAACGGCGTCCGTGTCATCGACCTCGCCGAGCTGTCGCGCTACGGCGCCGGCTGAGCAAAACAGCGCCGTGATGCGGCACACGGGAATACGAAAGGAAATTTCGCGTAAGGCACACAAGACGCAACGATACAATGAAATAACCCGTTCTGTCTGTCAAGCGAACGGTTGCGGAAAAAACCAATTCGCGCGATTTTGCGACACAAGAGAGAGGTCCGGGCGCTCGCGCTACGGCCTCCGGAGGAAACGCCATCAAGCCTTTCAAGGCTTTACAGGAGGGTTTGACGTCATGACGACGAATGCTTCCGCACGTCCTGACACCTTTCCGAAACTCCTTGCGCGCAATGCAGCCGTGCGTGGAACGCGGCCCGCCATCCGCCACAAGGACTACGGCATCTGGCAAACGTGGACGTGGGCGGAGAGCTACGAGATCGTCCGTGCCTACGCGGCCGGCCTGTCCGGCATCGGCGTGCGGCGCGGCGACGCCATCGCCATTGTCGGCACCAACCGCCCCAAGCTCTACTGGTCCGTGACGGCCGCGCAGATGCTCGGCGCGATCCCGGTGCCGGTCTATGCCGACGCGGTGGCGGAAGAGCTTGCCTATGTGCTCGCCAACGCCGAGGTGAAGTTCGCCGCCGTGCAGGATCAGGAGCAGGTCGACAAGCTGCTGTCGGTCTCCGACCGCCTGCCGAACCTCGCGCATCTCTTCTACGACGAGCCGCGCGGCCTGCGCGACTACGATCACGAGAAGCTGCATTCCATCGACGAGATCATCGGCATCGGCCGCGACGCGCTGACGGAGAACGCCGTGCGCGAGCGCATCGATGAGGGCATCGAGCAGGGATCGGGCGACGATGTCTCCATCATCCTCTACACGTCCGGCACGACGGGCCGTTCCAAGGGCGTGGTGCTGACGGCGAAGGGCTGTATCGACGCCGCCACCGACACCGTGACGTTCGACCGGCTGACCGACCGCGACGAGGTGTTGGCCTATCTGCCGCTCGCCTGGGTCGGCGACCATTACCTCAACTACGCGCAGGGGCTCGTCGCCGGCTTCTGCATGGCCTGCCCGGAATCGCCCGAGACCGCCGAGCACGACCTGCGCGAGATCGGCCCCACCTTCTACTTCGCGCCGCCGCGTGTGTTCGAGGCGCTGCTGACGCGCGTCATGATCCGCATGGAGGACGCCGGGCCGACGAAGCGCAGGCTGTTCCACTACTTCATCGGCGTGGCGAAGAAATACGGCGAGAAGCTCCTGAACGGCGAATCCGTGCCACTCGGCGGGCGGCTGCTCTACGGACTCGGCCGTTTCGTCATCTACGAGCCGCTCAAGAACGTGCTCGGCTTCACCCGCATCCGCGTCGCCTACACGGCGGGCGAGGCCATCGGGCCGGACCTGTTCTCCTTCTATCGTTCGCTGGGGCTGAACCTGAAGCAGCTCTACGGCCAGACGGAGGCCTTCCTCTACGTCACCGCGCAGCCGGACGGCCAGATCCGCGCCGACACGGTCGGCCCGCCCACGCCCAACGTCCAGATCCGCATCGCGGAGAGCGGCGAGGTGCAGTTCCGCTCGCCCGGCCAGTTCCGCGAATACTACAGGGACGCGGAAAAGACCGCCGAGACATTGACGGAGGACGGCTTCGTCAAGACGGGCGACGCCGGCTTCTTCGAGCCGGACGGGCACCTCAAGATCATCGACCGCGCGAAGGATGTGGGCAAGCTGTCGGACGGCTCTCTGTTCCCGCCGAAATACGTCGAGAACAAGCTGAAGTTCTTCCACAACATCAAGGAAGCCGTGGTGTTCGGCGACGGGCGCGACTTCGTCACCTGCTTCCTCAACATCGACCTCACCGCCGTCGGCAACTGGGCAGAGCGCAACAACGTCTCCTACGCCTCGTATCAGGAACTCGCCAGCCATCCGCGCGTCTACGAGATGCTGCAGAAGAACGTCGAGGAAGTGAACCGGGCGCTGGCGAAAGAGCCGCTGATGGCGGGCGCGCAGGTACACCGCTTCCTCATCCTGCACAAGGAACTCGATGCCGATGACGGCGAGCTGACCCGCACGCAGAAGGTGCGCCGCTCCTTCATCGCCGACCGCTACAAGCCGCTGATCGACGCGCTCTATGCCGGCAAGACGGAAGAGGACATCACCACCGAGGTGACCTTCGAGGACGGCCGAAAGGGCTCCATCTCCGCCCGCGTCCAGATCCGCGACGTGGCGGTGGTCCCGCCCGCCCCGGCGAAACAGGCGGCATGAGGGGGGAAACATGAGAACGCCAGACATCACGGGAGCCGCGAGCATGGGGACGCCTAACTGGGGCGGCGCGGGCGGGGGAGCCGGCGCGATACACAAGGGCGACATCCTGCTCAGCGTCGAGAACGTCTCCCTGCGCTTCGGCGGCGTCAAAGCCATCACCGACGTCTCCTTCGACATCCGCAAGGGCGAAATCCGCGCCATTATCGGGCCGAACGGCGCCGGCAAGACGTCGATGCTCAACGTCATCAACGGCTTCTACAACCCGCAGGAAGGCCGCATCACCTTCAAGGGCGCGACGCGCAACCGCATGCGTCCGTCCGTCGCCGCGAGCCAGGGCATCGCCCGCACCTTCCAGAACGTGGCGCTGTTCAAGGGCATGTCGACGCTCGACAACATCATGACCGGGCGCACGCTGAAGATGCATCGAGGCTTCTTCTGGCAGGTGCTGCGCCACGGCCCCGCCTTCCGCGAGGAAATCGAACACCGCAAGTTCGTCGAGGAAATCATCGACTTCCTTGAGATCGAGGCGATCCGCAAGACGCCGGTCGGCCGCCTGCCCTACGGCCTGCAGAAGCGCGTCGAACTTGGCCGCGCCCTCGCCATGGAGCCGGAGCTGCTGCTGCTCGACGAGCCGATGGCCGGCATGAACCTGGAGGAGAAGGAGGACATGTGCCGCTTCATCCTCGACGTCAACAACCAGTTCGGCACCACCATCGCGCTCATCGAGCACGACATCGGCGTCGTCATGGACCTCTCGGACCGCATCGTGGTGCTGGAATACGGCCGCAAGATCGCCGACGGCGTGCCCGACGAGGTCAAGAACGACAGCAAGGTCATCGACGCCTATCTCGGCGTGGCCCATTGAGGAGGAGGCCATGGAAATTCTGTACAACATCTTCCTCGATCCCTTCGTGCAGATGGCCGGCGCGCCCGATCTGCTGGTGCAGACCCTCTGGGAAGGCCTCGTCTCCGGCGTGCTCTACGCACTGATCGCGCTCGGCTTCGTGCTGATCTTCAAGGCGTCGGGCGTGTTCAACTTCGCCCAGGGCATCATGGTCGTGTTCGCGGCGCTGACGCTCGTCGGCCTGTTCGAGATCGGCGTGCCCGCCCTCCTCGCCCTGGTGCTCACCGTCGGCGTGATGTATCTGCTCGCCGTCGGCGTGGAGCGCGTGATGCTGCGCCCGCTCGTGAACCAGCCGGACATCATCCTGTTCATGGCCACCTTCGGCCTGACCTATTTTCTGATCGGGCTCGGCGAACTCGTGTTCGGCGGCAATCCGAAATCCATGATCACGCAGGAACTCTACCTGCCCACGGGCTCGGTCGATATCGAGATGCTCGGCGGCTTCGTCTCGCTGCAGAAGCTCGACATCGCGGCCGCCCTCATCGCCTCGATCATGGTGGCCGGGCTTGCCGTCTTCTTCCAGAAGACGCGCATCGGCCGGGCGCTACGCGCGGTGGCGGACAGCCACAAGGCCGCGCTGTCGGTCGGCATCTCCCTCAACCAGATCTGGGTCATCGTGTGGTTCACCGCGGGCGTCGTGGCGCTGACCACGGGCATCATGTGGGGCGCGCGCTCGGACGTGTCCTTCGCCCTCCAGATCGTCGGCCTCAAGGCCCTGCCGGTGCTCATCCTCGGCGGCTTCACCTCCGTGCCGGGCGCCATCGTCGGCGGCCTCATCATCGGCATCGGCGAGAAGCTCGGCGAGTTCTACTGGGGCCCGCTCGTCGGCGGCGGCATCGAGAGCTGGCTCGCCTATTTCATCGCCCTTGTCTTCCTGCTGTTCCGGCCGCAGGGCCTGTTCGGCGACAAGATCATCGAACGTATCTGAGGGAGGCCCGACATGTTCTACCGTGAGGCCGGCCAGTTCAAGACCAACTACGCCGACGACATGGCGATCTTTCCGATCCTTCAGGACAAGATCGGCGTCGCCGTCATCATCGCCGCCGCCTTCGTCGGCGTGCCGCTGCTGGGCGGCAGCTTCTTCATCAATGCGGTGATGATCCCCTTCCTCGTCTTCGCGCTCGCCGCCATCGGGCTCAACCTGCTCACCGGTTACACCGGGCTGCTGTCGCTCGGCAATGCAGGCTTCATGGGCGTCGGCGCCTTCGCCTGCTACAAGCTCACCACCGTCTTCCCGCAGGTGAACATCATCGTCTGGCTCCTCGTCTCGGGCTTTTTCTCGGCGGGGGTGGGCGTCATCTTCGGCCTGCCGAGCCTGCGCATCAAGGGCTTCTATCTGGCCGTCACCACGCTCGCGGCGCAGTTCTTCCTGCAATGGTGCTTCGTGCGCATCCCGTGGCTGACGAACCATAACATCTCCGGCGCCATCGAGGTGCCCACGCGCACGCTGTTCGGCATCGCCATCACCGGCCCCAACGCCGCGCCGGAGGTGCGCTATCTCGTGGTGCTGTCCGTCGTGGCACTGCTGACGCTCGTCGCCGCCCACCTCGTGCACGGCCGTGTCGGACGCATGTGGATGGCGGTGCGCGACATGGACATCGCCGCCGAACTGATGGGCATCAGGCTGCTGCCGACGAAGCTGCTCGCCTTCGCCGTCTCGTCCTTCTACGCCGGCGTCGCCGGGGCGCTGATGGTGTTCCTCTACCTCGGCTCTGCGGAACCGGACGCCTTCTCCATCAACCTGTCGTTCCTGATCCTGTTCATGGTCATCATCGGCGGGCTTGGCAGCCTGATCGGCTCTTTCATGGGGGCCGCGTTCATCTTCATCCTGCCCATCGTGCTGCGCTACCTGCCGCAAAGCCTCGGCTTTTCGGTCGGCGCGGCAACAATCGAACACCTCAACTACATGATCATCGGCGCCCTCATCATCGCCTTCCTGATCGTGGAGCCGCATGGCCTTGCCCGACTGTGGCAGACGGCCAAGCAGAAACTGAGAACGTGGCCGTTCCCCTACTGAGAACGCGCCAGATAAAGGAGCCAGCAAGGCTTCATCCTAGGGAGAGAAAAATGTCCAGAGCATACAAGACCTTGGCCTTGACCGCCGTTCTCGCCGCCACCACCGCCCTCAGCGCCTTCGCGCCCACGCAGGCGCGCGCCGAGGATGAGATCTACGTGCCGCTGTTCACCTACCGCACCGGCCCGTTCTCGGGGTCCGGCATTCCGATCGCCAACGGCATGCACGACTACCTGCGGCTGCTGAACGAGCGCGACGGCGGCATCGGCGGCGTCAAGCTGCGCGTCGAGGAGTGCGAGACCGGCTACGACGCCAAGAAGGGCGTGGAGTGCTACGAAGCCGTCAAGGGCAAGGGGCCGGTCGTGGTCAACCCGTGGTCCACGGGCACGACGCTGTCGCTCATCCCCAAGGCCGGCGTCGACAAGGTGCCGGTGCTGTCGATGGCCTACGGCCTCTCCGCCTCCGCCGACGGCCAGACGTTCCCGTGGATCTTCAACCCACCGAACACCTACTGGGACGGCGCTTCCATGATCCTGTCCTACATCGGCTCCCAGGAAGGCGGGCTCGAAAAGCTGAAGGGCAAGAAGATCGGCTACATCTACCTCGACGCCGGCTTCGGCAAGGAGCCCATTCCGCTGCTGGAATCGCTGTCGAAGGAAATCGGCTTCGATCTCAAGCTCTACCCGGTGCCCGCCGACAACATCCAGAACCAGTCCTCGCAGTGGCTCAGCGTGCGTCGCGACAAGCCGGACTACATGGTGCTGTTCGGCTGGGGGGCGCTCAACCCCACCGCCGTGAAGGAAGCCGTCAAGATCAACTATCCCATGGACAAGTTCGTCTCGATCTGGTGGCCGGGCGAGGATGACGTGCGCTCCGCAGGCCCCGGCGCCAAGGGCTTCAAGACGCTGAACTGGCACGGCGTGGGCGCCAACTTCCCCGCCCTTGATGACATCAAGAAGCACCTCGTCGACGCCGGCAAGAGCAAGACCGACAAGAACAAGGTCGGCGACGTGCTCTACAACCGCGGCGTCTACAACTCGCTGCTGATCGCGGAGGGCATCGCCAACGCCCAGAAGATCACCGGCAAGAAGGTGGTCACGGGCGAGGACGTGCGCCGCGGTCTCGAAGCCATCAACATCACCCCCGAGCGCCTGAAGGAACTCGGCCTCGAAGGCTTCGCCGAGCCGCTGAAGCTCTCCTGCACCGACCACAACGGCCACAAGGCCACCTTCCTGCAGGAATGGGACGGCGAGAAGTGGGTGCGCGCGACCGATCTCGTCGAGCCGCTGCATGACCGCGTCGAACCGCTGCTCAAGGCCGCCGCCAAGGAATACGCAGAAAAGAACTCCGGCTGGCCGAAGCGCACGGAAGCCTGCGACGCGCCTGCGTAACCGTCTCTTTGCAGGTCCCTCTCCCTTTGCGGGAGAGGGACGGAGGGTTTTTCAATGAGCCTCAATCCCGCAAGCATCCCCGCGCCGGAGCCGGCAGGCGACGGCATCCTGTCGGTGAACAACATCGAGGTCATCTACGACCACGTCATCCTCGTGCTCAAGGGCGTGTCGCTGACCGTGCCCAAGGGCGGCATCGTGGCGTTGCTCGGCGCGAACGGCGCGGGCAAGACGACAACGCTCAAGGCCATCTCGAACCTGCTTCATGCCGAACGCGGCGAGGTCACCAAGGGCTCCATCCAGTTCAAGGACGACCGTGTCGACCAGCTGTCGCCCAACGAGCTGGTGCGGCGCGGCTGCATTCAGGTGATGGAGGGCCGCCACTGCTTCGGCCATCTGTCCATCGAGGAAAACCTGCTCACCGGCGCCTTCACCCGCCGAGACGGCTGGGCCGCCGTGAAGCGCGACATGGAGAAGGTCTACGACTACTTTCCCCGCCTGCGCCAGCGCAAGAACTCACAGGCCGGCTACACATCGGGCGGCGAGCAGCAGATGTGCGCCATCGGCCGCGCCATGATGTCGAAGCCTTCCATGATCCTGCTCGACGAACCTTCCATGGGCCTGGCGCCGCAGGTGGTGGAGGAAATCTTCGAGATCGTGCGCGAGCTTAACACGAAGGAAGGCGTTTCCTTCCTCCTCGCCGAGCAGAACACCAACATCGCTCTGCGCTACGCCACCTATGGCTACATCATGGAGACGGGCCGCATCGTCATGGACGGCGAGGCGGCGGCGCTGCGCGAGAACGAAGACGTGAAGGAGTTCTATCTCGGCGTCGGCGGCGGCGACCGCAAATCCTTCCGCGAGGTGAAAAGTTACAAGCGCAGGAAGCGCTGGCTTTCCTGAGCAAGCGACCGCCGGCGCCATCGGGCGCCGACTCCCGGAAAATCCCGTGTTCAAAAAAACCGGAGAAACGGCATGACCGCCTTCAATCACCAGATCGAGACCCGCGATCCCGCGGAGCGGGAAGCCGATCTATTCGCCAACCTTCCCGCCGTGCTCGACGCGGCGCGGGAACTGCCTGCCTGGGCCGAGCGGCTCGCGGGCATCGATTCGACCGAGATCAGGGACCGCGCGGCGCTCGCCCGCCTGCCGGTGCTGCGCAAGTCCAACCTGCCGTCCCTCCATGCCGCGAACCCGCCCTTCGGCGGCCTGCTCGCGCCGCCTTCGCCGGTCTACAGCCGCCTGTTCGCTTCCCCCGGCCCGATCTTCGAGCCGGAGGTCAACGGCCGCGACGCCTGGCGGGCAGCGCGCGCCCTCTATGCGGCGGGCTTCCGGGAGGGTGAGATCGTGTTGAACACCTTCTCCTACCATCTCACACCCGGCGGCTTCATCTTCGACTCCGGCGCGAACGCGCTCGATTGCCCGGTGATCCCGGCCGGGCCGGGCAACACCGAGGCCCAGCTCCAGCTCATCGAGGCCTATCGCCCCGCCGGCTACACCGGCACGCCGGACTTCCTGAAGATCCTGCTCGATACCGCCCGCGACAAGGGCGCGGACATTTCCTCCATCCGCAAGGCCGTGGTGTCGGGCGCGGCCTTCCCGCCATC
This sequence comes from Pseudochelatococcus lubricantis, assembly GCF_042432495.1. Taxonomy (NCBI): domain Bacteria; kingdom Pseudomonadati; phylum Pseudomonadota; class Alphaproteobacteria; order Hyphomicrobiales; family Chelatococcaceae; genus Pseudochelatococcus; species Pseudochelatococcus lubricantis. Next base: position 326,934 of record NZ_JBHLXC010000001.1, on the reverse strand, counting down.
GCTGCAGAAGGAGATCGCGGAGCGCGGCGTCGAGGCCTATCAGGCCTATGCCACCGCCGAATGCGGCGTCGTCGCCTATGAGACCTCCGCCCGCGAGGGGCTGATCGTCAACGAGGGGCTGATTGTCGAGATCGTGCGCCCCGGCACCGGAGACCCGGTTCCGGAAGGCGAGATCGGCGAGGTGCTGGTGACGGCGCTCGACCCGCTGCATCCGATCATCCGCCTCGCGCTGGGCGACCTCTCCGCCATCCTGCCCGGCATCAGCCCTTGCGGGCGCACCGGCCAGCGCATCCGGGGCTGGCTCGGGCGGGCGGACCAGACGACCAAGGTCAAGGGCATGTTCATCCGCCCCGAGCAGATCGCCGAGGTCGGCCGCGTGCATCCGGAACTCGGCCGGCTGCGCCTCGTCGTCACCCGCGCCGACGAGGCCGACCACATGACGCTGCGCGCCGAATCGCCCGTCACCAACCCGGCCGAAGCGAAGGCGCTGATCGCCGCGCTGGCGGCGACGCTGCAGAACATCACCAAGGTGCGCGGAACGGTCGAGATCGTTGCGCCCGGCGAGCTGCCGGGCGACGGCAAGGTGATCGCTGACGAGCGCGACTACAAATAAAAAGAAAAGCCGGCGAATTTTCTCCGAACGGGAGGTTTCGCCGGCAAATTTTTTGCGATGACCGCCGGGGCGTCAGGCACCCGCGTTTTCACGCAGCGCCGCGATCCGCTCTTCCGGCACGCCCCATCGCCTGAGAAGCTCTTCCCCCTCCGGTCCCGCGCCGTCCACCGGGCGGGACGGAGGGCCGGACACCCTGCCCGGCGTCCGGCTGAAGCGCGGCGCGGGCGCGGGCTGCGTAACCCCTTCAATTTCAACGAAAGTTTCGCGGTCCCTGTAATGGGGATACGCAGGCGCCTCTTCCCAGTCCAGCACCGGCGCCACGCAGCAATCCGTGCCGTCGTAGATCGCCGCCCATTCGTCCCGCGTCTTCTCGCGGATGCAGGCGGCGATCTTCTCGCGGTAGACGGACCACAGCTCCTGGTTATCCTGCTCGGCGAAGTCCTCGATCCTCAGCCCGGCCAGCTCCAGAAACTTCGCATAGAACTGCGGCTCGATAGCGCCGATACTGAGCCACTTCCCGTCCGCGCATTCGTAGACGCCGTAATAATGCGCGCCGCCGTCAAGCTGGTTCTCGCCGCGCCCGCCGCTCCACAGCCCGGCCTGGCGCATGCCGAAGATCATGGCGGAAAGGGCCGCCACACCGTCGACCATGGCCGCATCCACGACCTGCCCCTGGCCGGACCCGCGCGCCTCCAGCAGCGCGCAGACGACGCCGAAGGCGAGATACATGCCGCCGCCGCCCAGATCGGCCACGAGATTGAGCGGGATGGCGGGCGGCCCGCCCTGCGCGCCGATGGCGTTGAGCGCGCCGGTGAGCGCCAGATAGTTGATGTCATGCCCGGCCGTTTTCGCGAGCCTGCCCGTCTGTCCCCAGCCCGTCATGCGGCCGTAGACGAGGCGCGGGTTGCACGCGAGCACCACATCCGGCCCCAGCCCGAGGCGCTCCATGACGCCCGGGCGAAAGCCCTCGATCAGCGCATCAGCCCCTCCGATCAAGGCGAACAGCGCCTCCCGCCCCGCCTCCGACTTCGCATCGATGGCGATGGAGGGCCGCCCGCGCGCCAGCAGGTCGTAGGGTCCATTGAGGAACGACAGCGCCGGGCGCGCGTTCTTCGGATGGATGCGGATCACGTCCGCACCCATGTCCGCCAGCATCATCGCGGCGAACGGCCCCGGCCCGAGGCCGACCATCTCGACGATCCTCACCCCGGTCAACGGTCCGTTCATGCCGGTCTCCTCACAGGTCGCGGGCGATAACGATGCGCTGCACGTCGCTCGTGCCCTCGTATATCTGGCATACGCGCACATCGCGGTAAATGCGCTCGACCGGGAAATCCGCCAGATAGCCATATCCGCCGTGGATCTGAATGGCGTCCGAGCAGACCCTTTCCGCGATTTCCGAGGCGAAGAGTTTGGCCATGCTCGCCTGTTTCAGGCAAGGCAGGCCCGCCTCCTTCAGCGCCGCGGCCGAGAGCACGAGCTGGCGCGCCGCCTCGATCCGCGTCGCCATGTCTGCCAGGCGGAAAGCGACGGCCTGATGCTCGATGATCGGCTTGCCGAAGGCCACCCGGTCGCGCGCATAGTCGCGCGCCGCCTCGAAGGCCGCCCGCGCCATGCCGACCGACTGCGCGGCGATGCCGATGCGCCCGCCCTCCAGATTGGACAGGGCGATGGCGTAGCCCTGCCCTTCCTTGCCGAGCAGCAGGCTCTCGTGGATGCGCATGTCGTTGAAGGCGAGCTGGCACGTGTCGGACAGATGCTGGCCGAGCTTTAGCTCCACCCGCACGACTTCGTAGCCGGGGGTGTCGGTGGGCACGATGAAGGCGCTGATGCCCTTCTTGCCCGCCTCCGGATTCGTCACCGCGAATACGATGATCGTCCTGCCGTTCCTGCCCGAGGTGATGAACTGCTTTGAACCGTTGATCACATAGTATTCGCCGTCCTTCACGGCGCGCGTCTTCAGCGCGCTGGCGTCGGAGCCCGCCTGAGGCTCGGTGAGCGCGAAGCCGCCGATGGCCTCACCGCTCGCCAGCGCCGGCAGGAAGCGCTGCTTCTGCTCCTCCGTGCCGTAACGGTAGATCGGCATGCAGCCCACGGACGAATGCACGCTCATGATGGTGGAAATCGGCCCGCAGCCGGCGGCGATTTCCTCCACGGCGAGCGCATACGCCACCTGCCCGGTGTCGGAACCGCCGTATTCCTCCGGCAGCAGCATGCCGAGGAAGCCGAGTTCCCCGAGTTCCCGGATCGCATCGCGCGGAAACTCGTGCTTGCGGTCCCATTCCTCCGCGAAGGGCTTCAGCCGCTCCTGCGCGAAGCTGCGCGCGGCCTCCTGAATGGCGAGTTGGTCTTCCGTCAGGATCATGATGTCCTCCCCCTTCTCCGGCGTCAGTTCAGCCGTTCGACCGCGATCGCCGTCGCCTCGCCGCCGCCGATGCACAGCGACGCGACGCCGCGCTTCAGGCCGCGCGTCTTCAGCGCGCCGAGCAGGGTGACGATCACGCGCGCGCCCGAGGCGCCGATGGGATGGCCGAGCGCACAGGCGCCGCCGTGAATGTTGACCTTGTCGGGATCGAGACCGAGGTCGTGGATCGCCGCCATGGCGACGACCGCGAACGCCTCGTTGATCTCGTAAAGGTCGACGTCGTCCTTCGACCAGCCGGTGCGCTCGAAGAGCTTTTCGATGGCGCCGATGGGCGCGGTCGGAAACAGGTTCGGCGCATGTGCGTGGGTGCTGTGGCCGCGAATGGCGGCGAGCGGCGTCAGGCCACGCTTTTCCGCTTCCGACAGACGCAGCAGCACCAGCGCCGCCGCCCCGTCCGAAATGGAGGAAGAGTTCGCCGCCGTCACCGTGCCGCCCTCGCGGAAGGCGGCGCGCAGCGTCGGAATCTTGTCGAGCTTCGCCTTCGGCGGCTGTTCATCGTCCGAAACGAGGCGCTCCGCCTTGCCGGCCTTCACCGTCACGGGCACGATCTCGTCGCGGAACAGACCATCGGTAATGGCCTTCTGCGCCTTCGTCAGCGAGCCGATGGCGAACGCATCCTGCGCCTCGCGCGTGAACTGGTAGGCCTCCGCGCAGTCTTCCGCGAAGGTGCCCATCAGGCGCCCCCTGTCGTAGGCGTCCTCAAGACCGTCGAGGAACATGTGGTCGATGACCTTGCCGTGGCCCATGCGGTAGCCGGCGCGGGCGCGGTCGAGCAGATAGGGCGCGTTGCTCATGCTCTCCATGCCGCCGGCAACCGCCACCGTCGCGCTGCCGGCGAGGATGAGGTCGTGGGCGAACATGGCGGCCTTCATGCCCGAGCCGCACATCTTGTTGACGGTGGTCGCGCCCGTCGACAGCGGCAGGCCCGCGCCGAGTGTCGCCTGGCGGGCGGGCGCCTGCCCCTGCCCGGCCGGAAGAACGCAGCCGAAGACGACTTCCTCGACCGTTTCCCCGCCCACGCCGGCGCGCGACAACGCCGCGCGGATCGCCTCGGCGCCGAGCTGCGAGGCCGTCACATCCTTGAAATCGCCTTGAAAACCGCCCATCGGCGTGCGTGCGTAGCCCGCGATGACGACCGGATCCTGTGTTGTCATGACTGTTCCTCCCGAGTCTGCCCGGAAGCATGCCATTGTTTCACGGAAACGCTGACATGCTCCAATTCCTTGGATTCCGAGCGAATTCCCGTCAATCGGATGCTTCCATCTGGCAGGAATGCGCTCCGGCGTTATGCCGTCACTTCGCTGCCATGCGCAGCGCGCCGTCGAGGCGGATGACCTCGCCGTTCAGATAGCGGTTCTCGATGATGTGCTGCACGAGGGCCGCGAATTCGTCCGGCTTGCCGAGGCGCTGCGGAAACGGCACCGTGTTGCCCAGCGAGGTGCGCACCTCCTCGGACATCGCTGCCATCATCGGCGTCTCGAACACACCGGGGGCGATGGTGGCGACGCGGATGCCGAAGCGCGCCAGTTCACGCGCCACGGGCAGCGTGAGGCCGGCGACGCCGGCCTTGGAGGCCGCATAGGCCGCCTGCCCGATCTGCCCGTCGAAGGCCGCGACGGAAGCGGTGTTGACGATCACGCCGCGCTCGCCGTCCTCGCCCGGCTCGTTGCGGGCGATGGCCTCCGCCGCAAGCCGCAGCACGTTGAAGGTGCCGATCAGGTTGATGCTGACGACGCGGGCGAAGCTCTCCAGCGCATGCGGCCCCTGCCGGCCGACGACCCGCTCGCTGGGCGCCACGCCCGCGCAGCTCACGAGAGCATCGAGGCGGCCGAAAGCGTCGACGGCAAGCTGTACCGCGGCCTGCGCCTGCGCCGCGTCGGTCACGTCGGTGCGCGCGAAGCGGGCGTTGTTGCCGAGTTCCGCCACGATGGCGGCACCCGCAGCGTCGCTGACATCGGCAATCACCACCTTGCCCTCCCGCGCGGCGAGATGGCGCGCGACGGACGCGCCGAGCCCGGAGGCGCCGCCGGTGACCAGAAAAACCCGATCGCTGATCTGCATGTCGATTTCCCTTTTCGCTCACGCGCCCTGTTTTTCTTTCGCCCTGGCGATCTCCTGATTGCGCAGGATGAAGCGCTGCAGCTTGCCGCTCGGCGTTTTCGGCAACTCATTGACGAATTCGATCTCGCGCGGATAGGCGTGGGCCGAGAGGCGCTTGCGCACATACTGGCGCAGCTCCTCCGCCAGCTCGTCCGACGGCGCATACTTGTCCGACAGCACCACGAATGCCTTGACGATCTCCGTGCGCTCCGGGTCCGGCTTGCCGACGACGGCCGTTTCCACAACCGCGGGATGCTCGATGAGAGCGCTTTCCACGTCGAACGGGCCGATACGGTAGCCCGAGGACGTGATCACATCGTCAGAGCGGCCGACGAAGGCGACGCTGCCGTCCTCGGACATTTCCATCACGTCGCCGGTGAGATAGTAGCCGTCGACGATGGACGGGGTAGGCTGGTTGAGGTAGCCGGTGAACCACAGCAGCGGCGAGCGCGCGATATCGACCGCGAGAACGCCGGGCGTGTGCGGCGGCAGCTCCTTGTGGTTCTCGTCGAGGATGGCGACCCGGTATCCCGGCAGCGGCACCCCGGCGGAGCCCGGATGCACGGTGTGCTTGAGGCGATGATGGTTGCAGACCACCATGCCGAGTTCCGTCTGGCCGTAGTGATCGTAGATCGGCGCGTCGAGATGCTCGGCGAACCAGCGGATCACCTCGGGGTTGAGCGGCTCGCCCGCGCTGCTGACGGCGCGCAACTGGCCCTTGACGACCGCCGCCTCCTCCGGCCCCGCCGCGATCAGCAGGCGGAAGGCGGTGGGGGATCCCGCGAGATTGGTGACGCCATGCTTCTTGATGACGCGGTAGGTATCCTTCACCGTGAAACCGCCATCGTAGAACATCGTGGCATGGCCGAGGAGAAGCGGCCCGGTGACGGCGTAGTAAAGGCCATAGGCCCATCCCGGATCGGCGATGTTCCAGAATACGTCGTCGGGCCGCAGGTCGACCGACTCGCGCATGTAGTCGGCAAAGCTCAGCAACGCATCGAGCGGCACCGGCACGCCTTTGGGCAGGCCGGTGGTGCCCGACGTGGACATCAGCAGGAAGAGATCGCTGCCGCGACGCAGCACCGGCGCGAAGGTCTCCGACTGCCGGTCTAGCTCCGTCCCGAGGTCGATGTCGCCCGCCGGAAGCGGCGCGTCGGCAGACACCTGCGCGATCTTGAACGCGAGCCCCTCGACCTCGTCGAGCTTCGCCCGGTTCGCCTTGTCGGTGACGACGAGCTTCGCGCCGCTGGTGCGCAGGCGGTGCTCGATCGCCTTGGGGCCGAAGGCGGTGAACAACGGCTGATAGACGGCGCCCGCCCGCCAGGCGCCGAGGATGGTGACCAGCAGATCGGGCGTGCGCGGCAGCAGGCCCGCCACCACGTCGCCGGCCCCGATGCCGTGCGCCGTCAGGAAATTGGCGAACCGCGCCGACAGCGCCTGCAATTCCGCGAAGGTGTATTGCGCCGAGCGCCCGTCCTGGCTTTCCCAGTAGAAGGCGACGCGGCCGGTATCGGCGTAGCGGTCGATCGTCTCGACGCAGGCGTTGATGCCGCCGGCGAGACTCCCCGCCAGCGTCGCGGCCTCCGCGTCCAGATCGAAAGCCGCGTAGGCCTGCGCGTAATCGCGCTCAAAGGGGCTGGTTTGCTGAACCACGATACTGGCCTCCCATCTTATGGTGTTTATTGTTCGACGTGTGCCGCCGGGAATAGTCACACGTAAAACTTCTGATTGCCACTGTGCTATCGCGCAACGATGTGGCATTCAATGACTGAACCTGATGGAATGATGTGATCGGTTTTGCCACATCGCATGGCTGGAGACGGGATGCAGACGGGAAGCCAGGCGCCGCGGCGGATGATCACGGTGGGCTTCGTGCTGGAAGCGCTGGAGCCGATGCGCGAGCGCGGCCTCGATGTCGCCCCGGTGCTCGCCGCGGCGGGGATAGCGCCGGAGGAGTTGTCGCGCCCGGACGGGCAGGTCACGGCGGACCAGTACGGCGCGCTGTGGCTCGGCATCGCGGCCGCCCTGCAGGACGAGTATTTCGGCTTCGGCGCGCGGGCCATGCGGCCGGGCAGCTTCACCATGATCGGCCGGGCGGTGCTCGACAGTCCCAATCTGGAGCGCGCCCTGCGCCGCGCGCTGCGCTTCCTCACGCTGGTCATCGACGAGCCGCGCGGGGAACTCACCGTGGAGAAAGGCCTCGCCACGATCACCCTGCGCGAGACGTCTCCCGCCCGCTCCGCCTTCGCCTATCGCGCGTACTGGATCATGCTGCACGGCCTTGCGTGCTGGCTGGCCGGGCGCAGGCTGCCGTTGCGTCGCGTGGATTTTCGCGGGCCGGAGCCGGTGAGCGGCGGCGCCGACTACCGCCTGTTCTTCGGCGCGCCTGTCACCTTCGGCTGCCCGGCGAGCCTCCTTGTCTTCGACGCGCGCTTCCTGCGCCTGCCGGTCAACCGCACGGAGGCGGCGCTGAAGGAGTTCCTGCGCCGCGCGCCGGCGAATATCCTCATCCGCTACCGCTACGATTCCGGCATCAACGCCGAGGTGCGCGCCCGCCTGCACGAGATGGCGCCAGCGCTGTGGCCTGATTTCGAGGGCATGGCGAAGCTCCTGCGCGTGCCGCCTTCCACCCTGCGCCGCCGCCTACGCCGCGAGGGGGAGAGCTACGCGGAAATGAGGGACGAAATCCGCCGCGACCGGGCCTTCGCCGCACTCGTCTCGACGGACAGGCGGATAGGCGACATCGCCGCCGACCTCGGCTTCGCGGAGCCGAGCGCCTTCCACCGCGCCTTCCACAAATGGACGGAGCTGACGCCGGGCGCCTACCGCCGGCAGAAACGCGCGGGCGCCGCGTCAGTCTGACGTGGGCAGGAACAGCGATTTCGCGCGGCGCACCTCGTCGGCGATAAAATCGGCGGTGACGCGGATGCGCGCGAGGTCGCGCATGTCGCTGTGCACCAGCAGCCAGAAGCTGCGCGTCAACTGCAGGCCCGGCAGCACGCGCACGAGGCGGCTGTCGCCCGCCGCCAGGAAGCAGGGCAGCACGCAAAGCCCCGCGCCCGCGACCGTCGCCTGATATTGCGCGATCAGGTTGGAACTCCTGATGCGCGGCGTGATGTCACGCGCGATAGAGGACAGGTAGTCGAGTTCCGGCGTGAAGATCATGTCATCGATATAGCTGATGAAGGGCTTCGCGGCGCAATCCTCGGCGCCCGCCACGTCGCGCCACAAATCCGGCCGGCTGGCGGCCGCGAAGATCCCGAGTGCGTAATCCGTCAGCAGCCGCGCGTGCAGCCGCCCGTGCGAGGGGCGCGAGAGCGTGATGGCAATATCGGCCTCGCGCTGCGACAGGCTGAAGTTGCGCGGCGTCGCCACGATCTGGATGTCGAGTTCCGGATGTGCCTGCGACAGACGCCCGACGGCGGGGGCGAGAAAGGCCGTGCCGAAGCCGTCCGGCGCGCCGATCCGCACCGCGCCCGACACGGTGGAACGGCTGTCCGCGAGTTCGGACTGCAGCGCGATCACCGTGCTCTCCACGCTCTCGGCGTGCCGCAGCAGATGTTCCCCGTGCGTGGTGAGCGCGTAGCCCGCCATGGTGCGCTCGAACAGGGTCGCGCCCAGCGCACCCTCCAGCGCCGACAGCCTGCGGCTCAGGGTGGAGTGGTCGACGCCGAGACGCTTCGCCGCAAGCGTGAGCCGCCCCGTGCGTGCGATGGCGAGGAAGGACTGCAACAGATCCCAGTTGAAGGGCTGGACCAAGCGCGTGTCTCCTTATGGGAATCCATGCACAACGATGCAGGAATTTTACCGGTACCGCCATGCATGAATCCATGCCAAACAAACCGTACCAATTGCAACGACAAGAAATGCGAAACCGGCGGTTTCGCATCGCATTCGGGAGCGACACCATGAGCGACATCGGACATTTCATCGGCGGCCGCCGCGTGGCCGGCCGCAGCGGGCGTTTCGCGGACGTCTACAATCCGTCGACCGGCGAGGTGCAGGCGCGCGTGGCGCTGGCGAGCCGTGACGAACTGCGTGAGGCCGTCGAAAACGCGAAGGCTGCCCAGCTCGGCTGGGCGGCGCAGAACCCGCAGAAGCGCGCCCGCGTGCTGATGAAGTTCCTCGAACTCGCACACAAGGAATACGACTCTCTCGCCGAACTGCTTGCCAGCGAGCACGGCAAGACGGTGCCGGACGCCAAGGGCGACATCCAGCGCGGGCTCGAAGTCGTGGAGTTCGCCGTCGGCATCCCGCATCTGCTCAAGGGCGAATACACGGAATCGGCCGGCACGGGCATCGACGTCTATTCGATGCGCCAGCCGCTCGGCGTGGTGGCGGGCATCACGCCCTTCAACTTTCCGGCCATGATCCCGCTGTGGAAGGCCGCTCCCGCACTCGCCTGCGGCAACGCCTTCATCCTGAAGCCGTCGGAGCGCGACCCGTCCGTGCCGCTGCGCATTGCCGAACTCTTCCTCGAAGCGGGCCTGCCGGCGGGCGTTCTCAATGTGGTGAACGGCGACAAGGAGGCCGTCGACGCCATTCTCGACGATCGCGACATCAAGGCTGTCGGTTTCGTCGGCTCCTCGGCCATCGCGCAGTACATCTACACGCGGTCCGCCGAAACCGGCAAACGCGCGCAGTGCTTCGGCGGCGCCAAGAACCACGCGATCATCATGCCGGACGCCAATCTCGACCAGACGGTCGACGCGCTGATCGGCGCGGGCTACGGCTCGGCCGGCGAGCGCTGCATGGCGATCTCCGTCGCGGTGCCCGTCGGCAAGGAAACGGCGGACAGGCTCGCGGAAAAGCTCGTGCCGCGCGTCGAGAAGCTGCGCATCGGCCCGGCGACGGACGCAGCCGCCGACTACGGCCCGCTGGTCACCCGGCAGGCGCTGGAGCGCGTCGAATCGTACATCGAGGCCGGCGTGAAGGAGGGCGCGTCACTGCTCGTCGACGGACGCGGCTTCAAGCTGCAGGGCTATGAGAACGGCTTCTACATCGGCGGCTCGCTGTTCGACAACGTCACGCCGGAGATGAGCATCTACAAGGAGGAGATCTTCGGCCCCGTGCTCTCCGTGGTCCGCGCCGACAATTACGAGGAGGCGCTGGCGCTTCCTTCCGACCATGAATACGGCAACGGCGTCGCCATCTTCACCCGCGACGGCGACGCGGCACGCGACTTCGCCGCGCGCGTCAACGTCGGCATGGTCGGCATCAATGTGCCGATCCCGGTGCCGATCGCCTATCACACCTTCGGCGGCTGGAAGCGCTCGGGCTTCGGCGACCTCAACCAGCACGGCCCGGACTCGATCCGCTTCTACACCAAGACGAAGACCGTGACCTCCCGCTGGCCGTCCGGCATCAAGGACGGCGCGGAATTCGTCATCCCGACGATGCGCTGAATCTGGCGGGCGGCCGGTGAACACGCCGGCCGCAGCGTATGGACGACAGTCACAAGAAAACCAGGGAGAGAACGGATGAGCAGCACGATCGGCTTTATCGGGCTCGGCAACATGGGCGGGCCGATGGCGGCCAATCTGGTCAAGGCGCATCACAAGGTCACCGGCTTCGACGTGGTGCCCGCCGCACGCGAGGCGGCGAAGGAAGCGGGCGTCGTGATCGCGGCTTCCGCCGCGGCGGCCGTGGCGGAGGCGGACGTCATCGTCACCATGCTGCCAAACGGCAGGCTGGTGCTCGGCGTCTGGAACGAGATCGCGGCGCATGTCAAACCGGAGGCGCTGATCATCGACAGCTCGACCATCGACGTCGACAGCGCCCGCAACGCCCATGGCCTCTTCGCCGCGAGCGGCCATCTCACGCTCGACGCGCCGGTGTCCGGCGGCACGGTCGGCGCGCAGGCGGCGACGCTGACGTTCATGGCGGGCGGCAGCAAGCCGGCCTTCGCGCGGGCGGAGCCCATCCTGCTCGCCATGGGCAAGCGCGCCGTGCATTGCGGAGAAGCGGGCGCCGGGCAAGCCGCCAAGATCTGCAACAACATGATCCTCGGCATTTCGATGATCGGCGTCGCGGAAGCGTTCGTGCTCGGCGAAAAGCTGGGGCTGACCCACGAGGCACTCTTCAACGTCGCCTCCACGTCCTCGGGCCAGTGCTGGGCGCTGACCACCAACTGCCCCGTGCCTGGGCCGGTGCCGACATCGCCCGCCAACCGCGACTACCGGCCCGGCTTCGCGGCGGCGCTGATGCTCAAGGACATGAAGCTGTCTCAGGACGCGGCGCTGTCGTCGGGCGCGGCGACGCCGCTCGGCGCGCACGCCACACAACTGTTTGACCTGTTCGATAAATTGGGCCATGGCAATGAGGATTTCTCCGCCATCATCCGCTTCCTTCGCGGCGGAACGGGCGGCGGGAATTGAAGGAGAGCAAGCCCCATGACCTATGAGACCATTCTCACCGAAGTGCACGGCGAGGGCGAGCGCGGCCGCGTCGGCCTGATCACGCTCAACCGCCCGAAGGCGCTCAACGCCATCAACCGCCAGTTGACCGAGGAAGTGCTCGCCGCCGCGCAGGCTTTCGACGCCGACCCCTCCATCGGCGCGATCGTCATCACCGGTTCGGAGAAGGCGTTCGCTGCGGGCGCCGACATCAAGGAGATGCAGCCGCAGGGCTACATCGACATGTACCTCGCCGACTGGTTCGGCGCGTGGGAACGCCTGCCCGCCGTTCGCAAGCCGGTGATCGCGGCGGTCGCGGGCTTCGCGCTGGGCGGCGGCTGCGAGCTTGCCATGATGGCGGACTTCATCATCGCCGCCGACACGGCGAAGTTCGGCCAGCCGGAAATCAAGCTCGGCGTCATTCCCGGCATGGGCGGCAGCCAGCGCCTCACCCGGCTCATCGGCCGCGCCAAGGCCATGGAACTCGTCCTCACCGGCCGCTTCATCGACGCCCAAGAGGCCGAGCGCGCTGGTCTCGTCGCGCGCGTGGTGCCGGCGGCGGAATTGCTCGACGACGCCCTCAAGACCGCGAAGACCATCGCCTCCCACTCGCTGCCGGTGACGCTGATCGCCAAGGAAGCCGTCAACCGCGCGTCGGAGACGACGCTGGAGGAAGGCTTGCGGTTCGAACGGCGTGTCTTCCACTCGCTCTTCGCGCTTGAAGACCAGAAGGAAGGCATGACCGCCTTCATCGAAAAGCGCGCACCCGCGTTCAAGGATCGGTAAGGCGCATCGCGCCAGGCCCGGCCTTCCGGCCCGGCGGCACCCTGCCGCCGGGCTTTTGCATGGAACCGCTGCTTGGAACCGCCCTTCTTCCATGCGCGATTCGCCGGCGTTACCGGCGTGGCATCGACCTGCCCGACGATGCCGAACGCACGGCCCGGCGGCCCGGTTGAAATCCGGGCGCCACGCGGTGAACAATGCGCGTCCCGCAATCCTTCATGAGGCAATTGGCATGACTTCGCAAACGCAGACAGATACGCCCGACTATGTCATCCCCGCGCCCCCGCGGCCGAGCATCGCGGTGGCGCACAGCCGGTCGCGGTTTCCGGTACGGCGCATCTACTGCATCGGCCGCAACTACGCGGCCCATGTGGCCGAGATGGGAGGCCATGCAGACCGCGATCCGCCGATCTTCTTCCAGAAGCCCGCCGACGCCGTCGTGGACGCGGGCACGACCATCCCCTATCCGTCGCAGACGAACAATCTGCACCACGAGGTCGAGCTGGTCGTGGCGATCGGCAAGGCGGGCCACGACATAGCGGAGAATGAGGCCAATGGCCACATCTGGGGCTATGGCGTCGGTCTCGACCTGACGCGCCGCGACATCCAGAGCCGGGAGGGCAAGCCCTGGGAGATCGCCAAGGCGTTCGACCGCTCCTTCCCCGCGGGGCCGCTGAGCCCTGTTTCCGAAACCGGGCTGCTCACGCAAGGGCGCATCGCGCTCTCCGTCAACGGCGTTGTCGCGCAGGAATCGGACATCGGCCTGCTGATCTGGAAGATTCCGGAAATCATCGCGCGCCTCTCGGCCTTTTTCGAGCTGGCGCCGGGCGACGTCATCCTGACCGGCACGCCGCACGGCGTCGGCCCGCTGGTCCCCGGCGACAACCTCGTCGCCAGCGTGGAAGGGCTGGAACCGCTCACGCTCGCCATCGGCCCCAAGGTAGCCTGATAATTGGCGGCCTGACGCCAGACCGCCCGATCCCGGCCCGGCGGCCTTCATTCCCGCCGGGCCGGGTTGCGCGGGCGGAATTTTGCGGTTATGCGCAGTAACACAAGCATCAACCGTACTATCCGGGCCGGCCGCCCGGGCTGACCGCGCCCTGCCGAGCCGCCCGCATTCCGGAGGCACCCGTGGCAGGACATTCGCAGTTTAAGAACATCATGCACCGCAAGGGCAAGCAGGACGCGATGCGCTCCAAGCTCTTCGCCAAGCTTGCGCGTGAAATCACCGTCTCCGCGAAGCTCGGCTTGCCCGACCCCACCATGAACCCGCGCCTGCGCGCCGCCATCCTCGCCGCGCGCGCCGAGAACATGCCCAAGGACAACATCGAGCGGGCCATCAAGAAGGCAGCCGGCAACGACGGCGAGAACTACGAGGAAATCCGCTACGAGGGCTATGGCCCCGGCGGCACGGCGCTCATCGTCGAGGCGATGACCGACAACCGCAACCGCACCGCCTCCGACGTGCGTTCCTCCTTCACGAAGGCAGGCGGAAACCTTGCGGAAACCGGCGCGGTGTCGTTCATGTTCGACCGCGTCGGCTTCATCGAGTTCCCTGCCAGCGTCGGCGACGCCGACACGGTGCTGGAAGCGGCCATCGAGGCCGGCGCCGACGACGTCGTCTCGGACGAGGAAACCCACGAGATCTACTGCGAGCAGGGATCGCTCGCCGCCGTCTCCAAGGCGCTTGAGGCCACGTTCGGCGAACCGCGCGCCTCCCGTCTGATCTGGAAGGCGCAGAACGACGTCGCCGTCGATGACGAGGCGGGCGAGAAGGTGCTGCGCCTCATCGAGGCGCTGGAGGACGGCGACGACGTCCAGAACGTCTACACCAACGCCCAGTTCTCCGACACGCTGCTCGCCAAGCTGGCGGAATGACGCCAGCCCGGGCCGGGAGGGGGCTGCGGCCGGCAAGGCGGCAGGGGGAAAGGCGGCGGGGGGAAAGGCGGCGGGGGGAAAGGCGGTTTTTGGCGCGTTCCGCATTTTTGCGTGAACGATCAATTGCCATTTCGGCCGCCCTTCCCTATATTCCGAAAAGTCTTCCCATCAATCTGGTGGTCGTTGACCGCCCCGGCCGGAGAGGCCGGGCCGGAAAGCGGGATATTTTGCCTGGCCGACAAGTCGCGTGAGACATCGGGCAGGCGGCATCTTCCGCCCGACGACCGAATATCCGCGCCATCGCCAGGCCGCGATGGACAACGCAAGGAGCCGCCCCCTATGAGCACCGGACCGCTGATGCCCAAGGCAACCGCCGTTTGGCTCGTCGACAATACGGCATTGACCTTTTCGCAGATCGCCGAGTTCTGCAAGCTGCATCCGCTTGAGGTGAAGGGCATCGCTGACGGCGAGGTCGCCGCCGGCATCAAGGGACTCGATCCGACCGTTACCGGCCAGTTGACACGCGAGGAAATCGGCCGTGGCGAGGCCGATCCGTCGCACGTGCTGCGCCTGTCGGCGCCCAAGGTCAAGCTGCCGGAGGCCAAACGGCGCCGGGGCCCGCGCTACACGCCCGTTTCGCGCCGCCAGGACCGTCCCAATGCCATCCTGTGGCTGCTGCGCAACCATCCCGAACTCAAGGATGCGCAGATCATGCGCCTCGTCGGCACCACCAAGACGACGATCGAGCAGATTCGCGACCGCTCGCACTGGAACTCGGCCAACCTCACGCCCGCCGACCCGGTGACGCTCGGCCTGTGCTCGCAGATCGACCTCGATTTCGAGGTGTCGCGCTCCGCCAAGGATGCGCCTGCACGTCCGCAGGTCGATGGCGGCCAGAGCCTGCTGCCCACCGAGGTTTCGACGGCGCCCGACGAGCAGCCCGGCTTTGCCTCGTCCTTCGGCAGCGCGCCGTCCAAGCGGCGCGAGGACGAGGATATCGACGTGGACAGCGTCTTTGCCAAGCTCAAGACACTCAAGCGCGACGACGATGCCGATGCGGACGATGAATCGACGCACGCGGACGACAAGATCAATCTCGGTGACGTCTTCTCCAGCACCCGGCGCGACGAGGATGAGGACGACCAGCCCTGACCGCAGGACCGGGCCGGGCGCTGCGGCCTGATCCACGCCAGAGTAAAATGCATTCGACTTGAATCGGAATTTTGCTCCAAAGCAACTCCAGCAAAAGCGGGCGCCGCTTTTGCTGGAGTTGCGTAAAAATAAAAACTGGAACGTGTCACCGTTTCTATGAAATGACCACACCGTCTGGAGCAATTTTCATTCAAGTCGATCCATCAAGTTTAAGAAAAGTTGCGGTAAAATACAAACTTTAGAGCGCACGGTCTCATTCCACCGGAACGTCTGGCGCTCTATAGTTCTAGCAAAAAGCCCGAACCGTCCAGCAGGACGATCCGGGCTCTATTTTTATCAGGCCCCGTTTCGGCCGCTGACGCTCAGAACTCGCGCTGGAGCCGCAGGCGCGCCTGCACCTGATCTTCCGACTTCTGGCGGCTGTCGATGATCTCGCCGGCGAAGCTCTTCCGCTCGGCCTTCGAATACAGCACCTCGACGCCGATATCGAAGGAACTCACCGGCGACCAGATCAGGTTCGAGCCCACCGTCCAGACATCGAAGTTGCGCAGCGCCGCATAGTCCGCCTTGACCGCGTTGTCGTAACTCACGTCCGTATAGCTGCCCCACAGGCTCTGCCGCACGGACGGCGTCCAGTAGTGCAGGAAGGACGCCGTCGCGTTCCAGCCGCGCGTCGTCTTGATATCGCCATTGACGATGGCGCCGTCCGCCGCGATCGACAGGAAGTCCCCCGTCTCGATGTCGCCCGCGCCGATATAGGTGAGCGCACCGTCGGCATAGGCTGCCTGCAGCCACAGCACGTCACCCTCGGCGAGTGTCGGCAGCGAGAATTTCACGCCGCCCTGAACGGCCCAGCCATAGGTTGTATCAACCCGTTGAGCGAACGGCCCGTAGAGCGCCCCCGAATTGAGCTGGCGCAGCGCGCCCGACAATTGCGCCGAGCCCCAGTCCTGCTCCACATGCAGGTTCGCGACCACATCCGGCAGGCGCTGGCCGGCGACGTCGTACCAGTCCTCGCCGACATTGCGGGTGCCACGGTCTTCGAGCGAGATCGTCGCGGAGAAGCCGGCGCCGAAGGTCGCCGTATAAGCGAGCAGGTTGTTAATCGTGTCCGAGCCGAACGTGCCCTGCAAACCGTTGCCGAAGTTGAGGTCCGAGGCGTAGAAATCGAAGAACGACTGGAGGCGGCCTGCCGTCACGCCCGCCCACTGGATATAGGCGCTGTCGACCAGCGCGCCGCTCTCGTCATCGCTGAAGATCCCGGTGTTCTTTTCGATTTCGTAGCGCAGGAAGGCACGCAGCGTGCCGTAATCTGTCGGCGTGCGCACGTCCACCTCCAGGCGCGCCTGCGCCCTCATGCCGGTGGCGTCGCGATAGCGGCCGTCGCGCCACGCGGCGGTCACGTTGCCGTTTCCATCGGTTTCGGTAACGGTAGAGCCCTTGGGCTGCGTATAGGCGAAATCCGTGCGCAAGCGGCCGCCAATCTTGATGCAGCTATCGGTGCCCGGCACATAGAAAAAGCCCTCACCATGCGCGGAGCATACGCGCACGTATTCGACCGGTGCGCTCTTCGATACGGGCAGATCGGCGGCCGATGCAGAAGAGACTGCGGCAAGACATGCCGCTCCTCCCAGCAAGTGGCGGGTTAATTTTATCATGGGTCCGCCTCCAATAAGGCAAAGTAGAAGATATCCAATCTGGCTTTTTGACTCTGTATTAACCCAGCCATTAAAGCACGGGTTGCTTGAGGCGCCTATCGCTTCTTTGCCACAGTATGCCCGGAACGCAGGCCGACGGTTGCCTTAAAATGAGTCACGACGTCGCATCCGGGGTCCATATGACGCCCTTTTGCGCAGCAGACACCGGCGGAATGTGGCTGCCCGGAGGCTGGATGAAGCCTGTGGACAGCGCGACGTGGCCAAAGCCGGCGGGAGTGCTCTGCGCCCTTTGTCGCGGTCATTCCGGCGCGTGGCGTATTGGCTCCCTGTCCCCGCCGTGGCAGGATGCACGCCGGTACTCGTCCATGCGCAGGACCGGAGGGACGGATGATGACCGCACAGCGACAATCTGACCCGGCAGCGGCGACCGACGGCACAATGAGCGCCATGGTTCTGCGCCGCACCGGCGCGCCGCTCGTTCTCGAACAGCGCCCCCTGCCCGCACCCGGCGCCGGCGAAATCCGCGTCCGGATCGAGGCCTGCGCCGTCTGCCGCACCGATCTTCATGTGGTGGACGGCGAGTTGCCGGAGGGCAAGCTGCCCGTCGTGCCCGGACATGAGATCGTCGGCCGCGTCGATGCGCTGGGGCCGGGCGTCGAGGGGCCGGCGGCGGGAACACGGGTCGGCGTGCCGTGGCTCGGCCACACCTGCGGCCATTGCCCCTACTGCGCGCAGGACCGCGAAAACCTTTGCGACGCGCCCGAATTCACGGGCTTCACCCGCGACGGCGGCTTCGCCACGCATGTCATCGCCGACGCGGCCTATGCCTTCCCGCTGGACGGCTTCGACGATCCGATCGCCGCCGCGCCGCTGATGTGCGCCGGACTGATCGGCTGGCGGTCGCTGAAAATGGCCGGAGACGGCAAGCGCATCGGCCTCTACGGCTTCGGCGCGGCGGCGCATCTGCTGGCGCAGGTTCTGCAGTGGCAGGGACGCGAGGTCTACGCCTTCACCCGCGCCGGCGACACCGGCGCGCAGGCGCTGGCACTACGCCTCGGCGCGGCGTGGGCGGGCGCGTCGGAGGAGCCGCCGCCCGTGCTGCTCGACGCCGCCATCATCTTCGCGCCCATCGGCGCGCTGGTGCCGATGGCGCTGCGGGCGGTGAGGAAGGGCGGGCGCGTTGTCTGCGGAGGCATCCACATGAGCGACATTCCCTCCTTCCCCTACAGCATCCTCTGGGAAGAGCGGCAGATCGTCTCGGTCGCCAACCTCACCCGCGCCGACGCCACGGAGTTCCTCGCCCTCGCGCCGAAGGCCGGCGTCAGGGCCGAGACCGCCGTCTACCCGCTGACCCGCGCCAACGAGGCGCTGGACGACCTGCGCCACGGCCGCTTCCAGGGCGCGGCGGTGCTGGTGCCGTAAACGCTCCCGGCATCGAGGAGGCCGCCGCATGAACAGACGCAACCTGCTCACCGTCGCCGGCGGCACGCTCCTGCTCACCGGCCTCGGCGTCTACGGCTGGCGATCCTCCGTCGGCTCGATGGCCGGCTACGAGGCCTACGCGAGCCGCCTGCGCGCCGCGCTGGCGCCGGAGCCGCAGATCCTCGATCTCATCCGCTACGCGACGCTTGCCGCCAACAGCCACAACACCCAGCCGTGGCGCTTCCACGCAGACGGCGGCACCATCGACATTCTGCCCGATCCCTCACGCCGGACGCCGGCGGTCGATCCGGACGATCATCACCTGTTCGTCAGCCTCGGCTGCGCGGTCGAAAACCTGCTGATCGCGGCGACGGCGAGCGGGCGCCCCGGCGCGCTGTCGGTTGAAGGCGAGAGCGTGCGCTACGCTTTTTCCACAGCTCAGGCGCGACCCGACCCGTTGCTGGCCGCAATTTCGGCGCGCCAGTCGACGCGCGCCGACTATGACGGGCGGCCGCTGGCGGCCGCCGATCTCGACAAGCTGCGCGCAGCGGCCGACATGCCGGGCGTGCGCCTCGTCCTTTTCACGGAGAGGACGCAGATCGACCGCCTGCGCGACCTCGTCATCGCCGGCAACGACGCGCAGATGGCCGATCCGGCCTTCATCGCAGAGCTGAAGCACTGGCTGCGCTTCAGCCCACGTTCCGCCATGGCCTCCGGCGACGGGCTGTTCTCGGCGACGACCGGCAACCCGGTCCTGCCGGAGCCGCTCGGCGGCATCGCTCTCGACCTGTTCTTCACCGCTGCCGGCGAACGCGACAAATACGCGCGCCAGATGGATTCCTCGGCCGGGGTCGCGGTCTTCCTCGCGGAGGAGGCGGACCGGGCGCACTGGATCGCGGTGGGCCGCGCCTGCCAGCGGTTCGCGCTCACGGCAACCGGCCTCGGCCTGCGCCACGCCTTCGTCAACCAGGCGGTCGAAGTCGCACGGCTGCGGCCGGAACTCGCCGCGCTCGCGGGCGAGAGCGGACTGCGGCCCGATATCGTGATGCGCTTCGGCTACGGCCCTTCGCTGCCGTTCTCGCCACGCCGCCCCGTCGCGGCGGTTCTGGTGTGATGCATTTCCCGCTGCCTGTCATGCCGCGGCGCACGACGCTGCTCGACATTTTGGTCGCTTGATATTTTGGCCTTTCGTGCCCTTTATCACCCGTGCCGCATCGCGCCGCTCGACAACCGCAGCAAAGGAAACACACCATGCTCCGCATCGCAGCATTCTGCGCCGCCCTCATTCTCCCGGCGACGGCCGCCCTCGCCGCGGGACCCGACGCCGGGGCGCCCGCCGGCGTCTACAGGAACGACCCGTCGCACACGAGCCTTACCTGGTCGCTCAACCATCTGGGGCTGTCGAACTACACCGCCCGGTTCGTCAAGGTGGACACACACCTTGAATGGGATCCGAAGAAACCCGAAGCCTCGGTGCTCACCGTCGACATCGATCCGCTCTCGGTCCGCACCGATTACCCGTGGCCTGAGAAGGAGAACTTCGATGCCAAGGTCGGCGGCGACGCTGATTTCCTCGCCGGCAAGCCGATCCGCTTCGTCTCCAGGACGATCCGCGTCACCGGCGACAAGACCGGCACCGTCGAGGGCGAGTTGACCTTCCGTGGCGAGACCCGCCCGGCAACGCTCGACGTCACCTTCAACGGCTCGATGGCCGCGCACCCCGTCTCGAAGCTCGCGACGCTCGGCTTCTCCGCCACCGGAACGATCCGCCGCAGCGAATGGGGGCTGAACTTCCTCGTTCCCCAGATCGGCGACGACGTGAAGCTCGTCATCGAGACGGAGCTGGTGCCTGACACCGCGGCGCAGGCGAAGTAACGGCCGCTATAGCATTTCGACATTTCATTGAAACGCCGAAATGCTATAAGTTTTTGATATTACGCGCTTTCTTCACGCAAACTGATCTCCACTTTGCTTGAAAACGCTCTAGAGCGCGTTCCGATCAGAATGCACTCAAAATAAGAAACCTGGAATCTGTCCTGTTTCCACGTAAACAGGACAGATTCTAACGGCTCGAACAGGCCCCTGCGGCGCCGCAAAGGCGACGCCGCGCGAGCCTACGTCATCAGCAGGTCATCCCCCATCACTTATACGAGTGTATCCATCGCAATCTGGCCTGCAATCGGGTTTCCGGCCCATCGGCGCCTTTGATAACTCGTAGCCTGCAACATATCGGGGTGATCCAATGTCTGAACAGTCTAACGATACCGCGAAGATTCCGCTCATCATCGGCCATCGCGGCGCCAGCGCCTATCGCCCGGAACACACGCTTGAGGCCTACAAGCTGGCGATCGAGCAGGGCGCGGAAGTGATCGAGCCCGATATCGTCGTCACCAAGGACGGGCACCTCATCGCCCGCCATGAGAACCTTCTCAACGAAACGACCGACGTGGCGGACCACCCCGAATTCGCGCATCTCTACACGACGAAGAACCTCGACGGCCAGACGGTTTCCGGCTGGTTCGCGGAGGACTTCACGCTCGCCGAGATCAAGACGCTCTATGCGCGCGAGCGCATTCCGGACGCCCGCCCGGGAAGCGCGGAATACAACGACCAGTTCCGCATCCCGACGATCGAGGAAGTAATTGCCCTCGTCAACGAGGTTGAGGCGGAAACCGGCAAGAAGATCGCCATCGCGCCCGAGACGAAGCATCCCACCCACTTCATGTACACCGGCCAGTATGTTGACGGGTCGTTCATCCACGTCGATACGAGCCAGCTGCTCGTCGACAAGCTGGTGGACCTCGACTTCACGGAGCGCGATCGCGTCTACATCCAGTCGTTCGATGTGCTGAACCTGATCCAGCTCAAAAATGAAATCATGCCGGAAGCCGGCGTGGACTTCAAGCTCGTCCAGCTGCTCGGCGGCGCGGCGGATATCTATTTCCACTTCAGCCCGGAATACGCCGCTCTCGGCGCGAACCCCGACCTCTACAAGGACTTCGATTTCCCGCTGACGAAGGAAAGCGCGCTCAACACCGATCTCTACTCGCTCAAGGCCGCGCAAGCGATGGCAGCCCTCTACGCGGACGCGCTCGCGCCGGCGAAGGACGCCCTTCTGCAGACGACGCGCCTGCTCAACCCGGTCGACGCCGATGGCGACGGCAAGGCGGAAGTGACGCGGATCATCAGCAATGTGCTCGATCTCTCGCAGGTCGCCCGCGCGGCCGGGCTGGAACTCATCCTCTGGACGGTGCGGGCCGATGAATCCTTCATGGCGCTCAACCCCGACGGCACCGTGCAGCTCCCGGTCGAGGAGTTCGTGAAGCTGCTCGATTTCGGCCTCGACGGCCTGTTCACCGACTTCCCCGATCTCGGCCGCATCATCGCCGACCAGTACGCGGCGGGAGACGGCGCCATCGCCGCCCCTAACAGCTGGGGTGGCAACGACATCCTCGTGCGTGACGCCGCCGGCCTGACGGCGGACAAGGGAACGGACGGCCGCGACCTCGCCGTCTACTACGGCGGCGGTGAGATCGCGCTCGCCGACAACGTCGAGGCGCTGCGCCTCAACGGCACGCAGGACGTGCAGGTCACCGGCAACGCGCTCGACAACGTGCTGCTCGGCAACGCGGGCAATAACCGCTTTATCGAAAGCGCGGGCAACGACCGCATCGACGGCGGCGCGGGCGACGACACGCTCGTTCTCGCCGGCGCGCGGGCGGACTACACCGTCGCGGTCGAAGGCGGGCTCATCCAGATCACCAACGCCGCCACCGGCGCGGTGCAGCGCGTGAGCAACGTGGAGACGCTGACCTACGCCGACCAGAGCGTGGCCCTGCTCACGTCGGGCCAGAGCGACATCCAGGGCCTCTACCACGCCTTTCTCGGCCGTGACGCCGATGCCACCGGCTTCGATTTCTGGCTGGAACAGGGACTGGCCGGGCAGGACGTGCGGTCGCTCGCCGGCCAGTTCGCCGCCTCGGACGAGTTCATACAGCGCAGCACGGGACTGGAGGCGGGCGCCTTCGTCGACGCCCTCTACACGACGGCGCTGGCGCGCGCGGCCGATCAGGCCGGGCGGCAGTACTGGATCGGGCAGCTCGAAGCCGGCACGGCGCGCGCCGACGTCGCCCTCGCGTTCGCGCAGAGCGACGAGGCTCACGGCAAGGTCGCGCTGCTGACGCCGCCGGCCGACCTCTGGCAGGATCTGGCGTAACCCCCGTCCGGAACGGGTAACGGCATTCAGCTTCGGGAAGGGTGTGCGAGAGTTTTTCTCATACAGAAACACTCCAGCGCTTCCCGGAGCTGGCCGGGCCTTTCGACGCGGAACGGGAACCACAGGCGCGCCGTCGCCTCCCGGCTGACGACATCGAGCCCGTCGGGATCGATGCCGCTCACCCGCCAGCGCCGGGCCGAGGCAGCGGAAACGTCCGCGCCCGCAAGGCCGGCGAGCCGGGCAGCCTCGCCCGGAAGCGCGTCGAGCCGCGCGATTTCCGCTTCCTCGGCGTCGAGCAGCGCCTCGGCGCCGGCCGGATCGATCACGAGGTCCGCCGGGCTCACCTGCGCCGCATTGCGGGCGGGGCCAGCGTTCAGCTTGAGGCTCTCGACGGTCAGGCGGTAGAGGCGGGCATCGGGCAGGCCGAGATAGACCGCCGATTTCGGATGGCGTGCCAGATAGCGGCGGCGCGCGACTTCATAGGCGTCGCCCGTGATCCGGCTGACGCGCCCGACGAGCGTGAGGCGCGGCAGCACAAGCGCATCGCCGGCCTCCTCGGGCGCGAGGGAGACGGCAGCGCGGTCATCAGTCTCGAAATTACGCGCCTGCAACGAAATCCCGGCGGCGAAGAAACAGGGCGCGCCGTCCGGCAGCACGGTGAGATTCGTCACCAGCGCAAAGGGATAGCCGCTGCCGGGATCGATGGTGGCGACGGACGTCCGGCGCACGGTATGCAGGAGCGTGCGTGCCGTCCGCACGGCGTCGAACGGAAGCGCCGCCGCTTCGTCGATGGGAAGCTCGCGCGGCGTGATCGGTGTTTCCGGGGCGTTGGTCATCGTGGCTCCTCCAATAAGGCTCATCATCAGTCGGCGCGTGACGGTTGTCGATGAGACATGGCGGCCTTTTCCGCCGGCGGCGCGTCCTCGAACGGCAGCACGAAGGGAACCGGCGCAGGAGGGACGGCGCCCACCCGGAACGGCACCTCGAACACCGTGTGCAGCAATGCGTCGGTCAGTACCTCGACCGGCGTTCCCCGGGCCGCGACGCGCCCCCGGTTCAGGACGACGAGCCGGTCGCCGAAGGCCGCCGCCAGATTGAGATCGTGCAGGATCGCCAGTACCGCCACGCCCTCGCGCGAGAGTCGGTGCGCGGCCCGCAGCAGCGCGCTCTGGTGCTTCAGATCGAGGCTCGATACGGGTTCGTCCAGCAGGAGGATGGGCGCGGAGGCCGCGTCGGCGGTCCGCATCCCCGCCCGCAACTGGCCAAGAACGCGCGCGAACTGCACGCGCTGCCGCTCGCCGCCGGACAATGTCTGGTAGAGTCGATCCCGCAGATGGAGCACATCGCCCGCCTCCAGCGCCCCGGTCATGATGTCGGCGCGCGCCGCGCGCGGCAGCTTGCGCCCGACGCCGTCGATGCCGAGCTGCACGACCTCATGCACGCGAAACGGGAAGGCCACATGCGCGCTCTGCGGCAGGACCGCACGCACCAGCGCGAGCCGCCACGGCGGCAGGTCTGCGATATCCGCGCCGCCGTAGAGCACGTGGCCGCGCGTCGGCCGCGCCTCGCCCGCCAGCAGGCGCAGCAGCGTCGACTTGCCGGCGCCATTGGGTCCCGCAACCACGACCATCTCGCCCGCGGCGACCGACAGGTCGACAGCCTCGACCAGGCTCCTGCCGCCGGCCGCGAGATGGACGCCACGGGCTTCCAGCGCGCTCATGCGGACAGATCCCGGCCGCGCGCCAGCAGCAGCCACAGGAAGAAGGGCGCGCCCAGCACCGCCGTCAGGATGCCGATGGGCAGCTCCGCCGGCGCGACGACGGTGCGTGCCAGGCTATCCGCGCCGACGAGCAGCGCCCCACCCAGCAGCGCGCTCGCCGGCAGCAGGGTGCGATGGTCCGCGCCGTGGAGCAGGCGCAGGAGATGCGGCACCACGAGGCCGACGAAGCCGATCACTCCCGACGTCGCCACCGCCGCACCGACGGCCACGGAGACGAGGAACAGCGTCGCCCGCTTGATGCGCTGCACGGCGAAGCCCAGATGGAACGCCTCTGCCTCGCCCAGCGCCAGCGCGTTGAGGCCGCGTGCCAGAAACGGCACCGCGAGGAACACCGGCAGAATGGCCGGCGCAACCGTGACGACGCGGTCCCACGTCGCGCCGCCGAGACTGCCGAGCGACCAGAACGTCAGGTCCCGCAATTGCCGGTCGTCGCTGATGTAGGACAGCAGGCCCGTGACAGCACCCGTCAGCGCACCGATGGCGACACCGGCGAGAAGCAGCGTTGCGATGCGCGTCTCGCCGTTGCGGGTGGAAAGGGCATAGAGCAGCAACGTCACGAGCAGCCCTCCGCCGAAGGCCGCGAGCGGCAGCAGCGCGAAGGGCGTTCCCCCACCCTGCAGGGCCGGGGCAGCGCCCGTCCAGGACGACAGCGCGGCGGCGG
The DNA here is from genome assembly GCF_042432495.1 of Pseudochelatococcus lubricantis. Lineage (NCBI taxonomy): Bacteria > Pseudomonadati > Pseudomonadota > Alphaproteobacteria > Hyphomicrobiales > Chelatococcaceae > Pseudochelatococcus > Pseudochelatococcus lubricantis. The sequence goes on along the minus strand of NZ_JBHLXC010000001.1, from coordinate 301,851 downwards.
CAAAAGTGACGATCGGCTGGCCGAGGACGATGACAAGCGCCGCCGCCAGCGCCGCGCCGCTGGAGACGCCCGCAAGGCCGGGATCGGCAAGTGGATTGCGGAACAGGCCCTGCATCAGCGCGCCCGACACCGCGAGCGCCCCGCCCACCATCAGGCCGAGCAGCGTGCGCGGCAGGCGGATGCCGATGACGACGAGCCGGTCGCCGGCGGATATGGCATCCGGCGCGCCCGTCGCCGCGAGCCATAGCACCCGCACCACCCGTTCCGGCGGCAGCGGAACGGCGCCCGTGCCCATCGACACGACCGAGGCAGCGAGCACGAGCAGGACGAGGCCGGCCATCAGCCCCACGCCCCCGTGCCGGGCGAGGAACGACCGTTCATCCCGCGCTGCTGCCGATGCCATGGACATTCCCCGCGCAGGCCGTTATGGAGCGCCGGCGGCAAGGGCGGGCGGTATCGGCACTGCCGGATAGAGCGCGTGCAGCAGATCGGCGGCGGCCTGCGGGGTGCGCGGCCCGAAGCCAAGCAGGAACAGCCCGTCGCGGCTGATGAGGCGCCGCTCCCGCGCGGCCGGCGTGCCGGCGAAGGCGGGACGCGCGAACAGTTCCTCCGGCTCCATCGTATGGGCGGCGCTGCCCATGGTGACGATGGCATCGGGCGCGGCCTCGATGATCGCCTCGTCCGTCATGGGTTTGTAACCGGAAAAACCCTGCGCCGCGTTGTGCGCGCCGGCGAGCCGGATGATGCCGTCCGCCGCCGTGCCCTGCCCCGCGACCAGCGGTCTGCCGCCCTGAAAGCCGAGCACGAACAGCACCTTCTTCGGCTGCCCGATCTGCCTGCCGAGGTCTTCGAGCAGCGCGAAGCGCTGCTCCACCGCCTCCGACAGCGTCGCGGCGTCGGCATCGGCGCCTGTCACCTGCCCGATTGCGCGGATCTTCGCCACGACGCCCGCGGGTGTCGGATCGTCGCCGATGTGCGTGATGGGCAAGCCCGATTCCGCCAGCAGCTTCAGCGCCTCCGGCGGCCCGGCGCCGTCGAGCAGCAGCACGCGCGTGGGGCCGAGCGCGAGAATCCCCTCCACCGACAGGGCGCGCATGTAGCCGACATTGGGCTTCTCCTTCAGCGCCTCGGGCGGGAACAGGCTCGTCGTATCGACGGCCACGATCCTGTCAGCAAGCCCGAGATCGTACAGAATCTCGGTAATCGCGCCGCCGACCGATACGATTCTCTCCGGCCCGCCGCCCTGTGCGAAGCTTGTATTTATACCAATGAAAGAGAGGAAAACAAAAAGACAGAAAGCCCTCGCCCCGGCGAAATAACGCACTACGGACAAACGCTGCCGAACGGTCTGCATAACAGCCTCTTGCCTTGCGAAAGGCATCCCGAAACCTGAAAACGGGAACATCATGCGCTCGTATAGTGTCGTACCCGCCGAGTCAATTGACAGATTGGGCCCACCCGCCCGTTGCTGCACGCGCGAGCGGATACGGCATCGCTGGCGCATGACGACTTGCCTGATGCATCAACGGGTTACCCTGCTTATTATACCTATAATAAAGAAAATATTGTTTGATATCAATGATTTATATCGCAATTACCGATTTTCGTATGTACGATTATCGGGTTCGCGGGCGTTCGTCGCCCGCGAACGTTTGAGGGTTATGTGGACATAGACGATGCTGGCTCCGTTCCTGATCATGCTGCGTGAAGGTCTTGAGGCAGCGCTCGTCGTCGGTATCATCGCCGGCTATCTGAAGCAGACCGGGCGTGCCGCGTGGCTGCCGGCCGTGTGGGTCGGCATTCTTCTCGCCCTCGCGCTCACCCTGTTCGCGGGCGCAGCCCTGCAGGCGCTGTCGTCCGGCTTTCCGCAGAAGGCGCAGGAGCTGTTCGAGGCCATCATCGGGCTCGTCGCGGTCGTGGTGCTGACGTCGATGGTGTTCTGGATGCGCAAGGTGGCGCGGTCCATCAGGCACGAGCTTCACGACCATATCGACGCGGCCTTCACCGGCGGCCGCAATGCCACGCTGGCGCTCATCGGTATGGCTTTCTTCGCCGTGGCGCGCGAGGGACTCGAGTCGCTGTTCTTCCTGCTCGCCATCTTCCAGCAGAGCGAGGGCTTGGCCGTGCCGCTCGGCGCGCTCCTCGGCCTCCTCGCGGCCGCGGCGCTTGGCTACGGCATCTATTGGGGCGGCGTGCGGCTCAACCTGCGCCTCTTCTTCCGCTGGACGGGGATATTCATCCTGTTCGTGGCCGCGGGCATCCTCGCCGGTGCCCTGCGCGCGCTGCACGAGGCGGGCGTGTGGAACCGCCTGCAGGCAACCGCCTTCGACGCGAGCCACTGGCTCCCCCTCGACAGCGTCGCCGGCAGCGTGCTCGCCGGGCTTTTCGGCTATCACGAAACGCCGGCGGTCGGCGAGGTCATCGCCTACATCGCGTTCCTCGCGCTGACGCTGCCATGGTTCCTGTGGACGCCGGCGCCCCCCGCGCCGTCCGCCGTCTCCGGATCGCCGGGCTGAACAAGGTCGTTTTCATCATGGCATCTCCGCAAGACAACGCCGGCCGCGAGAAGGCCGCCCCACCGTCCTCCCGCCTGGCGCGGCTTGCCGTCGCCGGCGGCGTCGTGCTCGTGATCGCGGGCGGCGCGGTGTTCTATCTTGCCTCCCGCAAGGCACCACAGCCCGCGCCGGACGACGCCATCACCGTCACCATCACGGGAAAAACCTGCGATCCCAACGAGCTGACGGTTCCGGCCGGGCGGCGCACCTTCCGCATCGTCAACAACTCCGACCGCACCGTGGAGTGGGAAATTCTCGATGGCGTGATGGTGGTGGAAGAGCGTGAGAACATCGCCCCCGGCTTCTCGTCGACGCTGACGGCAAGGCTCGATACGGGCACGTTCCAGATCACCTGCGGCCTGCTCAGCAATCCGCGCGGCACGCTCACCGTCACCCCTTCGGCAGATGCCGGAAACGCCGCCCGGCCGGCGCTGACGGCTTTCATCGGCCCGCTCGCCGAGTACCGCGTCTACCTGGCGCTGGAATCCGGCGCCCTGACGAGCGCCACGGCGGACCTCGCCGCCGCCGTCCGCGATGGCGACCTTGCGCGCGCCAGGGCGCTCTATGTGCCGGCGCGCGCGCTCTACAGGCACATCGAACCCGCCGCCCAGCGCTTCGTCGATCTCGACGCCGCGATCAGCGCCCGCGCCGACTATCTCGAAAAGCGCGAGGCCGATCCCGCCTTCACGGGCTTCCACCGTCTGGAATACGGGCTGTTCGCCCAGGGAGACCTCGCCGGCCTCACGCCCGTCGCGGAGCGGCTGCTCGCGGACGTCACCACGCTGGAAGAACGGCTCGGCGCCCTGCAACTGCCGCCGGAGCGGATGGCGGACGGCGCGAGGACGCTGCTGACGCGCTGGGCCGGCAGCATCGCAAGCGAGGGCGAGGAACGCTACAGCGGCACGGACATCGACTCGCTCGCCGCGACCCTCGCCGGCGCGGGCAAGGTGATCGGCCTGCTGCAGCCGCTGGTGGCGAAGGCCGATCCGGCGCTCGCCACGGAAACGCAGGCGAAGCTCGATGCGGCGGTTGCCCGCATCGACGGCTTGCGCGGCCCGCAGGGTTACGCGCGCCTCGGCGATGTCAGCCGGGAGGACCGCGCCGCCATCGCCGCGAGCCTGCAGGCGCTGGCGGACGCAACGGGCAAGCTCAACGCCTCCATCGGTCTCGAATGAAGGAACGGCGCATGATCGACGAACCGGACAGCCCCGTGCGCGAGCCGCGCCTGAAGCCGTATTCGCCCGTGCGGCGCGACATCCTGAAGGCGCTTGGCCTCAAGGCGCTGGCGCTCGCCGGTATGATGGCAGGCGTCGCGCCCCGTCCCGGCCTTGCCCGCGAGCCCGCCGCCGGCGGCAATGTGGCGACGGCGCCGGTGAGCGACCGCACCGCCGAGAAGCAGCCCTTCCTCGGCGAGCATCAGGCCGGCGTCGTCACGCCCCGGCCGGCCTGCGGCATGGTGGCGTCCTTCGACGTGCTGGCGCAGACCCCGGACGAACTGGTGCGCCTGTTCCGCACACTGACGGAACGGACGCGCTTCCTGATGGAAGGCGGCACGCCGCCGGTGCGCGACCCGCGTTTCCCGCCCACCGATTCCGGCATCCTGGGGCCGGTGGTCATCCCCGACAATCTCACCGTCACCGTCTCGGTGGGCTCATCGCTGTTCGACGGTCGCTTCGGTCTCGGGCCTTTCAGGCCGAAGTATCTGGAGCGCATGATGGCGTTCCCCAACGACGCGCTCAACGCCGACCTGTGCCACGGCGACCTGTCTATCCAGCTTTGCGCCAACACCGCCGACACGACGATCCACGCGCTGCGGGACATCGTCAAGAACCTGCCCGATCTGCTCTGGCTGCGCTGGAAGCAGGAAGGCGCCGTGCCCGTGCTGCCGGAGGTGCCGGACCGGCCGGCCGAGAGTGCCCGCAACTTCCTGGGCTTCCGCGACGGCTCCGCCAATCCGGACGCCAACGACACGGCGCTGATGAACCGCATCCTGTGGGTGCAACGCGGCGGGGAGGAGCCGGAGTGGACGGCGGGCGGCACCTATCAGGCCGTGCGCATCATCCGCAACTTCGTCGAGCGCTGGGACCGCACGCCGCTGCGGGAGCAGGAGCGCATCTTCGGCCGCGCGCGCGACAGCGGCGCGCCGCTCGACGGCGGTCCCGGGGCAAGCGAATTCGATGTTCCCGACTTCGGCCGCGACCCCGACGGCGTCCACACGCCTCACGATTCCCATATCCGGCTCGCCAATCCGCGCACGCCGGAGAGCGAGACGAACCTGATTCTGCGCCGCCCGTTCAACTATTCGAACGGCGTGACGAAATCGGGCCAGCTCGACATGGGCCTCCTGTTCATCTGCTATCAGGCCAACCTGCTCAATGGTTTCATCACCGTCCAGCGCCGCCTCGACGGCGAACCGCTGGAGGAATACATCAAGCCCGTGGGCGGCGGCTATTTCTTCACCCTTCCCGGCGTGCGCGACGAAAACGACTTTTTCGCCCGCCCGCTGCTCGCGGCGGCGCACCTCGTACCGGCCGCAGGATGATCCCCTCGACAACCGGAGTTCCCCTCATGAAGAAAAGTCTGTTGTCATTTGCCGCCGCAACCACGCTGGCGCTCGGTTCCCTCACGCTCGCCGCCCCGTCGGCGCCGGTGCTGGCGCAAGCCGCCGCGGCGGTGTCGCCGCTCGACCTCGTCGCGCCGGTGGCCGAGTACAAGATTTACGTCACGAAGGCGACGCAGCAGTTCGTCAAGGACACGAAGGCGTTCACCGACGCCGTGAAGGCCGGGGACGTGGAGAAGGCCAAAGCCCTGTTCGCGCCCACGCGCGTGAGCTACGAGCAGATAGAGCCGATCGCCGAACTGTTCTCGGACCTCGACGCCGCGATCGACTCGCGTGCGGACGACCACGAGAAGGCCGAGGCCGACCCCGGCTTCACGGGCTTCCACCGTATCGAATACGGCCTGTGGGAGAAGAACAGCACCGCCGAGCTCGGCCCCTTTGCCGACAAGCTGCTGGCCGACGTCGAGGAGCTGCACAAGCGCATCGCCGGCCTCACCTTCCCGCCGGAGAAAGTCGTCGGCGGCGCCGCCGTGCTGATGGAGGAAGTCGCCGCCACCAAGATCTCGGGCGAGGAAGACCGCTACAGCCACACCGACCTGTGGGATTTCCAGGGCAATTTCGACGGCTCCCGCAAGATCTTCGATCTGTTCCGGCCGCTGCTGCCCAAGGATGACGGGGAGTTCGTCAAGAAGGTTGAGGGCAACTTCAACCGCGTCGACGTCATCCTCGCCAAATACAAGGAAGGCAATGGCTTCCAGAGCTACGAGAAGCTGACGGACGCCGACCGCAATGTGCTGGCCGGCGCCGTCAACACGCTGGCGGAAGACCTCTCCACCCTGCGCGGCAAGCTCGGGCTCGACTAGAGTGCTTCTGTCAAAGACAGAAACACTCCAGCATTTGCCTATGGCAGAAAAAGCTTCGCTTTTTCAACGCTCTAACGCCGCGCAGGCTCAAGAGTTTTTCAGCTTTCTGATTCAATCAAAATGAGAAAAACTCCAAGGCGCGAACCGCGACGGCCGGTCAGGACCGGTCGGCCGTTGCCGGCAGCCGCCAGCCAGGGCGCACGAAGTGGCAGGTGTAGCCGTTCGGATAGCGCACCAGATAATCCTGATGCTCCGGCTCGGCCTCCCAGAAAGGCCCAGCCGGCGCGACCTCGGTCACGACCTTGCCCGGCCACAGGCCGGATGCATCGATATCGGCAATGGTCTCGCGCGCGATCTGCTCCTGCTCGGGAGACGTATGGAAAATCGCCGAGCGGTAGCTCGTCCCGATATCGTTACCCTGCCGGTCGGGCGTGGTCGGATCGTGGAGCTGGAAAAAGAATTCGAGCAGTTCCCGGTAGCTCACCACCGCCGGATCGAAGATGATCTCGATCGCCTCGGCGTGGGTACCGTGGTTACGATAGGTCGCGTTCGGCACATCGCCGCCGGAATAGCCGACGCGCGTCGAGACGACGCCCTTGTGGTGGCGGACAAGGTCCTGCACGCCCCAGAAGCAACCGCCTGCGAGCAAAGCACGTTCATGGGTCATCGCGTTCCTCCAGTCACTCGGAAAAAATCCTGCCGCCCTCGGGCGAAAAGATGGTCGGGCGGCAGGGCGTTGTAAAGGCCCTGCCACCGCAATCCGCCGCGTACAGCTGGCTCACCCGCGCTCTTTCGCGGCGCCGAGATAGCGTTCGAGCCACATGCTGTAGCGCGATCCGCCGAAGCAGAAGGCGAAATAGATCGCGGCAACGAACAGATACGCCTCGTCGTAGAACCCGAGCCAGCTCGGGTCGGTGGCCGCCGCACGGGCGGCGTTGAGCAGGTCGACGATGCCGATCACGGCGAGCAGCGAGGTGGCGAGCAGGAAGCCGATGGCGAGGTTCACCATCGCCGGCACGACGGTGCGCAGCGCCTGCGGCAGGATGACGAGCTGCATCCTGCGCCAGTAGCCGAGCCCCAGCGCCATGGCTGCCTCGTCCTGCCCCGGCGGAATCGCCTGCAGGCCGGCGCGCACCACCTCCGCGAGATAGGCCGACCAGAACAGCGTGATCATGACCATTGCGCGGATGGTCTTGTCGATGAGCTGGCCGTCGGGCACCGCCATGGGCAGGATCAGCATCGCCACATAGAGGATGGCGACCATGGGAATGGCGCGCATCAGCTCGATGAAGGCGATGGCCAGCACCTTGACGCTGCGCATGTCGGACCGGCGGGCGAGTGCCAGGCCGATGGCGAGCGGCGTCGCTATCCCGAAGCAGACGGTCCATACCAGCAGCGTGACGGGCAACCCGCCCCACTGGTTGGAGGGTACGGGGGGCGGCGTGAGCGTGCCGGCCATCAGCAGCCAGCAGGCGGCGATGCCCGCAAGCCACGCCAGCAACAGCCCCCGATGCCAGAAACGCGGCAGCGCCGTCGCCGCGAGCAGCGCCAGCAGCAGCACGACCACGAGAAAAGGCCGCCAGTGCAGCGCAGGCGGGTAGAAGGCGAAACTGATGAAGCGGAACTTCGCGGCGACGAACGCCCAGCACGCGCCCGCCGCCGCGGCGCATTCCTCCGACGTGCCGCTCCATGTCGCGTCGATGACGGCCCAGCGCAGGAACGGCGGCACCGTCCAGGCAAGTGCGAGCAGCGTGGCAAGCGTGATCGCCGTGTTGCCCGGGGTGCCGAAAAGCCCCGCCCGCAGGCGTCGCCAGAGCGGCAGGCGGACATTACGCGCCCCGGCCTCCGGCTCCGGCGTTTCCGGACCACGGGACAGAGCACCCGGAATGTTGTCGAGCGTCGTCATCGGGGGCCGCTCCCGCGCAACGCGACGCGCCGGTTGTAGACGTTCATGGCGTAGGACACGGACAGGTTGATGGTCACGAACACGCCGATCAGGATGATCAGCGCCTCGAAGGCCTGCCCCGTGGTGTTGGCCGTCGTGTTGATGACGCTGACGAGGTCGGGGTACCCGATGGCGACCGCGAGACTCGAATCCTTCGTCAGGTCGAGATAGCTCGACGTGATCAGCGGCGTGATCACCCGCAACGCCTGCGGAATGACGATGAGGCGCATGATCTGCCCGCGATGCATGCCAAGCGACCGCGCGGCCTCCCACTGCCCCTGCCCCACCGACTGGATACCCGCGCGCACGATTTCGGCGATCGCCGCCGAGAACTTCACCGTGAGCCCGACCAGCAGCGCCGTGAACTCGGGCGTGATGGTAACCCCACCGCGGATGTTGAAGCCGGCGAGGACGGGCACGTCGAAACCGACGCTCACCCCGCTCCCCGCGAGAAGGGCGGCGGCAAGCGCGAGGCAGGCGAGCGCCGTCAGCAACCCGCGCCGCAAGGTCAGCGCGCCCCGGCGGCGGGCGAGCCACAGGAAGAGACCGTATCCCGCGAGTGGGAGACCGATCAGCCAGCCCGCGCCGTCCGGCATCCCGTCGAAGATCGGCGCGGGGAAGAACACGCCGCGGTTCGTCAGGAACACGGCGTCGAAAAGCGGTGCCGCCTGTCGCGGCGGTGGAAACGCCTTCGTCAGCGACACCCAGAAGAACAGTTGCAGCAGCAGCGGCGTGTTGCGGACGATCTCGATGTAGCCGCGCACGAGGCCGGCGAGCAGCAGGTTGCCCGACAGGCCGGCGATGCCGATGGTGACGCCGAGTATCGTCGTCAGGATGCAACCCAGCAACGCCACCTTGACAGTGTTGATGAGGCCGACCAGCATCGCATAGGCATAGGTATTGCCGGCGCTGAAGGGGATGGATGTCTCGCCGATCTCGAAATTCGCGGAATGTCCGAGAAAGCCGAAACCGGGCGCGATCCCGATGCGCTCCATGGTGGTGGCGGTGTTTTGGCCGAGCAGCCAGAACAGGGCAAGGACCGCGCAGACCGTCACGATCTGCGTGACGATGCGCGGCCCCCACCAGGCCCTTATCCGGCCGGCCGGCCCCGGCGCGGCCGGGGTCAGACCTGTTTCAGACACGTGCGGTATTCCGGCTCAGCGGAACGGCGGCGAATAGAGCAGGCCCCCGTTCGTCCACAGGTTGTTGTAGCCGCGCTCCCAGCCGAGCGGCTTCAGGTGGCGGTCGAACAGCTCGCCGTAGTTGCCGAGCGTCTTGACGATGTTATAGGCCCATTTCGGATCGAGCCCGATGGCCTCGCCGACCGACGGATCGACGCCGAGGAAGCGGCGGATCGCCGGGTCTTCGGACTTCAGGAACTCGTCGACGTTCGCCGAGGTGATGCCCCATTCCTCCGCCTGGATGAGGGCGTTCACGGACCAGTTGACAAGTTCGAGCCAACGGTCGTCGCCGCCGGCGACGGCGGGTGCGAGCGGCTCCTTGGACAGACGCTCGGGCAGCAGCACGTAGTTTTCGGGATTTTTGAGCTGCTTGCGCTTGCCGACGAGGTCAGAGGAGTCCTGCGTGATCGCGTCGACGCGGCCCTCCTCCAGCGCGGCGTTGAACTGCCGCGTGTCCTCGATGGTCAGCGCCTTGAAGGACTTGCCGTGCCTGCGGAAGAAGTCGGCGATGTTGAGTTCGCCCGTCGTGCCGCTCTGCACGCCGATGGTGGCGCCTTCGAGGTCGGCGGCCTTCGTCACACCGAGATCCTTGCGTACCAGGATGCCCTGCCCGTCATAGAAGACGGTCGGGCCGAAGTGGAAGCCGAGCTTGAAGGCGCGCGTGATGGTGACGGTGACGCCCGACAGCAGGATGTCGAACTCGCCCGCCTGCAAGGCCGGCAGGCGCTGCTGGGGCGAGGAGACGGTGAACTCGATCTTGTCCTGGTTGCCGAGCGTCGCGATGGCGATGGCGCGGCCGATATCGACGAAGAAGCCTTGCCAGCGCCCGTTGCTGTCCGGCGAGAAGAAGCCCGGCGTGGTGCCCACGCCCGCCTTGATGGTACCGCGCTGGGTGATCTTGTCGAGCGTCGGTCCGGCCTGCGCCTCGGCCGACAGCAGGCCGCCCGCCACGACGAGCGACGCGGCGAGCGTGCGGCCCCAGCGTGCCGTCAGCGCCTTGTGGAAACCGCTGATTGAAAGCCCCATGATTGCCCCCTATTCACTTTCAGGAAACTGATTTCTCACTCGTGGAAAACGGAAACGCCTACACACCCGCACGGCCGAGCGCCTGGGCGAGATCGGCGAGAATGTCGTCGGGATGTTCGATGCCGACCGCGAGCCGCACGTAGCCCGGCGAGACGCCTGTCCGGAGCTGGTCCTCCGCCGAGAGCTGCGAATGGGTCGTCGTGGCGGGATGGATGGCGAGCGAACGCGCGTCGCCGATGTTGGCGACATGGTAAAAGAGCCGGAGCGCATCGATGAAGCGCCGGCCCGCCTCCACGCCGCCCGCGAGTTCGAAGCCGACGAGCGCGCCGTAGCCGCCCCGGAGATACGCCCGCGCACGCCGCCCGTCCTCGCCGGTCTGGAACGCGGGGAAGATGACGCGCGTCACCTCCGCCCGCTCCTTCAGGAACTCGGCGACCTTGACGGCATTCTCGTTGTGCTGGCGGACGCGCAGCGGCAGTGTCTCCAGCCCCTGGATGAACAGGAAGGCATTGAAGGGCGAGATCGCCGCGCCGACGTCGCGCAGCAGCACCGTACGGGCGCGCAACACATAGGCCACCGGCCCCAGCGGCTTCGCCTTCTCGATCCAGACCGCGCCATGATAGCTCGGGTCCGGCTCGCTCAGGGTGGGGAAACGGTCCTTGTGATCTTCCCACGGGAAGTTGCCGCCGTCGACGATGACCCCGCCGATGGAGGTGCCATGGCCCCCGATGTACTTGGTCGCCGAATAGACGACGATCGCGGCGCCGTGCTCCAGCGGCCGGATCGTCAGCGGCGCCGCCGTGTTGTCGACGATCAGCGGCACGCCGAGTTCGCGACCGATGGCCGCGACTTCCGCGATCGGGAACACCTGCAGTTTGGGATTGGGCAGGGATTCGGCATAGTAGGCGCGGGTGCGGCCGTCCGTGGCGCGGCGGAAATTTTCCGGGTCCGCCGGATCGACAAACCGCACCTCGACGCCGAAATGCCGGAGGGTGGAGGCGAACAGCGCCCACGTGCCGCCGTAGAGATCGGTGGAGCTGACGATGTTGTCGCCCGCGCCCGCAACGTTCAGCACGGAATAGGCCGAGGCCGCCTGGCCGGAGGCGACGGCAAGCGCCGCCGCGCCGCCCTCCAGCGCCGCGATGCGTTGCTCGAACGCATCCTGCGTGGGGTTGGAGACGCGGGTATAAAGGTGGCCGATTTCCTCAAGCGCGAAAAGGCGCTCCGCGTGGTCGGTGTCGATGAACTGATAGGACGTCGTCTGGTAGATCGGTACGGCGACCGCGCCGGTCGCCGGATCGGCGCGATAGGTTCCGCCGTGCAGCGCGAGGGTCTCGGGCCGCTTGATGTCTGATGGCTTGACGTCTGATGACATGGGTCGTTTCCTCTATATCGGCTTCCTGACGTGAAGCAGGGCAACGGAGGGCCATTATCGCGGAGAAAGGCGCGGGGGGAAGCCCCGCTTGCCGATTTCAACCGGCGGAGAAGCGCTCCCGCCCCGGACGATCACGCAGTCTCGCGCACGGGAAAGCTGAACCGGCTTTCGGGCCGCGGCAGGCCATAGTGCTCGCGCAGCGTCGTGCCGGTATATTCCTCGCGGAACAGTCCCCGCCTGCGCAGGATCGGAACCACCTCCTGGGCGAAGATATCGAAACCGCCCGTCAGCCACGGCGGCATCACGTTGAAGCCGTCCGCAGCGCCGTTCTCGAACCACGTCTGGATATTATCCGCGATCTGCTCCGGCGTGCCAACCGCCACCCAGTGTCCCCGCGCACCCGCCAGACGATGCGTCAACTGGCGGATAGTCGGGTTTTCGCGCTCGATGATGTCCACCACCACCTTGAAGCGGCTGGCGACCGTTCGCTCACCCTCGGCCGGGATGATCTCGCGCGGGAAGGGCGCGTCGATGTCGTAGCCGCTGACGTCCACGCCGAGCAGCCTGCTCAGCAGGCCGAGCGAATAGGCGGGCTGGGTGAGTTCGTTGAACTCGTCATAAAGAGCACGCGCCTGCGCCTCGGTCGCGCCGATGAAGGGGCTGATGCCTGGCAGCACCTTGACGTGATCGGGATTGCGGCCGAGGGAGCGCGCCTGCGTCTTGATGTCCTTGTAGAACTCCTGCGCGTTGGAGAGCGTCTGGTGCGCGGTGAAGATCGCCTCCGCGTATTGCGCGGCAAAGGCGCGCCCGTCCGCCGACGAGCCGGCCTGCACGTAGACCGGGCGTCCCTGCGGGGTGCGCGGCGAGTTGAACGGTCCCCGCACGTTGAAATAGCGGCCGATGTGGTCGATGGTGTGGATCTTGTCCGTATCTGCGAAGACGCCGGAGGCGCGGTCGGCGACGATGGCGCCATCCTCCCAGCTGTCCCACAGCTTGCCGATCACCTCGACGAACTCGCGCGCGCGGCTGTAGCGCTCCGAATGGGCCGGGTGGCTGGCGAGGCCGAAATTGGCCGCGGCCTGCTCGGCGCCGGTCGTGACGATGTTCCAGCCCGCGCGCCCCTTGCTGATGTGGTCCAGCGAGGCAAAAAGCCGCGCCAGATTGTACGGCTCGTAATAGGTGGTGGAGGCGGTGGCGATCAGGCCGATGCGCTGCGTCGCCGCGGCGATCGCGGACAGCCAGGTCAGCGGTTCCAGCCGGAAGCGGCTGGCATACCTGATATTGTCGGCGAGCGCCGGGCCGTCGGCGAAGAAAATGCCGTCGAACTTCGCGGCCTCCGCCTGGCGGGCGAGGTCGATGTAGTAACCGATATCCAGCAGGTGTTCGAGATCGGAATCCTTGTACCGCCACGCGGCTTCGTGATGGCCGCCGGGATAGATGAACAGGTTCAGATTAAGCTGGCGCCGCGCGGAAGTTTGTTGATCCGACATAAGTTTTTCCACCATTCGAACGACCGGAAGGCGCGCCGCCACGCAACCGTGGCGCGGGCAGCGGCGACCGCATGCCGGGCAGCATGGAAGAGCGGCCCGGCCCTGTCAATATACATTCTATATATTTTATAGAAAATAAGTACTGACTCATGCTTCCGGCGGCAGGCGGTCCTGGACGAGACGGGCGAACAGCGCCGCGCCCACGGGCAAGATGCCGTCGTCGAGGACGAAGCGCGGACTGTGCAGGGGAATATCGCCATGGTGCCCGAGGGAGAAGAACGCACCTGGCACATGGGTGAGATATTCGGAGAAATCCTCGCTGCCCATGCTCGGCCGCCAGTCCGTGCTCACGTTGGCATCGCCGACGACGGCGCGGGCGGCCGCGGCAACGGCGTCGGCCTGTTCGGCGGCGTTGACGAGGGGCGTCACGGCGTCACGGATATCAACCTCGACGCGCACGTCGTGCGCCAGCGCCACGCCCTCCGCCACGGCGCGGATGCGTTGGGCGATGCGCTTCTTCAGCGCGCCGTCGAGCGTGCGCACCGTGCCCCGCAGGTGCACGGTTTCAGGGATGATGTTGTAGGCGGTGTTGGAATTGATCGCCGTCACCGACAGCACCGCCGCCTCGCGCGGCGGCGTGTGCCGGCTGATGATGCCCTGCAGCGCGGTGATCAGCCCGGCGGAGGCCACGATCGGGTCGCGCGCCGCATGCGGATGAGCGGCATGGCCGCCGCTGCCCCGCACGATTATATCGAAGAAATCCGCCCCGGCCTGCACCGGCCCCGGCGACACATGGACATGCCCGTGCGGCGTGATGGTGGAATTGTGCAGGCCGTAGATCTCGTCGACCGGAAAACGCCCGAACAGGCCGTCGTCGATCATCGCCCGCGCGCCGCCGAGACCTTCCTCGGCGGGCTGGAACACGAACACCACGGTGCCGTCGAACTGCCGCGTCGCGGCCAGATAGCGCGCCGCCGCGAGCAGGATCGCCGTGTGCCCGTCATGCCCGCAGCCATGGAAGCGGCCGGCGCTCTCCGATGCGAACGGCAGGCCGGTTTCCTCGTGCAGGGGCAGCGCGTCCATGTCCGCCCTCAGGCCGACGCTGCGGTTGCCGCCGTTGCCCGCGCGCAGCACGCCGACGACGCCGGTGCGGCCGACACCGCGATGCACCTCGATGCCCCATTCGGCCAGCTTGGCCGCGACGATGCCGGCCGTGCGCACTTCCTCGAAGCCGAGTTCGGGATGCCTGTGCAGATCATGGCGGATGGCGACGATCTCGTCGTTGAAGGCTGCGATTTCATCGGGGATCGCGATCCCGCCCTGTTCCGGCATGATGTCTCCCGTCCTCAGCGCTTGTTGAGCCGGTGGGCGAACCAGTCGCCCGTTCCCTGCACGATCATTACGATAGCGATCAGCACCGCGATGACAAGCAGCATCACCGTGGTCTCGAACCGCTGGTAGCCATAGCGGATGGCGAGATCGCCGAGGCCGCCCGCGCCCACCGCCCCGGCCATGGCGGATGAGGAGATGAGCGAGACGAGCGTGATGGTGAAGCCCGCCACGACGCCGGGCAGCGCCTCCGGAACGAGCACGCTCGTGATGATCTGCAGGCGGCTGGCGCCCATGGCCTGCGCCGCTTCCACGAGGCCCCTGTCCACCTCGCGCAGGCTCACCTCCGCGATGCGGGCGAAGAATGGAATGGCCGCGATGCTGAGCGGCACGATCGCCGCCCAGATACCGATGGTCGTGCCCACGATCAACCGCGTGAACGGAATCAGCGCCACCAGCAGAATGATGAACGGCGTAGAGCGGAAGCCGTTGACGACAGCGCCCAGCACCTGGTTGAGGCGCGGCGCCTCGAACACGCCGCCCGGCCCGGTCGTCACCAGCACGACGGCGAGCGGGCCGCCGACGAGAAGCGTGACGAGTCCGGAAACGCCTACCATCAGCAGCGTTTCCCACACGGCGTTGAGAAAGAGATTAAAGAGCGCCGTCGACATAGCCGATGATCTCCGCGCGTGGGGGAAGGGTGTTGAGCCGGGCGAGCGCCTGCGCCGCCTGCTGCGGGGCGACGGCGGGCGCGGCGATCAGCAGCCGCCCCTGCGCATGCCCCTGAATGCGGTCGAGCGAGCCATGCAGCAGCCGCGCCCCTTCGCCGAGCACGCCGAACAGACCGCCCAGATCGGGCTCTCCCGCCTCCGCGCCGGTGTAGGTGACGGCAAATACCGGCACCGTCCGCTCACCCGGCAGGGGCACGATGCGGCCGGACAGGTCGTCCGGCAGTTCGTCGGCGTGGGGCTTGAGCAAGGCGCGCGTCGCTTCCTCGCGCGGATCGCCGAACACCTGCCAGACCGGGCCGATCTCGACGATCTCGCCCTTCTCGATCACAGCCACCCTGTCGCAGATGTGGCGGATCGCCTCCATCTCGTGGGTGATCAGGATGACGGTCAGGCCGAGCCGCCGGTTGATGTCCTTCAGCAGGTCCAGAATGGACAGGGTGGTTTCGGGGTCGAGCGCCGAGGTGGCCTCGTCGCACAGCAGGATGGCGGGGTGGCGCGCCAGGGCGCGGGCGATGCCGACGCGCTGTTTCTGCCCGCCGGACAGCTCGCGCGGATAGCGGCCGCGCTTGTCGGAGAGGCCGACGAGCGCCAGCAGTTCCGCGACGCGCCCGGCCTCCTCGGCGCGGGAGGCGCCTGCGAGACGAAGAGGCAGGCCGACGTTGCGCTCCACGGTTTTCGAGGAGAGCAGGTTGAAGTGCTGGAAGATCATGCCGATGTCGCGGCGCAGCCGCGCCAGCTCGCCGATGGAGAGGCTGCCCACGTCGGCCCGCTCCCCGGCGGCATTTTCCACCAGCACCCGCCCGGCGGTGGGCTTCTCCAGCCCGTTGACCGTGCGAATCAGCGTCGACTTGCCCGCGCCCGAGCGGCCGATGACGCCAAAAATCTCGCCCGGCTCCACCGTGAAGCCGATGCCGCGCAGCGCCGAAACTTGTCCGCCCGGCGTATCGAACGCCTTGCCGACGTTCTCGAACGTCACCCGCCCGCCATGTCGCGGACGGGCAGCGCGCGCGGCGGCCGCATCCCCGTCCGGCGTGTGCGGCCGCACCGCATAAATCGTCATGTGTATGAATGTCCCTTCCCGTCGAAACGAGTTGACATATATTCTATAGAATTTATATGATCAATAGAAACAATGCTTGCTGTGCGCATATCGCGGCGGGCACGTGCGGATTTTGAATCGGGCGGCGCCGCCGGGGTGGCATGCGCCGGCCTGTCAGGAGTTTCTGTCATGAAGCGTTGGTTTCTTTCGGCCCTCGCGGCCCTCGCGCTCGCTGCCAGCCCGGCGCTGACCCAGCAGGCGGCGGCGCAGGAGAAGGTCAAGGTCGGCATCTCCGCGGGCGACGCGGAGATCATCTGGGAAGAGGTCAAGAAGATCGCCGCCAAGGACGGGCTCGACGTCGAGGTCGTCGTGTTCAGCGACTACCTGCTGCCGAACGCCGCGCTCGACGCAGGCGACCTCGACGCCAACGCCTTCCAGCACAAGCCCTTTCTCGACAACCAGATAAAGACCAAGGGCTACAAGATCACCCCGGTCGGCGACACCATCATCGCCCCGATCGGCCTCTATTCCAGAAAGGTGAAATCGCTCGACGAGCTGAAGGACGGCGCGGTCATCGGCATCCAGAACGATCCCTCCAACGGCGGGCGTTCGCTGCTGCTGCTGCAGTCGCTCGGCCTCATCAAGCTGAAGGACGGCGTCGGCCTGCTGCCGACCGTTCTCGACATCACCGAGAACAAGAAGAACCTCAAGATCCGCGAGATCGACGCCGCGCAGTTGCCGCGCAGCCTCGACGACACCGACGCCTCGACCATCAATACCAACTATGCCGTGCAGGCCGGCCTGACGCCGGGCAAGGACTCGATCGCCATCGAATCCGACAAGAACAACCCCTACGCCAACTTCATCGCCGTGCGTACCGTGGACAAGGACAAGCCGGTGTTCAAGAAGCTGGTCGCCGCTTATCAGAACGACACCATCCGCCAGCTCATCAGGGACAAGTTCCCCGGTCAGCTCCCGGCGTTCTGATTCCAGATGGACGGCCCTCGTCCCGGGGCCGCCCTTCCCCGCGCCTCGTGCGCGTCTCTCCCGAGCGAAAAGGAGCCCGGCGGTTCGCTGCCGGGCTCATTCATTGTAAATACCATGATATTTCAGTGGATTTTATAATTAGACATTTTATATGGAATTAATTGACATTATCCGTTTCCCGTGCGCTAAATCGTTCATTGTTTCAGGATTGGTAATGGGGGTTCCAATGGCTGTTTCCCGGCGTATTCTGCTTGCAACGGCGGCTGCCTTCTCGCTGGCCGCTTCCACGGGCGCTTCGTTCGCCGCCGACAAGCTCGTGATCGGCTATCAGACGACCGTGGACCTCGCGAAGGTTCCGCAAGCGGAGGGGCTTTACGAGAAGGCGGTCGGCCTGCCTGTCGAGTGGCGCAAGTTCGACGCCGGCGCGGACGTGATTGCCGCCATCGCCTCGGGCGACGTGCAGATCGGTCTCGTGGGTTCGAGCCCGCTGACGGCGGCTGCGTCCAGCAAGGTGCCGTTCCAGACCATCTTCATCTCCGGCCTGCTCGGCGATGCGGAAGCACTCGTCGTCTCCGACAAGTCCGGCATCAAGGAGCCGAAAGACCTCGTCGGCAAGAAGATCGCCGTGCCCTTCGTCTCCACGGGCCATTACAGCCTGCTGGCGGCGCTGAAGCACTGGAACATCGACCCGAAGCAGGTGCAGATCCTCAACCTGCGCCCGCCGGAAATCATCGCCGCCTGGGAGCGCGGCGACATCGACGCCACCTACGTCTGGGATCCGGCGCTCGGCAGGGCGAAGGCCAGCGGCACCGTGCTCGCCTCCTCCAGGCAGGTGGGGGAATGGGGGGCGCCGACCTTCGACGCCTGGATCGCCCGCAACGATTTCATCGAGAAGCATCCCGAGGCCGTGAAGCAGTTCGTGAAGCTCACGGGCGAGGCCCATGCCGCCTACCGCAAGAATCCGGCGGCGTGGACCGCTTCCTCTAAGGAGGTGCAGGACATCGCCCGCCTCACCGGCGGCAAGGCGGAGGACGTGCCCGGCATCCTCGCGGGCAATGAACTGCCCACGCTGGAGGAGCAGGCCTCCGCCGAGCTGCTCGGCGGCGGGCTCGCCAAGGCGATAGCCGACACCGCCCGCTTCCTGAAGGAGCAGAACAAGATACCTGCCGCCCTGCCCGATTACACGCCCTACATCACGAACCGCTTCGTGAAAGAGGCGGCGGGCTCGTAACGCGGCGCGCATCGCGGACCGTCTTCCGCGGTCCCCGGGCGCACCGCCGCCCGGGGACCGCGCATCCTGTCGCCGGACCGCATTTCGAGGGAGAGAACCATGTCACGGCTGTCGCTTCAGGACGTGAGCGTCCGCTACGGCAACGCGCCGCCGGTGATCGCGAACCTGTCCCTCACTTTCGGCGCGCGGGATTTCGTCACCGTGCTCGGTCCGTCGGGATCGGGCAAGACGACGCTGCTGAAACTGGCGGCGGGGTTCCTGCAGCCGACCGGCGGCCAGGTGCTGGTCAACGGCGAACAGATCACCGGCCCGGGTGCGGACAGGGGCGTCGTCTTTCAGGATGACGCGCTGCTGCCATGGTTCGACGCCCTTGAGAATACCGCCCTTTCCCTGAAACTGCGCGGGGTTCCGGCACGCGAATACCGGCCGCGGGCCCAGGCTGTCCTGGCGCGCCTCGGCCTTGCCGGCTTCGAACGGCGCAAGATATGGGAGCTGTCCGGCGGGCAGCGCCAGCGTGTCGGCCTTGCCCGGGCGCTGATGGCGGAGCCGCATTTCCTGCTGATGGACGAGCCTTTCGGCGCGCTCGACGCCCTCACCCGCGCGCAGATGCATGAGGTCGTGCTGGACCTCTGGCAGCGGCTCGGTCCCGGCATCCTGTTCATCACCCACGATGTCGAGGAAGCGCTGCTGCTCGGCACCCGGCTCGTCGTGCTGGCCGCGCGGCCCGGGCGTGTGGCGCAGGAATTCGGCATCGATTTCGGCACACGCCTCGCCCGCGGGGAAACCCTGCGGTCCGTGCGCAGCGACCCTGCTTTCGTCGACCTGCGCGAGCGGGTTCTGGACCTTGTCTTCACGCGGGAGGCAGCCGCATGAGTTCGGCGACCGATTATCTCGAACCGGATGTGACGGCGGGAGCGCCGGCCGGCGGGCGGCGTCTCAGGGTGGCCCATCTGTCCGCCGCTACACTGCTCGTCCTGCTCGCCATCTGGTGGGCGGTGACGGCGAGCGGCATGATCGCGCCGCTGTTTCTGCCCCCTCCGGCAGCGGTGTTCGAGCGTTTCATCGCCGTTCTTACCGAAGGCTATGTCGATTCAACGCTGCTGGAACATCTCGGCGCAAGCCTTGCGCGAGTGTTCGCGGCGCTGTTCTTCTCGGCGGCGATCGCCATTCCCGTCGGCTTCGCCATCGCGCTCAGCCCCGTCGGCCGGGGAATACTCGATCCGCTGCTGGAGCTGCTGCGGCCCATTCCGCCGCTCGCCTATCTGCCGCTCGTCATCATCTGGTTCGGCATCGGCGAAGTGTCGAAGGTGCTGGTCATCGGCGTCGCCATGCTGGCACCCATCGCCCTGTCCACGGCGGCGGGCGTCCGCTCCGTCGCGCCGGACAGGCTGGACGCGGCGCGGTCGCTGGGGGCCACGCGCGCGCAATTGCTGCGCTATGTCATCTTCCCCAGCGCCCTGCCCGAGATCGTCACCGGCATCCGCATCGCGCTCGGCGCGGGCTGGACGACGCTTGTCGCCGCCGAACTCGTGGCCGCGACACGCGGCCTCGGCTTCATGATCCAGTCCGCCGCCCAGTTTCTGGTGACGGATGTCGTCATCATGGGCATCCTCGTCATCGCCGCCGTGGCCTTCCTGCTCGAAGCCGTGGTCCGTGTGCTGGAGAAGATATTCGTTCCCTGGCGCGGCAGGCTATAGCGCTTGAGGAGCGAAGGGTGCCGCGCGGGGCCGCCGCGCGGCTTCTCGCCTCAGCCGACCTTGAGGAGGCGTGCGGCGTTGCCGTAGAGCAGCTTCTCGACGACCCCCTCCCGGAAGCCGAGGGCAAGGAAGTCATCGACGGTCTGGCGGATCGGCCGGAAGGGATAGGACGACCCGAACAGGAACTGGTCCGCCAGAAAGCTGTTGGCCGCCTCGACATAAGCCTGCGTGCCGGGCTGGAACAGATACATGTCCGGCACGAGATGCACGTTGTCGTAGCGGAAGGCGACGCCGATCGCCTGCTGCACGTTGGGCCAATAGCCGTGATAGACGACGATGGGCAGCGATGGAAACGCCTGCGCCACGCGGGCGAGCGGCGAGGGATCGTTGTAGCGCGGGTCCGGCGTCGTCGGGCCGCTCATCAGGAAGACCGGTACGCCGAGATGGGCGGCAAGCTCATAGACCGGGAAATAGACCGGATCGTCGGGATGGCGCGGCGGCTCGCCGAAACCGGGTTCGAGGTCGATGCCCGCGAGCCCGAGCACCTTCACCGCGCGCTCCGCCTCCTCCAGCGCGCCGCGCTCGCCCTGCAGCACCGGATCGACGGCGCCGATGCCGATGAGTTCGTCGCCGCCCGAGACGATCGCGTGGATGCGGTCGTTGGGCAAATGTTGCGCCGGCGTATGCCGCCCCACCACGACGGCCTTCGCGAGCCCGGCCTCCCGCACCTCCGCGAGGAAGCCTTCGGGCGTGCGCGAGCGGACGAAGTGAGAATCGTCTCCGCGCGTGCCGACCCGCCGGTTCAGCCAGCGGGCGGTCTCGTAGGCGGCGGTGCCGGGGGTCGCGCCGAAGAAGTCGTGCAGGTAGGCCGGCCGGCAGCGCATATCGATGACGGGATGCGACGCGCTCATGCCGACGCCCTCTGCTTCGGCTCGCTCGCGCGGATATCGAATGCCCCGCCGGTCAGCGCCTGATCACGGACCGTCACGGGCTGCTTGCCGGGCAGGTAGGGGAAAGCGAGTTCGGCGAAGCGGATCGCTTCCTCCAGATGCGGATAGCCGGAGAGCACGAAGGTGTCGACGCCGAGATCGGCATACTCCTTGAGCCGCTCGACGACGGTCTGCCCGTCGCCCACCAGCGCCGTGCCCGCCCCCCCGCGCACGAGGCCGACGCCCGCCCACAGATTCGGGCTCACTTCCAGCCTGTCGCGCCGCCCCCCGTGCAGGGCGGCCATCCGCCTCTGCCCTTCCGAATCCATACGGGAATAGTTCTCCTGCGCGAGGCGGATGTCCTCGTCCGTGAGCTTGCTGATGAGACGGTCGGCATCCGCCCACGCCTCCGCGGCAGTCTCGCGCACGATGACGTGCAGCCGCACGCCGAAACGTACCGTCCGCCCGTACTTTTCGGCGCGCCGGCGCACGTCGGCGATCTTCTCCGCCACCGCCGCCGGCGGTTCGCCCCACGTCAGATAGGCGTCGACATGCCTGGCCGCGAGTTCGTGAGCGGCGGGCGACGAGCCGCCGAAATAGAGCGGCGGATAGGGCTGCTGCACCGCCGGGTGGAAATTGCGCGCGCCCTCGACCTTGATGTGATCGCCGGCGAAATCGACCGTCTCGCCCTGCAACAGCCGCCGCCAGACGCCGAGGAACTCGTCGGCCGCCTCGTAGCGCGTGTCGTGATCGTAGAACACGCCGTCGGCCGCGAGTTCCTTGGCGTCGCCGCCCGGTACCACATTGAGCAGCAGGCGGCCGCCCAGCGCCTCGTCGAGCGCCGCCGCCTGCCGGGCGGAGGCGGTGGGGCCGCTCAGCGAGGTGCGCAGCGCCACCAGCAGCTTGATGCGGCTGGTCACAGGCACCAGGCTCGAGGCCGTCACCCACGGGTCGAGGCAGCTCGATCCGGTGGGGATGAGCAGTCCGTCGTAGCCGAGGTTCTCGGCGGTGACGGCGATCTGCCGCAGATAGGCGTTGGTCGGCTTGCGGCCGAAGTCGGACTTGCCGAGATAGCGGGTGTCGCCGGAGGTCGGCAGGAACCAGAAAATTTCAAGACTCATGATGATGCTCCCGAAGCTTCCGCCGAAGGAAGGCGATAGGCGTTGAAACGATAGGCGCCGGCGGCATGGCGCGCGGGCAGCCTGTTGCCCTCGCCGAAAATCCGGTTGCGCAGCGAGCCTTCCGCGTAGGCCGTCTTGTAGAGGCCGCGCTCCTGCAGTTCCGGCACCACGATGTCGATGAAGTCTTCATAGGTCTCGGGCGTGACGACGCGCGAGAGGTTGAAGCCATCGATCTCGCCCTCGTCGATCCAGCGCGCGAGTTCGTCGGCAACGGTGACGGCGTCGCCGACGATCACCGGATGGCGCCCGCCAAGCCCCAGTTGGCCAAGAAGCTGCCGCCGCGTCCAGCCGCGCTTCAGCGCCAGTTGCGTCGCAGACTGAATGGCATTCGACGGCCCGTAGGCGACCGGCTCATCGGGATCGTAACGGGAAAAGTCGATGCCGGTGCTCGCCGCGAAATGCGCGAGGCCCGCCTCGGGATTGGCATGGCGCACATAGTCCGCCAGCTTCTCCCGCGCCGCCGCGCTGCTGCGGTCGGGCACCACGGCGATACCGACGAATATCTTGATGTCATCCGGCTTTCTGCCGTACGCCACCGCGAGTTCCCGCAAGCTGCGGGCGGTCTCGCGCGCCACCGTCGTGTCGGGCGCGGAGATGAACACGCATTCGGCGTGGCGCGCGGCGAACTGCTTGCCGCGTCCGGACGTCCCGGCCTGATACAACACCGGTGTGCGCTGGACGGAGGGCTCGCTCAGGTGATAGCCGTGCGACCTGTAGAAGCGGCCGTCGTGGGCAACGGGCCGCACCTTCGCGGGATCGGTGAAGACGCGTGCTGCCCGGTCGCGGTGCACGGCATCGTCCGCCCAGCTTCCCTCCCACAGCTTGTAGAGCAGATCCAGATACTCGTCCGCCCGGTCGTAGCGTGTGTCGTGCTCGGTCAGCGCCTCCTGCCCCACGGCGCGGGCAGCGCTGTCAAGATAGCCGGTGACGATGTTCCAGCCGACGCGCCCGCCCGTGAGATGATCGAGCGTCGAGAAACGGCGGGCAAAGGTGTAGGGGTGCTCCGTATTGACGTTGACGGTAATGCCGAAGCCGAGGTGTTCCGTCACCGCCGCCATGCCGGAGACCAGCACCGTCGGGTCGTTGACCGGCAACTGGATCGCCTCCCGTGCCGTCAGATCGATGCCGCCCTGGTAGATGTCGTAAACGCCGGTGATATCGGCGATGAAGATGCCGTCGAACAGCCCCCGCTCCAGCGTCCGGGCGAGCGACGTCCAGTAGCCGAGGGTGTTGTAGTCGGCCGAGGTATCGCGCGGGTGCGTCCACAAGCCGTGGTTGATGTGCCCGACGCAGTTCATGTTGAAGGCATTGAGCAGGATTTGCTTTTTCACCGTCATCACAGGGCTCCGTGGCGCGGCGGGCGTTTGCCGTTCAGGTAGAAGTTGCCGACCGCGTGATACTTCCACCGCACCGGATCGTGCAGGGTATGGGTGCGGACGTTTCGCCAGTAGCGGTCGAGGTTGTCCTGCGCGAAGGTGGCGGAGGTGCCCGTCAGTTCGAACAGCCTGTTGGCGGCAAGAAGTCCGGCAGTGGTGGTGAGCACCCGTGCTTCCGCCACGGCGACGGAGGCGCGCGCCACGCTGTCCTCGTCCGGCGCCCCCTGCGCGGCATCGACCGCCTCGCCCGCCCGCTCCAGCAACGCCTCGGCCGCCGTCAGCCTCAGCCAGACATCGCCGAGCCGTTCCAGCAGCAGCGGATCGTCCGCGGCGCGCTCCACCTTCGCGTCGATCCAGGGGCGGGAGCGCTCGCGAATGAAGGGCAGCGTCTCGCGATACGCGCCCCAGCCGATGCCGAGATCGATGGCCGCGTGCAGGATCTGGGCGAAGGGGCCGATCGTCGTCGGCCGCTCAAAGGAGGCGAGAAACGGCACCACCCATTCGGGCTTCACCGCCACGCGCTCGAAGACGACCGAGCCGCTGCCCGTGACGCGCTGGCCGAAGCCGTCCCAGTCGTCGACGATGGTCACGCCCTCGGCCGTGCGGGGCACGAAGACGAGATAGGTGACCTCCCGGCCATCCTCCTGCGCCACGGTCAGCGTCGGGATCCAATGGGCGAAGATCGCGCCGGTGCAGTAGAATTTGCGGCCGTCCACATACCAGCCGGCGGGGTCGCGCACCAGTTGCGTGCGGCGTTTGAAGTCGCGCGCACCGATTTCCGCCAGCGCATTGCCGAAACGCTCGCCAGCCAGCACGCGCCCGTTGAAGAACGCCTGCTGTTCCGCCGTGCCACCGATGCGCAGCACCTCCAGCGCATAGTAGTGGTTCTGCGGAATCTGCGCCAGCGAACCGTCGCCGCTCGCCAGCGTGGCGACGGTTTTTGCCAGCGTCACCGTAGAAACGCCCGGCCCGCCATATTCCCTCGGCACCGTGATGCCCCACAGGCCGCTGGCGGTATACTCGGGCAGGATGTCCCATGGCAGCAGGCGGTCGCGGTCGCGCAGGGAGGCATCGCGCGTGAAGGCGTCGGCGAATGTGCGCGCCACGTCGAGCGCCTGCGCGTCGTCGCGGATGACAGCCGGGCGCACGGCGGGCGCAGGCGCCGGGGAAAGGGCAGCTATACTCATGGCAATCCCTCTCAGTTCCACTGATGGCGCGCGGGCAGCACGCCGTTCAGCGCGTAGTTGCCGAGCAGGTGGTATTTCCATCGCACCGGATCGTGCAGCGTGTGCACGCGGGCGTTGCGCCAGTAGCGGTCCAGATTGTGCACGGCGCGCGTGGAGGCGGAGCCGGCGAGTTCGTGCAGCTTCTCGCTGGCCGCAAGGGCGATTTCGGTGGTCAGGATCTTCGCCTGCGCCACGGCGACGGAGGCGCGCGCGCTCGACTCGGCCGTCACCGGCGCGCGCGCCACCTCGTCGAGCACCCGGCCCGCCTTGCGCAGCACCGCCTGCGCCGCGTGCAGGTCGATCTTCAGGCGGCCGACATCGTGAATGATGTAGAGGTCGTCGGACGCGCGTTCCACGCCTGCATCCGTCCACGGGCGCGCGTGGTCGCGCACGAAGGCGATGGCTTCATCGATGGCGCCGGCTGCAATGCCGGAATCGATGGCCGCCTGGATGAGCTGCGACACCGGCCCGGCAAGCCCCGGCTGCCCGGTGAACGACCAGACCGGAATGATCTGCCCGGGATCGTCGATGGCGACGTCGTCGAACACGACGGAGCCGCTCGCGGTGGTTCGCTGGCCGAACGACGCCCAGTCGTCGATCACCCGCACCCCTTTCGCGTCATACGGCACCCACACCTGTACGGGCCGCTCCTCGTCGTCGAAGGCGCGCGTCGGAATCCAGTGCGCGAAGATGGCGCCCGTCGAATAGAAGCGATGCCCGGTGAGACGCAATCCTTCCGGCGTGCCGCGCAGGCGCGTGCCGGAGTGTGTGATGGGCCGGCGGCCGAGTTCCGGCCCCGCGTTGCCGATGCGGTAGCCATTCAGCACGTCGCCGTAGAAGCGCCGCTTCTGCTCCGGCGACCCCGCGTCGCGCAGCAAGGCCAGCACGCCGAAATGATTCTGCGGAACCTGGCCTGCCGACGAGTCGGCCGCGCACAGGATCTCGAACACCTCCGCCAGCGTGGCATAGGATACATCGGCACCGCCGTATTCGCGCGGCACCGTGATGCCGCCAAGTCCGCTCGCGGTGAAGGCCTCGATTTCCGCCCACGGCAGCAGCCGCTCCCGATCGCGCGCGGCGGCCCCGGCCGCGAACTGCCCTGCAAGCCCGCGCGCGGCGGCAATGGCTTCCGCGTCGCTATCGATACGGTGCGGTCGCTGCGGCGCGGACGGGCGCTGGCGCGCCGCCGGATTCTCGTTACCGGAGGCAGGTTGCGGATCGGCTATGTCTGTCATCTGCGGGCTTTTCCAATGTGATCGAGACGCCCCGGATTCGGGGGCGGCAACGAGCGTGACGCCGTTCCGGCCCACGCTCATTGTCGAAGATCATATTTTCTATAAAAATAATCAATTTTACAAGCTGGAAGACGCACACCGCCCTGCCTGCGGCGGGATGGCACAATTTTGCTTCGCGGCTGACGAAGAATATCTTTCCGTGGCGCCCGCAGGCCGCGCGTCACACTTGCCGGAAGCGAACGCAGGAAGCCGCCTTCCGGTCGGCGAAACCGGAAGGCGGCATGTCGGGTGACCGGCTTTCCGGAAAACCGGATCAGCCTGCGTACGGCCGGCGGCCGAAGAAGAAATGCGCCGGATCGTTGAAGCCGGGCGTGGACGAGTGGCCGGGGGCGACGAGTTCGTTGACCAGCGCCTCGTCCTCCTGCGTAAACCTGTATTCGAGCGCGGGCAGGTAGTCGTCCCACTGCGCCTCGGTGCGCGGGCCGACGATGGGGGCGGTGATGAGCCGGTTGTTGAGCACCCAGGCCAGCGCGAACTGGCCGGGAGAAATGCCGCGCGACTTGACGTGCTCGCCGATGCGCTGGGCGATGTTCAGCGATTCCGGCCGCCATTCCGTTTGCAGGATGCGCTTGTCCTGACGCCCGGCGCGCGTGCCCGCCTCCGGCTCCGCGCCCGGCGCATATTTAGCCGTCAGCACGCCGCGCGCCAGCGGGCTGTAGGGCACGACGCCGAGCCCGTAGTAGTCGGCGGCATCGAGGTGCTCGAACTCGATCTGGCGGTTGGCGAGGTTGTAGAGCGGCTGGGAGGCGATGGGCCGATCGAGCCCGAGCTGATCGGCCACCCGACTGAATTCGGCGATTTTCCAGGCGCGGTGGTTGGAGAGGCCGTAGTAGCGGATCTTGCCCTCGGAAATCAGGTCGCCGAGCGTGCGGATCGTTTCCGCGACATTCGTCTCATGGTCCTCGCGATGCAGGTAGTAGATGTCGATGTAGTCGGTGCCGAGCCGCTTCAGGCTGCCCTCCACCGCACGGCGGATATACTTGCGCGAGGCGCCCTGGCTGTTCGCGTCGAGCCCGCGCGGGCTCGCGAACTTGGTTGCCAGCACCCAGCTATCGCGCTTCTCGCGGATGGCGTTGCCGACCACGACCTCCGACTGGTAATTCGCGTAGCCATCCGCCGTGTCGATGAAGTTGAAACCCTGATCGAACGCCTTGTCGATGATGCGCCGCGACGTGGCCTCATCGGTCTCGCCTCCGAACATCATGGTGCCGAGGGCGAGCGGCGATACGCGCAGGCCGTTGCGGCCCAGCGTGCGATACTGGATGGACATGAACGAGCGTTTCCTTTGTCAGATCGGCAGGATGGGCGGACGGCCGGGCGCCCGCATCGGAGAAGCGTTTGATAGCGCTATATATCTATTACGTCTATAGACAAAATTTTAAATGCCCGCAACGTCATTCCGCCGCAATGGCGGGCGTGTCGGCATGCGCGCCGGACGCGGGATAGGGGCCATCGGGCGGCCAGCGGTCAACATCCGTCCGTGCCGCGCGCGTCTCGGACAGCAGCCAGTGCCGGAACTGGCGCACCTGCGGCGACTTCGCCTTCAGGGGCGTCGCCGCGAAGAAGTAGAAGAAATCCACCGGCTGCGGCTCACCGAAGGGAACGACGAGCCGGCCGGACAGCAGGTCGGCCTCCGCGAGCCGCAGCTTGGCCAGGCCCACGCCCTGCCCCGCCACCGCCGCGTCCAGCACCAGCGACGACTGGCTCAGCGTGATGCCGCTTTCGGCCAGGTGCATCGGCAGCCCGAACAGGCGCAACCACGCCCCCCAGTCCGGGCAGGCGGGATCGGGAGACGGCCCCTGCTCGTGCAGCAGTGGCGCGCCGGCGAGCGCCGGCGGGTTCCCCGACAGCCCATGGCGCTGTGCGAACGCAGGGCTGCACACGGGCACGACTGCCTCGCCGAACAGCCGGTCCACGACGAGGCCGGAGACGTTGCCCGCGCCGTAGCCGATGATGCAATCGGCGTCGTCCCTGAACAGGTCGACCCCGCGCGAGCACACATCCACCTGCACGTCGAGCCGCGGCCCGGCCGCCTGCAGGGTGGCGAGGCGCGGCGCCAGCCACTTCCCGGCGAAGGACGATGGCGCGACGATGCGGATCGGCGCGCGCCCGGGCTCTTCCGCAAGGGCAGACAACGTTTCGAGCAGCGTATCGAAGGCGGACGTCAGGCCCGGCATCAGGGCGCGCCCGGCGGTCGTGAGCTGCAGGCCGCCACGGTTGCGCACGAACAGCGCATGGCCGAGGTGCTCCTCCAGCAAGCGGATTTGCTGGCCGACGGCGGCGGAAGTCACGTGCAGCTCATCGGCCGCGCCGGTGAAATTGAGATGGCGCGCCGTGGCCACGAACGCGCGCAGGGCCGTTAACGGAGGCAAACGCGCCAATGTTGGAGACGGTTGTCTTGATCTTGCCCGCGTGTCGATGTTCATCGCAGTGGTATCGGCTCTTCAAACAATCACGCCCTCACGGGCGACCTGAAGAACGGATCGCCGCCGCCCGCCCCGCGGACGGCCGCTCGTTATCCGTGCAGGGCGCCCATCCCACCCTCGGAGGAAGAATGAGACAGGCGCGCCGGCCTGTCAATATTTAATTGATAAATTCTATGGATTTTAAGTGTTTTAGTTTGCCGTCAGGCGGCGGCGCGGCGGGTGGCGGCTTCGAGCGGCCGGGGATCGACCCATTCGCCGATGTCGAAATCGCCCGCGAGGAAGCCCCACTCCAGCAGGAAGTCCTTGTAGGTGCCCACAGCCGCGATCAGCCCGGGTTCCAGGCTCAACCCCAGATGGTGATGCAGGTCCGGGCCGTTGGCGACGAGCACCTGCTCCTCGGTGGCGCCGGCCTCGCGCGCGACGAAGCGGCGGGTATCATCCGGATGGGCCTTCGCCCATTCGCTCGCGCGGAAAATGGCCTCGATCAGCCGCGCGACGAGGTCCGGCCGCTTTTCCGCCAGCAACTCGTCGACGGTCAGCAGGCGCGGCGAGCCGGAATTGACGCGGATGTTCGGATCGGAATGGAAGCCGAAATCCGCGACGAGCACAGCCCCGATGAGGTTGGCGACAGCGATGCCCGGCGTGCCCTTGACGAAGATAGCGTCGGTCTCACCCCGGATGAGGGCCGCGATCTCCTCGCCGTGCGGCGGCCGGCGCCGCAGGCCGAACAGGGAGGCGTCGCCGAACTTGTCGAGCACGCTGTCCCGCACGGCGACATCGACGATTTCGACATCCCGGTGCGAAAGCCCTTCGAGCGACAGCGCAGAGACGAGCCCCTTCAGCGCGGTGGCGCGATGAAAGTCGACGATGCCCTCCGGGCGCCGGGCGATGCCGAAACGCCGGCCCTTCAGGTCGCTGACAGACCGGATGCCCGTTTGCGGCAGCGTGATGACGGCCTGGAACTCGTCGGTCCACGTGATGCCGACGAGCCGCGTCTTCCGGCCTTCCGAGCGCGCGCGGATCGGCGGAACGTTGCCGCCGTGGCGGAATGACCAGTTCAGGGTATGGTTGAAATGGCTCTGGCGGATGGCGGGGTCCGGCGAATCGATAATCGAGCGCAGTGCGATACCCTCGGCGGCAAAGGTTTCTTCGAGATAGCCGAGCTGCGCCGCGAGGCCGACGGGCGTCGGCACCGGACAGCGCGTGTACCAGATTTCGGACAGTTTTTCGTCGCTCATGATGGCTGCTCCTGGAATGCTATCCGATCAGACGGAACTGTCCGGCCGATGAGAATTCGCTCGAAAACGCTATGGGTGTCCCGGTCAGAAGACCTTGCCCTCGCGCAGATGTGTCGTGGTTCCGTTGAGGTAGTAGTCGCCGACCACCCGCGCCTTGTGCAGCAGCGGATTGTGGCTGAAGACGGTGCGGATGTTGCGCCAGTGCCGGTCGAAGTTGTACTTGCTCGACGTGGTCGAGGCCCCGCCCAGATCGAATATCTGTTCCGCCGCCCGCAGGGCGAGGCGCGACGCGACGATCTGCGTGCGCGAGGTCGTGAGCGCGCTCTCCACCAGCGCCGCGTCGAGCACCGCCTCGTCACCGGCCGCGAACGCCGCCGCCGCCCTGTCGAGCGCCCGGGCGCTTTCCGCCACCAGCGCGTCGACGGCGAAGGACGCGGCAGCGATCTCGCCGACCAGTTCCTGGATGAAATGATCCTCGCGCGCCGACGCCGCCGGGCTGTGCGCGGCCGGGCGCGCATGGTCGCGCACGTAGGCGATGCCCTCGTTCAGCACCGCCCGTACCGCGCCGGCGGCGGAGGCGGCGAGATGAAGCTGGCGTAGGGTCGACGTATGGCGGCCGATGCGGCCGTCAAGCGCGCGCGCCGAGATTTCGTCCTCGAACACCTCGACGTCGTCGAGCAGCACGCCACCGCTCGCCGTCAGGCGCTGGCCCATGCCGTCCCAGTCGTCGAGCACCGCGATGCCGGCCCGGCCGACGGGGATGAGAACGCTGACCACCTCGTCGGCATCGTTTTTGGCACTGAAGGTCGCGTAGTCCGCGAAGGCGGTGCCGGTCGCATACCATTTGCGCCCGTTCAGCCGCCAGCCGGCCGGCGTGCTGGTGAGCCGCGTCGTGACGTCGCCGGGGCGCGCCGTGCCCAGCTCCGTATGCGCACCGGCGAACAGCTTGCCGGCGAGCACCTCGTCGAGATAGCGGCGCGCCTTGCCCCCCTCGGGATCGAGTGCCAGCGTCTCGGTGAAATTGAAATGCGAGCGCAGGGAATGGGCGACGTTGGAATCCGCCGCCGCCAGCCGCGCGATGACATCGATGTAGTTCTCGACCGTGCCTCCCGGCCCGCCGAGCGCCGCGGGAATGCGCAGCGTGCCGATGCCCGCCTCCCTGATCAGCCGGAACGCCTCGAACGGCAGTTCGCGGGTCTGGTCCCGCCGTGCCGCGCCCTTCGCGATTTCCGCCGCGAGCGCGGGCACCCGGGCCAGGATATCGGCCACGCGCGGCGGAGATTCGGACGCGGCGCCGGCGGGCGGGAGGGAGGCGATGTCGACGGCAATTGGCGAGGAGATCATGGTACTGTCTTCATGGTTTGCGCCCGGAAGCGTTCGCGCCGGCAAGCGCCTGTGGTGAAAAAGCGGAACGGCGGCCGCGTGCCGGCCACCGTGCCGGTGCGTTCAGCGATCCTGCAGGAAGCGCGGGTTCAGCGCATCGTTGAGGCCGTCGCCAATCATGTTGAGAGCGAGCACGGTGAAGACGATCGCGAGCCCCGGCAGCGCTGTCAGGTACCACGCCGTACGGATCAGTTCGCGACCGGCACCGATCATCGACCCCCAGCTCACGACGTTGGGATCGCCGAGCCCCATGAACGACAGCGCGGACTCCATCAGGATCGCGCCCGCCACCATGACGGACGACGTCACGATGATCGGCGGCAGACCGTTGGGCAGGATCTCGCGGAAGATGATGCGCGCGTCGCCATATCCGAGGCTGCGCGCCGCCATCACGTAGTCCTTTTCCCGGATCGAGCGGAACTCCGCGCGCACGAGCCGCGCAACGTTCGGCCAGGTGACGATGGCGATGGCGATGGAGATCGTCGCGGCTGTCGGCTGGGTGATGGCGACGAGCACCACGACAAGCACGAAGTTGGGCAGCGTCTGGAATATCTCGATGATGCGCACCAGCAGATCGTCGACCCGGCCGCCGTAATAGCCTGCCACCGCGCCCACGCTGATGCCGGCGACGAGGCCGAGCAGCGTCGCCGCGATCCCGACCGTCAGCGATATCCGCGTGCCGTGCAGGATGCCGGCGAGCACGTCGCGCCCCATGGAATCGGTGCCGAGCGGATAGGCGGCATCCTGCCCCGGCCACAGGAAGGGCTTCGCTACCATCGCCAGCGGATCGCCGGGATAGAGCAGCGGCGCGATGCCGGCGGCGATCACCACGATCGCGAGGATGATCAGCCCCGCGAGCGCGTTGGGATTGCGCAGGAAGATGCGCAGCGCCCGGCGCCCGTGGGTCGCGCCCGTGCCGGCGACATACGCGGGGAGCGGCTCTTCCTTGCCGAGCCAGCTCGGCGGCTCGGGCTCGCGCGGGTTCGCGGCCTTGGCCGGCGCGGCTTCACCCAGCAGGGCCGGATCGCGCAGGACTGGATCGGTCGCCGACATCAACGCACTCCAATACGAGGATCGAGGAAGGTTTGCAGCAGGTCCACCGCCGCGTTGACGGCGATGACCAGAAGCGAGGACAGGAGCAGGATGCCGAGCAACACGGTGAAGTCGCGCCCCATCACCGCCTCGTAGGCAAGGCGCCCCAGCCCCGGCCAGCTATAGACCGTCTCCACCACCACGGCGCCGCCCAGCATGCTGCCGATATGCATCCCCGCCAGCGTGGTGATGGGAATCAGCGCATTGCGCAGCACGTGATGCACAGTGACGGAGAACGGGGAGAGGCCCTTGGCGCGCGCCGTGCGCACGAAATCCTGCGACTTCACCTCCAGCATCGAGGCGCGCGTCAGGCGGGCGTAGATGGCGACGTAGAACAGGGCGAGCGAGGTCGCCGGCAGGATCATGTAGCGGGCCTTGTCCCACAGGCCCGCCCAGCCCGAAAGATCGGCGCCGATGGTGCCCGCGCCGCCGCTGGGCAGCCAGCTGAGGGTGACGGAGAACAGGATGATCAGCATCAGGCCGATCCAGAAGCCGGGCACCGAATAGAACACGAGCGCCAGCACGGAGAGCACGCGGTCCGGCAACCGCCCGGCGAAGATGGCCATCACAGAGCCCAGCACGAGCCCGATGAAGAGCGCGATGCCCAGCGCCAGCGACATCAGTAGCAACGTGCCCGGCAGCCGCTGGCCGATCAGCTCCGCCACCGGCATGCCGTAGCGCGGCGAGAAGCCCAGGCTGAAATGCGCCAGCTCGTTGAGGTAGTTGTAGAGCTGCACCAGCACCGGATGGTTGAGGCCGAACTGCACGCGCAGGGCGTGCATGGTCTCTTCCGTGGCGGAGCCCGCCTCGCCGGCGATCACGTCGGCCGCGTCGCCCGGCGCCATCTGCAGCAGGAAGAAGTTCAGGATGACGATCCCGATGACCGTGGGCACGGCCTGAATGGCCGTCCGCCGCAGGCTGCTTCCGATTTTTCCCAGACTCGACATCCGCTTGCTCCGCGTCGCAGTGATTTCAGAACCGCAGCCCCGCGCTCTTCATCAGCGGCAGGATGTTCTCGCCGAAATGCTGGAGATCGGCGCGGAAGTCCGCGAAGCCGAGCTGCAGGCCGTCGATGCCCGCCCGCTTGAGCGCGATGAACTGCTCGACGACCTGCTCCGGCGTGCCGATAATCTCGATGTTGCCGCCGAGGCCGTAGCCCTGCTTGTGCGTCTTGTCCGAGCGGCCACGCCAGGCATGGGCGTCGCTGTCGTAGTGGCCATGCCCGAACGACGCCCCTTTGGGGCGCGGCGGATTGTCGAGCAGCGCGTCGAGATAGGCCTGCGTTTCCTTCTCGGTGTTGCGGCTGACGATGACCGGGTTGATCAGCGTCCGGACCTCGCGCTCCACCGAGGCCGCAGTGCGCCGTATCGCATCGATATGCGGCGGCAGCGTCGCCAGGGCACTGTCGATATGCGCGCCGCCAGGGGACGTGATGAACAGGATGTCGGAGTAGCGCGAGGCGAAGTCGATGCCCGCCTGCGAGCCCGTCGCCGTGACGAGAACCGGCCGGCCATAAAGCGGCTTGGGCGTGATCCAGCCGTTCGAGACCTTCCAGGCGGAATGGACGCTCTCGTGGGAATAGTTGTCGTCCGCCGTCCAGAGACGGTTCAGGACGTCGAACAGCTCGCCCGCCATGGTGTAGCGCTTGTCGTGCTCGATGCGCTGCCAGCCGAACATCTCGTGCTCGACGGCGCGATGGCCTGTGACGACGTTGATGCCCCAGCGTCCCTTGCTGATGTGGTCGAGCGTCGCGCCGAACTTGGCGAGGTGCAGCGGATGCCACGGGCCGTAGAGCACATGGATCGTGGAGATCAGCAGGATGCTCTTCGTGATCGCCGCCATGCCGCCGAGCGCGACGAAGGAATCGAGGGAAGCCTCGCCGTCATAGCCGCCCTTGGGCAGCCACTGGGTGCGGCTGAAAGCGAGATCGAAGCCGAGCGCTTCCCCCTGCCGGACGATGTCGGCGTTGTAGTCGAACGTCCAGGTGTTGCTGGTGGGATACGAGGAGATGCTGATGTCCTGCAGATTGAGGAACAGCCCCAGCATCAGCGGCTGCCGCGCGGCGCGCACCAGCGGGCTGTCCGCGCGCTCCAGCGGCCCGCGAACGCGGTAGAAGCTCTCCCCGGCGGACCACGCCGCCGGCGCGGCGGGCGTTGCTATAGCGGACGACATCATTGACTCCAGACAACGTTGACCAAAAACACGCCTGCGCCGCGAGGGCGCGGACGCCGCCGCATCCGTTCATTCGCCGTTCACGCTTCCCGCGCCGCCGCGCTGATGAGCGCGCGCGTATAGTCGTGCCGGGGATGGGTCCATATCCGCAGATGATCGTTCTCCTCGACCACCTTCGCGTCCTTCATCACGATCACGCGGTCGGAGATGTACTGGACCACGGCGAGATCGTGCGAGATGAACAGGTAGGAGAGGTTGAGCGATTCCTTCAGCTCCACCAGCAGGTTGAGGATCTGCGACTGCACCGACACGTCGAGCGCCGACACCGGCTCGTCGCACACCACGAGCGAGGGGTTCAGCATCAGCGCACGCGCGATGCCGATGCGCTGGCGCTGCCCGCCAGAGAACTCGTGCGGCAGGCGATTGGCGGAGCGCGCCGGCAACCCGACCTGATCGAGCATCCGCTGTACCCGCTTCTGCCGTTCCCGCGCGTCGTTGACCTCGTGCACGGCAAGCGGGCCTTCGAGAATCTCGCCCACTGTGTGGCGGGGATTGAGCGAGCCGTAAGGGTCCTGGAACACCATCTGCATGTTCCGGCGCACGCGCCGCAGATTCTTGCCCTCGATGCGCGTGATGTCCTCGCCCCTGAACACGATCCGGCCGGAATGGGCGGGCACGAGGCGCATGATGGCTTTCGACAGCGTGGACTTGCCGCTGCCCGACTCGCCGACGAGCCCGAGCGTCTCCCCCGGTGCGATGGCGAGCGAGACGTCGTCCACCGCCGTGAACGGCCCGCGCGGCGTATCGTAGCGGACGGCGAGGTTGTGCACCTCGACGACCGGCGCGCCGCCGCGGTCCGGCGGCGGCAGGCGGATCGGCTCCCGCTTCTCCAGCAGGAATTCGTAGGTGTCGTCGGCATTGTGCACGACACGGATTTCCGGCAGGCGTTGCGTGCGGTAGTGCTGCGAGCGGTCGAGCCGGATCGAGGCGCCGATCAGGCCGCGCGTGTAGGGATGATGCGCCCGGCCGAACAGGTCGGCGGCGGCGAGCTGCTCCATCTTCTCGCCGTGATGCATCACGACGACGTTCTCCGTCCAGCGCGACACCAGCGCCAGATCGTGGGTGATGAGCAGCAGGCCCATCTTGAGTTCGCGGCGCAGGTCGTCCAGCAGTTGCAGGATCTGCGCCTGGATGGTGGCGTCGAGTGCCGTTGTCGGCTCGTCCGCGATCAGCAGCCTTGGCTCGCAGGCGATCGCCATGGCGATCATCACGCGCTGGCGCTGACCGCCGGAAAGCTGATGCGGATAGGCGTCGAGCCGCTGCTGTGCATCGGGAATACGCACCTGCTCCAGCAGCGCCAGCGCGCGCTCGCGCGCGTCCTCCCGCGACAGCGGCTTGTGGGCGCGCAGCGCCTCCACGATCTGCTCGCCGACTCGGTGCACCGGGTTGAGCGAGGTCATCGGCTCCTGAAAGATCATCGCCACCTTGCTGCCGCGCAGCGCCCGCAATTCCTTGCGCGGCAGGCCGATGACGTCCCGGCCGTCGACCCTGATCTCGCCGCCCAGTTTCGCCGTGTCGGGCAGCAGCTGCATGATCGCCAGCGCCGTCGAGGACTTGCCGCAGCCGGATTCGCCGACAAGCGCCACGGCCTCGCCGGGGCGGACGGAAAAGCTCAGCCCTGAGACGGCGGTCGTTTCCCCGCCGGGACCGGGAAAACGCAGCCGCAGGTTACGAACGTCCAGAACGGGTTGTTCCGTTTGCGCCATCTAATTTCTCTATAAATTCTGTAAAGTTTATTGCATTTGCGCAAATGCCTTGTCAAGCGCTGCCGGCGGCATTTCTCGGGCCGGTCCGGATGGCCGCCTGCGGGAGCATACCGCACGATAAAATAACTTGTAATATGGAATTTATGGAATTATGGCGTTGGCAACATCGACCCGGATGAAGACGGCGCGCGGGCCAGCGCGCCACCCGTTTCAAAGGATGACCACGATGCGTCTCGCACTGCATTCCTCACGCCGCCGCTTTCTCGGCGTTTCCCTTGCTGCGCTCGGCTTTGCGGTGACGGGCGCGCCCTTCTCCACCGGCGCAGGCGCCGCCCTTGCCGGACCGGCGCATGGCGGCACGGCCACTCTGCTGTTGGCCGCGGAACCGCCAGTGCTCACCTCCATCGCCCACACGGCGTACAACACGGTTTTCGTATCGGGCAAGACAACCGAGGGGCTGCTCGCCTACGACTTCGACCTCAACCCCCGGCCGCAACTGGCGACGGAATGGTCCGTGAGCGAGGATGGCCTGCGCTACACGTTCAAGCTGCGCGAGGGCGTGAAATGGCATGACGGCAAGCCCTTCACCTCCGCCGACGTCGCCTATTCGATCAATACCTTGAAGGAGGTGCATCCGCGCGGCCGCAACACCTTCCTCAACCTCGTCGAGGTGCAGACGCCCGATCCGCTGACGGCGATCCTCGTGCTCTCGAAGCCGGCGCCCTACCTCATCTCGGCGCTCAACGCCACGGAATCGCCGATCGTGCCGAAACACCTCTACGAAGGCACGAAAGCGGCGGAGAACCCGGTCAACCTCGCCCCCGTCGGCACGGGACCCTACAAGTTCAAGGAATGGGTGCGCGCGAGCCACATCATCTACGAGCGCAACCCCGACTACTGGGACAAGCCCAAGCCGTACCTCGACAGGATCGTCGTGCGCTTCATCCCCGACGCGGCCGGGCGGGCGATCGCCATCGAGACCGGCGAGATCGACCTTGCGCCCAACACGCCCATCTCGCTGAGCGACCTGTCGCGGCTCGAAGGCCTGCCGCACATCGGCATCGAGAAAAACGGCAACCAGTACAACAACGGCATCAGCCGCATCGAGTTCAACCTCGAACGCCCGTTCTTCAAGGACGTGCGCGTGCGCCGGGCCATCGCCCACGCCCTCGACAGGGAAGTGTTCAAGAACACCGTCGCCTACGGCTACGGCAACGTCATCCCCGGCCCCATCAGCCCGAACCTGACCCGGTGGTTCGATCCGGATCTGAAGACCTACCCGCTCGATCCGGACACCGCCAACAAGCTCCTCGACGAAGCGGGCTTCGCGCGCGGCGGGGACGGCGTGCGCCAGCGCCTCACCATTGATTACGTGCCGAGCGGCGAAATCTACAAGCGCGGCGCGGACTACATCAAGCAGGCGCTGGCGCCGCTCGGCCTCGACGTGACCGTGCGCAGCCAGGACTTCGCCACCTATACCAAGCGTATCTATACCGACCGCGACTTCGATTTTGCCTTCGAGGGCATGAGCAACCTGTTCGACCCCACCGTCGGCGTGCAGCGCCTCTACTGGAGCAAGAACTTCAAGCCGGGCGTGCCGTTCTCCAACGGTGCCGCTTACAGCAACCCCGAGGTCGACAGGCTTCTGGAAGAGTCCGCCGTCGAGACGAATCCGGAAAAGCGCGTGGCCCAGTGGCGGCGCATCCAGGAAATTCTGGTCGAGGATCTGCCCGCCATCGACGTCATCAGCAGCCCTGAAGTCACGCTCTACAACAAGCGGATCGTCAATCACACGATCACCGCAGACGGCGTCGGCGGCTCGCTGGCAGATGCGTATATCGTGAAGTGACGCGGACGCGGCGGGCGCGGATGCCCGCTGCTTTCCTGAAAAACCTCTCCCCCAACGACGGGCGATCGCAATGACGGAACATCTCGATATCGTGGACATCCACACCCACCTGTGGCCGGCCGACCGGGGCGCTGGCGGCGCGCGGCGGGTGAATTTCGGCCTCGGCGACGACATCCTGCGCCAGATCGTCGATCCCGCCGCGCTGCTTGACGCCTTCGCGGCCGCGGGTGTGTCGCTTGCCGTCGTCAGCACGACCGTCGAAAGCCTGTTCGGGGTGGAGGGTCCCACCGACGAAAGCACGATCGCCGGGGTCAACGACTGGCTCGCCGGCCTCGTCGCCGCCCATCCCGGACGGCTTGCGGCCCTCGGCGTGGTCGACCCGTTCTCCGGCGAGGCGGCTGCGCGGGAAGCCGAGCGGGCGCTCGGCACGCTCGGCCTCGCGGGGCTGGTCATCGACTCCTCCCGGCACGGACGCTTCCTCGCCGATCCCGCCGTCCGTCCCACGCTTGAGGTGGCGAACCGCTACCGGGCGCCGGTTTTCGTCCATCCCATCAACGCGCCGCAGGCCGATCTCCTGATCGCCGGCGCGGGCAAGGCGGGCAATTCGCTCGGCCGCGGCCTCATGAACGGCGTTGCTTTCCTGTCCCTGCTGGAATCGGACATCCTCGACGCCTTCCCCGACATCAACTTCGTTTTCGCGACGCTGGGGCTCGGCGCCATCGTGCAGGCATCGCGCGGCGGTCGCTACGGACGGGAGGCACGCGACGCCGGCGAGCGCCCCAACATCTATTTCGACACCATGGGCGATGACCCGGCAATCGTGCGCATCCTCACCTCCTTCTTCGGCGTCGAGCGCGTCCTCGCCGGCACCGATTGGCCGATTCTGCCCGCACTCGCGCAGGCGAGCCTGCGGGACAACCTGATCCGCGCCGGGCTCGACGCGCATGAACGGCAGCTCGTCGCCGGTCTCAACGCGCGCCGCATTCTCGGAAGCCGCGTCCCGGGGCAGACGGGAGCAGCCTGACGATGACCGCTCTGCCCGATACGGATTTAGCCGCCACGCTGGCCCGCGCCCGCGACCTTGGCCGGGAGTTCGCGGCGCGGGCCGCCCGCTATGATGAAACGGGGGAGTTTCCCGTCGCCAATTTCGAGGCGCTGCATGAGGCAGGCCTTCTCGGCCTCACCACCGCACGCGAGCACGGCGGCCTCGGGGGCGGGCTGCGCGACGCGCTGGCCGCCGTTTCCGCCGTCGCCCACGGCGATCCGTCGACCGCCCTCGTCTACGCGATGCATCTGAACAACCAATACAGCGCCAGCCATTCCGGCAAATGGCCCGCGCATCTCGTGGAGCGCGTGACGCGGGCCAACCGCGAAGGCGTGGCACTGCTCAACGCGGCGCAGGTGGAGCCCGCCGTCGGCTCGCCCTCGCACGGGACGCTGCCCCAAACCGTTGCGCGGCGAGACGGCGGGACGTGGCTCATCAGCGGGCGCAAGATCTACACAACAGGCATTCCGCTGCTGAAATGGGCGCTCGTGCTCGCCGTCACGGACGAGACCGAGCCCCGGCTCGGCTCGTTTCTGGTGCCGACGGACGCACCCGGCCTGCGGGTCGAGCGCACGTGGAACGCCGTCGGCATGCGCGCCACCCGCAGCGACGACATCGTCCTGGAGAACGTCGCGATCCCTTACGAGGACACGATCGACCTCGCACCGGCCTCGGCGGGCATCCGGCGCGACGAACGCGAGAGCGCCTGGTATTTCGGCCTTGTGCCCGCCGTCTATGACGGCGCGGCGCACGCCGCCCGCGACTGGCTGGTGAACTTCGCGGCCAGCCGCACGCCCGGCAGCCTCGGCGCGCCGCTCTCCTCCCTGCCCCGCTTTCATGACGGCGTCGGCCAGATCGAGGTGCTGCTCGGCATCAACCGCCGCCTGCTGCGCGGCCTCGCCGAGGACTACGATCTCGGCCGGCCGTTCGGTGCCGACGCCGTCATCGTCAAGCACGCGGTGATCGAGAACGCGCAGGCCGCGACGCTGATCGCCCTCGATCTCGGCGGCAATCCCGGCATCAACCGGGACAACCCGCTGGAGCGCCACCACCGCGACGCGCTGGGCGGCAAGGCCCACGCACCGCAGAACAACCTCATCCGCACCAATCTCGGCCGCGCCGCCTTCGCGCGCCACGCCGCCGGCACTGCCGCGGAATAGGGGAAAACGGATCGCCCGGCCCGGCAGAGGGCGTGTCATACCCGGAGCGTCATACCCGGAACGACATGCCCCGAATGTCATGCCCCAAATGTCATGCCCATGTCATCGTCAACCCATGACATACGGCACTGCTATTGCTGTGCCCCGCGCGCGGGCTAGGGAGAAAAAACGAGATGAAGAGGTCGATCCTGCTGGCTATCGGCGCCAGCCTGCTGTCCGGCACCGCCCTGATGGCGGCCGAGCCCCTGAACTTTAACCGGATTTCGGTTTTCCCGGTCATTCGCAACCTGCCGGAAGGCGCCGATCCGGCCAAGCCGACGGTGTCCGAGATCATCGCGGCCAACGCTGACGGCACGCTGCTCGTCTACACCGATTCGCCCGGCAACCGCGTCGGCCTCGTCGACATCACCGATCCCGCCGCGCCCAAGGCCGGCGGCGCGGTCGCCGTCGAAGGCGAGCCCACCTCGGTCGTCGTCGTGGGCAACAAGGCGCTCGTCGGCGTCAACACCTCGAAGAGCTACACCGAGCCGTCGGGCTTCCTCGGCGTGGTCGATCTGACGAAGAAGACCCTCGAAAAGAAGTGCGAGCTGGGCGGTCAGCCGGACTCGGTCGCGCTGAGCCGCGACAAGAAGACCGTCGCCATCGCCATCGAGAATGAGCGCAACGAGGAACACAACGAGGGCGCGCTGCCGCAGCTTCCCGCCGGCTTCGTCTCGCTCGCCGCCGTGGGTGCCGATGGCGACGTGGACTGCGCCGCCGTTCGCCGCGTCGAAGTGACGGGCCTCGCCTCCTACGCTCCGGAAGATCCCGAGCCCGAGTTCGTCGACTTCAACGGCAAGGACGAGGTCGTCGTCACGCTGCAGGAGAACAACCACCTCGTCATCGTCGACGCGAAGGAAGGCAAGGTCGTCTCGCACTTCCCCGCCGGCGCCGTGACGCTTGAGAACGTCGACACGAAGAAGGACGGCGTCATCAGCCCCACCGACACGATCGAGAACGCCCTGCGCGAACCGGACGCCGTGCGCTGGCTGGACGACGACCGCTTCGTCATCGCCAACGAGGGCGACTACAAGGGCGGCGCGCGCGGCTTCACGATCTTCAACAAGAACGGCACCGTCGAGTTCGAGAGCAAGGCCTCGTTCGAGCATGAAGTGCTGCGCGCCGGCCACTATCCCGACAAGCGCAACAAGAAGGGCGTCGAGCCCGAAGGCATCGCGTTCGGCAAGTACGGCGACGACAACCTCTTCTTCGTCGGTTCCGAGCGCGGCTCCGTCGTCGGCGTCTACAAGGACGAGGGCGCGGGCAAGGAGCCCACGTTCCTGCAGCTCCTGCCGGCTGGCGGCATCGGACCCGAGGGCCTGCTGGTCATTCCGCAGCGCGATCTCTTCGTGACCGCCAACGAGACCGACCTGCGCAAGGACGGCGGACAGGGCACCACCGTCGCGATCTTCAAGCGCGCGCAGGCGCCGGCCGTTTATCCGACCATCGTTTCCGGCAATGACGGCAAGGGCCTGCCGATCGGCTGGGGCGCGCTCTCCGGCGCAGCCGCCGATCCGTCCGTCCCCGGCCGCCTCTATGTCGTCAGCGACAGCTTCTATTCGCAGGGCGCCATCTATGTCGTCGACGCGGCGCAGAAGCCTGCCCGCATCGTCGAGAAGCGCGTCGTGACGAAGGACGGCAAGCCCGTCGCCAATCTCGACCTGGAAGGCATCGCCGTCCGTCCCGCCGGCGGCTTCTGGCTGGCGTCGGAGGGCAATCCGGAGCGCGAGAAGAACCCGACCCAGTCGCAGATCGTCCGCGTCGACGACAAGGGCGAGGTGCAGGAAGTCGTCGAGCTGCCGGAAGAGCTGAAGAAGCAGGCCACGCGCTACGGCTTCGAGGGCATCGCGGTGGCCGGCGAGGGCGACAGCGAGACGTTGTGGATCGCCGTGCAGCGCGAGTGGAAGGACGACCCGAAGGGCCACGTCAAGATCCTCGCCTACAACCCGGCTGCGAAGACGTGGGGCGAACTCCACTATCCGCTGGACAAGTCCGAGAAGGGCTGGGTCGGCCTGTCGGAAATCACCTACGTCGGCAACGACAACTTCGTGGTCATCGAGCGCGACAACCAGGTGGGCGACGCCGCCGCTATCAAGAAGCTCTACCGCTTCTCGATCGCGGGCCTGAAGCCGGCGGCCATCGGCGCGAAGGAGATCGCCGTGGTGAAGAAGACGCTGGCGCGCGACGTGCTGCCCGACCTCAAGGCCGCGAACGGCACGGTGCTTGAGAAGGTCGAGAGCTTCGCCGTGGACAAGGACGGCGTGAGCTTCATCATCACCGACAACGACGGCGTGGACGGTTCCTCCGGCGAGACGCAGTTCATCAACCTCGGCAAGATCAAGCTCGACTGACGGCGACACGCCATCGAATCCGGTACGGCCGGCGGATCGCTCCGCCGGCCGTATCCATTGCGGCCTCTCCGGCGCCGCGCACCTGTCACACCGGCGTCATTGCGCGGTGGCAGACAAACGCGGACATTTTTCTCTCTGGAGAGGCGCCATGCGCAAATTCACTGCTTCACTGTTTGCCGTCGCCGCTCTTGCGGCGCTCGTTGCCGCGCCCGCCCGGGCCCAGGACCTCGCCACGCTTGAAGCCGGCGCCCGCAAGGAAGGCGCGGTCTACAGCGTCGGCATGCCGGACGGCTGGGCGAACTGGAAGGACACCTGGGCGCAGCTCACGGAGAAGTACGGCCTCAAGCACGCCGACACCGACATGAGCAGCGGCGAGGAAATCGCCAAGTTCGCCAACGAGGGCGCCAACGCCACGGCGGACATCGGCGACGTCGGCCTCGAATTCGGCCCCATCGCGGTGAAGCGCGGCGTGACGCAGCCCTACAAGCCCACGACGTGGGAGCAGATCCCCGGCTGGGCGAAGGATGCCGAAGGCAACTGGGTCATCGCCTACACCGGCACCATCGCGTTCATCGTCTCGAACGAGGTGAAGAACCCGCCGAAGTCGTGGGCCGATCTGCTTAAGGGCGACTACAAGTTCTCCATCGCGCAGGTGGGTTCCGCCGCGCAGGACAACGCCGCCGTGCTCGCCGCCGCCGTGGCGCAGGGCGGTGATGAGAACAACCTGCAGCCGGGCATCGACCTCTTCGCCAAGCTCGCCGAACAGAAGCGCCTCGTCGCCAACGCCGCCAACCCGGCGAGCCTGGAGAAGGGCGAGATTCAGGTCGCCGCCCTGTGGGACTTCAACGCGCTGAACTACCGCGACGTTGTCGGCCGCGACAAGTTCACGGTCCTGATCCCCTCCGACGGTTCGATCACCAGCGGCTACGCGACGATCATCAACAAGCACGCCAAGAACCCCAACGCCGCCAAGCTGACGCGCGAATACATCCTGAGCGACGCCGGCCAGGTCAACCTCGCCAACGGCTACGCCCGTCCCATCCGCGTCGATCACATCACGCTGCCGGAAGAGACGAAGGCGCGCCTGCTGCCGTCCGAGCAGTACGCGAAGGCCAAGCCCATCGACAGCGAGGCATGGACGAAGTCCGCGCCGACCATCGCCGCCAAGTGGCGCGATCAGGTCGCTCCCAAGCTCTGAGCGGACGGCCCTTCAGTCGCAAAGGCGCGGATGATGCATCCGGCTATCCCCGCCGTTCCCGGCGGTTCCTGTGAAGCCAACAGGTGCGAGCGTCCCGGCCATGCCGGGGCGCTCGTGCGCATCCGGCGCGGCAGCGGCGGGCCTTCAGCGCCATGACCGACGCCAATACGCTGCGCATGCGCCTCCTCGCGCTGCCCCTGCTGGTCGTGTTCGGGGTGCTCGTCGTCTGGCCGCTGACCAGCATCGTCATCGACAGCTTCGATGCGCAGGGGGAAATTTCCCTCGCCAACTACCGCACGGTGCTGGAAAGCACCTATTACCGGCAGTCCTTCGTCACGAGCCTCTGGATTTCCGTGCTGACGACGGGCATCGGCATCGCCCTCGGGATCCTGCTCGCCATCGCCCTGCGCGCGCGGGGCGGCGGCGTGCGGCGGTTCGCGCTCGCCTTCGGCAGCATGGGAGCCAACTTCGCCGGCGTGCCGCTTGCCATGGCGATCATCATCCTGTTCGGCATGAACGGGTTTTTCACCATCCTCGTCGGCAAGCTCGGCCTGCCGGGCGGCTTCAACGTCTATTCCCTCGCCGGGCTGGTGATCGCCTATTGCTACTTCCAGATCGCCC
This sequence comes from Pseudochelatococcus lubricantis, assembly GCF_042432495.1. Lineage (NCBI taxonomy): Bacteria > Pseudomonadati > Pseudomonadota > Alphaproteobacteria > Hyphomicrobiales > Chelatococcaceae > Pseudochelatococcus > Pseudochelatococcus lubricantis. The sequence goes on along the minus strand of NZ_JBHLXC010000001.1, from coordinate 257,495 downwards.
TCGCCACGCTGCTGCTCACGCCCGCGTTCGATGCCGTGCCGGCGGAGATCGAGGAAGCAGCAGCCCTGATGGGGGTATCGTCGGCCCGCTTCTGGCTGCGCGTCGGCCTGCCCATCGTCGCGCGCCAGATCGTCGCGATCGCCATCCTGCTGTTCGCCAACGCGATGGGCACGTTCGCCACGACCTACGCGCTGACGGGCACCAGCGTCAACGTGGTGACCATCGCCATCAGCGATCTCGTGTCGGGTGACATCTTCTCCGATCCCAATCTCGCCAACGCCATCGCGCTGGTGCTGCTCGTGGTGCTGCTCGTCCCCATCGTCGCCAGCCAGTTCCTCGTGCGGGAGAGGCGACCATGATCCCGTCGAACGGACTGCTGTCGCGGACGTTTCTGATCGCCATGGCGACGCTGATGGCGCTGCCCATCGCCGCCACCGCCATCAACGCCTTCGCCGCGGACTGGTCGGACACGCTGCTGCCGTCCGCGCTGACGGCCGACTATTTCCTCACCGTGATCGCCGACCCGCGCTTCACCGCCGCCATGGTCCGCTCGCTGGCGGTGGCGGCGGTGGCGCTGGCGCTGGCGACGGTGCTCATCGTGCCGGCGATCGTGTGCGCGCATATCTACTGGCCAGCGCTTGACCGCTGGCTGGCGCGGCTCGTGATCCTGCCCTATGCGGTGCCGGCGATCGTGCTGGTGGTGGGCTACCTGCGCGTCTTCTCCCACCCGCCGCTGCAGATCAACGGCTCGCCGCTGGTGCTTGTGCTCGTTTATGTGCCGGTCTGCTTCCCGATGTTCTACATCGCGATCAAGAACAGCCTGCGCGGCCTTGCGATCGTGGATCTGCTCGATGCCGGGCGGCTTGTGGGCGCGAGCGACGCGGTGCTGCTGCGCCGGGTGATCCTGCCGTCGATCGTGCCCGGCATCATGGTCGCCGCCGTGCTGAACTTCGCCATCCTGTTCAGCGAGTTCGTCTATGCGAAGATGCTGGTGGGCGGCAATTTCGAGACGCTGCAGATGTACATGTACGCCCAGCGCAACCTCAGCGGCCGCATCACCAGCGTGATCGTGCTGATCTATTTCGTCCTGCTGCTTGTCATGACCCTGGCCTCGCTGGGACTCGCCCGAACGGAGGAGCGCGCAAGCCGATGAGCTATCTGACCATCGCCAAGGTCAGCGCGACCTATGGCGCCGCGACCATCCTCGACGGGATCAACCTTGAGATCGGACAGGGCGAGATGCACGTGCTGCTCGGCCCTTCCGGCTGTGGCAAGACGACCCTGCTGCGTGCCATCGCTGGGCTGGCGGCGCCATCGGCGGGCGAAATTCGCCTCGCCGGGCGGCGCATCGATAACCTGCCGCCCAAGGACCGCGGCATCGCCATGGTGTTCCAGCACTATGCGCTGTTTCCCAACATGACCGTGCGCCAGAACCTCGCTTTCGGCCTTGAGCAGAAAAAGCTCTCGCGGGCCGAGATCGCGCGGAAGGTCGAGGCGACGCTGGACATGGTGGCGCTCGGGCCGCGTGCCGACGTGCGGCCGCACCAGCTGTCCGGCGGGCAGCGCCAGCGCGTGGCGCTCGCACGCGCGCTCGTTCTGGAGCCCTCCCTGCTGCTGCTCGACGAGCCGCTGTCGGCGCTGGATGCGCAGATCAGGAAGCGCCTGCGCGACGAGCTTAAGCGCATCCAGCGCGACACCGGCCTCACCAGCATTCTGGTCACGCACGACCAGGACGAGGCGCTGACGCTCGGCGACCGCATTTCCGTGATGAACGCCGGCGGCATCGCCCAGACCGGCAATCCGCGCGACATCTATCACCGCCCGCGCAGCCTGTTCGTGGCCGGCTTCATCGGCGACGGCAACTTGCTGGCGCCGGAGGAGCTGGAGCGGCTGACCGGCATCCGCTCCGCCGACACGGTCGTCATCCAGCCGCAGGACTGGCGGCTGGAAGGCGCGAACGGCACGGCCGTCGCGCCGGCTGGCGACGAAGCGGGCGAGGCCATCCGCCTGCCGGGCGTCGTGGCCGATGCCAGCCTGTCCGGCCCCTCCATCCGCTATACGGTGACGGCGGCGGGCCTGCGGTTGAAGGTGGAAACGCCCAACCACTACGATTCCACGCAGTTTTCGCCAGGCGCCGACGTGGTCCTCACGCTGCGTCGGCGGGACGTGCACGCCGTCACGGGCTGAAACGGCGGTACCTGACGTCGCAGACATGCGATCAAGCTGCCGAAATCCCCCACCGCGCCTGCCGGATGCGTCTCGACGCACGGAACAGAAAGGCGGGACACTTGCGTGCCCCGCCGATGTCTTGTCGCTGGATCAGGCGTCTGCCGTCAGCCCACGAGGTCGTAGCCGACGATCTGGCCGAGCTCGCGGATCGCGGTCGTGCCCACCAGGTCGAGTTCGACCACGTTCTCGATCGACAGGTTGCCTTCCGCCATGTTGCTCACCGTGCGCAGGCCCGTGGGGTTCAGCATCGTCAGCGCGTTGCTCAGCCCATTGATGTTGCCCGTGCGGTCGCCCGTCTGAACGACATACCAGTTGTCGTCGAAGCGGAACGCCGCCACGCTGTTCTGGCCCATCACGCTCGCCACGTAAGTCGTCGCCAGCGCCACGTCGTTGGTCAGCGAACTCAGCATGTTCGAGATCGTGTTGGTCAGCACGCCGTTGGTGAACGCCTGCGAGGTGCCGCGGCCGCTCGCCTGCTGGTGCACGCCAAGGCCGTCGAACGCCAGCTTGTCGCCTTCGCCGATGTTGAAGTCGGTGACGAGGTCGATCTGGCGCGCGCCGGACTGGTCGGCGGCATCGAACAGGAAGGTGTCGGCGCCCTTGCCGCCGGTCATGACGTCACGGCCGGCACCACCCCGGATGACGTTGTCGAAGGCATTGCCGGCGAGCGTGTTGTCGCCCGCGCCGCCGAAGAGGCTGCTGTCCTTCGCGGCGTCGAGGAGGGTGCCCTGCTCGATGTTGTCGGGCAGGACGACGGTGGCCTTCTCGCCGTCGTAGAACACGCGGTCGATGGCGTCCGTGCCGAGGTCGGACACCAGCGCATCAGCGTCGTGCAGGAAGATGTCCTGACCGCCGAATTCGTTGTCCGCGAGGTCATAGCCAAGCACCGCGAGAGGCAGGCGATAACCGTTCTCGTTCAGATAATTGATCGCGATCCGCGGCTCGTCGGTCTGGATGATCGACACGCCCTGATCCGCCCAGAAGCCATAGACGAGATCGGGACGCTCCAGGCCGAGGAAGTCCCCGCGGTTGCCGCTCATCGAGCCGCTCGAATTGCCGGAGCCCTGGAAAAGCGTATTCATGAAGTAGCGAACGTCATATTGCTCGAAAAGCGCCTTGATTTCGGGCATGAAGAAGTAGCCGGGGTCCTCGACCTGCCCGGGGCCCGATGCATAGACATTGATCTCGACCGCGTCGACGGGGATCGTCGAGAACACCTTTTCGACGAATGCCGCCGACACGCCCGGATACATGATCGGCATGAAGTGGATTCCGGCAGGCGACGCATCGAGCGCCGCTTTCACGGCGGCCAGGGACGCATCATTGGTGATCGCGGCCTTGAACAGAAGCTGGTCGGCGACACCGGCCGCCTCGCCGAGCCTCGCGATGGCGGGAATGTTCGCCACGGAGACCTTGTCGAGGTTGACCATCACCTTGTCATCGATCGCCGCGAACAGTTCCTCGATGGTCAGAACCTTCTGGTCCGTGACCTCGCGGGTGCCCTCGATGACGAGATTGAGCGACTTGATCTGTTCCAGCGTCAGGCTGCTGACATTGCCCGTTCCGGTCGTCGTGCGGTTGACGCTGCCGTCGTGCATCAGGACATAGTGCCCGTCGGCGGTCCGCTGGATGTCGGTCTCGATGATGTCGACACCGAGGCTGATCGCGTGCTCGATCGCCTTGAGGGAGTTCTCGGGCAGGATGCGCGCCCCGTCCTCGTAATAGCCCGCCCGGTGCGCCGCGATCAGCGTGTTGCCGTCCTTGGCGTCCTGATAGGAGTCGATGATCCGGTCGATGGGCGCGTTCACATAGTCCGGGTTCACGTCGCCGATCAGGTCCGCGAAGCGGTCCGGATGCACCGTCTCGCCCGCGTCCTCAAGCTGCATGGAGGGAATGTCGCGCGTCTGGATGATCCAGCCGTCCTCGACCTCCTGATACGACACGATATTGTCTATGTTGGCGCCGTCGAGGCCCTCGGGGCTCAGCACCAGAGCGCCGTCCTTCGGCGTCAGGCCGTTGATGGTGAGCTTGTACTCGCCGGTGCCGAGCTTGACGATGTTGTAATTGCCGTTGGAGACGGACGACGATCCGTCGCTCAGCACACGCCCGAAAGTGACGTCCTTGTGGCCCGTCGGAATGTAGGTGAAGCCGAAGTCCTCGTTGTCGTAGACATAGCCGTTGTGGGTGTTGTTGTGCGTGCCGATGACCCAGCCGCTGCCGTCTTCCTTCGGCCGCGCGGCCGTGTAGACGCCCTTGTTGGCGCCGCCGGTCACGAGCAGGATGCCGTCCGTCAGGCTGTTCACGCCGTCGAGCGTCACCGTGTAGGTGTAGTCGCTGTTGCGCGACACCTCGGCCTTGTCCGCGAAGCCGGCCGATGAAACGACGGTGTTGCCGCCGTTGCGGACCCACGCGCCCGTGAAGCGGGAGAAGTCGAAATAGGCGGCGGAGATGTCGCTGTTGAACTCGTTGCCCGTCGGCGCTTCATTCACCGACACGAACAGCGAGTTGTCGGAGCGGTAGCCGATGGACGCCGCGCCATACTGGACGCCGTCCCCGAAGCCCCAGTCGACACCGTTCGACGCGATCGAGGCGACGAAAATGCCGTTGATGGCGTCGTTCGTCGCCGATCCCGCGCGGATGTGGTAGTCGCCGCGGTTCGAATTATCGATCCGGCCATGATCCAGCGCGAACCAGTACGTATTCCGCTTGAGCGCAATGGTCACGTTGTTGCCGTCGCTGCCGTCGGCCGTCTGCTGCGCGGAGATATATCCGGCGTCGACCGTGTTCTGATCATAACGGACAAACGCAAAATTGAAGGCGCCACTATAGATGACGCCTTCTTCACGAACACCAGTATCAGTCATTGTGGCCTCCTCGTCATTCAGCCGCCAGGCGCCGCGACCGGACACCGGAAGCCGCACCAACCCCAAAGCGTACAGATGCCTAGCACCTGTCGATGACGATTAAATTACATCTTGCAATTTAATCTGGGTGTCGTAAATGGCTGGGCGAGGAGGAGAAGCCATGGCCGATGTCCAGACGCTGTTGTCCTACAGCGACCGCAGGTTCCTGCAGTTGCTGTTCATGGAAAAGGCGCTGTCGCGCAAGGATGTCGCCAGGAGGCTGGACATGACGGAGGCGAGCATTTCCCGCATCGCCTCACGCCTCGTCGCGATGGGGATCGTGAGCGAGAGCGCGGAGCGGGAGGGCAAGCTCGGGCAGCCTGTGCGCACGCTCACCATAGCGGCGGGGCAGATCTTTTCGGCGGGCATCAACTTCGCGCTGAACGTCGTCGACGTCGCCATCATCGATCTCGCGGGGACCGTCGTATCCATGACGCGCGAGCGGATCGAGCAATCGTCGCCCACGGTGGCCGCCGAAAAGGCGAACGGTATTCTCTCGCACATGATCTGGCAGCACGGGATCGACCTGGACGCCATCGTCGGTGTCGGCGTCTCGGTGCCGGGCAACTTCGCGCCGGACAAGGAGTCCGTGTTCGCGCACAGCCTGTTCCTCGAATACGGCGACATCAACATCGCCGACGTCTTCGGCAGCGTCTGCGGCATGCCGGCCGTCATCGAGAACGACGGCGCCTGTGCGGCGCTCGGCGAGTATTACTTCGCCAACGGCCACCGGCACCGCATGCTCTTCAAGTACCACCTCGGGCACGGCTTCAACGCCGGCATCGTGCTCGACGGGCGTCTCTACAGGGGTGCCTACGGCAATTCGGGTGTGACCGGCGTGCTGTTTCCCTATGGCAAGCCGCGTCCCACCGGCACCGATCTCATCGAGACCCTGGCGGCTGTCGACATCCATCTGACCGACGTCGCCGACCTCGAATCCGTGCCCGGGAACGGGCGCGATACCGTGGAGCGGTGGCTCGACCGCGCAGCGGGTCAGCTCGCGGAGGCCGTGCGCATCGCGACGGGCTTCTACGATCCGAGCATCATCGTCATCGGCGGGCGCCTGCCGCGCTGGCTGACTCAGGAGTTGACGGGGCGGATCGCGTGGGAGACCCTCGCCGGGCCGTCGCGCGGGCTCCGGGTCGCACCCGTCGTTCCCTCCACGCTCGGTCCGTCGAGCGGCGCGATCGGGGCGGCGTGCGTGCCCTTCTTCGACCGCTTCTTCCCGAACGCCATCATCTGAATCGCGCAATGCAAGGCCTACCGATGTCACACAACGATATCTGTCCGCAGGATCACCTTCAGCATCTTTTCACAGGCGCCTCCGGCATCGTCGACCGGGCGGCGCAGCTTCTCGTGGCCATGCAGGCGCGCTCGCGCAGCGTCTCGCACAAGGAACTGCGCGACATCGTGACGGACGCGGATATCGCCGCCGAGGAACTCCTGATCGACGGCTTGCGCAAGCTGACGCCGGAGGCGGACATCCTCGCCGAGGAAACCGGCGAAACGCCCGGCAACGGCCGTCCCGGCACGGCGCCACTCCGCTGGATCGTCGATCCGCTCGACGGAACCGTCAACTATGCCAACGGCCTGCCCCTGTATTCGGTGACGGTCGCCGCGCAGGAGGGGGGCGAAACCGTGCTCGGCATCGTGCAGTCGCCGGCGGTCCCGCTCGCGGCGGCGTTCCTGAAGGGGGGAATGGCGACGGTGAACGGACGCCCGGCGCGCGTGTCCGACGTCGGCACGCTCGCGGACGCCATCGTGTGCGTTTCCCTGACGTCGAGCTATGAAGCCGCAACCGTGGCACGGACGACGGAGATCATCCGGCGGCTCGCGAATCGTGTCCGCGGCATCCGCGTCATCGTCTCCGGCGCATTCGAGCTGTCGCTGGTCGCAGCCGGACAGGTGGATGCCTTCGTCGGCCTGCGGACGGACGTCGTCTCCCACGCCGCCGGCATGGCGCTGGTGCGGGCGGCGGGCGGCATGGTGACGACGCTGTCGGGCGCGCCGGCCACGGACAGCGACCGGGAGCGCGTATTCTCCAACGGCCGCCTGCACGACGCCATCCTGCGCGAGATCGGGGACGTGTAGCACAGCGAACCGGGAAACGGCCGCCGTTTCCCGGCCGCGCCGTCAGGTATCGATGCGAATGCGGATGAGGTGGCGCGGAAAGACGCCGTGGCCGTAAAGAATGGGCGCATCCTCGGCATCGGTGTCCACATAGGTCATCACGATCACCGGGATCGTGGCCGGGATCGCCAGCGCCTCCGCCTCACGCGGGCGCGGCATGCGGCAACTTATCCATGTCGAGCGGCGGAAGAACTCCGCCACGCCGCAGGCCGCGATCGCCTTCGTGAAGCTGGCGTGGCGCACGAATTCCCGATCGATGCCGTCGAAGCGCACTTTCGGAAACAGGTGATAGCCGTAGGTGCCGATGCCCGGCCCGGCCCGGCGCAGTGTCTCCGTGGCGATGAGCGGCGTGCCGGGGGCGATGCGCAGGGCGCGCGCCACCTGCCGCGTGGCGGGCAACTCGCGGCAGTCGTATAGCACCGCCTCCCCGCCGCCGCCGTCGAAACGCTTTTCCACCTCGCTCCATTTCGCGTTGCGGTCGAGCGTGTAGTCGACCGGCTCGTCGGCGACGAAGACGCCCCTGCCCCGCTGCGCATGCACGAGGCCCTTTTCCGCGAGCCCGGCAAGGGCCTGACGCACCGTATGCCGGTTCACGCCGAATTTCGCCGCGAGTTCATGCTCGCTCGGCAACCTGTCGCCGGGGCCGAAGACGCCCATCTGGATATCGACCTCGATATCGGTCTCGATCTGCCGCCAGACCGGTACGTCGCGCCCGTTCCGGACCAGCTTGTACGTCGCCTCCATGTGCCGCGTCGCCTCCATGCGCGTCTCCTCCGCAGTCATCTGTTATCAATGCAGCCGCCGATTCCGCAACCGTGGCGAGACCAGCCGCCGCGCCCGTTCCGTCATGGAATCATCATCGTTCAGCAACGTGTCTGTTACACAACATGTGTAGTTCATCTATACAACTTTGATAGCGAAGGAAACAGGCCGTGCTGGATTTCGCACTCAACCGCCTGCTGCGCACGGTGGTCACGCTGGGCGTGATTCTCGTCGCCGTCTTCGTCGCGACCCGCCTGTCCGGCAATCCGCTCGATTACACCGGCAACGAGGGGCTCAGCGCCGAGGACCGCAGCCGGCTGATGGATTTCTACGACATCACCGGCTCGATCACGCAGCAGTTCGTCCAGTATATCGGCGATTTGCTGCGAGGCGATTTCGGCCTGTCCATCGTGGAGCGCCGCCCGGTGACGGTGATCTTCGCCGACAGGCTGTGGCCGTCGCTGTCGCTCGCGGGCGCGGCCATCCTGCTCACGCTGGTCATCGCCATTCCGGGCGGCATTGCCGCCGCCATCTGGCGCGACGGCCCGCTGGGGCAGGCGGTGATGGCCTTCGCCTTCCTCGGCTATGCCATTCCCAATTTCGTGCTGGCGATCGGCCTGCTGCTGGTCTTCTCATTCTGGCTCGGCTGGCTGCCCAGCACCGGCAACGCCACGCCCTGGCACTACGTGATGCCGGTCGCCGCGCTGTCTGCCTTCTACATCGCGGGGCTGACGCGCTTCACGCGCAACGCCATGCTCGACGTGCTGGGGCAGGACTACCTGCGCACCGCGCGCGCCAAGGGCCTGCCGGAGCCGCGCGTCATCCTCAAGCACGCGCTGCGCAACGCCAACATCACCATTCTCTCCGTGCTGGGGCTGCAGATAGCCGGCCTGATGGCGGCGGGCAACGTGGTGATCGAGACGATCTTTTCATGGCGGGGCGTCGGCGACCTGCTGGTCACCGCGGCCCTGCGCCGGGACTACCCGGTGCTGCAATTCGGGGTGATGGCGGTCGCGCTTGCAGTCGTTCTGATCAACCTCGCTGTCGATCTCGCCTATGGCCTTGCCGACCCGCGCGTGCGGGTGGGCCGCAAGGCATGAGCCGACTGGACGAACCGGGACAAAGGAGGGCCACAATGACGGAAATTGCCCTGCCGCAGGCCGAACCGGCCCGCAACGCGACGGAACGGACGGCTACCCCCCGTGCGAGACCGCATCTTGCGGTGCGCCTCGGCCGCCAGGCTGCGGACCTCTGGCGCGAGGCCGGCTGGATGATGCGCGTCACGCTCGCACTGGGCATGCTGCTGGTGCTCGCGGCGCTGCTGGCGCCCGTCGTCGCGCCGTTCGACCCGAACGCGCAGAAACTGCTGATGCGGCTGCGCCCGCCGATCGGCTTCGAGGGCGCGCGGCCGGGCTATCTGCTGGGCACGGACGAACTCGGCCGCGATATCCTCTCGCGCAGCCTCTACGGCCTCAGGATGACGCTGGCGATCGCGCTCAGCGGCTCGATGATCGGCATGCTGATCGGCGGTACGCTCGGCCTGTTCGCCGGCATGCTGCGCGGGAGGGCGGACGGCCTGATCATGTCGCTCGTGGACATCCAGATCGCGGTGCCGTTCACGCTGGTGGCACTGCTGGCGGTCGCGGTATTCGGCAGCCACTGGCAGGTATTGATCGCGGTACTCGGCGTCGCCTACTGGGAGCAATACGCCCGCATCATCCGCGGGGAAGTGCTGAAGCTGCGCGAGATGCCCTTCATCGAGGCCGCGCGGGCGGCGGGCGCCTCCCCGGCGCGCATCGCCTTCCGCCACGTCCTGCCCAATGTCGTCTCGCCCATCGTGGTGATGTTCACGCTGAACTTCTCGAACATCGTGCTGCTGGAATCGAGCCTGTCGTTCCTCGGGCTCGGCCTGCGCCCGCCCACGGCGACGCTCGGCTCCATGGTCGGCATCGGGCGCGACTTCATGCCCTCCGCGCCGTGGATCGTGATCGCACCCGCCGTCTTCATGCTGCTCACCACCTTCGTCGTCCAGATGCTGGGGGACCGGCTGCGCGACCGGATGGACGTGCGCCTGCGCGGCCGGTGAAAGGGCGGCGCGAAACGACAACCGGCCGGGCGGCCGGCGCCCGCGGCTGCGTCCGCGACGCCGGTGCGCCCGCCGCGGCGGCGGCCCTGTCCGGGCCGTCGTCACCTCCTTGCCCACGCTAACCGTTTTTCGGGAGATTCGTCATGAAGTTCAAGGTCTTCGCCGCCACGGCGCTGATGGCCGCGCTCTCCGCCCCCGCGCTTGCGCAGGAGCTGAAGGTCGGCTCGCAGAACATGCCGCCCTTTCTCGATCCCGGCCGCGACCATTCCAACGTCGGCCAGCAGTTCTACGTCAACACCTTCGATGTGCTCATCGACCGCGACGCGGCAAAAGCGGACGCCGATTTCCGCCCCGGCCTCGCGACCGAATGGAAGCGCATCGACCCCACCACGATGGAGCTGAAGCTCCGGCAGGGCGTGACGTTCCATAACGGCGATCCGCTCACCGCGGACGACGTCGTGTTCTCGCTGAATCGCCTGTTCCAGCCGACCTTCGCGCCTTACGCCGTGCGCTCGCGTGACCGTTTCGGCAACTTCAAGGGCGCCGAGAAAGTCGACGACTTCACGGTGCGCATCCAGACGCATCGGCCGGAGCCGCTGTGGGAGACGCTGCTCAACACGCAGCAGCTCATGATCATTCCCGCCAAGTACACCAAGGCGCTGACCGGCGACCCGAACGTAGCCGAGGACAGCGATTTCGAGGCCTTCTCGCTCGCCCCCGTCGGCACCGGCCCCTACCGCATCAGCGAGTACGTACCCGGCGAAAAGCTGACGTGGGAGCGCTTCGACAGCTATTGGGACAAGAAGGCCCCGCTGGAAAAGGTCTCCATGACCCGCATCCCGGAGATGGCGAGCCGCATCACCGCCCTCAAGAGCGGCGCCGTGGACTTCATCACCAACATCCCGCCGGACCAGATCGCCACCATCGAGTCCGACCAGAACCTCAAGGTCGAAGGCGCGGTGACGCCGCTGTTCCACCTCATCATCTACAACACCCAGCATGAGCTGATGAAGAACCCGAAGTTCCGGCAGGCGCTCAACCTCGCCGTGGACCGCGAGACGCTCAACGAGGCGCTTTGGCTCGGCAAGGGCGTGGTGCCGACGAGCCACACCTTCCCGCAGTTCGGCGAACTCTACATGCCCGAACCCGTCATCTTCAAATACGACGTGGACGAAGCGAAGAAGCTGCTGGCGGAATCGGGCTACAACGGCGAGGAAATCCGTCTCGACACCTCGGCCACCTACTACACCAACGGCTTCCTCGCCATGCAGGCTGTCTCCGAAATGTGGAACGGCATCGGCGTGAAGACGCGCATCAACGTCGACGACAAGTGGACCGGCGGCGACCCCACGATGAACGTGCGCAACTGGTCGAATCCGATGTACTTCGCCGATCCCTTCGGCGGCTTCGGCGTGATGTGGGCGCCCGGCGGCCCGGCCGAGAGCGAGGGGCGCATCAAGACCGACGCCGCCTTCGCCGAGACCTTCGACAAGTTCCGTTTCTCGGAAAAGGTGGAGGACCGCAAGGCCGCCTACGCCGCGCTGATGGAGCGCACCCGCCAGGACCCGCCCTTCCTCGTTCTCTACCAGCCCTATGAATCGTGGGCGATGCGCAAGAACGTGAACTGGCGCCCGCTGCCGGGCCATATCGCCTACGTGCTCGACTTCCGCAACGGCGCGATCGGCATCGACTGACGGCCTGAAAACACGCCGGGGCCGCAGCGGCCCCGGCATCCCGCTGCCTCGAACCGGATTTGCACCATGAGCAGCAGCCTGCGCCTCGCCATCGTCACCGACATCCACCACGGCGACGACCATTTCACCAAGAAGGGTTCCAGCGCGCTGGGGCTGCTGACCGAATTCACCCGCTTCGTCGCCGATACGAAGCCGGATGCCGTCATCGACATGGGCGACCGCATTTCCGACCGCGACCGCGACACTGACCTGCGGCTCGAAACCGAGGTGGCGGAAATCTTCCGCGCCGTTGCGCCGCCGTGCTTCCACCTGTGCGGCAACCACGACCGCGACCATCTCACCGTCGCCGAAAACGCCGAGATTCTGGGACAGACGCTCGACAACACGGTCGTGGACATGGGCGCGTGGTCGCTCGTGCTCTGGCGCGCGGATTCGCGCATCCACCGCCCCGGCGGCTTCGTGCTGCCCGAAAGCGATCTGTTGTGGCTCGCCGGCGTCGTGGCACAGGCCGACAGGCCGCTCGCCGTCTTCTCCCACGTGCCCGTCTCCGGCCATGCGCAGGAGGGCAACTACTATTTCGAACGCAACCCGGACAGCGCCACCTATCCGGGCGGCGCGGAGCGGGCGCGGGCGGTGCTCGCGGGCGCGCGCGTGCCGGTCGCCTGCTTTGCCGGGCACGTCCACTGGAATACGCTCACCGTGGTGAACGGCCAGCCACATTTCACCCTGCAATCGCTGACGGAAACCTTCACCACCCATCCCGAGCCGGCGGCGAGCTGGGCGCTGCTCGAACTGTCCGACACCATCGACTGGCGCGTCTACGGCCGCGACGCCCTGTCCGCCTCGCTGCCCGCGGGACGCACGGCGCACCGCTGGATGACGCCGCTGCCGCTCTTCGAGGACCATCCCGAGGCGCGCCTGCGCCGCCTGCAGCGCACGGAAGGCTGATCCCATGAGCGCCGCCGATCCCATGAGCGCCGCTGATCCCGTGAGCGCCGCGACGACCGCCTCCTCCGCGCCGCTGCTCGCCGTCGACAGCCTGTCGGTTTCGTTCGGTCCCGTCCATGCGCCGGTCAGCGCGACGCAGGGCATCTCGTTCACCGTGGAGCAGGGGCAGACGCTCGCCATCGTCGGCGAATCCGGCTCAGGTAAATCGGTGACGTCGCTTGCCATCATGCGCCTCATCGAGCGCGAGGGCGGCCGCATTGACAGCGGGCGCGTCCTCTTCCGCAAGGAGGACGGCGAGATCCTCGACCTCGCCGCCTGCTCCGAGGCAGCGATGCAGCGCATTCGCGGCAACCAGATCGCCATGATCTTCCAGGAGCCGATGACCTCGCTCAACCCGGTACTCACGCTCGGTGACCAGATCGCGGAAACCCTGATGCTGCACCGCCGCCTGTCCCGCACCGCCGCGCTCGCCGAGGCGCAGCGGCTGCTCGACCGCGTGCGCATGTCGGAGCCCGCGCGGCGGCTGACGCAATATCCGCACGAGATATCCGGCGGCATGCGCCAGCGGGTGATGATCGCCATGGCGCTTGCCTGCGCACCGAAGCTGCTGATCGCCGACGAGCCGACCACGGCGCTCGACGTCACCATCCAGGCCGGCATCCTCGACCTCATCCGCGATCTGCAGACGAGCGCGGGCACCGCCGTCATCTTCATCACGCACGACATGGGCGTGGTGGCGGAAATCGCCGACAACGTCGTCGTCATGCGGCAGGGGCGCATGGTGGAGACGGCGCCGACGCAGCGCCTGTTCGCCGCCCCCGCCAGCGCCTACGCGCGCCAGTTGCTGGCCGCCGTGCCCCGCCTCGGCGCGGGCGCACCGCGCTATGCCGCGCCCGCCGTCCCGGTGAAAATGGAAACGGCGGAACAGCCCGCCGACGCCCCCGTGCTCGATGTGCGCAACCTCGTGACGCGCTTTCCCGTGCGGGCCGGCATGCTGCGCCGGCTGGTGGCGCGCGTGCATGCGGTGGAGGACGTGAGCTTCACCCTGCGGCCCGGCGAAACGCTCGGCCTCGTCGGCGAATCCGGATCGGGCAAGTCCACCATCGGCCGCTCCGTGCTGAAACTGGTGGAGCCGCAGGAAGGAGCGATCGTGTTCCGCGGGCACGATCTTGCACCTCTCGACCGGCAGGCGATCCATCCCTATCGCCGGCACCTGCAGATGATTTTCCAGGACCCGTTCGCCAGCCTCAACCCGCGCATGTCGATCGCCGATCTGGTGACGGAACCGCTCGCCATCCATACCGGCATGAAGCCGCAGGAGCGCCGCGATGCCGCCGCCGCGCTGCTGGAGCGCGTGCGCCTCCCCGCCGACGCGATCGACCGCTATCCGCACCAGTTTTCCGGCGGCCAGCGGCAGCGCATCTGCATCGCCCGGGCGCTCGCCTCGCACCCCGCCGTCATCGTGGCGGACGAGCCCGTCTCGGCGCTCGACGTCTCGGTGCAGGCGGATGTACTTGCGCTGATGAAGGAACTGCAGCACGACTACGGCATCGCCTATCTGTTCATCTCCCACGACATGGCGGTGATCGAGAGCATGAGCCACCGCATGGCGGTGCTCGATCAGGGCCGGATCGTGGAAAGCGGCCCCACGGACGCCGTGCTGGCCGGGCCGGCGCACGGCTACACCCGGCAGTTGCTGGATTCGGTGCCCGTTCCGGATCCTGCACACCGCCGCATCCGCGCCCGCGGGCAGGAGCAGGAACGGAAAACACCGGTGCGCCCGCTGAACTATGCGCCGCCCCCGACGCGCTACAGGGACCTCGGCGGCGGCCATGTCGTGCTGGAGGGCTGAAGTAATTGCAACGAAAACGGAAACCATTTTTTCGTCAAAAATTGCTTTAGAAAATAAAAGATGGAATATTTTGCACTTTAGCGTGGCACATAAATAGTCAAGCGCGTGACATCCACCTCAAATCGCGCCGCAATTCTATACGTTTCTCGTAAGAAAACACTTATTATTCTTCATTTTATACGTCATAAGCACCGCTTCCTACGTGCCGCAGAACGTCTGTTGCACCACCTGCTCGGGGCGCGGCGGTTCGGCGTAGCGGGCATCTTGCGGCCGGTCGATGAAGGGCTCGGCGAGGACGTTGTGCAGCATGCGCGCGGGCGCGTCGTCACCCGCGTAGGCGGCGGCGATCGCCTCCTCGACGAGGTGGTTGCGCGGAATGAAGAGCGGATTGACGCTTTCGAGATGCCGCTGCAGGGCGGCCGGCTCGCGCCAGTCGCTGTCCGTGCGGCTTCGCCAGCGCGCGAGCCATGGCGCGAAGGCCGGCGTGCTGAAAATGCCGCCCCGCCCGCCGTCGCCCGTGAAAAGCGCGTCGGCGAGGCCGCGGAAGGTCAGCGTGTAGTCGGCCGCCGCCTCGCGCATGAGGGTTAACAGATCGCGGATCAGCGCACGGTCGTCGTCCTGCGCCGTCAGCAGCCCAAGCTTGCGGCGCATGACGGCAAGCCACGCCGCCTCGTAGAGGTCGGGGAAGCGGTCGATGGCGGCCTGCGCCTCGCGTTGCGCCGCCTCCGTGTCCGGCGCGAGCAGCGACATCAGCGCCTGCGCGAGGCGGGCGAGATTCCAGTAGACGATGCTCGGCTGATTGCCATAGGCATAGCGCCCGAAACTGTCGATGGAACTGAAGACGGCACCGGGGTCGAAGGCGTCCATGAAGGCGCACGGCCCATAGTCCAGCGTTTCCCCGGCGATGGAGGTGTTGTCGGTGTTCATCACGCCGTGGATGAAGCCGATGCCCATCCAGTCCGCGACGAGCCGGGCCTGCGCCGCGACTACCGCGTCGAGCAACGCGCGGTATGGGTTCTCCGCCTCCGCCGCGCCGGGATGCAGCCGCGCGATAGCGTGGTCGGCGAGCTGGCGCAGGCCGTCCTGATCGCCTATGGCGGCGAAGTACTGGAACGTCCCCACCCGGAGATGGCTGCTCGCCACCCGCGCGAGAACGGCGCCGGGCAACGGCACCTCGCGCATGACCGTGTCGCCGGTGGCGATGGCGGCGAGCGCGCGCGTTGTCGGGATGCCGAGACGGGCCATGGCCTCGCTGACGATGTACTCCCGCAGCACCGGGCCGAGCGCCGCACGCCCGTCGCCGCCGCGGGAAAATGGCGTGCGTCCCGAGCCTTTGAGGTGAATATCGTAGCTCCGGCCCGCCGTGCTCACCGCCTCCCCGAGCAGGAGGGCGCGCCCGTCGCCGAGGCGCGGCACCCATTGGCCGAACTGGTGGCCGGCATAGACCATGGCGAGCGGCTCCGCCCCCTCGGGAAGGATGGTCCCGCACAGCAGCGCGGCGATCTCGTCCGGCGTAAGGGACGCGGGATCGAAGCCGAGTTCCCCGGCCAGGCTTTCGTTGAAGAGCACGAGGCGCGGTGCCGGCATCCGCTGTGGCTGCTGGCGGCGGTAGAAGCGATCCGGCAATCGCGCATAGCTGTTGTCGAACGCAAAGGACATGGCAGCCTCCCGGATATCTGCAAGGCGCGACGGGACCGGCGCGACACACAGGATATCTGGTGACCGCAACGGCGCATGTCAGCCCCCCGCATGTAAAGTCGCGGACGTCCGCACCGGCGGACGTATAGCAAAGTTTCAATGTCGCCCGTGCATGATACACACTGTCCGAACGGCACTGAACGGGGGGAAGGTACGCCGACATGGATCCCATCGATTTCAACCGCGAGCTTCATGCGCGTCCATCCATCTATTTCGACGGACCGGCCCTCGTCTGCCACGCGGCCTACATGGGCGGCTCGGATGCCCATCCGCTTTATCACGAGCAGTCGGGCGGCATGAACGGGCGTCTCAGGCTGGCGCGCGAGATGCACGCCGAATTCCACACGCTGACGTCGGTCGTGGAACTCACGCACAACCCCTCCTCCTGGCCCGTGGCGCCGCGAGAAAGCCTTGAGGGCGTTACCAACGCCGGCACGGTGATGATGCGGGTGCAGATTCTCGTTCTCTCGGAAACGGAAGGCGAAGAAGCCGGAATCGATGCCGCCGCGCTGGAGCGCTTCGGCATGATCCAGCCGGTCGCGTCCACCGTCGGCGGGGGAGACGCGACGATCTATTCCGATTTCCGCGTTGACACCACCGGCTTCGGTCGCATCCTGCTCGTCAATCGCAGCCTCAACGCCTACCGCCTCGGCCGCATGGTGCGCAGGCTCTATGAGATCGAGACCTACCGCGCCATGGCGCTGCTCGGCCTGCCGCTGGCGCGCGAGGCCAGCGCCGCGCTGCCGCGCTTCGACGAGCGGCTGGTCGCTCTATCGGAGCAGAGCGTCGGTTCGTCGAAGACCGATCCGCGCGAGCTGCTCGACCGGCTGTCGGAGCTGTCTTCCGAGCTGTCGCGGACCATCGCCCGTGTGAGCCACCGTTTCGGCGCGACCCGCGCCTATGCCGAGATCGTCGAGGAACGCATCCGGGAACTGCGCGAGACGCGCGCGACCGGATTCCAGCGCTTCGGCACCTTCATCGACCGGCGCTTCCGCCCGGCGGTGCGCACCTGCGGGGCGACCGAACGGCGGCTGGACAAGCTCGCCGCCAATGTCGCGCAGCTCGTCAGCCTGCTCCAGACGCGGGTGCAGGTCGGCCTGCAGGAGCAGAACGTCCAGCGCCTGCAGGGCATGGAGGCGCGCACCGCCACCCAGATCAAGATCCAGAAGGCGGTGGAAGGACTTTCGGTCATCGCCATCACCTACTACGCGGCAAGCCTCGTCAAGCTGTCGCTGGAAGCGCTGGACCATTCCGAACTCGTCAGCACCGGGAGCTGGATGCTGGTCGCCCTGCCGATGACGCTGTTCGCCGTCATCGCCGCCGTGCTGATGGTGCGCCGCGCCCTGAAGTGACGCGCCGCTCCGGCATCAGCCGATCGCCATCAGCATCGCGTTGCCGCCGGCGGCGGCGGTGTTGATCGAGGTCGACACCTCCTCCACCAGCCAGTGGCCGCAATAGGCGTCCGGGTTGCTGGCCAGCACCTCGCCGGTCGCGGCCTGCACGGGCACGAGCGGCCCAGGCAGCGCGGCGATGGCGCGGACGAGCTGGCGCGTGCGCTTCGCGTCGCCCTCGATCAGCGCCCCCGCATAAGGGCAGGCGGACGGCACGTCGCGCGTCCACGAAAGCCGCGCGAGGACGCTTGCCGGCAGGTCCCGGAACGTGCTCTCCAGCCCGCTGGCCGCGTCCGCGACCACGCTGTCGCCGGCGGCAAGCGCGGCCGTCAACTGGCGGATGAAGCCGGTTTTCGTCTGCGGGACGACCAGAATCCGCCCGCGCGGATGCAGCGCGTAGAGGTTGCGCTCGCCGACCGGTCCTGGCAGTTCCAGTTCGAGCCCGGGCAGGGCACGTTCGCCGGCCTGGCGCGCGGCCGTCGCCTCTTCGGCCGCGCCCTTCGCCTCCAGCCATCCGGCGAAGTCCGCCAGCGCCGGATCGCTGCGCGTGCGCTGTCCGCGCGGCAGCTGCGGCGGCGTTGCGACGAGGCGTCCCAGATAGAGCGGCCCGCCCGCCTTCGGCCCGGTGCCCGACAGGCCGCGCCCGCCGAACGGCTGCACGCCCACGACAGCGCCGATGACGTTGCGGTTGATATACACGTTGCCGACCTTCACCCGCGCGGTGACGTGCGCGATAGTCTCGTCGAGGCGCGTGTGGAGGCCGAAGGTGAGGCCATAGCCGGTGGCGTTGATCGCGTCGATCACCCCATCGATGTCCTCGCGGCGATAGCGGAGCACGTGCAGGACGGGACCGAACACCTCGCGCGTCAACTGCGCCAGCGATCCGATCTCGATGATGGTCGGCGGCACGAAAGTGCCGTGCGCCGTCTCGCCGGCAAGGTCGATCTGCTCGATGGCGGCGCCGAGGCCGCGCATCCTTTCGATATGTGCCTCGATGGCCGCCCGCGCCTCTCCCGTGATGACCGGGCCGACATCGACGGCGAGCCTGTCGGTGCGGCCGATGGAGAGTTCGTGCAGCGCGCCCTTCAGCATCGCGAGCGTGCGCTCGGCAACCTCCTCCTGCAGGAAGAGCACCCGCAAGGCCGAACAGCGCTGGCCGGCGCTGTCGAAGGCGGAGGCGATGACATCGCCGACCACCTGTTCGGCGAGCGCCGACGAATCGACGATCATCGCGTTCTGCCCGCCCGTCTCCGCGATCAGCGGAATGGGCTTGCCCGCCGCCGACAGCCTTTCGGCGAGCTGTGCCTGGATGAGCCGCGCCACCTCCGTGGAGCCGGTGAACATCACGCCCTGCGTTTCGGGGGCCGCGACCAACGCCGCGCCCACGCGCCCGTCGCCGGGCAGAAACTGGAGCACGCCGCGCGGCACACCGGCCTCGTGCAGGATGCGCACGCCCTCGGCCGCGATCAGCGGCGTTTCCTCCGCCGGCTTCGCGAGCACCGGATTGCCGGCGGCGAGCGCGGCCGCGATCTGGCCGGTGAAGATGGCGAGCGGGAAATTCCACGGGCTGATGCAGACGACCGGGCCAAGTGGCTCCACTGCCGGTGCCCCTGCCGACGCATCGGCGGGCGTCAGGGTGCCGCGCGCCTGCTCGGCATAATAGCGCAGGAAGTCGATCGCCTCGCGCACTTCCGCGATGGCGTTCGGCATGGACTTTCCCGCCTCGCGGGCGATGAGCCCCAGCAGCACGGGCATGCGCGCCTGCATGATATCCGCCGCCCGGTCGAGCAGGGAGGCGCGCTCCGCGACAGGCATGCGCGCCCAACCCTCCGCCGCGCCGGCCGCAAGGGCGGTGGCGCGCGCCACATCCGCGTCGGACGTTTCGACCACCCGGCCGACGACATCGCGGCGGTCGCCGGGGTTGCGCACCTCCCGGGCCGTGCCGACGCCCGCGCCGTCCGCGAGCAGCGGCTCGGCCATCCAGCCGGCGGCAGCGCTCTCGCGCAGCACCCCCGCGAGTTCCGCGAGCGTCGTCTCGCTCGACAGGTCGAGGCCGGCGGAGTTCCTGCGGGAAGCGCCGAAAAGGTCGCCCGGCAGCACGATCAGCTCATGCCTTTCCCCTATGACAGGCAACGCCCTCGCCATGTCGGCGGGATCGGCGACGAGGTCCTGCACCGACACGGCCGGGTCCGCGATCCGGTTCACGAACGATGCGTTGGCGCCGTTTTCGAGCAGGCGGCGCACGAGATAGGCGAGCAGCGTCTCGTGCGTGCCGACCGGCGCATAAATGCGGGCCGGCCGGTCCAGCTTGTCCGCCCCGACGACCTCCTCATAGAGCGGTTCGCCCATGCCGTGCAGGCACTGAAACTCGTATTGGCCGACGCTGAACGGCTTGCCGGTCACCTCCTGCGCCAGATGGTAGACGGTGGCGAGCGTCTGTGCGTTGTGCGTCGCGAACTGCGGAAAGACGGCGTCCGTCGCGCCGAGCAGCTTGCGGGCGCAGGCGATATAGGACACATCGGTGTGGTTCTTGCGGGTGTAGACCGGGAAATCCGCGAGGCCGTCGACCTGCGCGCGCTTGATTTCGGCGTCCCAGTAGGCGCCCTTCACGAGGCGCACCATGACGCGCCGGCCGGCCCGGCGGGCGAGGTCGATGATATAGTCGAGCACGAAGGGGCAGCGCTTGCCGTAGGCCTGCACCACGAAGCCGATGCCCTCCCAGCCGGCGAGATCGGGATCGAGGGCGAGTTCCTCCAGCAGGTCGAGCGACGGCTCCAGCCGGTCGGCCTCCTCCGCATCGATGTTGAGGCCGATGTCGTAGCTTTTCGCCGAAAGCGCCAGCGCCTTCACCCGAGGCAGCAGCTCGCCCATCACGCGCTCCGCCTGCGCGCGGGAGTACCGCGGATGGAGCGCCGACAGCTTGATGGAAATGCCCGGCCCGGCATAGACGCCCCTGCCCGCCGAAGCCTTGCCGATGGCGTGGATGGCGGCCTCGTAGTCATCATGATAGCGCTGCGCGTCGGCGGCGGTGGTCGCAGCCTCGCCCAGCATGTCGTAGGAGTAGCGGAAGCCCTTTTCCTCCAGCCGGCGCGCGCGCTGCAGCGCTTCGTCGATGGTCTGGCCGGTGACGAACTGCTCGCCCATCAGCCGCATCGCCATGTCGACGCCGCGGCGGATGACAGGCTCGCCGCACCGCGCGATGAGCCGCGTCAGCGCGGAGGCGAGGCTGCCGTCGTTGACGGTGCCGACGAGCTTGCCGGTGACCACGAGCCCCCACGTCGCCGCGTTGACGAACAGCGACCGGCCGCCCCCCAGATGCGATCGCCAGTCGCCGGCGGCGATCTTGTCGCGGATGAGCGCGTCGCGCGTCGCCAGATCGGGAATGCGCAGCAACGCCTCGGCGAGGCACATCAGCGCCACGCCCTCCTGGCTGGAGAGCGCATATTCATGCACCAGCCCCTCGACGCCCGCGCCCCTGTGCTTGGCCCGCAGGGCCGTTATCAGCGTCGTCGCCGTCGCCGCGATGCGCCTGCGGGTTTCGTCACCGAGCGTCGCCGCCTCGACCAGTGGCGGAAGGCACTGCGTCTCCGGCCGCCGGCAGGCGTCCGTGATCGCGCGCCGCAAGGGCGTTTGCGGACGCAGGGCCGGCGCGAATGCCGCAAACACGCCCGGCACGGGTATCTCCGCGCCATTCACCGCTGCCGTGGCCTCCAGGATATTCGCCATGAAAGTGCAACCCGTCGTTGATGCCCCCGATCATGAAACGATACCATCGCCTGGCATTTCGTTCTCACTTGAATCAGGCATGAAAGAAGGTAATTTCACCATTGTTTCCTTCACCAACAGGCAAAATGAATGGCAAAATCCATCGATACGGCACAACTCGATCAGATCGACCGGAAAATCGTCGAGGCGCTGAGCGACGACGGGCGCCTGTCGATCACAGCGCTTTCGGCGCGCGTCGGCCTGTCGAAAACGCCCTGCCAGGCACGCCTGAAACGCCTGATCGACGAGGGTTACATCGTCGGTTTCCGCGCCGTCCTCAACCCGCACCGGTTCGGCGTCGACCACATCGCCTTCACGGAGGTGAAGCTCACCGACACGCGCGAGGCGGCGCTGCAGGAGTTCAACGCGGCGGTGCGCCGGATTCGCGAGATCGAGGAATGCCACATGATCGCGGGATCCTTCGACTACCTGCTGAAGGTGCGCACGACCAGCATCCGGACCTACCGGCTCGTGCTGGGCGAGAAGATATCGAGCCTGCCCCACGTGGCGAGCACATCGACCTACGTCGTCATGCAGGCCGTGAAGGAAAGCGGCATCTGACGCAGGGGATCGCCATCCGCGACCGGAAAGCGTGACAAGCGGCGCTGGTTTGATTATCTGGAACGAACGTCACAAATACGTCAACAAGGGGAGGTGCCAAGTTCATGAGTGCGACAAGCCAATCCCGGTGCCTGACGCCGCCCGATATCCGCGCGCGCAAGGGTGCGGCGCCCATCGTCTGCCTCACGGCCTATACGACGCCGGTGGCGCGGCTCGCCGACGCGCATTGCGACGTCGTGCTGGTGGGCGACAGCGTCGGCATGGTGCTGCATGGCCTGCCCTCCACGCTCGGGGTCACGCTCGACATGATGATCCTGCATGCGAAGGCGGTGCGGCGCGGCCTCAAGCGGGCGCTCATGGTGGTCGATCTGCCGTTCGGTTCGTATGAGGAAAGCCCGGCGCAGGCCTTCGCCTCCGCCGCCCGCGTCATGGCCGAGACGGATTGCGCCGCCGTCAAGCTCGAAGGCGGCGTCGACATGGCTGAAACCATGGCGTTTCTGGTGAAGCGCGGCATTCCCGTGATGGCGCACGTCGGGCTGACGCCCCAGTCGGTCAACGCCTTCGGCGGTTATACCGTGCAGGGCCGCGGCGGCGACGCGGAGCGTGTGCTGGCCGACGCGGCGGCGGCGGCGGAAGCCGGCGCTTTCGCCGTGGTGCTGGAGAAGATCACCGCCCCGCTCGCGCGGCGCATCACCGAAACCATCCCCGTGCCGACCATCGGCATCGGTGCGTCCGCCGCCTGCGACGGACAGATCCTCGTCGTGGACGACATGCTCGGCCTGTTCGCCGATTTCCGCCCGCGCTTCGTCAGGCGCTACGCGGAACTTGCCCGCGATGCCGA
Source organism: Pseudochelatococcus lubricantis (assembly GCF_042432495.1). Lineage (NCBI taxonomy): Bacteria > Pseudomonadati > Pseudomonadota > Alphaproteobacteria > Hyphomicrobiales > Chelatococcaceae > Pseudochelatococcus > Pseudochelatococcus lubricantis. Next base: position 234,635 of record NZ_JBHLXC010000001.1, on the reverse strand, counting down.
ATGCGCCATGGCGGCCTATGCCGAGGACGTGCGCGCGCGCCGTTTCCCGGCGCCGGAACACAGCTTCGACGATATCCCGCAGACGCCTGCCGGCGGAGCCGTTCGATGAGCCTCGCCATTGTCCGCACCCCCGCCGATCTGCGCGCCGCCGTCCGGGCGTGGAAGGCGGCGGGCGACACCGTCGCCGTGGTGCCCACCATGGGGGCGCTGCACGCCGGGCATCTGGCGCTTGTAGCGGCGGCCCGGCGCGAGGCCGGGCGCGTCATCGTCACGCTGTTCGTCAATCCCCGGCAGTTCAACAGCGCGGGCGACCTGGCCGCCTATCCGCGCACGGAGGAGGAGGATGCCGCAAAGCTCGCGCCGCTCGGCGTCGACCTGCTCTATGCGCCGGGCGTCGAGGCGATGTATCCGCCCGGTTTCGCCACCACGATATCGGTCGCGGGCGTCAGCGAGGGATTGTGCGGAGCACACCGGCCCGGCCATTTCGACGGCATGGCGACCGTCGTCGCCAAACTGCTGCTGCAAACCGGGGCGGACGTCGCGCTATTCGGCGAGAAGGACTACCAGCAGCTTCAGGTGATCCGCCGGCTGACGCGCGATCTCGACCTGCCGGTGCGCATCGTCGCCTGCCCGACAGTACGCGAGGCCGACGGACTCGCGATGTCGTCACGAAACCTGCGTCTCGATGCGCAACAGCGTGCGGCCGCGCCGGCGCTGGCGCGCGTATTGTCCGCCACGGCGGCGGAGATCGCCGCCGGCGCCACGCTTTCGCGGCTGCGCGCCGATGCCGGACATGCGCTCGCCGAGGCGGGCTTCGGGCCGGTCGAGTATCTCGAACTGCGCGCGGAGGACGATTTTTCCGTCGTGGACGACGCCTCCCGGCCGGCAAGGCTGCTCGCCGCCGCCTGGCTCGGCGATGTGCGCCTCATCGACAACGTGCCCGTGCGGGCAATTCCGCGACCCTGAGGAAGGGGCCGCGCCTGCCCCTGTCACGCGCCGGGATCGATCCAGATGTCGCCGAAGCTCCAGTTGATGCCCTGCCCGCCGGTGACGAAATTCTTCACCTTCCGGTTGGCAACGATCTGGCTGCCCGGGACGATAAGGTCGACCGACGCGGCCTCGTCGTGGATGATGTTCTGGAAGCGCACCCAAAGCTCCCGGCGCTTCGCCTCGTCAACCTCGATGGCGGCGGCCTCCAGCAGCGCGTCGACTTCGGGGTTGCTGTATCCCGCCGCGTTGGAGAAGGGCACGCCCTTCTTGATGTTGCGGCTCCAGTAGGCGCGCTGGACGCCGAGCGTCGGGTCGAAAAGATTGGACAGCGACTCGATCGTGAGGTCGAAATTGCGCTCGCCGTAGACCGTCCTCAGATAGGTCGGCAGATCGAGCCTGACGATCTCGGCCTCGATTCCGACGGTTCGCAGCGCGTTGCTGATGAAATCGGCATAGTTCGGCGCCAGGAAGGTGTTGTAGAGCAGCCGCACGGGGAACCGGAAGCCCTTCGCGCCGCGCGGATAGCCCGCCTCGTCGAGCAGGCGCTCCGCCGCCGCCGGATCGAACGGATGCTGGCGGATGCCGGCGTCGTGGAACTTGCTCAGCGTCACCGCGATCGGGCTCGGCGAAACAAGGCCCGTTCCATAGGTGACCACGTCGACGAAGGCTTTCAGGTCGATGGACTTCGCCACCGCCAGCCGCACCCGCCGGTCCTTCCAGATGTCCCGGTCGAAGTTGAAGAAAAGCTGCTGCTGCTGGCCGGCATAGGCATAGATCTTTTCATCGACGACCAGATCGGGGTTCTGCTTGAGGCGCCCGAGGTCCGTGAGGGCGACGGGGTTGGCGCCGATGTCGACCTCGCCCGTTTCGAGGGCGGCGGCGCGTGCGGCGGGATCGGTGATGATGCGCAGCACCAGCCGGTCGAGATAGGGCTTGCCTTCGTCCCAGTAATCGGGATTGCGGTCGAAGATCAGGTGGCTTCCCGGCACCCACTCCACAAGCTTGAACGGCCCAGTCCCGATCGCCGTCGCAAGCGTCTGGCCCTGCTGCAGCGGCAACGCTTCAAAGACATGCTTGGGAACGATGGGCGATTCCGAGCTTGACAGCGCCGTGATGAGATAGGGCGCGGGCTTCGACAGCACGACGATGGCCGTGTGCGGGTCCGGCGTCTCGACCGCCACCAGATTCTGGTAGGTGATACTGCCGCGCGGGTGCGCCTCCTTGAGGCGGAAGATGGAAAAGGCCACGTCCGCCGACGTGAAATCCTTCCCGTCGTGCCAGCGCACTCCCTGACGCAGCTTGAAGGTATAGCGCAGCCCGTCGCCGCTCACCGACCAGTCCGTTGCGAGAAGCGGCACGGGGTTGAGGTCGTAATCGAAGGTGAACAGTCCTTCGACGACCTTCGGGCCGATGGCCTGCCCGGTGCCCGAGGACGTATTGATGGCGAAAAGCGCGGAACCGGGCTCCAGCGTGTAGGCCCATTTGAGCGTCCCGCCCCGGATCGGGACATCGCTCCGCGCCTGCCCCGGCCCGGGCCGGAACAGGCCGAAGCCCGCGAGGCTGGTCGCGAGCAACAGTCGATTGAAGCGACGGCGGGAAATCGTCATGATCCGGGGGCTCCTCTGAATGCGGCCGGGGTGAGTGCGGCGAAGGCCGGAACGCGCCGTTGCTGTCATCAGCGGGCGCGCCGGTCACCATCATCCGGCCAGGCGCAGGCGCATGAAAGAATGTTTTTCTGCGCCCGCGAGAAAGAAAGGCTTCTCCGGCAGGCGGTATCGGCTGCCCGGCAAACGTCGCCCGCCGGGATGACACAGCCGCCGGAGAGCCCGTGAGGCGTTATGCCCCGGTTGCTTCGGGAGGACATCAGCCGCATCATCGTCGAATGGCTCCGCAGACGCCGGAGGACACGGGCGGGATGGAAGATCGGGATCAGGATTGCTGCATCGTCGGGGCCGGCCCGGCGGGCCTCATGCTCGGCCTGCTGCTTGCCCGCGCCGGCGTTCGCGTGACCGTCGTCGAGAAGCACGGCGATTTCCTGCGCGACTTTCGCGGCGACACCATCCATCCGTCGACGCTTGAGGTGATGGACGAACTCGGCTTCCTCGACGAATTCCTGACCCTGCCGCACCAGAAGGCGCCGAGCCTGCATGCGGAGATCGATGGCAGGCCCGCCACCATCGCCGATTTCTCGCGCCTGCCGGTGCGCTGCCGGTATATCGCCTTCATGCCGCAATGGGATTTTCTCGCCTTCGTCGCCGACAAGGCGCGGGCGCTCCCCGGTTTCCGCCTGATGATGGGCAGCGCGGTCACAGGCCTTGCCGAGCGGGACGGGCGCATCACCGGCGTGACGCTGCGCGATGCGGACGGCACGGAACGCACCCTCGCGGCCGCGCTCGTCGTGGGCGCGGACGGACGCGGCTCCGTCGTGCGCCGGGCGGCGAAGCTCGCCGTCACGGACCTCGGCTCGTCGGTCGATGTGCTGTGGATGAGGCTGTCGCGCCATGCCGACGACCCGCCGCAGGCCATGAGCCACGCCGGCCCGAGCCAGGGCATCGTCCTGATCGACCGCGGCGATTACTGGCAGGTCGGCTATGTAATCGGCAAGGGCAACTTCGGGCAGGTGAAGCGCGACGGCCTTCCGGCGCTGCGGGCGAAGCTCGCCGCCGTGGCGCCCCTTCCCGCCGACCGTTTCGAGGAACTGGCCGACTGGGATCATATCCATCTGCTCGAAGTGCGCATGGACCGGCTGGAGCAATGGTGGAAGCCCGGCGTGCTGTGCATCGGCGATGCGGCGCACGCGATGTCGCCCATCGGCGGCGTCGGGGTCAATCTCGCGATTCAGGACGCGATTGCCGCAGCCAATATCCTGGCGCGGCCGCTGCGCGAGGGAACGCTGGCGGACGCGCACCTGCGCGCCGTGCAGACGCGCAGGCGCTTTCCGACCTGGGCGACGCAGAAGATCCAGCTCATGATGCGCCACAAGCGCGGCACCGGCGAGGGCGCCGCCACTGGCGGCAGGCCGCCCGCCTTCCTGCGTGCCATCGCCCGTTCGCGCCTCCTGCCCCACCTCACCGGCCGGCTGATCGGCATGGGCTTCCGGCCCGAGCACGTGCGGACGTGAGGGGAGCGTGCGCGATGCGCGGTCTCTATCTTGCGGCCGGCCTCCTGTTCGTCGCGCTTGGCTTCATCGGCGCGTTCCTTCCGGTGTTGCCGACGACTCCTTTCCTCATCGTGGCGGCGGCCTGCTTCGCGCGCTCCTCCCAGAGGCTGGAGAGCTGGCTGTTGGACCATCCGCGTTTCGGCCCGCTGCTGCGTCAATGGCGTGAGCGCGGCGCGGTTCCGCGGCAGGCCAAGCTGATGTCGCTCGCCGGCAGCAGCGTCGGCTTCCTGCTGTTCTGGATCGGATATGAGCCGGAGCCGGTTTCGGCCATCGCCGTGGCCGCGCTGATGCTCGCCGGCGTCGCCTACGTGTTCTCCCGGCCCTCGGCGTGATGACCGGCCAGCCTTGTGCGCCCGGACACGGGAAGAAGCAGCGGCATCGCCGCCCGGCCGCCGCCGACGTTGACTTGCCCCGGGATCGGGAGATACCGTTCGCGGCACGCCATACCTTCCCTTGTGCGACGCAATCCCTGGAGTTTGGACATGACCGATTCCGCCGAATACACGCCGCCGAAGATCTGGACCTGGAACAAGGACAACGGTGGCCGGTTCGCGAACATCAACCGCCCGATCGCCGGCCCGACGCACGAGAAGGAATTGCCTGTCGGCCGCCACCCGCTGCAGCTCTATTCACTGGCCACGCCCAACGGCCAGAAGGTCGCTATCCTGCTTGAGGAACTGCTGGCGCTTGGCCACGAGGGCGCGGAATACGACGCCTGGCTGATCCGCATCGGCGAGGGAGATCAGTTCGGCAGCGGCTTCGTCAAGGTCAACCCGAACTCCAAGATCCCCGCCTTGCTGGACCGCAGCGGCCCGACGCCGGTGCGGGTTTTCGAGTCGGGTGCCATCCTGCTCTATCTGGCGGAAAAGTTCGGCGCCTTCCTGCCCACCGATACCGCCGCGCGCGCGGAATGCCTCTCGTGGCTGTTCTGGCAGATGGGCAGCGCGCCCTATCTCGGCGGCGGGCTCGGCCATTTCTACGCCTATGCACCGGTCAAGATTCAGTACGCCATCGACCGGTTCGCCATGGAGACCAAGCGCCTGCTCGATGTCATCGACCGGCGGCTGGCGGAGAGCGAGTATCTGGCGGGCGACGAATATACGATCGCCGACATAGCATCCTTCCCCTGGTACGGCGGCCTCGCGAAGGGCTGGAACTACGGCGCGGCCGAATTCCTGCAGGTGCAGGAATACAAGAATGTGCTGCGCTGGGCGGACGCTATCCTCGCCCGGCCTGCCGTCCGGCGCGGGCGCATGGTCAACCGCGTGAGCGGCGATCCGTCCGAGCAGCTGCACGAGCGCCATGACGCCAGCGACTTCGATACGAAGACGCAGGACAAGATCATCGCGGCCGGCTGACCAGCGGAACGGCCCGGCCGACGCAATACCAACGCTTCCGGTCTCCGGCCGTTCGCGCGCGGGTTTTGCTCAAGCCTGTCAGCCGAGCCGTTCGGCATGCCAGCGCAGATGGTCCTCGATGAAAGTGGCGATGAAGAAATAGGAATGGTCGTAGCCTTCGTGCCGGCGCAGGGTCAGCGGCTGGCCCGCCCGGCGGCAGGCCTCCTCCAGCAGGTGCGGCTTGAGCTGCGTGTCGAGAAAGCCGTCCGCGAGACCCTGGTCGACCAGAATGTCGGGGACGCGCGCGCCATCCTCGATCAGCGCGCAGCTGTCATAGGCCCGCCACGCGGCGCGGTCCGGCCCCAGATAGCCGCCGAGCGCCTTTTCGCCCCACGGGCAGTCGAGCGGCGAGACGATGGGCGCGAAGGCCGATACGGAGCGGTAGCGGCCGGGGTTCTTCAGCGCCAGCGTCAGCGCGCCGTGCCCGCCCATGGAATGACCGGTGATGCCTTGCCGGCTGACATCGACCGGCAGGAGACCGGCGATCGCGGCCGGCAGCTCCTCGCCGACGTAGCTCGCCATGCGATAGTGGGCGCGCCACGGCTCCTGCGTGGCATCGACGTAGAAACCGGCGCCGAGCCCGAAGTCATACGCGCCGTCGGGATCGTCCGGCACGCCCTCGCCGCGCGGGCTGGTGTCAGGCGCGATCAGGACGAGGCCGAGCTGCGCCGCCACGCGCTGCGCGCCCGCCTTCACGGTGAAATTTTCCTCGGTGCAGGTGAGGCCGGAGAGGAACCATACCACCGGCGCGGGCTCCGTCTCCGCGGCGGGCGGAACAAAGGCGGCAAAGCGCATCGCCGTGCCGGTGGCTTCGGACTGATGCCGGTAGACATACTGCGTCCCGCCGAAGCAGCGTGCCTGTGATACGATCTCCAGCGACATGAAGTCCTCCCCGTCTGGCCATGCGGCAGCGCACCGTTGATATCATCCGCCCATCTGCACGTAAATCGCCGTATCCGCCGCACAGACTGCTTCCGGCGTGGAATGATCGATGAGAACAGATAATGTCCGTATAGTCGGGGACGGTCGTTGATTCTCGATGCGGACAGGGATGAGCCCGAGGTGAGCGCGGTATATCTGGACAAACTGAACGACAGGCAGCGAGCCGCCGTTGAGCACGGCGTGGGCATTCCCGGCGGCGCGGTCGGGGGGCCGCTGCTCATCATCGCCGGCGCGGGTTCCGGCAAGACCAATACGCTCGCACACCGCGTCGCGCACCTCATCGTCAACGGCGCCGATCCGCGCCGCATCCTGCTGATGACATTCTCCCGCCGGGCAGCCGCCGAGATGGGGCGGCGGGTGGAGCACATTTGCGCTGGCGTGCCGGACGGGAAGGCCGGCGCGCTTGCCGATGCGCTGGCGTGGTCCGGCACCTTCCACGGCATCGGGGCGCGGCTGCTGCGCGAACACGCCGCCGACATCGGCCTCGATCCACAGTTCACCATCCACGACCGCGAGGATTCCGCCGACCTCGTGAACCTCGTCCGCCATCAACTCGGCTTCTCGAAGACGGAGAGCCGCTTTCCGGCCAAGGCGACCTGTCTGGCGATCTATTCGCGGGCGGTGAACGCGCAGACGCCGCTCGCCGACGTGCTGCGGGCGAACTTTCCGTGGGCCGCGGCGTGGGAGCCGCAGTTGCGCGACCTGTTTGCCGGCTATGTCGAGGCCAAGCAGGCGCAGAACGTGCTCGACTACGACGACCTGCTGCTTTACTGGGCGCAGACGATGAGCGAGCCGGCGCTTGCCGCCGCCATCGGCGGGCGCTGGGACCATGTGCTGGTCGACGAATTTCAGGACACCAACCGGCTGCAAGCCGCGATCCTCACCGCGCTGAAGCCGGCAGGCAGCGGCCTTACCGTGGTCGGCGACGATGCGCAGTCCATCTATTCCTTCCGGGCCGCGACGGTGCGCAACATCCTCGATTTCCCGAAGACGTTCTCGCCGCCCGCCGATGTGGTGACGCTCGACCGCAACTATCGCTCGACGCAGCCGATTCTGGCGGCCGCCAATGGCGTCATCGATCTCGCGCGGGAACGCTTCACCAAGAACCTGTGGACAGACCGGGAAGCCGCCGAGCGGCCGCGCCTCGTGACCGTTCGCGACGAGGGAGACCAGGCGCGCTACGTGGCGACGGAGGTGCTGGAGAACCGCGAGGCGGGCATGCGGCTGAAGGATCAGGCGGTGCTGTTCCGCGCGAGCCAACACAGCGGGCCGCTCGAAGTGGAACTCGTGCGCCGCAATATCCCGTTCGTGAAGTTCGGCGGGCTGAAGTTTCTGGATTCGGCCCATGTGAAGGACGTGCTCGCCGCGCTGCGCTTCGCCGAAAATCCGCGCGACCGGGTGGCCGGCTTCCGGGTGATGCAGCTTCTGCCCGGCGTGGGGCCGGCGTCGGCGCAGGCTGTGCTCGACGCCATGGCCGGCAGCTCCGATCCCTTCGCGGCGCTCACCGGGCATTCCGGACCGCCGCGCGCGGCGGCCGACTGGCCGGGCTTCGTCGCGCTGCTCTCGGGCCTGCGCGCGCGCAGCGCCGGATGGCCGGGAGAAATCGGCCAGGTCCGCAGTTGGTACGAGCCGTATCTGGAACGCATCCACGACGAGGATGCCGTGATGCGCAAGGCCGACCTCCTGCAGCTTGAGGATATCGCGGCAGGCTACCCCTCGCGCGAGCGCTTCCTGACCGAACTCACCCTCGATCCGCCGGACGCGACGTCCGGACAGGCCGGGCCGCCCTTGCGCGACGAGGACTATCTGATCCTGTCCACCATTCACTCCGCCAAGGGGCAGGAGTGGCGGTCCGTGTTCGTGCTCAACGCGGTCGACGGCTGCATTCCCTCCGATCTCGGCGTCGGCACATCGGAGGAGGTGGAGGAGGAGCGCCGGCTCCTCTATGTCGCGATGACGCGGGCGCGGGACAGGCTCGCGCTCGTGGTGCCGCAGCGCTTCTTCACGCACGGCCAGTCAGCGACCGGCGACCGCCACGTCTATGCTTCGCGCACGCGCTTCATTCCGCCGCCGCTGCTGTCGCTTTTCGAGTGCAGGGCGTGGACTGTCGCGGCGCCCGGACAGGTGCCGGGGCCGCAGGCGCAGCAGGTTCGCATCGATGTCGCCGCCCGCATGCGGGACATGTGGCGGTAGCGCCCGGCGCGCTTCAGCGGCTCATGCGCCGTAGCGGTCGAGCGCGAGGTCTGCCGTCTCGATGTCCGGCTTCGTGCCGCCGATCAGGTCGGCCAGCACGCGGCCGGAGCCGCAGGACATGGTCCAGCCGAGCGTGCCGTGGCCGCTGTTAAGGAAGAGGTTCGCGTAGCGCGTGGGGCCGATCACCGGCGTGCCGTCCGGCGTCATCGGCCGCAGACCGGTCCAGAAGGTCGCCTGCCTCCGGTCGCCGGCACCGCCGAAGAGGTCCTCGACGGAATGTTCCAGCGTCTCCCGGCGCGCCTGGGGCAGATCGAGGTTGAAGCCCGCGATCTCCGCCATGCCGCCCACCCGGATGCGGTCGCCTAGCCTGGTGATCGCCACCTTGTAGGTTTCGTCCATCACCGTGGAGACCGGCGCGCGCGCCTCGTCGACGACGGGCAGCGTGATCGAATAGCCCTTCACCGGATAAACCGGCAGGCGCAGGCCGAGCGGCGCGAGCAGCCCCGGCGCGTAGCTGCCGAGCGCGGCGACGAAAAGGTCGGCCTTGATGTCGCCGGTCGCCGTCTCGACGGCTGCGATGCGGTCTCCCGCCACCCGCAGGCGGCGGATATCGACGCCGAAGCGGAACTCGACGCCGAGCCCCTCGCAAATCCGGTGCAGTTCGTTGGTGAACTTGAAGCAGTCGCCAGTCTCGTCGTTCGGCAGGCGCAGGCCGCCGACGATCTTGTCCCGCACCCGCGCAAGGCCCGGCTCCGCCGCCGCGCAGCCGGCCGCGTCCAGCACCTCGAACGGCACGCCGTCCGCCTTCAGCACCGCGATGTCCTTGGCGACGCCGTCGAGCTGCTTGTGCGTGCGGAACACCTGCAGCGTGCCCTGCGTGCGGTGGTCGTAGGCGATGCCCGTCTCCGCCCGCAGCGCGATCAGGCTGTCGCGGCTGTATTCGGCAAGGCGCACCATCCGCCCCTTGTTGATCTTGTAGCGCTCCTCTGAGCACTCCCACAGCATGGCGAACATCCAGCGCCAGGAGGCGAGCGCGGCGACCGGGTGGATCACCAGCGGCGCATGCTTCATGAACAGCCACTTGAGCGCCTTCAGCGGAATGCCGGGCGCGGCCCACGGCGAGGCATAGCCGGGCGAGATTTCGCCGGCGTTGGCGAAGCTCGTCTCAAGCGCGGGACCGGGCTGGCGGTCGAGCACCGTGACCTTGTGGCCCGCCTTCGCGAGATAATAGGCGGACGTGACGCCGATCACGCCCGAGCCGAGAATGACGATGTTCATGCGGTTCCCCTGTTTTCTTCCGTTGCCGTGCCGGCGCGCGGATAGTCACGATGATAGCGCCGCCCGAGGCTGGTCAGGATTTCGTAGGAAATGGTGCCGGCGGCCCCGGCGATGTCCTCCAGCGTCTGGTGCGGGCCGATCACCTCGACGAGGCTGCCCAGCCGCAGCGTTCCCGGCGGCAGCGCTGAGATGTCGACGGTGATGCTGTCCATGGACACGCGCCCGGCGATCGGCAGCCGCACACCGCCGAAATAGACGGCGCCGCGGTTGCTCAGGTGGCGGAAGATGCCATCGGCGTATCCCGCCGCGATCGTCGCGAGGCGCGTCTCGCCCGCCGTGATGTGGGTGCCGCCATAGCCCACGCGCGCGCCGGCGGGCACCGTGCGGGTCTGGATCACGCGCACGTCGAGCCGCACGACCGGCGACAGCGGGTTGTCGGCCCCCGGAGCCGGAACGCCGCCGTAGAGCGCGATGCCGGGACGCGCCAACGCACCGTGATAGCCGGCGCCAAGGAAGATGCCGCCGGAGTTGGCAAAGCACAGAGGCACATCCGGAAACAGCGCGGCGCAGCGGTGCAGGACTGCGAGCTGATCGGCGTTCTGCAGATTGCCCGGCTCGTCGGCGCAGGCAAGATGGCTCATCAGATAGGCGAGGCGCACCCCGGCGAGCAGCGCGGGATCGGCCGCAAGGGCCTGCACCTCGCCGCCGGAAAGCCCGAGCCGCGACATGCCTGTGTCGAACTGGAGAACCGCCGGCAGCTCCCGCCCGCGCTCCCGCGCCGTCGCGGCCCAGTTAGCCGCCTGTTCGAGCGAGTTGAGAACGGGCACGATGCCGGCATCGGCGCACAGGCCTTCCGCGCCGGGCAGCAGGCCGTTCAGCACGAAGAGCCGCGCGTCGTGCCCGAGCACGGGCCGCAGCTTCAGGGCCTCGCCGAGATGGGCGACGAAAAAATCGCGGCAGCCGGCATCGTAAAGCACGGGTGCAACCCGCTGCGCGCCAAGGCCATAGGCATCCGCCTTGACGACGGCGCCGGTGGCGCCTCCCTCAAGCCGCGCCCGGAGCGCGCGGTAATTGCGCGCCAGCGCATCGAGATCGATCGTCAGCACGCCGCAGGAAATCTCCCGCGCGAGGGATGGAGAAACGTCGTCGTACATGAAACACCTCGGCACCGGGGTTGCCGCCGCGACAGCGGGCCACCTGCAAAACGCATCGAATCTAGCGCAAGGATCACGCAATGGATGCGCAAAGTGCGCCTGAAAATTTCACTATTGGATAATTTGTGCAATAATCGACGTCAAAACGGAAGGTTCCTGCATGACCGGTCTCGACACCATCGACCGCAACATCATCCGCCTGCTGCGTCTCGACGCGCGCATGAGCAACGCCCGGCTCGCGGAGGAAGTCGGCCTGTCGCCCTCCGCCTGCCTGCGGCGGATCAGGCAGCTCGAACACAGCGGCGTGATCCGGGGCTACACGGCCATCATCGACCACGCCCTGCCGGAAACCACCATGGCGGTCATCGTCAATATCACGCTAGAACGGCAGACGGAGGACTATCTCACCCGCTTCGAGACGGCGGTGCGCAAGCATCCCGAGATCCGCGAGTGCTATCTGATGACAGGCTCGGCCGACTACCTGCTGCGCGTCGAGGTGGAAAACGCGGCAGCGTTCGAGCGCGTCCATACGGAAATTCTCTCGACGCTGCCCGGCGTATCGCGCATCCATTCGAGCTTCGCGATCCGCAACGCGCTCGCCGCCCGCAGCCGCTCCCGCGCGCCGCTCGCAGTCAGAAGCGGCAAGGCGGGCTAGAGCGCATTCCGATCAGATGGAATCATCTGATCGATCAGAATTCGCTCAACATAAGGAAACTGGAAACTGTCCTGTTTCAATGTAAACACGACAGTTTCCAGCGGCCGGGCGACAGACGTTTCCGTCACGAACATGCAACTTGCCGCGGCTACCAGATGGGGAGAGTATGAACCGGGCGCGGGGAACCTTACCGAAGGGATGGCAGGCGATGGCTGAAAAAGTTGAAGCACGGCGGACCGGACAGGGCGCGGGCGAACACAGCGTCCCGATGTTCTGGCCACTTTCGGCGATGTTCGCGGCGGAACAGGCCGCCTTGTCGGTTCCGGATCATCTGCTCGGCTTCCTGAAGGAAGCGGAAGAGATCGACAATCCGCCGGCGCCGGTATGGCACACGAAGAACACCGTGCGGCTCGATCTCTCCACCATGTTGCTGCGGGAATTCGGCACGCCGGGCCAGGGTACACCGGGCCAGGGTACACCGGGCCAAGGTATACCGAGCACGGGCACGCCGATCCTCGTCGATGCGCCCTACGCCGGGCACGGGGCGACCATCGCCGATTTCGGCGAGGGGCAAAGCCTTGTCGCCGCGCTGCTGGCGGCGGGGGCTCCTGCCGTCTGGGTGACTGACTGGAAAAGCGCCACACCCGAGATGCGCTATTTCTCCATCGACACCTATCTGGCGGAGCTGAATGCCGCGATCGACGACCTGGGCGGGCGTGTGCATCTGGTGGGGCTCTGCCAGGGCGGCTGGCTCTCGGCCATGATGGCGGCCCGGTTCCCGCAAAAGATCGCCTCCCTGGTGCTTGCGGGCGCGCCCATCGACACGGACGCGGGCCACGGCCCGATCCGCGAGCTTGCCCATGCCATGCCGCTGGCGGCCTATGAAGAGATGGTCGCGTTGGGCGAGGGGCGCATGCCCGGCAAGTTCATGCTGGCGGGCTGGAAGAACATGCATCCCGACAAGCAATATATCGACAAGTACGTCACGCTCTATGAGCATCTGGACGACAAGAGCTACGTCGAGCGGACGAAGCATTTCGAAAGCTGGTACGAGAACCCGCTGGATTTGCCGGGAACCTATTACCTTCAGGCGATCCGGTTGCTGTTCAAGGAAAACCGGTTCGCGAAAGGCCAGTTCACCGGCCTCGGGCGCACGCTGAAGCTGGGCGACGTCACCTGCCCGGCGTTTCTGCTGGCGGGCGAGGCGGATGACATCACGACGCGCGAACAGGTGTTCGCCGCGAAGGATCTGCTCGGAACGCCGCCTGAAAAGATCAGCTCGGCGCTCGTTCCCGGCGGGCATATCGGGCTGTTCATGGGCCACAAGACCATCGCCGAAACCTGGCCCGTGATCGCGAAGTGGATTCTGTCGAACGACTGAGCGGTGGGCGGCTGCCTCCGCACGGAGGCAGCGTTGCCATCGGCGGGAGGGTCACTCCATGCCGGCGGCGACCAGCGCCTGCCAGTTCGCGAATTCCCTGGCCATATAGGCCTGGAACGCGGCGGCATCCCAGTCTTCAAACCGCACGCCCTGGTTGGCCGTCAGCTCCCGACCTTTTTCGGACAGCATGATTTCCGCTACCATGCGGTTCAGCATGGTCACATCCTTGTCGCTGAGCCCGGCCGGCGCGAAGAAGCCGAACCATTGCGCCGCCTCGACCTCGGCAAAGCCCTTTTCGGCGGCCGACGGCACCTCGGGAAATTCCGGGCGGCGCCCCTTGCCCAGATACAGCACCGCCTTGCCCTGATTGTTGTTCAGATACGGCGCCGAGGAGCCGACGGACCCGACGTAGTAATCCGCCCGGCCGGCGATGACTTCCATCATCGCCTCGCCCGAGGATTTCATATGCAGGATCCTCGGTTTCAGGCCCAGCTCGTTCGACACCATCCGCCCGACGAAGTGCGTCGATGACCCGACGCCGGCCGTCGACATGACGATCTTGCCCGCCTTGTTCTTGGCGAAGAGATCGTCGATCGTCGTCACCCCGGCGGCGGGCGAGCCGATGATCATGAACTCGTTGAAGCCAAGAACCGAGATGGCTTTGAATTTCTTGACCGGATCGTAGCCGGCGTTCGGATTGTAGGCCGGCCCCGTCAGGAACGACGAGCTGGAGAACAGCAGCGTCGATCCGTCTCCGGAGTTGCGCGCGGCCTCGGCCGTGCCGACCACGCCGCCCGCGCCGGGCTTGTTGATCACCACGACCGGCTTGCCCAGCTTGTGCTGCAGTTCCTCCGCCAGAAAGCGGACGAAGGGATCGGTCGAGCCGCCGGGGTTGAACGGCACGACGATCTGGATCGTGGATTGCGAGGCGATGTCGGCCGAGGCCTGGCCACCCCACAGGGCTGCGCAAAGCGCAAGCCCGCAGCCCACGATCCATGACTTGAAAGCGGCTTTCATTCGGGTATCTCCTCCTCCGGCGATCGTCTCGTGCGATCGTCCGTTTCGCGGCCAGTCGGCTGCGGAGTCCATGTAGGGCCCTCGCGATGCCGCCTGGCAAATGACATCTCGTCGCGTGACGATAAGCTGCGGTTATGCGACCGCCGCCGCGCGGAACGGCGGCCTTCAGGCCTTCACATGAATCAGGGCGTCCACGCCGACTCCGCCCTCCGGCAGGGCGATGAAGGGGTTGATCTCGACGCTTTCGACCTCCGGACCCTGCGCCGCGATGAACTGGGAGACCCTGACGATGGCCCCGGCGATCGCGTCCAGATCGGCCTTTTCCTGCCCGCGCGCGCCGTCGAGGATGGCGAAGGCGCGGATCGAGCGGATCATCTCCAGCGCCGCCTCGTGCGTGACCGGCGCCGTGCGCAGAACCGTATCCTTCAGCACCTCGGTATAGATGCCGCCGAGGCCGAACATCACCACCGGCCCGAATGTCGGGTCGCGATGCGCGCCGATGATGGTCTGGGTGCCGCCCCGGATCATCTGCGCCACGGTCACGCCGCGAATGTCCGCCGCTGGCGCCGCTGCGGCAGCATTCGAAACCACACGGTCGAAGGCCGCCCGCACCGCCGTGGCGTCAGCCAAATTCAGCGCAACGCCGCCAACTTCGGATTTGTGAGCGATCTGCGGCGACAACACCTTCAGCACAACCGGATAACCCATGGCCTCCGCCGCCGCAGCGGCCTCGTCAGCATTGGCCGCCACCCGTTCCTGCGCGAAATGCAGCCCGGCCGCCGCCAGCAGCTCCTTGGACCGGGCCTCGTCCGGCGAGGACGTCAGCGCAACCGGGGCAAGCGCCTCGATCTGGGGCGTGACCAGCGGGCGCCGCCGCACGGCCGACAGCTCGGCCGCCGCTGCCAGCGCCTTGACGCAGAACACCGGGTCCTCGAAAACCAGATAGCCCAGTCCCTCGATTTGGCTGCGGAATTCCGGCGTGGTTTGCACGCACAGCGCCAGTTGCGTTTCCGGAAACTCCGCGCGAAGCGCCCGCAGGGGCCCGGCCAGGATTTCCATGTCGCGGGCGTTGCGCCCGGCATTGGCGAAGAACAGCATCGCCGAACCGAAGGGGCGGTCGCGCAGCACGCGCTCCACCGCGCGCGTCAGCATGGCCCGGTCGCCGACGGTCTGCGCGGTGGTATCCACCGGATTCAGCCCCACGGCCAGCGGCAGTTCCTTCTGGATTTCGGCCAGCGTCGCCTCGGAAACCGGCGGCAGCGCGATTCCCGCCTCCATCGCCGCATCGGTGGACATCACCCCCACGCCGCCCGAGACGGTGACGATGGCGAGCGTCTTGTCGACGGGCAGGCGGCCCTGCGCGCAAACGTAGGTGACGTCGACCATTTCCGTCAGCGTCTGGCAGGAGTACACGCCCGCCTCGCGCAATACCGCGTCGAAAACCTGCACGGAACCCGCCAGCGCCCCGGTATGCGAGGCAGCAACCGTCTGGCCCGCCTCCGTGCGGCCTGCCTTGAACACGATCACCGGCTTTTTCATCCGCCGGGCGGTGCGCAGGGCGCCGATCAGGGCCGGCCCGTTGCGGCAGCCCTCCATATAGAGCATCAGCACGTCGGTATCGGGGTCCTGCGCCATCCATTCGAGGCATTCGGCGGCCTGCACATCGGCCTCGTTGCCGGTTGCCACGAACTTGGAAATCGCCATGCCCCGGCTGATGACCAGGTTCTGCAGGTAGGACCCGACCGCGCCGCTCTGGCTGACCATGCCGACCCGGCCCACGGCGGGCGTGCCCCGGTCCATCGCGGTCGAGAAGGTCGAGAAGACGCGGTCCGCCGTGTTGAACGAGCCCATGGCATTGGGGCCGATCATCCGCGCCCCGGCATCGCGGATCATCTTCATGATCCGGGTCTGGGCGGCGGCACCCTCATCCCCAGCTTCGGCAAAGCCCGCGCTGAACATCACGATGGAACGCACGCCGGCGGCGCAGGCATCGGCCACGGCGGCCTCGGCCTGGCGCGCGGGCACCGCGATGATCGCCTGATCCACCTGATCGGGAATGGCGGCGGCCGTGGGATAGGCAGTCAGCCCCTGCACCTGCGAGCGGGTCGGGTTGACGGGATAGACCTTCACCGCCGACTTCGCCTCCAGCATGTAGCGGATCGGCCGCCCCCCGATCTTGCGCGGATCGTCCGAGGCGCCGATCACCGCGATGCTTCCGGGGCGGAACAGGGCGTCGAGCCCGGCCCGTCTGATTTCTGCGTTCATCTAAATCCCCCCTTCGGCCAGGCGCCCGCCGGGCGCGGCCAGATCCATGAAATAGCGGCGTTGTTCGGCGCTGTTTCCGAGCCAGCCGATCAGGCTGAGGCAGCGTTTCACATGCAGGCCGAGGTCGTTCTCATCGGTGATGCCCATGGCGCCGAAAAGCTGGATGCTTTCGCGCATGATCCACAGGGCGCTGTCGTTCAGCCGCGCCCGCAGCCGGGCAGCCTGCATCCCGTGCGCCGCCGCGTCCGGCAGCGCGTCCAGCCGCGACAGCCCGGCCTCCAGCACCGCGCGCGCCAGCCGCTGCCGCACGAACATGTCCGCCGCGCGATGCTGCAGCGATTGAAAGGCGCCGATGGGCTTGCCGAACTGGCGGCGGGTTTTCAGATGCTCGATCGTGAGCGCCATCATCCGGTCGATATGGCCCATCAGTTCAGCGGCAACGAGAACCGAGCCCTCGTCGAGCGCCCGCCGCAGGGCTGCGGCGGCCGCCTCGCCACGGGCGAGTTCACGGACCGGAACGTCGCGCAGATCGAGCCGCCCCATGGCCGAGCCATCGGCGCGGAACTGCTGCGTCAGGACGAGCCCCGGCGCATCCGCCGCCGCCAGCACCAGCACCGGCTCGCCGTCGTCGCTGGCGCTGACGATGAAATGGCTGGCGCCGGCCGCACCGGCGATCCATCCCTTACCGCCGCTGGCCTTGCCGCCGGCACAAATCGTCTTCGCCGAAGGTAGCGGAAAGTCCTGCGGCCCTTCCTGCCAGGCCAGCACCGGTTGGGCGGTGCCTGCGGCGAGCCCGTCCATCAGGTCGGGCTCCGCCCCCGTGAGCGCCAGCACTCGCCCGGCGAGGAACAGGCCGGCCAGCGGATCCGAGGTGAAGCAGCCCGCGAGCCCCTCGGCGACGACGGCGGCGGCGGCGATGCCGAGTCCGCCGGCGTCTTCCGGCATGGCGAGCGCCAGCCAGCCCTGCTGCGCCATCTCCGCAAGCTCGGCGGCGCGCGGTCCCGGCAGCGTCGCCCGCCGAGACCGGATTGCCGCGCCATCGGCATGGCGTTCGGCATGTTTCGCCACGGCATCCCGCAGAAGCGTGGCTGTTTCCCTGTCGAGAACTGTCATCGCCAGCCTCTAGTCAGATTTCGGCAGGCCCAGGACCGAGCGCGCCAGAATGTTGCGGTGAATCTCGTTCGTGCCGGCGAAGATCGTCGGCGCCCTGCTCTCGTAATAGGGCGCCAGCAGGTCGGACGCTCCCTCGCCGGCGAGGACCGCATCGCTGCCGGCCACTTCCAGAAGCAGCTCCGACAGGCGCTGGAAGACGCTTGTCGACCAGATCTTCAGGGCCGAGATCTCGACCCCCACCTTGCCGTCGCTGCGCACCAGATCGGCAAAGCCGGCGTACATGTCCTGCGCGTCCTGCGTGTCGAAGATCGCCTGTGCCAGCCGGTCGCGCCAGTAGTCGCCGGTCAGCAGCCCGCGCTCCTCCATCTGGCGGCGCAGCGCCAGCAGCACCTTCAGCGCCCGTTTGGGCGAGCCGGCCCAGATGCGCTCGAATCCCAGCAGGGAGCGCGCCACCGCCCAGCCCTTGTCGGGCTCTCCCAGAATGCACTCGATGCCGACAGAGACATCGTCGAAGAACACCTCGCAGAAGTCCGGATGCCCGGACAGGTTCTCGATGGGGCGCACGGTGATGCCGGGCAGCCGCATGTCGATCAGCACGAAGCTGATGCCTTCCTGCTTGGGGCCGGAACGGTTGGTGCGGATCAACGCGAACATGTGGCTGGCGACATGGGCGGAGGTCGTCCAGATCTTCTGGCCGTTGATGATCAGACGGCCGCCCTCGATCCGGCCGTCGCATTGCAGGCTGGCGAGGTCGGACCCGGCGGCAGGCTCGGAATAGCCCTGGCACCAGATATGCTCGCCCGCATGCATCTTCGGCAGGTAATGGGCTTTCTGTTCCTGCGTGCCCCAGGCGATGATCGCCGGGCCGAGGTTGCGCACCCCGGCATCATGCAGCCAGGGCGTGCCGGCGGATTCCATCTCCTCGATGAAGATGAGGTGCCGGTCGGGCGTAAGCCCCATCCCGCCGTATTCCACCGGCCAGCCGGGCGCGATGAAGTTGCGCCGGTGCAGCGCCCTGTACCACGGCATCGTGGTTTCGGCCGGAAAACGGTGCGGATAGTGGCGCAGCCCGGCCGGGCACTCATCCTCGATAAAGGCGCTCAGGATGCCGCGGAATTCCGCCTCCGGCATACCGTTCCAATCCGGGTCGGCGCCGGGCATGTCCTTCCCCTCAGCGGCCATGATAGACACCGGGGCGCTTTTCCATGAAGGCGCGGATGGCCTCCTTGTAGTCCTCGCTCTGGTTCAGGAAAGACTGGGTATGAGCCTCGATATCCAGATAGGTATCCAGATCCGTCGCGGTCGCCACTTCAAAGAGATGCCGCGTCATGCCGAGCGCGAGCGTGGGCATCGCCAGAAGCTGGCGGCAATAGTCCTCCGCCTCGACCTCAAGCCGGTCCTCCGGGACCACGCGGCTGACCAGCCCCATGCCCAGCGCCTCGGGCGCGGGGAGGATGCGGCCGGAGAAGGCCAGCTCCTTGGCCCGCAGCTGGCCGATATGGCGGATCAGGAAATGGATCGCCCCGCCATCCGGCGCGAGACCGCGCTTCGAGAAGATCATGGAGAAGCGGGCGGTTTCCGTGGCGATCACCACGTCCGAGGCCAGCGCCACCGACCAGCCGAAGCCGACCGCGACGCCGGAGACCGCCGCGACAACGGGCTTTTCCAGCGCCGCCAGTTCTCGGGCGACGCCGCAGACGCCGCGCTGCATCCTTGCACGGGCACTGCCCTGCGTATCCTTGCCCATGCGTGAGACATCGGCACCGGCGCAGAAATCGCCGTTCGCGCCGCGGATCAGCACCACGCGCACCTCCGGATCGTAGCGCAGGCCGCGGACGATGTCGGCCATCTCGTAGCGTTCCTCGGGCGACAGCGCGTTGCGGCGGCCGGGCGTGTCGAAGGTTATACGGCCGATGCCGTCGGATTTTTCCAGATGCAGGCCCATCATCGTCCTCCCGTGCGCAGCCAGCCGGCCCGCAGCGCGCGGGCAGCATCGTCGGCGGCCTCGGCCGCATGCCATTCCTGTTCCAGTTGATCGGCGATCTCCGCCACGGGCTGGACGCGGTCGATCAGACCCACGCCCTGCCCCGCGCCGCGAATGTCGCGCCATGCCTTGGCCCCGGAGCGGGCGCCCGCCTGGTAGCGGCTCTTGTCGCGGCTGGCGGCGGCGACTTCCTCGGGATCCAGCCCCGCCGCCACGATGCTTTGCCGCAGATAGTTCGCCGGCAGCCCGCTGAAGAAGGGCGTGTAGATCACGTCCTTCAGGGCGGCCTCGATCACCATGGCGCGGTAGTCGCCGGGGGCACGGCTTTCGGCGGCGGGAATGAAGCGGCTGCCCATGTAGACCATGTCCGCCCCAAGCCCCAGCGCGGCATGGATAGCCCCGCCGGTGCCTATCGCGCCGGCCAGAACGATGGTGCCGCCGTAGAACTTCCGTACTTCGGAATAGAAGGCGAAGGGGTTTGCCGTGCCGGCATGTCCTCCCGCGCCGTTGCAGACGAGGATCAGCCCGTCGACGCCCTGCTCCAGCGCCTTTTCGGCATGGCGCACCGTGGTCACGTCATGAAACACCAGCCCGCCGTAGCCATGCGCGGCCTTGACCAGATCGCCGGGCGGCGACAGCGAGGTCAGCAGGAGCGGCACCTCATTGTCGATGCAGACCTGCGCGTCGTGATCGAAACGCGCGTTCGACCTGTTCGAGATCAGGTTCACCGCGTGGGGCGCGGCGGGGGCTTCGGGATGGGCGGCGTCGTGGGCCGCGAGCGCCTCCCGGATCGTCGTCAGCCAGACCTGCAGCTCGCTTTCCGGCCGGGCGTTCAGCGACGGGAAAGAACCGAGAATGCCGGCCTTGCATTGCGCCACGACCAGTTCGTGGCCTGAGACAAGGAACATCGGCGACGCGATGACGGGCAGCCGCAGCCGGCCGCGAAAGGCCTCGGGCAGACTCATGCGCTTTCCTCCAAAAGGGCGTAGCCGGGGGCCGGGTGACCGTCGCCCAGCAGGGCGCAGCCGGCATCCAGCACCGTGACGTTCCGCGCCTCCACACGGGCGCGGAAATGGGCCCGGTCTCGCTCGCTCCAGATCTCGAAGCGCACCGTCTCGCCGGGGAAAACCGGGCGCGAGAACCGGCACTCGACCGAGCGGATCGCGGCGGCATCGCCGTCGGCCACGGTTGGCAACAACGCCCGTACCGCCAGCCCGTAGGTGCAGAGCCCGTGCAGGATCGGCCGGTCGAAGCCCGCCTTGGCGGCATAGGCCGGATCGGCGTGCAGCGGATTGCAGTCGCTGTTCAGCCGGTAGATCAGCGCCTGTTCCGGACGGGTCGCCACATCCACCTCATAATCGGAGATCCGCTCCGGGCAGGGCGTGGCCCGTGGAACCGGGCCGAAGCTGCGGCCGAAGCCGCCGTCCGCCCGGCAGAAAGAGGAATGCAGCACCGAGGCCACGGGCGCGCCGGTTTGCGCGTCGAACATGGTGCGGGCCGCATGAATGACCGCGCCCTTTTCCCCCTTGTCCTCGACCGCCGCCACGCGGGCGCGGGCGTAGAGCCGCCCCACGGGGGCCAGCGGCCGATGCAGGAAGACCCGCTGCTCGCCGTGCACTACCTTGCTAAGGGTGACACCCAGCGCCGGATCGGCCGTCCATCGCCCGGGATGGCACAGGATGGCGGGCATGGTGGGCACCGCCGTCAGGCCGTTTTCGAAGACGAAGGGCAATTGCGCGGGATCCAGCGGGTCCTGACCGAAGCCAAGGGATACCGCGTAAAGCATCGTATCCTTGTCGGTATAGTCCTGTTCGAGCCGGGGAAAGGCCCAGGCTTCCAGTGCGTCGACGTTCAGGGCCATCGGGCCGTCCTTTCTCAGATCGGGTCCCAGCCGATGACGTCCCTGGTGCGCTCCGCCGGCGTGAAGGCGGAAGCCCAGGCATTCGGCAGGCGCTCGGCCAGCGCCTCCACGGTCCAGCCGTCGTCGCGGTGCATGGTGCGGATCGGGCGCGGCTGGTTGTAGAGATAGACCTCGTTGCCGCGCGCGCCGAAGATCTGGCCGGTGATCCCCGCAGCCGCGTCCGAGCACAGGAAGGCCGCCAGCGGCGCGATCTGGTCGGCACGGGTTCTCGTGCGGCGCTTTTCCATCTCGCGCGCCTGCTCCTCGGGGTCCTTGCCGGGAATGGTCTCGATCATCCGGCTGAAGGCATGGGGCGCGATGCAGTTCGACCGCACCCTGAACTTCGCCATGTCGAACGAGATGGCCCGGCTGAGGCCGACGATGCCCATCTTGGCGGCGGCGTAGTTGGCCTGCCCGAAGGAGCCGATCAGCCCCGAGGTCGACGTCATGTGTACGAAGGCGCCGCCTTCCTGCGCCTTGAAATGCGGCGCGCAGGCGTGGGAAACATTGAAGGCGCCGAAGAGGTGCACGCGCAGGACGGCCTCGAAATCCTCCGGCGTCATGCGGTGGAAGATCACGTCGCGCAGGATGCCGGCGCTGTGGACGGCGCCATCGATCCGGCCGAAATTCGCGATCGCGTCGTCGACCATGCGCTTCGCGCCCTCGGCGGTGGCGACGCTGTCGCCGTTGATCACGCCCTCGCCGCCGTCGGCGCGGATCAGATCCACCACTTCCTGCGCCGGGCTGGCGTCCTGCCCCTCGCCGGCCAACGAGGCGCCGAGGTCGTTGACGACCACCTTCGCGCCGTTGCGGGCGGCGCACAGGGCGATTTCGCGCCCTACCCCCCGGCCTGCGCCGGTCACGAGGATGACTTTGTCTTGCAGCAGTTTCACGGTCATAGCTTGTCCGTTCCGTCAGAGGGTTGAAGAGTTGCCGAGGATCAGCGTGGCCTGCCCGGCCAGAACGCCGCCGTTGCCGTGGGCGATGGCGGTTTCGGCACCGGCGACCTGACGGTCGCCGCATTCGCCGCGAAGCTGCCGGGCGGCCTCGACCATGGTGAAGAGGCCAAACATGCCGGGATGGCAGTAGGACAATCCCCCGCCCGAGGTATTCACCGGCAGCCTGCCGCCGGGCGCGATGGCGCCATCCTGCACGAAGCGCCCGCCCTCTCCCTTGGGACAGAAGCCCAGATCCTCCAGAAACAGAAGCGTGGTGACCGTGAAGGCGTCATAGACCTGCACCACATCGATGTCCTTCGCCGCCAGCCCCGCCATGGCATAGGCCTGCGCACCGGAGCGCGCCGCGCCGGTCTCGGTCAGGTCAGCCATCTGGCTGATGGAATGGTGTTCCTCGGCCTCGCCAGCGCCGAGCAGGTAAACCGGCGCCTTGCGCAGGCCGCGTGCCATGTCGGCCCGCACCATGACCACCGCCGCGCCGCCGTCCGTGACGAGGCAGCAGTCCCTGACGCCCAAAGGCGATGACACCATCGGCGCGTTCAGCACGTCCTCGCGCGTCAGCGGGCGGCGGTCGAAGGCGCGCGGGTTCAGCTGCGCCCAGCCGCGGGCCGCGAGCGCGATGTCGGCGAGGTCGCTGCGTGTGGTGCCATAGAGATGCATGTGACGGGCCGCCGCCAACGCATAGCCGGTGACGGGCAGGCGCGGATTGTACAGCCCGTCGTAGTCGTTGATGTCGCGCTGCGGCGTGAACTTGCCCCGTGCGCTGCGCTGGGTCGAGCCATAGGCAATCACCGCGACGTTGCACAGCCCCGCCTCAAGCGCCAGCGCCGCATGGGCCGCGAGGCTCTGGAACGACGCTCCGCCGATGTAGCTGGAATCGAAGTAGCGCGGACGGATGCCCATGTATTCGCACAGGGAGATCGTCGGCATCCGGAGCTGGCTCGCGGCACAGAAAACGCCGTCGACGTCGCGCAGCGCCAGCCCGCAGTCAGCGAGCGCGGCCAGCACGGCCTGCGCCATCAGATCGAGCGGTGTCGTACCCTCCGCCACCACGCCGAGATCGCTCTCGGCGACGCCGACGATGGCGCTGCCGCCCCGTTTCGGAACTGCGTTCATTGCACGCCCTCCCAGACGAAAACCGGCAGGGGGAGATCGTCCACGCTCTCCGCCGGACGAAAGGTCACACGCACGCGCCGGCCAATCTCGGCCGGATCGCCGCTGGCGCCTTCGACGGTCGACATCATGCGGAAACCTTCGTCCAGATCGATCAGCGCCACCGGATAGGGATCGCCCTTCGCCGGATGGACGCACGAAATGGAATAGACGGTGCCCAGCCCCCCGCTGATGCGCCATTCAAGAGGCGCGACGCCGCCGAAGGGGCATGCCAGACGCGGATAGAACACCGCCCTGCCGGCATCCGGGCTGAACTGATAGGCCAGTTCGCCGGCACGTAAATGGTCCTGCCACCGCCGCAGCGGCGACCTTTCGATCGTATTCATGTTTCCCCCCGGCGGGCGCCGGCCTCTTCAGGGCTTCGCCCGCTCCTCGTGACTCCAGAGTTAAATGCGTTTAAGGCAAACGCTCAACTTGGCTCCGGTCACCCATGCCTAACTCTTTGTTATGCTAAATTGGGACCTTCAGCGAATATCGCATGCCCCGTGAAGAAATCGATCAATGCGGCGTTGAAGCCTTCCGGGTTCTCGATATTGATCGAATGGCCTCCGTCCAGATCGACGATCCGCATCCGCGGCCAGATCGCCGCCAGCTCCGCGCGAAAGGGCTGGAAGGCGCGTTCGTGGCGACCGTTGACCAGGAGGGTCGGCACTTTCGGCGCGGAATCCACGACATGCCGCAGCGAAAGCGAGGGCATCACCTCGCCGAGGATGCGCGTATAGGTCGGCATATCGATGCGCTCGGCGTCAGCGCACAGCATGTCGCGCAGATCGGGTCGGAAGCGTCTGGCGAAACGGGGATGGAAATACTCGCGCCGCAGGGCCGCCACGCCTTCCCGCCGCAGCGTCTCCAGCCGGGACAGACGGGACGCGCGCTCCTGCGGGCTGTCGTTCTCCCGCAGCACGACCCGGGCGTTGGTGAAGGCCTGCGCCACCACCCGGTCCGGATAGCGCCGCGCGTAGTTGAGCGTCAGCCCCGCGCCGAAGCTTTGCCCGCAGACATACCAGCGGCCGATGCCCAGCTCCGTGCGGATGCGGTCGAGCCCGCCGATCAGGCTGTCCGCCGTCAGGCTGTTCACCTCCGCTGGCGGCGGGCTGTTCCCGTGGCCGGGCAGATCGACCTGCACAAGGTTGAAATGCCGGCCGAGGCCCCCGCGGTTGGGCAGCCAGTGGCGCGCATTCGTCAGCATGCCGTGCACCAGCAAAAGCCAGGGCCTATCCGCGCCGGAATAACGGATGCTGCTGTGCATCTTCATTTCTCGCTCCCTCGCCGGAAAAGAAAAACGGGCGCGGCCACAAGCTGCCGCGCCCGGAACCTGTCGACAGCCGATCCGTCATTCGTCGGCGAACATGACCGCGCGCTTCGCCCGCAGTTTGGGCATGACCATCAGCACGACCAGAAAGACCGCGAGGCCCAGCATCGCCAGCGGCAGCGGGCTGTCAACGAAGGTCAGCAGGTCGCCGTCCGACAGCACCAGAGCGCGGTTGAAGTTCTCCTCCAGCATCGGGCCGAGGACGAAGCCGAGCACCAGCGGCGCGGGCTCGAAACCGAGGAGCTTGAGAACCACGCCGAGCACCCCGAAAACCGCCGTCAGATACAGGTCGAAAGAGGAGAAACCCGACGCATAGACGCCGATGCAACTGAACATGACGATGCCGGGGAACAGCAGCCGATAGGGCACGCTCAGCAGTTTGACCCAGATACCGACCAGCGGCAGGTTCAGCAGGACGAGCATCAGGTTGCCGATCCACATCGAGGCGATCAGCCCCCAGAACAGTTCGGGCCGTGACGACATGACGTTAGGGCCCGGCTGGATGTTGTGGATCATGAGCGCGCCAAGGATCAGCGCCATCACCGGGCTGCCCGGAATACCCAGCGTCAGCGTGGGGATGAACGCGGTTTGCGCGGCGGCGTTGTTCGCGGATTCCGGCCCTGCGACGCCCTCGATCGCGCCTTGGCCGAATTCTTCCGGATGGCGGGACACGCGCTTTTCGACGCTGTAGGCGATGAAGGAGGACATCGAGATGCCGGCCCCCGGCAGCACGCCCAGCAGCGAGCCGATCCCGGTTCCGCGCAGGATCGGCGCGAACATGCGGCGGAAATCCTCGCGATCCGGCCAGAGACGGTTGATCGGGTTGGTTTTTGCATCGGGCTCATCGCGGTTCGCGAGGGTGGAGTAGATTTCACCGAAAGCGAACAGGCCCACCGCCAGCACGATGAAGTCGACGCCGTCCCAGAGCTGCTGCAAGCCGAAGGTGAAGCGCAGGGCGCCTGTATTGGAATCCGAGCCCGCCAGCCCCAGCAGCAGCCCCAGCACGACCATGGCCACCGATTTCAGCATGGTGCCGGAGGCCAGCGAGACCGCGCCGACAAGGCCGAGCGTCATCAGCGCGAAATAGTCCTTCGGGCCGAAGTCGATCGCTATTCGCGTCAGAGGCGCGGCAAAGGCGGCGATCAGCAGCGTGCCGAACGTCCCGGCCACGAAGGAACCGATGGCTGCCGTGGCGATGGCGACGCCCGCCCTGCCCTTGCGCGCCATCTGGTAGCCGTCGAGCACGGTCACGGTGGAGGCGGTCTCGCCCGGCAGGCTCATCAGGATGGCGGTGGTCGAGCCACCGTAGGCCGAGCCGTAGTAGATGCCGGCCAGCATGATCAGCGCCGAAAGCGGCTCCAGCCCATAGGTGAAGGGCAGCAGGATGGCGATGGTGGCGAGCGGTCCAAGGCCCGGCAGCACGCCGATCAGCGTTCCCAGCAGGGCGCCGGCCAGCGCATAGGCCAGATTGGCCAGCGTTCCCGCCGCGGAAAAACCGAGGATGATATTGTCCCACATGACCCGTCAACCTCCCCAGGGCCAGGCTTGCACCTGCAGATCCAGAAGGTAGCGGAACAGGACCACCGCGATCGCCGCCAGCACGACCGCGGTTGCCAGCGCCCCCACCGGCGTCAGCAGCCGCGACCCGGCCCCGACCGCAGCGATGCTGACAAGACATGTCAGGAAGAGTCCGGCCACCGGCAGCAGCAGGCCGAACAACACGAAGCCGCCCGCAACCACCACAAGGCACCACAGATGCCACGCATCCAGCCGGATCGGCGGTGCCGGGGAGACGCCTCCCTTGAAATCCACGGCGGAAACGACGATCCCGCAGCCGGTCAGCACCAGAAGCCCGGCGAGGATGACTGGAAAGAAGCCCGGTCCTATGTTTCTGGCGTTGCCTATGCCATATCCCGATGCGGCGATCGCGGCTGCGATGCCGACCGCGATCAGCAGCGTGCCGCCGATGACATCGCGAACATCCTTGACGGACATTACCTACCCTCCCGTTTTATTTTTTGACGACGCCGTACCCCTCGGCTCCCCCTTCTCACGCAGCCCGTGCATCCTGCGCCGGACCGGGGAACGAGCGGCGTTTCCCGGATAAATCCGACGAAAGGGCAAAGAGATAGAGCAAGGTGGCGGTTCTGGTCTAAGACGCGCTCCAATCAGAATTCGCTTAAAATAAGGAACCTGGAATCTGTCATGTATCAACGTAAACAGGACAGATTCTAAAGGCCGTCAGTGACTACGGACAGGAGCGCATCGAGCATCACGACGCCTTCCCCCTCGGGACGCACGAGGATCGGATTGATCTCGGCCTCCTGAATCCTTGCGGCGCCGGCGAGTGCGGATACGGCAGCGACCGCGTGGGCGAGGGCTTCAAGATCGCCCTTCGGCCGGTTGCGATAGCCCGACAGCAGCGCGAACCCCTTGACCTGGGCGATCATCGCGCGGGCTGCGTTGATGTCGACGGGCGCGGGATGCACGGCGCTGTCGCGGTAGATTTCGGTCATCACGCCGCCCATGGCGACCGTCACCATCGGGCCGGCCACCGGATCGCGCGTCAGGCCGATCAGAGCCTCGCCAAGGCCCTGGCACATCTCCTGAATCAGGATGCCCTCAAGCCGGAAGCCGGGACGGTGCGCCTCCGCCGAGGCCTTCATGTCGGCAATCGCCCGCATCAGAGCCGCGCGGTCCGTCACCCCGACGCGGATCGCGCCGGCCTCGGTCTTGTGCGGCAAATCGGCCGAAACCAGTTTCGCCACCACCGGATATGGAATGCCCAGATCGGCCGGCAGTTCGGCGTGCGGGGCCAGCACCACCGACAGCGGGCCGGGCACACCCAGCGCCCGCATCACCCGGGCCGAGGTTGTCTCGTCCTGCGTGCCGGGGACGAGCACGGCGATCAGCGCCTCGGCCTCGGCGGGGAGCGCCGCCGCCACGGGCTCGACGTCGGGGACCGGGGCGAACAGCGCCGCGATCGCCTCGGCACAGGTTTCCACGGTGCGAAACGCGGGCACGCCGCCTGCCTCCAGCATCGTCAGGCTTTCCGGCGCGTGAGGGAGCGGAAACGCCAGCACCGGAGCCGCGCCTGCCGGCGCATCGGCACGGGCATCGACGATGGGCGCCACGGCAAGCTCGGGATTGAACTGTGCGGAGGAGCCGATGACCACCAGCAGCATGCCGGTTTCCGGGTCCGCCATCAGCGTGCTGACGACCTCCTTCATTCGGTCATAGCGCGTGCCGGCGAGCGTCACATCCACCAGCTTGCCGTGGCCGAGCGGAATGCCCTGCGCCGTCAGTTTCGCGCGCGAGGCATCCGAGAGGCCGGCGATGGGCACGCCGCGCAGGGCAAGCTGGTCGATCACCATCGCGCCTCCGCCGCCGGTCGTGGACACCACCGTCACCGACCTCGGGCGGCTCGGCACCGGCACGAGCCGCGACAGGGTGCGCGCCACCGGGATCAGCGATTCGAACGCCTCGACCTCGCGAACCCCGACCGAGGCGAGGAAGGCCGACACCGACCGGGCCGAGCCGGTCAGCGCGCCGGTATGCGACACAGACAGCGCCTGCCCCTCCTCGCTGCGGCCGATCATGTAGGCCACGACGGGCTTGCCACGCGCCCGCGCGCCGCGCGCGAAGGCCGCCACCGCCTCGCGATCGCGGATCGTCTCCAGAAACAGGATGAAGCCGTCGGTGCCCGGATCGTCCAGCAGCAACTGCCCCAGCCGGCCCACTCCGGCGGTGGCCTCGTTCCCGGTCGATACGAGGACCGAAAAGCCCGTGTCCTGCGCCTTGCCGCGCGAGAGCATAGTGCCGATCACGCTGCCGCTTTGCGACAGCACGGCCAGCCTTCCCTTCGTGATACCCCCGGCGCGGAAGGCTGCGTTGGTGGTGCAGACGAAGCCCGGTGTCGTGGCGACAACGCCGGTGGAATTCGGCCCGATCAACAGGATGCCGGCCTCCTCGGCGATGCGCACCAGCCGCTCCTGGCGCAGGCGGCCCTCCTCTCCCGCCTCGGCAAAGCCGTCGGCCAGGATCGAGACCACCTTCACCCCGGTGCGGGCGCAATCCTCCAGCGCCTCAAGCGCCGGATCGGCGTTCAGCAGGATGTAGGCGTGATCGACGCCTTCCGGAAGCTCCCGGACGGACTTGTACGCCTTGAGCCCGCCGATCTCGTCCCGGGTCGGGTTGACCGGATAGACCCGTCCCTGCCAGCCGTTCGCCTGCAGAAGCTCCAGCGGGCGCGCCGTCAGCTTGCCCGACGAGCCGGAAACCCCCACCAACGCCACGCTTTCGGGCGCGATCAGCGCCTTCAGCAGGCTCGCATCGTCGTGGCGTATCACTTGCGGCCTCCGCGCTGATCGAAGCGGCGATCGAAGATGCCCTCGGCGATGCGGTTGCGCAGAATTTCCAGCGAACCGCCCGCGATCATCCAGCCCCGCGTGCGGCGCAGGCAATATTGCGCGGTGCTTTCCCCGGAGAAGCCAAGCCCGCCCATGATCTGCACGGCCTCGTTCGCGGCGAAGAACCCGGCCTCGTTGCACGCCAGCTTGGCCAGCGCGGTGTCCTGCGCCGAGGGCAGGCCGTCCGGCGCATCGGCTGCGTTGACGGCCGCGCGCATCAACAGCAACTCCGCCGCAGACAGCTTCAGCTCCATATCCGCGAATTTCCATTGCAGCCCCTGGAACTCCGCCAGCGGCCGGCCGAACTGCTTGCGCACCAGCGCATGGTCGCGCGCCAGATTGAAGGCGTGGCGCCCGACCGCCACCGCCCGCGCAGAATTGCCCAGCCGCTCGACATTGAAGCCCGATATCTGTTTCTTGAAGCCGCCCTCGCCCAGCAGGATATTTTCCTTCGGAATGAACACGTTGTCAAAGAACAGAGGCGACCAGGATTCCCCGTTCATGAACTCCGACGGGTTGCCGATGATGAAGCCTTCCATACCGCGCTCGACCAGAACCGAGCCGATGCCGTGCGTGCCCGGCCCAAAACGGGCATAGACAAGATAGACGCCGGCCTCGACGCTGTTGGTGCCGAAAATCTTCGATCCGTTCAGACGCCAGCCGTCGCCGTCCGGTGTCAGCGAGGTGGTCAGCTCGGTGACCGCCGAACCGGCTTCCGGCTCCGACATGCCCAGCGAGATCAGCGCCTTGCCGGAAAGAAGCGCCGGCAGGAAGCGCCTCTTCTGTTCCGGCGTCGCATATTCCACGAAGGTACGGATGGGGCCGAAATTGCAGGCCTGAATCACGTCACCCGATTTCGGGCAGACCTCGGCCACGGCGCGAATGGCCAGCACGGAGTCGACCAGCGAGCCGCCGGCTCCGCCATCGGCCTCGGGAAAGGCGATCCCCAGCAGCCCCATGTCCGCGCATCTCTGCGCCACGTCCCACGGATATTCCCTGGCCTGCGCACGCTGCGATGCCCCTTCGGCCAGCTCGGACAAGGCGAACTTGCGGACAGAATCGAAAAAAATCTGCTGCCCTTCGGTAAGTTTGAAATCCATCTGTTTCCTCAGCCCCTTCCGCACCGATCAAACTCAGTTTGACCGAACTGGGCTGCGGCGATAACGATGCTTGTGGTCTAGCATGGGAAACCAAAAGTTATGGCAGAACAGTACCGCAACCTGCCGCTGAACCCGCTGAGGGCCTTTGCGATCGCGGCGCAGTATCATACCTTTACGGCGGCGGCGAACCACATGGGCATCAGCCAGGTGGCGATCAGCCGCCAGATCGCCATTCTCGAAGGCTATCTCGGCGTGCAGCTTTTCGAGCGCCGGGCCCGGTCTGTGAAGCTGACGGAGGTCGGGAAATCCTTCAGCCGGGAGATCATCGGCCTGTTCCACGATCTGGAAATGGCCACCCATCGCGTGCTGCGCAACGAGCGCGAGATGGTCGTGCACCTGCGCATCTATCCGACGCTGGTGCACTATTGGCTCTCGCCACGGCTGAGCCGCTTCTACGACGCCTATCCCGGCCATTCCGTGCGCCTGGACACGACCGTGCAGCCGCTGGATTTCCGCGGCACTCATCTGGATCTGGCGTTCCAGCTCGGTCAGGGGGAGTGGGGCGACGCGCGCTGCCGCAAGCTGTTCGACGAGACGATCGACGTCGTCTGCAGCCCTGCCTATGCCGAGCGGTTCAACGGGTTCCGGTCCGGAGCGGATCTGGCGCACGCGGCGCTGCTGCATGCCAAGTACCGCCGCCGCGAATGGGATCTGTGGGCGCACGCGGCGGATCAGCGCCTGCCAGACGAGCCCGGAATGATCTTCGAAAGCTCGCTCCTCGCCTATGGCGCGGCGCGGGATGGCCTTGGCCTCGCCATCGGCCAGATCGACATCCTGCAGGACGAACTGGACTCCGGCCGCCTCGTGCGCCCGTTCATGACGCCCGTCAAGACTGGTTCCTCCTTCTATCTGGTCTGGCCCACCGTCAAGTCGGTCGCCACGCCGACGCGGCATTTCGTCGACTGGCTGCTCTCGCTGGCGGGGGAACCGCGCGAGTTCTTCAGACAACCGGCGAGGGAGTAGCGGGCGGCGGCGATCCGCGGGCGCATCAGAACTCCTGACGAAACCTCGCGGGATCGGCTGGCCGGTGATTTTGGCCACCTGTTGCGCTGCCGATCCTCGACAGTGCAATCCGTGTCGACTGCGTCCGGCGTCACAGGAAAAATGCAAACTGTTCTATTCCATCTGATCGATCAGAATTCGCTTTAGGAGACGCGCCGCAGAGTCTGCGACGGCAGTTCGCCGTAGCGTTTCCGATAGGCTTCGGCGAACCGGCCGAGGTTGATGAACCCCCATTTCAGGGCGATGTCGGTGACGGACGTGGCCCTGCCCGCCGCAACCAGCAGCTCGCCCCGCACCGCTTCCAGCCGCATGGCCCGCAGCGCCGCCATGGGCGTCGTACCGCGGAAATGCCGGAACCCCTCGAACAGCGTGCGGATGCTCACGCCGGCGGCGGCGGCGACGTCACCCACGGAAATCGCATCCCCCATATGCGCGGCCATGAAGTCCTCGGCCAGACGGACGTGCCGCGGCGCGGCCGGGCTGACCGGCGCCGCCAGCGCAGCCGAGTAGTTGTTCGGAAACCCGGTCAGCAGCATGGTCATGATCGTTTCTTCCAGATGCCGCCCGCCCCGCTGCGACCGGAAGAAGGTATCGTCCTGCTCGGCTTCCGCGGTGATGAAGTCGAGCAGCCGCCGGTAGCCGGGATCCCGTCCGGCGCCGGTCGCCGGATCGGGCAGGAACTCGATTGGATACCTCGCGCTGTCGTTCAGCAGCGACGCCAGATGCTGTTCCAGCGCCGGGCGCTCGACCTTGAGGACGAGCTGGGCGGAGGCGGCCGCCCATTTCATCTTCAGCCCCAGCGTCGCGGAACTGATGACATCCATGCCGGGTGCCGCAACGAGATCCCGCCCGCCCACCCGCATTTCGCAGGAGCTGCGGTCGATGGAATGCACCATGAACCAGCCTCCCGGCTCCCCGGCATCGATCTCCACGTCTTCGCCATAGGTGATGTAGCTCAGCGCCAGCCGGCCCATGGAAACGAAATTCTGCCTGCATGAAAGCTGCCGCCTTCGGCCGGCGTAATCGATATTATGGCAGCAGAACACACTGCCCACCCTCTCACGCGCCTCGTCGATATCCGTGGTTTGGAAAAGGAGATGGCGGGCGATCGGCGTTGCATGCGTGCCGTGGGTTGTTGAGGTGTTTTCCCGCATAATTCGTACATTCCCTGCAGCGAGCGGATAGACGACCGGGAGCATATAGTTTCAGCTTAAACCATATAAAAACGTCCGCACGAGACGTTCGTCAAGGGGATAAAGGTTTCAGCTTGAAATATCGGGGAATTGCCTCGGGCAATGCGCGACGCCGGCGCAGCCGTGCGTTTCACGCCACAGTTGGCACCCGATCGGGGCTTTCTATCGAAAACGGGAGCAATATCATGGATTTCAGCAAAGGCATCGTTGCCGGCGACGACAGCTTCAAGGGCCAGAAGTGGACCATTCTGGGCCAACCCTACCGGCCCCTGCATCTGACGCCGTCGTCGCTGCTCATGCATGCGGAATTCGGGCCGGGCAGCTTCGTGCCGACACATGTCCACGAGACGCAGGACGAGATCCTCCATATTCTCGAAGGTGTGATGGAATTCGAGCTGGAGGGCCGCACCATCAACGCCGGCGCCGGGGACACAGTCTCCCTGCCGATGGGTATCGCGCACGCGCTCTACAACCGCTCGGACGCGCTGGCACGGGCGCTGGTCGTCGTTTCCCCGACCGGCCGGATGTATGACTACATGATCGCGATTAGCGGATTGAGCGATCCAGCCGAGGTCGTCCGGCTGGGTGCCGAGCACGAAATCCAGTTCGTCTGAGCCACGTTCGGGCAGGACGCCCCGCGAGGGCACCGCGACCGCTTCCAAAAAGAACAACACATTGATACGGGTCCGGCCTCATGGCCGGGTACCGCCCCCGCATGCCTTGCGGAAATAAAAATCGATGAGGAGAGCGTATGATGAGCGTGAGGGAGACGGTCGAGGCCTTCTGGAAAGGTCACAGTGCCGGTGACCACGCCGCGCTGAAGCAAATCGTCTCGGAAGATCTGATCTGGACCGTGGTGGGAGGAACCAGCCCGATCGCGAAAACATATCGGGGCTGGGACGGATTCTTCGGCGAATTGCTCGACGGGCTGGCGCAGGCCTTCTGGCCGGGCACACTCGATATGCAGTTGAAGGGGCTCTATGCCGACGAGGAAAAGGGCGTCGGCATCCTGCAACTGGAGGAATCCGCCACGTTGCGGAACGGCAATACGGTGAAACTTGAGATCGTCGACGTGATGACGGTGCGTGGGGGCAAGGTTGTCGAGGTGCGCGAGGTCATGGATCTTGCCGCCGTCAACAAGGCCTTCGGTTTCTGAGGGGAACAGGATGTCGAGCGCTTACAAGAACGAACAGACAAGCCAGATCATTGCCCGCGTGCACGAGATCGGCCCCATCCTGCACGAAAACGCGGCGCAGGCCGACCGGGAGCGGCGCGTTCCCGATGCCTCGCTCGCGGCACTTGAGACGACGGGAGTCTTCGGCATCAATACGCTGGCGCAAAACGGCGGGCAGGAAGGCGGCGCGCGGATGCTGCTCGACGTAGCGAGCGCCATCGGCCAATACTGCACCAACGCGGCCTGGATTGCGGTCATCTCCAGTGTCTCGTCGCTTCTGACGCTGCGTTTTCCGCAATCGTCGCGCGACCGGGTTTTCTGCGACGGCAGGCCGGTGCGCATGGCCTCGGTCATCGTCGGATCGAGCAATACCGCGGTGCGCGACCGCGACGGCTATCGCGTCACGGGCGAGTGGCCGTTCGGCTCCAACATCCTGAATTCGGAATGGGCCATCGGCGTCGTCCAGATCCGCGAGAGCCCGGATGCGCCGCAGGAGCCCGGCTACGTGCTGCTGCACAGGGATCAGTACGATATCAAGGATACGTGGTTCACGATCGGGATGCGCGGCACCGGCAGCAACAATTTCGTCGCCCGGGATCAATGGGTCCCGGCGGATCAGGTGGTGCGGGCAGAGACCCTGCTCGGCCCGGGCTTCGAGGCGGCGGCGGATTCGCATTTCCTGCAGAGGCTCGCGCCGGTCTCGATGTTTCCGACGGTCATCATCTCGGGTCCGCTCGGCGCGGCGAGAGCAGCGCTCGAACTGACGGCGCAGGCATCGTCGAGACGGCCTGTGACCTATTCGAAGTACCAGCCGCAGAACACCTCCGGCGCGTTCGTTCAGGGCATTGGCGCGGCAGGGGCGAAAATCGACACCGCGGAGATGTTCCTGCAGCGCGCCGCCGACACCATCGACGCCGCCGCGCAGGGAACGACACCGCTGTCGCTTCAGGACCGGGCCATGATCCGCAATTGCTGTGCCCATGCCACTCACAATCTCGCCGATGCGATGAACGACATCGCCTGGCTGCACGGCACCGCGCTTTTCGCCGAGGCCAACCCCCTTGGCCGCCTGTGGCGCGACGTGAACACGGGCGTGCGCCATGCCATCGCCGCGAGCCCGCTCTGCTACGAGATCGGCGGCGCGGCGATCCTTGGCGTGGCTCCGCCGACACCGCTGGTCTAGACCATTTTTGCGATGCAACTCCGGGCGCGAGAGCGGCGTCCACTTTTGCTGAAACTGCTTCAGGAGCGGCCGATGCCGAACCTTGCGGAGAATGACGGCCGACACAGCCTTCGGCGCGGAACTGCCCTGGGTGTGCTGCGAAACGGCGCCGAGTGCTATTACGGCCTCAGATATGGGCGGTTGTCGCAACCCGGCAATCCCCGTTCCCCGGTCACGCCCGCGGAAGGCCAGTTCGAAACGGCGGAACTGACCGGCGTGCCGGTCTTTCCGCAGTTGCCCAGCCGGCTGGAGCGGGTGATGGGGCCGGGCATCCGCGAGAACCCGCAGCGTGATGAGGCGTTCTATCTCAATGTCTGGACTCCGGAAGGGGCAGACGGCCTGCCCGTGCTGGTGTTCCTCCACGGCGGCGCCTGGGTCAGCGGCGGCGGCGCGGCGCGCTGGTATCGCGGCGAACGGCTGGCGGCCGGCGGGATGGTCGTCGTCACCCTGAATTATCGCCTTGGTCCGGCGGGGCATCTTGAGGACAAGGGGCCGGGCGACGGCCATCGCCCGATCGGCGATCTGCTCGCCGCACTGGAATGGGTGCAGCGATGTATCCGGGACTTCGGCGGCGATCCGGACAGGGTAACCCTTGCCGGCCAGTCGGCCGGCGCCTGGTATGCGTGGGCGCTGGCCGGCCTGCCGGCGGCGCGGGGGCTGTTCCGGCAGGCCGCGCTGTTGAGCATCCCGCAGATCACGCCGTGGACTCCCGCATACCGTCACGCCTTTACCGGAAAGGTGGCCGAGGCCACCTTTCCGGGGCGGGCGGACGAGACGGCTTCAGAAGCGCTGCTGCGGGCCGGTGGAGAGGTTCTGGCGCGGACGCCGCAAAATCCGGGAGCGATCCCGCCGATGTATCTGCCCGTCTGGCCCACGGAGGATGCCGGTGCGGACAGACCGCTGCATGTCCGCGCACTCCATGTGCGGATCACGTGGCACGAAATGTCGGTTTTCCTGCCACCCCACCCCTCCGGCTCGGCCGAGGCAACCGCCACCCTTCGCGCCCCGCGCAGCCTTCAGACCCCGGCACAGCCGGCCTGTCCGCCCTCTCCCGCCACTTGGCCGGCGGATCGGACCGAAACCATCGCGCTCGCGTCGTGGCAGACGTTCGGCCGGTTCGCGCAAGACATTGCCGCATCGGCCCGAAAACGGGGCTGCACAGTGACATCGCGCGCATTTGCGGCGCTGGCGGGTCTGCCGGAGCTGGGTGCGGCGCATTGCCTCGATCTGCCGTTCCAGTTCGGCAACGCCGGCGACTGGCATGACGCGCCGATGCTCCACGGCTGGCGCGCAGACGATTTCGAACGGCTGAGCGCCGAGGTTCGCCGGGATCTGGCGGATTTCGTCGCCGGCCGCCATCAGGCCCCTGCCGGCATCCTCGGAGAGGGCTACGGGCCGATGCAGGATCAGGAAACGCAGGATCAGGAATGTCCACGATGACCCAGACACGTCCGATGACAAACGCCTTCCGCGACGCTTTCCGCCGCCACCCGGCGGGCGTGGCGATCATTACCGCCGACACGGAGAACGGACCCGTCGCGCTGACCGTCAGTTCGCTGATTTCGGTCTGCGCCGCGCCGCCGGTGGTCGCCTTTTCGCTGTCCTCTTCGTCGCGCGCCTCGGAGGCGATCGTGAAAGCGGAGACGATCGTCGTTCACTTCCTGCGCTATGCCGATCAGGAACTGGCCCGCCTCTGCGCCAGCAGCGGCGCCGACCGCTTCGGCTCCGGGATCGACTGGGAGCGCCTGCCCACCGGGGAGCCGCGCTACCGCAGCGTCGAAACCTGGTTCCGCGCCCGATTGACAGGCACGACGCCCGTCGAGGGCGCAACGCTCGTCACCGCCACTCTGCTGGAGGGAAACGTGGCCTGTGCGACGGAGAGCGCCGATATCGATGCACTCGTCTATCTCGACCGGCGCTGGCACAGCCTGGGCTGATTCAAGATTTTCACCGCCGACTATCTCAATATCAACGACCAGAGGGGCAAACATGCTATTGGATTTCAGGCGCGAGGCAAGCAAAGCAGGGTCCGTGGGGAAGTTCCGCCGCCGGCTTTGCATAGGCCTGACCTGCGCTTTTTCGGTTCTTGCGGTTCCCGAGCTTCGTGCCAACGATCTGCCGACCGTCAACCTCGGCCTGACCAGTTTTCTGGACGGCGCACCGCCCTCGGGACCGGGCTGGTACGCGGCACAGTACTTCCAGTACTACACGGCGAACAGGCTCACCGACAGCCAGGGCAACCGCCTCGCGCTCCCCAAGCAGGATGTTTCGATCTTCGCGGGCATAACGCAGTTCATGTATCTTTCCCCGGCGAAGCTCGGGCCGGGCGCGTTCGGCGTCAGCCTCCTCGTCCCCTATGTGCTGGGAGCGGACACCGACGACGGCCTCGGCGGAGCGGCGCTCCGGGCGGAGCGGGGGATGGCAGACATCGTCATCGGCCCGTTCTACCAGTTCGACCCGATCATGGGCGCGAACGGCCCGCGCTTCGTTGCCCGCATCGAGGCCCAGTTCATTGCGCCGACCGGACACTACGACCGGACCGCGGCGGTCAATCCGGGGGCGAACTTCTGGTCCTTCAATCCCTATATCGCCGGCACGTTCTTCATCACGCCGAAATGGACGGTTTCCGCCCGGCTGCACTACCTGTGGAACGACACCAACACCGATCCGGCGCTGTCCCACGGCATCGGCACGGTCAATACGCGCGCCGGGCAGGCCGTACACGCGAACTTCGCCACCGAATACGCGGTGACGGAGAAGCTGCGGGTCGGGCTCAACGGCTACTGGCTCCAGCAGACCACGAACACGCGGGTGAACGGCCTGAGCCAACCCGGCAGCAAGGAGCGCGTATGGGCGCTGGGCCCCGGCGCGGTCTACGGCTTCGACAAGAACAACTTCCTGTTCGTCAACGGTTACCACGAGTTTGCCGCGCGCAACCGGCCGGAAGGACAACGATACGTGCTGCGCTACGTCCACCACTTCGAATAGCGCGCCACGGTCATCAACGGCTGCAGACGAACGGCGCCCGGGCGACACCGGGCGCCGCATGCTTTTGCGCGGCATGTCCGGCCGACACCTCCGGACAGATGTCGCGGCCGCAGCGCGGGATCATCGCAATATTCCGCAATTTTCGCACAGCCGCCGCGCTCCCCGCATAGTCTCTAACGGTACTATTTTTCACTTTCTTATGACTGAAAACCATAACAGAGAGGAAGAAATGTCGAAAATCGCTATCGTCGGCGCGGGCCAGGCCGGACTGCAGCTCGGCGTCGGGCTGCTCAAACACGGCTACGAGGTGGTGATTACCTCCAACCAGACCGGCGAGCAGATCCGCAACGGACGTGTCACCTCCAGCCAATGCATGTTCGACCGCGCGCTGCAGAACGAGCGCGACATCGGCCTCGATTTCTGGGACGGCGAGGTGCCGGTCGAGGGTATCCAGTTCGCCCTGCTCGGCCCCGGCGGCGGAAACGTCATGAAGTGGTCGTCCCGGCTGAATGCCCCGGCGCAGGCCATCGACCAGCGGCTCAAGATGCCCCGCTGGATGGATGCATTCGTCGCGGCGGGCGGGGAACTGCGCATAGC
Source organism: Pseudochelatococcus lubricantis (assembly GCF_042432495.1). NCBI lineage: Bacteria > Pseudomonadati > Pseudomonadota > Alphaproteobacteria > Hyphomicrobiales > Chelatococcaceae > Pseudochelatococcus > Pseudochelatococcus lubricantis. Next base: position 196,020 of record NZ_JBHLXC010000001.1, on the reverse strand, counting down.
CGACGTCGGCATTCCCGAACTGGAGGCGCTGCACAAGGAAAGCGACCTCGTGATCGTCGCCTCCGGCAAGGGCGAGATCGGCAAGCTGTTCCAGCGGGACGATACCCGCTCGCGCTTCGACAAGCCGCAACGATCGCTCGCGCTGACCTACGTGCACGGCATGCGCCCGCGCCAGGAGCATACGGCCGTCAACTTCAACTTCATGCCCGGCATCGGCGAATACTTCGTCTTCCCCGCGCTTACCCTGAGCGGCGCCTGTGAGATCATGGTCTTCGAGGGCGCCATCGGCGGGCCGATGGACAACTGGGCCAGCGTCGGGAGCCCGCAGGAACATCTCGCGGAAAGCCTGCGCATCCTCCGGGAGTTCGTGCCGGGCGAATACGAACGCAGCAAGGACTGCGTGCTGACGGACGACCTCGGCGTTCTCGCCGGCCGTTTCCCGCCGACCGTGCGCAGGCCGGTCCTGACGTTGCCGTGCGGCGGGCTCGCGCTCGGCATGGGCGATTCCGTGTGCCTCAACGATCCCATCACCGGGCAGGGATCGAACAACGCCAGCCATGCCGCTGCCGCCTACCTCGCGGCGATCCTCGACCACGGCGACCGGCCGTTCGACGCCGCCTTCATGCAGGGCGCCTTCGAGCGCTACTGGGATTACGCACGGTTCGTGGTAGAGTGGACGAACGGCACCCTGCTGCCGCCCACGGACAATCTGCAGAAGCTGCTGGGTGCCGCCCAGCACGACCCGCGCGTGGCGCACTGGTTCGTGAACGGCTTCAACGACCCGCGCACCTTTTTCCCCATCATTGCCGATCCGCATGCCGCCGATGCATTCCTGGAACAGGCGGCATGACGGGACGGCCATAATGACACGCAACAATCAGAATTCAGGGGAAGCATGCCAATGTCAGGCTTGAACGGAAAAGTCGCCATCGTCACCGGCGGCGCGGCCAGCATCGGGCTGGACATCACAAAGGCGCTGGCCGCGGCCGGCGTGACAGTGGTCATCGGCGCGCGCGGCAAGGAAGCCGGCGAGGCCATCGCCCGCGAACTGGGCGACAAGGTGCGCTATGTCGCGGCCGACATCCGCAGGGACGAGGACCTCGATGCGCTGGTGGCCGCAGCCGCCGCGCTCGGACGGCTGGATTTCGTCGTCAACAACGCGGCTGTCTATGACGACGACGGCGCGGCGAGCAGCCGCGAGTCGTGGCTCAACACACTCAATACGAACGTCGTCTCAAGCGCACTGCTGAGCGAGAAGGCACGGCCGCATCTGGCCAAGACGAGGGGCGCCATCGTCAACATCTCATCGATCAGCGCGTACGCGGCGCAATCCGGCCGCTGGACCTATCCGGTTTCCAAGGCCGCGATCCTGCATCTCACCCGTTCGCAGGCGCTGGATTACGCGACGGACGGTATCCGCGCCAACACCGTGATCGCGGGCTGGATATGGAGCGATCCCATCGCCGGCCTGTCCGGCAACGATCAGGAAAAGGCCGACCGCGTGGGCGGGAAGTACCACGTGCTCGGGCGGGTCGGCCGCGGCGCCGAAGTGGCGGCGGGCGTGCTGTTCCTGCTGTCGGACGAGGCAAGCTTCACCACCGGCTCCGAACTCAAGGTAGACGGCGGCTACACGGCGCTGGGACCGGAAGGCGCGGGCCAGGCCATCGCGGAACTGACCGGCGGCAGCGGCAGCGTGCGCTGATCCCGCCGCCGGCGGTCCGTGTCAGCACCGGCGCAAGGTCTGGGACGGCGTTTCGCCGAACATCTGCCGGTATTGCGCGGCGAAGCGGCCGAGCTGGTAGAAGCCCCAGTCGGTGGCGACGGAGGTGACGGTGTCGCCGTCCTGCGGATTGAGCAGCCGTTCACGCACCATACGCATGCGCACCGTGCGAACGTAGGCGAGAGGCGAGACGCCGCGAAAGCGGCGGAAGCCCTCAAACAGCGCGCGGCTGCTCACGCCGCTGACGGCCACGAGGTCGTCGATGGTGAGGGGCTTGTCGGCATTGGCCTCGATATAGGCCTCGACGTTGCGTACGTGGCGCGGCGCGATGCCGGCGCAGCGGGCGGAAAGGCGATCGCTGTAATTGCTGGGCTGGTGCTCCAGCAAGCTCACGAGCAGCAGGGATTCGTACAGGCTGACAGCGAGGGAGGCACGGCCATGCGGCGATGCATCGAGATCCTCGGCCAGCAGGCCGACGGTGCGCCACCACCGCGCCATCGCGCCGCGCAGCGGCATGGCGAGATCGAAGGAGATGCCCCTGGCCGGGGCGCCGCCCAACATGCCGGAGAGCTGCCGCTCCAGCGCCTGCCGGTCGATGCGCACCATGAGCTTGTCGCAATCCGCGGACCAGCGCATGCGCGTTGGATCGTCGGGATTGAGCAAAGTGCCGCAATGGCTTGTCGCAACTGCCTGCCGCCGGCCGTGCTGAATGTCTGCCGCGCCGGCATAGGGCAGCATCAGGAGATAGAAATCCCCGAGCCGGCCGGGGGCGATCTCCACGTCGGCGCCGTAGCTCATCGCGCCGACGCTCATCGAACCCAGGCGCGCCATGTTCTGCCAGGCACCGAGCCGGCGTGCGCCACCGAGAAGGTCAAGACGATGATCGCAGTAAACCTTTGCAACCTGCTCCCTGGCTTCATCCACGGCCGTGGTGCTGAAGCGTGCATAGCGGGCAAGAGGGCGTTCCGAAGCCATAGGCGGCTGCCTCCCCGTTATATCCCGATGTAAAAGATGTTCCCGTCATATTGTTTAAGCTTAAATTTATAGTGCGCGTCGACGGCTGACAAGCAGTTTGTGCACTCACCCGCCCGCATCTGACGGCTCTCGATCCCGACAGATGCTTTGAATATAAAATATCTTTCCTTGCCCGGTTTTCCGGATATGCTTTCAACTGCAACGGGTCGGCGGAAAGAGGCCGGGATTCCTCGAAATCGCCAGAAACCCAGAAATCACAAAGAGGTGGAACATGAGCACGCAGCAAGACAACACTCGGCAGACCCCGGCGCAACGGAACCTGGCCGATCTCGCAGCCGCCCTCACCGCGGGCACGATAGAGATCGTCGACCTCACGGCTACGCTCGGCCCGGATACGCCGATCCTGCATCTGCCGCCGGATTTCGCGCGGAATACGCCCAAGGTCGCGATCCACAAGATCTCCGCCTACGATCAGGACGGGCCCTGGTGGGCCTGGAACTGGCTGGAGCTTGGCGAACATACCGGCACCCATTTCGATGCGCCCTCGCACTGGGTTTCCGGCAAGGACTTGCCGGACAACACCACGGACACCGTGCCGGTACAGCACTTCGTGGCACCCGCCGTCGTGATCGACCGCTCGCAGGAAGTGGCCGCCGATCCCGATTTCCTGCTCAGCGCCGACGACATCAGGGGCTGGGAGGCGGAACACGGCGCCATCCCTAAGGGCGCGTGGGTGCTGCTGCGCTCGGACTGGTACCCGCGCAACAGCAGCACCGAGGCGTTCCTCAACACCGACGACAACGGCTCCCACACGCCCGGCCCCAGCGTCGACGCGGTGCAGTACCTGGTGGAGAAGGGCGTGCTCGGCTTCGGCACGGAATGCGTCGGCACCGATGCGGGCAACGCCGCCACGTTCGATCCGCCGTTCCCCGCGCACAACCTGCTGCTCGGCGTCGGCAGCTATGGCCTCGCGAGCCTTGTCAATCTAGACAGGTTGCCCGCGACAGGCGCGCTGCTTGTGGTGACGCCGCTCAAGATTGTCGGCGGCACCGGCAGCCCGGTGCGCGCCATCGCGCTGGTTCCGCGCGGCTGAGCCATAGATCAGATCAGGAGAGCGAGGGATGGCCGACGCGGACTATATCATCGTCGGGGGCGGCATCAACGCCCTCGTCGCCGCTGCGATGCTGGGCAAGAAGGGCAACAGGGTGCTGGTGCTGGAGCGCGAGGCGGCCGCGGGAGGCTGCCTGCGCACCGAGGCGATCACCGCGCCCGGCTTCATCCACGACGTGATGGCAACAACTTTCGTTCTGTTCACCACGTCGCCGGCCTACGCCGCCATCGGCGCCGATCTTGCCCGGCATGGGCTGGAGTTCTGCAACACGCGGAACCCCACGGCGGTTGTGCTGCCCGACGGGCGCCATCTCGTGCTGAGCACGGACAGGGCCGGGAACATCGCTGCCTTCACCGCCGCCAATCCGGCGGATGGAGAAGCCTTCCAGCAGGAAATGGACCGTTTCGGCGCCGATGCCGGCTTCGTCTTCGGCCTGCTCGGCGGGCGGCTGTGGTCGCTCGACATGCTGAAGACGGTCGCAAGAGAGGCATGGAAGCGCGGCCTGCGCGGCCTGGCCGCCTTTTTCGGCGAGGCACTCATCCCTGCCCGGCCCTATCTCGAAACGCGCTACCGGTCGGACCTCGTGCAGGGCCTTTTCGCGCCCTGGGTGCTGCATTGCGGGCTGAACCCCGAGAGCACCTATTCGGGCGAGATGGTCAAGGTCATCGGCTTCGCGCTGGAGGCGGCGGGAGCGCCGATCGTCCGGGGCGGCGCGATCAACGCCGTGCGCGCTTTCGAGGGGCTGATCGCCGAACAGGGCGGCACCGTGCGCACCGACGCGGAGGTCATCAGCGTGACGGTGGACGGCGCCAACACCGCCCGGGGCGTACGCCTCGCCGATGGCGGGACGCTCACCGCCGCGAAGGGCGTCATCTGTTCGGTCGCGCCGTCCCAGCTCTACGGCAAGCTGCTGGCCGGCCAGCCCGTTCCACAGGCGGTGACCGAAGGTGTAGCCCGCTACCGCTACGGCAAGGGCGACATGCAAATCCACTACGCCTTGCGCGAAAAACCGAAATGGAAGGGCGCCGGGCTCGACGACGTAGCGCTGATCCACCTGACACCCGGGCTCGACGGTGTGTCCCGCGCCGCCAACGAGGCCGAGCGCGGCCTGCTGCCGGCCGTGCCGACCATCTGCGTCGGCCAGCCGACGGCGCTCGATCCCGGCCGCGCACCTGAGGGACAGGCCATCCTCTGGCTGCAATTGCCCGAAGCACCGCGCCGCATCAAGGGCGATGCCGCCGGCGAAATCGCGACGGAAAGCGACGGCCGCTGGACCGACGCGATCCGCGAGCGGTTCGCCGATCGTGTCGAGGCCATCCTGCGCCGGCACATCGAGAATTTCGACAGCGCGGTCATCGCACGCAAGAGCTATTCACCCGCCGATCTCGAAGCGCTGAACGTCAATCTGGTCGGCGGCGACCCCTACGGCGGGTATTGCGGCATCGACCAATTCTTCATCTGGCGACCGCTCGGCACCACAATCAACCACGCGACCCATGTGCGCAGCCTCTACCACATCGGCGCGGCCACCCATCCGGGCCCGGGCCTCGGCGGCGGCTCCGGATACCTGCTCGGCAAGGCGCTGGACTGATGAAAAGCCGGCGCGCCTGCCGGGCCAGAGCGCTTTTCGATCAGACGATTCCATCTGATCGGAACGCGCTCTAACGGGCCCGGAACGCGCCCTTAAGCACCCGCAAGTCGAAGGCCGAGCCGCCTTCGACGGCATGCGCGGCGTTTTCCTTGATGACGCCGCGTGCGAGTTTGCGGGTTGCGGCGAGCGGCAGGGCGTCGACGAAGGCGATGTAGCCGGGCAGCTTGTGATAGGCCAGCGTCTGCGACACCTGTTCGAGGATGGCCTGCGCGAGCGCGATATCCCGCGCTCCCGATCCCGCCGCGACGATGAAGGCGAACACCTCCTCCCCGCGCAGCGGATCGGGCACAGGCGCGACGGCGCTGGTTTCGACGCCCGGCAGCCGGTTGAGCGCGGATTCGACCTCCAGCACGGCGATGTTCTCGCCGCTGCGGCGGACGATGCTTTTCTTGCGGTCGAAGAAATACAGCAATCCCTTGTCATCGCCATGGACGACATCACCGGTGTGAAACCAGCCGTCCGCCCATGCGTCCTCCGTCGCCTGCGGATCGTCGAGGTAGCCGCTGAAAAAACCCCGCCGGGGATTGCTGCCACGGGCGCGCACCAGCAGTTCCCCCGGCTGACCGGGCGCGACATCGGCGCCGGCATCGTCGACAAGGCGATAGTCCATGGAGGGCACAGGCCTGCCGATGCAGCGTGGACCGAAGGCACTGCCCTCGCCTGCGGTCGAGGTGACGGCGGCGCCGCCCGTTTCCGTCATCGCCCATGCCTCGACGATGGGGATGCCGTAACGCGCCTCGAAGGCCGCGCGGTGGTTCGTGTCGACCCCCGGCGCCAACGCGAACTTTACCTGATGGCGGCGCTCATCGGGCGAGACAGGCAGTTCCAGCAGGATGGCGGGAATGACGCCGAGGCAATGCACCACCGTCGCGCCGCTGTCCGCCACGCTTGCCCACCAGCGGCGGGCGGAGAACCGGTCGAGCGGTACCACCGCGCCGCCGATGCGCATCATGCCGACCGCGCTGCAGCCGAGCGCGTTCATGTGGAACATGGGCAGCGGCGTCAGCACGACCTCCTCGCCCGGTGTCAGGGAGGCGATGCCGCCCTGCGTCACGTACCATTCGGAGAGCTGCATGAAATAGCGGTTCGAGAGGATGCATCCTTTGGGCCGGCCTGTGCTGCCGGAGGTGAAGAGCAGCGCGCATTCGTCGTCCTCCACCGGCTCCGCCGCGTCCCGGATGTCGGCCTGCGCGGCGGGAATGGCGTCGCCGGCGTCGATCAGACGCGCCTGCGCCAGATCGACGCCGCGCATGCCCTCCATGCGTTCGCGCGCGGCGACGAGGAGTTGCGCCCGCGACAGCGAGAGCTGGAACGTCATTTCGTCCGCCCGCAGATCGGGATTGAGCGGCACGATGGACGCACCGAGCGCATTGAGCGCCAGCCAGTGCGCGAAGAAATCCGGCCGGTTGTCCAGCAGCAGCGCGACGCGCGTTCCCCGCCCGTAGCCCGCGGCCCGGTAGCGCGCCCGCAGCTGCTCTACCTCGGCGAAAAGCGCACCATAGGTGATGCGGAAGCCGTCCGGCGCGTAGCTCAACCCCGCGCTCGCCGGCGCAGTCAGAAACGGCGCGTCAGGCGTGCGCAGCACGGATGCGGCGAAAGCCGCGAATGGAGACGCGATCGAAGCCATGGTTCCCCTCCGGTTGTCGGATGCTCTGGTTGTGGCGACGATAGAGGGTATTTCAAAAATTTTAAATATATAATATCGTGCACGGACACCAACAATTGAGCGCGGACGCAAGGTCCGGGAGGGACGATTGAGCAATCCGAACAGCAATCCTGCACTGCCGGCCGGAGCGGCACTCGCGGACGAGTTTATGCCTGCGGAACGCACCCTGCCGATCCTTCTCGCCCGCCGGGCGGCTGCTCTCGGCGAGCGGCCGTTCGTCACTTTCGCGGATACGACGCTGAGCTTCGCGCAAGTCGAGCAGCTCGCGGCGGCATCCGCGGGCGCACTGCTCGACGCCGGCATCGCGAGGGGCGACCGGGTTGCGATCATGGCCGCCAACCGGCTTGAGTTCCTGCAGGTTTTTCTCGGCTGCGCCTGGCTCGGCGCCATCGCCGTGCCGATCAACACGGCCTCGAAGGGCGTGCAGCTTGCGCATATCCTGACGAATTCCGGCGCGAAGCTGCTGGTCATCGACCATGCATTGCTGCCCTCCCTGCAGTCGGGCATCGAGGCGGGCGGGCCGGTGCCGGACCTCATCTGGACGCTCGACGGCACGCAGGACACCACCGGCAAGGGGCTGGCGCTGCAGCCGCTGCCCGTGCCCGGCGAGCGCGCGGAGGCGGCGGCGCTGCGACCCGGCGACACGATCGCCATCCTCTACACCTCCGGCACCACGGGGCCGTCGAAGGGCGTCTGCTGCCCGCATGCGCAGATGTTCTGGTGGGGCGTCAACACCGGCAGAGCTTTCGGCCTGACGGCGGACGACGTGCTGTTCACCACCCTGCCGCTGTTCCACACCAACGCGCTCAACACCTTCTTTCAGGCGCTGCTGCACGGTTGCCGCTTTGTCATCCTGCCGAAGTTTTCGGCGTCGGGCTTCTGGAACAGCGCGCGCGAGCACGGCGCCACCGTCACCTATCTGCTCGGGGCGATGGCGGCCATCCTGCTCTCGCGCCCGCCCGAGCCCGGCGACCGCGACCATGCCATCCGCGCGGCGCTTGGCGGCGGCGTTCCCGGCCGGTTCCACGGTCCGTTTCAGGAGCGCTTCGGCGTGCCGCTGCTCGACGCCTATGGCTCCACGGAAACGAATTTCGTCTTCGGCAGTCCGATCCCCTCCGACCATCCCGGCACCATGGGCTACCTGATCGACGGCATGGAGGCGCGCGTCGTCGACGAGGACGATACGCCCGTGCCGGACGGTGAGGCGGGTGAGCTGATCCTGCGTGCGCTCGAACCCTTCGCCTTCGCCACGGGCTATTTCGGCATGCCCGACAAGACGGTGGAAGCGTGGCGCAACCTGTGGTTCCACACCGGCGACAGGGTCGTGCGCGAGAAGGACGGCCACTACCGCTTCATCGACCGCACCAAGGACGCCATCCGGCGGCGGGGCGAGAACATCTCGTCGTGGGAGGTGGAGCAGACGCTGCTCGCCCACCCGGCCATCGAGGCCTGCGCGGCCTATCCGCTGCCATCGGAACTCGGCGAGGACGAGGTGGCCGTCGCCGTGGTCCTCAAGCAGGCCAATGCCCTGTCGCCGCTCGATATCGTCATGCATTGCGAGGGCAAGCTGCCCTATTTCGCGGTGCCGCGCTTCGTGCGGGTCGTGGCGGAGATGCCGCTCACGGAAAACGGCAAGATCCGCAAGTTCGCCCTGCGCGATGAAGGGCGCGTGCCCGGCGTCTGGGACAGGGAAGAAGCGGGCTATCAGGTGCGCCGCTGAGAACATCCGCCGCAACGCGCCCGTGCCGATGACGATTGTGCAGGCTCGAAAATGCTGCCATATCAGTCTCGTCAGGGCGCTCGTCCATCGGATGGAATCATCCGACCGTCCCGGGCCGGATGGCGCTCAGGCAACCTGGTATCTGTCCTGTTTACGTTGAGACAGGACAGATACCAGGTTCCTTATTTTGAGCGCGTTCCGATCAGATGATTCCATCTGATCGGAACGCGCTCTAAGGTCAGTGGAAGCGGGCATCTATGCAGGATCGGTTTGCGGGAACAGTTCTTCGTTCGCAGGAGGATGACACGGTCTTGCCGACCATCGGCGAGATCGGCCTGAACCAGTTCGCGCCCTACCTGATGAACCGCGTCATCGCGCGCTGGAACGCCAGCCTGTCGGACGAGCTGAAGGCGCTCGGCATCACGACGGTGAAGATGCGGGTGCTCGCCATCCTCTCCGTCGCGCCGTCGCTGACGATCAACGAACTGTCGGTATTCGCCGTCACCGAGCAGTCGAGCATGAGCCGCACGCTCGACTCGCTGGAGGCGCAAGGATACATCCGCCGCACCCCGCGTCCGGAGGACATGCGCATCCGTGATATTACCATCACGGCCGAGGGACGCGCCGCCTTCGAGCAGTTGTGGCCGAACATGTACAAGATGTTCCGGCAGATGTTCGACGGTATCGACGAAAGCGAATACCGTCACTTCGTCGCCATCCTGCATCGGATATTGCAGAACACCCGGAACCTGGGCGGCTGATCAGGTCTCGTTCGCCGCCGGCGGCCGCAGCAGCCCGTTCGCGCCGAGCGCGCTGACGAACGCCGCCATGCGCCGGCGGCGATACGCATCGACATCGACCCCGGCGTAGTCGAAAAAGCCCGCCCCGGATTTGAGGCCGATCCGGCCCGCCTCCATGTTCTCACGCACGATGCCGGGCGGCGCGAACCTGTCGTCGTCGAACGCCTGCGCCAGATAATTGCTCGCGTAATAGAGGATGTCGCCGCCACCCCAATCGATGAATTCGAGCAGGCCGAGCACCGCGAAACGCAGGCCGAAGCCGTAGGTCACAGCCTTGTCGACATCTTCCGCGCTTGCCACGCCCTCCTCGACGAGACGCGCCGCCTCGTTCATCGCCAGCGCCTGGATGCGCGGCACGATGTAGCCGGGCGACGCCTTGCAGACGACGGGCACCTTGCCGAGGCGTTCCAGAAACGCGCGCAGGCGCGCAAGGACGTCCTCGTCCGTTTCCTCGCAGGGGCTGAGTTCGACGAGCGGCATCAGGAATGCCGGGTTCAGCCAGTGCGCATTCAGGAATGAGCCCGGCCGCCGCGTCAGCTGCGCCAGATCGGTCGACAGCATGGTCGACGTCGTGGAAGCCAGTATGGCGTCCGCATCCGCGTGCGCGTCGAACAGGGCGAAGGCCGCGGCCTTCGCCTCCCGCACCTCAGGCACGCCCTCGAACACGATCGCGGCCCCCTCGACCGCCTCGGCCGCACGGTCGAGCGGCCAGACGGTGACGCGGCCAAGGATCGCGGGGATGGCCGCGCCGTCGAAGGCGCCGAGATCGGCAAGTGCAGCAAGCCCTTGCCGGATTTCAGCCTCAACCTCGCCGGCGAGCTTGCCGAAGGCCTCCCCGTCGCGCGCACGCGCGTCGAGCAGGCGGATTTCATGGCCGCCGTAGGCCACGCTCTGCGCGATGCCGCGCCCCATGCGCCCCGCGCCGATGCAGGCGACGATCTCTCTGCTCACGACAGGCCCTCGCGCAGGATTTCCCGCAGTTGCGCCCCGTCGAGCCCGGCGAGGCCGAGGTTCTCGAACGTGCGGCCCTCGTTGCGGAAATCCGTTTCCGCCACGGCGGAGGCAACCGCCAGCAGGCCGGCGGCGACCGGTGTCGGCACGCCCGCCCAGCCGCCCACGGAGACGAGGAAGGCAAGGCCGAGCCCGACGTCCTCCTGCATGTAGCGGTGCGTCTTCAGATCGAGGGACTCGTGCCAGTCGCCGGAATCGACCAGCTTGTCGTGTGCGAGGTTGCCGTACATCCAGTTGCTGGTCTCGTAGTGGTCCGCGAGCGGGAAATGCGGCGCGCCGTAGCCCAGCGCCTCGCGCACCGCGATGCGTTCGTTGTCGAGCGCCGTATGGGTGCGGCGGATGGCGGGCTGCGTGCCTTCGTTGTGGATGTCCCAGCGGTCGAAATGCTCGATGGGGCCGGCGTTCATGAGGATGAGCGGCGGATGGATGATCGGCCCGGCGTTCATGAGCGCGCCCGAGAGCGCATCCTCCACAGGCTCGATGGCGCCCGGGAACGCCTCACCGATGACGGCGATCGCGTGGTCCGTGAGACGCGCGGGCAGCACGCCTGTGGGCAGGCGCGAGGCGCGGGTGGTGATGCGCACTTCGAGCGGCCCCTGCTTGCGCGCCAGCCATGGCAGCGTGCCGGTTTCCGCGATGGCGACATCGGCCTTCGATCCGTGCTCGCGGATGCGCCGCAGCATGATGTAGGAACCGAAAGTGCCCGGCGGCAGATAGATCACCTGTCCGTCGACGAGATGCGGCGCCAGCGCAGCCGCGATGTCTTCCTGCGCAAAAGCGGGCGTGGGCGCGAGGATGAGCGCGGCGCTGTCGAGCGCGGCGGCGAGGTCGTCGGTGGGCGTTATGGCGATCTTGCGGCTGCCGGCATGGTCGGTGACGGTGATGCCGCCCGCCTTCAGGATATCCTCGAAGCTGGCCCGGTCGCGGCGCCACCAGCGCACGTCATGCCCCGCCTCCACCAGATCCGCAACGGCCGCGTAGGAGCCGTTGCCCCCGCCGATAACGACGACTTTCATGGCAATTCCCTCTTCCTGTTCTGATTGTGTGAAACGGACGCCGGCCACCGTCAGAGCGTGGCGACAGTCTTCAACGCGCCATCGAGCGCGACGCCTTCTTCATCCAGCAAGGCCGCCTGCCGCAGGCGCCGCAACCAGGCAGCGCCGTCCTCCCGCGCGGTCAGGACGGGCAGCACCGACAGCACCCGGTCGAATTTCGAGTGGCCGCGCGCATGGGTATCCGAATACCCCTTGATCAGCCGGCGGCAGTTGAGCACCTCGACCGCGAGGTCGTAGTTCGCGGCGATGGTGTCCGCCGCCAGGGCGAGCCATGCCTCGCGGTGCGCCGCTTCGCGCGCATGGCGCAGCGTCTTGCGGCGGATGCGCCGCAGGGCGGAGACGCCGTAAAGCCCCGCAAACCAGAACAGGGTGCCCGTGCGCACGCGCCGCCCGCGGTTCACCAGCCGGTCGAGGCGGGCGAAGAGCGTGGGCCGGTTCTCGATCCACTCCCCCCACCCCTTCGGCAGCGTGCCGCAGATTTCCTCCATGCGCGGATGCATGTATTCGGTGGTGTAGACGATCTGGTCGGCCTTCGCGCCAACTTCCCGGCGCACGCGCTCGAAGCGCGAGGCGCGTACCTTGAGATCCGCCACGCGGATGACATCGTCGTAGGCCATTGCCACGGCCGTATATTTCGCCGCCTGCACGGTGAAGGCATGGCCGCGCGCCGCGCCGTCGTGCTCCCTGTCCAGCGCATGAAGCGTCGCGACGCGGTCGAGATACTCGTCGGCGTAGGCAGGGTCCTGGAAGTCCGTCAGCTTGCGGACGCCGGCGTAGAGCAGCGGCCACGCCTCGGCCGGGAACTCCTGCCGGATACGCCGCACCAGCGCGTCGAGTTGCGCGTGACCGGCCGTTTCCGGCAGTGCGTCGAGCCGCTTGGGCGGCGTGGCCGTCAGTGTGTCCTTGGGCTTTTGCCGCGTGCGTTCGTAGGCAGCGTTGAAGGCGCGCAGGCTCGGCTCAACCCCCTTGCCGCCGGCGCGGATCGTCGCCTCGAACGCCTCTTTCGAAAACGGCAGAACGCCGGCGGCCGCCACCGCACCGAACAGCGCCGCCGACACCACGCTGCCGTTCTTCACGGCGAGCGTCTCCATGTCGAAGGCTATCGTGCGCCGGGCGGCGAAATCGGTCGCGTCGGTCACCACGGTCGGATTGCCGATGCCGTCGCCGGGCTTCTCCTTCTCGATCACGGCGAAGGAGCGATGGGTGGAGGCGATCAGGGTGGTGCGGTCCGGCGTCACCAGCCCGCGCAGCACGGAACGCCCCGCCTCCATCAGCTCGGCCGCGATGACGACATCGACATCCCCGGGCGTGGGCATGAGCGAGAGCACGGGCTCGCGGCCCTCGCGCGCGGGAATGGCCTCGATGTAATAGATGGTTGCGCCGGTGCGCTGGGCGACGCCGGGCACGGAGGTCGACTGCGCGACCCAGCCGTTTTCCTCGGCGACCGCCACGATCCAGTCGGCGAGCACGCCGCCGCCCTGCCCGCCCATTGCCAACACAGCGATGGCGAGCGGCTTGTCGGCGGCCAGCGCGGGGGCGGCCGCGTGCCGGTCCGCCGTCGTCACGATATCGGTCATGGCTGCTTCCCAAAGCAGTTTGCGTTCAAGCTATATCTCTAATTAAACGCAAGTTGGCGATAAACTGTATAAATTAGAACTGTACTCACGATGGACAGTGATACAGCAATAATTCAAACCGTTCTATTCGGCGAAGACGATGCGATGCGCCTCGCGGCGGGCCTGCAGCCAGCCGATCACCTTGCCGCGCACGGCGGCGAGAAAGCGGTCGATCCGCGTGGGGTTGTGGATGATGTCCGCGCGATAGAACGACGGGCACAACACTGCCGCTTCCGACACCTCGCCGCAGTTGCCGCAGCCCACGCAGGTGTTGTCGATGGCCGCGACCGGATCGTCCTTCAGCGGGTCGTCGGTATGCTTCACGGACAACGAGGGACAACCGGAGAGGCGGATGCAGGCGTGATCGCCGGTGCAGACATCCTCATCCACGCCGAAGCGCTCCCGCACCATGCGCCTGCCGTCCTTCACCGCCTTCGCGAACTGCGGCTTGACGCGCCGCTGCTTGTTGAGCATGCACTCCGACGAGGCCACGATGATCTTGGGGCCGGGCTCCTTCGTCGTCAGCGCCTCGCGCAGGGTGTCGCGCAGGCGCGCGACGTCATAGGTGCGGTCGATCTGGCGCACCCATGTCGCGCCGATGCCCTTCACCGCATTGACGATGGAGTTGTTCGTCTTGCGGCGCGGGTTCCGCGCGCGCGAGGACATGATGTCCTGCCCGCCCGTCGCCGCCGAATAGTAGTTGTCCACGACGAGGATGACGCCATCCTGCTTGTTGAACACGGCATTGCTGACGCCGCTGGTCAGGCCGTTGTGCCAGAAACCGCCATCGCCCATCACCGCGATGGACCGCTTGTCGGCCTCGACGTTGAAGGCCGAGGCCGAGGCCGGCCCGAGGCCATAGCCCATCGTCGTCGCGCCGAGATTGAAAGGGGGCAGGATCGAGAACAGGTGGCAGCCGATATCGGCCGAGATGTGGTGCGGCCCGAGTTCCTTCTCCACGAGCTTCATCGCGGCGAAGATAGGGCGCTCCGGACAACCCGTGCAGAATCCGGCCGGGCGCGGCGGCACCACTTCCGCAAGGGCCTTGATGCGTTTGTCGGCGAGAACCGGGGATGGGTCCGGCACCGGCGGGCGGTTGCCGAGCAGGTGCGGTGCCTGCGCCTCGAAGAAAGCGCTGAGGCCCTGCATCAGGACGGGCGCGGTGTACTCGCCGCCGATGGGCAGCACATCCTTGCCGGAGAGATGCGTCCGGATATCCCGCCGGCGCAGGATGGTGTGCAGCGACTGCTCGATATACTCGGGCGCGCCCTCCTCGACCATCAGCACGGCCTTCTTGCCCACGCAGAATTCCGCCACCTCGTCGTCCACCAGCGGGTAGGCGACGTTGAGCACGTAGAGCGGGATGGCGGAATTGCCGTAGACGTCGGCGAGCCCGAGTTGCTGCAATGTGCGCAGCAGCGAATTATACAGGCCGCCCAATACGATGATGCCGACATCGCCTGTCTGCGGGCCGAAATGCTCGTTGAGCTTGCGGTTTCTGACGAACGCGACGGCTGCCGGCCAGCGCTGCTCGATCTTTTCCTTCTCGTGCAGGAAGGAGGCGGGCGGCAGCACGATGCGGTTGACATCGCGCGAGGGGTTTTCCAGCGCCTGCCGCAGCGTGTATTGCGGGCGCCTGTTGTCCTTGGCGACGAACTGGCCATGCATGTGGCAGCTGCGGATGCCCACCTGCAGCATCACCGGGGTGTTCGAGACCTCCGACAGCTCGAAACCGTCTTCCACCGCCTGCACGATGGATGGCAGGTTGGGGCGAGGATTGAGCAGCCACATCTGCGATTTCATCGCAAAGGCGTGACTGCGCTCCTGCATGATGGAGGAACCCTCGCCGTAGTCCTCGCCGATGATGACGAGCGCGCCGCCCGTGACCCCGCCCGAGGCGAGGTTGGAAAGCGCATCGGAGGCGACATTGGTGCCGGCTGTCGATTTCCACGTCACCGCCCCGCGCACGGGATACATGACGGAGGCCGCCAGCATGGCGGCGGCGGTCGCCTCCGAGGCCGACGTCTCGAAATGGACGCCGAGTTCCTCCATGACGTCCTTGGCATCCGCCAGCACATCCATCAGATGCGAGATGGGCGACCCCTGATAGCCGCCGACATAACCGACCCCGGATTGCAGCAATGCCTTGGTGATGGCGAGGATCCCCTCGCCCCTGAACACCTCGCCGGCACCGAGCTTCAGGTCCTCCACCTCGCGCGCAAAAGAACGCTCAGCCATAACCTCATCCCCCGTCCGTCAACGGACTTTATGATTTTATAAATCTGCAAAATCATATGATATACATTGAAGGGCTGTCAATCGGGTTTTTAACAAATATGATTTCAGCTTAAAATTGAGCAATATCAGTGCCGCACCTGTGAATGGAGCGCCTACAATTATATGATGATGCATATTTATGAGGCAGAAAACGCCATCCCGATGCCGCCTTCTGTCGACGGCACGAAACCGGCGGGCAGCTGATCAGTCCTTGCCGCCCACCTGCGCGGTGGCACGCAGGACCGACGCCTTCAGCGCTCCGAGCTGCAGCCAGAGGGCGTCCTGCTCCTTGCTGTCGAGGTCCCCGACGAGTTCCGCGATCCATTCGCTGTGTTCGGCGGCCATGGTCGCGAAGACGGCGTGGCCACGCGGAGTGAGGCGCACGATCGCCGCACGGCGATCGGTCTCACTCACCTGTCGCTCGACGAGCTGCTCCTGCACAAGCCGCTCCACGAGGCCGGTCAGGTTGCCGTTCGACACCATCATCCGCCGCGACAGTTCGCCCAGCAGCATGCCGTCCGGCGCGCGCTCAAGCTGCGCCATCAGGTCGAAGCGCGGCAGCGTGGTGGCAAACCGCTCGCGCAGGCGCTTGCGAATCTCCGTCTCGATCATGTTGGCGCAGGTCAGCAGCCGCAGCCACAGCCGCAGCTCCGTCCGGTGCGCATGCGGATTCTCGTGCACCTTGAACTCGGCATCGATCAATACGCTGCCATTGTCTTCCGTGGCGTCCACAACCCGATCCTGTTTCTCCATGTCCGCTTTACTTCATACTTAAATTATCCCGGAAAAACAATGTCCGCCTCTGCCGCAGGTTGAAAAGCTGCACGTCGACCGCTCCCGAGGACGGATTTGGCGCTTGACACGGCGCGTTTCAGGCCATTACTTTAACATTAAAATAATAGCTCCGGACAGGGAACCATCAAAGCAGGAGGACCGTTCCCATGCGCATTGTCAGTATCGGCGGAGGGCCGGCTGGGCTCTATTTCGGGCTTCTCATGAAGAAGCTCCATCCGGAACACCGCATCTCCGTGGTCGAACGCAACAGGCCGTACGACACGTTCGGCTGGGGCGTCGTCTTCTCCGACGCCACCATGGAATCCATGAAGACGTGGGACCCCGAAAGCGCCGGCGACATCGAGGACGCCTTCAACCATTGGGACGACATCGAGGTGCTGTTCAAGGGCACCCGCCAGCGCACCACCGGCCACGGCTTCGTCGGCATCGGCCGCAAGCGCCTGCTCAATATCCTGCAGAAGCGCTGCGAGGACCTGGGCGTCGAACTGGTGTTCGAGACCGATGTCGAGAGCGATCTCGAATTCCCCGACGCCGATCTCATCATCGCCGCCGACGGCGTCAACTCGAAGATCCGCAACCACTACGCCGACGTGTTCCAGCCCGATCTCGTGGTGCGGCCCAACCGCTACATCTGGCTCGGCACCGACAAGCTCTACGACGCCTTCACCTTCGACTTTCGCAAGACCGAGCACGGCTGGTTCCAGGCGCACATTTACAAGTTCGACGACAAAACCTCGACCTTCATCATCGAGACCACCGAGGAGGCCTATGAGGCGCACGGCCTTGGGCAGCTCGACCAGCAGGGTTCGATCGATTTCTGCGAAAAACTGTTCGCGGAGGTGCTCGACGGCGCGAGGCTGATGACCAACGCCCGCCATCTGCGCGGCTCGGCCTGGCTCAACTTCAACCGCCTCATCTGCGGCAAATGGAGCCATTTCAACGGCCAGTCCCACGTCGTGCTGATGGGCGACGCGGCGCACACGGCCCATTTCGCCATCGGCTCCGGCACCAAGCTCGCCATCGACGACGCCATCGAACTCACCCGCCAGTTCGAGAAGTTCGGCCACGGCAAGGAGACTATTCCCGCCGTGCTGGACGCCTATGAGGAAGTGCGGCGCGTCGACGTGGCGCGCATCCAGAACGCAGCCCGCAACGCCATGGAGTGGTTCGAGGTCGTCGGCCGCCGCTATGCGGATACGCTGGAGCCCGAGCAGTTCATGTATTCCATGCTCACCCGCTCCCAGCGCATCAGCCACGAGAACCTGCGCCTGCGCGACAGGCAGTGGCTCGAAGGCTACGAGCGCTGGTTCGCGCGCCGGACGGGGCTCAACGTGGCAGACGACGCGCGGGCGCTGCCGCCCATGTTCACGCCCTATACCGTGCGCGGCGTCACGCTTGCGAACCGCATCGTCGTCTCGCCCATGGCCATGTATTCGGCGACGAACGGCCTCGTCGACGACTTCCACCTGACGCATCTGGGCGCGCGCGCCATGGGCGGCGCCGGGCTCGTCTTCGCGGAGATGACCTGCGTGTCGCCGGATGCGCGCATCACCCCCGGCTGCCTCGGCCTGTGGAATGAGGAACAGGCCGCGGGCTGGCGTCGGCTGGTGGACTTCGTCCACGGCTACAGCGATGCCAAGGTCGGCATCCAGCTCGGCCACGCCGGCCGCAAGGGTGCGACCAAACGGGCCTGGGACGGCATCGACCAGCCGCTCGACGGCGATCCCGCGACGGAAGAAGGCGGCTGGCCGCTGTTCTCCGCCTCCGCCCTGCCCTACCTGCCGCACAGCCAGGTGCCGAAGGCCATGGACCGCGCCGACATGGACCGCGTGAAGGCGGATTTCGTGCGCGCCGCCGAGCTTGCCGCCGCCACCGGCGCCGACTGGCTGGAGCTGCACGTCGCGCACGGCTATCTGCTGTCGAGCTTCCTGTCGCCGCTCACCAACCGGCGCGAGGATGAATACGGCGGCAGCCACGAGAACCGCGCCCGCTATCCGCTGGAAGTATTCGCGGCCGTGCGCGCCGTCTGGCCGGCTGACAGGCCGATCTCAGTGCGCCTGTCCTGCCACGACTGGTTCGAGGGCGGCAACACGCCGGACGACGCGGCGATTTTCGCACGGCTGTTCAAAGAGGCCGGCGCGGATCTCATCGACTGCTCGTCCGGGCAGGTGTGGAAGGAGGAGAAGCCGGTCTACGGCCGCCTGTTCCAGACGCCGTTCTCGGACAAGATCCGCAACGAAATCCACATCCCCACCATCGCCGTGGGGGCGATCTCGGAAGCGGACCACGCCAACTCGATCATCGCGGCCGGCCGTGCGGACCTGTGCGCCGTGGCGCGCCCGCACCTCGCCGATCCGGCCTGGTCGCTGCACGAGGCAGCGAAGATCGGCATCACCGGCATCCCGTGGCCGAAGCAGTACCGCTCCGCCAAATACCAGTATGAGTCGAACCTCGCCCGCGCCGCCGGCACGTCGTCGTAGGAGCGGGCCATGTCGACAACAGCACCTCTCGCCGGCCGGCACGCGCTCGTCACCGGCGCGGGCGGCGGCATCGGAGCGGCCATCGCGCTGGCCCTCGCGGGTAACGGCGCGAATGTGACGCTGGCCGGACGGCGGCGGGAGCCGCTCGACACCGTCGCGGCGACCCTGCCGCCGGGCCAGGCCTTCGTCGCGGACGGCTTCGACGTCACCGACGCCGACGCCATCTCGTCGGGGCTCGCGCGGGCCAACGCCGCCTTCGGCACGGTCTCGATCCTGATCAACAATGCAGGCGAGGCGCCGAGCGCGCCTTTCCACAGGACGACGCGCGACCTCTGGCAACAGACCGTCACCACGAATCTGACCAGCGTCTTTCTGGTGACGCAAGCCGCGCTGCCGCAGTTGCGCGAGCATGGCCAAGGTACGCATGGCGATGGCGCGCGCATCATCAACGTCGCCTCCACCGCCGGCCTCACCGGCTACGCCTACGTGTCCGCCTATACGGCGGCGAAGCACGGGGTCGTCGGCCTCACGCGCGCGCTGGCGCTGGAACTGGCGCGCACCGGCATCACCGTCAACGCGGTGTGCCCGGGCTATACCGACACGGCGCTGGTGGCGCGCTCGGTCGACATCATCACCGGGAAATCCGGCCGCTCGCGCGACGAGGCGCTGGCCGAATTCACCCGATCCAATCCACAGGGGCGTCTCGTTCAACCGCAAGAAGTGGCGGACGCCGTGCGCTGGCTCGCAGGGCCGGGTGCATCATCAATCAATGGACAGGCCATCGTGGTGGCCGGCGGGGAGGTCATGGCAGGATGAGCAGCGCGGTAACTCTCACAACGATGCGTTCGCATCTGCGTCCCTTCAGGGACTATCAGGCGCGCCACTTCCTCTGGGAAGTGAGCGAAGATGGCCGCGTGGCGACGTTGACCCTCAACCGTCCCGACCGCAAGAACCCGCTGACTTTCGACAGCTATGCCGAGATGCGCGACCTGTTCCGCGATCTCGTTTACGCCTCGGACATCCGCACCGTGGTGCTGAACGGCGCGGGCGGCAACTTTTCCTCGGGCGGCGACGTGTTCGAGATCATCGAGCCGCTGACCAACATGGCGATGCCGGACCTCATCGCCTTCACGCGCATGACGGGCGATCTCGTCAAGGCGATCCGCAAGTGCCCGCAGCCGGTGATCGCGGCCGTGGACGGGGTCTGCGCCGGCGCGGGCGCGATCCTCGCCATGGCCTCCGATCTGCGCTACGCCACGCCCGCCGCGAAAACGGCCTTCCTGTTCACCCGCGTCGGCCTCGCGGGGGCGGATATGGGGGCCTGCGGCATCCTGCCGCGCATCATCGGGCAGGGCCGGGCTGCGGAACTGCTGTTCACCGGCCGCGCCATGAGCGCCGAGGAAGGACTGGCGTGGGGCTTCTATAACGCGATCCACGAGGCGGATGCGGTGCTCGACGCGGCGGGGACCGTGGCGCGCCAGCTCGCGGACGGCCCGTGGTTCGCCCACGGCATCACCAAGAACCAGCTCAACCAGGAATGGGCCATGGGCCTCGACGAGATGATCGAGGCGGAAGCGCAGGCGCAGGCCATCTGCATGGCGACGCAGGATTTCCGCCGCGCCTTCGAGGCCTTCGCCGCCAAGCGGAAGCCCGTCTTCGAGGGGAACTGACATGACGGCCCCCCGCCCCTCGCCCGCCGGCCCGACGCGCGAGCATCTCGCGTGGCCGTTCTTCGCGGAGGCGCATCGCGCCTTCACGGAAAAGCTCGACGCCTTCGCCGCCTCGGGTGCGCTCCATGGCGTCGACCATGCCGACACGGATGCCGCCTGCCGCTCGCTGGTGCGCCTGCTCGGCGAGGCCGGCCTGCTCGCCGCCGCGACAGGCGACTCGGGCAGGACGGCCATCGATTCGCGCACCATCTGCCTCGCCCGCGAGACGCTTGCCTGGCACGACGGTCTTGCCGATTTCGCCTTCGCCATGCAGGGGCTCGGCACCGGCGCCATCAACCTCGCCGCCCCGGACGAGCTGAAACAGGCGGTGCTGCCGCGCGTCACCGCCGGTGAATGGCTTGCCGCCTTCGCCCTGTCGGAGGCCGAGGCCGGCTCCGACGTCGCGGCCATGCAATGCGCGGCACGGCGCGACGGCGACCATTACATCATCGATGGCGAGAAGACGTGGATTTCCAACGGCGGCATCGCCGACGTCTACACGCTGTTCGCCCGCACCGGCGAGCAGCCGGGCACCCGCGGCATCTCGGCCTTCGTGGTGTTTCCGGATGATCCGGGCTTTTCCATCAAGGACAGGATCGACGTCATCGCGCCGCACCCGCTGGCGACGCTGCATTTCGACAATTGCCGCATTCCCGCGATGCGCCTGCTGGGCGTGCCGGGGGAGGGCTTCAAGCTCGCCATGCGCACGCTCGATATTTTCCGCGCCTCCGTCGCCGGTGCGGCGCTCGGCTTCGCGCGCCGGGCACTCGATGAATCGGTGGCGCATGTGAAAGCGCGAAAAATGTTCGGCGCGACACTGGCAGACCTGCAGCTTACGCAGGCCGCGCTCGGCGATATGGCGACGGGCATCGACGCGGCCGCGCTGTTGACATACCGTGCCGCCTGGCGGCGGGACGTCGAGCAGAAGCCGACGACACGCGAGGCCGCCATGGCCAAGATGACAGCCACCGAAACCGCGCAGACCGTCATCGACCGCGCCGTCCAGCTCTTCGGCGGGCGGGGCGTGACGAGCGGCGAGACCGTCGAGAAGCTCTACCGCGAAATCCGCGCCCTGCGCATCTATGAGGGCGCGACAGAGGTGCAGAAGCTGATCATCGCGCGCGAGCTGCTCAAGCCCGAACTGGTCAAGGCGCCCTGACTCACAGGAGTATGATGTGTTCGAGACATCGCGCCCCCTGCGCTTCAGCAACTGCGACCCGGCGGGCATCGCCTACTTTCCGTCCTACATCGACATGCTCGTCGGCGTGACCGAGGACTTTTTCACGGACATCGGCGCACCGTGGACGACACTCATCCACGAGCGCCGCATCGGCGTGCCGACCGTGCGGCTCGATGTGACGTTCGCGAAGCCCGCCTTCCACGGTGACAGGCTCGACTTCACCCTGCGCGTGGTCGGGATCGGCCGCAGCTCGCTCGACTTCGCCCATCATGTCGCCGTCGGCGGCGATACGGTCTGGACGGCGAGCCAGCGCCTCGTCGCGACGTCGCTCAAGAATCACCGGCCGATTGCATGGCCAGACGATATCCGCACCACCCTTTCCCACCATCTGGAGGTCAACGATGCACAAGGTCCTGCAACCTGACGGCTGGGCCAAGCCCCTTGGCTACGCCAACGGCGTGGAAGCGCGCGGACGCACCGTCTTCGTAGGCGGGCAGATCGGCTGGAACGCGCAACAGCAGTTCGAGACCGACGACTTCACCGGACAGGTGCGCCAGACGCTCGCAAACGTCGTCGCGATCCTCGCGGAAGCAGGCGCGGGGCCGCAGCATCTCACGTCGATGACGTGGTACTTCACCGACAGGGCCGAGTACAACGACAACCTCAAGGGCATCGGCCAGGCTTACCGCGAGATCATCGGCAAGCACTTCCCCGCCATGGCTGCCGTGCAGGTCGTCGCGCTGGTCGAGGAACGCGCCCGGATCGAGATACAGGCCGTCGCCGTCATTCCGGACGAGTGATCGGCGGGGACGACAGCGGTCTTCACGAAAACAACAAAAAAGAAACGCCGAAACGGACGGGGCAAGAAAACACAAGGGGAACTCTGTCATGAAACGTTACCAGAAGCTTCTTTTGTCCGCCGCGATGCTTGTCCCGCTGGTTTGCGGCGGCGCACGGGCGGAGATCGTCGTCGGCTTTATCACGGGCCTCAGCGGCCCGGTTTCGTCCATCGGCATCCCGAATGCGAAAGGCCTGCAGGCGGGGCTTGAGTATCAGGGCGAGATCGACGGCGAGAAAATCCGCATCATCCAGCTCGACGATACGTCGGATCCTTCCATCTCCACCCGCAACGCACGCAAGCTCGTGGAACAGGATCAGGTCGATTTCCTGATCGGCACCTCCGGCGCGCCGCAGACGGTCGCCATGGCCGTCACCGCGGTCGAGTTGCAGGTTCCGATGATCGCGATCTCGCCCATCTCACCCGTGGCCCCGGGGAAGGATGGCCCCTGGGTCGCCCAGGTGCCGCAGCCGACCTCCCTGCTGGTGCAGGGCATCGTCGATCACATGAAGGCCAGCAACGTCAAGACCGTCGCCTTCATCGGCTTCAGCGATGCCTTCGGCGATCTGATGTACAACTCCCTCGTCCAGGCGGCCGGAGCCGCGAACATCAAGGTGGTCGCGGACGAGCGCTACGGCCGGGCGGATACGTCGGTGACGGCGCAGGTTCTGAGGGCCGTATCCACGCGCCCGGACGCGGTCATGATCGGCGGTACCGGCACGTCCGGCGCGCTGCCGGTGCTGGCCCTGAAGGACAGGGCCTACAAGGGCGCCGTATATGGCAACCACGGCATGATCAGCACGGATTTCCTCCGCATCGCCGGCAGCGCGGCGAACGGGATCATCTGCCCCACCGGGCCGGTCACGGTGGCGGAACAGCTGCCGGAATCCAATCCGATCCGCAGCGTGGCGCTGGCCTACCGGGCGGCCTATGAGAAGGTGAACGGCGCGCCGCCGTCAGACGGCTTTTCCGCCTATGGTTTCGACGGATGGATCGCCTTCGTCGACGCGGCGAAGCGGGCGAAGGCTTCCGGCGCACAGCCGCGCACCCCGGAGTTCCGAAAGGCGCTGCGCGAAGCCATCTTCAACACGCGGGAATTCGTCGGCACGCAGGGCATCTACAATTTCAAGCCCGACAATCTCAACTGGGTCGACGAACGGGCGCGCGTGCTGATCCGCATCGAGGACGGGAAGTGGAAGCTTCTCCCGCCCTTGTAACGGGAGCGCAGACGCGCCCGCGCTCCGCCCGCCACGACCGGCATCCGTGAGGTTTTCATGTCCGTCTCCGTCCGCATCGACGATCGCATCGCGCTGATCACCATTGATAACCCGCCGGTCAACGTCACCTCCCACGCCGTGCGCGAGGGGCTGATGGCAGCCCTCGACGAAGCCGGGGCGGCGGATGTCGGGCGCGTCATCCTGACCGGCGCCGGCAAGACCTTCGTCGCCGGGGCGGATGCGCGGGAGTTTTCCGCGCCCCCGCGGGAGCCGCATCTGCCGGATATCGTGGCGCGGATCGAGCGTTTTCCCGTTCCGGTCATCGCGGCGATCAACGGCGCGGCGCTCGGCGGCGGGCTGGAACTCGCGCTCGCCTGCCGCTGGCGCATTGCCGCACCCGCCGCCACGCTCGGCCTGCCGGAGGTGACGCTCGGCGTCGTCCCCGGCGCGGGCGGCACGCAGCGGCTGCCGCGCCTCACCGGCCTCCCGGCGGCCCTGTCGCTGATCAGCGAGGGGCGGATCGTTGCCGCGGCGGAAGCCTTGCGCCTCGGCGTTATCGATGCGGTCGATGCCGATCCGGTCGCGGCCGCGCGCGCCCTGGCGCTCACCGACCGTCCCGCGACCGGCGACCTGCCTGCGCCGGCCGCCGCCGACGCAGCCGTCGAGGCAGCACGCCGGCAGGCCGCCAAACGGATGCCCGGACAGATCGCGCCGTTGGAAGCCATAGAACTTGTCGCGGCCGCTGCCCGCCTGCCGCTCGCCGAGGGGCTGGCGCTTGAGCGGCAGACCTTTCTCAACCTCAAGACGTCCGATCAGGCCGCCGCGCTGCGTCACATCTTCTTCGCCGAGCGCGCCGCCGCCGGACGCGGCCGCGAGGGCGGCGCCGACATCCGCTCGGCCGTCGTGGTGGGCGGCGGTACCATGGGCTCGTCCATCGCGTATGCGCTCGCCGGCATCGGCATCGACGTCGCGCTGGTCGAGACCGACGCAGCCGCGGTGGAGCGCGCCCGCGCCAACGTGACGAAGCTCTACGACGACGCGGTCAGGCGCGGCAAATCCACGCCCGAGGCCGCTGCCGCCGACAGGGAAGCCCGCTTCACTTTCCACGCCGGCTACGACGCGCTCCCCGCCGCCGACATCGCCATCGAGGCGGCTTTCGAGGATCTGGACGTCAAGCGCCGTATCTTCAGCGCTCTCGACCCGGCGCTGCCGGAAACGGCGGTGCTGGCCACCAACACCTCCTATCTCGACGTCAACCGCATTGCCGAGGGCATCCGCAACCCGGGCCGGTTCCTGGGCCTGCATTTCTTCAGCCCTGCCCACGTGATGAAGCTGCTTGAGGTGGTGAAGGCGCGCGAAACCGCGCCGGAGACGCTCGCCACCGCGCTGCGGCTCGCGGCGCGGCTGAAGAAGATCCCGGTGCTGGCTGGCGTCTGCGACGGCTTCATCGGCAACCGCATCCTCACCCGCTATCGCCAGACAACCGACATCCTGCTGATCGAGGGCGCGACGCCGTGGCAGGTCGACGCCGCCATGCGCGGCTTCGGCATGGCGATGGGCCCCTATGAGGTGCAGGACCTCTCCGGCCTCGACATCGCCTATGCCAACCGCAAGCGGCTCGGCTGGAAAACGAAGAGGGACTTCCGCTACATCCCCATCGCCGACCGCGTCGTGGAGGAGACCGGGCGGCTCGGCCGCAAGACCGGTGCAGGCTGGTACGACCATGCGGAAGGCCAAGCCAGCCCGTCGGCGCTGGTCGGGCGCATCGTGGAGGAGGAGTCGGCCAGGGCCGGCATCGCCCGCCGCAGCTTCACCGATGAGGAAATCGTCGACCGCGCCGTTACCGCCATGATCGAGGAAGGCTTCCGCATCCTTGAGGAAGGCATTGCCGAAAAGGCTTCCGATATCGACCTCGTGCTCGTCCACGGCTACGCCTTTCCGCGCTGGCGTGGCGGGCCGATGCACCACGCGGGCCGTATCGGCCTCTCCGAAATCGAACGGCGGCTCGCGGCGTTCGCTGCCGCCGATCCTCTATCGTGGAGCGTACCCAGCCTGCTGCGGCGCGCTGTCGAAGAGGGGCGCGATCCGGACGGGTTGTAAGGAATGCCGCATTCGCCCTTCGCCATCCGCCGGCCGGACGTGCTATCGTCGTCCCGCAATAGACCGGGACAGACGATGAGCAACGCCCTTCCGCTACCCGACGAAATCCGCAAGGACTTTCGCAAGACTGACTGGCCGTTCTACTGGATCGTCCGCGTATCCGCGGTCTATACGCAGGTTATGGAAGGCGTTCTCAAGCCCATCGACCTCGACATGCCGGCGTGGCGGGTGCTGATGTCGCTGCACGAGGGCCAGTCTCTCAGCATTTCCGAGATTGCCGATTTCTGCGTCATACGCCTTAACACGACGACCAAGATCATCCAACGCATGACGACAGAGGGGCTGGTGGAACGTCACCAAAGCCGGTCGGATGGCCGCGTCACCGAGGTGCGCATCACGGAAAAAGGCGAACAGGCACGCCGCTTGGCCTGGGCCGAGGCGGAGCGCATCTTCTCCGCCGGCTTCGAGGCGATCGATCCTGCCGAGATCGAGGCCATGAACGCCACGCTGCATCGCGCCTTCGCCAACTTGCGCCGTCTGCGCGAAACCGTGGATGATTGAAGAGCCGCCCCCCACTCAGGCGGGATGCAGATGGTGGAAGCTGCGGTTGAAATAGACGAGGTTTTCCGCCTCCCGCATCCTGATGCGCTCGACTTCGCACATGAAGATGGTGTGCGTGCCCACCTCGACGCAACCGGCAATCCTGCAATCCAGCGCCGTGGGGGCATCGCTGAGCACCGGCGATCCCGTGGCCAGTGTTTCCCACTCCCCGCCGGCGAACCTGTCGTCGCTCGACATCCGGTTGCTCGCGAAAGTCTTCGACAGCGCCTCGTGCCGCCCCGCGAGGATATTGACGCAGAGGACACCGTTCTCGCGCACGATGTCGTGCGAGCGGTTGGCGCGGTTGATACATACGATCAGGGTCGGCGGCGAATCCGTCACCGAGCACACCGCCGAAACCGTCAGGCCGCGGCGGCCCGCGGGGCCGTCCGTCGTCACCAGATTGACGCTGGCACCGAGCCGGCTCATCGCTTCGCGGAATTCATCCGAATTGACCATCAAGTGTTACTCCCGCAGGCGGCCTGCCGACACGTTGTTGCCGGGCGGGCACGGATGGCGCGCTCGATGCCGCCGGTCCGCCGCCCGCCCGGACCTTCAACGCAGGTAAAGCCCGCCGTTGATATCCCATGTCGCGCCCGTCACGAAGCCCGCATCGGGCGAGGCGAGGTGCAAAACGGTCCGCGCCACGAACTCCTGCGAGCCAAGCGTGCCGACCGGAATGGTCGACAGCACGCCGGGCATGCGGTCGGCCGGGATGGTGCGGTGGACGATGGGCGAGTCGAGCGGCCCGGGCGCGATGGCGTTCACGGTGACGCCGTAGGGGGCGAGATCGCGCGCGAACACCTTCGTCAGCGTCAGGATCGCGCCCTTGGAGGCGGCATAGTGGGCGCCGGTCGCCGTGCCGCCGTTCTGCCCCGCGAGCGAGGCCAGGTTGATGATGCGGCCGTAGCCGCGATCCCTGAAATAGCGCCCGAACACCTGCGAGCCGGTGAAGGTACCGCCGGCGTTGATCGCCATCACCTCGTTGAACTCTTCCGTGGTGATGTCGAGCACCGGCTGGGCCCGCGTCACGGAGGCGTTGTTGACGAGCACGTCGACGCGCCCCCACTTCTCCACCAGATGTGCGAGAGCGGCTTCGAAATGGTCGCGTTTCGCGATCTCCAGTTCGAGGCCGACGGCCGTTTCGCCCGTCCCGTCCAGCTCCGCGGCGATCTCCAGCGCGCGCGCATGGTTGCGGCCCGTGACGGCGACGCGATAGCCGGCGCCGTGCAGGGTGCGGGCGATGATCTCGCCCAGGCCGGCCGTCGCGCCGGTAACGACTGCAATCTGCGTCATGAGCAATGCCTCACAGATTGGGGATGACGAGTTCGCGGCCGATGCGGGCCTCGACACGGCAGAACTTCCACAGACGGTATTCGCCCACCGGCGTCGTGCGGAACAGGTTGCAGCCGGCGACCACGGTGGCGTGGTCGGGGACGTCCGCCAGGATGTAGGCAGTCCACGGCCAGCCGTTGGGCGAGGTGCCGACCATCGTCTGGTCGTCATCGATGGTGCCGAGAATGGTCACGCCCGGCAGGTTCCTGAGGTCGTTCAGCATCGTGCCGAAGGCCTTCCAGACGGTGCCGATCTCGGCGGCGGGCAGATCGAAAAAGTTCTGCTGCACGGCGATGCAGAACAGGACGCGCAACGGCTTTGCTTCAGTGGTCATCATGGTTCCCCTTCTTTTGCTAGAGCGCGTTCCGATCAGAATTCGCTCAAAATAAGAAATCTAGAGTCTGTCCTGTTTACGTTGAAACAGGACAGATTCCAGTCATGGATAGCCGGGTACGCCCGGCTGGTTGAGCAGCGCGCCGCCCGCGCTCTCCCACGTGCCGAGGCCGAGGAAGGCGTGCTGCGCGACGGCGGCGGCATCGTTCATCGCCCGGCCGAGCGGATGATGGCGGACGATGGAGCGCGTGCCGCCCGCGACGTAGGCCGCGCGCGCCACCTCGGCGCCCGCGTGGGCGGCACTCGTCGCGCCAAGACGCAGGCGAATGCGCTGTTGCTGGCTCAGCTCGTCGCCGGCGAGCAGCGTCTGCCAGGCATCCTCGATGGTGTCGTAGAAGAAGCCGCGTGCGCCCGCCAGCGCCGCCTCGCTACGCGCGAGTTCCGCCTGCACATAGGCCCGTTTGGCGAGCAGCGGCGCGCCGGTGATGGAGCCGTCGCCGCCGGCCATCTCGGCCAGCACGTCGAGCGCCTCGCGCGCGGTGCCAAGCCCGACGACAGCCAGCACCTGCGCGGCGATCGCCATGGAGGGATAGCGGAAGATCGCCCCTTCCCGCCTGGACTTTCCGCCGCGCACGAAGGTCCAGTCCCGCGGGATTTCGGCATCCTCCAGCACCACGTCATGGCTGCCGGTGGCGACCAGGCCGATGGTGTCCCAGTTCTCGTCGACGGTGACGCGCCCGCGCGGCAGCACTGCCATGCGCGGCAGGCCCCCGTCATCCCAGCCTTCGACCTTGACACCGACGCCGACAAGGGAGGCGCCCGTCACGCCCGAGCAATAGTTCCAGCGCCCGGAAACCGTCAGTACGTCGCCGTTCGTCCGCGCCGGCTGCGGCGGGAACAGCGCACCTGCGAACACGGTATCGGGATCGTTGCCATAAATTTCCGCGAACCGCTCCGGCGGCAGCCCCGCCAGATAGACCGACGAAACGCCGAAGCTCGCAACCCATGCCGTGGAAGCATCGGCGACCGCGATGCGCTCCAGCAGGCGGCAGAAATCCGCCGGCGAGAGTTCGTCGCCGCCGAACTCGCGCGGCACGAAGGCCCGGTAACAGCCGATCTGCTGAAGTTTGCGCACGACGTCCTGCGGCACATGGCGGAGGACCTCGAACTCAAGGCGGCGCCGGCGGATTTCGGCGAGGACGGCATCCATGTCGATGGCGGGTTCCGTGCCGGCTGCGGCCGGCCCTCCGGGAGCGGTGTCTGTTGTCATGATCGTACATCCCTCTGTCGTTGGGTTCGTCGTCCGGCCGCCCGCGTCTTCACGCTGGTGATTATTGTCGCGGCTGCGTCGGCGGGCCAGTCTGCCCGTCATCGTGCATATCCATCGAACCAACTTACGTGAAAATTACCGTAATTATGTTTGGAGTCAATATCTTTTTTAAATATATAGTTTCTTTTACTTTGTAAAACGCAAATATCTCCGGACAATAATTCCAGAGCAGATTGCATAACAATACTGAAACCTTGCGCTTACAGATCTAAACTGGTTTTCGCATGGAAAATCTCCCTTTGCCTATTCTCTCCGTGCGCCTTTTTCTGATCCGGCGCTGCGGAGGCATCGGGCGGCGGCCGGGTCCCCTGCCCGGCCGCCGCCATTCAGTGCTCGCCCAGATAGGTGGCGATCAGCCGGGGATCGTGGATGAGATCCTTCGACGGCCCGGCGCTCGCCAGTTCGCCGGTTTCCAGCACATAGCCGAAGTCGGCGGTCTCCAGCGCCGCGCGGGCGTTTTGCTCCACGAGCAGCAGCGACACGCCGAGATCGCGCAGCGAGCCGATGACGTGGAAAATCTCGCGCACGATGAGCGGCGCAAGCCCGAGGCTCGGCTCGTCGAGCATCAGCAGGCGCGGCTTGGTCATCAGCGCCCGCCCCAGCGCCAGCATCTGCCGCTCGCCGCCCGACAGCGTGCCCGCGAGCTGGCTGCGCCGCTCGCGCAGCCGCGGAAAACGGTCGTAGACGGCATCGAGATCGCGCGCGACATTGTTGCGGTCTCGGCGGCTGTACGCGCCCAGGATGAGGTTGTCGGAGACCGACATCTCCGAGAAAAGCTCGCGCTTTTCCGGCACCAGGCACAGGCCGCGCTCGACGCGCGCCTCGACATCCAGCTTCGACAGATCCATGCCGTCGTACAGGATGCGCCCTTTGTAGGGCAGGAGCCCCATGACGGCGGTCAGCAGCGTCGTCTTGCCCGCGCCGTTGGGGCCGATGACGGTCGCGACGCGGCCCGCCTCGACGGACAGGCTGACCCCGCGCACGGCCTCGACCTTGCCGTAGCTGACGCTGACGTTCTCGACGGAAAGCAGCGACATCAGCTCACTCCTCCAAGATAGGCTTCCTGCACGCGGGGATCGTTGCGCACGTCTGCGGGCAGGCCCTCACAGATCTTGGTGCCGAAATCCATCACCACGATGCGGTCGACGAGGTTCATCACCAGTTCCATGTCGTGCTCGACGAGCAGGATCGTGAGATGCTGCGCCCGCAGGGAACGGAGCAGCTCGGCCAGGGCGATCTTCTCCTGACGCCGCAGGCCGGCGGCCGGCTCGTCTAGCACCAGCAGCACGGGGTCGGAAGCAAGGGCGCGCGCGATCTCAAGCACGCGCTGCTGGCCCAGCGCGAGGTTACCCGCCTGCTCGAATGCCTTGTCGGCAAGGCCAACCCGTTCGAGCTGCTGCCACGCCTCGTAGCGGGCGCTCGCCTCCTCGGCCCGGTCGAGCCGCAACGCCGACGAGAGAAAGCTCGCCCCGGTGCGCTGGTAGGCGCCGAGGGCGACGTTGTCCAGCACGCTCATGCGCGGGCGCAGCTTCACGTGCTGGAAGGTGCGCGCGATCCCGGCGCGCGAGGCCTCGCGCTGCGCGCTTCTGGTAACGTCGAGACCGGCAAAGCGTATCTGCCCGGACGTCGCGCGCAGAGCCCCGGTGATCAGGTTGAACATGGTGCTTTTGCCGGCGCCGTTGGGGCCGATCAGGCCGACGATCTCGCCCGCCCGGATCTCGAAATTCACCTTGTTGACGGCGATGAGGCCCTGAAACCGCTTCTCGGCATCCTGCACCTCAAGCAGCGGCGTGCCGGGCGCGGGCTGCTGCCGGCGCGGCAGGGGCGTCGCCGGCGCGGGCGGCGCTTCCGCGGGCTTCGGCAGAAAGCGCGTAACATAGGGCACGATGCCGTTGCGCGCATTCTGCAGGAACAGGATGAACAGGAAGGAGAACGCCACGATCTCAAGCTGCCCGGAGGCGCCGCCCGCGATCAGCGGCAGGATATCCTGCACGTAGTCCTTCAGCAGCGTGATGAGGGCCGCGCCGACGACAGCGCCGATGGGGCTGCCGGAACCGCCGATCATCGCCATCATCAGATATTCGATGCCCATCTTGGCCTCGAACGGCGTCGGGCTCACGAAGCGCCCGAGATGCGCATAGAGCCAGCCCGAGATCGCCGCGAGCAGCGCCGCGATGACGAAGACGGCCAGCTTGATGCGGAAGGCGTCGACGCCGAGGCTCTCCACCAGCAGGTTGCCGCCGCGCAGCGTGCGCATCGCCCGCCCCACGCGGGAATCGAGCAAGTTGTAGGCGAGCACGAGCGCCGCGATGACGATCACCCAGATCAGGTAGTAGATCTGCGTGCCCGACAGCAGTTCGAACGGACCGATGGCGATGGGCGGAATGTTGGCGATGCCGTTGAAGTGGCCAAGCCCATCGATGTTGCCGAAGAGAAAGGCGATGGCCAACCCCCAGGCGAGCGTGCTCAGCGACAGGAAATGCCCTTGCAGCTTCAGCGTCACCAGCCCGAGAAAGGCCGCGATGCTGCAGGTGAGGGCGATGGCGAGCAGAAGGCCGATCCACGGCGAATAGTCGTTGACCGCCGTCGCCCACGCCGTGGCATAGGCGGCGATACCCACGAACGCCGCCTGACCGAAGGAGACGATGCCGCTCACGCCCGTCAGCAGGGCAAGGCCGATGGCCACCAGGGCATAGACGCCGATATAGTTCATCAGCGTGATGCTGAACGAGTTGAGCGCGTAGGGTGCCGCCAGGAGCAGAAGGGCCGCCGCCACGCCCGCCGCACGGATATGGTTAGGGCTCATTCTTCGATGTCTTCTTCTGAATGGGTGGAGGCAAGGGAGCGCCAGATAAGGATCGGGATCAGCAGCGAGAAAACGATCACCTCCTTGAGCGCACTGCTCTGGAAGGAAGCGAAGCTCTCCAGCAGGCCGACGAACAGCGCGCCGAGCGCCGTCGAGGGATAGCCGACGAGGCCGCCGATGATGGCGCCCACGAACGCCTTGAGGCCGAGCAGGAAGCCGGAATCGTAGAAGATCGTGTTGACGGGGGCGATCAGCACCCCCGACGTGCCAGCCATCAGCGAACCGAGGATGTAGGCGATGGCGCCGGAGCGCGCGGGCCGGATGCCCATCAGCCGTGCGCCCGTGCGGTTGACGGCGGTCGCGTGCAACGCCTTGCCGGTCAGCGTGTAGTCGAAGAAAAGATAAAGGCCGATGCTGAAGATCACCGACGTGACCACGATAAGGATCGTCTGCCCGGAGATCAGGATGCCCGCGACATCGAACGCAGCCTCCGTCAACGGCTGGGTGCGGACGCCCTCCGGCCCGAAGAACAGCAGGCCGAGCCCCGACAGCGCGAAATGCAGCGACACGGAGACGATGAGCAGGAGCAGCACCGACGCATCGGCGATGGGGCGGAAGATGATGCGGTCGAGCAGCGGCGCGATCGGCAGCACCAGCAGGATAGCGAGCGCGATACGCGCCGCCATCGGCAACTCGAAACCGATGCCGAAGCGCACCAGGGCGACCACGAGCAGCGGCAGGCCGAGATAGAACAGGAGGGCGCGGGGAACTGCGTGCAAGTCCCCGCGCCGCACAAGAGACACGACCTCTATCAGGGCCGCGATGACGGCGAGCGCGATGACAAGGCTGATCGTGCCCGGCACCTGCCGGTTTTCCAGCGCCGCGAGCGTCAGCGCGGTGAAGGCGGCAATATCGCCGAACGGGACGAAGATAACCCGTGTAACCGTGAAGATGAGCACGAGGCCGATTGCGACCAGAATATAGATGGCGCCGTTGGCGACACCGTCTATTCCGAGGATCGCGGCGATTTCAAGCGTCATTCTGCGTCACGCCTTCCTGTCGTTGTTGAACGGCCAGCGGCCTCAGGGTTCGTATTTCCAGGCGCCGTTCTGAAGGCGCACGAGCACAAGGCCGCGCTCGTCGACGCCATAGTTCGAGGCGGGCGTAAAGTTGTAGATGGCATGCACGCCGGCGAGTTCCTTCGTCTTGAAGATTTCGTCCTTGAGCGCCTGCCGGAACTCCTGCGTGCCGGGCGTGGCCTTCGCCTTGGCGCGCGCAGCCGCTTCCGTGAAGATCAGCCAGGCGTCGAACGAGTAGGCGGAGAAGCCGTCCCTCGTCTCGCTCTTGTTGACCTTCTCGTAAGCCTCACGGAAGGCGAGCGAAATCTTCTTGGCGAAGTGATCGTCGGGCAGCTGCTCCGCCACGATGACGGGCCCGGTCGAGACGAGGATGCCCTCCGCCGACTTGCCGGCGACACGGATGAAATCCGCGTTGACGAGCGCCGGCGTGCCGTAGATCTGGCCCTTGAAGTTGCGGTCGGCGAGGGTCAGGATTGGCAATGCGCCCTGCGTGCCGGAACCGCCGATCAGAACGGCGTCAGGGCGGCCGGCGAGAATCTTCAGGATCTGGCCGGTCACCGACGTGTCCGTGCGCGAGTAGCGTTCGTTCGAGATCACCTTGAACTGGCCGGCCTGTTCCGCGGCTTTCGCGCCCGCGTAGACGAAATCGCCCCAGGCATCGGAAAAGCCGATGTAGCCGGCGTTCTTGACGCCGTCGCGGTGCATGCGGTCAGTCACGACCTTGACCATGAGCGCCGGCGGCTGCGGGACGGCGACCGTCCACTTTTCAGCACCTTCCTTCTCGTTGAGATTGATCGGCGAGATGGCGATGAACGGCACCTTCAGCTCGCTCGCCACGGAGGCGATGGCGATGGTGGCCGGGGCGGTCGCGGTGCCGATGAGGATGTCGACCTTTTCTTCCTCGACGAGCTTGCGCGCGGCGCGGGTGGCGGCGGACGGATCGGAGCCGTCGTCGAGCTGGATGAGCTGGATTTTCTCGCCGTCGACCTCACCACGGTATTCATGGCCGGCGGCGATGCCCTTGGCATACGGGATGCCGATCGAGGAGCCGTTGCCGCTGAGCCCGGTCACGAACCCGACCTTTATATCCGCCAGCGCCGCCTGCGCGGAAAACACGCCGGCGAGAAGCGATACGATGGATAGCCACTTGTTCATCCTGTTTCCCTCACTCGTTTTATTGTTCGATGACGGCTCGGAAGGCGGCTGTCGTCACGGCGGAAACCGGACCGGCAGACGGACGACGCCGGTGTCAGCCCCGGCGATGCCCGTCTAAACCATCGCAGGAACGGGTGACGACGCAAACTTCCGCGCACATTCGTTTCAAACTTGCATGGGAGGCACTCTCCCCGGATGGCGCCTGTCAACCCTCGACTGCGGCATCCTTAATTCCCCTTACGCGACTAGCTCGCGTTATTATTTTAAGCTTAGAAGAATTTCACAACGCAAGTCAATGGCATATTTCAGACGTGGCGCTTCTTTTCGCAGGCGGCCTATGCCGGCATCAAAATTTCCATTTTTTGCCAATATGTTCATCCATTCCTCCCTCATTTTTGGCAGACTGACCGCACACGCAGCAAGCCATTGGCCTATGCCGCTGCAAGATTATTTACGGCGACTGCTCACCTCGGTTGACGGTCCAATTAGTTTATGCTTTAACTTTTTAACCCGCTAAGAACACGTCCGGCCGTCAGCAGCCGGAAATGATTGATCCGGTTGAGAATCCGGCAAGAACGGGCGGAGAGGACATGCGTATTTTCTGGCAGAGCTTTGTGGATGCGTCCGCAAGCGCGCCGTACATGACGCGCCTGCAGGACTATCTGAACGGCATTGCCGCCCCCGGGGTGACGGTGGAAGTGGCGGGAATATCGCCGCCGGATCGCGATTTCGGCCGCCTCAGCGAGCTGCGCTGCGCCATTCTGGCGATCGACAACGGCCTTGCGGCTGAAGACGCCGGCTATGATGCCGTCGTCATGGGCCATTTCCAGGATCCGGGCCTTTATGAGCTGCGCGCCTCGCTGCGAATCCCTGTGATCGGCACGGGCGAGGCGTCCTTTTACGCGGCGGCACAGCTCGGCCGACGCTTCGGCCTTGTCACACTCGACAGCGTTTTCGAGACGTGGCATCTGGAGCAGGCGGCGCTCTACGGTCTGGAGCACCGGGTCGTCGGCGTGCGCGGTCTCGATTGCACGCCCGCCGATTTCAGCGACGCCTTCGCCGGCGACGACGATGCCCACGCCCGCATGTGCGCGGCCTTCGCGGCCTGCGCGCAACCGCTGGTCGACGCGGGAGCGGACGTCGTCATCCCGGCCGGCGTCCTGCCCGGCCTGCTGCTCAGCCGCGAGCGCGGCCTCACCGTGGGGCGGGCGCCCGTCATCAACTGCGCGGCAGTCGCCCTGAAGAGTGCCGAGATGTGGGTGCAGTTGCACCGGCTGAACGGCATCGAACCGAGCCGTGGACCGGCCTTCGCCCTGTCCCCCGCACGGGCGCGGGAGGACTTCCGTGCACTCGTCGCCCGGGGGCGCGGGCCGCAGACCGCCTGACGCCGGAGGCGATACAGAATCATGAGAAATGAGGAAAGCCAGCGATGACGAAACCTGAAAAGATATTTTACACCGCACAGGCAAGCGCCACCGGCGGCCGGCAGGGAGAGGCCGCCAGCACCGACGGGCGGCTATCCGTACAGCTCTCCGTTCCTGCGGGGCTTGGCGGCGACGACGGCCCCGGCACCAATCCCGAGCAGCTTTTCGCCGCCGGCTATGCCGCGTGCTTCCTCGGCGCGGTGAAGCTCGTGGCGCGCACGCGAAAAATCCCGCTGGCGGACGACACGACGATCACCGCCGTTGTCGGCATCGGGCCCGTGGCGGTCGGCTATGCGCTCGCGGTCGAGCTGCGGGCGTCGCTGCCGGGGGTAGAGCCCGACCTCGCCCGGGAGATCGTCGCGCAGGCCCATGAGCGCTGCCCCTATTCCAACGCCACGCGCGGCAACGTCGACGTGACGCTGACCGTGGTTTAACGAACTTGCGTTTGAAGGACATGTCCGTGACCCGCCCAGAACCGCAGGCCACCCGCACACCTTACGATGACGTGGTGCTGGTCGCGCCCGTCACCGTTCCTTACGTGCGCTACTCCATCGAAGGCGCCCATTGGTGGATCGGCCGCGCCCTGCAGGCACTCACACGGGAGGCCGGCATCGCGCCCGGCGCCATCGACGGCCTGTGCCTCGCGAGCTTCACGGTGGGGCCGGATACCGCCATCGGCATCACCCAGCACTTCGGCCTGTGCGTGCGCTGGCTCGACCATGTGGCGATGGGCGGGGTCAGCGGCATCATCTCTCTGCGGCGGGCCGCGCGCGCGGTGCAGGCGCGCGATGCCGACATCGTCGCCTGCGTCGCCGCCGACACCAACCACCCGGACAGCTTCCGGCGCACGCTCTCCACCTTCTCGCGCTTCGCGCAGGACGGTGTCTACCCCTACGGCTCCGGCGGCGCGAACGCCAGTTTCGCCCTGATCGCCCGTCATTACATGGAAAAGTTCGGCGCGACGCGCGAGGACTTCGGCAAAATCGCCGTCAGCCAACGCAGCAATGCCTTGCGTAATCCCAACGCACTGATGAAGACGCCGCTCTCTCTCGACGACTACATCAACGCGCGTCCGATCAGCGATCCCATCCATCTGTATGATTGCGTGATGCCCTGCGCAGGCGCCGAGGCCTTTCTGGTGATGCGGCGGGAAACCGCGACGCAGCTCGGCCTCGCGGGCGCGCGCCTCCTCGCGACGATCGAGCGCCACAATGCCTTTTCCGATGACCCGATACAGGTACGCGGCGGCTGGGCAAAGGATATCGGCGAACTCTATGCCATGGCCGGCATCAGGCCGGACGACCTCGATGTCGTCCAGACCTACGACGACTATCCCGTCATCGTCATGATGCAGTTCGAGGATCTCGGCTTCTGCGGCAAGGGCGAAGGGCCGGACTTCGTGCGCCAGCACGACTTCACCATCGACGGCAGCTTTCCGCAAAACACCTCCGGCGGCCAGCTTTCCGTCGGGCAGGCGGGAGCTGCCGGCGGGCATCTCGGCATCGTCGAGGCGATGCGGCAGGTTCGCGGCGCGGCCGGACCGACCCAGGTCGCAGGCGCACGCCTCAGCCTTGCGTCCGGCTTCGGCATGATCAATTATGATCGCGGCCTTTCCTCCGGCGCGGCCATTCTGGGCGGAGACAACGCATGACCGACCCCATCGCACCCCCCCGCCGGAAAGATCCCCTCAAGCGCACGCGCCAGCCCACCCTGCCCCCGGCCGAGCGCAGCCGCAAGGCGCACGGCCTCATCCGCCCGGCGGCGGAAGGGCGCTTCATGCTGCCGCGATGCGGGGAGTGCGGCACGTTCCACTACCCGCCCCGGGAAGCGTGCCCGGCGTGTTTGTCGTTCAATGTGAAGCTCGCGGACGCGCCGGCCGGCGGCATTCTGGCGAGCGAAACCACGATCAGGGTGCCGAGCGAGGTCTATTTCCGCGAGCGCGCGCCGTGGCGCGCCGGCATCGTCACGCTCGACTGCGGACCGGCGGTGATCGCGCATCTGCACGCCGACTGCACGCTGGGCGCGCGCGTGACGCTGTCCCTGCAGCTCGACCGCAGTGGACAGGCGGTCGCCTTCGCCCATCCCGCGACGAGGACTCCGAACATGGCCGACGACCGGCAATGGCGCGAATTGACCGCCGATCCCAAGTTCCGCCGTGTGCTGGTGACGGATGCGCGCGGCCCCGTCGGCCTTGCCGCCGTCAAGGCCCTGAAGGCGGCCGGCGCCGGCACGGTGTTCGCGGGCGTGCCGGAACAGTGGAAACCGTTTGCGGGTGAGGCGGAGTTGCGGGCTCTTGAAGGCGTGAGCATCGTGCCGCTCGACGTGCGCGACGACAGATCGGTGCGCGATCTCGCCGCAGACATCGGCGCCAAGGTCGACATCCTCGTCAACACCGCCGCCCACATCCGCCCCGGCGGCGTGCTGGACCGCGATGGCCTCAACGTCGTACGGGAGGAGCTGGAAACCGGCTACCTCGGGCTGGCGCGGCTCGCGCAGGCATTCGGCCCCGTCATGCGCGCGCGCGGCGCAGATGGCGTCAACAGCGCGGCCGCGTGGGTAAACATCCTGTCCGTGTATGCGCTCGCGAACCTGCCGGCCTACGGCGCCTGGTCGGCCTCACAGGCCGCGTGCCTGTCGCTCGGCCAGTCGCTGCGTGCCTCCTTCCGACCGGGGGGCCTCAAGGTCGTCAACGTATTCACGGGCCCGCTCGACATTGAGTGGTTCCAGACCGAGCCACCGCCGAAGGTCGCCCCCGCCGCGCTGGCGCGCGCCGTCGTCGATGCCCTGCAGCGCGGGCTGGAAGACGTCTTCGTCGGCGACGTCGCGCAGGATATTCACGCGCGCTTCATCGCCGATCCCAAGGCGCTGGAGCGGGAACTTGCCGGTTGAGGCCAGAAACGCCGGAGGAAATGCATGCCAACCTGTGACCTGTCGGGCTTTGCGGAAGCAATCGCCTCCGGCGAAATCGATGTCGTCGATCTGACCTTCACCCTTTCACCCGATTTCCCCGTCATCGTCATGCCGCCGGAAATCGGCCAGTCCGCCCCTGTGCGCATCGAGGAAATCTCCCGCTACGATGCCGCGGGTCCCGCGTGGTACTGGAACAACCTGAGCTTCGGCGAGCACACCGGCACCCATTTCGATGCGCCGGTGCATTGGTATACAGGCCGTGACCTGCCGAACAACAGCGTCGATACCCTGCCGACGCGCCACATGATCGCGCCGGCCATCGTCATCGACTGCACGCGCGAGGCGGCGGCCGATGCCGATTTTCTGCTCACGGTCCCGTTTCTCGAACGGTGGGAGACGGCGTACGGGCGCATCCCCGCCGGCGCGTGGGTGCTGATGCGCACGGACTGGTCGAAAAAGGACTGGCGCGCCTATGCCAACCTCGGCGACGACGGCGCGCATACACCCGGCCCCGACGCGGCCGCCATGCAGTGGCTCGTCATCGAGCGCGACATTCTGGGCTTCGGCACGGAGACCATCGGCACGGACGCCGGCCAGGGCGGCCATCTCGATCCGCCCTACCCCGCCCACCACTTCCTGCATGGCAACGGCAAGTACGGCCTGCAATGCCTGACCAACCTCGACCGACTGCCCGTGCGCGGCAGCGTACTCGTCGCCGCGCCGCTGAAAGTGCAGCGCGGCTCCGGAAGCCCGTTGCGTGTACTGGCGCTGGTGCCGAAAGAGGTAGCGTAAAAGACTTCGGCCGAGATCAAGCACTTGCAGAGCATGATCCGATTTACAGAAATCGGATCATGCTTCGGCCTGAGACCGAAGCTGCGCCTCCATGTCGCGATAGGCGTATATCGTATCGCCGTCCGCCTTTCTCAATAACCCGAAACGCAGGTGTCCTTCCTGCAGCATGTCCAGCATCTCGCGAGACTGGTCGGCAGACAGCATGTTCAGCATCTTTGAATATGCCTCGATCGCGGCGGCTCCATTATTTTTCAGCGCCAGGAATAGCCCCGGGACACCGTCTGCGCGCCTGGCTTCCAGTAGGCTACCGAGAAAAGCGGCACGCTCTTCCCGCGTCAGACTGAGCCCTTTCAGCAGTGCTCCATAGGCCTCTATCGCGGCAGCTTGATTATTTTGCAGCGCCATGAACAGCCCCGGAACAACGTTTGCATCCCTGGCCGCCAGCAGACCGGGGAGAAGCGACACGCGCTCCTCCGGCGTGAGGCGAAGCCTTCCCAGCAGTGCCCCATAGGCCTCAATCGCGGCAGCTTGATTATCTTGCAGCGCCCTGGACAGCCCCGGAACAACGTTTACATCTTTGGCCGCTAGCAGACCGGGGAGAAGTGACGCGCGCCTCTCCGCCGAAAGGTTGAGCCTCCTCTCCAGCAATTCACCGTAAGCCTCAATCGCGGCAGCGCAATTACTCACCAAGGCCACGAACAGCCCCGGGACACCCTCTGCGTCTCTGGCCTCCAGCAGGCCGGAAAGAAGAGATGCATGCTCCTCTCCCGTGAGGGCGAGCCCCGCCAGCAATTCACCGTAAGCCTCAATCGCGGCAGCGCTATTATTCTGCAGCGCCATATAGAGAGCCGGCACACCGTCTGCGCGCCTCGCTTCCAACAAGCCGAAAAGAAGAGACGCGCGCTCCTCCCCTGTGAGGTCGAGCTCCTTCAGCAACGCCCCGTACGCCTCGATTCCGGCAGCTCCATTATTTTGTAGCGCCGTGAACAGTCCGGGGACACCGTCTGCATCCTTGGCCTCCAACAGGCGGGAAAGAAGAGACGCACGCTCTTCCCGCGTCAGGCCAAGCCCATTCAGCAGTGCCCCATAGGCCTCGATCGCGGCAGCTTGATTATTTTGCAACGCTATGAGCAGCCCCGGAGCACCGTCTGCATCTTTGGCCTCCAGCAGACCCGGGAGAAGTGATGCGCGCTCCTCTGCCGTGAGGGCGAGCCGCGCCAGCAACCCCGCGAATGCCTCGATCGCGGCAGCGCTATTATTCTGCAACGCCACATGGAGGCCCGGCAAACCGTCTGCACTCCTGGCATCCAGCAGGGCATGCAGAAATTCTGCCCGCTCCCCCGGCGTGAGGGCGAGTCTCTCCAGCAACCCCCCGTAAGCCTCGATCGCGGCAGCGCTATTATTCTGCAACGCCACATGGAGGCCCGGCAAACCGTCTGCACTCCTGGCATCCAGCAGGGCATGCAGAAATTCTGCCCGCTCCCCCGGCGTGAGGGCGAGTCTCTCCAGCAACCCCCCGTAAGCCTCGATCACGGCAGCTCTATTATTGTGCAAGGCCATAAACAGTCCCGGGATGCCGCGTGCATCCCTGGCCTTCAACAACTCAGGAAGAAGAGACGCACGTTCCTCCCCTGTAAGGTCGAGCCCCTCCAGTAACACCGTGAACGCCCCGATCCCGGCAGCGCAATTATTCTGCAACGCCATATGGAGGCCCGGCAAACCGTTTGCACGCTTGGCTTTCAGCAAACCGGGAAGAAAATCAGCGCGCTTTTCCGGCTCACCGGCAAACGTGCTCAGCATCTCCCCATAGGCCTTGATCGAAGCAGCGAGGTTATTCTGCAGCAGCATATAGAGCGCCGGCACACCGCCTGCACTCCTGGCCTCCAGCAGAGTGCGACGCTCCGCCTCATCCGGAATCGCCGCTATTTTCTGCCGGACAGCATCAAAAGCCGCCCGATCGCCCCCGGAACTCAGCAGATGGTGAAGCAGTATTTCGGAA
This sequence comes from Pseudochelatococcus lubricantis, assembly GCF_042432495.1. NCBI lineage: Bacteria > Pseudomonadati > Pseudomonadota > Alphaproteobacteria > Hyphomicrobiales > Chelatococcaceae > Pseudochelatococcus > Pseudochelatococcus lubricantis. Next base: position 154,336 of record NZ_JBHLXC010000001.1, on the reverse strand, counting down.
ACGCCGCGCTCCGACGCCGTTTCAAGCGTTGCAAACCTGGACTGCGCCGGATCAGCGTCCGTGCAATCGAACAGGATCGACTCCTTCTCGCGTGCGCCGAAGTAAAGATCGTAGTCGTCGCTGCCGATAAAATGACGCAGCGTATATTGATCGCTTTCGAAACCGGCCGGATCGGCCAACTGGCAGCGAATTTTGACATCCGTCCTGTTGGGGTCGAAAAAGCGCACGACGTGCTCGTCATGACCGCCCGACTTGCCCGGCTTCCTGTGCAGCTCGAAGGCCATGGCGTGGTTGCCGGAACAGATGAGGAATTGCTTCTTCTCCCCGGACTGCATGTCACGGAAAAATGTCGCCAGGTGATGTCCGAACCTGTCATTGCTGACGATATGTTTCGCAGACGCTTCCTGCGTCATTCTTTCGAATTCCGCTTCCGTATCGCGCGTGACGTTTTCCGCTACAAGTTCCTTGCTGCCAAAGAGCCGATGCGGCAGCAGCTTGGCGGTTGCGCGCGCTTCCGCGATGAGGCGCACAGCCAGATGACGGCATGCGATCAAGTCTGCCATCTTCGATCCGCCATTAAAATAGGCCTGTCCGTTAAAATTACCGGCGGTCGCGACGTAACGCTCCGAATAACAGGGAACGCTCTTGTCATGCGCCGGTTGCCCTCCACCGGCGGGGAAAAGTCTGGCACCGTCAAGAAGGCGCACATGCGCGTGTTCGACCACCCGCACTGTGCGCTGTGGGAGAAGTATCGGATTGTCTGCAGCGGCATTGCGCACCGCTTCCGCATCGGGTGTCCGGGCGCTCTGCCAGAGGCGTTCAAACGATGCATGCTTGCGAAGCTTATCATCACTTTCGTTGCGCAAGTGGTTATCTTCAGCCTTCCCAAAATAACACGATTTCGAAATTGCTTTTCTCATTTTATTCCTCAGTAAAAATTGACATCGTTTTTAAATCCGGAACTGCATAAAATACGAAGAGACAGACAATTGTTGCCTTCCCGAAGAACTTAACACTGGTTTAGATTGTTTTTCATGCAAACCGGTGCATCGAGTTGAATGAGAGTTTCAGTAAAATATAAAGTTAGAGCGCATTCTGTTCAGCTGATTCAATCTGGTCGGAAAGTAGCTTGGCTTGAATCGTGAGTTGATTCTCCAGCTCGTAATAGGCCTCTTTCGTGTTGCTGTTCGCCAGATCCAGGGCCATGGAGCGCAAGCGCCCTTTTCCCAGCGTCCCCAGCATTGCGCCAGCCTGGTCGGGGGAAAGCAGGTTCAGCAGTTTCCCATAGGCCTCGATTGCGGCGGCGCAACTATGGGCCACCGCCATGAAGAGGCCCGGGATCTCGTCTGCATCTCTGGCTTCCAGCACATCGCGAAGAAAAGCCGTCCGCTCCTCCGGCGTAAGGGCGAGCCCCTTCAGCAACTCCCCGTATGCCTCGATCGCGGCCGCCCGATTCTCCTGCAATCCTATGAAAAGGCCCGGCACACGCTGTGCATCTCTGGCCTCCAGCAGGCCGCAAAGAAAAGCCGCCCGCTCCTCCGGCGTAAGGGCGAGCGCCTTCAGCAACGCCCCGTATGCCTCGACACCGGCAGCCTCATTACTTTCTAGTGCCGTGAACAGCCAGGGAGCACCGTCCGCATCCCTGGTCTCCAGCAGACCGGGAAGAAGAGCCGCGCGTTCGTCTCCCGTGAGGTTGAGTTGCTCCAGCAACCTCCCGTAGGCCTCGATACCGGCAACGCGATTACCTTGCAATGCCATGGTGAGGCCCGTGGTACCGTCGTCCGGTCGCCTGGCCTCCAGCAGGCGACCAAGAACCGGAATGCGTGCCTCCGGCCCGAGATCGAGCACCTTCAGCAACATTGTATAGGCCTTGATCGCCGCCGCTCCGTCAGTCTGCAGCGCCAGAAAGAGTCCCGGAACGCCTGCTGGATCCCTGGCCTCCAGCAGGCGGCCAAGAAAGGCATCGCGCCCGTCCGATCCAAGGTCCAGTGCCTTCAGCAGCGTCGCGAAGGCCTCTATTGCCACGGCCCGGTTATCTTGCAGGGCCATATGAAGCCCCGAAACACCGTCTGCATCCCTGGCCTTCAGCAGGCGGCGGCGCTCCATGACGTCAGGAATGGCTTCCATTCTTTGCCGGACAACGTCAAAAGCCGCATGATCGCCGCTAAAGACCAACAGATGATAGAGCAATATTTCGGAAAGGTCGTGCTTCTCCCCCGTCTCAAGCGTCACCACCCTGGATTGAGCCGGCACTGCATCCGTGCAATCGAACAGGATCGACTCCCGCTCACCGACGCCAAAATATTCCCTATAGTATCTGTCACCAAGAAAATGGCGCAACGCATATTGATTGCACTCGAAACCGCCCGGATCATCGAGCTGGCAGCGAATTTTGATATCCGTCCTGTTGGGGTCGAAAAATCGCACGACGTACTCGTCATGACCGTCGGCGTTGCCGGGTTTGCGATGCAGTTCGAACGCCATGGCGTGGTTACAGGAACAGATGAGGAAATGCTTCTTCTCCCCGGACTGCATGCCACGGAAAAACGTCGCCAGATGATGTCCGAACCTGTCATTGCTGACGATATGTTTCGCGGACGCTTCCTGCGTCATTCTCTCGAATTCCGCTTCCGTATCGCGCGTGACGTTTTTCGCTACAAGCTCCTTGTTGCCGAAGAGCCGATGCGGCAACAGCTTGGCGGCGGTGCGTGCCTCCGCGATGAACCGCGCGGCCAGATGCCGGCATGTGATGAGGTCTGCCTCTGTCGATCCGCCCGCGAAAGGAAGCAGCGTATTGAGATTACCGGGGAATGCGACGTAACGCTCCGAATAATAGGGAAGGCGCTTGTCGTGCCTCGGCTTTCCCAAGCCGACCGGAAAAACCGTGACGCCGTCACGGATACGCACATGCGCATGTTCCACGACCCGCACCTTGCGCTGTGAAAGAAGCGCCGGACTGAGCAGGGCCGGGCTGCCCGCTGCTTTTACTTCAGGTATCCATCTCTTCGGTGCGAGCGGCCCGAATGGTCCGAACGGCCCGGATGGTTTATCTCTGGAAACGCGATTATTATCCTCGTTACTCGATAGGTAACTTTGAATATCTCCCGCGTTTCGGCAATTTACCGGTATATCGCTCATATATTTCATTCCAGTATAGAATAATAATATACATTATTATATCACCGGAAAACGGGCTATCCATTTATCCGCTATTACCACATACATGGCTCCTTTTCGCAAGGCAAGTCCCTTGAGCTTTCCTGAAAACGGGCGGCGGGTGTCTGCCATGCCGCGCGCCTGAAGGCCGTGCTCCCGGTCAGGATATCCTCCCGCATACAGAAAGGAATTCCGGGGCGCGCACCGCAGGCGATGCGCGCCCCGCCGACGTCCGGCAACGATGAGGGGGCGTGCGGCCGGACGTCGTCTCCCTCACCCGTGGTGCGTCGGGGAGGAAGCGGCATGTTTCCCCTTTCCGAACAGGTCCTTGACCTTCTCGCGGACCGTCTGGAAGGTGACATAGAGCATCGGGATCAGGATGATGCCCAAGCTGCTCGCCGCGATCATGCCCATGAACACGGGCGAGCTGACGTTCTGGCGCGCAAGCATCGAGGCGCCGTTGGCCGTGACCAGCGGTACGAGGCCGAGAATGAAGGCGAAGGAGGTCATCATCACCGCGCGGAAACGCAGTTTCGCCCCCAGTTCGGCCGCCTCGCGGATGCCAAGACCGCTCTCCCGGCGCTCCTTGGCGAACTCGACGATGAGGATGCCATTCTTCGCCGCCAGCGCGATCAGGACCACGAGGCCGATCTGGCCGTATAGATCGAGGGTGAGGCCCCAGCCGACGATCGCACCGAACGCGCCGAGCACGGCCACGACGACCGAGAGCAGCACCGGAACGGGGATGGTCCAGCTCTCGTAGAGGGCGACGAGGAAGAGATAGGCGAAGAGCAGCGCCAGCGCGAGGACGACGACCGTCTGCCCGCCCGCCTGCCGCTCCTGATAGGACGTGCCCGTCCATTCGAGTGCGTAGCCCGCCGGCAGCACCTTTGCCGTCACGGCCTCGAACGCATTCATGGCGTTGCCTGACGACACGCCGGGCGCCGGCGAGCCGTTGATGGTGACGGCACGATAGTTGTTGTAGCGGGTGATGACGGCAGGGCCGACGATGGTCTTCAGTTCCGCGATCGCCTGCAGCGGCACCATGTCGCCACTCGCACTGCGGACGAAGATGTTCCACAGGGCGGGAATGTCGCGGCGGTTGTCGACCTCGCCCTGCACGTTCACCTGCCAGGTGCGCCCGAACAGGTTGAAGTTGTTGACGTAGGACCCGCCGAGCGTCGTCTGCAGGGCAGAAAAGATGTCGTTGATGCCGACGCCCAGCGCCTGTGCCTTCTCGCGGTCGATGTCGAGATAGAGCGAGGGCGCGTTCGCGGCATAGGTCGTGAAGACGCGGCTCAGCGACGGGTCCTGGTTGGCCGCGCCGACGACGGCGTTCACGATGCTGCCCATCGTCGCCGGATCGGCGCCCTCCAGCGATTCCACCATGGCCTCGAAGCCGCCGCTGGTGGACAGGCCGATGACGGGCGGCAGGTTGAACGGCAGGATCATGGCCGAGCGGATCTGCTGCACGCCGCCGAACACCTGGCCGATGATAACCTGAACCTTGTCGGTCGCCGCCGTGCGGTCCTCGAACGGCTTCAGCTGGACGATCATGAAGGCGTTGTTGCTGGCCGAGAAGCTGTCGAGTAGCGAAAAGCCGATGACGGAGGTGACGTTCTCGACCTGGGGCAACGCCCCCACCAGTTCCTCGACCTGGCGCACCGTCTCGCTGGTGCGGGCGACCGAAGCGCCGTCGGGCAGTTGCACGTTGATGAAGAACGCGCCCTGATCCTCCTCCGGCAAAAAGCCGGACGGGGTAATCTGCGACAGGCTGAAGATGCTGAAACCGCAAACGCCCACGATGACGAGAGACAGCACGGAAAGGCGCAGCGTCTTGCGCACGATCCAGGCATAGCCGTCGCGCACCCCGTCGATGCGCCGGCTGATCCAGCCCATGATGCCGCGTTTCTCTCCCGTGTGGCGGAGGAACACGGCGCACAGGGCCGGCGACAGCGTCAGCGCGTTGAGCGCCGAGATGAGCATGGCGACGCTGATCGTCACCGCGAATTGCCGGAACAGCTCGCCGGAGATACCCGGAATGAAGCCGATCGGCACGAAGACGGAGAGCAGGACGAGCGTGATGGCGATGATCGGCGCCGTCACCTGTATCATGGCCTTCTTGGTGGCATCCGCAGGCGACAGGTCCGGCTCCTCCTCCATCACGCGCTCGACGTTCTCCACCACCACGATGGCGTCGTCGACGACGATGCCGATGGCGAGCACCAGCGCCAGAAGCGAAACGGTATTGGCGGAATAGCCGAGCACCAGCAGCACCGCGAAAGTGCCGATGATGGAGACCGGGACGGCGATGATCGGGATCAGCGTGGCCCGAATGTTGCCGAGGAAGACGAACACGACGACGGCGACGAGGACGAAGGCCTCGATCAGTGTATGGATGACCGCCTCGATCGTGTCATAGACGAAGGTGGTCGAGTCATACATGATCTGCGCCTTCAGCCCCTCCGGCATGCGGGTCTGAAGCTGCTCGATCTTGGCCGTCACGGCGCTGGAAACGTTCAGCGCGTTGGCGCCCGGCGACAGATAGATGCCGATGGCGACGGACGGCTTGCCGTTGAGCCGGTTCAGCGAGTCCTCGTTCTGCGCCCCGAGTTCCACACGCGCCACATCCCGAACCTTGAGGACGGAACCGTCCGGATTGGCACGCAGCACGATGTCGCCGAACTCCTCCGGCGTGCTGAGTCTTCCCTGCGTCTGCACGTTGAACTGGAACTGCTGGTCGTCCGGAACCGGGCGCGCGCCGATGCGGCCGACAGGCGCCTGCACGTTCTGGGCGGCGATGGCCGTGATCACGTCCGAGGGCACCATGCCGAGGCTCGACAGACGCTCGATATCGAACCAGATACGCATCGAATAGTTCATGCGGCCGAAGAGCGAAGCCGAACCTACGCCCTGCGTGCGCGCCAGCTCGTCGAGAACGTTGATGGTCGCGTAGTTCGTCATGAACAGCGGATCGTACCGCTCGTCCGGACTGCTCAGCGTGACGAACTGCAGGATGGAGGACGACTTCTTCTGCACCGTGACGCCGAGCGCCTGAACCCCGGCGGGCAATTGCGAGAGCGCCGTCTGCACGCGGTTGTTGACGTTGACCGTGTTGATGTCCGCGTCGGTACCGAGCGCAAAGCTGACAGTCAGCGTATAGGTGCCGTCGTTGCCGCTGGTGCTCTTCATATAGAGCGCCTTGTCGACGCCGATGACCTTCGACTCGATCGGCTGTGCGACGGTGGCCTCCAGCACTTCCGCCGAGGCGCCCGGGTAGTTCGCGGACACGGACACTTGCGGCGGCACGATATCCGGCAGTTGCGACACCGGCAGGCTGGTCAGCGCCAGGGCGCCGGCGATGGTGATGACGATGGCGATGACGATGGCAAGCCGCGGCCGGTCGATGAAGACGTCGGAGATCATCGCGGTCAACCTCCCGTTGCCGGTTGGGCGGGAAGCGGCTCGGGCGTAACCGGCGCCCCGGGCCGCACGCGCTGGACACCCTCGACAACAATCGTGTCGCCGACGACGAGCCCGTCGACGACGGTTGCCGTGCCGGCGCTCGACTGCCCGATCCTGACCCGCCGCACCTCGGCAACCTTCTCCGCGTTAACGACATAGACGAAGTTGCCCTGCTGATCGGTCAGCACCGCCGCGCGGGGGATCGCCAGCACCTTCTGCGCCGTGACGGACTCCAGGATGACACGCACGAACTCGTCGTTGAACAACTCACGCCGGCCGTTCTCATCGGCCGGATTGGCGATCGATCCACGCAAGGTGATCGAGTCGGTGGCGGCGGCGACGCTCACATCCACGAAATCGAGCGTCCCGACCAGATGGTAGGCGCGCCCGTCGGGCAGGCGCAGCCGGAGCCTCAGCCCCTTGGATACACCGCCTTCCGCCGCGTGCCTCTGCTGCAGCTCGACGAGCTGGCGCGTGGGCACGGGGAACGTGACATGCATCGGATCCTGGCTGACCACCGTCGCCAGCGTGCCTGTGGTCGGCGACACCACGTTGCCGACGGTCGCGGAGACGCGGCCGATGCGGCCGTCGATCGGCGAGTGGATCTCGGTGTAGTCGAGGTTGATCTGCGACACGCGCAGCGCCGCCCGGGCGGCGCGAAGCTGCGCGGCGGCGGTTCTCTGCGCCGCGAGCGCATTGTCCAGCGCGCTCTGCGATCCCGAACCCGACTTGCGCAGCTGGTCCGCGCGGTCGAAGGCGGTATTGGCGTTATCGAGCTGCGCTTGCGCCTGCGCGACAGCCGCCTCTTTCGCCTCGATATCGGCCTCGTAGGGCGGTCGCTCCAGCCGGAAGAGAAGATCGCCACTCTTCACGTCGGCGCCCTCGACGAACAACTGCTCCTCAAGAAAAGCGGAGACGCGGGCAACGAGATTGACCCGGTCGGTGGCCTCAATGCGGCCGTTGAACTCCGTCGTCTCGGTCAGTTCCGTCTCCTGAACCGTCACGACGCCGACCGCCGGCGGCCCTCCCCCGCCCGGCATCTGGGCCAGCGCTGGCGCGGCGAGCACGATAAGGCAACAGGCGGCCACGAGTCCGCGGAAGGATCTACGCATGAAGGTTCCTCGACTGACATTCTCCGCGATTTATATATACAATCGTTACGTTTGTAAATACGTTTAGATAGAAACCCTGCGGCTCACCCGGCGCATGGGGACGCGGAACAGCCGTCATGATTGCCGGATCAACTCGGCGAGCGGGAGGAAAGCATGAAGCAGATCATTGCCATAAAACGGGCTCGGCGCGGGTCGGAGGCTCCACGGATCTCCAAGGCCGGTCACGGCAAGCCCGGCAAGGAAAATCACAAGTTCTGCGCGCCGGCAGTCGACAACAGGCGCAGGGGTGCCGAGTTCAACACTATCGTGGCCGGGAGTACCGTCAACTAGTGAGGTTATTGCAATAATAAGAAACGTACCGTATGCCGGAATAAACAGACGATAAAGGCAAGGTGATGAGACGAACAAAAGAGCAGGCGGCCGAGACGGGACGTCAAATCCTCCAGGCAGCTGAGAGCTTATTCCTAGATAAGGGATTCGATAAGGTCAGCCTTGAGGAAATAGCTGCGGCGGCCGGCGTGACGCGCGGCGCCGTCCACTGGCACTTCAGGAACAAGCAGGGGCTGCTCACCGCCCTTCGGGACAGGGCTCAGGAGCCTTTCCGGAAGCTCGCGCAGACCCTTTCGGAGAGCCCCGATGCCGCCTCCCTCGCGAAACTTGGCGACCTTATCGCGGAGATGTTCGAGCGGCTGCAGACGGACCCTCGCCAGCAGGGGATGATCCGCGGCATCATGCGCCTCGATATCGTCATGGCAGACAACGCAGAAGAAGGCGGTTCGACGTTCCGCGAGGAGATGGTCAAGCACTTCGCCCAGATTTTCCAGCTCGTCGAGCGTGACGTCGGCCTGCCGCCTCCCTGGTCCCCCCAGACAGCTGCCGTAACGCTGAACGCCGCCGTCTCCGGCCTCGTCGGGGAATGGGCGCTGGACAAGGGAAGATGCCATCTGGTGCCCGAGGGGCAGGCATTCATCAAGCTGGTACTGTCCTCCTGGACGCGGGAACAGAAGAAAACCGGCGACGACCGACCGGCGCCGGACGGCGACCCCGTCGCTCGACAACCGCCGCATTGACGGGGTCGCGCCGCTTCGACCCACTTCACCTAAGGTCGATCCGCACCACGCTTTCCTGCTTGCCCGCTTTCTTGCCATTGCCGTCGTTCTTGACCGTAACGTAGAGGATGTCGCCGTTCTCGCCCAGCGTGAGGCTGTTGGGATGCGGCGGCAGATCAATCGTCTGCAACAGCGCATAGGTGTTGGCGTCGTAAACGCCCAAGGTGCCCTTGCCTTCATCGACACGCACGCCGCCGCGGTTGGTCACGTAGAGACGCTTCCGCCCGGCATCCAGGCGCAGGCTGATCGGGTCCGGGCCGGCGGGCACTTCGGCGAGCGTCTTGCCGGTGTCGGGATCCAGCGCGAAGAGCCTGTCTCCGGCGCTGCGGCGCTTGTATTCCACACCGAGCTGCACGTTGCGCACCTGGTCACGATCGATCCCCTGATCGACGCCGAACAGGCGGTTCGTCCCGGGATCGTAGACGAGATTGAGCAACTGGTCGGCCTCGATCTCGTATTTTCCGATCACCTCCAGCTTCTGGGTGTCGACAACGATCAACTGGCCCTGCATGTTGGAGACGAAGACGCGGTTGTTCTTCTCGTCCAGCGCGATGCCGACGGCGTTGAAGCCGAAGCCGGGAATGGTTTTTTCCAGCTTCTGCGCCTTCGTGTCGACCACGAACAGGACGCTGTCGATGCCGAAACCCAGGCCCGGCACGAAGAGGCGTCCGTTGTGGCGGTCGACCGCAAGCTCGCGCAACCTGTAGGGATAGTCCTCGACGATCTTGTATTTTTTCAGTTGCTCGGCCGCGTATGCAAGTTGCTTCGGGGAAGCGCCTCGCTCCCGGTACAGATTCTCCAGATTGGCCTTGTCCACCAGCGGAATGCGGGTTTCCAGCGCGTTTCGGTTGGCATCCACGACCGCGATGGCGCCATTGAACGGCTGTGTCAGGTAGAGGCGGCCGGCTCCGGAATCCAGCGCCACGCCGAAGCCCTTGGACGGCAGCGCAATCTCCGCCTCTGTGGCGAGGGTTTCAGGGTTGAGCCGCAGCACCCGGGATCCGGCCTCGTCCTTCCAGTCGGGGGCGGCGACGAAGACCGCGTTTTGCCCGGCGCCGTATTCCAGTTCCACCACGTCGGACGCGACGGGCTGACGCAGGATCTCTTGTGTCTTCACAGCCGCCCCCGCCACTGTTTCGGAAGCCGCGGCGGAAGAATGCGGCGCCCAGAGGATCGCCCCACCCGGGACCGCGGCACCGGCCATGGCCGCGAGAATGGGGGTGATTTGAAGCCATCGTTTCATGTTTTTCTCCCATGATGCATATCGGGCGTTACATATTGTCGAAGCCCCGCCCGGTGCTCGGCTCCGCCCCGTGAGCAGGCGCGCCGCCGGATGCCGGCGCTCCCGGCCTCCGGCCGCTCGCGCGGGTTTTGCTCAAGCACCGCACGGTGTGACTCTACCAGCGGTAGGAGAGCGTGCCGGTGATGGTACGGCGGGGGCCGTAGACGCAGCCGTTGTTCACGGCATAGCAGCCCGACACATATTCCTTGTCGAACAGGTTGTTGGCGTTAACGGCGACGTTGAAGCCCTTCAGTTCCCCGAACCGCGCACCGAGGTCGTAAGACAGCACGGCATCGACAAGCGTATAGGCGGGCACGGTGGCGCGCACGGGCGGGAAGCCGGCCACGGTAAACCACCCCGTGCTGTCGCCCGGCGTCACGCCGACGTAGCGCACGCCCGCGCCGAGCGACAGCCCGCGCAGCGCGCCTTCCGAGAAGGTATAATGCCCCCACAGCGAGGCCGTGTGCCTGGGCACGCCCACCGGCGTGCGCCCCAGCGTATTGACGTTGTTATCCTTGGTGACCTTGGCGTCGATGAAAGTATAGGCGCCGATCACGTCGAGCCCGTCGAGCAGGTTGACGCGCGCCTCCACCTCGACGCCCCGCGAGCGGATTTCGCCGGTCTGCACACTGAAGTTGGCATTGACAGGATCGCTCGTCAGCACGTTGGTCTGCGTCAGGTTGAAGGCCGAGACCTGAACGGAGCTGTTGAAACCGGCCGGCTGGTATTTCAGGCCGATTTCGTATTGCTCGCCTTCGGAGGGATCGAAGGTATTGCCATAGTAATCCGTGCCGCTGACGGGCTCGAACGAGGTCGAGAAACTCGCATAGGGGGCAAGGCCGTTATCAAACAGATAGACGACGCCGGCATTGCCGCTGAAGGCATCGTCGGTCTCCTTCGTGCGCCTGAAGACGGAACTGCCGGGGCTCGCCTGCGCGTTCTGGCGCGTCTCCACCCAGTCCTGCCGGACGCCGAGCAGAAACGCCCATTTGCCGAGCCGGATCTGATCCTGCGCGTAGAGGCCTGCAAAGTTCTGCTCGCGGTCGGTATAGGCAATCCCCGGCGCTGTAAACGGCTGGAAGTAAACGGGACGTGTGAAATCGATAGACGGGGCGGTTCCGCCGGAATTGAGCGAGCGGTTGGCCCAGCTGTATTGATAGTCGAGGCCGACCAGCGCCGTGTGGCTCAGCGCACCGGTCTCGAAACGCGCCTCGACCTGGTTATCGACGACAAAGCCGTTCATACGCTCGCGCGAGTATCCCGGCCGGCGGACAATGGTGCGCAGGTCACCCGCGATGCCTGCCGCGGCCAATGTCTTGAACTTGGACTCGATATGCTGGAAGCGCGCGTTCTGGCGCACGGTCCACGTATCGTCGAAGCGGTGCGAGAATGCATAGCCGATCTGGGCGGTGTCGCGGCTGAACCCCTCGAAAACCGGATCGCCAGGAAAAAACGAGGTGGGAATTCTGCCGTTCGGGTTGGGCAGCCGCGTGCCGGAAGCCGGCAGGCCGCCGTAGAACCCCGTTTCCGGATCGCGCTGATAGCTCGACAGGATGGTGAACGAGGTCGCCGCCGTCGGCTGCCAGGTCAGCGAGGGTGCGATGTAGATGCGCTCTTCCCGCGTGTGGTCGACCTGCGTATCCGCCGCCCGGCCGAGCCCGACGATGCGATAGAGCAGCTTCTTGTCGGGATCGACCGGCCCGCCGATGTCGAAGGCGCCCTGCAATTTGTTCCACGTGCCGCCCTGCAACTGGATTTCGCCGTGCGGTGTTGACTGCGGCCGCTTGCTGACCTGATTGACGATGCCGCCGGGGCTGACCTGCCCGAAGAGCACAGAGGCCGGCCCGCGCAGGATTTCGATGCGCTCCAGCCCGTAGACCTCGACGGAGGGAATGGCGTAGGAGATGCCGCGCTGCAGCTTCAGCCCGTCGAGATAGTTGATGTAGGCGGCCTGCGTGCCGCCGCCGCCGAAACCGCGCAGGAACACGCTGTCGTAGCGGCCGTTGGTGGGGCGCGTTTCGGAAACGACGCCGGCGGAATAGCGCAGGGCCTGCGAGACGCTCTGCGCACCCTGATCGACGATCTGCTGGCGAGGGATGACGCTGAGGGAGCGCGGCGTCTCGATGAGAGGCGTATCGGTCTTGGTGGCGGTGGCCGAGCGGCGAGCGATATACCCGTTCACAGGCCCGGTGGCGGTTTCCTTCGCCTCCTCCACGACGATGGTCTCGAGAACCGCCGTCTCGCCGTTGGACTGCGCTCCGCTCGCCCGCTGCGCAGCGGCATGAGAGGCTATCGCCAGCAAACTCGCGGTGATCAGCAGTCGCCTGCCTGCCCGCAAGATCGGCGTCGATCCCGATAAATTGCGCATCTGCACCTTCTCCAATGTGATTCCGCGCGAAATCTATCATCGTAAACAGGCATCAAATAGTGCACAAACAACACATAATTTAACAAAGTATTCAATGCATATTTTAATTATTATAAGAATAATATATAGTTTTTACAATCGATTACATAAGAAAACAATACGCGGTAGACGCCGTCGACTACTTGCCGCCGGCACGCAGGCCGCGTGACGATGTCCGGAGGAATGCGGACGGCACGGATCGGGATGGAACCTTCACCCTCGCAACATCCGCTGCCGCCAACTCCGCTCGCCTCCTTCACGAGATATAACGTAAGATATATCTTGAAACCGATACCCCAGTTTGCTACTTACGATATATCGCAAGAACACTGGAGGCCACTATGGGTCATTTTCATCATTCCGAACAACGCCAACGCCCTTGCGGCGGCGGCGGCTTCGCATTCATGGGCCCGCACGGCGGCAGGGGCGGCTTCGGCCCGTTCGGCCGCGGCCCGCGCGGCGGGCGCGGTGACGATCCGTTCCGCGTCGGCCGCATGGTCGGCGACGGCGATCTCCGCCTGATCGTGCTGTCCCTGCTTGAGCAGCAGCCGCGCCACGGCTACGACGTCATCCGGGCGATCGAGGAGCTGACGAGCGGCGCCTACACGCCGAGCCCGGGCGTCGTCTACCCCACCCTGACCTTTCTCGACGAGGCGGGCCAGGCGGCAGCGACGACGGAGGGCAACAAGAAGGTCTATGCGATCACCGACGCCGGGCGAGCCCATCTCGAAGAGAACCGCGAGGCGGTCACCGCCCTCGTCGCTCATCTGAAACGGATCGGCGCGCGGATCGCCGAAGCCCGCGCCTGGTTCGGCGGCGAGCGGCCGGAAGGCCCCGGCATGCGCGGCGATCGCGACATTCCGGACGCCGTGCCCGAGCTGAATGCGGCACGCCGCGCGCTCAAGGCGGCGATCGCGGCAAGGATCGGCGCATCGGATGCAGAACAGAAGCGCATCGCCGATATCCTCAAGCGCGCTGCTGAGGAAATCGCCGGGCAAACGCCAGAGAACGACGTCGATCTCTGAAACCGCCCCGGGAGCTTATACCAACGGCCCCGGCCTTCGACGTCACACGTGCGGGATTTCCTTCTGGTTCCCGCACGTCCCGAAAAGGAAGCGGCGATGCGCGATAGCTCCAGCCCGCTACGGCGTAGCGCAAGATTTCCGCAGTCATGCATCGGGCATGGCCATCTCCGGAGACTGGCAGGTCCATAGCCCTGGCCTATCCTTCAAATCACACTATCCGTTTTCTTAATGCTGGCTGGAGCCGGAGGTTGGACCTAAACTGCCTTCTGCCAGAATCAACAACGATGAGCAGGACGATGACGATAAAGAGGCTGCACCCGGGCCCGCGCATGAGCGAGGCGGTGATTCACGGAGACACGGTCTGGCTGGCCGGCCAGGTCGGCGAGCCGGGCGACACGGTTGCCGAGCAGACCCGGCAGGCGCTTGCAAGCGTCGAGGCCCTGCTTGTCGAAGCCGGCAGCGATAAATCCCGCATTCTTCAGGTCATCGTCTGGCTGGCGGACATCGCCGATTTCGAGAGCATGAACGCCGTCTATGACGCCTGGATCGATCCGCAGAACCCGCCCGCCCGCGCATGCGGCGAGGCGCGGCTCGCGGCGCCCGGATACCGCGTCGAGTTCATTGTCACGGCTGCCCGCTGAAGCAGGGCCGTTATCCGGCTAACAGCAGCGAGACGTCCGCCATGATTCCGGACTTGTCGAATGTAGAGACTGCCACTCTCGGGCATTTTTTGCAGCACGGCTTCATGGCGCCGTCGATTCAGGCGCTGTTTCCAAGCCGGCGCATTTTCGGCCCCGCGCTGACCGTGCGCGTTCCCGGCGAGGACGATTCCGCGCTGATAGAGGCGCTGTCCATTGCCGCGCCCGGCGAGGTGATCGTCGTGGACCGCTGCGGCGACCTGCGTCATGCCTGCTTCGGCGCGGTGATGGCACAGGCGGCCCATGAACGCCGCGTTGCCGGCGTGGTCGTGGACGGCTTCGTCACCGACAGGGCCGCGCTGCTGGCGCTTGGCCTGCCGGTCTGGTGCCGCGGACGCTCCCCGATCACGACACGCAACCGGCGCCTGTCGGGCGAGGTCGGCGGCCTCATCACCTGCGGCGGCGTCAGGGTCGGCAAAGGCGACATCATCCTGGCCGACGAAAGCGGCGTCGTCGTGCTCGATCCCGCGCAAGCCGGACAACTGGCTGACACCGCGCTGCAGATGCAACGCGACGAGACCGATATTCTTCGCCGTCTCAAGGCGGGCGAGACGTTGAAACAGATCACCGCGCAGGCGCAGCCCCCGGACGGGCCGTGGCCGCAACGGCGGCGACGGAGTTTCCCATGAACGGAGCCCGTTTCGCGGGCACCTCGCCCCCTGCTCCCGCAGTACCGGCTGACAGGGGCTGCGGGCGTTGCCCATGGCGGGCTTTCCCGCACGTTTTGGGCTGCGAATAGGTATTGCTTATCGACGAAACGGATGCATCCTCTCCCCACTGCGGATATTTCGACAGGGGCCGATATGTCGTCACGGCCGGCGACGGCGGAGCTGAACTGGAATTTGTTGCGCATCTTCTGCGTGATCGCGGAGGAGAGCGGCATAACGCGCGCGGCCAAGCGGCTGCAGATGAGCCAGCCTTCAGTCAGCCTGGCGCTGCAGAAGCTTGAGGAGCAACTCGGTTGCCAGCTCGTGTTTCGCGGCAGCCGGCATTTCGCGCTGACCCTGCGCGGCGAGAGAATCTATCAGGAATGCGCCGAGATTCTGCGCGGCGTGGATCGCATCTCGCTATTGGCGGAGGACCGCAACGACGAGGAATTCGGCGAGTTGCGGCTGAGCATCATCAGCGGCCTGCACTCGCCGCTGTTCGACGAGGCACTGCGGCTCTATCATCATCGCTACCCCTCGATCGTCTGGCGCATCGACGTGCGGAACTCGCTGGAAACGGTGCGTCAGATCACCCAGGACAAGGCTGGAATCGGCATCTGCCTGCTGACCAAGCCGATGATCAACCTCGAATGCCGCCACCTGTTCCGCGAGGAATTCGGCGTCTTCTGCGGCGCCGAGCATCGGCTTTTCGGGCGCGAGCAGGTCGATACGCGAGAACTGGCGCAGGAGCCCTTCGTGACCTTCAGTTGCGCGAGCGAGGGGATGGGGCTTGAGCCGATGATCATGCTGCGGGACGGGCTGGGGCTGGGACGGCGCATCAGCGGCTCCAGCCACAACCTTCAGGAAATCAGGCGAATGATCATTGCCGGGCTCGGAATCGGCATCCTGCCCGTGGTTGCGGTCGCGGACGAGGTCGAGGCAGGCCACCTGTGGCCCCTGCGGCTTGCCGACCATTCGTTGGGTGCCGACGTGTTTCTGGTCTACAGCGGCCCGGACCAGCTGACAGTGCCGGAGCGGAACTTCGTCGTGCTGCTCGACGAGCTACTGAAGCTTTACCCCGACATGACGTAGCCGGCCGGACGCCGGAACGGAGAACGCGCCGGGACGGAAAGCGGACGTTCTACAGCCCAGCCACCTGCATGCCGGCCAGCAGATCCTCCTGTGAGAGGCCGACGGATTTGAAGAGCGTGCGTTCCGCGACGCTTTCGCGCCCGGTAACGCGGCCCTGCACAAGTTCGGTCAGGTCGCCCGCGATCCGCGATTCGTGAAACACCCCCGCGGCGATGGGTTGGGACAGGTCCCCCGACAGGACAGCGCCCGCGCGCCCGTCGACATAGACCCGCGCCTGAACGAGCGCGAGGTCGTCAGCCTCCCTCATGTCCGCCTTGAAGGCGCCGACCAGATCGAGATGGCTGCCTTCGGCCAGCCATTCGCCGCGGATGAAGGCCCGGGTAGAGGCCGTTACCGAGCTGACGACATCAGCCGCGCGGCAGCCGGCCTCGATATCGGCGCACAGCCTTGCCGGCAATCCCTGCTCCGCGAGCGAATCGGCGACGGCGGCGGCTTTTTCCGGGCTGCGGCCCCAGATCATGATGCGGCTGTAGTCGCGCACGGTCGCGTGGGCTTGCGCCACCGCCGCGGCGAGCTGGCCGGTGCCGATCACCAGAAGCGTGCGTGCATCTTTCCGCGCCAGATAGTCCGCCGCCAGCGCCGAGGCAGCCGCCGTCCGCCGCGCCGTCAGCGCATCGCCGTCCATGGCGGAAACGAAGCGGCCGTCCACTCCGTCGAACATCAGATAGCCTGCGTTGATGGTCGCCTTGCCCGCCGCCGCGTTGCCGGGGAAGAAAGTGACAACCTTGACCCCGATCGCACGACCGGCTTGCCATGCGGGCATGATCAGCAGCGAGACCTGCTGACCGCCGGGTTGCCCGATGGTGAGGACCTGACGTGCGGGCGCCTCGACGGAGGCGCCGGCGAAACCGTCGCGCAGGGTCTCGATCAGGCCCCGCCAGTCCAGACGCTCCTCGACAGCGTGATGATCGTACAACCGCATCAACGATCCGCCCTGTTCACGACGGCGTGCAACAGCATGTTCAGGCCGGCGCGGAAAGACTCCGGGTCGCAGTCTTCCTTGTTGTTATGGGTAATGCCGTTCTTGCAGGGCGTAAAGATCATCGCGGAGGGGCAGTGCATCGCCAGATGATAGGCGTCGTGCCCGGCCTGGGACTGGATGTCGCGCCAATTGCAGTTCTGGCGCACGGCCTCGCTGCGAATCAGGCCGATCAGTTCGGGATCGAAGATATCGCCGCCCCAGAACCATTCGTCCTCCACCTGGAGCGCGCAGCCGGCCTTCGCCGCGGCCTCGCTCGCCGCCCGGCGCATCTTCTCCGCCATGACGCGGGCGGTGGCCGGATCGGGATGGCGCACGTCAGCCACACATTCCGCGGTTTCGGACAGCGTTCCCGGCTTGTTGGGCCAGGCGGCAAGGCGCGATCCGGTGGCCTTGCCGTCAAGGATGGCGAATTCCCAGCCGATGTCGTCCACAGCCGTCAGAAACCGCGCCCCGGCAATCAGCGCGTTATGGCGCAAATCCATCGGCGTCGGCCCGGTGTGCGCCGTTTCGCCCGTGAAACGCACGCGCATGCCATAGCTGGGATAGCCGCCCGTCACCACGCCGACCTCGCGCCCCTCGGCATCGAGGATGGGCCCCTGTTCGATGTGCAGCTCGAAATAGGCGTCGATCTCGCCCGCCTTGCAGGGAATGTCGCCCTTGTAGCCGATCCGCTCCAGTTCGTCCCCGAAGCGCGCGCCGTCGTCGGCGATCAGGTCGTGGCACCACGCCGTTTCATAGCGGCCGACGAAACAGCCCGAGGCCACCATCGGCGGCGAAAATCGCGCTCCTTCCTCGTTCGTCCAGTCCACGATCGCGATGGGCCGGCGGGTCGTATGCCCGGCGTCGTTGAGCGTGCGGACCACCTCCAGCCCGGCCAGAACACCGGCGATTCCGTCAAAGCGGCCCCCGTTGATCTGGGTATCGAGATGGCTGCCGATCATGACCGGCGGCAAGGTGTCGTCCTGCCCGGCGCGGCGTCCGAAAATATTGCCCATCGTGTCGATCTCGACGCCGAGGCCCGCCTCGCGGCACCAGGCGACGAACTGGTTGCGCACGTCGCGGTCGGCATCTCCCAGCGTCAGCCGCGACAAACCGCCCGGCCGGCCGACGCCGATCTGCGCCGAGCGCTCGATCGTGCTCCAAAACCGCATCAGGTCGACACGGGTCTCTGCCGAAATTGTCATGAACGCCTCTTGATATCGGGGCCGGAATGGATCGAATTGAACCGACAACGACCCTTGAAGATAAACAGGTTCCTGCTATGCATTTGATAATAAATAATTATTACCATATACACGGCAGGCGCCGCATATCGGCGGCCCGCCGGGGCCGCAGCGGTTCCCGCGACGGCGCGCGGGATCAGGCGCCTTGCAGGCCGCCCAGATAGCTCGCCAGATTGTCCCCGAGCGCGGGCTGCATGTAGCCGCCCTCCTGCACGTTCAGGACCGGGAGGCCGAGGCCCGCGATCCGCCGCGCGATGCGCGAGAAACCCGCGGCGGTGACCTTCAGCCCCTGGAACGGATCGTCCTCATGCGCGTCCAGGCCGAGCGCCACGACCACGGCCGACGCACCGAAAGCCGCGATCTGGCCGAGCGCCCGGTCCAGCGCCGCCAGATACGCCTCGTCCCCCGCCCCGCGCGCCAGCGGCAGGTTGAGGTTGTAGCCGACGCCGCGCCCCGCGCCGCATTCCTGCGCGCCGCCCGAATAGAAGGGATAGAACTCGGCGGGATCGGCGTGCAGCGAGATCGTCAGCACATCGTCACGATCGTAGAAGATGCCCTGCGTGCCGTTGCCGTGGTGCACGTCGATGTCAAGAATGGCCGGCCGGTGGCCTTTCGAACGCAGGTATTCCGCCGCTATTCCCGAGTTGTTGAGAAAGCAGAACCCGCCGGAGACCTCGCGATAGGCGTGGTGGCCCGAGGGGCGTGACAGGGCGTAGGCTGCCCGCTCCCCGGCGAGGACCAGATCGGCGCCGGTGAGCGCGGTCTGGGCCGACCAGTAGATCGCGTCCCAGCTCGCGGCCGATATGGGGCACGAGGTGTCCGCATTGTGATAGCCGATCTGCGCCTCTGTCTCGTAGGAGTAATGCACATTCCGATCGGGCGCGATGCGGCCGGGCACGACTTCGGCCAGTCCCGCGGCCAGGGCCGAGCGGCGCGCGTGAATGTTCCGCAGATAGTCCAGATAACGCGGCGTATGCAGGGCCGCCAGCGGTGCCATGCCGTGATCGGCAGCTTCCGTCAGCACGAGGCCGGCTTTCCCGACCCCCTTCAACAGTTCGCCCACACGCTCGGGACGATCCGGGTTCACGATAACCTTGCCGTCCTGCAGTCTGAACTGAGGATCGTGCTGCCGCTGGCGTTCATCAAAAACGGCCTTCATTCCCCTGCCTCCGTCGGGATTGCGGACAACGTCTTGCCCGGATTGAGGATGCCTTTCGGGTCCGACGCGGCCTTGATGGCGCGCATCACATCGAGCGCCGCCGGATCCTTGTGGCGCGCCACGGGCGCCAGCCTGGACAGGCCCACGCCGTGCTCTGCCAAAAAGGTTCCGTTCATTTGCTGCGCCGGCGCAGCGATTCCGGCGCGCGGGCGCGGCGCAATATCCGTGTCCAGAACGGGATACGGCTCCGCGAGCCGTTCGGTGAGATCGGTCATGCAAGCCCCTCCAGCTCCAGCCCGGGTGCGGCCTCCAGCAGGTTGCGGGTATATTCCGCGCGTGGAGAGAGAAAGACCTGCTCGACCCGTCCGATCTCGACGATCCTGCCCTTTTGCATCACGACGATACGGTCGCAAATCTTGCCCGCGACGCGCAGATCGTGGGTGATGAAGATCATGGTCAGCCCCAGCCTCTGCTTGAGATCCTCAAGCAGATCAAGAACCTGGGCCTGCACCGACACGTCCAGCGCCGACACGGCCTCGTCGGCAACGACGACCTCGGGTTCGAGCGCCAGCGCACGGGCAATGCCGATGCGCTGCCTCTGCCCGCCGGAGAACTCGTGGGGGAAGCGGTCCATCGCGCTTTCCCTGAGCCCCACCAGCTTCAGCAGTTCGCGCGCGCGGGCCTGGGCGGCCTCACGCTTCACACCGTGGGCCATCTGGCCTTCCGTCAGGATGCGGCCGATGCGCGCGCGGGGGTTCAGCGAGGCGTAGGGATCCTGAAAGATCATCTGGATGCGTTTGCGGTGCGCCTTCAGCGCCGCGCCGCGCAGGTGCGAGATGTCCTTCCCGTCCATTTCGATGGTGCCGCTGTCGGGCTGCATCAACTGCACGATGGCGCGACCGAGCGTCGATTTACCCGAGCCGGATTCGCCAACGATGCCCAGAGTCTCGCCGCGCATCACGTCGATGGACACGTCGTCGCTGGCCTTGACCACGCGCTCCCCGATATGAAACGCCTTGACAAGATTGCGCACGCGCAGCAGCGGCACCTCCCGCGTGCCAGAGGGGTGAAACTCGACCTTCGGAATCGCGTCGATCAGGCGCCGCGTATACGGATGATCGGGGTTGACCAGCACCTTAGAAGCCGGCCCCTGCTCCACCAGCTCGCCCAGTTCGATCACCGCCACATCGTCGGCGATTTCGGCGACCACACCGAAGTCGTGCGTCACGAACATCACGGCCATCCCGTGCCGTACCTGCAGTTCCTTGATCAGCTTCAGGATCTGCGCCTGCGTCGTCACGTCCAGCGCCGTGGTGGGTTCGTCCGCGATCAGAACCTTCGGCTCCAGCGCCAGGGCCATCGCGATCACCACGCGCTGACGCTGCCCGCCGGAGAGCTGGAAAGGATAGGCGTGCTGCGCGCGCTCAGGATCGGGAATGCCGACCTCCCGCAGCAGTTGAAGAGCACGCTCCCCGCGCGCGGAAGGCGTGAGCTGGCCATGCGCCTCGAACACCTCGGCGATCTGGGCGCCGATCCGCATCAGCGGATTGAGCGCCGTCATCGGCTCCTGAAAGATCATGGCGATGCCGGCGCCGCGAAGCGCCTGAAACTGCGCCTCGGTCAGGCCGGTGATGTCGCGGCCCTGAAACAGGATGCGGCCTGCGCCCACGGTCACGCCACGGGGCAGAAGCCCCATGACGGCATTGGCCGACATTGACTTGCCCGAGCCGGATTCGCCGACGATGCACAAAGTGCGGCCGGGATAGAGCGCGAGCGATACATCGCGGATGGCGTGGGGCCGGTCCGCGCCTTCGGGCAGGTCGATCGTCAGACGTTCGATGCTGAGAGTCGGTTCCATCCTGATCTCCTCACGACCGGCGGCGCGACAGGCGCGGATTCAGGGCGTCGTTCAGGCTCTCGCCAATGAGGTTCAGCGCCAGCACGGTGATGACGATGGCCACACCCGGGAAGACGGAAAGCCACCAGGCATTGCGGATCACGGTGCGCGCGGCGCCGATCATGTATCCCCAGGACATCATGTTCGGATCGCCCAGGCCCAGAAACGACAGCGAGCTTTCCAGCAGGATCGCGCTCGCCACCATCAGCGAGGCCATCACGATGATGGGCGAGACCGCATTCGGCAGCACCTGCCCCAGGATGATCGAGCGGGCGGACAGCCCCTGAAGGATAGCGGCCTCGACGTATTCGCGCCGGCGCAGCGACATCACCTCGCCCCGCACCAGACGCGCCACCGGCGGCCAGGACACGACGGCGATGGCCAGCGTGATCGACACGACCGAAGGCTGGAAGATTGCCACGATCACGATGGCCAGCGCAAAGCTCGGCACGGTCTGGAAGAACTCCGTGATGCGCATCAGCACATCGTCGACCCAGCCACCGAAATAGCCGGCCAGCGCGCCGACGGGGATGCCGATCAACAGCGCCGCGAAAGTGGAGACCAGGCCGACCAGCAGCGAAACCCGCGCGCCGTGCGCCAGCCCGGCAGCGACATTCCGCCCCACGGTATCGGTGCCGAGCAGGAGCGCGCTGCTCTCGAAGGGCGGCAGGAAGGGCCGCTGCACCATCTTCCACGGGCTCCCCGGGAACAGCAATGGCGCGGCGATGGCGAGCGCCACCACCAGAACGAGCAGCAAGGCACCCACGACCCCGCCACGGTTGCTCGAATACCGGCGCCAGAAATCTTTCATAGCAGCCTCCATTACTGAGCGCGGATACGGGGATCGACGATCCCGTAGATGACGTCGGTGATCACGTTGAACAGGATCACCATCGCGGCCGAGACGAAGAACACGCCCAGAAGCACGTTGTAGTCACGTTGCGTCAGGGCCTCGAACATCAGCCGCCCGATGCCGGGCCAGGCGAAGACTGTCTCCGTCAGCACCGCGCCGCCGACAAGCTGCCCCGCCTGAAGGCCGGCGAGGGTCACGATCGGCAGCAGCGCGTTGCGCAGGATGTGGCGGCGCTGGATGACCGACGGCGACAACCCCTTGGCGCGCGCCGTCTTGACGAAATCCATCTGTGAGACTTCCAGCATCGAGGCGCGCGTCATCCGCGAATAGACCGCCGTGAAGAACAGCCCGAGCGAGATCGCCGGCAACGCCAGATGCCGCGCTATATCCAGCACCTTCGCCATGCCCGTGTAGTCCGCGCCCACTGTCTGGAAGCCGAACGGCGGCAGCCAGCCGAGCGCCACCGAAAACAGCAGCACGCCCATCAGAGCGGCCCAGAAGAGCGGCGTGGCGTAGAAAAGCAGCGCCAGCGTCGAGATGAGCGTGTCGAACCACGTGCCGGCACGGGAGGCGGCGACCACGCCCGCCAGAACGCCGACGATGATCGATATGACGAATGCGGTGCCCGTCAGCAGCAGCGTCGCCGGCAGCCGGTCGAGGATCAGGTCGAGCACCGGCATCTGCTGGCGATAGGAAAAGCCCAGATCGAGCCGCGCGACATCGGCCACATAAGTCCATAGCTGTATATAAAGCGGCTGATCCAGGCCGAACTTCTCGCGCAGTTGCTGCAGAAAAAGCGCATCCGTGGCGCCCGCCTCACCCGCCATGACAGTGGCCGGATCGCCGGGCGCGGCATGGATCAGCAGAAAATTCAGGACAAGAATGGCCAGCAGCACGATGGCAGCCTTGGCCGCTCGCCCGGCGATGCGGGTGATGATCTTCATCTTGGAAAACCTCGGACCGGAAACGGGATGCCCCGGCAGCCCTGCCGCCGGGGCCATCGGGTCACTTCTCGATGTAGGCGTTCTTGAAGCCGTCGTTCAGGCCGATGCCGGTGGTGACCAGGTCCTTGACGTTGCAGCGGGTGATCGTGGGAAAGCTCATGTCCAGAAGCCAGGCGACGGGCACGTCCTCGACGAGCTTCTTCTGGACCTCGGTGTAGGCCGCGCTGCGCTGCCCCTGATCGATGGTGCCCGCGCCCTTCCCGAAGAGAGCGTCAACCTCTGGATTGGCGTAGCCCTCGACGTTGTTCCAGGGCGACCCCTTGGCGATGTTGTCGGAGACATAGGTACGCGACACGCCGAGCGCCGGGTCGCCATACTGGTAGAGATAGGTGGTCGCCAGATCGAAGTCCCAGTCCGACAGCCGTTTGTTCCAGCCGGCCACATCCGTCGCCACGAGTTCGACGTTCACGCCGACGTCGGCGAGGTTCTGCCGGATGACCTCGGCCACGCGCTGCCAGGTCTCGCCATAGGGCATGGGAACGAAGTTCAGGACTTCGCCCTTGTAGCCGGACGCCGCGACCAGCTCCCGCGCCTTTTTCGGATCGTAGGAATAAGGCGCTATGGAGCCGTCGTAATACTTCGTCGACTGCGCGAACGGCCCGGTAGAGACCTTGCCGATGCCGTTCCACAGGGCGTCGCGGATGAAGTCGCGGTCAATCGCATACATCAGCGCCTGCCGGAATTCCTTGCTGGCGGTCGGCCCCCGGCGATTGTTCAGCCACACCCACGACTGCGGGCCGAAGAACTCCCAGCCGGCTTCGGTGATGCAGGTGTTGTCCAGCGCCGACACGCGCGGCACATCGAAGTTCTCGATTGCGCCACCGGGAAGGATATCGACCTTGCCGGTCTCGAAGGCCACGGCGCGCGAGGCCGCATCCGGAATCACGTGCCAATATACTTCATCCAGATAAGGCTTTCCCTTATCCCAGTACTCGTCATTCCTGACCAGCTTGATGTAGGAACCCTTGACCCATTCGGCGAACTTGAAGGGGCCGGTGCCGATCGGCCTGTTATTTGCGGGATTCGCGTTGAAATCGGTGCCTTCGTAGATGTGCTTCGGCACGATCGGCATCGAGCCGACCTCGAAGGCATTGAGGAAGGGGCCGAAGGCGCTCTTCAGTTTGAAGACCACGGTGTTGTCGTCCGGTGCCGTGATAGCCTCGACATGAGCCAGCACGGCGCGGAAGCGGGGGTGCCGCTCGCGCAGGAAGACGTCCGCCGAGAACACCACGTCCGCCGCGGTGAAGGGCTTGCCATCATGCCATTTCACGCCCTCCTGCAGGGAGAAGGTGTAGGTCAGGCCATCCTCTGAAACAGTCCAGCTACGGGCCAGCGACGGCATCGCGTTCAATTTCGTATCGTAGCGCAGCAGGCCTTCATAGATATTCCCCGCAACCATCTGGGTGGGGGTGTTCTGGAACAGCCCCAGCATCAGGCTGGGCGGCTCAGGCTGGATCACGACATTGGCGCGCCCGCCGCGGACCGGGTCGGCCACGGCTCCTCCGACAACGCCTCCGAGTGCAACGAGACTGACGAGTACAGAGGCAAGAATGCGTTTCATCCGAGACTTCCCCTTTGTTTCAGACGTTTATTGCGTCTTCGATCATTAGCAGGCCATCCGCATCGTGAGACGGGCCGCGTTTATGTCAAAAGTATCCGCGAGCACTCGCCACGCCACAAATAGTCCAGGCTTATTGCTGCAATAGCGACGTAATATCTGCGCAAGACACAGGCATCCGGGTATCCGATACACGGCAGATGCATAATATTTGGATATCTTTTGCCTGATGGCCACGCTCTCGAACAGGCTAAGATTCATATATCGTGATACCGTGTCTGCGTATCCTGATTGGCTATGCTTTTTATGGTTGAGTGGGGAAGAGTTTCAATTTCTGTATCGTCGTAACCTGGAACACTGCTTTCCCCGGAAGCGTGAGCTTATACCAACACTCCCGGTCTTCGACTGCTCGCGTGTGGGCTTTGCTCAAGCGCCCCACGGGCTTGACTGCCTGAAGGTGTCCGCTGCCGCAAGCGCGAGGCGGCCGTGGCGCCGGGATATGAGTTTGCCATAAAGCCCCCTGACAAAACCTCGCCAAGTCGGCTGACCGGTGATTTCCGCGCCCGCTGCGTCGCCGGTCCTCGCCGATACGACCGGCATCGACCGCATTCGGCGCCAAGGGAAACCAGGTTGGCAGGATGAAAAAAACGCTCGGCCGTCCTCAGCAATAGATACGTTTGGCAAATAATAATATCATATTAGGAATTGTCATCTCCGCGTCACCTCCGGGTGGCAAATGAAACGCCGACGACTGGAGAGCGCGCCGATAGCCGTCATTCCCGGGACAATTCGCCTGCGGCCCTTCCCCGCGGGCAGGTTTTTCAACGCCGCTCTTTCGGGAGCGGGGGCTGATGCAAGCTTCTGATCGCCTTGCGTTAAGGAACGACAAATGACCACTTCCGTGACAGAAAACGCTGCTACCTCTTCCGCGTGGAGCCTCGATGGCTTCACCGACATGAACTACGTCGACGATCTTGCCGGGCTTCGTTTCACCCAGGGCCTGGTCTGGAACGGCGATGCCAATGAATGGATTGCCACCTGGCAGCACGGCATGGCGCGCCTGACGGAGAACCTCGAATTCCTGCAGACCACCGGCTCGCTCAATCCGGTAACCGAGGAGATCTCCACCGGCATTCCGCGGGAACTCTATGACATGGGCCTCGATCATATCGGGGACATCGACTATTATAACGGACATATTTACGTAGCCTTGGACAGCGCGGCCGGAGGCTACCAGAACGGTTACGTCGCCGTCTTCAACGCCTCCGACCTCAGCTATACCGGCCAGCTTCACGCGCTCTACGGTGCGCCGACCAACCTGCGCAACGACGTCGCGACGTTCGTCGCCGTCGATGGCGAAAACGGCGTCGGCTACGGCAAGGAATGGCGGAACGGCAACACCATCAACATCTACAATCTCAGCGACTGGAGCTTCGTCGGTACGCTTGAGATGGACCAGAGCCTCAAGAACGTCCAGGGCGCCAAGGTCCATGACGGCAAGCTCTACATGGCCGCGGACAACAACACCCGTTCGGTCTATAGCGTCGATCTGGCAACCGGCCACGTCGAGGAACTGTTCCAGCTTCCCGTTCCCGAGGACGCCGATTACGAGGTCGAAGGGATCGAGATCGTGCAGCGGGCCGACGGCAGCCTGCATATTGTGGTGGAAATGATCGTCGAGCCGGATGGCGACGAGAACGTCTACACCTATACGCGCCTGTTCGACTACACGCTCGACCGTGACCCGTCCCTTCCGGAAGTCGCGCCGTATCACACCTGGACCGTCAACACGAACGGCGAGAGCGACAACAATTACGACTTCACGATTTCACTGCGCGAAGCAATCACCAATGCCAATCCCGGCGACGTGATCACCTTCGACGCTTTCCTGGCCGGCAAGGTCATTACCCTTGACGAGGCTGAGCTGGCGATCGCCAAGAACCTCACGATCAACGGCGACATCGACGGTGACGGCAAGGCCGACATCACGATCCAGGGCAGCGGCGACTCGCCCGTGATCCATGTGACCGCCGGCAGCGTGGTTCTCGAAGGCCTCGTCATTCTGGGGGCAAACGGTGACGATGCGCGCATCGTCGCCGAAGAAGGCGCAAGCGTGACGCTCGTCAACAGCACGACGAGCACCGATGCCACGACGGGCGACGACGAGCTGACGGGCACCGTCGGTATCGATGCCCTCCATGGCGGCGACGGCGACGACACCATTCTGGGGCTTGCCGGCGACGACATCCTTGACGGCGGCGAAGGCGATGACAGCCTCGACGGCGGCGAAGGCAACGATACCCTGAAGGGCGGCGCGGGCGACGACGTACTTCTCGGCGGCGACGGCGATGACGTGCTCGCCGGCGGCGAAGGCGACGACCTGCTCGATGGCGGCGAAGACATCGACACGGCCGACTACTCGGCCGACACGGCGGGCGTGACGGTTGACCTCACAGCCGGCGAAGCCCACGGCGACGACACCGGCGAGGACGAACTCGTCGCTATCGAGAACGTCATCGGCGGTGCGGGCAACGATACCCTGATCGGCAACGACGAAGCCAACCGGCTTGTCGGCGGCGCGGGCGACGACCTCCTCAACGGCGGCGCGGGCGACGACGTGCTTCTCGGCGGCACCGGCGATGATGTGCTCGTCGGCGGCGACGGCGACGACAGCCTCGATGGCGGTGACGGCGACGACCAGCTTGCCGCCGGCATCGGCAGCGACACGCTCCTCGGCGGGGCTGGCGATGACCAGCTCGACGGTGGCGAGGGTGACGACAGCCTCGACGGCGGCGAAGGCGACGATCAGCTTCTCGGCGGCGCGGGCAACGACGTGCTCGCCGGCGGGGCGGGTGACGATCAGCTCGACGGCGGCGCCGGCGACGACCGCCTCGACGGCGGGGCGGGTAACGACCAGCTGAACGGCGGTGCCGGCGACGACATCATCCTGGCCGGTGCCGGCGATGACCTCATCAATGGCGGTGAGGGCTTCGACACGCTCGACCTCTCCGAGGCGACGGGTCCGGTCTCGGTCGACTTCGCCGCTGGCCGCGTCTCGGGCGAGGGCATCGGCACCGACATCTTCACCGGCATCGAGAATCTGCTCTTCGGGGCCGGTGACGACGTCATCAACGGCGGCAACGGTGACGACTCCTTCGACGGCGGCGCGGGCAACGACACGCTGAAGGGCGGAGCCGGCAACGACACGCTCAAGGGCGGCGAAGGCAACGATACCATCGACGGCGGTTCGGGTGACGACCTTATCGACGGCGGCCTCGGCGATGACACGATCAAGGCGGGCTCCGGCGATGACGTGATCGACGGCGGCGAAGGCAACGACGTGATCGACGCCGGCTCCGGCGCCGATGTCATCCGCGCCGGCGCGGGCAACGACGTGGTCGACGGCGGTTCGGGCGCGGACCGGATCGAGGGCGGCGCTGGCGACGACAAGCTCACGGGCGGCTCGGGCCATGACGTCTTCGCTTTTGCGGCCGGCTTCGGCAAGGACACGGTGACGGACTTCAAGACGACGGGCGCGAGTTCCGACGTCCTTGAGTTCTCGACCGACGTGTTCGCGGATTACGCCACGGCGATTGCGGCAGCCCGGCAGGTGGGCACCGACACGGTGTTCACCCTCGACGCCGACAACACCGTGACGCTCACGGGCGTCCAGCTCGCGAGCCTGCAGAGCGACGATTTCCTCTTCGTCTGACGATCCGCATGGATGTCATCAACCGGAAGGGCGCCTCACGGCGCCCTTCTGAATATGATCTTCCAGCCCACCATCTGCACGTTGTCATGAGGGGGGCCGGAAGCTCGACGAGCGCGGGCTGTTCGAACGCGAACGACGCATCGCCCAGGCCACCGGGAGGAGATCTACGCCATCGGCATATCATTCAATCACGTCACGGAAGCGAGGTGCGAAGCGGCTCAAGAGGCCCATGTCGCTTGTCGTCGTGAAAAACTATCTTCCGTTTGTCAGGGTGCTAAATTACATTATGATAGATATCATATTATTTAATAGGCGATCGGACCCAAGCGCATGCCCTTACAGTCTGCAAGAGCAACCTACCTGCCAGGAATGAGCCTGCACGCATCGCTCCTCAATCAACTCGGACAGCGTATTCTGCGTGGTGAACTGCAGCCCGGTGCGCCGTTGCCGAATGTGGAGGACTGGAGCGCGGCCCACAACGTCAGCCGCACCGTCATGCGCGAGGTCATCAGGGTGCTGGCCGGAAAGGGCATGGTCGAGTCCCGCCCCCGAACGGGCACACGTGTTCGCCCCCGCAGCGAGTGGAACTTCCTTGATCCCGACATTCTCGCCTGGCGTTATGGCTCGACGGTCGATATCGCCGATGCGCGCGCGCTTTTCGAACTGCGGCGCGCGATCGAGCCGGCGGCGGGGGAATTGGCCGCCCAGCGGGCGAGCGCAGCCCAGATCGCTGAACTGAAAGAACATTTTGCTCTCATGGAGCAATATGCCGATGACGGGGAACGCTTCGCGGAACCGGATCTGGCGTTCCATCAGCTCATCCTGCGAATGACCGGCAACGAACTCATCGGCTCTCTCGGCACTCTCACCAAGGCGGCTGTTATCATCAGTTTTCATCTGTCTAACGCCAATCCCTACGGGCAACGCCCATCACTGCCGCTTCATCGCCGCGTGATCGATTGCATCGAGGCGCGCGACTCCAAGGGAGTGCGGGAAGCACTTCTCGAACTGCTGGACAACGCGGAGGCTGACGTGGAGCGGGGGCTGGGAGCGCGAAGCGGGGTCTAGAAGCGGAGTCTAGAATCTGTCCTGTTTACGTTGAAACAGGACAGATTTTCGATTCCCTATTTTGAGCGAATTCTGATCGATCAGATGCTTCCATCTGATCGGAAAGCGCTCCGGAGGCTGTTAGTGACCATGGATAGGGTCCCCCGCCAATCTGGCTTGAGATGCGCTTCACAGCCGCCGTCGACGAAGGCGGCGACGGGCGGGCAGCCGTCAGACCCAGCCGCCGTCAACGATGAATTGCTGGCTTGTGCACATACGGCTGTCGTCGGCCGCCAGGAAAAGCGCCATGCGGGCAATATCCGACGGCTGCAACCGCGTCGTCAGGCATTGCCGTTCCGCGATCTGGCGCTCGCCGGCTTCGTTCACCCATAACCGCATTTGCCGTTCGGTCATGACCCAGCCGGGCACCAGACAGTTTACACGGATGTTCGCGGGGCCGAACTCGCGGGCCAGCGCACGGGTCATGCCATAAATCGCGGCCTTGGCAGTGACATACGCAGGACAATCGGGGTCGCCGACGATCCAGGTAATGGAGCCGAAGTTGATGATCGAGCCCCCACCCGCCAGCCGCATCCCGGGCACAACGGCTTGAGCGGCGAAAAACTGATGACGGACGTTCACAGCCATGCGGTCGTCCCAATAGGCAACGTCTACCGTTTCCGTTGCGTGCCGGTCGTCATTGCCCGCGTTGTTGCAGAGCACCCGGATGGCGCCATGCGCGGCGCTGGCTTCGCCGATGGCCGCCCTCAATGCGTCGATATCGCGCAAATCGCAGTGAATGAAGAGCGGTCGCGAGCAGCCGGTATCCACGGCATGCTCGACAACGGCCCGTGAGGCATCCTCCGCGATGTCGACGAAGGCGACCCGCGCGCCCTGGGCCGAAAAGTGCATGACGAGGCTTTCGCCGATACCGCTTCCGCCTCCCGTGATGAAAACACTTTTTTCCTTGAGGCTTGGGTAGGTCGCAAAAGATTCCCGTGTCATTTCCTGATCCGCATTCGTTGAATTAACGCTGGAACGGTTCCGTCGTCGCCGCCGGCAGGCCACCGCTGCATGCTTGTCCAAAGCCGCTTCAGACGACGATAAACGGCAAGTTTGACGCTTTTTCCAACATGTTGGCAGAATTGCCCATATGGTATGAATAATAATATGATTGTCATTTGGTTGTTAGATTACGCTGCTTACTGGCGCCAGCTTTTGTCGGGTGCGCTTGTCGCGCGGCCCTCCTGCACCTGGGCGAACGGAGACGAAAATGCTGGAGAGAATTGTAGCCATCGCGGAGGAAGCAGGCAGGCTCGCCCTCGATCATTTCGAGAAGCGAGGCAGCCTGCCGGTCACCTCGAAGGCTCATCTCAACCTCGTTACCGGGGCAGACAGGGCCGTGGAAAGCCTGATCGCCAGCCGGCTGCGCGCGGCCTTTCCCGATGACGGTCTCTTCGGCGAGGAAAGCGGCGGCCAGACAGGCGGAAGCAGCCGCATCTGGGTGGTCGATCCGATCGATGGCACGTTCAATTTCGTGCGCGGCGGAGATCAGTGGGCCGTTTCCATCGGCCTTTTTGAAAACGGCTGCCCCGTGCTCGGGGTTATCCATGCCCCGGTTCGCGGCACGACGCTCGCCGGAGGGAAAGGGAGCGCCCCGACACTGAATGGCGCACTCCTGGCACCATTGACGCCTTTTGCGCCTGATCGCGGCTCAATCGGCGTGGGCCTCGACAGCGGCGCGCCGGTCGATGAGCAGATCGAGGTCCTGCGCTTTCTGATGCGCGACGCGCGGCTGATGATTCGCTCCTGCAACTCCGCCACCATGGCGATGATGGAAGTCGCGACCGGAGAGGCCGACGTTTACCTCGCGATGGGCGATTCAAGCTGGGACGTGATGGCCGCCTGGCCGATCCTGATCGCCCTCGGCGCCCGCGCGACGTTCGGGTGGGATAATGTGCCGCTGACGGCCGGGCTGAAATTCGCCATCGGCAAACCGGAAGCCGTTGACCTCCTCGCGGCGCTTGGCCTGGGGAAACCGACGATGGACTGACCGACATCGCGGCGCCCGATCATTCCGGCCCGCCGCGCGCCTCTCGTACCAGTCTGAGCCACATTTTTGCTGCGTCCGAAAGATAGGTACCCCGTCGCCAGGCGATCGCCATGTTCCATTCCATGTCGGGCGCTTCGAGCAAGACATGACGCACCGCCACGTTCCACCTCGCGGAGGCGACAAGGCGGGGCAGCACAGCAACCCCCAGCCCGGCAGCGACCAGTTCGATCATGAACTCGATCTGGCTGCTGCGCGTCACGACGTTCGGCTCGAACCCCGAATTTCTGCAGGCTTCAACGATGGTTTGCTGCAGGTCGGCGCCGCTGTCGAAAAGGATGAATGGCGCATCCCTGAGATCAGCAAGCGAGATCGCCGGCCTGGCGGCAAGACGATGGTTTGCAGGCAATACCGCCATCAGGGGCTCGCTGCGGACAGACTCCCAGTCCAGATCTTCCGAAGCCGATAACGGCAGACAGGCGAAGTCCATGCGGCCCTCTCGCAGAATTTCTTCGAGATGATCGCTGTCATGCTCGATGAGCCGTATCTCGATTTTCGGACAACGCTGACGATAGACGGCCAGAAGCGGCGCCAACAGCGCGCCGCTGCCCAGCGGTGACAGGCCAAGCCTCAGGACGCCACGCTTGAGGCCACGGATTTCATCGAGTTCGGCAAGGAGATCGTCGCGGTCGGCGAGCAGCTTCGCACCACGGCGATAGACCGCCTCCCCGGCTATGGTGAGTTCGCTGCGGTGCCCGATCCGGTCGAGCAGCGGCGTGCCAATCTCGTTCTCAAGCTGTCTCACAGCCTTGCTGACGGCTGACTGGGTGGCGAGCACGGTCCTGGCGGCGTGAGAAAACCCGCCCTGACGGATGACCTCGACGAAAGCGCGTAACTGTCGGAATTCCATCTTCAGCCTGTGTCTGAATGTGTGTCTGGGGATCGATGATTTTTCGCCGGGCGTATCGCTGGAAGCGTTCGCCCTGCGTCGTCATTCATGCGTCGTCATTCGGAAGCTGTCTCCGGCTGCTGCGGAGAGGAAGAGCCGGCCCCTGCGTTGCCGCTCAGCGCGGCGCGCAACCTGTCCTCGTCCAGTTCGCCTTCCCAGCGCGCCACAACGAGACACGCCACCGCGTTGCCGACGAGGTTCGTCAGCGCGCGACATTCGGACATGAAGCGATCCACGCCGAGGATCAGGGCCATGCCCGCGACCGGGACGGAGGGCACGACTGAAAGCGTCGCGGCGAGCGTGATGAAACCCGCGCCCGTGATGCCGGCCGCGCCTTTCGAACTCAGCATGGCCACGAGCAGCAGCACGACCTGTTCCCCGAGCGAAAGGTCTATCCCGACCGCCTGCGCGATGAACAGCACCGCCATGGTCATGTAGATGTTGGTGCCGTCGAGATTGAAGGAATAGCCCGTGGGGATGACGAGACCGACGACGGACTTCGTCGCCCCGGCCGCCTCCATCTTCTGCATCAGGCTCGGAAGCGCCGCCTCGGACGAACTCGTGCCGAGCACAACCAGCAGTTCCTCCTTGATGTAGCGGAGCAGCGAAAAAATCGAAAAGCCGTTGAACCGCGCGACTGCGCCAAGGACGACCACGACGAAGAAAAAAGCCGTGAAGTAAAACGCGATCACCAGCTTGACGAGGTTCGCGATCGAACCGACACCGTATTGCCCGACGGTAAAGGCCATGCCGCCGAAAGCGCCGATGGGCGCGGCGTTCATCAGGATCGAGACGAGCTTGAAGATAGGCGCCGTCACAGCCTGAAGGAATTCCAGAACGGGTTTCCCCGGTTCGCCCGCCGAGGCGAGCGCAAGGCCGAAAAGCACGGCGATGAACAGCACCTGCAGGATGTTGCCCTCGGAGAAGGCCCCCATCATGGTGTTGGGAATGATGCTCAACAGAAAACCCACCAGCGTGCTCTCGTGGGCCTGGTCGGCGTAACCCTGCACCGCCGCGCCGTCGAGCGTCGCCGGGTCGATGTTGAGCCCCGCGCCCGGCTGCGCGATGTTGCCGACACAAAGTCCGATCATCAGCGCCAAGGTCGAAAAGAACAGGAAGTAGACCATGGATTTGCCCACGACCCGGCCAACCTTCCCGAGGTCGCTCATGCTGCCGATGCCGGTGGATACGGTGAGGAAGATGACCGGCACGATGATCATCTTCACCAGCTTGATGAAGGCGTCGCCGAAGGGCTTCATGGCCGTTCCCGCCTCGGGCCAGAAATGGCCGAGGGTGATGCCCGCGACGATCGCAAGTATCACCTGTGCATAGAGGTGCCGATAGAACGGCTGTTTGCGTATCGGTTTGGCGGTTTGCGATATCAACACCGGCTTCTCCCTCGGCCATCGCTATCCCGATGAACGGGACTTCTTCTGCATGACTTCGTTCGCAAGCCGCATGCCAATGTTATAATCATTTGAAAAACATGGGTTTTCCGCGAATTAGTGCCTCACCGCCGCCGATCCTGTCCGGTAATCCGTAACTGGTCCCGGCGCGTTTTCCGGTTTTCCGCACGCCCGGTTCGGGACAGGGTTGAGCCAGCCGCCGGCTGCCCGCAAACGACGAGGCCGGCTTCTCGCCGGCCCGCCCGTACATCCTCGGCAACCGTCCGTCCTGGTCCGGTCAGGCCGGTTTCTCCAGCCCGCGCACGACGCTGTCACGTGTTATTTCCCTTATCGAGCGCGCTCCGGTAAGCGTCATCGCCACCCGCATTTCGCGGGCGAAGATATCGAGGAGGTTCTCGACCCCTTTCTGGCCGGCCGCCGCCAGTGCGTATACGAAAGCGCGGCCGAGAAGAACGGCGTTCGCCCCCTGCGCCAGCATCCGGACGACGTCGAGGCCCGAGCGCACGCCCGAGTCGGCAAGCACGGCCAGATCGCCGGCAACGGTGTCGGCGATCGCCGGAAGGGCGCGAACGCTGGACAGGACGCCATCGAGCTGGCGTCCTCCATGGTTCGACACGACGATGCCGTCAGCGCCGAAACGCACCGCGTCGCGCGCGTCCTCCGGGTCGAGAATTCCCTTGATGATCATCGGGCCCTTCCAGAAATCCCTGATCCATTGCAGGTCGCTCCAGCCGATCGAGGGATCGAAGTTGGCGCCGAGCCAGCCGACGTAGTCCTCCAGCCGGGTTTTCCGGTTGCGGTAGGCCGATACATTGCCCAGATCGTGCGGCCGTCCGAGAAGCCCGACATCGCAGGCCCAAACGGGATGCGTGAAAGCCTGCAGCAGGCGCCGGGCCGCTGCGTTCGGCCCCGACATGCCAGAATGGGCATCGCGGTATCGGGCGCCGGGAACCGGCATGTCGACGGTGAAGACGAGCGTACGGATGCCGGCCGCCCACGCCCGGTCCAGCACGTTCTTCATGAAGCCGCGATCCTTCAGCACGTAAAGCTGGAACCATATCGGCCGTGCGCTGCGGCCCTGCACTTCCTCCAGGGAGCAGACGGAAACGGTGGACAGCGTGAAGGGCAGCCCCTTCGCCTCCGCGGCACGCGCGGCCAGCACCTCTCCCCGGCGGGCATACATGCCCGTCAGGCCCACGGGCCCGAGCGCCACCGGCATGGCGAACGCCTCGCCGAACACCTCCGTCGAGAGATCGACCTCGCCGACGCTCTTCAGCACGCGCTGCCGGAGCGCCAGCGCGGAAAGGTCCCCGACGTTGCGCCGCAAGGTCTGTTCCGCATAGGCACCGCCGTCGATATAGTGGAACAGGAAGGGCGGCAAACGCCGCTGTGCGGCTTCCCGGTAATCCGTGGAAGAAGAAACGATCATATCAGGCATTCCCTTGCGTCATCGCATCGTGCCGAAAGATTGGGGAAGTGACATGCCGGCGGGCTCAGACGCCGGGCGTCGCATATTCCTCCGGAAATGTCTGGAGGGAGCTTTGCACCACCGTGACCGCGCCATCTATCAGCGCGCACCGCCCGCTGCCCGGCAGGATGAGGCAGAGATGGCCGAGCGCCCGCCTGTCCGCCTCCGTGCCCCGCCCGGTCGCAATGCGGTCGAGCAGGCGCGCCATCTGGAAGGTGCCGCATTTGCACGGCGGGCATTGCCCGCACGAGCCATTGGCGAAGAACTCGACATATTCGGCGACCTTGCGCACGATGCTGGTGCCTTCCGAAATAACGATCATGGCCCCCGTACCCAGGCGGGACTGACGGCTGCGCACCGAATCGAAATCGAGCGGCACGTCGAGATCGCGCGCCGTCAGCAGCGTGTTGGACGGCCCGCCGGTGAAAACCGCCTTGAAGGCCCGGCCGCCCAGCATGCCCCCACCGTGGGTGAAGATCAGTTCCTGGAGACTGGTGCCCATCGGCAATTCATAGAGGCCGGGTTCGAGCACATCCCCCGAGAGGGAGAACAGCTTGGTGCCGCTCGCGCCGCCAATGCCGAGATTGCGGTACCAGTCCGCGCCGTTCTTCAGGATATGCGGGACGTTGGCGAGGGTCTCCGTGTTGTTGATCAGCGTCGGGCGGTCGTTGACACCTTTTTCGAAAGGAAACGGCGGCTTGCGGCGCGGAAACGGGAAGCTTCCATTCAGCCAGCGTACGACCGCCGACTCCTCTCCGCCGATGTAGCGCCCTGAACTCGGCGCCACCGACAGCCGCACATTCCGTCCCACGACACGCTCCACCTCGGTCAGCAGGCCGCTGTCCGTCCACTCGGCCACCGCATGGCGCATGGCCTCGATGCCCTCCGCCTGGCGGGGATTGATGTAGAAGATCACTGTGCCGGCGCGGATGGCCACAGCCGCGATCAACGCGCCTTCGATGACCTGATGTGGCGTCCACCGCAGAAGGTAGCGGTCCTTGAACGTCCCCGGCTCATCCTCGTTGCCGTTGCATACGACGTACTTCTCGCCGTCCGCCATCTCGGCCGCCGCCGTCCATTTGCGCCAAGTGGGAAAGCCGGCACCACCCATGCCCCGCAGGTCCGCCGCCCGCAGCGTGGGGATGATGTCCTGCGGTCGGTCCAGCGCCCGCGCGAGCCCCTCGCCGCCTCCCGCGCTCGTCCAGGCGGCGAGGTTCGCGCCAACCCCGATCGCCGGATCGAGAAGAACCGAATTGAGCCCTGCCATGATCTTCAACCTTTTCCACCAGCCGCCATATGGCTGCGCAGTTCGAAATTGCCGTAGGCCGGATAAAGAACGGGAGAGAGCGACCCGCCGGTCACACCGGCGCGGGTCAGTTCACGCCGCCACCGCTGTACATGCCCTAGGCCGATCCGCCCGTGGGCGAGGGGCGTGCCCGCCTGACCGGCCGCCGCCGCGCCGGCGCGCCTGCCGAAGACGAAAATGTCGAGCAGCGCGTTGCCCATCAGGCGGTTGCGACCGTGAACACCCCCCGCCACCTCGCCGGCGCAGTAAAGGCCCTCGACGCTGGTGGCGCCGTTCCCGTCGATCGCCACGCCCCCGTTCTGGTAATGCAGGGTCGGATAGACGAGCAGCGGATCGACGCACGGATCGACACCGCAACGGTGAGCAAGGTGCTTCAGCGAGACGAGCTGCTTGTCGAGGAGTTGCGGCCGCTCTTTCAGCAGCCCCGGCGTATCGAGAAACACGCCGACCGATCCGTCACGCCCGACGCCGCGGCCTTGCGCGCATTCCCGCAGGATGGCGGCTGTCACGACGTCTCGCGGCGCCAGCTCATCGATGAAGCGTTCGCCCAGCCCGTTGATCAGCCTGGCGCCGACCGAACGCACCGCTTCGGAGATCAGCCCGCCGGCAAGATGCGGCGGATGGGCCACTCCGGTCGGATGATACTGGAACGAATCGACCTCCCGCAGCCGCGCGCCAATGCGATAGGCCAGCGCCAGACCATCGGCAGTCGCCCCATAGTGGTTCGATGTGGCGAAGCCCGTCAGGTGCAGGCGCCCCGCCCCGCCCGTCGCCAGTATGACGGCGCCGGCGCGCACCAGCTTGAAGACGCGGTGTTCGAGATCGTAGAGCACCGCGCCCGCACAACGGCCATATTCGTCCGACAGCAACTCGATGGCGGGAGACCGGTTGAGCACCGTCACGCCGCGGTCGAGTTCCACCGCCTCGCGCAGCACGCGCATGATCTCCAGACCGGTGAAATCGCGGTGACTCAGGATACGCGCGGCCGTTGTGCCGCCGGCGCGTTTGCGCATGAGGCGCGCGCCAGGGGCAGCCCCCTCGGCGAGATCGAAATCGACGCCGAGCCCGATCAGCCAGCGGACGACATCCGGCCCGTCGCCGGCGAGCCGCGCCACGAGTGCGGGATCGGCCGCACGGTGGCCGCCTCTCATCGTGTCATCGAAATGGCGTTGCAGGCTGTCGTCTTCTCCCAAAGCCGCCTGTATGCCGCCTTCGGCCATCACCGTGTTGCTGTCGCCGATGCGCAGCTTGGCCGCGACCACGACCTCGGCCCCGGCGGCGCGCGCCGAAAGCGCGGCGGCCGCGCCCGCGCCACCGCCGCCGACCACCAGAACGTCCGTGCTCATCGGCGCGATTGCGGCGAGGTCGACGTCGCCAATCAGCGCATCGCCTTCCACGACGCGCGCCAGCGCAGGATGGCAGGGATCGCCCCTGTTGGGACCAACCCTGAGCGATACGCGCGCCTCCGGCCCGGCGTCGGGATGATAGGCTTCCAGCAGTTCCTCCCGCGACAGCGGATCGGGACGCAACACCGGATCGGCGTCGCGGACCAGCGACGCCATCGCCTGCTCGAAAGCGATTGCGGATATCATGATGTCAACCTTTCCGCGCCGCGCCAGCGGCTGCGTCGTGATCGTCCCGGCCGGAGAAATCGATCGGCTGCTGGCCGCGCTCGATTTCGGCCAGCCGCGCGATGAGATCAGAGGGGCGCAGGCCGAGCGCCGTCACGGCGCGGCGCACCATGAGGCCCAGATGGTTCGGCCAGATGTGCTCCGGACAGGCGAGCGTGCAGAGATTGCACATCACGCACTGGTCGAAGATATCGGCTGCCCCCGCCAGATTGCCGGCCGCCGCCAGCGCCACGCCGCGTTGCACCTCAAGCCCTTTCGGACAGGCCCTGTCGCATCCGCCGCAATGGCGGCAATGGTCCGCCTCGGGAAAGACATCCCTCACCGCGTCCGCGATGCGCCAGCTATCGGTGATGCCGACAATGTCGTAAACATGCGGCCTGTGCGGGGTGAAATAGTCGATGAAGCTGACCTGCATGCCGTTTTCCGCGCTGGTTTCGCAGGCCAGCACTGTGGAGACCTCCCTTTCGCCTTCCCGGCGCACCAGACAGCGGCACGCCCCGCAAACGCCCTGCCCCATGCAGCCCACATTGGAGGTCAGGGGCGTGCCGTCCGCCGTCGCGGCCTGCAGCAGGGACAGAGGCGGTTCCACCGTCAGTTCCCGGCCGTCTATGCTCAAGCGAATACGATCTGACATGAGAAGGAAACTCCCCGATTCCGTTGACCGACAGGCGCACAGAGGTCGGCCATGTCTTCTTCGGAGGCGTCGCAAGCGCCGTGCCAAGGCTGGAGTTTTTCTCAATTCATTGTACGCGGGGATTTATCCCGGCTCCGTCCGTGCCGCGGCAGCAGGATCGTTCGGGTTTCCGAACACCGCCGCCGGCGTGACAGTCGGAAATCCGAACGCGCAGAAGCCGTCGCCCGAAAAAAGCCAGCAGAACAAGGCAGAAGGCCGCCGTGCCCGAGTGGCATCCGTTTTGCTGAATATTGATCGAGCGCCGGCTGAAGACGGGTGATGCGATCTCCCGCAAACAGGCGATATGCCAGGACTGCTTCGGGCGGCCAGAGCCTGAAAAGGACAGGACAGGTGAACCACGATGACGGCAACAGCGATCAACGACGGTCAGGATACCGCCGCACGCAACGCGCGGACGATCCCGTGCCGCTATGCGGGACGTTGCAGCATCGCGTGCCATCAATTCGACGACTATCCGCTGGACCCGGGCGCCTTCGGCGAGAAGGAGTGCATACTGCGCCACCGCCGAAGGGGCACGCTGATATTCGCACTGGTCACGGCGCTGCTGGTGATCCTCTGCTTCGCCGCGACCTTCGTCTGGTCGGAGCGCAGGGAGTTCGCCGACCTGAAGGTGCTTGGCGAAGAACGCCTGCGCCAGTCGATCGCCCGTCTGGAGCATGAAATCGATAAGTTCAACATCCTGCCGCTGGCGATCGCGGCCCACGAGCAGACAGGTGCGTTCCTGCTCTCGCGCGACCGCGCGGGCGCCGTGGCGGACATGAATGCGTATCTTGCCCGGATAAACGAGGCCGCCGGCACCGTGGGAATCTTCCTGATCGATACGAGCGGCACCATGATCGCAGCCAGCAACGGAGGAGAGAAGAACAGCTTCGTGGGGCGCGACGTCTCCTATCGGCCCTACTTCCAGATCGCGAGGCAAGGGAGCGTGACAGGCTATTACGGCATCGGAACCACCGACAATCTTGCCGGCTATTATCTCGCCACGGCGGTGGAGAGGGACGGTCACCGCGTCGGCGTGGTGGCTGTCAAGATCGATCTGGAGCGCATCGAGCAGGACTGGCTGATCGGCAACGATCCGCTGATGGTGGTGAGCGACACCAATAACATCGTCCTGCTCTCCTCTCGCGCGGACTGGAAATATCTCAGCCTCGGGCCGATCGAGCCGGGCAAGATCGAGCAATTCAACCAGACGCAGCAGTATAACCGGCACATTCTGGAAGCTCTCGACTGGAGAACGGACAGCCTGGCGAGCGACGGCAGCCGGTTCGTATCGATAACGGAAGGATCGCGCACCCGGACATACCTTGCGGGCTCACGCTTCCTGCCGAACGTCTCGATGACGCTGACGGTCCTTTCCGACTATTCCGGGATCGCCCGCAAGGCCGCCCTGCCGGCGACGATCGCCGCGATCATCGTCGTCGTGGTCGCCCTGAGCCTCTATATCTTCAATCAGCGGCGACTGGT
Organism: Pseudochelatococcus lubricantis; assembly: GCF_042432495.1. Lineage (NCBI taxonomy): Bacteria > Pseudomonadati > Pseudomonadota > Alphaproteobacteria > Hyphomicrobiales > Chelatococcaceae > Pseudochelatococcus > Pseudochelatococcus lubricantis. The sequence continues at coordinate 113,880 of NZ_JBHLXC010000001.1, read as the reverse complement.
CATCCGGGAGCGTCTGCTGACGCGCGATGCGCTGCAGGAGGCCTATACGCGACTTAAGGATCAGTTCGAGGACCGCAACCGGCAACTGCGCGCGGCCAACGAGGACCTGCGACGGGAGGTGGCCGAGCGCATACAGGCCGTCCAGCGGCTGAAGGATTTTCAGGAAGAGATGATACGGACGGAAAACCTAGCGGTAATCGGCCAGCTCTCGGCGGGGCTGGCGCATGAAATCAACCAGCCGTTGGCGGCGCTTTCCACCCTGTCGGAGAACGCCGTGCGCTTCCTCGAACTCAACGACCTGGGCACGGTGCGCCACAACCTCCAGCGCATCTGCGATCTCGTCCACCGCATGGGCGTGCTGACAGGACAGCTGCGCTCTTTCGCCCGGCGCACGGATGGGGAGGTCGGCAGCGTGGATGTCGAGCGTTCCGTCGAACGCGCCGTGGCGTTGCTCAATCACCGCATCCAGAAAGAGAAAGTGCGCATCGATGTCCGCCGGCCGGAAGCCCCGATCAAGGTCCTCGGCGATGCCGTGCGTCTCGAACAGGTTCTGGTCAACCTCATCAGCAACGCCATGGATGCGCTGCAGGGGAACGGCGAGCCTTGTATCGGGATCGCCGCCCGGGTAGACGGCAACCGGGCGGTCATCGAGGTCGCGGACAATGGTCACGGGCTTAGCGCAACGGTCATCGAAAAGCTCTTCATGCCCTTTTTCTCAACCAAGAAAACGAACGGCCTCGGCCTCGGGCTCGCCATATCGCAAGACATTGTCCGCCGCTTCGGCGGAGACCTGACGGCAGCCAATCGCCCTGCGGGCGGCGCGGTTTTCCGGATCACGATGCCCCTCGCCAACACCCCGGAGAAGGACAATGCTTGATCATGACGTGCTGGTGATCGAGGACGACGAGGACGTGCGGCTCGGCTGCCTGCAGGCGCTGGCCCTCCACAACATCAAGGCCATCGGCTACGAGGCGGTGGAAAATGTGCCGAGGGCGCCGATGCGCGACTTTCCCGGCATCATCGTTTCGGACATCAACCTGCCGGGCATGGACGGCCTGAGCTATTTTGCCCAGCTCAAGGACAAGGACCCGGATCTGCCCGTCATCATGATCACGGGACACGGCGACATCGCGACGGCCGTGCAGGCGATGCGCGACGGCGCCTATGATTTCATCGAGAAGCCGTTCGCGTCGCAGCATTTCGCCAGCGTCGTGCAGCGGGCGCTGGAGAAGCGGCGGCTGGCGATGGAGGTCCGGCGGCTGCGCCGGCAGCTCGCGGCCATGGGCGACATCGAAAGCCGCATCGTCGGCACCTCGCAGGCGATCGTGGAGCTGCGCGAACTGGTTCAGGAACTGGCGGCTGTGCCGACCGATGTCATGATCCTCGGTGAGACCGGCACCGGCAAGGAGCTGATCGCCCGATACCTGCACGATCTTTCCGGCCGCAAGGGACCTTTCGTGGCGCTCAACTGCGGGGGCCTTCCCGAAACGCTGTTCGAGAGCGAGATCTTCGGCCACGAGGCCGGGGCTTTCTCCGGCGCGACCAAGCAGCGCATCGGCAAGGTCGAATACGCCAACAGGGGGACGCTGTTCCTCGACGAGATCGAGAGCATGCCGATGTCCATGCAGGTGAAGCTGCTGCGCGTGCTGCAGGAGCGCGTCGTCGAGCGGCTCGGCTCCAACAAGGTCATTCCCGTCGACTTCCGCGTCATCGCCGCCACCAAGGCCGATCTGCTGCAGCTTTCCGTGGAGGGCAAGTTCCGCAGCGATCTGCATTTCCGGCTGAACATCGCCAGTATCGAGCTGCCGCCGCTTCGCAACCGGCGCGAAGACATTCCGCTGCTGTTCGAGCACTTCGTCGATCAGGCTGCCCTGCGCCTCAATCGCGAGCCGCCGCCGATCAGGGAACAGGTAATCCTCGACCTGATGGCCCATAACTGGCCGGGCAACGTACGCGAGTTGCGCAATCAGGCGGAACGTTTTCTCCTCGGCCTCAAATCCGGGCCCGGCAGCGAGGCCGGCTCCGGCCCCATCTCGCTGACGGCCGCCGTAGAAAGCTTCGAGCGCAGCCTCATCCAGGAGGAGCTGAAGCGCAACAACGGAAACATCTCCCGGACCGCAGAAGCCATGATGATTGCCAAGACCACGCTGTTCGACAAGATCCGCAAGTACGACATTCGCATCCGCGAGACCTGAGAGCCGCCGTCCGTCCGGAACATGCCGCGGCCGCGCCGCCCCCGAACCCGGGGCGGCGCGGCCTTTTGTTTTCCAAGCCGCTGCCAACCGGCAACGGCATCCCTGCGACATGTTGACCCGCAGACCTGCTCCTGGCGCGGATTTTTCCCTTTTTCCATCCTCCCGCAGCCATTTATCGGCCCGCGGAAGCGCCGTGGTCGGATACCCGAAAACCGGAAAACGGCGATTTTCGGGAAATCGGCCGAATGCCGGAGAGCATTCGGCTAATAATTTAAAATAATCTTTATTTATCAATAGTTTGATAGAAAATCTCATCCTGGCACCCGCGTTGCAAAGGTGTAGGCGAGCCCGGCAGTGGACGTCGCGGCTCGCGGACACGCACAGGAGAGGAAGTTCAATAATGGCTGCAATCACCGTCACCAACGCGGAACTGAGCCAGGACAGCGATGACATCGGATTGACGTTGCTGCACGATCCCGTCCAGAACAAGGGCACCGCCTACACCCGCGAGGAGCGCCACCAGCTCGGGCTGGAGGGGCTGCTGCCGCACGCGGTTGAAACGCTCGACCGGCAGGTCGAGCGCGTTCTCGATCACCTCGGCCGCCTGAAGGACGATCTGGACCAGTACAACTATCTCATGGATCTTGAGGCGCGCAACGAGACGGTCTTCTACAAGACCGTCATGTCCGACCCCAAGCGCTTCATCCCGATCCTCTACGATCCCACGGTCGCCGATGCCTGCGAAGCCTTCGGCAACCTCTATCGCCGCCCGCGCGGCATGTACATCACCCGCCACATGAAGGGCCGCATCGCGGACGTGCTGCGTAACTGGCCGCAACGGGATGTGCGTTTCGTCTGTGTGTCGACGGGCGGCCGCATCCTCGGCCTCGGCGACATCGGTGCCAACGGCATGGGTATCCCGATCGGCAAGCTGCAGCTCTACACCGCTTGCGCCGCCGTTCCCCCGCAGGTTCTGCTGCCAGTCCTTTTCGATATCGGCACGACGAACGAGCACCTGCGCGCCGACCCGTTCTACCTCGGCACCCGCGAGGCGCCGCTGCCGGAAAAGGAACTCGACGAGCTGACGGAAGAGTTCATCGAGGCCGTCAACGAGGTGTTCCCGGGCTGCTGCGTCCACTTCGAGGACTGGAAGGGCACCGACGCCATCCGCATGCTGGACCGCTACAAGGACAAGGTCCTGTGTTACAACGACGACATCCAGGGCACGGCCGCCGTCGCTCTGGCGGGCATCTCCGCCGGCCTGAAGCAGGCGGGCGGCAAGCTGCAGGATCAGCGGATCCTGTTCCTCGGCGCCGGTTCCGCCGGTCTCGGCATCTCCAAGCTGATCGCCGCCGAGCTGCAGACCCTGGGACTTTCGGCGGAGGAAGCCCGCAAGCGCATCCGCCTGTTCGACGTCAACGGCCTCATCGAATCCTCGCGCACGGACCTCACGGACGCGCAGAAGCCGTGGGCGCAGGACGAGGCGCCCTCCAAAAACTTCATCGACGTGGTGGAGCGCTTCAGGCCGACCGTGCTGATCGGCGTGTCGACCAAGGCCGGCGCCTTCACGCGGGAAGTCATCGAAACCATGGCGCGGCACACGCCCCGGCCCATCATCTTCGCCCTCTCCAACCCCACCCACAAGGCGGAATGTACGGCGGAACAGGCCTACACCTACTCGAAGGGCAAAGCGCTGTTCGCGGCCGGCGTTCAGTTCGACGAGTTCGTCTATGAGGGCAAGACCTATCGCCCGGGACAGGCCAACAATTTCTACATCTACCCGGCCATCGGCCTTGCGACCTACGCCGCGCGTCCGACCCGACTGAACGACGAGTGCTTCATCGTCGCCGCCCACGCAACGGCCGATCAGATCGGCCCGTCGCTCCAGGCCAAGGGCATGCTCTATCCGAGCCAGGACCAGATCATGGAAACGGAGATCACCACAGCCACGCGCATCGTCGAATACATGTTCGATTCCGGCCTTGCCACGGTTGAACGGCCTCCCGAAATCCGGTCGTGGATCGAGAACCTGCTCTACAACCCGACCTACTGAGCGTCTTCTTCGTCCGGTCGAGACAATACGAACCGTCTCGGCCGGGCATTCCGAAGGATCCGTCATGAGTTACTTCGTCACAACCATCCAAAAGTACCCGGAGATTGCGCTCTTCCTGACGATCGGCATCGGCTTCATGTTCGGAAACGTCCGTCTCGGCAAGTTCAGCCTTGGTGTCGTCACAAGCACGCTGCTGGCGGGGCTGCTGGTCGGACAGATCGGCATCACGCTGCCGACCGTGCTCCAGTCCACCTTCTTCGCGATGTTCCTGTTCGCGGTCGGTTACGCGGTTGGCCCGCAGTTCATCCGTGCCATGAAAAGCGATGGCTTGCCTCAGGTCGTTTTCGCGATCATTCTTTGCCTCGTCGGCACTGCGACCGCGATCGTGCTCGGCAAGCTCCTCGGCTACAATGCCGCGCTCACGGCGGGTCTGCTGTCGGGCGGCTATACCAACTCAACCGTGCTCGGCGTCGCCGCGGATCTGATGAACCAGTCCGGCCTTGCGGAGGCGGACCTGAGAGCGTCCCTGGCGTTGTTGCCGGTCGCCTACGCGGTGACCTATCCTTTCGGCACCATCGGCTCGGCCGTGCTGCTGGCCAACATCGCGCCGAGGCTGCTCGGCTTCGATCTCGCCAAGGTCAGCGCGGATTACGAGCGCGCCAACGGCGGCGCCAGGATCGGCACGACGGCCTATCGCGAATACTCCGCCCGCGCCCTGCAGCTCACCAACAGCGCGCTTCTGGGCAAGACCGTCGAGCAGGTCGAAAAGATGTTCAACAACGAGATCTTCATCCGCCGTATGCGCGCGGGCCGGGATGAGGCGATCGTGGAGTGCACGCGCGATACCGTGCTGACCGAAGGGGCCATTCTGGCCGTCTCCGGCGGTCTCGGCGCCTTGCTGGCCTACCGGGACGATTTCGGGCCGGAACTCAAGGACGTCGCGCTGCTCGACTTCTCCACCGAACAGCTCGATCTCGTCGTCACCAACAAGGCCTACGCCAACAGGACGCTCGGCGAGGTCATCCGCACCCTGTTCGGCGAGCCGGGCCGCGGCGTGTTCCTGCTCAAGCTGACCCGCTCCGACACCGTGATGCCGATGCGGGAGGAGATGGAAGTCCACCGCGGCGACGTGCTGACCATCCTCGGCGCCAAGGCGGACGTCGCCAAGATCGCCAAGGAAATGGGGTACGCCGACCGTCCGGTGGAGCGTTCCGACATGGCCTTCATGGCTTTCGGCATCGTGGTCGGCAGCCTGATCGGCGCGATCACGATCCATATCGGAGGCATTCCGCTGTCGCTCGGCACCGCCGTCGGCGCCATCGTGGCGGGCATCATCTGCGGCTATCTGCGCTCGACCATGCGCACCTTCGGCTTCATTCCCGGTCCTGCCATCTGGGTGTTCAACAACGTCGGCCTCAACGGCTTCATCGCCTGCATCGGCCTCAACGCGGCGCTCGGTTTCGTGGGCGGCATCCAGCAATACGGGTTGACGCTGTTCTTCGCCGGCACGCTGGTGACGCTGATGCCGCTCGTCGTGGGCTTGCTGCTTGGACACTACGTGTTCAAGTTCCACCCCGCGATCATGCTCGGAGCCTGCGCCGGCGCGCGCTCCACGACCGCCGCCCTCGGCGCCCTCCAGCAGGAGGCGAAGAGCAACGTGCCGGTCATCGGCTATGCGACGGGCTACGCCGTCTCGCGTCTGGTAATGGCACTGCTGACGATCGTCGTCATGAATGTCTTCTGACGAACATCTCCGCGAACCTCGCCATGGCCGCGCCGTGGCGAGGCCCGGCCATGGAAACGAAAGAGGAGATCACCCATGGGCAAACTCACCCGCCGCGTGCTGCTCGGCGTCGTGTCGATCAATCTTGCCGTCCCGATTGCCTGTGGCCTTGCATTTTTCGCACTGGCCGCGCCGCCGGCGGTCGACGTCTTCCGCTCCCCGGACTGCGGCTGCTGCGGAGGATGGATCGAGCATATGCGTCTGGCGGGCTTTACAGTGAACGAACGGCTCCGGGACGACCCGACGCCGGTCAAGGCGCAGTTCGGCGTGCCCGAAGACCTCTACTCCTGCCATACGGCGGTCATCGACAGATACGTCATCGAGGGGCACGTGCCGGCCGGGGACATACGGCGCCTGCTGCGTGAACGCCCTGCGGCGACGGGTCTCGCCGTTCCCGGCATGCCAGCCGGTTCGCCGGGCATGGAGGTCTCCGACACGGCGGCGCCCTACGACGTGATCCTGTTCGGTCCGTCGGAACGCAAGCGTTTCTCACGGCACTGAACGCAGCCGGACCGGACCGTCAGCCAAAGGACGAGTCACTCATGGGACGATCGACGAAGAAGGAGCGGAACCATGCCAGCGAGCCTTTCCATCCGGTTTACCGGTATCGTGTCTGACAGCGCGCGTCCGATCGTCGTCTTCGATCTCGACGGCACGCTCGCCGATACCGCGCCCGACCTGATCGCCGCGCTGAACGCCACGCTGCAGGCAGAGGGCCTGCCGCCGCTCGTGTCCGAGAGGGCGAGACGCCTGCTCGGCTCCGGAACGCGGTCCATGGTCGAGCGCGGTTTCCGGGAAGCCGGCGTTTTCGGCAGCCCGGCAGACCTTCTGGAAACGCGGTTCCAGCGCTTCCTCGGCTTCTACGGCCGGAATCTCAAGCGGGACACGCGGCTCTTTCCTGGCGTTCCGGAGGCGCTCGACCGTTTCCGGGCGGAAGGCTGGCTGCTGGCGGTGTGCACCAACAAGGCCGAAGACCAGGCCCGCAAGCTGCTCGACCTGCTCGGTATCGGCGACCGGTTCGCGGCTATCTGCGGGTACGACACCTTTGCCTATCGCAAGCCGGACCCGCGCCACCTGACGTTGACAATCGAACGCGCGGGGGCGGACCCGCGCCGCGCGCTGATGGTGGGCGATTCCCGCACGGACATCGCCACCGCCCGCGCGGCCGGCATGCCCGTAATCGCCGTTCCCTTCGGCTACTCGGACATTCCCGTCGCCGCGCTGTCGCCGGACCGTCTGATCCACGATTTCGGCGAGTTGTGGGCAGCCGCCTCCGAACTCTCGGCCGGGATGCGGCGCCCGAAACGCTGATGCTCACGTGCCACTGCGTTCTTCCGCGGCCAGACGGCGGTGCCAGGCGGCGGCGGCTTCCCCGGCGAGCAGCCTGAGCTTGCGAAGCGCGGCCGCGTCCTCGTTCGACAATCTCTGCCAGCGGCGCGGCAGGCCGCCGAGGTCATGCAGGGCCACCTCGGCGGTCGTGCTTGCCAGACCCGCGCGGCGGCGTGCCGCGTAGATGGCCGTCTCGTCCCGTCCCGACGTGACCGCGTCGATGTAGTCGCGGTTGGTCTGCATCCCGTCGCCGATCATCGTGGCGAGGGGCGGGTCGAATTTCGGCCAGAGCAGCAGCGCGGCAAGCAAAGCCGCCAGGCTGCCGACCGTATTATCGAGAATGCGGGCCGAAGCGATGCCGACGCCGGGCTGGAGCAGTTCCGTCACGATGACGAACAGCATGGTGAGGAACAGGACGAAGACGGTATAGTTGACGCTCCGCAGCGCTATCGATACGCCCGCGAGAGGCACCGCCAGCGCCGCGAGCGCATAGGGATGGGTGACGAGGAGCAGGAACGACAGCGCCGCCGCACCGCCGAGCAGGCTTCCGAATATGCGCTCCAGCGCGCGTGTCCACGTCATGCGCGCCGCGCCCTGCATGACGACGATCACCGCCATCGTCGCCCAGTAGGGATAACCGAACCGGAACACCGTCGCGACATAGTAGACGGCCACGACGCCCGACGCCTGCCTCAACGCCTGCTGCAGCGCGGATTTCAATCCGGTTTTCGCGGCCTCGGGCAGTTCTGGAAGAGGCGCCCCGGAAGCGCTTCTTTCGGTTTCCGGATCGTTCACCAGCAGCCGCAGGGCCTGTTCCGCCGCGATCAGGCAGCCGATCGGGAGCTGTCCCGACATGACGGAGCGGCTGCGCTGAAGTCGCCCGATCTGGCGCCGAAGACTGGCCTGTCCCCGCTCGCCGCCATCTATAGCCATCTGGCAGGTGACGACCGCATGCAGCATGGCGCGTGCCGCCACCACCCGTTCGTTCGCCGGGCCTTCCCTGACGACGAAATCATGCTCCAGCGCGATCGCGGCGCTGAACAATGTTTCCGCCGCGTCCTGAAAAAGCAGGAAGGGGCGCAACACCTCATCCGGCTCTCCCTTGTAGCGCGACAGGAGCTGGCGCAGACGCTCAAGGCCGATGCGCACCGACCGGCGGTGCTCCGCATGTCCGGGGTGCCAGATGGCATCCGGATGGCTGCCGTCCCGCGTCGCGACCATTTCGGCGATCATGTCCGACAAACGGGAAAACACCGCGGATGTCATTTTCCGCACCGGCAGCCAGGCGTCGATGCGCCACAGCACATTGATGAGGAGGTACGCCCACGCGCTCCCCAGAAGGAAGGAAAGCGCAAGCTTCGCCGCACCCTCGAACGGCAGCGGAAAGCCGATGGCGACCACGCCAACCACACCGAGCAGCACGGAAAGCGTCCCCGCCTGCGCCAGCCGGTAAGGCAGCAGCGCCGACAGAAAAACCAGCAGCGGGCCGGTGGCGAGCGCCTCCGGCGTGCCGAACGACCCCACCCACGAGCCGACGAAGGCAATCGCCGTTCCCGCGCAGACGAAAACCGCCAGAAGGAAACGGCGGAGACGGTCCGGTCCGGCATTGTCGCAAAGACAGGTCCAGAATGCCGCGAAGACCGCCCAGCCGAATTCGTATTGCCTGCTTCCGATGATCAGGACGAGCGGAAAAGCGACCGCAAGCGCGGCGCGCAGCCCTTCCGCCCCCGTGAAATGTTCCGGCGTCAGCCCGAACGAGCGCAGTTCAAGCCAGCGCGCCGCCCGGCGCACGATGGCCCCGATACCCAGTTTCGTACGCCGGGAGCTTTCGGCATAATGAAGAAGCCGCCTGACGCGGCTCTTCATCTGATGAGAGTAATCGCCCACGGGACCTCCGGATTTCTGTGCAGCCGTGCCGAAAAGCGGCGTCCCGGTCGATGGGGATGTCAGTGGCGCGACGCGGTGTCCTGCCATGGGATACCGGCGCAGGCACCGTAATGGTAGGGCCATTGACGCAATCGACTTATTCGTTATTTGCCGCACTCGCGGCCAACAATATCCATAGATGTTCCGCAAGCCGTTGTTGAAGGCCCCGAAGCGCCCGGATGGCTCGAAGGGCGGACGGCGAGCGAGGCGGCGGCGCGGGCCGCCGGGCGGAGGCCGTCACCGCCCGACGAAGCCGGCACCGTCATCCCGCCACAGCCACGGGCCTCGGGAAAACAATCTTTTCCTTTATATATCAGTCTATTGTACGAACTCGGGACAGGGCCACGCCTCGTCGCTCATGATCGCCGCCGCCATCCGTGGCGGCGGCGAATGGCAGGGTGTTGCGTGCATGTTGAGTCGTTCCTCATCCGCACCCCGGAGCGAGAGGCCCCGGTCAGCGTCGCGCGCCGGTGTCGGACGAGAAAACATGCATGTCGGCGGGCGGGAGCGACAGCAAAACCTTCTGCCCCCGCTCCATATAGCGTCGTTCGCGGATGAGCACCCGCATCGCCGTGCCGGACGTCCGCACCAGCACGAGCGTGTCGAGCCCCGTCTGCTCGACCGCCTCGACGATGCCAGGGGCGCCGTCGTCTCCCAGCCGGACGTGCTCGGGCCTTATGCCGATCCTGACCTTTTCGCCCGGCGACAGCGCGGCCGTGCCGGTCGAAAGCACGAGGCCCCCGGGTGTCACGGCGCTGCGCCCGTCGCCGCGGACCTCGGCGTCCAGCAGATTGATCATCGGCGATCCAATGAACGTGGCAACGAATTCGTTCGCCGGGCGGTCATAGATATCGAGCGGCGTGCCGATCTGTTCGATGCCTCCCCGGTTCATTACGGCGATCTTGTCGCCCATCGTCATCGCCTCGATCTGGTCGTGAGTGACGTAGACCGAGGTTACCCCGAGCTTCTGCTGAAGCGCGCGAATCTCCATGCGCATCTGCACGCGCAGTTGGGCATCCAGGTTGGAGAGCGGCTCGTCGAACAGGAAGGCCTTCGGTTCGCGCACCAGCGCCCGGCCCATCGCGACGCGCTGGCGCTGCCCACCCGAGAGCTGGCGGGGATACCGGTCGAGATAGGCATCGAGGCCGAGCGCCATGCTGGCCTGTTTCGCGCGGCGCAGAATCTCGTCACCCGCCATCCGGCGCATTCTCAGGCCAAAGGTAATGTTCTCAAGCACGGTCTTGTGCGGATAGAGCGCGTAGCTCTGGAACACCATGGCGATGTCGCGGTCGCGCGGATCGAGGTCGTTCACCACGCGGTCGTCGATGCGGATCGCACCCGAGGACACGCTCTCCAGCCCCGCGATCATTCGCAGCAGGGTCGACTTTCCGCAGCCCGACGGCCCGACGAGGATCAGCATCTCGCCGTCGTGGATGTCGAGATTGATATCCCTGATCACGTTCAGCGTACTATAGGATTTCGAGACGTTCTCGAAGGAGATATGGGCCATGTCAGTTCCTCCCACGGCACTTTCAGGGACGGGCTCAGCCCTTGACCGCACCCTTCGTCAGCCCCGCGATCAGCAGGCGGCCGAAGACCAGGAAGGCGGCGATGATCGGCAGGATGGCGAGGGTCGCCGCGGCCAGCAGCGGCCCCCAGTCGCGACCGAAATATCCCATGTTCTGGTAGATCGAGACCTGCACCGGCCGCAAATCCGGATTGTCGACCAGCACCGAACCCGCGACGAATTCGTTCCAGGCCCCGACGAAACAGAACAGGGCGGCGGCACCGATGGCTGGCTTGCAGAGCGGCAGCAGTATCTCGAACAGGGTGCGCAGGCGCCCTGCCCCGTCGATCGCGGCTGCCTCGTCGAGTTCGCGCGAGAGACCGCCTAGCGCGCCCTTCAGCACCCAGACCGCCGTGGGCAGGTTGTAAGCGATATAGACCAGCGGCAGCACCCACGGCGTATCGCTCAGCCCGAGAGACGTCATATAGAGGTAGCTGGGGACGATCAGCGCCGCTGCGCCGCTGGCGAGCGGAATGCCGGCGATCACGAGGAACATCACGACTGCCTTGCCCGCGAAGCGCAGCCGGTCCAGCGCGTAGGCCGCGATGCTGCCCGCGACCAGCGCCACGACCACGGTGATGGCCGCGTAGATCAGGCTGTTGCGTGCCGCGCCGAGGAACCCGCTTTCCGCGATCGCGGCGTAATGCTCCAGACTCAGGCTCGACGGCAGCGGCTGCGGGGGGAAACGCATGATCTCCTCGCGCGGGCGCAGCGACCCGAGGATGCCCCACAGGATGGGGCCGAGATTGAAGATCATGATGAAGGCCGAAAACGCGATCAGCGACAGCCGGGAACGAAGCTTGCGGGACATGGCGGCACTCATTCGCTCTGTCCCCGGACGCTGCGGACGTAGAGCCCGACGAGGACGATGTTCACGAGAAAGGTGATGATGGCAAGCGTGATCGCGCGCTGGAGATCGTACTGGCTGAATGCCTTCTGATAAATGGACAGCGCCACCGTGGTCGTGCTGTCGAGCGGCCCTCCTCCCGTCACGATCAACGGCAGCTCGACCGTGTTCAGATCGGCGATGCCGAGCACGACAGAGCTGATCAGCAGCGGTCCGGTCAGCATCGGCACGGTGATCTCCCGAAAGCGCGCGAAAGCGCCGGCACCATCGATCCGCGCGGCTTCATAATAGTCATGCGGAATGGCCTTCAATCCCGAAAGCAGCAGGATCACCGCAAAGCCGAGCTTCTTCCATACCGCGGAGAGGATCAGGGCCGTCATCGCCCCCGCCTGTGTGGACATGGGGTCGAAGGCAGGCAGGCCGAACCCGCGCAGCATCCCCTGGAACAGGCCCAGGTCGCTCATGTAGAACCAGCGAAACAGCAGCGCCCCGACCACGGACGAGATCGCCCAGGGAATGATGACCCCGATCTGGAGGATACGCGCCGTCGCCTCCTCCAGGCTGTTGACGTAGAGCGCGATCGCGAGCCCGAGCCCGACCGTGCCGATGACCGAGCCGACGACGAACAGCGTGGTGGACAGCACGACCTTGCCGAAGCCAGGTTCTGCCAGCACCTTGCCGTAGACGTCCAGCCCCACGAAGGCGCCGGCGTCGGCGCCGTCGAGGCGGAACAGGCTCTGCCAGAAGCCGGAAACGGCCGGCCCGTAGAGAAGCAGGATCAGCAGCAGCACCGTCGGCGCGACATAAAGCATGCCGTAGTCGGTCCGGCGCCGGTTCGCGGCGGGATAAGCACCTGTCGTCATGGCGTCTTCCAAAGATGGGCAGAAAGGCCGGATCAGTATCCGTGGCGCGCATTGTAGGCCTGTTCGGCCTCCTGCAACGCCTTCTCCGGAGCCGCTCCGTTCATGACAACCTGCTGGATCGCCCGGTTCATGTCGTCGCGGTAGCCGCTGATATCCGCGCCGAAGGGCGGGACCCAGCCGCTGGTGCGGATGTACTCCGTCGCGGCGGCCATGAACCGGTGCGATTTCTGGCCCAGAAAGTCCGTCAGCCCCGCCGCGGTCGAGGTGCGCGCGGGCAGCGTGCCGCCCGTCGTTACCCACACCTCGTCAGCCTCGGGGCTGACCATGGAGGCGACGAGCTTCGCGGCGGCATCCTTGTTCTTTGAGCCCTCCCAGACGGAGGTGGTCCAGTTGCTCATCGCCTGCCGCGACGGCATGCCGGGCGTATCCGAGGGATAGGGGATGAAGATGATGTCCTCGTCCCCCGTCGCCTGCTGCAAGCCGCTGATGCGCACGCTCGCGCCGGTTATCATCGCGCAGCGCCCGGCGGAGAACTGGTCATACATCTCATCATTGGTCCAGTTCAGGCCCTCCCGCGGGCTCGAACCGGCCTCGATCAGGCGGGCGGTACGCTGGATTCCGGCAACGCCGCGCGCATCAGACCAGTGCGCGCGTCCGGTCTTGTCGAATGCGGGCGCGCCCTCGCCCGTCAGCAAATGCGCGAGCAGGATGCCCGGATCGATCTTGGTCATGCCCAGATCCTGGCACAGGCCCCAGCGCCGGACGTCGTTGCCCGATCCCACGGTCAGTTTCTTCGCCGCCGCGTCCAGGTCGTCCCACGTGCGGATCGCCTCCGGGTCGACGCCCGCCTCCTGCAGGAACTTGTTCCGGGCGATCAGGCCGAAGATCATATAGGATTGCCCGACGCCATAGACCTTCCCTCCGTCCGAGGCCGAGCGGACGAGTTCGTTGTCCAGGTCCTTCATGTCCTCAGGCGTGAAGGCGCCGCTGATGTCCGCCAGGGCATTCGCCTGAATCACGGTGCCGAGCAGGTCCGAGTTCACCCAGATCACGTCGGGTGCCTTGCCCGCCCGGCTCGCAGCCAGGAATTTCTGCGTCATCTGGTCCCAGACCTGCTGTTCGGTACGGACCCTGATGTCGGGGTTCTTTGCCTCGAAATTCGCGATGACCTTCGCCAGCGCTTTTTCCCTGACGGTGGTCCCCTCAGGGTTGAAGAAGGTCCACATGCGGATCGTCGTCTGTGCTGCCTGCAGCGTGGCGGGCGCCAACGCGCACAGCAGGGCTGCGGCGACCAGGCCGCACAGTCCTTTGCCGGTGTTCATCTCGGTCTCCTCCCAAAGTCCCAGAACTGAACGATTATAATGGCCGCACCCCTGCGGCGGGACCGCTCCGGCGTGGGAGCGGCCCTTGTTGGACCACCCCGGCCTTTTCGCCGGGGCGGATCAGGTTCAGGTATAGTGGAAATACCCCGAGGCAATGACATCCCTGTCAGCCACCAGCCGCACCCAATGCGCGCCGAACCCGGTCGGGAAGGCGTGCGAGACATAGCCGTTCGGCTTCAGCTCGATCTCGTCATAGGTCTTCCAGCTGCCGTTACCGAGGAAGTCGATCTCGACACGGATCGTCACGGCATGGTCCGAGCCGTTGGACAGGTGCATGGACTTGTGCTCGAAGCCCGTCATCAGGAACGGGTCCGACGGCACGCCGCCCTTGACCTCGTCCTCCCACCAGACGCCGCCCCATCCCTTCGGCTTGCCGAATTTCGTCCACAGGTCGTCCATGGCGCCGAACCAGAGCCCGGTCTGCGGCTCGCCCGCGATCGGGTTGTTGTCGATCCGGGTAACGAGATCGAGCGTGTCGCCGACATCCTTACCCTCGTTCTCCGTCCGGTCGGAGCGCCACCAGTCGAGTTCCATGTTCGGCGAGATCTGGTTGCCGCCCAGCACCAGCATGCCTCGATAGATGGTGAAGTCGGGCACGACGCGCAGGTGCGTACTGACCGGGCGCAGGCCCCAGACGCGACCTTCGTAGCTCACCGGGCTCACCTCGTAGAACATACCGCTCGCATCGATGATGTAGCGCTCGTGTTCCATCTCGCGGATACGGGTCCATTCGAGCGACCAATAATATTCGTAGCCCGAAGACGCCTTCGGCAGCCGATAGCGCGTCCACTGGCCATCGATCAGCGTGCGCATGATCGCCGAACGCTTGTCCCAGCCGATGGCGAAGATGGTGCCGCCCAGATTGCGCCGGCCGAACACCTCCATGAAGCCGGTGCGCTCAAGGATCGACCATTTGCCGTCATGGTACTCCGCCAGCAGGCCGCCCGTCCATTCACCCTTGTGATCGCGCTCATCATAGGTGTTGTTGCCCACGATGATACGGCCGTTCGAAGTGAATCCCGCCTTGAAATGCGGCTGGGTGCCCACCGGCAGCGTCAGCTCGCGCAGCATGTTGAAGGCGGTCTTCACCTCCAGCGTGCGCAGGTCCAGCTCCAGGATCAACCCCTCCATCGTGACGTAGCTGACCTTGTTCACCACATCCTCGTGATGATCCATGGTCGCGGTCAGGCGGTGCGGGATCAGGTCGGGGATGGTGCGGACATTGCCGTTGACGTCCACCAGATGCGGGCCGATCACCAGCTGGTCGGTGGCCGAGTGGATCCAGCGATTGGCATAGGTGCCCACCACGCTCGCCGGATGTTTTTCGAGATTCAGGTTCTCGTCGAGCGTATACAGGCCCGTGCCCGCGCCGGAACGCCCGGTGTGGCCGACGAATGTCACGAACCACAGTTTGCCTGCCCAGGGCATCATCGCCCCGATGCCGCATTCCCCGCGCAACGGTGCGGCCTCGGCAATCACCGCGAGTTTTGGGTTGATACCGCTAATGAAAGTCAACTTCGTCCTCCATCTCCCGAAGCCGCTCGAACTCTCCCGCCCCTTCCGGGCCGGGCCTCCCTGCGGCGGGGGCTCTCTCAGCGGGATATTGTTCCGCCCCCTACTGCAGCCCCTTGTGTCCACATTATGGACGTGATATCCATAATGTGGTTACGCTAGGGCATATTCCGAGTTCCTGTCAACGGAGGATTTTCACGATGGCCGAAAAATCCGGCACTCAAGGTGTTGGCGCTCTCCTGAAGGCCCTCGACATCATTGAATTGATTTCGAAATCCCAGGAGCCACTGAGCATCGGCCAGATCGCCTCTGATCTCGCCATGCCCCGTCCCACGGTGCATAGAATCGTCGCCGCGCTCGAAAAAAAGGGGCTCGTCCAGCTGGAGGCCCAGACGCGGGGCTTCCGCCTCGGGTTCCATCTGTTCGAACTGGCACACAAGGCGTGGGCGGACATCGACCTGCGAGCACTGGCGCGCGGCCCGCTGGACAGGCTGCGCGAGGTCAGCCGCGAGGCGTCTGTTCTGGGCGTACGCTCGGGCGACAACTTCGTGATCGTGGACCGGCGCGAGAGCCTGTTCGGCGTGCGATCAGTCGTGCCGATCGGTCAGACGGCACCGCTCGCATCCGGTGCCCTCGGCCTGGCGATCCTCAGCGAGCTGGGGCCGGAGGTGGCCGCGGAGATCGACGACAGCCTGACACACGCAACCGCGCGCCTGTCCGACGGACGCGACGTGCCCTTCGACGAAGTGATGCGCCGTGCGGCCGCGCGCGGCTACGCGATCCACGTCGGCACGGGCGGAGACGGGGTGGCGAGCGTCGCCGCCCCCATTCTCGACTATCTCGGCCGGCCGATCGCGGCGATCGGCGTGACCGGCCCGACGAGCCGGCTGACGCCCGACCACCTGCACGCACTCGCCCCCACGATCATCGACTGCGCGAGGCGGATTACCTCGAACGCCGGGAACTCGCTCCAGTCCATCGAGCCGCGCGCCCGCCCGGCCGCGGAGCCGGGCCAGCCGGAGCCCCGTTGCATTGCCGCCAATACCCTGCTGGGAAAGACGCCGCGCTGGTCGCCGGCGTCGGGGAACCTCTTCCTGGCGGATATCCTCGGCCCCGCGATCCTGTGCGCGGAGCCGGCCTCCGGCCTGAGCCGGACCTTGCTGAAGCCCGACATGGGCGTGCTCTGCGGCTGGTCCGGCCCCGGCGAGCTGGTCTTCGCGGACAGCCGCGGCGTCCACCGTCTCGATATCGCGACGGGCGAGCATCGTCTTGCGGCGCCCTTGCCGAGGGGGCTGGGAGAAAGCCGCCTCAACTGTTGCGGTGTCGATCCGTCGGGCGGCTTCTGGCTGGCTCTCATGAGCGTTCGCGCCAGGCCCGGAGAGGGTGCCCTTCTGCACGTGTCGGAAACCGGCATCGAGGTCACAACCGAGAACCTGTCCGTTCCGAGCGGCATGGCCTGGAGCGCGGACGGCCGGACAGTCTTTCTCGTGGATTCCGGCCGTCGCGCCATCCTGCGCGCCGCCTTCGACGCCGCGGCTCACCGCATAGGGGCGTTCGAGACCTTTGCCGAGTTTCCCGCCAGCGACGGAAGCCCGGACGGCATCACGTTCGACAGGCACGGCGGGCTGTGGGTGGCGCTCTGGGACGGCTGGTCGGTCGTGCGGCTGAGTGCTTCCGGGGAGATCGACAGACGCATCACCCTGCCCGTCCCGCGTCCCACGGACCTGTGCTTCGGTGGCCCCTCGAACGAGACGCTGTTCATCACCACGGCACGCATCCGCCTGTCCGCGAACGTGCTGGAGGAAGCCCCCCTGTCAGGCTCGGTCCTGACTCTCGACCTCGCCTCCGCCTGAAGCTGTTTCAAAACAGAAAGATAGACCATTATTGCGTCTCAAAAAACGTAGTAAACGCAGTAATGGTCTATAGCATTTCGACATTTCATTGAAACGCCGAAATGATATAAATTTTTGATATTACGCGCTTTCTTCATGCAAACAGGTATCCACTTTGCTTGAAAACGCTTTAAACGATGACGATGTACGACCCGGCCGTCACTCCGCCGCCTGCGCAACCGGCGCCTCGACGTCATGCCTGGCCAGCGGGCGGTTGCCCGCCAGCTTGCGCATCAGCACGTAGAAGACCGGTGTCAGGAAGATACCGAAAGCGGTGACGCCGATCATCCCGGAGAAAACCGCGATGCCCATGGCCTGGCGCATCTCGGCACCGGCGCCGGTCGAGATGACCAGCGGCACCACGCCCATCACGAAGGCGAGCGAGGTCATCAGGATAGGCCGCAGGCGCAGCCGGCTCGCCTCGATCGCGGCCTCGACCGGCGTCCTGCCTTCGAATTCCAGCTCGCGCGCGAATTCGACGATCAGGATGGCGTTCTTGGCCGACAGACCGACCAGCACGACGAGGCCGATCTGGGTGAAGACGTTGTTGTCTCCCCCTGTGAGCCACAACCCGGTCAGCGCCGCAAGCAGACCCATCGGGATGATGAGCAGGATCGCGATGGGCAAGGTCAGGCTCTCGTACTGTGCCGCAAGCACCAGGAAAACGAGAAGGATGGCCACGGGGAAGACGATCACCGCCGAATTGCCCGCAAGGATCTCCTGATAGGTCAACTCGGTCCACTCGAAGGCGAAGCCCTGCGGCAAGGTCTCCGCGGCGATGCGCTCCACCGCTTCCTGCGCCTGGCCGGAGGAGAAGCCGGGCGCCGCCCCCGCGTTGATGTCGGCCGAGAGGAAGCCATTGTAGCGCATCGCACGCTCGGGCCCCGAGTCGGAGCGGACGTTCAGCACGGCGCTCAGCGGGATCATCTCGCCCGTGTTCGCGCGCACCTTCAACCGGCCGATATGCTCTGGCTGAGCGCGGAAGGGCGCATCTGCCTGCACACGCACGGTGTAGGTGCGGCCGAACCTGTTGAAGTCGTTGACATATGTCGAGCCGAGATAGGTCTGCAATGTGTCGAACACCTCATTCACCGGCACGCCGAGCTGACGGGCCTTGGTGCGGTCGATGTCGGCATAAAGCTGCGGGACGTTGACCTGGAAGCTTGAGAACATGCCCGCGATCTCCGGCGCCTGCGCGGCCTTTGCCATGAAGGCCTTGGTCGCCTCGTCGAGGGCCGCATAGCCGAGGCCGGCGCGATCCTCTATCTGAAGCTTGAAACCGCCGATGGTGCCGAGCCCCTGCACGGGCGGCGGCGGGAACATCGCGATGAAGGCTTCCTTGATGCCGGCGAACTCCTTGTTGAGCTGCATGGCGATGGCGCCGCCGCTCAGGGACGGGTCCTTGCGCTCGTCGAAGGGCTTCAGCGTCACGAAGACGATGCCGGCGTTCGACGAGTTGGTGAAACCGTTGATCGAAAGGCCCGGAAAGGCGATCGCATGGTCGACGCCCGGATGCTTGCGAGCGATCTCGTCCATGCGGCGGATCACGTCCTCCGTGCGGTCGAGGGTCGCGGCATCCGGCAACTGTGCGAAGCCGACGAGGTACTGTTTGTCCTGGCCCGGCACGAAGCCGCCCGGCACCGCCTTGAACAGCACACCCGTCAGGACGAGCAGCAGGACATAGACGCCCAGCATGACCGCACGATGCGAGATCACGCGGCGCACGCCGCCGCCATAGGCCTCAGAGGAGCGCTGGAAGAAGCGGTTGAAAGCGCGGAAGAACCAGCCGAGCACCCGGTCCATCACGCGCGTCAGCGCATCCTTCGGCGCTTCGTGGCCCTTCAGCAGCAGCGCCGCCAGCGCGGGTGAGAGCGTGAGCGAGTTGATAGCCGAGATCACCGTCGAGATCGCGATGGTGAGCGCGAACTGGCGGTAGAACTGGCCGGTGAGCCCGGAGATGAAGGCGAGCGGCACGAAGACCGCGACGAGCACCAGCGCGATGGCGATGATCGGGCCGGACACCTCCCGCATCGCCTTGTAGGTCGCCTCGCGCGGGGCAAGGCCGTTCTCGATGTTGCGCTCGACGTTTTCGACGACGACGATCGCATCGTCGACGACGATGCCGATGGCCAGCACGAGGCCGAAAAGGCTGAGTGCGTTGATCGAGAACCCCATCAGATACATCACCGCGAAGGTGCCGACGATAGAGACCGGAACGGCGATGAGCGGGATGATCGAGGCCCGCCAGGTCTGCAGGAAGACGATGACGACCAGCACGACCAGCGCCACCGCCTCCAGCAGGGTGTGGATGACGGCGTTGATCGAGGCGCGCACGAACTGGGTGGTGTCGTAGACGATGCTGTAATCGACGTCCTCCGGCATGTTCTGCTTGATTTCGGCCATCACCGCGTCGACCCGGTCGGCAATGGCGATGGCGTTGGAGCCCGGCGCCTGGAAGATGGGCACAGCGACGGCCGATTGACCGTCCAGCAGCGAGCGCAGCGCGTATTCGGCCGCGCCAAGCTCGATGCGGGCGATGTCCTTCAGGCGAACGACCGCGCCGTCGGTGCCGGTCTTGACGATGATCTCGCCGAATTCCTCCTCCGACTGGAGGCGGCCCTGTGCATTGACGGAGAGCTGGAAATCGAGGCCGGGCGCGTTCGGCGATGCACCGATCACGCCGGCGGCGGCCTGCACGTTCTGGGCCCTGATTTCGCGCACGACATCACCGGGGGACAGGCCGTGCTCGGCAACCTTCTGCGGGTCGAGCCAGACACGCAGCGAGTAGTCGCCCGCGCCGAAGATCTGGACCTGGCCGACGCCATCGATGCGCGCCAGCCGGTCCTTGACGTTGAGCAACGCATAGTTGCGCAGATAGGTCACGTCGTAGCGTCCGTTCGGCGAGGTGATGTGCACCAGTATCGTCAGGTCGGGCGAACTCTTGACCGTGGTGACGCCGAGCCGGCGCACTTCCTCGGGCAGGCGCGGCTCGGCCTGGCTGACGCGGTTCTGCACGAGTTGCTGGGCCTTGTCGGGATCGGTGCCGAGCCGGAAGGTGACGTTCAGAGTCATCACACCGTCGGTCGTTGCCTGACTCGACATGTAGAGCATGCCTTCGACGCCGTTGATCTGCTCCTCGATCGGCGTCGCCACGGTTTCCGCGATCACGCGCGGGCTGGCGCCGGGATACTGCGCGCGCACGACCACGGTCGGCGGCACGACCTCCGGGTATTCGGAAATCGGCAGAGCCCTCATCGACAGCAGCCCGGCCAGAAAAATCAGAACGGAGAGGACCGCCGCAAAGATCGGCCGGTCGATGAAGAACTTGGAGAGGTTCATGGAGCGTCCCCTTTCGAGCGACGTAGCCTTGCGTCTGCGGCCCCGCTTGACGGCGGCCGCCGACCGCCATGGGTTCAACGTTGTGTGAGTTCGGTCGCGGGCTTCTTCAACTCGCTCTTCTCCGCCATGGGAACCCGTTCCGGCGCGACTGCCGCGCCCGGCCGGACGTGTTGCAGCCCGTTGACGATGATGCGCTCGCCGGGCTTCAGTCCGGCATTGACCACGCGCAGCCCGTCATGAGACGAGCCGAGCGAGACCTCGCGCCAGACAGCCTTGCTGTCGTCGCCGACGACGAAGACGAACTTCTTGTTCTGGTCGGTGCCGACCGCGCGCTCGTTGATGACGAGCTGAGGCTCGGCCTTGGCCTGCCCGAGCCGCACCCTGACGAACTGGCCGGGCATCAGCCGCCCGTCGGGATTGTCGAGCAGGGCGCGCACCCGCACCGTCCCGCTGGCGCCATCGATACCGTTGTCGACGAAGTGCAGACGGCCGCTGAACTGCGCCGCCTCGGTCGTCGCCGTGGTGAGCCTCACCGGAATCTGCTCCAGCGCATGCGAGCCATCCGGCAGCGAGGCAAGCGCGTCGAGCACGCTGCGCTCGTCGGCGTTGAAGGCCGCATAGATCGGATCGACCGACAACAGGCTGGTCAGCACCTGGCCGCCGGCGGTGATCAGATTGCCGACGGTGACGTCCAGCCGGCCGATGCGGCCGCTGATCGGCGCGCGGATCTGTGTGTAGTCGAGGTTGAGCTGCGCCACGCGGCGGGCCGCCTCGGCAGCGCGCAGATTGGCCTGAGCTTCGCGCAGGGCGTTGACGCGGGTGTCGAGGTCGCGCTGCGACAGGTTGCGGGTGGCGATCAATTGCTGGCCGCGTTCGTGCTCTCTCTCGGAAAGCGCGACGCGCGCCTGGACGGCCAGTACCTGCGCCTGAGCGCGTTCCAGCTCGGCGAGATAGGGCGCCTGGTCAATGCTGACGAGCAGATCGCCCTGCTTCACCAGATTGCCCTCGCGGAAATGCACGGCCTCGACGACGCCGGAAACGCGGGAGCGCAGCTCGACGCGCTCGATCGCCTCCAGCCGGCCGGAAAACTCGGCCCAGGGCACAATCTCACGCGCCTCGACCGTGGCGACGGAGACCGGCACGGCGGGAGCGGGAGCAGCGGTGACATCGCCCTGCGCGCGGCTGCCGGAAAAGGCGAAGGCGGCGATGGCGGTCAGCGCGACGGAGACAGTCAGGGCAGCCACGAGGCCGCGACGGTTCGTTCCCTGAATCATAGGGGTCGGTCCTTCTTCGAAAATGATGTGGGATAGCTGGAAAGGGATGCCGTCAGGACGGCGCGGTCCGCCCATAGAAGGCGGCGATCTCTCCACAGGTCTTGCACAGGCAGGAGCCTTCCTCCGGTGCATCCGCATAGGCCTGCGGCCAGTGCGTCGGCGCAGCGCGCTCGATATGACGGACATGGACACCCGCCTGGCCGAGGCGGGCCGCATATTGCGCCGCCTCGTCGCGCATCGGGTCGTCCTGCGCGCTGATCAGCAACGCCGGCGGCAGGCCGGCGAGGCGCGTCGCCTGCAACGGCGCGGCATAGGGATGAGCGGCGCGCTCGGGCGTGCCGAGATAGGCGGCCCAGCCATCGGCCCAGCAGCAGCCGACCGGGCCGGCCTGCGCACCGCGCAGGGAAGCGGTGGCGAGGCAAGCATCGAGCATCGGCGAAAGCAGGATCTGGCCGGCCAGCGCCGGGCCGCCGCGATCGCGCGCCATCATGGCGAGCGCGGCGGCGAGATTGCCGCCGGCCTCTTCGCCCGCGACATACAGCGGCGCGCCGCGGGCCACCCAGCGGCTCCGCCCCCTGGCAAGGGCCTCAAGCGCTGCATAGATGAGTTCGAGCGTCTCGGGGAAACGGTGGGCCGGCGCGAGCGGATAGGAGAGCGAGAACACGACTGCGCCGGCCTCGGTCAGTGCCGCCGCAACCGCCTGCCCTTCCGCCGGCGAGCCGCTGTTGAAGTGGCCGCCATGCAGATGCAGCACAAGGCCGGCGTGCTCCGGCACCTTGGCCGAAACGTAGAGACGCCCGAAGAAGATTTCTCCACGAACGTTCAGGCTCTCTTCCCGCCAGAAGACGGAGAGAACCGGCTGAAGCTCCTGCGCGGCGGTCTCGGCCATGGCCTATCCTCGATGTTGCGTTGCGGTAGAAATTAGTGAATCGACGCACCGGAATAAATAGGCTATTCGTTCATTCATTATTCACGTACAGAAACAATACGAGATCACATGGACCAGTTGGCAGCGATACGGGCCTTCATGCGGGTGGTCGAGACGGGAACGTTCACCCGCGCGGCCGATATCCTCGACATGCCGAAGCCGACCGTCACCAAGCTGATCCAGCAGCTCGAAGGGCACTTGCGCACCAAGCTGCTGAACCGCACCACGCGGCGCGTGACGGTGACCATGGACGGCGCCGCCTACTACGAGCGGGCGCTCCGTCTCCTGTCGGAACTCGACGAACTCGACGCCAGCCTGACCCTGGCACAGGCGCGGCCGAGTGGCCGGCTCAGGGTAGACTGCAGTTCCGCGCTGGCGATATCGATCATCATCCCGGCGCTGCACGAGTTCAACGCGCGCTACCCTGACATCCAGCTCGATCTCGGCCTGAGCGATCGCCCGGCCGACCTGATCGGCGAGAATCTCGATTGCGCGGTGCGTGCCGGGGAGATCACCGACCAGAGCCTGATCGCCCGGCGGATCGGCGAGATGCAGCTTATCACCTGCGCCACGCCCGACTATCTTGCCCGCTTCGGCACGCCACGCCATCCGCGCGACATCGAGGACGGCCACCAGATCGTGGCCTACCGGCCGGCGCTCGGCGGCCGGGTCCTGCCGCTGATCTACCAGAACCACAGCGAAACGATCGAAGTCTCAGGGCGTTATACCATCGCCGTCAATGACGGCATGGGCTATCTCGCTGCCGGTCTCGCCAGCCACGGCATCATGCAGCTGCCGGCCTTCATGGCCCGGGTGCCGATCGCCGATGGACGCCTCGTCCCATTGCTGGAGAATTGGTGCACGGCGCCGAAGCCGCTGCACATCATCTATCCGCCGAACCGGCACCTCAGCAACAAGGTGCGCGTTTTTGTCGATTGGCTGGCAGAAATTTGCCAACGATGAGTTCGTTCTCGGCCAAAACGCCGGTCGACGGACGGGATGGCGGAACCCGGCCGGACGGGCGGCCGGGTTCCGGGAAACGCTGGACGCAAGCGGTCAAGCCGACTTTTGCGCCCGGGCGGCGCGACCGGCCTTGGTGATCTCGGCCCACCAGGAAAGCTGATCCAGCATTTCCTGGGTGCCCTGCCCGATCGTGCCCTCGATCGCCGTGATGGGCTGGTCGCCGCCGCCGTGCCAAACGGTAAAGAACTCGGTGCCGCTGATATGAACGGTGGAGCGGACCGGCACCATATAGAGTTCGACCGTAATCGAACGCAGATGCTCCACGGCACGCGCACCCCCGACCGCACCGTAGCCGAGGATGGCGGCCGGCTTGTAGTTCCACTCCACATAGGCCTGGTCGAGCGCGTTCTTCAGCGAGGCCGGTATGGAACGGTTGTATTCCGCAGTAACGAAGATGTAGCCGTCCAGCTCGCCGATCTTTTTCTGCCAGGCCAGAACCTTGGGATCCTGCGAGGCCTGCCATGCATTCGACGACGCCTCGTTGAAGAAAGGCAGGTCGTAGTCGCGCAAATCGACCAGCTCGACATCGATGTCGTCGCGGCGAGAGGCGACTTCAAGCAACCATCTTGCCGGCTTCTCGCCGAAACGGCTGTCTCGCGTCGAACCGATGATTATGCCGATCCGTGGCTTCGTCATAGTAGCAATCCTTATATTCTCGGACAAGAAAGGGCGGGACAGCAACCGGGGCGACCGGTGCCCGGAAAGCAAGATCAGGCCGCGACGTGCTCCTGAAAGGCGCGCGCGACATCGTAGTTCAGAATCCAGTGGTCGACCGAATTGCCGAAATAGCCGGTGATCGCCTTCGACGCCTCGCGCCATTGCAAGTTGCGCTGGTTGATGGCGAAGGGGTCCTTCAGCATCATGTAATTGGAGCGCGCGCGCGACTCGAGCTGAACCCGCGAGGCGCGCGGCAGGCGGAACTCCTCATAGAGCTTCAATGCGCCAACCGGATCATCCGGCATGTGCGCCAGCGCATCGCCCAGCGCGCTGGCGTCCTCGGCGCCCTGCCCCGCTCCTTGGCCGATGAACGGCAGCGTGGCATGCGCCGCATCGCCCAGAAGCGCAACACGCCCCTTGGCCCAGGCGTTGAGCGGTTCGATATCGAACAGCGGCCAACGCAGAAAATCGGCCGACCTGGACAGCCATTCACGAGCGGCCGGCTCCCAGCCCTCGACGAAGGAAAGAACCTGTTCCATAGACACGACCGCAGTGCGGTGGCCGGTGTCGAGGTCCTCCAGCCGCTGGTTGTTGCGATAGAGGCTGAGGTTGATGGTCCTGCGCCCGGCAAAGTTCTGCAGCAAGAACTGCCCCGGCGCCGGCCACGCATTTGCCGTCCACTGATAGCTTTCGAAATCGGGCAACTGTTCCGCGGGGATCAGGCCGCGATAGGCGACCTTGCCCGAGAACACGGGCTCGATCTCACCAAACACCAGACGGCGCACGGTCGAACGGATGCCGTCCGCGCCGATCAGCACATCGCCCGTGGCGACGTGGCCGTTCTCGAAGACCGCGCGCACGCCGCTGTCATCCTGCTCCACCGCTACACATCTCATGCCGTACCGGGCCAGACCGGCGGGCAGCTGCTCACCCAGCCGGTCAAGCAGTTCGGAACGGCCGAACACCAGATAGGGCGACCCCAGTTCACGCTCGGCGATGGTGTCGCCCAGCCGGTTGGTGCTGATTATGTTGCCGGTGTTCCATTCGCGCATATTGCGCACCTCGACGGGCGAGCCGCAGGCCTTCACCAGATCGAGCAGCCCGATGCGCTTGAAGATGTTGGTAACATTGGCGGTGAACTGCACGGCCGAGCCGATCTCCGGGTTTCCCTCGGCGCGCTCGTAGAGTTCAACGTCCATGCCGTGGTAGCGCAGCGTCAGTGCGCTGATGATTCCGCCGATGCCACCACCGATAATAATCGCCTTCATGGCTGTTTCCTTCGCAAATTGCCGTCGAACGATGTGCTGGCGGCGTCAGGGATGCGTGCCCGGACCGGCCGGCCGCGCTCTGCGGGCGCGCTGGGCGGCCGGATCGGGCAAGGGGATCGAGTCGAGCAACGCACGGGTGTACGCATCGGCCGGATTGCGCAGCACCTCTGCCGCGGGACCTTGCTCGACGATGCGCCCACGGTTCATCACGACCACCCGGTTCGAGATGCTGGCGGCCAGCGACAGGTCATGCGTGATGAAGATGCAGGCGAAACCGTATTGCCGCTGCAGTTTGCGGAACAGCTCCAGCACCGTCTTCTGCACGGAGACGTCCAGCGCGGAAGTCGGCTCGTCCGCCACGACGAGCGAGGGTTTGACCGACAGCGCCCTCGCGATTCCCACACGCTGCTTCTGCCCGCCCGAAAGCTCGTGCGGGAAGCGGTCGAACAGCTCGGGCGCAAGGCCGACCTCCGACAGAAGATGGCGGATATGCCCGTCGCTGCAATCCAGGCCGGGCTTGTAGCGGCGGTTCCATTGCAGGGCCGCGCGCAGCGTGGCCCCGATCCGCATGCGCGGGTTGAGCGAGGCGTTGGCATCCTGAAACACCATGCTCACACCCGGAGAGTGCAGATCCTTTCCCGCACCCGCCCCCTGGCGCAGCCTGCCGTCGATGGTGACCTGTCCCCGATTCACCCGCAGCAGACCGGCTGCGACGTTACCCAGCGTGCTTTTCCCGCTTCCGGATTCCCCCACCAGCGCCACCACTTCGTTGCGCCGGATGGTCAGATCGATGCCGTCGAGCGCCTTCAGCTCATGCCCTCGGCGACCGTAGAAGGTGATGCCGACATCACGGAATTCCAGAACCGTCGTGTCATCTGATGGCGCCGGCGCATCCTCCAGGAAATCGCGCCTCTCCAGCGACGGGACCGCCGACAGCAACATACGGGTATAGTCCTCGCGCGGGGCGGAAAACAGATCCTCGGCCGGGCCGGTCTCGATCTTCTCACCATGCCGCATGACCAGCACCCGGTCGGCGATATCCGCCACGACGCCGAAATCGTGGGTGATGAACAGGATGGACATGCCCATCTCGGCCTGCAATTCCCGCAGCAGATCGAGGATGCGGGCCTGCACCGTGACATCCAGCGCGGTCGTCGGCTCGTCGGCGATCAATAGCCTGGGGCGGCAGGCGATCGCCATCGCGATCATAACCCTTTGAAGCTGGCCGCCCGACAGTTCGAACGGGTACTGATCGCATTTGACCTCGGGATTGGGCAGCTTGACCTTGTGCAGCAGCTCGACCGCACGGGCGCGAGCCTCCGCCGGCGACAGTTTCAGGTGATTGCGGAGCACATCGCCGAGCTGCCGGCCAATCTTGTAGACCGGGTTCAGCGCCGCCATCGGCTCCTGAAATATGATCGACACATCGTTGCCGCGCAGACCGGTCAGCCGGCCGAAATCGTAGGGCAGCAGTTCCTCACCCCCGAAGGCGATGCTGCCGGTTACCCTGGCCCGCGGGCCGAGCAGGCCGAGCAGGCTGAGGGCCGTCACAGACTTGCCGGAGCCGGACTCCCCCACGATGGCCAGGGTCTCGCCCGGAGCGATGTCGAACGACAGGTCCTTGACAATTCCCGTGTCCCCGAAAGCGATGTTCAGCCCGCGGACCGCCAGCAGCGGCGGTTTTGCCATGGCGGTTGCCTCTGGCGTAAGGATACCCATCAGCGGCCTCCCTGTTCGCGCGGGTCCCAGAGGGTCCGCAGCGTGTCGCCCAGCGCGCTGAAGGTCAGGATGGCCGAGACAACGAACAGCCCGGGTATGAGCATCAGCATCGGGTGCGTGGCCAGATACCGCTGCCCGTCGGCAACCATGCCGCCCCATGAAGGCATCGGCGGCCGGATACCGAGGCCCAGGTAGCCGAGGCCGGAACCGACAAGAATCGCGGAGGCGATGGTCAAAGAAGCCTGCGCCAGCAGAGGGGCGACGATGTTGGGCAGAATCTGGCCCAGTATGATCGACCGGCGCGGAGCACCGAAGATGATGGCCGCCTGAATGAAGGGCCGGCTGCGGACCGAAAGGGTCTGGCCATAGGCCACGCGCGCGAAGCCAGGCGTGAACAGCAGCGCCAGCACGCCGATGAGGGTCGGCACGCTGGGGCCCAGCACGGCCACCACCAGCAGCGCCAGGATCAGCGGCGGGATCGACAGCATGACATCGATGCCGCGCATCAGAAAATCCTCTGTCAATCCGCGCGAATAGGCGGCGGTCACGCCGATCGACACCCCGAGCGAGAGCGCGATCATCGTCGAGGCCAGCGCAGTCAGCAGCTCGACCTGCGCGCCGGTGGCGATACGGGCCAGTATGTCGCGGCCGAAGTTGTCGGTGCCCAACAGATGCCCCGGCGTGCCGACGGGGGCAAAACGCGCGAGGATGTTCTGCGCCAGTGGGTCGACAGGCACGAGCAGCGGCCCGGCGACGGCGAAAGCCACCAGAATTCCGGCAATTAGCGGCAGGATGATGCGTTTCATCGTTTGCTCACCCGCGGGTCGAGAAAGCCGTACATGATGTCGGAGATGATATTTATCGCGATATAGAAGGCTGAAATCACGAATACGGCCCCCTGGATAAGCGGGTAGTCCCGCACACTGACTGACGAGACCAGCAGCGAACCAAGACCGGAGAGATTGAAGACCTTCTCCACCAGAACGGTGGCTCCGATAAGCCCGCCCAGTTCCAGCGCCGAGATGGTCAGCACGGGTGTCAGCGCATTGCGCAGAATGTCCCGGCGGAAGGTCACCCGTGTGGGAAAGCCGTAGGCGCGCGAAGTGCGCACCCAGTCCTGCGTCCGCACCTCAAGGATCTCGAAGCGCGTCACCTTCGCGATGGTCGCGGCGATAGGCAGCGCCAGCGTAACGACGGGCAGCACCAGGCGACGGACGTGCTCTGCGGGGTCGGAGAAGGGGGCGACGCCGCCGGCGGGCAGCCACCCCAGCGACAGCGACAGCCCGAGGATCAGGACCGAGCCCAGCACATAGCCCGGCACGGACAGGATGACCGGTCCCAGTATCGATACCAGTCGATCGCCCCAACGGGTCTGCACACTCAGGCTGCCCAGCAGAATGCCACCCGTTATGCCGAAGAAGGCGGCGAGCACGACCAGTTCGATGCTGACCGCCAGTCTGCTGGCAATGATATCAAAGGCGGGCTGGCTATATTGAAAGGAGATGCCGAAATCCAGCCGGAGCAACCCGATTACATGGTTGAGCAGCCGCACGGGCATCGGCTTGTCCAGCCCGAACTGCTGGCGCAGGGCGGCGACCACATCGGGGCCGATACCGGCCGTCTCGCTCAGCATGGCTTCGACCGGATCGCCGGGCACGACCTGGATAGCCAGGAAGATGATCACCTGCACGCAGACGATCATCGCCAGACCGATCAGAATGCGCTTCCCGCAATATGCAGCCAATCCCATCACGGTGAACTCTTTCGGTTTGCAGGGCCGGACGCGGGCGAGCCCTCCCCCGCGGGCCGGTGATATCGCTCGGCGGACGGAAGAAGGCCGGCTCACTCAGCGGATCGAGGTTTTCTCGATCATGTAGCCGGTGCCCGTGATGCTCAGGAAGCCGGGAATGTTCCTGAAGCCCTTGACCCTGTCGGTGTAGGCAAAGGCCTGGCTGCGTTGCGCCAGGGGCAGAAAGGGCACCTGATCGCCGATGATCCGGACAGCTTTCGCGTACTCGGCCCGCGCCTCTTCATCGCCGGCGATGGCCTCACCGGCCTGGATATGGGCGACGATCTCCGAGGCATCGTATCCGTAGCTGCCGAAAGACGAGGCGGGCGCGCCAACCGCGTAGGCCTGCATGTAGACCGGTCCGGTCACCGACGGCGCGCCGCCGGCAACGGCAAGGTCGTAGTTACCTCCGTTCTTCGCGGAAGTGTAGGTCGGCCAATCGGGGGCGTTAAGCTCGGCGTCGATTCCAACAGCCTTGAGATCGGCCTGCATGGACAGTGCCATGTCGCGGAAGAACGAATAGGTCGACGACGTGAGGAGCGAAATCTTCATCCCCTTGGCCACGCCCGCTTCGGCCAGCAAGGCACGGGCCTTGTCGGGATCGTAGCTCCACAGCTCACCCATCGCGGGATCGTAACGATCGTTGCCCGGCGACATCGGCATGCCGTTCAGGGGATTGCCATGGCCGTAGAAGGCCGCGGCCACCACGTTGTCGCGATTGATCGCGTAGGCGATGGCCTGCCGAACCTTCGGATTGTCGAAGGGCGCGCGCCCGGTGTTGAATAGCGTATAGACGAATGGACCGGGAACCGCGTCAAGCACCAGTTTCGGCGTCGCCTCGATACGTTCGAAATCTTCCCAGCCGACGAAATCGACCATGTCGACATCACCGGCGATGAGCGCGTTCGCGCGGGCAGACGAGTCCGGATAGAAGATGAACTTCACGCCGTCCAGCGCAACCGCGTCC
Source organism: Pseudochelatococcus lubricantis (assembly GCF_042432495.1). Taxonomy (NCBI): domain Bacteria; kingdom Pseudomonadati; phylum Pseudomonadota; class Alphaproteobacteria; order Hyphomicrobiales; family Chelatococcaceae; genus Pseudochelatococcus; species Pseudochelatococcus lubricantis. The sequence continues at coordinate 83,567 of NZ_JBHLXC010000001.1, read as the reverse complement.
TTGTCATAGTATGTATCGGCCTTGACCAGAGTCAGGCTGACGCCGCTGTCGTTTGCCTTCAGCCTGAACGGGCCGGCGCCAATCCAGTTCACGGCACCCGGGGCAAGCGCCGCCGGCGGCGAGATGCCCGCGTTCGGATCGGCGAGGTAGTCCAGAAGCGAAGCGTTCGGCTTCGACAGGCGCACGAGTACTGTATCCGCATCCGGCGTCTCGATAGCTTCCAGGGTAGACAGTGCGGCATAGATTGCCGCTCCGGTCTCGCGACGCGCCAGATATTCGAGGCTGGCCTTGACCGTGGTCGAGTCGATCGGCGTACCGTCGTGGAACACCAGTCCCTTGCGCAAGGTAAAACGGTAGGTCGACGTGTCCACGGCCTCGAAGCTTTCCGCCAGAGCAGGGACAACGGTCCCGTTCTCGTCGAACTTCACCAGGCCGCGATGCAGCTGCTGGTTGACGATGAACTGGGCGGCGCCGCGCGACGGGCCGTAAATCAGGTTGCCGACATTGGCCGACAGCCCGAAAGTCAGCATCCTGCCGTCGTCCTGCGCCCGCGCAACCTGCGGGGCGAAGCCGGCCATCAAGGTGACCAGGCCCATTGCCGTGGCCAGAAATGTTCTGCGGTGCATGCCGCAAGAAATTCTCGTCTTCATTTTTCCCCTCGTTCTTGTCCTCTGCCGGGACCACAATAATGGAGAGATATTCAGCAGCTACCGAAATCCAACCCTATTGATAATCCATTATTTCAGCATAAAACTTCCACTCGTTAATTTTTATATTTAGGTATATTTTATTATGAATTTATATATTATTTTATAATTGTAAATTACATTTTTATAATTTGCCTCCCAAATTATCATCAACCTTCAACACGTCGCCGTCATGCTGCTCCGCTCTCGTCCGGCCGGGTCTCCGCCTTTCCATAGCCGCCCCCGGTCGGCGTTTCGATGATTATGGCCTCGCCTGCCCGGATGGCGATCTGGACACAGGAGTCGAGTTCCTCGATGCGACCGTCGGTCCGACGGAGAAGATTACGTCCCAGGCTACCGGGCTCGCCGCCGGCTGTGCCGAAGGGCGCCACATGACGATTGCCGCTCAGAATCGCGCAGTCCATGTCCTCACGGAACCGGATGACGCGACGCACGCCGTCGCCGGCCTTCCACCGGCCACGTCCGCCCGATCCGCGGCGGATGGAGAATTCTTCCAGCACGACCGGATAGCGCGCCTCCAGCACCTCGGGGTCGGTCAACCGGGTATTGGTCATGTTGGTATGCACCGCGGCCGCGCCGTCAAAGCCGGGCCCGGCGGGAGCGCCGGAGCAAATGGTCTCGTAATACTGCGTGGCCGCATTGCCGAAGGTCAGGTTATTCATCGTCGCCTGCGAAGAACCAAGCCGCCCAACGGCACCCAGCAAGCAGTTGGTCACCGCCTGGCTGACCTCCACATTGCCGGCCACCACCGCCGCCGGCCAGCGTGGCGATAGCATCGTGCCCTCGGGGATTGCGATATCGATGGGACGCAGGCAGCCGGCGTTCATCGGTATCGGACGCCCCACCAGCATGCGGAACACGAACAGCACCGCCGCACGGGTGATCGATTCCGGCGCGTTGAAATTGCTGTCCTGTTGCGCACTGGTGCCGGCAAAGTCGATGCGGAGCCGACGCGCGGCACGGTCCACGCTCAGCGAGACGCTGATGTGGCAGCCCTGATCCATAAGCAATTCGAAACGGCCGTCCGCCAGCCCGTCGATGACCTGCCGGACCTCGGCCTCGGCATTGTCCTGCACGTGCCCCATATAGGCCGCGATCACCTCGTCGCCGAACCGGGCGATCATGCGCCGCACCTCCGCCGCACCGCGCTCGTTGGCGGCAACCTGCGCCTTCAGGTCTGCGATGTTCTCGTCGATGTTGCGCGCGGGATACCTGGCGCCAGCCAGCAGCGCGCGCATCTCGTCTTCGAGAAAGCGGCCCTGGTCGACCAGCTTGCGGCTGTCGATATAGACGCCCTCCTCCTCAATGGTGCGGGCGCTCGGGCTCATGGAGCCGGGCGCCAGGCCGCCGATATCGGCATGATGTCCGCGGCTGGCGACGATGAAGCGGATGCGACTTCCCGTCTCGTCGAACACCGGGGTCACGACGGTGATATCCGGCAAGTGCGTCCCACCCTGATAGGGAGCGTTCAGCACGTAGACGTCACCCGACTTCATGCTGTCGCGGCCGCGCTCCAGCACGGAGCGGACCGAGCTGTCCATCGAACCCAGATGCACCGGCACATGCGGGGCGTTGGCCACGAGATTCCCGGTTCCGTCGAAAAGGGCGCAGGAAAAATCCAGCCGTTCCTTCATATTGACCGAGCGGGCGGTGTTCTGCAGCACCACGCCCATCTGCTCGGCTATCGACATGAAGAGGTTGTTGAATACTTCGAGCATGACAGGATCGGCGGCGGTATCCAGCCGGGCGGTCTCGACCACGCCGGCGGTGCGCGTCAGGACAAGGTAGTCGCGTTCCGTAATCCGCCCGCTCCAGCCGGCCTCGATCACCACGGTCTGGTTGGGCTCGATCACCAGCGCGGGACCGGGCAGAATCCGGCCGGGCGCAAGCTGGTCGCGCCGGACAATGCGCGCATCGCGCCAGGCGCCCTGACTGTAGATGCGCGTGAAAGCGTCGGGCAACGCCGGCGGCAACGCGGGCACCGGGCGCAAGGTCTCGGGCACGACGGCTCCACCGCCGATCGACTCCACCGCCAGAGCTTCGACCACAAGGTCGTGCCCTGCCTGCACGAAGCCGAAGCGCTGGCGATGCGCCTGCTCGAACGCTTGCAACATGTCCTCCAGCGGGCCGGACTTTATCTCGATAGCCGAGTCAGTGCCGAGATAGCGCAGATGCACACGCACCTCGTCGCGGATCTCTTCGCCACTCACGCCCTGCGCAGCCAGTTCGCCGCGCGTCTCAGCAAGCAGCGCGTCCGTCAGACGCGCTATCGTGTCCATCGCGGCGGCGTCCAGCACCGCTTCCACGCTTTTCTGCCGGCTGGCCCGCAGGTCCCCCAGGCCGATGCCATAGGCCGACAGCAGACCGGAAAAGGGGTGCACGACAATGGTACTCATGCCGAGCGTCTCGGCCACAAGACAGGCATGCTGCCCCCCGGCGCCGCCAAAGCAGGCCAGCGCATAGCGGGTGACGTCGTAGCCGCGCGCGACCGAGATTTTCTTGATCGCGTTGGCCATGTTCTGCACTGCGATGGTGATGAAGCCATCCGCGGCCTCTTCCGGGGTCTTCGTCCCGCCCGCACCCGCCACCAGCGCCGCAAATCGCTCTCGCACCGCCTGCCCGTCCAGCGGCAGGTTCTGCTCGGGGCCGAATATGGAGGGAAAATTCTCCGGCCGCAGCTTGCCCAGCATGACGTTCGCGTCGGTGATGGTCAGCGGCCCGCCGCGGCGATAGCAAGCCGGACCGGGGTTGGCACCGGCCGATTCCGGCCCCACCTGGAAACGCGCGCCGTCGAACGACAGGATCGAGCCACCGCCCGCCGCAACGGTATGGATCAGCATCATCGGCGCGCGCATCCGCACGCCGGCCACTTCGGATTCGAAGCTGCGCTCGTACTCTCCGGCATAATGCGTCACGTCAGTCGAGGTCCCGCCCATATCGAAACCGATGATATGGTCGAAGCCCGCCGCGTCGCAGGTTCGCGCGGCGCCCACGACACCGCCGGCCGGCCCCGAAAGGATCGCGTCGCGCCCCTGGAACAAGTGCGCGGAGGTCACCCCCCCGCCCGACGTCATGCACAGAAGCCGCGCGCCGCTGCTATCGAGATCCAGATCCGCAATCAGCCCATCCAGATATCGCTGCAGCACCGGCGAGAGATAGGCGTCGACCACCGTGGTATCCCCGCGCCCGACGATCCGGACGAGGGGCGAAACCTCATGACTGACAGACACCTGCCCGAAACCCATCTCGCGCGCCAGCGCAGCGAGCGCCCGCTCGTGCTGCGGGTAGTGATAGGCGTGCATCAGCACGATCGCGACGGAATTGATCCCGCTGGCACGCACTTCCTCAAGCTGGCGCCGGGCCAGTGACAGGTCCAGCGGAAGCTCGACCGTGCCGTCCGACAGGACGCGCTCAGCCACCTCGACAACGCAGCCGTACAGCGCGTCGGGCTTCTCGATGCGCACGGAGAAGATGTCCTTGCGCGCCTGATAGCCGATTTCGAGCTGGTCGCGGAAGCCGCGGGTAATGAGAAGTGCCGGAGGCTCGCCCTTGCGCTCCAGCAGCGCGTTGGTCGCGACCGTGGTGCCCATCTTGATCGTGCCGATCATCCCCCGGGGAATCTTCTCGCCGGGCTTCAGGCCAAGAAAGCTGCGGATGCCGGCAGAGGCGGAGTCGCGATATGCCTCGGGATTCTCGGACAGCAGCTTGCGCGCTTCCAGCCCGCCATCGGGCCTGCGCGCGATGACATCGGTGAACGTACCGCCGCGGTCGATCCAGAAATCCCAACGCATCGCCAACCTCTGTATATATAATTGATGATACGTTGACGATACATCGATATTTTGTCAATAAGAAATGGCTGTTCTTGATAGGGGATCGCATGGCGGCATGGACCGATCGCACGGTTTCCGGCACGCTCGCAGGCATGAGTGGTTTCCAGACGCTTGGTTTTTTCAGCCAATCCGGCAAAGGTGAGCGGTGAAACATCGTGCTAGAGACCGCTTCGGGCTTTCATTCTGAACGATAAAATGCAGATACCTTATCAAGCTGCGGAGCGCCCGCCGCACCGGGCCGCGGAACGAGACATAGGACAGGCATGAAAAAGGGAACTGAAACCGTGGCCCCTCAGCAGCACACGCATGACGGCCCCATCGTCTCCTCGGCGCATCTGGCGGCGGGCAGCAAGCTGCCGGAGCTTTCCGAGTTTGAGTTCGGGTTGATCCTGGCCCGCAACGCCTTCGATCGGTGGATCGTGCGCTGCATGGCCGCGGCGGGCCTGCCGGGGCTGACGCCGCTTGAGGTACTGGTTCTGCATTCGGTGAATCACCGCCAGCGGGCAAAGCGGTTTGCGGATATCTGTCTGGTGCTGGGCATCGAGGATTCCCACACGGTGGTCTACGCGCTCAAGAAGCTCGAATCGCAGGGCATGGTTGTCAGGGTACGCCAGGGCAAGGAGAGGCTGATCCTGATCACACAGGCCGGAGAGGATCTCTGCCAACGGTATGGCGAGATCCGAGAACGACTGCTGGTAGACGCAATCTCGACGCTGGGCCTTGATCCCCGGGCGATAAGCGGGGTCGCGTCGACCGTTCGGGTGCTGTCGGGGCACTACGATCAAGCCGCCCGCACGGCAACGACCCTTTGATCCGGCTTCCGCGCCGCGTGTCTTCGCCCTCCGCGGACGCGGGCGCCCGGACCACCACTCAACGGTGCGCGGGCGCCGGCGTCAGGCGCCCGCTTGCCAGCAGGACACCGAAGATCGCCACGGCCACACCGGCCATCTGCGACAGATCCGGCATCCGCCCGAACAGCGCCGCAGTGACGAGGGCGGCGACCGGAACCAGATTGAACAGCACCGACGTCGCGCCCGGGCCGCGCACCGCAATGCCCACCTGCCAGAACAGATAGGCAAGGACCGAGCCTATCAGCGCCATCCACAGCGTCGCTCCCCACGCCGTGCCGGAGGCGGCGGCCGCCGCACCGACAGGCGCCTCAAACGAGAACGCGGCCGCCAGCAGGGCCAGTGCGCCGAACAGCATGGTCCAGGCCGAGGTTTCCAGCGGGCTGGCCTCCTTCACCCAGCGGCGGCAGCCGATGGTGTAGAGCGCCCAGGCGAAGCTACCGATCAGAATCAACAGATCGCCGGCGGCAAAACGCGCGCCCGAAAACGCCCCGACGGTCAGCGCCACACCCAGCAGGCTGACCGCCATGCCCACCAGGGCGAGGACGCCCGGAAAGCGCCGGCCGATCAGCGCATCGAGCAGGTTCGTCGTCAGCGGACTCGTGCCCATGATCAGCGCTGCGGTGACCGGGCTGGAACTGCGCATACCCAGGAACAACGCGGCGTTGAACCCGGCCACTCCGACGACACCCAGCAGCATGAAAGCCGGAGCATTGCGCCGCAGAGCCCGCAGGCCGGAGCCCTGGGTGACCCAGAGCCACAACAGGATCGTGGCAGCGGCAAAGATGAAGCGCCCCGAAGCCGCCGTCCAGGGCGGCACATCGAGCAGGGCGATGCGCGTGGCTTCGAAATTCGTGCCCCAGAAGATTGCGGCAAGCGCACTGAGCAGAAAAGCCGACCCCTCGGAGCGGGGCATGGCGGCGCGCGCGGTTTCAGTAACGGGCATAGAACATCTCCGGTTGGCGGGATAAGGCGTTGTCGCATTCCGGAACGCACAATGGTATCGCATCTATCTGCAGACTGTTTTCCGATATCGGAAAGATGATGGATCGGCTGAACTGGGATGATATCCGCCTGTTTCTGACGCTGGCGCGCGAAGGCACGCTATCGGGCGCGGCCCGTAGCCTGGGGATCGGGATCGCGACGATTTCGCGCCGCATCGAGCGGATCGAGCAGGCGCTCGGCTTGCCGCTGTTCCTGCGCCATCAACAGGGTTATGACCTGACCGATCAGGGCGCGGCGCTGCTACCCCGGGCAGAGGCTATGGAACTGGCCGCGCAGGGCATGCGGCAGGAGGCCGAGGCACAGGTCGAAGTGCGCGGACTGGTTCGTCTTGCCAGCTTCGAAAGCCTGATCGCGCCTTTCGTCGTGCCCGCACTCGCTTCCCTGCTGGCGGACAATCCAGGGCTCGATGTCGAGGTGCTTTATTCGGCCTCCACCGTGAACCTGCATCGCCACGATGCCGATCTGGCTCTTCGCATGGTCGCGCCCGAGCGCGGCAATCTGGTGGCGAGGCGTCTGACGGCCATGGGATTCGCGCTTTACGGCCCGCCCGACGGGACGCCGCCTTCCCGACACGTGACTTGGCCCGACATGGTGAGCCTGGGCACGCCGCTGGCGTGGTCGAGGGCTTTCGGCGCGGAGGAAAACGGGCGCTTTGCCGTCAATACGCTGACCGCCCAGGTGGCGGCGGTACGGTCCGGAATCGGTGTCGCGGTGCTGCCGTACTTTCTGGCGCGCAATGCCGGGCTCCGGCTATTGAGCGAGACCCTGCCGGACGGGGGCGCGATGACACGGCCGGTGCTGCTGGTCATGCATGCGGATCTGGCGGGCTCGCGGCGCGTGCGCACCGTTGCCGATGCCATCGCGCGTGAACTCGTCGCTCGCCGGCAGGAACTGGAACAGCCCTGAGACGTAGCGGTGTCGCCGTCCGCCCTGCGACATGGATCGCGGAACCGAGAAGCGCGTCTCCCGCGGCTGTCCGTAGGGGAGCGCTTTCATGGCCGTTTGTTCCGTTTCATGAGCCATCCGACGGCCGGCGGAGGTTTGGGTTCTGTCCGGTCATGGGTGCAAGAACGCGAGAAGGTTATGCCTGCGTCAATGCGTCCCCGGAATGGCTGCGACCAGATTGCGGGTGTAATCCTGTTGGGGAGTCCCGAAGATGACGTTCGGCGCACCGGACTCGACGACGACACCCCGATGCATGACCAGGATGTCATCGCAAATCTGGCTGGCCACGCGCAGGTCGTGCGTGATGAAGATGATCGCCAGATTGCGTTCGCGCTGGACGCGCTGCAATAGCTCCAGGATCTGGGCCTGAATGGACACGTCGAGCGCGGACACCGCTTCGTCGGCAATCAGGATTTCGGGGTCCATCATGAGCGCGCGGGCGATCCCCACCCTCTGCCGCTGGCCGCCGGAGAATTCATGCGGAAAACGCTCCATCGCGCCGTGATCGAGGCCAACCAGTTCAAGCGTCTCATAGGCCCGCGCCCGCACCTCCCGGGCGTTCCGGCCGTGGGCGACGGGTCCGGCGGTCAGTGACATGCCAATCGTGTGGCGGGGATTGAGCGAGGCGAAGGGGTCCTGGAACACCATCTGGATGCGGGGCCGCAAAGGGCGGAACTCTTTCTCGGAAAGGGCGGCGATATCGCGGTTCTCAAAGAGGATGCTGCCGGAATCGAGAGTCGTCAGCTTCATGAGCACCCGCCCAAGGGAACTCTTGCCCGAGCCGCTTTCGCCGACGACGCCCAGCGTTTGTCCCCGACGCAGGGTGAAGCTGACATCCTGCAAGGCGATGACGATCCGCTTGTGGCTGAACGTCCCCGAACCGAGCCGATAGGTCTTGCGCAGGTCCGCGACTTCAAGCACGACATCCGTCTCCGGGGCCGCTGTCCTGTCGCCCTTGCGCATATGCGGAACGGCGGCGATCAGGCGTTTGGTGTAGGGATGCCGGGGATTGAGAAGCACGTCCTTCGCGCCCCCCTGTTCCACGAGATCGCCCTTCTCCATCACGATGACGCTGTCCGCGATTTCGGAAACCACCCCGAAATCATGCGTGATGAACATGACGCTCATGCCCTTGCGCCTCTGGATCCTGCGGATGAGATCGAGAATCTGCGCCTGCGTGGTCACGTCCAGCGCCGTGGTCGGCTCGTCCGCGATCAGCACGTCCGGATCGAGAGCCAAAGCCATGGCGATCATGACGCGCTGGCGTTGCCCGCCGGAAAGACGGAAAGGATACTGGTGCTGGATCACCGCCGGATCGGGCAGGCCGACCTCACCGAGAAGCTCGACGATCTTCGCGGCGCGGCGCTCGCGGTCGCCGAAATCGTGAGCGACGAGAACCTCCTCGATCTGATCGCGGATCGTCATCAGGGGGTTGAGCGATGACAGCGGGTCCTGAAAGATGATGGAAACCGACTTGCCGCGCAGCAGGCGGCGCTGACTTTCCGGGACCTTCAGAAGATCGATGCCTCGAAAAGCGATCGATCCACTTTCTATCGTCATCGTCGACGGCAGCAATCCCATGATTGTGTTGGCCGTCACCGATTTGCCCGAGCCGGACTCGCCGATGATGCAGAGAATTTCGCCGGCTTTCAATTCGAACGATATGTCATGGACGGCATATCGCCGGTCCAACCCCTTGGGCAGGCGGACGCTCAGGTTGCGCACTGACAAAATCGCCTGTCCGCTCTTGTCGTTTCCCGTCATGTCAACAGTGCTCCGCAACGTGGCTGTTCCCCGCTGGCGGAAGGCCGCCGAACGCATCGGCGGCCTTCCGCAATCATAATTCAGGCGTCAGCCCTGAATGTAGACGGCGTGGGTTTCGGTGAACCCGTAAAGACCATGCTTGCCGTCCACGCGGTCTGCATGCCGGTGCCGATCTCCGCCGCGTCGACGAAGTTGCGATAGTCAACAGGTGGGGCGGAAAACGTCGCCGATTGCGAACGTGTGAACGCCATTTCCCCTGTCTCCTCCCGCTTGATCGGAACGCGGACCAGCCGGATCATGGCTTGGGAACCACCGTCGCCACCTTGCGCAGCGGAGAAAGGACCTCAAGCGTGATGGCGACGCCTTTGGCGATGCGCACGATCGAGCCGGTGGAAATCGGCACCGGCTGCGAACCGTCGAGGCTGCACAGCGCCTCGCCCTCGATGACGACAAAGGTCTCGTCCAGGTCACGCGCCGGATAGACATAAAGGCCCGGCTCCGCTTTCCACACGGCGACTTTCGTGCCGTTCTCCACGTCGTCCTCCCAGATCAGGCGGGCATCCGAACCGCTGTCGCGGCCCTCGGCGGGGCGGCTTGGCGCGAAATCGATATCGTCGGCGACATTATAGATGGACATGGTTGAGGTTCCTCTCCTGTGATCGGGCCTTGCGGCGCGGTGGATACTCGTCGTCATGCGTGCGGCGGAAGCGCCGCTCCCGACATCCGGCTCCTGAACCAGTCATGCACGCGGTAATAGCGCAGCGTGAGCGGCGGGCCGTAATTCATGTAGAGCGGTGCCCGGTGCAGAGGCTCCGGCCGCAGGGCCAGGTCGTTCGTCGACGTCCCCAACGCCCATTCACTCAGCACGCCACCCAGCATGCTGCCGGTGGGGACGCCGCGGCCGGAAAGCCCGGTCAGCGCCACCACACCCGGTGCGAGATCGTAGAGACGCGGCACGGTGCGGTATTGCATATCGAGTTCGCCGAACCACAGATAATCCCACTCGACCGGCTCCTCGATCTGCGGGTGAAGCCATTTCAGTCGGTCGCTCAGAACCCGTTTGGTGAACTCAATGTCCGCGCCGCGCCGGCCCATGGGGAACATGGAGGCCACGATCCGCCCCTCGGCGTTGTACTTGTAGACGAAGATATCGCCGCGCCCGTCATGCATGGTTGTGTTGCGCGGCAGCACCGACAAACGCGCCGCCGGCGACAGCGGCCGTGTGGCCGCGACAAACACCTTTTGAAGCTTGAAGCTCTCGTCCAGCTTCGGCCAGCCGGCGACCGTATAGGCGCCGGTCGCGAAAATCACCTTGTCCGCGGTGACCGAGCCGCCGGCAGTCCTGACCTTCCACCGCCCCCCGGCCGCCGGCTCGCAACCCGCCGCCTCGCAGCGGGTGTAGAGGCGCGCGCCCTCCTGCATGGCCGCGCGGGCGAGTCCGCGCGCATAGCCGAGCGGATTGAGGTGGCCCGCCTCCTCATGCAGCCAGCCGCCGTAGTAGCGCTGCGACCCCGTGACACGGGCGACTTCGTTACGGTCAAGCATGCGGGTGCGCGCGCCGACCGCGTTGTAGCTCTGCACCTTCGCCTCGATATCCGCCAGTTGGCCGGGATGCAGAGCGCCCATGACGTAGCCGTTCTGCACCCACTCGCAGTCGATGACGTAGTCGCGGATATAGGCGGAGACCTTGTCGTTGGCGCGGGTCTGGCGGGCGATCAGGCGGCTGGCCCATGGCTCGCCCAGCATCCTGCGCAATTCGTCGAGACTGTAATGCGTGAAGGTCGGCGTGCAATGGCCGGCGTTGCGGCCCGATCCGCCATAACCCACCTCCCGACCTTCCAGGAGCACCACCTCCACGCCGGCTTTCGCCAGCTCCAGCGCCGTGGTGAGGCCGGTGTATCCACCGCCGACGACGCAGACGTCGGCCTTCTCGTCGCCGGACAACGGGCCGGTTTCGGGCGCGGGCGCGGCGGTCGCGTACCACAGCGACGTTTCGAAAGGAGAAAACTTCGGTTGCACCGCATTCACCCCTGATCGGAACGGGCGTCCAGCGCATCGCGCAGGCCGTCACCGATGAAATTGAAACCGGCAACCGCGATCGTGATCGCGACGCCCGGAACGATGGCCAGCCAAGGCGCCGAGGTCAGATACTGCTGCGCGCCATTGAGCATGTTGCCCCAGCTCGGCAGCGGCGGCTGAATGCCGTAGCCCAGAAAGCTGATATAGGCCTCCAGCAGGATAGCGCGCGCGATGGTCAGGGTCGCGGCGACGACGATCGGCCCCATGACGTTGGGCAGGATTTCGCGGAACATGATCCAGCGTCCGCGCAGGCCGAGCATTCTGGCTGCGAGAACGAAATCGCGGTCGCGCAGCGATCGGGTTTCGGCCTCCACGATCCGGGCCACCTCCATCCAGCTCGTCACCGCGATGATGACGGTGATCATCAACGGGCTCGGCTTGACGAAGGCCGCGAGCGTCAGGAGGAGAAAGATGGACGGAAACGACAGGAAGGCATCGACGATGCGCATCAGCGTCGTGCCGACGAGCCCTCCATAATAGCCCGATACGACACCAACCACCGATCCGATGCAGGTCGAAAGCAGCATGGCGGAAAACCCGACCAGCAGCGAGATGCGCCCGGCGTGGAAAAGCCGCGCGGCGATGTCACGCCCCAGCGGATCAGTGCCGAAAATGTGCGCGCCGGTTCCCGGCGGCGCAAAACGTGCGCGCAGGTCGATGTAGAGTTCGTCGAACGGCAGAAGATGCGGACCGGCGACGCAGGCAAACGTCAGGATAGCGATCATCGCCAACCCGACGAGCGCAAGCCGGTTCCTGACGAAGCGCCCGACGACACGGCTTCGCCACCAGCGCGGACGCGCGGCCTGCGGGACTGTTTGCATGACCGTGTTCATGGGATTTCCTCTCAGTCCAGACGAACGCGCGGATCGACAAACGCGACGAGAAGATCGGCAATGAAGTTACCCAGCAGAACCAGAATTGCCGAAAACATCAGTAGTCCCATGACGACCGGATAATCATTGTATCCCAGGCTGTCGAGGAACAGGCGCCCCATGCCCGGCCAGGTGAAGACGGTTTCGGTCACCAGCGCGCCGCCGAGAAGCGCCGGCAATTGTACGCCAGCCAGCGTTATCATCGGCAGCATCGCGTTACCCAGCACATGCTTCAGCAACACACGGCGCGGCGACAAGCCCTTGGCCCTGGCCGTGCGGATGAAATCCTGATTGACGACCTCCAGCGTGGCGCTGCGCATGTAGCGGCTCCAGACCGCGACGTTCACCAGCGCCAGCACGACACTCGGCAGGATGAGATGCCGGACGTAATCCAGGAACGATCCGTCGCCGACCGTGAACATGTTGCCCGCCGGCAGCCACTGCAGTTTTAGCGAGAATACGTAGATCGCCACCAGGCCGAACCAGAACGTGGGTATCGACAGGGAGACCATGGCGACGATCGTCCCCACATAGTCGAAAGCCGAGCCGCGCCGGATGGCGGTATGGACGCCGAGCCAGGTGCCGATCAGGATAGACAGCAGCGTCGATCCGCCCATGAGCAGGATGGTGGCCCACAGATGACCGGCGATGATTTCAAGAACCGGCCGCCCGTCGCGATAGGAATGCCCCCAGTCTCCTTGCACGAGCCGCCACAGCCAGTCGAGATACTGCACCGGCAGGGGCCTGTTCAGACCCATCTGCTCGGCGATGCGGTCCAGCGCCTCCTTGGTCATTCCCGGCGTCAGCGTGTACTGAGACAGAGGGCCGCCGGGTGCGAGGTTGAGAACCGAAAAGCCGATAACGGACACGATCAGCAGCAGAATAACGCTCTGCCACAGTCGCCGTAAAGTATATCCAAGCATGGGATCTCCGCCTAAAGCGAGCAAACCGGCGCAGGACAGTGTGACACGAATATCCCGGGCGGCTTTTGACGCCGCCCCGCCATTCAGGCACACGGCACGGCGCCAGAAGGCAGCTTATTTGCGACGCCAGTCGCGGATGTTCCACGTATCAATACGATTATTGATGTTGCCCTTGAAGCCGTCGACATCGGCCTTGCGGCCGCGCACCTGCATATACTGGAACATCGGCAGCATCGGGAGATCCTTGCGGACAAGCTCCTGCACCTTTTTGTAGATCGGCAGACGCTCTTCGGGAACGAAAAGCGCCCCACCCTGCTCCATCAGCGCATCGACTTCGGCGTTGGCGTAGACCCAGGTATTCTGGCCCGTCCCGCCCTTGGCCGGGGAAGCCGTGGACTTGAAGAAATCCGACGGATCAGGATCGGGGCCAATCAGCGGCGTAAGGCCAACCATGACCGAGTCGAACTGCGACATCATCCAGTAATCGCCCCACATCACCGCCGGCGGCAGGTTCGAAATGGTCATTTCGACACCGATGTCGCGGAACGATTGCTGGACGAATTGCTGGGCCTGCTCGCGCAGATTGTTGCCGGCCGTCGTGGAGTTCTTGAAGGACAGGCGCACGCCGTCTTTTTCACGAATGCCGTCGGCTCCCGGTTTCCAGCCGGCCTTATCAAGGATCGCCTTGGCCTTATCAATGTTGTACTCATGCTTGGGCAAGTCGGGATTGTAGTAATATGACTCCTTCGGCATGTAGGATTCGGTCGGCGTCGGCACGCCATAATAAATGGCGTCGATGATCGCCTGCTTGTCCAGCGCGTGATAGAGCGCCTCGCGCACCGCCGGATCCTTGAAATAGGGACGTTCCATATTGAGGCTGATCGATTCGATCGTCGCGACGCCGGTCAGTTCTATGATCCGTCCCGGCAGGCTCTTGGCTTCTTCGTAATGATCGGCCGTGATCCATTGCACGCCCACCAGATCCACGTCGCCGGTCTTGAACTGCGTGTAAAGAACCGTCAGATCGGGAATGTATTTGATGACGACCTGCTGGATATGCGGACCCTCGCCGAAATAATCCGGGTTGGCCTCCAGTTCGATATGGTCGCCGGCGACACGCTTCTTCCACTTGAACGCGCCCGTTCCGATCGGCGCGTTGTTGAACGGCGCGCTGTTCTTGTCGGCAACGCCGTCGAATGCGTGCTTCGGCACGATGAAGGTCGATGCGAGAAACGCGGCGTAAGGCGCGAACGGCTTCTCCATGCGCCACGTCAACTCGGTCGGTGACACGACGGTCAGATCGCGGACCAACTCATGCCCGGTGCGTCGCCAGCTCCTGAAATCGGGATCTGTCAGAAGTTCGAGCGTGAACTTGACGTCCTCGGCGGTGAAAGGTTTTCCGTCATGCCATTTCACGTCGTCGCGCAGCTTGATCTTCCAGTTGAGGCCGTCGGCGGAAATGCCGCCATTGGCGACGGTAGGAACCTCGGCAGCCAATAATGGAAAGTAATTGCCCTCAGGATCGACGTCGAAGAGAGGATCGAATACCGCGTAATGAACACCCTCGTCGCATTCGACATGCAGCAGGTGCGGATTGAAGACGGTCGGCTCCTGCGAGAAGCCGATGATAATCTGCCCCTTGGGGGCCTCTTTCGCCAAAGCCTCGCCACGGAAGAAGCCGGGCACGGCGATCGTGGTCAGTCCCGTCGCACCGAGCATCAGCAGAGTCTGGCGACGATTCAGCAGGAAACCATCTTGCTTGTCAGTCATCATATTCCCCTTTTTTCAACGTTTTTGGTTCGCATTTAATGCTTTTACTGTTCCGCATTCGCGGCCGGCGGGCATGCAACACGCGCCCGCCTCGTGAAACATCAGAATCCGCTGATCAGCCTGATCTTGGACCCGTCGGAGAACCGGCTGAAGCGGAAGTCCGCAGGATCGACGATCGGCGTCTTTCCAAGCACAAGATCGGCCATCAGACGGCCAGCCGCGGGGCCAATGCCAAAGCCGTGGCCGGAAAAACCCGTGGCGACAAAGAGGCCCGGTATCTGCTCTAGCGGCGAAATGACGGGCACCGCATCGGGCGTGACGTCGATGTAGCCGGCCCAGCGCTGCGCGATTTCCACGTTTTCTAAGGCGGGGAACGCTTTTTTCACATGGACAAGCGCCGTGTCCGACAGGCGCTTGTCGGGCTGCGGATCCAACACCCGATTATACTCAAACGGGGTCGGCTCATCGAGACCCCAGCGCTTCGGCAGCCGCGCCTCATCCAGAAAGCGAAATCCCAGCCGCAGATTGAGCGAGCGCCATTCCTTCTTCAGCGCAGGCAGGAAATCGAGCGCATAGCGGAACGAGTTCGGCACGATCGGCACGACGTTTTCGTGGCCAGAAGCGATGGTGTAGCCGCCGTCCAGCCGCTTGCGCATCGCGAAGTGGCGCGACCAGATCGCCTGCTCCGGCCCGCCTTCCACCGGCGAGGTGCGCAGCACAGAGTTCATGACCTTCAGTTGCGGCAGATTGATATCGTTGTTGCCGAGGAAAAGACCGGACCATGCGCCGCCGGCCAGCACCACCGCCTGGCACTTGATATATCCGCGTTCGGTGACGACGCCGCAGATCTTGCCGCCCGCCGTTTCGACCCCGCGAACGGCGCATTCCGTCATGACATGGGCTCCGCAGTCGCGCGCGGCCTCCGCAATGGCGGGCGCAGCCTTTTGCGGCTCCGCGCGCCCGTCCGCCGCGGTATAAAGCCCGCCCTTGACCGGCAGGTTGGAGCCAGGGAACATCGCCTCGAACTCGTTGCGCGAGATCATCCGCGAGTCGAGCTGATAGCCGCGCAGATTCTCGTTCCAGCGCTCGTGTTGAGCGTATTCCTCATCCGTCGCGCAGGTGAAAATGATCCCGGCACGGCGATAGCCCGTTTCGCGTCCCACACGCTCGTCCATCGTTCGCCATATGCGCAGCGCCTCGGCCATGAGCGGAATTTCGCGCGGGTCGCGGCGCGAGATGCGCACCCAGCCCCAGTTTCGGCTCGACTGCTCGTGACCGATACCGCCCTTTTCGCAAAGGGCGACCCGCGTGCCTCTCTCGGCGAGTTCAAGCGCGGTAGACGCACCGATGATGCCGCCGCCGATGACGACCACATCCACTTCGGCAGGAAGTTCGGCGTCGCCGTGAAATGGAACTACGAAAGGTCCCGGCATTTCAGAACGATTCCTCAAGCTGGCAATTGATCGTGAATTCCGCCACGCTCGCCTCGTTCGGAAGATCGAGCAGCATTTCGATGATCCGCGCGATATCCGCGGGATCGGTCATCCGGTCCTGCGGGAGATCGGTCAGGGCCGCTGACATGTCGGAGGCGACGAAGCCCGGGCAAACGGCGGTCGCGCGCACGCCGCAATCGAACCCGGCGTGGCGCAGGGCGTGGGCCAGCGCCACAGCCGCGAATTTGGAGATGGAATAAAGCCCGGAGCGCGCGCTTTTCACACGCTTGCCCGACAGCGACGCCATGACGATGATGCGCCCGTTTCCAGCGCTCGCCAGCCACGGCCATGCGGCCCTGGCCAGCCGGCGCGGCGCCTTGACATTGATATCAAGCAATTGCTGCAATTCTTCGTCGGAAGCCTCGATGACGTCCTTGGGATTGGCAACGCCCGCGTTGGCGACGATCGCGTCGATGCGCCCGAAACGCTTCGCCGCGGCGGCGGCCCACGCCTCCTCTGCGTCGGCGTCGAGGGCATTATAGGCGGCCAGATGAATGCGATCCTCCGAGCCGGCCATCCACGCCTGCCGATCGGGATTGCGCATCCCGAGCGACACGCTCCACCCTGCCGAGACCAGCCTTTGCGCGATCGCCGAGCCGATCCCGCGTCCGCCACCAGATATCAGAGCAACGCGCGATTCATTCTTTGGCACGCTCACCTCCAGTTCTCCCGCAGGCGCTCATAGGCGCGCTTCAGAATGTCCATCAGGATTTTCTGTTCATCCTCGGGGATGATCTTGAAAAAATCCTCCGATTGCCGCGTGACGATGCCGCGGACGGTCCGCGCCAGCGCCGCCCCTTTCGGCGTGGTGTAGAGTTCCTGCGCCCGACTGTCCGCCGGCGACATCCTGCGTTCGATCAGGCCCTGCTTCTCGAAATGATCCAGAATGCGACCCATGGCCGAACGGTCCTTCATCGCCAGTTGCGCGATGACGGAGGGCCGGATGCCCGGATGGCTGTCGATAAGCAAAAGGGCGGTTATCTTTCCCTTTCCCTTAGCCACTTCGAGCGTTTTCAGCCTGTCATCAAGGTCTTTTGAAACAGACAAGTCGATGACGCGGATATAAAAACTCAACGTGTTCTCAAGAACATCAATATCGACATGGTCTACATTCGTTGGAGGTGCAGCCTCACCTCTTGAGAGGACGTCATCCGCCACTCAATTCCCCATTTTTATGTCCTGACGAAATCGTCATCCAGCTAATGGAAGGTTATACAAATGATGGACAAATACAACTATTTTCGGTTGATAAATACCACTATTTTCGCCGCTTGCCGTCAAGCAGCGCGTCACCCTGATCACCAGCAATCTTCGAATGTATGGAAACACCGGGGCCAAGCGCCTCACCGACGTTCTGCTCGATCGCGTCGCCCGCCACGTCAACATGTGTCAGACGAACGGCGGGGGCTGATGTCAGCGTGGCATCAATCAGCTTCCATCGAGAGATCGGAGAGCTGCCCCAGCGTCACCGGCTTCAAGGGCGCGCGGATGCGGTAATAGCCGGCCTCCGGCACCGGGACGCCTCTTGCGGCGGCGATGATCTCGCCTGCCGTCAGGCCGCAGCTGCGCCCCTGACAAGGGCCCATGCCGCAGCGGCTGAATATCTTCAACTGGTTTGCCCCTGTGCAACCGGCCGCGACGAAACGACGGATATCGCCCGCCGTCACCTCTTCACAACGGCAGACGACGGTTTCATCCGGTGGAGCCAAAAAATCCGGGGCAGGCGCATACAAGGCATCGAGAAACGGCCTGATCGCCAGATTCCGGGATAGCTGCCGCCTCGGTGCGCTGGCCATCTCATCCCTGCGGTCGGGCGTGAGACGACCGAGCGACCGTGCCGCGTCCAGCGCCGCGAGCCGGCCCTGGCTCTCCGCCGCCAGCGCACCGCCGATGCCCGCGCCGTCGCCCGCAACCCACAGCCCGTCGAGGGACGACGCTCCCCATTTGTCGGTGACGGGGCGCCAGCAGCGTTGCCCCTCGTCCCATGCGTGAGCGCAATCCAGAGATCGCGTGAGTTGCGTGTTGGGGACCACACCCTGATGCAGCAAGAGCAGATTGCAGGGATCGGTAAGGAGGCGCGAGCCGATGCGGTACTGAAGCCGCCCCACGCGCCCGCTCTCGTCGGGAAGCACCCGCAGGTCCCGCGCGCCGCGCCGGATAGGTACGCCCGCTTTGGCCAACGCCGCGATGAGCGTTACGCCCTTGCGGAGATAGGAAGCCGCGCGCAGGGCGCGCGGGAGATGGCGCAACGCGCGCGCATGGTTCCCCAGCGGCGTCGTTTCAACCACCGCGATGGAGGTGACGCCGGCGTTCAGGTATTGCCAGGCTACCAGAAACAGCAACGGGCCGCTGCCCGCCAGCACGACTGGCCCAACGGGTACGAAACCCGCGCTCTTCATCGCGATCTGCCCCGCGCCCGCCGTCATCACGCCCGGCAGAGTCCAGCCGGGGATCGGCATCGGCCGCTCCATCGCGCCGGTCGCCGCGACGATGGCCGACGCCCGCAGCAGGCGCGACCGGCCGCCTGCCGAAAATCCGATCTCCAGCGAAGGCGTAACCTGCCATACGGCTGCGGACGCATAGTAGTCGCAGGCGGCTCCGCAGGCGCGAAGCGCGGCGACCAGCTCGCGGCCGCGCCGATAATCCGGTCCCAGAAGCGCGACGTCCGCCAACGGCGAAGCGCCGGCGGCCCTGTAGATCTGCCCTCCCGGCTGATGCTGCTCGTCGATCAGGGCAACGCGCAATCCCAGCTCGCAGGCACTCAGCGTTGCCGCCATCCCCGCCGGCCCCGCACCGATGACGGCAAGATCGTATGGCGCAGCGATCGCCGGCATGGCAGAGGGCGGCATCACGCGCCTCCCCGCGGCTGACCGGCCGGGAGGCGCGCGCCCGCCTGGCTTCTGACGACCATGCCGTCGCGGACGAGCGTCATGCAGGCCTGGCTGTTGGGCTCACCGTCGATATCCATCAGGCATTCGAAACACACACCCATCAGACAATAGGGCGCCCTCGCGCTGCCGCTCACCGGCGTGGTGCGTGTGCTGACAACTCCCGCCGCAAGGACAGCGGCGGCGACGGAGTCACCCTTCAGCGCCTCGATCGGATGGCCGTCGACAGTCAAGACGACCTTCTCGCGATCAGGACCGGGCAACCGGCGGAATACCGGAGTATGCGTCATGATACCCTCAACGATCCGCCGGCCTCTCCGGCACCAGGGCTCGGCCCAAGCGGCGTCAGCAATTGTCTGATGTTGCACAAGGCTAAATATGCATACAAATGCATTCTCATTGCCATCTTATGCTTGGATATTATATAGATACATAATATTTGTGCATGGATAGATGCGATATGGCTATTTGATTTATACCCTCGGATCGGGGACGGTCACGCAGGGCGTTTCACGCTCATCCTTCCAGACAGACGGGAAACATGGATCATGGCGACGCGATACATTCCAACACCAATCATGCACCGGGCGGTGGAGCACGGCGGCCTTGTCTTTCTCGGCGGCATCGTGGCGGACGACAAGAGCCTCGGCATGAAGGGCCAGACAGAACAGATACTCGCGAAGCTCGGCACCTATCTGGCGCAGGCGGGCTCTGACAGGAGCCGCGTGCTGGCGGCGACGATCTACGTGACGGACCTCGGCCTGAAGGACGAGATGAATGAGGCGTGGGTCGCATGGTTCGGCGCGGAAAATCTTCCCGCACGCGCCACGGTAGGCGTGGCCCAACTGGGAAAAGATACCCTGCTCGAAGTCGTCGTCACCGCCTACGTGGACAACGCGCGCTAGAATCCGTCCTGTTTCAACGTAAACTGGACGGATTCCAGGAGTGCGCTCCCGGAAGGGCATGTCGCTTTCTGAAAAGATCGTGCAGCGGCAAATGGAGAGAACGGTGGCGGTTTTCCATCCACCGTTCCAAGGCCGTTCGCCCGGATAGCCTGTCCGGAGGCCGCATCGTCAGGAGAAGCGGGCGGTGGAAAACGCCCGTGCCTCCTCGTCGATCGCGCCATCCGCCACCCATCGGGACAGTTCCGTTACATGCATCGGCGCGAGCGTCACGCTGCTGTGCGCTGTGAAGAAGAACACGCCGGGCCAGTCCGGCGCTTCCTGATAGACCGGCGCGCCATCCTTGCTGAGCACGCGCAGGGCAACCCACGAGCGGACGATCCGGATGTCGGACAGTTCGGGGATCATCCTGACGGCCCGGTTCGCGAGATGGTGCATGACGGAGAGCGAGGTCGGGGTTTCGTAGGTCTCGCCGCCGCTGTTGTCGCCGACAAGCAGCGTGCCGTCCGGCGTCTGTCTGATCTGGGATATCGGCACGTCGAGAAAGGGCTTCACACGCTCCGTGACGATGATCTGCCCCTGCTGGGGATGCACCACCGGCCCCACGCCGATCTGCCGACCGAGATCGACCAACCCGAGGCCGGCGGCAATGACGACCTTCGGCGCCCACCAGGTTCCCTCCGCAGTTTCCGCGCCGTAGACGCCCTTCCCTCTGAGCAGGCGGCGGACGGCCTGGCCCGGCCGGTAGTCTCCGCCGCGCGCGGAATAGGCTTCGTGCAAGGCCCTGAACAGCGCCAGCGAGTTGCAGTCCCCGTCGAGCGGGTTATACGAGCCGCCGACCACGGAGGGGCCGATGAAAGGCAGGCGCGCCTTCAGCTCATCCCGCTCCAGCATCACCGTCCGGGCGTCGTGGGGCTGGCCCGGCCTGACGCGGGCGACCATCGCGGCACGCTTGTCGCGTTCCGCATCCGACAGACACAGATGATAACCGCCGGGACGGCGGTATCGGACGTCGATGCCGGTAACGTCCCTCAATTTCGAGGCGAAACCGGGCCATGCGTCCACGGCCTTGCGTGTCCATGACGTATATTCCCGCAGGCCCGCGCCCTTGCTCTGCAACCACACCAGACCGAAATTGCCTCTCGCGGCACGCAATGCCACGTCGCCCTCGTCCAGCAGCACCGTATCGAGGCCACGTTCACGCAAACCAAAGGCGACAGCGGTACCGATGAGGCCGCCGCCGATGACCACGATATCGCTCGTTCGTCCGTTCGTCATGCTCCAGATCCTGCAACCAGTGCCCAGCATAATGGTTCGTTGACCGCAACCTATAAATCAAATACCAATAACCCTTGCTTTCATGAGGCAATGTTATAGGCGCATGTTCACGCATCGACAGATTGAGATATTCCGTGCGGTCATGACTCACGGCACCGTTTCGGCGGCGGCGGACGCGCTGCACATCTCGCAACCGGCGGCGAGCAGGCTCATCCGCGATCTGGAGCAGCATCTGGGCATGGCGCTGTTCGAGCGCAGCCACGGCCGCGTCAACCCGACGCCGGGCGCCTTCGATCTGCTGGAAGAGGTGAACCGCTTCTTCATCAGCCTCGACCAGGTGGAGAGAACGGCGAAAGATATCGCGCATGGCCGGCGTGTCGGCCTGGTCGTCGCTTCCATGCCCGCCCTTGCCACCACCGTGGTGGCCGACGCCATGCGGATCGTGCTGGAAAGGCACCTGGACCTGTCGATCCGCATCATGTCGGTGACCACGATAAGCGCGCTGCGGATGATCTCCAGCCAGGCGGCGAACATCGGGATCGCGTCCCCTTACCGGGACATTTCCGGCCTGATCGCCATCCGCCAGCTGGCCGTTCCCTACATGTGCATCCTCCCTCACGATCACGAGCTGGCCTCCCGTCCAGCCGTCACGCTGAAGGATCTGGAGCGCTATCCGTTCATCGGCTACTCGAAGGGAACGGCCAGCGCCGAACTCATCGAGCGGCTGGTCCGCGAAAACGGGCTCGATATCCGTTCCCGCATCGATGTGCACCTGTCGCAGATGGTTTCGTCCTTCGTCCTGCGCGATCTGGGCATTGCCATCGTGGACGCCTTCACCGCCCGCGAGCATATCCGCGCCGGCGGGGAGGCCCGGCCGATCGACATCCAGGCCAAGTTCGGCTTCTCGATCGTCATGCGCGAAATGGCGAAGATGACCCGCATCGAACATGAATTCATCTCCGCCGTCGAGACGCTGACGGCGGCGCTAAAGGCTGTTAGTGACCATGGATAGGGTCTGGACGTTGCGACGGAAGCAGGACAGATTCTAAGTCCTATATTTTGCCGTAACTTGCATTCGATTCGACGGATCGACTCGAAGGCAAACTGCTCTGGACGCCGCTACCTGACGCCGATCCGCAGCCCGAGCCGCGCCGGAAGACCGGCGACCGTCCGGGCGAAGGCGGACGGGGCGCGCCCGTTCTCCTCAGCGTCCTCGCAGGCGAGGATCGCGCGCCGCACCGCCGCCGCACCCAGATAACGCAGGGGCTCGGGCGGCAGGCGCGGCATCTGCCGCCGATAGAACGGCAGGTCGAGCCACGGATGGTGCTGGCCCGCCACGAGTGCGGCGAGGCATTGCGCCACGATAAAGGTCGGGTTGACGCCGTGTCCCGAGAAGCCGCAAGCGTAAAAGACGTCGCCTCCCCGCAGGCTGCCGACAAACGGCAGGCGATCGGACGCGACATCGATCGCACCGCCCCATACGCGCTCGGCGGGAACCGCGTTCATCAGGTCCGGCAGCAGGTGACGCATTCCGGCAATGGCACGCCCGGCGCCTTCCGCCGATCCGGTCATGCCCACCGCCTCGGACCGGTTGGCGTAGGCGACGGGCCCCGCCCCGGCCCCCATCAGTGCGCGTCCGTCCGGCGTACGGCGGAAGTAGTGGACGAACATCCGCATGTCGGCGAAGCTGACGTCCGTATTCCAGCCCATCGACGCCAGTGCGCCGGCGGCCGGCCGGCTGATCGCCGCATAGCTCGAAAATACGCTCAGGAAGGGCGAGATCGACGGCTCCCGCCCCAAGGCAGCGTTGGTTGCCAGCACCACCTTGCGGGCGACGATATCGCCCCTTGCGGTGCGCAGGCGCGAAGGGTTTCCACGATCGAGGCCGACCACCGGCGTGTTCTCATGAACAGCGATGCCGGCTGCCATGGCCTCGCGCCTCAGGGCGCGCGCCAGCCGGGCGGGCTGGACCGTGGCGCCTTCGGCGAACAGCACGCCGCTGCGAAACACCGGCGACGCGCACAGCCCGGCGACCTCCCCGGCGCTCAATGACCGCGCCGTATCGGGCACGCCGAGCCGGCGCGCCGTCTCGACATAGCCGCGCAGCTTCGCCTCCTGCTCGGGTGTCGTGGCGACGCGGACGTTTCCGCCCTCGCGCCACCACACGTCATACGTGCCGGCGGTGGCGAAGGCGCGGAGCGCATCCTGCGCCTGCGTTCCCGCCCGCGCGATGGCGAGGGCGGCGTCGGGACCGAAAGTAGCGGTAAGATGGGGCAACTGAGACCAGTAACCGTGCACCTTGCCGCCGTTCTTCCCGCTGGCGCCGCTGCCGCAGACGCCTGCTTCCACAACAGCGACCGACAGCTCCGGCGCGCGCTGGCGCAGGGCGAGCGCCGTCCACAGGCCGGTGAAGCCACCGCCGACGATGGCGACATCCACCCCGGTTTCCGGCAACGGGCCGGACGGCGGCGGAGGGAGCACGCCCTCCCGCTGTTCCGCAGCCATCGCTTCCTCTAGCCACCAGGATGTGCCTGACGGTGCAATCTGGTCGGACATCTCGCTCACGCCTCCTGTCAGTCCGCGAATATGCTCCATGGAATACGCCCGCCGGAATCTGTCCTGTTTACGTTGAAACAGGACAGATTCTCGTTTCCTTATTTTGAGCGAGTTCTGATCGATCAGATGCTTCCATCTGATTGGAACGCCCGCCAGGCGTGGGGAGCTGCGCCGGAACTTTCCCGCGGACATGTCCGGCGCGCCGCCATTTTCACCGGCCGTAAAGCGGCAGATCCCCGGCGGCGATGATGCCGTCAGCGAGATCGCGTTCAACTTCCGCGTCGGTCCGTTCGGACGGCAGGCCATAGCCGCCCGCACCGGGCGTCTCGATGCGGATGTTCTCCCCTTTCGCGAGCACGAGATGGGTGACTTTCGAGGCGAGCGCCTGCTCCGTCGGCAGCCCGTAGTTGCGATAGAGATGGGCGGTCGCGCCGTCGCCACCGCCGGCAACGCCGGTCGCGGGGAATTTGTGGCCGTCCGAACGGGCGGAGAAGATGGTGCCGTCCCGAAGCGCCGTAATCTGGCGTGTGATGCCGAGGCCGCCGCGGCGCCGGCCGGCGCCGCCCGAGCGCTCGACCAGGCTGTATTCGTCGACCATCAGCGGATATTCGTGCTCCAGGGCCTCGACCGGCAGGTTGGATGTATTGGTGACATGCACGTGGATCGCGTTCATGCCGTCCGTTTCCGCGGACGCCGGGCCGCCGCCGCCGATGGTTTCCAGATAGACATAGGTGCCCGCCCGGCGCGCGTGATTGGCCGAGAACACGATGGTCGGCAGGTCGTCGTTGCCGGAGGAGAGCGCGCGGCTTTCGGGCAGGATTTCCCGGAAGGCACCGAAAATCGAGCGGACGATCTTCTGGCACGTGATGCTGCGCGCGCCGACGGCTGCGGGAAACTGCGCGTTGATGATGAGGCCCTTTTCCGCGCGGATATCGACGGCCGCCATCATGCCCTCGTTGGGCATCAGCTGCGGATCGAGAAGCGCCTTGGCGGCATAGAAGACCGATGCTTCGAGCGCGCTGCGGGAGACATTGAGCGCGCCCTTCGCCTGCGGCCCCGTGCCGGAAAAGTCGAACACGAGATTGCCGTTCTCGACCCAGACGGAGACCGCGACCGGAACCGGGTCGCCGCCCGAGCCATCGTCATCGAGGTGGCACACGAAGGAGCCGCGCGAGGAGCCGAGTTCGCCGATGCGCATCTTCATGCGCAAAGCCGTGTAGTTCAGGATGTCCTCAATCGCCTGCTCCACCTGCGCCAGCCCCATCTGCCGCACCAGGCCATCGAGCGCGGCGTTGCCCCGCTCGTTCGTCGCGATCTGCACCTTGAGATCGAGGATGCGTTCTTCCGGCTCGCGCGTGTTGGAGGCGATGAAATCCAGCAGATCCTCGCGAATCCGGCCGTTTTCCACCACGAGGATCGGCGGAATGCGGATGCCTTCCTCGAAAACGGTTCTTGAGGCGGCAGAAATAGAGCCCGGAACGCTGCCACCAACATCCGAATGGTGGGCGATGTTGGCGGTGAAGAAGCGCAGTTCGCCTTCGGCAAACATTGGCGTCACCAGCGCGATGTCGGGCATGTGGGTGCCGCCCGCCAGATAGGGATCGTTCGAAATGAACGCCATGCCCGGCTCGATGGTTTCGGCCGGAAAGCGCTCCAGCACGGCCTGCACGCTGCCGCGCAGCGAGCCGAGGTGCAGGGGGATGTGGGATGCCTGCGCGATGAGCCGCCCATGCCTGTCGAAAAGGCCGACCGAGCAGTCCTTCCGTTCCTTGATGTTGGTGGAGAACGACGAACGGATGAGCGTGTTGCCCATGTCTTCGGTGATCGTCAGCAGACGATTGGAGAATACTTCCATGCCGATGGGATCGGCGATCCGGGGCGTCCCGCCCGCCTGAATGGTCTGGTGGTTCATTGCGCGTCTCCCAGGATGGAAATGATGATGTTGCCGGCCGGATCGATCTCGAAACGGGTGGCGGGCGGAATGATCGTGGTCGAGCTCATTTCCTCGACGATCGCGGGGCCCGCCATCGGCACACCCGCCGGCAGCTTCTCGCGTTCGTACACAGGCGTCTTCTCGCGCCCGCGACCGGCGTTGAAGTAGGTCGTGCGGTGTTCGATGAGCGCCTCCTCCACGCTTCCCCCGATCTTCGGCTGGAAATCGTTGTAAGGCTTCGGCACAAGGCCTACGGCCTTCGTGCGGCAGTTGACGACCTCGACCGTGCGGCCGGGGATGTCGTAGCCGTATTCGATCCGATGAGCCGCATCGAAGCGGGTCAGAAATTCGGCCAGCGTCAGCGTCTCGTCGGGGGCGACCTGCACGGTCACCTCGAAGTTCTGGCCCTCGTAACGCGCCTCGATCAATTGCTGGAAGCTCCGCAACTCCGCTGATACATGCTCGCCGTCGAGCCACTCCTCGCCCTCGCGGCGCATTTCATCGAAAAACGTCATGACCGATCGCCACGTTTCCGGCGTCGCGGCCGCCACGCGCGTGCGCACGAAATCGAGGCTGATGTCGGAGAGCAGGATGCCCCGCGCGCACATGGTGCCGGGCTCGCGCGGCACGATGACGGTCGGGATTCCGCATTCCTGCGCCACTTCGCAGGCATGCAGCGGACCGGCACCGCCAAAGGCCATCAGCGCGAACCGGGACAGATCGTGGCCGTGCTCGCTGGAAATGGAGCGGATCGCACGCCCCATGTTGGCGTTGGCGATGCGCAGGATGCCGAGCGACGCCTCGTCCCTGTCGATGCCGAGCGGGCCCGCGACCTGATCATCGATGACGCGGATCGCCGCCTGCTCGTCCACGGCCAGTTTGCCGCCGAGCAACGTCACCGGATTGAGGCGGTGCAGGACGACGTTGGCGTCCGTGACCGTCGGCTCCGTGCCGCCGCGTCCGTAGGCGACGGGCCCCGGCACGGCGCCGGCGGAAAACGGGCCGACCTTGAGGGCGGAGGCATCATCCCGCCGGGCGATGCTGCCGCCGCCCGCGCCGATGACGTGAATGTCGATCATCGGGATCTTGACCGGAAAGTCCGCGACCGTGCGGCTTGACGTAAACTGCGGGCGGCCGTCGAGAATGAGCGAGACGTCCGTGCTGGTGCCGCCGACGTCGAAGGTAATCACGTGGCGGAAACCGGCCTCGCCCGCCAGCACGGCGCCGCCGATGACGCCCGCCGCCGGGCCGGAGAGGCACGTGCGGACCGGATACTGGCGCACGGTCGGGATCGACATCAGCCCGCCGTTCGAATGGATGGTATAGGGCGCGACGGGCGCGTTCAGCTCCTTCACGCCTTCCGACAGGCGGTCGAGATAGGTCTGCATGCGCGGGCCCGCATAGGCATTGAGCACCGTCGTCGACAGGCGCTCGAACTCGCGGAACTCCGGCAGCAGGTCCGACGAGGCGGTGATGTAGAGATCGGGCGCCAGTTCGCGCAGCCGGTCGCGCACACGGTTCTCGTGGTCGGGATTGCGATAGGAGTGCAGGAAGCAGATGGCGACCGATTGCACGTCGGCGGCGCGCAGCTTCTCCAGAATGCCGTCGACCTGCGCCACATCGACCGGCTTCAGCACGGAACCGTCGAAGGCGACCCGCTCGTCGATTTCGAAACGCAGGGAGCGCGGCACCAGTATCTGCGGCTTGACGGCGCGGTAGTCGTAAAGATTGGGGCGGGTCTGGCGGCCGATGTCGAGGATGTCGCGGAAGCCCTTCGTCGTCAGAAGGGCGGTCTTCGTTCCCTTACGCTCGATGACGAGGTTCGTCGCCACGGTCGTGCCGTGCCCGATGAAGCTCACCTCCTCGGCCTTGACGCCGAACACATCGAGCATCTCGCGCGCGCCGGTGCAGATGGCTTGCGACGGGTCCGCGGGCGTGGACGATACCTTGTAGAAAGAAACCTGGCCCGTTATATCGTTCAGCAGCGTAAAGTCGGTGAACGTGCCGCCGACGTCGACACCAATACGGTACATGGATATCTCCAGAAGAATTGCATGTGACCCGAAAGCTAGCGCCAGACAGGGGAATTGCGCCAATGGTCATTCCTGATGACGATCCATCAGGAAATCTTATTGACCCGCGCACGCCTGTCGTGGCCCGTCCCGCCCTCTCCGCAGCTCCGGTCCCGACCCGCCGATGAACCTGAACCATTTGCGCGCTTTCGTTACCACCGCCCGCCTGCTCAACTTCACCCGCGCGGCGGAGAAGCTGCATCTGAGCCAGCCCGCGATCAGCGGCCAGATTCGGGCCCTTGAGGAAGAGATCGGCGTGTCGCTGTTTCAGCGCGACGGCAAGAAGGTGGCGCTGACGGAAACGGGCGCCCGGCTGCTGGACAAGGCGGAGGCCGTGCTCGATGCCGCCGCCGCATTTCTGGATCGCGCGGACTCGTTGCGGACGGCGCCGCCGCGTCATCTCCGGCTCGGCATCATCATCGGCGCGGAAGTCTTGAGAATCGGCAAGACGCTGGCACGACTGAACGCGAGCGATCCCCATCTGCGGATCGACGTGCAGCAGGGGTTGTCCGGCTGGGTGATTGCCGGCCTGCGCAGCGGCCAGCTCGACGCGGGCTTCTTCCTGGGACCTAACCTTCCCGGCGACGTGGACGCCACGGAACTGACGCGCCTGACTTATCTGGTCGCGGCGCCGGCAGCCTGGGCGGGCGAAATCGGGAGGGCCGATCTGGCCGACATCGCCCGCATGCCGTGGATATGGACGCCCGAGAACGGATCATACCCGCATATCGTGCGCGATCTCTTTTCCGGCCATCACCTGACGCCGATGAAAATCATCGAGGCCGACAGGGAGGCGACCATCGTCAATCTGGTCGCTTCCGGTATCGGCCTCTGTATTCTCAGGGAAGAGGTCGTGCGGGCGATTGCCCGCGACGATCGTATCGTCGTCTGGGAAAAGGGACGTCGGGAAGTGCCGCTGTACTTCGTCACCCGTCCCGATCCGGACGCTCCGCTCCGGACGCTGCGCACGGCCGTCATGGAGGAATGGGGCGTGCGACCCGACGCGGAACGCGCCGCGTAGGGCCGGATCACCCCGCCTCTCAGGCAA
This sequence comes from Pseudochelatococcus lubricantis, assembly GCF_042432495.1. NCBI lineage: Bacteria > Pseudomonadati > Pseudomonadota > Alphaproteobacteria > Hyphomicrobiales > Chelatococcaceae > Pseudochelatococcus > Pseudochelatococcus lubricantis. Next base: position 54,651 of record NZ_JBHLXC010000001.1, on the reverse strand, counting down.
CCGCCCGCAGCGGCTCCCCGCCCGAAATATCGTCGCGGATGCAGCTGTGATAATGCCCTTCCCCGACCTGCCGATAAGCCGGCCGTTCGGCCGCGCACGCGGCGATCGCGAAAGGGCAGCGGGTGCGGAAGGTGCAGCCGCTCGGCGGGTTGGCGGGGCTCGGCGGCTCGCCCTGCAACAGCGTCCTCTTGCGCGCCCGCGCCTCGCGCGGGTCCACGGAGGGCGTGGTCGACAGCAGGGCGCGCGTGTAGGGGTGGAACGGCCGGCTATAGAGATCGCGTGCGCTGGCCATTTCCACGATCCGCCCCAGATACATCACCATGACCTTGTCGGCAATGAACTCCACGAGGCCGAGGTCGTGGGAGATGAACAGCAGAGCGATGCCGGTGTCGCGCTGCAAATCCACGAGCAGGTTCATGACCTGCGCCTGGATGGACACGTCGAGAGCGGCGACGGGCTCGTCCGCAACCACGAACCGGGGCCGGACGGCGAGCGCGCGGGCAATGTTCAGACGCTGGCGCTGGCCGCCGGAGAACTCATGCGGGAAGCGGTGCAGGTGATCCCGCGACAGGCCGACCTGCTCCAGAAGCCGGATGACCGAAGCCTCACGCTCGTCCTTTGGCAACGCTCCCCGCAGATCGACCGCCTCGCCCACGATCTCCATGATACGCGAGCGCGGGTTGAGGCTGCTGAAAGGGTCCTGGAAGATGATTTGCATCTCCCGCCGCAAATCGCGCATGCGCTGCCCGGAAGCGTGGGTGATGTCCTCGCCGTCGAAACGGATCGTTCCGGCGGTCGGTTCGTGCAGACGCAGCAAGGTGCGGCCGACCGTGCTCTTGCCGGACCCCGATTCTCCGACCAGGCCGAGGACCTCTCCCCGGGCAATGGAGAAGCTGACGCCGTCCACGGCCTTCACCGGCTTGCGCTTGCCCGAGAACAGGCCGCCCGACGAGTAGTACAGCTTTTGAAGGTTCTCGACTTCCAACACAGGCGTCGTTTTCAAGACAGGCGTCGTCATGCCAACTCCCTCCAGCGGACGCACCTGGCGGCCTGGCTGTCCGAAACAGGCTCCAGCGCAGGAACACCGGCATTGCATAGATCTGTCGCGTGGGCGCAGCGGGGTGCGAACCGGCACCCAGGCGGCAGCGCCAGCGGGCTCGGCACGGCGCCCGGAATGGAGGAAAGCCGCTTGTTACCGCCGGTCTTGTCCTCCACCTTCGGCACGCTGGCCAGCAGGCCGCGCGTATAGGGATGGCGCGGCGTGTAGAAAATTTCCTCCACCGTGCCTTCCTCGACCACCTGTCCACAGTACATCACCACGACACGGTCCGCGATTTCCGCGACTACGCCGAGATTGTGGGTGATGAAGATGAGGCCGATGCGGCTCGCCTCGCGGATCTGCTCCAGGAGGTCGAGTATCTGCGCCTGCACGGTGACGTCGAGCGCCGTGGTCGGCTCATCCGCGATCAACAGGCTCGGCTTGCCGCACAAGGCGATGGCGATGGCCACTCTCTGGCGCATACCGCCGGACAGCTGATGCGGATACTCGTGCAGCCGCCGCTCGGGGTCCGGAATGCCGACCTGCTTCAGCGCCTTGAGCGCCCTCGCCCACGTCTCCTGTTTCGGAAGGCGCGCGTGGGCCGTGACCGCTTCCACAAGCTGATAACCGATGGTGTAGACGGGATTGAGGCAGGCCATCGGCTCCTGAAACACCATGCCGATTTCCTTGCCGCGATAGGCGCGGAACCGGTTCAGCGGCACCGTCGCCAGGTCGTGGCGCTGGCGATCGGCGGTGACGTAGTCGATCGAACCGCGCGCGATCCTGCTGATGCGTCGCGGCAGGAGCTTCATGATCGCGAGGCCGGTCATGGATTTACCCGAGCCGGACTCGCCGACCAGCGCGACCGCCTCCCCCCTGCGCACTTTCAGGCTCACGCCGTCGACGGCACGGATCGAACCGCGCGGAACGGCGATTTCCGTCGTCAGATTGCGAATATCGAGCAGCATGTCGTCCGTGGCCGACGCGGCTGCCGCTTCCCGCCCGCGTGCGCCGTCGTCCTCATCGATGGCGGAAGCGGGGGAGAAGGAAACGCGCCGCGCCTTCGGATCGAACACGTCGCGCAGATGGTCGCAAAGCCGGTTCACCGAAAACACGGTGAAGACGAGCGCCATGCAAGGCCAGACGATGCCCATGGGGTCGAGGTGCATATAGGCCCTCGCGCCGCGGATCATCAGCCCCCACGAAGGGGTGGGCGGCACGACACCGAGCCCCAGAAAGCTCAGGCCGGACTCAAGCACGATGCAGGAGGCGACGACCAGCGAGAACTGGACGAGCACCGGCCCGGCGACATTGGGCAGGATCGTCCGCGCCAGGATGCGCAACGGCCGGTGCCCGAGCGCGCGCGCCGCCTCGACATATTCGTGATTGCGCACGACCAGCACTTCGCCGTAGGTGACGCGGGCATAGGCCGGAATGAACAGGATCGACAGGATGACTGTCAGGGTCAACGCGCCCGGCCCCAGCAGCGCGACTGCCAGCAGAGCGAGCAGCATGGGCGGAAAGGAAAGGATGACATCGAGCGGACGCATGGTCGCCAGCTCGATCCAGCCCTGAAAATAGCCGCCCACGAGGCCGACGATAACACCGGCGGCACCCGCCAGCGCCGCCGCCGTCAGCGACACCGCCAACGACGCCCGCGCGCCGTGGATGATCCGGCTGAAGATATCGCGGCCGTATTCGTCCTGACCGAAAGGATGCGCCCAGCTCGGTCCCGCCATGCGCGATATGACATCCATCTTGACCGGGTCCGGCAACGGCAGCAGCGGCGCGAAAACCGCGAGAGCGACCATGGCCGCCAGAAACCCGATCGCGAAAACAAGTGTGACATTTCTCAACATTGGCGCAACTCACTTGTACCTGACGCGCGGGTCGAGCATGCCGTACAGGAGGTCCACCCCGAGATTGATCAGGACGAAAAGCAGGCAGATGACCAGCACGATACCCTGCACGGCCGGATAGTCGCGCTGCTCGACAGCCTGCACGAGCATGCCGCTGAGGCCAGGCCAGTTGAAGACGTACTCGACGAGCACGGTGCCGCCGAGCAGCGTCCCCATATGCAGGCCCAGAACCGTGACGACCGGCGACAAGCTGTTGCGCACGACGTGCAGCAACAGCACGCGCGGCTCGTCCAGCCCCTTGGCTCTGGCCGTGCGCACCCACTCCTTCTCCAGAAATTCGAGAATGGAGGTGCGCACCATCCGGAAAACGACGGGAATGAGACCGACGGCGATGCTGACGGCCGGCAGCAGCAGGTAGACGATATGCTGCACCGGATTGTCGGCGAAGCCCACATATCCTCCCGCCGGCACCAGCCGCAGGATCTGCGAGAACAGCAGGATCAGCAACGTGCCCGTCACGAAGACCGGGACCGAGAGCCCGAAGCTCGCCAGCGACGAGCACAGCCCGTCGATGACGCCACCGCGCCGCAGGGCCGCCGCCACGCCCGCCGGCATACCCACCAGCACGGAGATGAAGGTGGCCGCCAGGATGAGTTCGAGCGTCCGCGGCAGGCGCTTGACGATCTCGTCGCCGATGGGCGCACCGTCCTGAAAAGACGTGCCGAGATTGCCGGTGGTGATATTGCCGAGATAGGTAATGTATTGCTCCAGAAGCGGCTTGTCGAGGCCGAGGTTGACGCGCAGAGCCTCCACGCTCTCCTTCGAAGGCGCGATGCCGCCGCTGCTCAGGAGAATCTCGGCCGGGTCGCCGGGCACGAGATGCAGCAACAGAAAAATCAAGGAAGCAACGGCGAACAGGGTTGCGATCGCCGTTGCGCCCCGACGGACGACATAGTTCATTGTGATCTCCGGCTGACGGCGGATCGCCCGCCCATGGCGGGGCGGGCGCAATTCCCAACGCTTGCTCAGGCGCTCGTGACGTCTTCGAGACGCAACGCGCTCTGGAATGACAGGAAGCCGGGCAAGGGCGCGAAATTCCGGATCGACCGGCGCACCCCGTATGCCTGCGGGCGCCACAGAAGCGAGAGCAGCGGCGCGTCCTGCACGATCAGGCCATCGATTTCCGCATAGATCTTCTGCCGCTTCGCGTTGTCCATCTCCTGACGGCCGGCGGAGAGCAGTTCGTTGACCCGTGCGTTGTTGTAGCCGAAAGGCCGCGTGTAGGACGGCACCTGCCCGCCTTCGATATAGGCCGAAACCGCATCGGGATCGTTGAAGGCACCCGCCGTGCCCTGCACCGCAAGGTGATACTGGCCCCGGTTCCCCCGGCTCACGCGCGTCGCCCAGTCCGGCAGGGACAGATTGGCGTTGATGCCGATCTCCGCCAGATTCTGCTGGATGACGAGCGCGGTATCGTTGTGCTGGGCATACTGCGACGTCGACAGCAGCTCGATCACGAGACCGCCGCCCACCCCGGCCTCCGCCAGCAGAGCCTTCGCACGCGCCGGATCATAGCCGAAGCGTTCGCTGACGAGCGCCGCGTCATAGGCCGGGCTCGGCGGCACGGGTAGATGGTCGAACGGCGTCCCGACGCCCGAGAACGCGGCCGCGTTGACGGCGTTCCGGTCAATCCCGCAGGCAACGGCATGGCGCAGGCGAGGATCGGTAAAGGGACCTTCCTGGACGTTGAACAGGAGATACATGAACGGACCGTTCGCGGATTCGAGGCCGACGTCTGCCCCGTTCTTCAGCCGGTCGAAATACTGTGTCGACACGTATTCGATGATGTCGACGTCACCCGACTCGAGAGCGGCGATACGCAGGCTCTCGTCGGGCATGGCAATGAAGTGGATCGCGGAAGGCCCGGGCACGCCGGCGCGGAAGAACTCCGGAAACGCCTTCACGGTGACGGAAGAGCCGCGCTCGACATTGTCGAGGGTGAACGGGCCGGCGCCGATGAAGTTCGGAGCGGCCGACCGGCGCGACACGACAACCGCGTACCCCGCCGCCAGCACCTGCGGGAAGGTGACGCTGGGCTGCTTCAACACGATGCGCAACGAACGCTCGCCGAAGACCTCGAACGTTTTCACGATCTGGAAATCCTTGCGCAGATGCGCGGTGGACTTCTCGTCCGCGATCAGCTCGAAGGAATATTTCACGTCTTCGGCGAGTACCGGCGTTCCATCGTGGAAACGGGCGTTCTCGCGCAAAACGAATTCGTAGGTGACGGGGTCGACCTGGCGCCACTCTTGCGCCAGTTCAGGGCGCAACGTGCCATCCGGAGCATAGGACAGCAGCCCGCGATACAGCATCAGCTTGACGGTGAGCGATGCAGTTCCGGTATACTCGAACGGATGCAGGTTGGGCGGAAACGAAGACAGCCCGAACCGCACGGGCTTCGCGCCAGCGGCGGCCCGGGCAATGCCGACCGGCAGCCCGCCCGCTATGACCAACGCACCGAGAAAACCTCTGCGGGAAAAAGAAAACCCACGCCTGCTGTCTTTTGCGATCATTGCATTGTTCCCCTTATGAATTTGCGAGTGCCGGACATCTCTGCGCCTCTTCCCGGCCCACCCCGTGCGACGTCGAACGCGCATCGCGCAGGACACGCCCCTGGGCCGGCGTCCGGGTCAGAAGGCACCGGCGTGGAGCAGAACGATTTTTCGATGACGCGCGGATTGACGCCACTTCACGATAATTCGACCATTGCCCGCGACCGGGACGTTCCCGCTTCAGCCCTTGCCGGGCTCTCTTCTTTGGAATGATATGTAGGAAGGTAGCCCCTCCGCAAATACGGTTGTATGCATACCTTATTCACTCACCTTATGGGGCGCATCGGTGAATTTTCGACAGATAGAAGCCTTCAATGCCGTCATGGCCGTAGGCACCACGACGCGCGCGGCCGAGTTGCTGGGCGTTTCGCAGCCCGCCATCAGCCGTCTGATCAAGCAACTGGAAAAGGCGACTCAACTCACGCTTTTCGAAAGGATAAACGGCCGCCTCGTGCCCACCTTCGAGGGTTCCCTCTTTCACAAGGAAGTGGACCGCTCGTTTCTCGTCCTCGAACGGCTGAAAATGGTGGCGGCGGACATCCGTAACCACGGCTCCGGCAATTTGCGCATCGCAGCGCTTCCGGCGCTGGGATTTTCCCTGATTCCGTTTCTGATTTCGCGGTTCATGCAGGAAAATCAGGCGCGGATTTCCATTTCCATGGAATCGGCCAATTCCGACGCCGTCCGCGATCTTGTCGCGGCGGGGCAATTCGATGTGGGATTCGCGGCGGAAGAAATCGACAGCACCGGCGTCATGGCGGAGCAATATGCCATGCCGCCAGCGGTATGTGTCATGCCCGTCGGCCACAGGCTGGCGGAACGGACGGTCATCGAGGCCCGCGACATCGTCGGCGAGCCGTTCGTGTCGCTGTCACGCACGGATCGGGCGCGGCAGCGGATCGACGCAATGTTCGAGCGCGTGGGCGGCGAGCGCAATATCGTGGCTGAAACGCATTATGCGCTTTCCATCTGCCATTTCGTGCAGCACGGGCTCGGCATTGGCCTGGTCAACCCCTATTGCCTGCACGCCATTTCAACGGACAGCCTGGCGGTGCGCCCCTTTCTGCCGCGCATCACCTTCCGCACCATGATGATATTTCCGCCCCAGCGCCCCATCACCGGCCTCACGCAAAGCTTCCGCGAGCTTGCGCAAAAGCACAGCACCTCTTTCCTGCTCGATACCCTGAACCGTTTCGACACGCTGAAAACGGACGAGGCAAAACAGGCATTCGGGCTCCTGCAGGAACCGGGACCGTGGATCAGGAACCCGATGCGATAGGGCGGCGGGCGGTATGCCAGGTCAGTATCCGCGCCGGCCATCCACGACATTGCGGAGGGGAAGCCCGTCCGCCTGCCGGGCCAGGTTTTCGGCCAGTATCGCCAGGCAGCGGTCGACGTAGCCGTGCGGATCGTCCGCCGAGATATGCGGCGTGATGAACAGATTCGGCACGTCCCACAGGGGGGATGTCTCGGGCAAGGGCTCCCTGTCGAACACGTCGAGGATGGCGCCGGAAAGATGTCCTTCCGCCAGGAGCCCGGCCAGCGCGTCGTAGTCCATGACGGCTGCGCGCGCCATGTTGACGACTGACGCGCCGGGCTTGAGTGCCGCCAGTTCGGCCCGTCCGATCGCGCCCTTCGTCTCGGGCGTCAGCGGACAGGCAAGAATCAGAAAGTCGGTATCCGCCAGTTCGTCCGCAAGCCGGTCGGGCCGGATCGTCCGCCCGACGGCGGGATGAGGCTCGCCGCTGCGGCGCACGCCCACGATATCGAGGCCGAGCGGCCGCAGCCGCTCGGCGACGGCGCCGCCGAGCGCGCCGACGCCGTAGAGGAGCACCTTCCGGCCGGCGATCGTCGACGAAAGAGACCGCTGCCACCTGTGCTGCCGCTGCAACGTGGCATAGGCCGGAATGCCCTGATGCAGCATGAGGACGGCCAGCAGCCCGAACTCGCCCGCCTTCGCCGCGTGAACGCCGCTGCTGTTGGTCAGCACGGCGCCCGGCGGCAGCCAGTCGAGCGGCATATAGCTCTCGACGCCCGCGCTGGTGCAGTGGACGATGCGCAGGCGCTCGCCCCACGCCGACAGCATCCCCATGTCGAGCCGGCCGGCGACGAACACGTGCGCGGCGCGTATCGCCCGCTCGTCGCGCTCGTCGCCATACCGGACATCGATGATCGCCGGCAGCGCCACCGGCGACAAGGCGCGCCTCACAGCCTCTTCCGTGATCCTGTAGGCAGGATCGCGTTCCCTGCTGTTCTCGACATAGATGCGCAGCGTTTCATCGGCCATGATATTAGACCCGTCAGGGGGCAACTTCGCCCACAATGGTTCATCTATTTGTTGTCGCGTCTTTTCCGAAATCGGCGAAGCCTACCTTCGGCATCACGCGCTGGCAGTGACGCGGTGGAAGAGATAGGGCGCCACCCGCTCGGGCACGAGATCGACGCCATAGCCGGGACGTGTCGGGATCGCGACCCGCCCGTTGCGCACCTTCGGCTCGACCGGATCGTCCACGAGGGCGTAATGCTCGGGAACCCGGAAAGGATAGAGTTCCTGAATGAGAAAGTTCGGAATGCAGGCGTCGAGATGCAACGCCACGGCGCTGGCGACAGGCCCGGCGCAGACGTGCGGGGCGATGCGCATGCTGTAGACCTCGGCCATGGCGGCGATCTTCTTCGTTTCCATCAGGCCACCGGTGTTACCGATATCCGGCTGCAGGATGGCCGCCGCTTGCTGCTCCAGCACGGCGCGGAAGCCGTATCGGCTGTACAGCCGCTCGCCCACGGCGATCGACACGTCGAGCTTGTCGGCAACTTTCTTCAGCGCTGGCACGTTGGTGGGATCGACGGGTTCCTCGAAGAACAGCAGATCGAATTCCTCAAGGGCACGGCCGACCTGGATGATGGCGTCGGTGGTCAGCTCCGCACTCATATCCACCATGATGTCGACATCCGGGCCGACGGCTTCGCGCACCGCCCGCACCATGGCGACGGCCCGGTTACGATCGGCGCGTTCGTATTCACGCCGCGAAACATGGGTGAAGATGCCGTTCGGATGGTTGGGGATCGGCTTGCCCAGGGGGTATAGCTTCAGGGCGTCGTATCCCGATGCCACGGCTTTCTCCGCAGCGCGGGCCATCTCGACCGGCGTCTGGGCACGAAACGACCAGCCGTTGCCATAGACGCGCACGTCGTCGCGGAACTTGCCGCCCAGCAGCTCATAGACCGGCACGCCGAGCGCGCGCGCCTTGATGTCCCACAAGGTCTGTTCGATGGCGCTGATGGCGGCGAAGACAATCGGCCCCCCGCCCTTCGCCCAGAAGGTGTGATCGTAGAGTTCGCTCCAGATTTCCTCGATCCGGAAAGGGTCCTTGCCGATGAGAAAGCGCTCGCAGAACTCGGCGATCAGTTGCGACACCGCCGACGCTCCCGAGCCGTAGGCCAGCGCCGCCTCTCCCAACCCCGAGATGTTCTCGCTTGTCTCGACCTTGAGAATAACCGGGCTCCGGCCATCGATCTTCGCAAGATAGATCTCTGCCCCTGTGATCTTCATCTATCAACTCCATGCCTGATGCATGGAGGGATCGTATAAAGACGCGCCTTCCCGCGTCTAATGCCGAGAAGTGCGCATATTATGCGCGCGTCTTATACCGTCGCCCGAAGCGAGGGGCATTGCGCCGGGCGGGCGCAGGCACTGATTGGGTTGGCGCGGACGAAGACGGCGACCGGCGCCGGCACATGGCGGGATGTGAGCTGCCAGTTGCCTGCCTCCTAAACACGGTGCTTCTCACAGATGTTGGAGAGCCTGATGAGAGCGCGTTCCGATCAGAATTCGCTCAAGATAAGGAAACGAGAATCTGTCCTGTTTCAACGTAAACAAGACAGATTCTAGCAGGGGAACGGCGAGGTCAAAGGCACCGGTCATCGACCTGCGGCACTCCATGAGACAAGGAAAAGAAGGACGCAACGGCGCCCAACCAACTATCTGAAACGACGGGAGCTTTGAATGCCCGTCGCTTCATGCCCGGTACTTCAGCGCCATATACACACCCCACAGGATGATCAGTATCGCGGCGATTTCGGCCGGATCGGGTATCTCCCTCAGAAAGGCAGCCGCGAGTATCAGGGTGAACGCCGGAACCAACGACTGGAACAGCGCACCCTTGATGGCCCCCAGATCGGCCACCGCGCAGGCATGCAGCGCAAGCGCCACGATACCTGTTAAAACGCCCTGCCCCAGCCCTTGCAGCACGAGTTCCTGTGACGTGGCCGCCAGTATCCGCGCGCCAGCCAGCCAGAAGTAGAACGGCAGGTAAACGAGGGCCGAGAGGAGCGCCACCGTTGTCACCGCCTCCAGCGCGGTCAGGCCGCTGCGGCGGAACGCTACGCCGTACACGGCCCACAGAACCCCGCCCGCCAGGAAATAGCCTATGTGGCCGCTCCCGCCCGCAGCCATTGCCAGCCACACAAGGCCCACGAGGGTTATCGCAATACCGCCGGCTTGTACTCTGCTCAGGCGCTCCCCCAGAAACAGCGTGCCGCCGAGCAGCGTGAACACCACGCCCGAGCTTGCCGAAACGGCCCCTCCGAACAGCGCCGGGGCGGCGAGGAAACCATGGCCGACAAGGATGACGAACGGCGGTCCGACGCCGAGCGTCATCAGCAGCGCAAGCGGCAGCTTGACCATGGGAAAGGGAACCCGACGCACCAGCAGCATCAGGATCGGCGCGGCCACCATAAACCGGAGCGCCGCCAGGTCGTAGGGGTCCAGCCCGCCAGCCGTGACGCCATGCCGGGCAAGGACATACCACCCGCTCCAGATCGTCGCCGCGGCAATCCCCGCCAGCACGCCTCGCATGACGATCGCAGCGCTCGCGGATGCGGACTTCGCCATGGTCAGACCAGCTTGGACTTCTGCACCTTGCCCGACGGCGCGACGGGCAGCTCGTCGAGGAAGGCGACGATGCGCGGCACCTTGTATTCGGCGATGCAGCTGCGGCAATGGACGAGAACGTCATCCTCGTTCAATTCGGGATCGGCCTTGACGACGACCGCCTTCACCACCTGCCCAAAAACCGGATCGGGGCTGCCGACCACGGCCGCGGCGGCGATGCCGGGATGGGCGAGCAGCGCGTTCTCGACCTCGATGGGTGCAATCTTGGCACCGCCCGAGATGATCTGATCGCGGTTGCGCCCGACGATGAAGAAATTCCCCTCCTCGCATGCGACCAGATCGCCGGTGCGGAACCATCCGTCCGTCATCGCCTCGGCGGTGCGGACCGGATCGCGGTAGTACGCTCCCGAAAAGCTCGGGCCGCGCACCCATAGCTCGCCCACCTCGCCCCCCGGCACCTCGGCGCCCTTGTCGTCGACCAGGCGGATCTCGGTCGGCGCGATCAGGCGGCCGACCGAGCCCGCGGGCGGCTGGCTGGCCAGACGCAGGTCGAATGAAAAGATCGGCCGCACCTCCGTCATCGCGTAATAGGGGCGAACCGTGATGCCGATGGACTGCCGGCAATCCGCCTCGATCTGCTCGTTGAGCGCCGCCCCCGAGGCTGCGCACAGCCGCAGCGAGGAAACGTCGTAACACCGCCCGTCCTTGCGCGCCACGTCGGCCATCATGGCGTACATCGTCGGCACGCCGAGAAATACCGTGGGCCGCAGGTTCTCGATGGCCTCCAGCGCGAGGCGCGGATGGAACTTCGGCGCGAGCAGCACCGTCGCGCCGCTCAGCAGGGCGACGTAAGTCGCGGCGTGAAAGCCGTAGCTGAACGTCAGCGGCAGCATCACCAGGATGCGATCCTCGGGACCGATGCACCACATGCCGCTGTAAGCGAGGCCCGACGCAAGCTCGTTGGCATGGGTCGCCGCGACGCCCTTCGGCGTGGAGGTCGTGCCCGATGTGTAGCACAGGAGGACGAGATCATTCCCCGCCGCCGCTTGCGGCTCCATACAGGGCTCGGCTGCCCTGGCCCGCGCGAGAAATCCGTCGAAGGTCTCGCGCAGGGGAGCGGGCTCCAGCTCCTCGACGGCACGCTCGACCGTCGGCGTCAGTTCGTCGGCCTCAATCAGCAGCTTCGCCCCGCAGTGATCGAGGATATAGCGGATTTCATGAGGGGCGAAATCCGCGTTCACGGGCACGATGGCGGCGCCGATCATGGCCATGCCCAGGTAGAGCGAGAAGATCTCGGGCCGGTTCGCGGACAACACGGCAACACGATCGCCCTTCTGGATGCCGGCATCCAGCAACGCGGTCGCGGCCCGGCGCCCCTCATCCACCAGCGCCCCATAGGACGTGATCTCATTGTTGAACACGAAAGCGGGGTGATCGGGCCGCGCGGCTGCATGGCGCAGCACCGGCGAGACGATATCGGTAAAATTCATGCTCCTGCTCCTTGCCGGCTGATCACTTGCCGGCTGATCATTTGCCGGCCGCTCATACGAGGCCGAGTCGCTCGGGTCCGTCGGCCTTGATCATCTCGCGTGCGATGATGATGCGCTGGATCTCGTTAGTGCCCTCGGTCAGCACGTAGATGGGCGCCTCGCGGTAAAGGCGCTCGATGGGAAACTCAGCGACATAGCCATAGCCGCCCAGCACGCGCATGGCATCCTGGGTGATCTGCATGGTGGTTTCGGTGGCGAAAAGCTTCGCCATGGAGGCGAACATGTCCGCGCGCCCGTATCGTGCCTTGTGGCGCAACGCCTCCCCGAGCAGCGCCCGCGCCGCGACGAGCTGGGTCGCCATGTTGGCCAGGTGGATCTGAACCGCCTGATGCCCCGCGATCGGCTGGCCGAAGGCTTCCCGGTCCTTGGCGTATTGCAGGGCGATCGACAACGCCTGGCGCGCCATGCCAAGCGCCGTCCCCGCCATGGCGAGCCTGCCGGTTTCGAGCATCGACAGCACCTGCGGCAGCCCCTTGCCCGTCTCCCCGCCGAGCAGGGCGTCCGCCCCGAGGCGAACGTCATCGAAGCGCAGTTCCGCCGTATCGACGTGCTTGAACCCCATCTTGTCGATGACGCGCGTCACCTCGAAGCCCGGCGTTTCCGGCTCGACGATGAAGAGGCTGATCGGCCCCTTTCCGTCGACGGCGGGCGCGCGTGCGAGGACGATGTGCAGGCCGGCGCGCAGCCCGTTGGTGATGAAGGTCTTCTGGCCGTTCAGCACATAGCTGCCGTCAGGCTGCGGCACCGCCTGGGTGCGGATCTGCTTCAGATCGGAACCGGCCGAAGGCTCCGTCAGCACGATCGCGCCGCGCCGCGACCCGTCGGCCAGTTGCGGCAGGTAGCGCGCCTTCTGCGCCTCGGTGCCGTAAAGCGCGATCAACCGTGCCACAGTGCAGTGGCTGTTGAGGAAACTGGGCATCGCGGACCAGCCCGCCGCCAGCTCCTCCATGATCGCCACATAATCCGCGAGCGGAAGGTCGAGCCCGCCGTGGCTTTCGGGGATGACCATGCCGAACAGGCCAAGCCCGGCCATGGCGTCGACGACGTCCTGCGGAAAACCGTCGGCTTCCTCCAGCCGTGCGACGCGGGGCGCGATCTCGCGGCGCACGAATTGCCGCACGCCCTCGACGATAGCGGAAACCTCGTCGGCAGCGGCGTCGTGGGCGGAGATTTCGTGATCGGACATTGCGTTTTCCTTCCTACATCGTCAGATAAGCGCGGCAGACAGCCTCGTTGGCCGAGAGTTCCGCCATGGTACCGTCGAAGACGATTTGCCCGCGGTCGAGCACATACACGCGATCCGCCAGCGCTGCCGCGAAAGCGAGGTTCTGTTCGGAGAGCAGGATCGTCAGCCCCTGTGCCTTGAGATCGAGGATGAGGCGCGCCAGACGCTCGACGATCACTGGCGCCACGCCCTCGGAGGGTTCGTCGAGAAGCACGAGATAGGGATTGCCCATCAGGGTGCGCGCGATGGTGAGCATCTGCTGTTCGCCGCCGCTCATGTCCGAACCGGGGCGATGCGGCATCGCGGCGAGGTTCGGGAACACCTCGAACAGCGTCTCAATCGTCCATGTCGCGGCGCCGTCGCGCGGAGGCTGGCGCCCGAGGTCGAGATTCTCAAGCACCGTCAGCTCCGAGAATATACGCCGGTCCTCAGGGACGAAGCCGAGGCCGCGCCGGGCTACCTGATAGACCGGCAGCTTCTCGATCTGCTCGCCGCGCAGTCGCACCGAACCTGAACGGTTGCGCAGATGGCCCATGATCGCCTTAAAGGTCGTCGACTTTCCGGCCCCGTTACGCCCCATGACGGCGACGACCTCGTTGGGATGGACCTTGAGACTCACGTCGAACAGGATCTGGGCTCGCCCATAGGACGCATTCAGACCGTTCACTTCCAGTATTGGTGTGTTCATTGTCCGATACCCGATGTTTCGAGGAAAGCGCCACTGCCCAGATAGACCTCCTGTACCAACGGATCCTCGCGAATTTCCTCGGGAGTTCCCCTGGCGATCAACTGGCCACGCGACATCACCACGACCGTGTTCGCATGCTCGAACACGACATCGACACTGTGCTCGGTGAAAAGAACCGACAGGCCGCGCTCAGTCACCAAACGGGCCGTGAGGCTCATCAGTTCGTTACGCTCCTTGGGCGCCATGCCCGCGGTCGGCTCGTCCATCAGCAGAAGCCGCGGGCGATTAGCGAGAGCCATCGCCAGCTCCAGCCGCTTCACGTCGCCATAAGCCAGAACGCAGCAGGCTCGATCGGCTTGTTCCTGCATGCCGACCGCCTCCAAAAGCTCATCCGCCTCCGCGGCATAGCCCGCCATGAGCGGCGACCAAAGCCCCCACAGGCGGCGATTGACCGAATGCAGCACCATCTGCACATTCTCGCGCACTGTCATCGAGCCGAAGGTCTGCGCGATCTGAAAAGTGCGCCCGACCCCATGGCGCCATATCTCGCTCGGAGCACTGCCGGTGATGTCGTGCCCGCCGAAGGTCACTGAACCGGTATCAGGGCGAAGCTGGCCGTTCAGCATGTTGAAGCAGGTCGACTTGCCGGCACCATTCGGCCCGATCAGCGCCATTATCTGGCCCGGACCGATCTCGAAGGACACGCCCTGCACCGCCTTGACGCCATAGAACGACTTGCTGATACCGTTGACTGTCAGAGTGCTCATCTCTCACCCTTTCCGAAGCGGCCCATGAACGCGCCGACGATCCCCTGAGGCATCTTGAGCACGAACAGGATGATGAAGATGCCGAGTATCAGCCGCCAGTAGTCGGAGAGGTTGCGGATCAACTCGACCGAGACGATGTGATAGCCAAGGGCGCCGATCAGCGGCCCGCTGACGGACTGCACCCCGCCCACCAGCACCATCACCAGCGCATCGACCGTAGTCGCGACGGAGAAATCCGTCGGGAAGACGGAACCGCGGTGATAGGCCATCAACGCGCCCGCAAGCCCGGCGAAGGCGCCCGCCAGAACAAAGGCGCCCCACTGGATGAGGGCGACGTTGATGCCGATCGCGGCGGAGCGCGGCAGCGAGTCACGGCCGGATCGAAATGCGTAGCCGAAGGGTGCGTAGAGCGCCCGCCGCATCAGATAGGTAGCAACCACCACCGCGCCGAGCGCCAGATAGTAGTAGGCGACGTGGGAATTCAGCCATGCGGGGCGGGCAAGACCGACGATGCCGTTATCACCGCCGGTGAACGACACCATCTGCACCGACAGCGCGTGCAGGATCTGCGCAAACGCCAGCGTCAGCATGGCGAGATAGACACCCCTGAGGCGGGTGCAGAACCAGCCGAACACCACGCCGCCCAACGCGGCGGCCAGCATCGCCGCCACGATCCCCGCCCCCATCGGCAGGCCGAGGCGCGTCGCCACGAGCGCGGCCGCATAGGAACCGAGCCCATAATAAGCGGCGTGCCCGAAGGAGACGATGCCGCCGACCGACAGAAGGAAGTGCAGGCTGCTGGCGAATATAGCCAGGATGAAGACCTCCGTCATCATCACCTCCACGTAGATCGGCGCCAGCAGGGGCAGCAGCGCCAGCGCGAGGATGACGGCAAGCGTCGCCTGCTGCGCGCGCCGCGACTGCGGGCGGAACGGCTGATCGATGGACAGATCGCTCGGGCGCTGCGGTATCAGGCGTCCGCCCATGAGGCCGTTGGGGCGGAAGATCAGGATCAGCACCATCACGAGGAAGATCAGCACCGACACCGCCTGCGGAAAGAACAGGACGCCGAAGGCATTGATCACCCCCACCAACACGGCGGCGAGGAACGCACCAAGGATCGAGCCCATGCCGCCGATCACCACGATCACGAAGGCGTCGACGACGATGTTGATATCCATCTGGAGATTGGCGGATTCCTTGGGGATCTGCAGCGCGCCCGCAAGCCCCGCCAGAAAGGTGCCGATGAAGAACACGACGGTGAACAGGGTCGTCTGGTTCACGCCGAGCGAGGCGACCATCTCGCGATCCTGGGTTGCCGCCCGGATCAGCCGGCCCCAGCGGGTGCGGTGGGTAAGCCACCACAGCAGCCCGAGGAAGATCGGGCCCACGAAGATCAGCACGATATTGTACTGCGGGATGCGCTCGCCGAAGATCGTCACCGCCCCGCGCAGGCCCGGCACGCGCGGCGCAAGCACCTCGTCCGGCCCCCAGAACTCGAAGATCAGGTTCTGGAATACCAGCACCAGTCCGAAGGTGACGAGGATCTGGAACACCTCCGGCGCGCTGTAGATGCGCCGCAGGATCGTGACCTCGATCAGGCAGCCGACCACCCCCACGATCAGCGCGGCGATGAGCACCCCGCCCCAGAAGCCATATGCGGTGTTCGGCATGATGCTGATCACCGTCAGGGCGACATAGGCGCCCAGCATGTAGAATGAACCGTGGGCGAAGTTGACGATCTTCGAGACACCGAAGATCAGCGCCAGTCCCGAAGCGACAAGGAACAGCGTCGATGAGTAGGATAGGCCGTTCAGAAGCTGAACGAACAGCGTGGATGCGTCATACATGACCTTCGGTCCTCGGCACTGCGGACAAACCCCGTCCGTCGCGAAACGCGCGCGGACACATCTCGGGGGGCGCGGGTTTTGCGTCTGTCGGCACGGGTGGCGGCCATGTCGGTGCGACCGGCCGCCTCGCCGGTTACTGGGTTGCTGCGTGGGGACGAAGCGTCTTGACGACGTCGTCGGGCAACTGATAGTCGGCGCCGTCGTAGAACTTCCAGTCGACCATCTTGCCCTTGCCGTTCTCGACGGCGAGCTTTCCGATGAAGAAGCCGAACGTCGACTGATGATCCTGCGGCCGGAACGTCAGCGGGCCGACAGGTGTTTCAAACTTCACCCCGCGCGCCGCGGCGATCAGGGCCTCGGTGTCCGTGCTGCCCGCCTTCTCGATGATGGCCTTGATGGCCTGCATCTCGCTGTAGCCGATCAGCGAACCGACCTTGGGCGAAAGACCGTAGGCTTTTTCGTAGGCATCGCGGAACGCCTTGTGTGCTGGCGTGTCGACCTGCTCCGCCGGATAGCCGGTAACGATCCAACCCGCCGGCGCCTCGTTGCCCAGGGGCTCAAGATACTCGGGCAGCCCCGTCAGCACCGAAAAGACCTCGCGCCCCTCGAACAGGCCGCGCATGTTGCCCTCGCGAACGAATTTCGCCAGATCGGCTCCGAACGTCGCATTGAACACCGCGTCGGGGCGGGCTGCGATCATGGCCTGAACGGTTGCGCCGGCCTCCAGCTTGCCGAGAGCCGGCCATTGCTCGTTGACGAATTCGACATCGGGACGAAGACGCTGCAGCTCCTGGCGGAACCCGGCAACCGCCGACTGACCGAACTCATAGTTCGGCGCGATCGTCGCCCAGCGCTTCGCCGGCAGCTCGGCCGCCATCTTCGCCAGCGCCAGAACCTGGGAGCGGTTGCTGTTGAACAGACGGAACGTGTAACGATTACCCCTCTCCCACACCAGCGCATCGCTCTGCGGCTGGCCGACGAGGAAGAAGATCTTGTTGGTGTTGGCGAAATCCGCCACCGCAACCGCGACATGCGACAGATAGGTACCCGTCAGCAAGGCGACCTTCTCGTTGGTCACGAGTTCCTGCGCGGCGCGCAGCCCGGCGTCGGGCTTGCCCGTATCGTCGCGCGAGATGACCTCAAGGGGCTTGCCGAGCACGCCGCCAGCGGCATTGATCTCCTTGACCGCCAGCTCCCAACCCTTGCGATAGGCATCGGTCGATTGCGGGTTGGCGGAATAGGATGACATCTCGCCGATCCTGATGCTGTCGGCCAGTGCATGTCCAAGAGGCCAAAGCGCCAACGTGAACACCATGGCCGCCCTGCAAATGGAATTTTTCATTTATATATTCCCTCTCTGGTTTGATCGCTCTTTAGAGGCGCCCTGCTTTCGTTAAAACGCGAAATTCCTCTAATTTTTTGATTTTTAAGGATTTCTTATTGATCAAGCGATTCCGTCTAATCCGAAATCGCTTCAGCTTCCAGGCGCGTAGCGGGCCCAGCCGTCCTTGAGCACCTGCCGATCTCCTACGACGACGTCGAACGCCACGCCTCCCTCCTGCGGCGCGGCGCGCAGCGTCAGGACATCACCGGGCAACACAGGTGAACTCAGGCGCGCGGTCGCGGCCTGCAACGCGGCTGGATGATCGCCGAACGCCGGCCCCAGCAGTTTCAGCGCTATGCCAAGCGTGCACAGCCCGTGCAGGATCGGCCGATCGAAGCCGTAGCCGCGTGCTATCTCGGGATCGACGTGCACCGGATGCAGATCTCCGGTCAGCCGATAAAGCACCGCCTGCTCTGGCGATGTCGCGTACTCGGCCAGCGGCGCCAGCGCGGGCAATGCGTCCGCTTTGGCGGGAGCAGGCGCGTTCAGCCCTCCCCAGCCCCCGATGCCGGGCAGGAATATGGAATAGGTGGCGCTGAAGAATACGCTGGTGACCTCGATCTCGACGATGGTAGCCTTGCCTTTGTCCCATACCGCCGCGACCCGTGCCCGAGCGGGAAAACGTGCACTGCGCGGCAGAAATGCGCCGCCCTCGTGCGCGTGGATATCAATCCCCTGGGACACATGTAGCGACTTCTTCCGGTCGTATACGCCCAGATCGCCGCACCGCTCCACCGCCCACAAGCCGAGCGCGCTTACAAGGCCGGGCAGAGGCCGCAGGTCGCGCTCATAGACCAGATCGAGTTCGTGCGCCCTCGCCCCGCAGGCCAGGGCATAGAGGATCGCGTCCTTCTCGGTCCAGCCGATCTCCTGCGTGCCGAGGTCGAGGCCGATCAGATCGTGAAATGTTTCCGGATGCTTCATTTTTTCGTCCTTGCTTGCTCCAGCGCCTCTCGCCGCTGGTCTGAAGCCAGCAGTTCGAGCCGCCGTGCCTCCCAATCCGCAACCTTGAAATCGGGGCTTTCGCACGATGCGACGAAGGCCTTCGCTGCTTCCTGCGCGAGCGAGGGAAGCCCCACCGCTGCTGCGGCGATTTCCAACGCGCGTTCGCGCACCGCATCCGCACCCGGCCGATCCGCGACATGGGTGACGATCCCGCCGATCCGGGCGTCAGTGCAGTCCAGCCGCTCGGCGAGCAGCAGCAGCCGCGTGGCGGCCGCATGGCTCATCCGTGGCAGTATCTGCGCCAGCCGCCGCGGATTGTAGAGGATCCCCATCCGCACCGCGGGAAGGGCGAAGATCGCATCGGGCGAGGCGACCCTGAAGTCGCAGGCGAGTGCGAGGTCGAGCCCCGCGCCGATACATGCGCCGTTGATCGCCACAACGGAAATCAGCGCGCTGTCCCGCAGGCTCGCGGTGAGCGCCGACATCTCCTCGTCGAAGGCGATATCCGCCACGCTGCCGTCCAGCTCCGCAAAATCCGCGCCGGCGGAGAAGACACGCCCCTCAGCAGCGATGACGATGGCCCGCAAACCCTCGACCCGCGCTGCGGCGACAGCGTCGCGCAGCGCGCCGATCAGCTTGCGCGAGAGCGCATTGCGCCGCGCATCGCGGGAGAGTACGAGCAGGCGGACGCCGTCGCCCGGCGTTTCGACGCGCAGGTCATCCATTCCCGACCCGCCCTGTGAACTGCAGTGCCGCGATCCGCTCGCCGAACGTCAACGCCTCCTCCAGATCCTCCGCTAGATCGAGGAGCGGCCCATCCTGCCCGGCGCGCCCGACGAGCTGGACCGAAACCGGCAGCCCGCCGGTCGTATCACAGGGGATCGCCGCCGCCGGATTTCCCCCGACGTTGAACGGGCTGGTGAAAGGAAACGCCCCCCAAAGGCCGCTGACCCTCTGCCCGTCGATCTCACGCGGGCGCGCTCCGATAGTAAACGCCGGCGAGGCGGTTGCCGGCGTCAGCAGGACATCGAACCCGTCGAACAGCCCGGCAATGCGTGCTCGGTACCCGGCGTGCCGGCTGCGCGCCGCAGCAACCTGCTCGACGCTCAGGCTCGTCGCGGCGCGCAAGCTCGCCAGCGCGTAGTCGCTCAGGTCGTCGCCGCAATAATCGAGCATGAACCCGCGTTCGCGCCATTCCTCAGCCAGAACCAGAGCATTGAACACTTCATCCCAGCCGCGCAGATCCAGATCGATCTCCTCGACCTCATGCCCGAGATCACGGAGAGCGGCGGCCGCCTTCACCACTGCCGCGCGGATACCGGGATCCACGGGATGATCGTCGGGCGAAACGCACAGTCCGATGCGCAACGCTTCACGAACGCTTTGGCGCGGCAAATCCTTGTCCGCGAGAACCGACAGGAAGAGCCGCGCATCGGCAACCTCGTGCGACATGGGGCCGGCACAGGCGAACTCGCTCATGGCCCGGAAGCCGCCCTCGTCGGCGCAAAGCCCGTAACTCGGTTTAAAGCCGAAGATGCCTGTCATGGCGGCGGGGATGCGGATGGAGCCGCCGCCGTCGGCGCCGAGCGCCAGCGGCACATATCCCGCCGCCACCGACACAGCCGCCCCGCCGCTTGAGCCTCCCGGTGTCGCGCGCAGATTCCACGGGTTGCGGGTGACCTGCGGGAGACGGTTCTCGCAGGTGGCGGACTGGCCGAACTCGGCCGTGTTGGTCTTCCCGACAAAAACCGCCCCCGCGGCGCGCAACCGCCGCACGGCACCGCTGTCCTCGAAGGCGCGGTGTCGACTGTGTATCAGCGACCCCCGCGTGGTGACGGATCCCGCGATATCGAAGGTGTCCTTGATGGTGATCGGAACGCCGGCCAGCGGCGCCGAATCCCCCGTCCGCCATGCGTCCTCGGCCTGCCTCGCCTGGGTCAGCGCAAGTTGGTCGAGCACGAGCACCATGGCCTTGAGCGTGTCGTCGCAATCGCGGATCCGTTCCAGCGACGCACCGGCAACTTCGACCGGCGAGAGATCACGGCGCCGGAAAGCGCCCAATAGACTGCAGGCCGAGGGGGCAGCGCCGACGAAAATGTCGTTCCTGTCAAGCATGCGGATGCACTCCGCCGCTCACACCATATGTTTCTCCAGTAATATATCCCGCTTTAACGTCATCGACGAGGAACGACACAAGATGCGCTATGTCCTCAGGGCGGCCGAGCCGGTTAACGACTGCCTTCTTTTCGAGATAACTGTCGAAAAATTCGTCGGGATAAATGCGGCGCAGGAAGTCGTTGTAGATCAGCCCTGGCGCGATGGCGTTGACGCGAATGCCATGCTTGCCGTTCTCGGCTGCGGCCACACGGGTCAGCGCCATGACGCCCGCCTTGGCCGCGGAGTAGGCCGCGCCGTGCTCGGTGGTCATTTCCCAACCGGAAATCGACGAGATGTTGACGATCGCCCCCGAGCGGGCAGCGATCATGTGCGGCAGCGCGAAGCGCATGCAGCTGAATGTCCCGGTTAGGTCAATGGCAAGGCACCGTTGCCAGGTGTCGAGGGACATCTCGGCAACGGGTTCGATCTTGGACCAGCCGGCGTTGTTGACGAGGACATCGATCCGTCCCAAACGGTCGGCCACCGCGCCGAATACCGCCTCGACCTCGGCATGATCGCTGACATCCAGCTTGTAGGACGGGCACTCCACCCCGGAGACCTGCGACAACTCCTCGGAGAGTTTGGTCATACGCCCTTCGTGCAGGTCGGTGATCACGACTTGCATGCCGTCCGCGGCGAGCTGGCGGGCCACGGCCGAGCCTATACCCGCACCGGCGGCGGCGGTAACTATTGCGACCTTCCTATCGCTCATCTGCTTCTCCCATGCTTTTGAATGATCAAGCGGGACAGTTCCCGGGCCAACAAATCGGGCTGATCAGCTGCGATCAGGTGCCCGGCGTCGGGGATATTGGTGTAGCCTGCGTCCGGCATGGCATCGCGCATGATCTGTGCCGCCTTTAGCGGACAGAAGACATCGTTTTCACCCTGGATGATGTGGACCGGCACCCGAATGTCGCGCAGCCTTTCGGTCATAGACACGGCTGCCAGCCCCACCATGGCGCGCGCCGCGTTGACATAACCGGCACCATCGCCCACGGCGGCAATCCGACGGGCGGCAATGGCCGCAACATCCTGCCGGTTGCACACGACCTGCGCGTCCGTATCCTCCGCGAGTGCGCGGCGAAACCCGTCGATATCCGACATGGCCTGCTGGATGCGCGCCTCGAAAAAGCCCGCCGCGGCGCGCCCTACCTTGCTCGACGCGCCGATGACGATGGCGCGGCGAACCAGATCCGGGCGCTGCAAGGCGGCCTCCAGAGCCACCACTCCGCCCAACGAGAAGCCGACGCAGGCGGCGGGCCCCGTCACCTCTTCCAGATAGGCCGTGAGATCACCGGCAAGCTGGGATACGGTTCCGTTTCCCTCTCCGACAGTGGAGCCTCCATGTCCGCGCAGATCGAGCAGATGAGCGCGGATACCCCGGGGCAGGCGCGCCACGACCCCCGACCAGCTTTCCTTGTCTTCAGCCAGGCCATGAACGAATATGACGGGTTGCCCTTCGCCAAAGCGTTTGAAGGCAACGGATATATCGCCCAGCAATACGGCTCCCTTTTCGGAAGCGCACGACGCGGCTTCCGAGGCAGATAAAAGCACCATGGCATTTGTCCCGATTCCCCCGCGATGTTCATCATCGTCGGTTGTCCTTTGATTGGGTTGAGCCTATGCTAACTGCCACATAAAAACAAGAGTGATGTCACTTTTTTAAATGTCTGGAACGATGGAAAAACCAGCAGAACCGAACCTGCCGCAACCCACCACGCCCAAAGGGCGAGCCACACTGGCGCGTATCCTTGAGAGCGGCCGCGAAGTCTTTGGCGACGCAGGATATGTCTCCATGCGCATGAGCGACCTGGCGGAGAAGGCCGATCTGTCGATGGGTGCGCTGTACCGCTATTTCGACAACAAGGATGATGTCTTCCTGGCTATCATCCACGGCATTCATGGCGAGCTTTACGCGGCCAGCCGCGGCAACGGCCGGTACACGTTTCGCACCGCCCCCTATGAAACGATTCTGGAATCCAATCACGGGTACCTGTCGCACTACCTTACTCACCGCAAGGTCATGCGCGCCTTCATCGAAGCAACGATGGTAGATAAACGGTACAATAAAATGTGGTGGTATATGCGGGAAAGTCATATAGTCCGCGTAGCCGCCGCATTGCGCCGCGACCATGGCATAACCGAGATCAGCGGGAGGCCCGTCAGGACGTCTCTCGAAGCCTTGGCGTCGATGACCGAGCAATCCGCCTATGTATGGTATGCGCATCCGGCAGATGACGAGAAGCTGTTACCCGTCGATGACGCGACACAGGTCGTCAGCCAGATCTGGTTTCGGACCATTTTTCCGTAGAGAACGTTCTGATTAAATGAAATCATTTAATCGACAAGCATTCGTTCAATATCAAAACCTGTCTCAGGTTGTCATTGCCATGAGATAACAACATGAGCCAGGGAGCGTTTTCCGCACATGCGCGCGCTCGGCCGAAGGCCAAATCTCCCCGGTCCTTGATGCCTGTGACGCGCTCATATCGAGAGGCAGGCGTCTTTCAGCTCCAGATAATCCTCGATCCCGTAATGCGAGCCTTCGCGCCCAAGGCCGGATTGCTTGATGCCGCCGAAAGGCGCAAGTTCCATGGAGATCAGCCCGGTATTGTGGCGGCGCGCTCCTCGCTCGTCCGCGCGGGTGCAGTCGTTACGTCCGCGAGCGGCTCCGGAGCACGACGTGCCCCGACATGGGCATCCGTACAGAGCAGGCTCGGATCGTTCAGTTGCATCGCTTATGGCTTTACAAAAACGTGAGCATCTTTGGGCTGCCACTGCACGTGCAGCCTGTCGCCGCGCGCGACGGAGCCGATCATCGGATGGCCGAAGTTCAAACGCACCGTCAGCGCGTCGCCCCAACCGGTGCGGGCGGTGACGGTGCTGTTGTTGCCAAGGAAGGTGACATCCTCTACAACGACCGGCAGCGTCGCGCCCTCGCGTCCGGGACCGGCAGCCAGCTCGATCCGCTCCGGCCGCAACATCAGCTCGGCCTTGTCTCCCGCCGTTCCCGTTCCATGCAGCGGAACCCCCGCCAGCACCTCACCGTCGGCGAAGCGCAGGGTAGCCCGGTCGTCGGCGACAGCGGCCAGCTCGCCGCCCAGAAACGCACTGTCGCCGATGAAGTCGGCGACGAAATGCGTGGCCGGGTTAGCGTAAAGCTCCGGCCCGGTGCCGACCTGCTCGATCTTGCCCTTGTTGAAGATGGCGATCCGGTCGGACAGCCGTAATGCCTCCTCCTGATCATGGGTGACGTAGAGGATCGTGACCCCGGTTTCCTGATGGATCCGGCGGATCTCGAACTGGATTTCCTCGCGCAGCTTCTTGTCCAGCGCCGAAAGCGGCTCGTCCATCAACAGCACAGGCGGATCGTAGACCAGCGCCCGCGCCAGGGCGACGCGCTGCTGCTGGCCGCCAGACATGTTGGCAGGCATCCGATCCTCGAACCCGTCGAGACGCACGAGCTTGAGCGCCTTCTTCACCTTCCGGTCGATCTCGTCCTTGCCGGCGCGGCGCACGCGCAGCGGGAAAGCGACGTTCTCGCCCACGCTGAGATGCGGAAACAGCGTGTAACGCTGGAAAACCATGCCGATGTTGCGCTTGTGCGACGGCGTCGACAGCAACGAGCGGCCCTGCAGCAGGATGTCGCCGGCGGTGGGGTCCTGAAAGCCCGCAAGAATATAGAGTGTGGTCGACTTTCCCGAGCCCGACGGGCCGAGGAAGGTCATGAATTCGCCCTTCGAGATAGCAAGCTCGACATGGTCGGTGGCGACCACATTGCCGTAGACCTTGCGGAGGCCGTTGATATGCAGAAAGGGTGTTGTCATCTTGCTTTACCTTTGCGGATCAGGGCGGCGATGACCATCAGAAGCACCGTCAGCGCGATGAGAAGCGTGGAGGCCGCGGCGATCACCGGTGTCAGGTCCTGCCTGAGCGTGGTCCACACCTTGACCGGCAGCGTCTGGAGCGAGGGCGAGGCCATGAAGATCGCCAGCACCACCTCGTCCCATGAAATGAGGAACGAGAAGATGGCCGCCGAGAACAGGCCGTGGCTGATGCACGGCATGGTCACGCGCAGACGCGCCTCCCACGGGCTCGCGCCGCAGAGGATGGCGGCGTCCTCAATGGCGGGATCGAAGGTTTCCAGCGCGCCCGAAATGGTAATGATCGAAAACGGCAGCGCCACCACCAGATGGGCGATCACGAAGCCCACGAGCGTGCCGCTGAGCCCCAGCCGCAGAAAGGCCGCGTAAAGCGCCACCGCGACGATGATCACCGGCAGGACCATCGGCGTGAGGAAGAAGGCGCGCAGCACCGCCCTGCCCCGGAAACGCCCGCGCACCAGCGCCAGCGACACCAGCAGGCCCAGCACCACCGACAGCACCATGACGATGACCGCGATCTTGGCCGAGGTCATCGCCGCGTCTATCCAGCGCGGATCGGCGAAAAGCTCCTCATACCAGCGCAAGGTCCAGCCCGGCGGTGGAAAGATGAGCCAGCGAGAACTGCCGAAGGACAGGGCCACGATGAAAAGGATCGGCAGGAGCAGGAACAGCGTCATCAGCCCGCAGATCGCCGAAAGCGCCCACTTCCATGCGCCGAGCTTGCGAAAATCGAGAAGCATCAGCGCGTCCCCTCTCTGGCTTCGAAGAACCGCAGTTGCACGGCATAGAGACCGAGCGTGACGACGAGCAGGATGAAGGCCGCCGCGCCGCCCATGCCCCAGTTCACAAGGCTCTGCACCTGCTGGGCGATGAGTTCGGCCAGCATCATGTTGGCCGTGCCGCCGAGCAGAGAGGGGGTAACGAAGTAGCCCAGCGACATGACGAAGACCATCAGCCCGCCGGAGGCGATGCCGGGCGTCGCAAGCGGCAGCAGGACCCTGGTCAGCGCCTGCCACCTCGTCGCGCCGCACAGCGCGGCCGCCTGAAGAATGGACGGATCGATCTTCCGGATCACGCCCAGAAGCGGCAGGATCATGAAGGGCAGCATGATGTAGACCATGCCGATGGTCACGCCGATCAGATTGTTGGTCAGTTGCAGTGGCTGGTCGATGATGCCGATGGAGATCAGAATCCGGTTGATGAGTCCCGTCTGCTGCAACAGCACCATCCATGCATAGGTGCGCGCCAGAAGGTTGGTCCACATCGACAGGATGATGATCGCGAAGATGACGGCGGCCCAGGGACGGGGCATGATCGTCAGCGCCCAGGCCACCGGAAAGGCGATCAGCACGGTGATCAGCGTCACGATCCCGGCGACGAAAAACGTATTCAGGAAAACCTTGGCGTAAGTCGGCGACCCGACCAGCGCGGCGTAGTTCTGCAGGCCCGGTTCAGGCTCCGTGATCGAGCGCAGCAGAAGCATGGCCACAGGTATCACGAAAAATGCCAGAAGAAGCAGGACCGCCGGCATGGCCAGCGCCAGGCCCGAGCCCCCGCGCCCCCGGTTGGGCAAAGCCAGGCGGATGATGCTCATAGCGATATTTCCTCCCGATCGCGCCGGCATGTCGCCCGAAGGCCGCAAGGCCTTCGGGCAGGTGTCGAAGACGGGTTTCAGCGCGCCTGCCAGGCATACCAGCGGTTGCCGATCTCATCGCGATGCGCGGCCCAGTAGGCCATGTCGGCGTTGATCTGCAAGGCGTTCTGCTGGTCGGGAAGGGTCGCGCGGACATCAGGCTTCATCAGCGCGGCCGACCCCGTGTTGATGGGCGCATAGCCCGTGTCGGCCGCGAAGTCGGCCTGTGCCTTGGCGGCGGTGGCGGCGGCGATGAACCGCATCGCGGCTTCCTTGTTCTTGGTGCCTTTCGGCACGACGAGCGCGTCGGCTGCGGTGATGTTCTGATCCCAGCTTATGCCGATGTTCATGCCGTCAGCCTGAAGCGCCGCCACGCGCCCGTTCCAGAAAAAGCCGATCGGCGCCTCGCCGGACGCCAGCAATTGCTGGCTCTTCGCGCCGCCCTCCCACCAGATGATGTCTTTCTTGATCGTGTCGAGCTTGGCGAAAGCCCGCTCCATATCCAGCGGGTAGAGATCCTCGGGCTTGACGCCGTCGGCCAGAAGCGCCGCCTCGATCACACCGGGGGCGGACCATTTGTAGAAGGTGCGCTTGCCGGGAAACTTCTTGGTGTCGAACAGATCGGCCAGCGTCGCGGGCTTTTCGCCGGGGAAAGCGGCGGAGTTGTAGCCCAGAACGAAGGAATAGTAGAACGACCCCACCGCATAATCCGAAACGAAACGCGGATCGAGCTGCGCCCGGTCGATCACGGTGAAATCGAGCGGCTCAAGAAGCCCTTTCTGGCCGGCCTGAAGCGCCCAGTCGAACTCCACATCGGCCACATCCCACGAAACGGCGTTGGCCTCGACCATCGCCTTGATCTTGCCGTAGTCGGTTGGGCCATCCTGCACCACGGCAATGCCGGTGGCTTCGGTCAGGGGCTTCGCCCAGTACTTGGTCTGGGCGTCCTGTGTCGTGCCGCCCCACGAGGTGAAGACCATCTGCTGTGCCTGTGCCGCACCGCCCGCGAGCGTCAGGGCGGCAGCGACAACGAGCGCTTTCATTTTCATAACGTAACCCTCCATTGTTGATTTTCACTTTATTCGACCAGCTGTTGCCGTGTCGGAACCGTTCAATGCGTGATGGTCAACGCATGACGAAAGGGTCCGGAATGGGAGCGTCCGAGGTTCGCAGCCAGACCGTCTTGACCGTCGTGTAATCCAGCGCGGCGGCGAGGCCGCCTTCGCGCCCGTGCCCGGACAATCCATGCCCGCCAAAGGGCGCGATGGGCGACACGGCGCGGTAGGTGTTGACCCATACAATGCCGGCGCGAATGCCCCTGATCATGCGATGCGCACGGGTCAGGCTACGCGTGAACACGCCGGATGCCAGGCCATAGCGTGTGTCGTTCGCCAGATGCAGCGCCTCGTCCTCATCCCTGAAGCTCACGACCGAGAGGACCGGGCCGAAAAGCTCCTCCGTCACCGATGACGCATCCGGCACGGACGAGCAGTCGAGAATGGTGGGAGGAAAGTAGAACCCGTCACCGGCAATCGCCGCACCGCCGGTCACGAGCCTTGCGCCGCCGGCGACGGAGGCCGCGACAACGCCCTCTATCCGGTCGCGCTGGCGACGGGTGCAGAGCGGGCCGACCTCGGTCGCCATATCGTCGGGCGCGCCGATCGTGACGGCCTCGGCCTTTGCCTTCAGCCGGGCGAGGAAATCCTCGCGAATACTCTCCTGGACCAGAAGCCTGGAACCTGCGACGCAGCTCTGGCCCGTGGCGGCGAAGATACCCGCGACCTGCGCATTCGCCGCGGAGTCGAGATCGGCATCGTCAAAGACGATGAAAGGAGATTTGCCGCCAAGCTCCAGCGAGGTTTTGGCCAGATTCTCAGCCGAGCCGCGCACGATGTGGCGCGCGGTTTCCGGCCCACCGGTGAAGGCGATATGCGCGACCTTCGGATGTGTGGTCAGCGCCGCGCCGGCCCCTGGACCGCCAGTCAGGACATTGACCACGCCGGGTGGGAAACCGGCCTGATCGATAAGTCGCGCAAATTCCAGCAACGGCGCGGGACCATCCTCGCTGGCCTTGACGACCAGCGTGCAACCGGCCGCCAGCGCCGGGCCGATCTTCACGGCGGACAGGAAAAGCTGGCTGTTCCATGGCACGATGGCCGCCACGACGCCCACGGGTTCGCGCCGCAGCCAGACTTCCATATCCGGCTTGTCGATCGGCAGGTGCGCGCCTTCGATCTTGTCGGCCAACCCCGCATAATAGCGATAATACTCCGCCACATAGGCGATCTGGGCCGATGTCTCGCGGATGATCTTGCCGGTGTCACGGGTTTCCAGGCGCGCCAGACGCGGCGCGGCCTCCTCCACCAGTTCGGCAAGCCGCATCAGCAGCTTTCCGCGCGCGGTCGCCGTCAACCCCGCCCACCGGGGATCGGTAAACGCCCGATCGGCAGCGCGCACCGCACGGTCCACATCCGCCGCGCTGGCGTCGGGCATCAGCGCCCAGGGGCGGCCATCAGCCGGATCGAGACTTTCAAAGGTCGCCGCCCCGTCCTCGAAGCGCCCGTCGATATAGTGTTGAAAACTCTGCATGCCGGTCACCCGAAAGCCGGGATGACATCCCGGATGAAACGCTCCAGCGAGGCGCGTTTGCGCTCGAAGCTCATGCCGCTGTCGATCCAGAAGCTGAATTCGTCATAGCCCAGCGCCTCGTAGGATTTGATGCGGGCGATGACCTCGGGAGCCTCGCCAACGATCTGGTTCCTGCGCATCGCTTCGGGCGAATAGAACGGATGGGCGGCGACATCTTCCGGCGTCAGCCGCTCGATGAGGCCCATCGAGATCGGACGTTCGTTTTTGAACCACGCGCCGAAATAATTGTAAAACAGGTTCAGTTCTTCAGCGCCGCGCTGTGCATCTGCCTCGCTGTCGGCGACATAGGTGTGACGCAGCACCATGATTTGCGGGCGGGGCTGATCGGGGAACTTCTCGCAGGCGGCGTTGAAGCGCTCCATCAGGCTCTCGACTTCCTCATCGCCCAGATGCAGCGGCGTGACCTGCACGTTGCAGCCGTTCTCCACGGCGAATTCGTGGCTGTTGGGATCACGCGCTGCAACCCAGATCGGCGGATGCGGCTTCTGCACCGGCAGCGGAGCACTCGTCGTTTTGGGAAACTGCCAGAAATCGCCCTGATGCTCGTAATCGCCTTGCCACACCTTCTTGATGGCGGGGATCAGTTCACGCATGCGCTGGCCCGCGCCCCATGCGTCGAGCCCGGGCAGCATCCGCTCGTACTCGAAGCTGTAAGCGCCGCGCGCAATGCCCAGCTCCAGCCGGCCGCCGGTGATCAGGTCGGTCATCGCCGCTTCGCCCGCCAGCCGGATCGGATGCCAGAACGGGGCGACCACCGTGCCCGTGCCAAGGCGCACGTTCTTCGTCTGTCGCGCGATGTCGATCAGGTTCAGAAACGGATTCGGCGAGATGGTGAAATTCATGGCGTGGTGTTCGCCGGTCCAGATGGCGTACAGGCCGCCCTCGTCGGCGATGCGGCAAAGCTCCAGCATTTCCTCGTAGAGCGTTTTCTGGTCCTGATCCGCCGACACACGTTCCATGTGGATGAAGAGCGAAAACTTCATGCCGTGTCCTCTCTATTTGCGTGTAACCTGACCTTCGGCATGCGACCCGAAGTAGACGCCGTAGTTGCCAAGCCTTGCTTCGGTCGCAAGCCGGTCCAGCATCGATCGCGTGGCCGGGTCGCCCACCGCCTTCAGACAGGCGGTTTCGAGCGGAATGAATGCGCCGCGTGACGCCTCCGGCGAGGTTGCGGCGCAACGAAAGGCGATATGCTGCCGTCCTTCGGCTTCGCCTTCATAGACGGCATAGATTTCCCCGGAAGCCGCGCCCGGCGCCACGCTGGCGAGCAGTTTCTCCAGAGCCGGCCTGACGCCATCACGGCCGACACGTGCTTCCGGCAGGCTCAAGCGGCCGGCGCCGTCATCCAGAAGCAACACCTGCCCCGCCGCCTCGACGATGGCCGAGATCACGACATCGGGACCAGCCGGGAGCTGCGCGGCCGTCGCGGCCGGGGTGATGTAGGCGCCCCGGTAGTAGCCCAGCCCCGGCTCATGCGAGGCGGAGAAGCCCCTTATTTCCCCCAGCAGGATGACATGATCGCCGGCTTCGACCGTCTGCCACAGGGTGCAGTCGAACCAGGCCGACGCCCCCGCGATCACCGGCGAGCCCGCGGGCCCGGCATGCCATTCGACGTCCGCGAAGCGATCCTCGACGGGCCGCGCGAATGTGCTGGAAACCTCTTTCTGACCCTCGGCCAGCACGTTGACCGCGAATCCCCCGGCGTTGACGAAATGCGCGAAGTTGCGCGAGCTGCGGCCGATCGAGACGAGCAGCAGCGGCGGATCGAGGGAGACGGAGGAAAACGAGTTCGCCGTGAAGCCGACAGGCTCGCCGGCGGGGCCCGTGGTGGTGACCACTGTGACGCCGGTCATGAAACACCCGAAGGCGTCGCGCAGGGCGCGCGGATCAAACGCAGTCATAGGCTATACTCCGGCTGAGCCAGTCTTTCAGGGCATCGTTGACGATGGCGGGAGCGGTCAGGTTGACCATATGACGATGGCCGGGAACGATCACCGCCTCGCCCAGCGGAATGGCCGCCGCCATGTCGCGGCTCATCTGCGCGCTGGAGTTGAGATCATGCTCGCCAGTCAGCAGCAGTGCGGGACAACGGATCTGCGACAAGCGATCGGCATAGACGGTGTCGCCCTCCGCGAAAGAGCGGTACGCCGTCGCGTAACCCCGGAGATCCATCCCGGCCAGCCAGTCGGCCACCATGGCGCGGATATCATCCTGATCGTCGCCAAACCAACGAGAAAGCGGCCCGTCGATGCGTCCGTCTCCACCGGATATCTCGGCGGCGCGGGCGATGACTGCGTTCCGCGCTTCCGGACTGCGCCGATGGACCGCATTCAGCAGCGCGACGCGCACGACCAGATCGGGACGCTCCACGGCGAGCCCGGCGGATACCAGAGCGCCCATCGAATGGCCCGCCAGATTGACCGGCCCCTCTCCCAGCGCCTCTACCAGACGCGCAGCCCAGCCGACGAAATCTGGCAGGCGCGCATCCGGCGACAAAGGTGAACTGCCGCCATGGCCGGGCATGTCGACGGCGATCACATGGTGACTGCGCGAAAGCTCCTCAATCTGCGGCTTCCATGCCTCCGCGCGCATTCCTACACCGTGGATAAGCAGCAACGGCGCGCTGTTCGCGCCGCCACGCGGACCACTCTCGATCAGCCGAACGATACTGCCGTCAGACAGCGGCAGGGTTCGAAACGTCATGACCCAGATCCTTCAGATCCTGATAGCGGTCGCCGATACGGTGATGCGGGCGGCCGCCGATGGAGGCTCCGAGCGCCACCACGATTTCATCCGCCGCCGGAGCGTCGGGAATGGCGAACTGGATGGTCAGGTAGTGCGACCGGCGGCCTTCGTCGTTCTTGTCCATGAGCGGGATCAGGATCGGGGAGTTGGCGGGGCCGCGTGTATTCGTGAAAGCCAGATAGGACTTCGCCCCGACCGCGCTTCTGTAATGGTTGCCGAACCGCAGGGTGTGGATCAGTGCGTTGGCGTGCTCCAGCTCGCCATCCAGCCCGACAACCGCCGCCTTGCCATAACCCTCGACCGCCTCGCCAGAGCCCGTTGTATCGATGATCATCTTCGTCAGCAACTCGCCCAGTTCCGGAGCGACCGCATGAATCTCGGGCTTCAGATCCTCGACAAAGCCACGGCCCGCCCAGGGATTGCGGACGACGGCCGCCGCCGCAATGAGCTTCAGGGGGCGCGGCGCGGCGCGGCCACCTTCGATCAGGATCGTTTCGACGGTCAGAAGGGTTTTTCGAATTTCAGCAGCCATTGCACCTATCCTTTACGATTCTCCTTGCTGTCCAATTATCTTGGTATACCAACATACCATCTGTCAATAATATGTTGTGCATTTTTTCTGCGCAGGGTAAGGTGTGTGCATGGAAAACGAACAGTTCATCGGCCTACGCATTGAGCATGTGCCCCAAACGCTGCGGGAGATCGCAATCGAGCGCCTGCGCGCCGCGATCATGTCCGGACAGCTTCCTTCGGGTTACCGGCTGGTCGAACGCACTCTGGTCGACCAGCTCGGTGTCTCGCGCTCGGTCGTGCGGGAGGCGATCCGCTATCTGGAGGCGGAAGGGCTGGTCGAGATCATGCCCCGCAGCGGCCCGGTGGTTGCCACGCTGGACCGAGACACGGCTCGGCAGATCTACGACATCCGCCTGCGGCTGGAATCCGCGGCAGCCGCCGATTGCGCGCGTTTTCTGGATGACAGGTCGCGAGCTGCGCTTTCAGGCGCATTGAAGAACCTCGAAGAAGCGTTTTCCTCGACGGACCCGCAGGTTCTTTATGATGCGACGACCCGTTTTTACGAGGTGATCTTCACGTCGGCGGGGCATCATATCGCGTGGGAAATCGTGCAGCGTCTGAACGGTCGCATATCGCGGCTGCGCGCACTGACGCTGGCCTCGAAGGAGCGTCATGTTTCAGGCCACGCGCGGATGCAGCGCATCGCCGAGGCGATCCTGTCGCGCCAGCCGGAAACCGCCGCGCAAGCCGTTCGCGATCACCTGACAGAAGCGGCCATGATCGCCGGCCGCCTTCTCGACGCCAGCGAGACATCCGCTCCCAAAAAAGGAAAATCCGGCCGATGACCGCCTACTGGATTGCCCATGTAACGATCACCGACCCCGAGGCTTATGCGGGCTATCGGGAGCAGGCCGCCACTGCCTTCGCCCGTTACGGAGCGGAGTTTCTGGCGCGTGGCGGCGCGTTTGAGACGCTTGAGGGACCAGCGCTGCAACGCCATGTGGTGATCCGCTTTCCGGATCTTGCCAGCGCCCGGGCCTGCTACGATTCACCCGAGTATCAGGAAGCCCGCCGCCGCAGGGAAGGCGCGGCCGAAACCCAGCTCGTGATCGTCGAAGGTCTGTGACGGCTCCGACAGCGGATCGCAAAATCCCAGCCCACCGTCGCGGCGATTGGCGCTGTTCCCGTGCCGGGGTTATGGTTGCTTTTTGAGGTCGTACCCCGTGATGACGTTCGGGGCAGGCG
This sequence comes from Pseudochelatococcus lubricantis, assembly GCF_042432495.1. Lineage (NCBI taxonomy): Bacteria > Pseudomonadati > Pseudomonadota > Alphaproteobacteria > Hyphomicrobiales > Chelatococcaceae > Pseudochelatococcus > Pseudochelatococcus lubricantis. Next base: position 21,015 of record NZ_JBHLXC010000001.1, on the reverse strand, counting down.
CCAACCTGCTGATACTCCGCTGCAGATGGCGGTTTGATGCGTCAGCGTTTCAGTCAACTGTCACGATAGCGGAGGACGCTGTTGATGACTGCTCGTTCCGCTTTTCACCAGTTGACGGGGCAGCCGCGACAGCCTTCCATCCAGGTGCCTTGAAAGATCGCGAAGGCCTGGCTGGTCCCCTCCAGGATCGCGTCGGCGAGATTGGCATCGTATAACTTGGTCTCCTGCAGGTTGGCGTCCGTCAGGTTCGCGCCCTTCAGGTTGAGCTTGCTGCCCTGGAGCATTTCGAGATCGGCGGCCGTGAGATCGGCGCGGGACCAGTCCGAACCGGCCGCGCGAGCATGTTCGAGGTTCGCGCCACGCATGTCGGCTTGCCTGGCGGAACTGCCCTGCAGGAACGCGCGTTCAAGCCGCGCAGCCTTCAGATCCGCGCCGTCGAGGTTGGCGCCGCGGAGATTGGCGCCGGAGAGGTTGGCGCGCGCAAGCCGGGCGCCGCGCAGATCGGCGCCCGCGAGGTTGCTGCCCTTGAGATTGGCGTGACGCAAGTCCGCGCCGGGACACCGGGTGCGCGGCTCGATGCGGCATCCATTGATCACCACCACACCGTCGGAACCGGGATCCGGCCCGTCGTAACTCCAGAACTTCTCCTCAGCCGAGGCGGCGAATGGCACAAGGGCGACGAGAAAGGCCATGACGAGAGTTTTCATGATTGTCTCACAGCGGCGAGGAAGGCACCGGCCGGAACCGGTGCCGAAGGGACCGGACCTGTCTACTTCCGTGCCTGTTTGATGTCGGACAGCCTGAATACCCAGAACGATCCGCCCTGACTCACGTTGCGCGTCATCTTGGCCATGTCGCCGCCCCAGAGAGGCACCGCGCCGCCGTAGCCCGACGCCACGCCGATGTACTGCTCGCCATCCATTGTCCAGGTGATGGGGGACGAGACGATCCCCGAGCCGGTCTGGAACTTCCACAACTCTTCGCCCGTCTCGGCGTTGAACGCCTTGAAGTAGCCGTCCGACGTGCCGGTGAGGACGAGCCCTCCCTCCGTGGCCAGCGTGCCTGCCCAGAGCGGCATCTCCTCCTTGTGCTCCCACTTTATCTTGCCCGTCGCGGGGTCCATGGCGCGCAGGATGCCGACGTGGTCCTCGAATTTCTTCTTGATGGTGAAGCCCATGCCGAGATAGGCGGCGCCGGGCGCGTAGTTCACCTTCTCTGCCCAGAAATCCTCCTGCCAGTGGTTCGCCGGGATGTAAAAGAGGCCGGTCTTCGGGCTGTAGGACATCGGATTCCAGTTCTTGCCGCCCAGGAATGGCGGCGAAATCTGCGCAACGGGCCCCTTGCTCTGCCCTTCCGCGGGCGGAGGCGGACGCTGGCCCTCGACTTCGATCGGGCGGCCGGTCTCAAGATCGATGCCCTTGGCCCACGTGATCCCGTCCACGAAGGGGAAGGCGTTGAGCAACGCCTTGGGACGGTTGATCTCGCCGCCGCGCTTCGAAAGCGCGTCGATGTCCGTCACGTAGAAGAACCCGTTACGGTCGGCGTGGGCGCCGGCCCGATGTTTCTTGCCGTCCTTGTCCGTGTAGTCGAAGAGAATGATCTCGTTGTTGCCGGAGAAATCCCAGGTATCATTCGGCGTATGCTGATAGAAGCCTACCAGCTCGCCGTTCGTCGGGTTGACATAGGCTTGCCCGGATGTGAACAGGCTGTCACCCGGCCAGCGTGCCCAGCCGTTCCACGGAGCAGGGTTGCCGGCCCCGATGATGATGGTGTTCGTCTCCTCGTCGAAGGAGGCGGACTGCCACGGCGCGCCGCCGCCATGGTGCCACGCCTGCACGAGCTGCCCGCTCTTGTCGCGCGGCCACGACGGCGCGTCGGGGTTGCCGGTCGGCGTGCTGTCCTTGCCCATGTAGCGGCCCATATGGCCCTCCACGAGCGGCCGCATCCATATCTCCTCGCCCGTCTCGGGATCCCTGGCGAAGAGCTGGCCCACCACGCCGAACTCGTCGCCGGACGAACCATGGATCAACAGGTCGCGGCCCGTTTCCCTGTCGCGGATGATCGTCGGGGCGCCGGTAATCGTATAGCCGACCTTGTAATCGCCGAAACGCTTGTGCCAGACGACCTTTCCGGTCTTGCGGTCGAGCGCGACGACCGAGGCGTCGAGCAGTCCCATATAGACCTTGTCGCCGTAGATCGCCGCGCCGCGGTTGATCACGTCGCAGCAGGGGCGGATGCCTTCCGGCAGGCGCGCGGTATACTGCCACAGCTTGCGTCCGGTCCGGGCATCGAGGGCGAACATCCGGCTGTAGGATGCCGTGACATAGATCACGCCGTCCTTGACGATGGCCTGCGCCTCCTGGCCGCGCTGGCGCTCGTCCCCGAAAGAGAAGGACCATGCGGGGACGAGGTTCTTCACCGTCTCGACATTGACGGCATCGAGCGGGCTGAAGCGTTGCGCCTTCGGCCCGAAACCGTACATCAGCACGTCTTCCGTCGTTTCCGCATCGTTACGGATGTCGTCCCAGCCGACATCGGCCATGGCGGGTGCAGCGAGCACGAGCGCCAGAAAGCTGGCGGCCGCCACAAGCGTGGCTTTGCGTTTCATCGTTTTTCCTCCCAGACGTAAGGCCGGTTTTCTCCGGTTCCAATGAATGGGAGGCTAGCATTCCGGACTGAGAGCGGACTGAGGCCCGCCTGAGAATCTCCTAAGACGAGGGGGGACCTTGGTCGTATGCCGATCGCTCCGCGACGTTTCATGTCGCGCCCCGCGGCGTAACCCGCAGGTTCAATGCCCGACCGGCTCGTCGAGAATGTAACCGTAGCCCCTCACCGTCCGCAATTGCAAGCCGGCGCCGCTGTGGGCGAGCTTCCGGCGCAGATAGGAGACGTAAACGTCCACGACATTGGGGGTATGACAATCGTCGTCGCCCCAGACGCGCTCCAGCAGGGTCTCGCGCGTAATTGCCCGGCCAGCATGTTGCATGAAGAATTCGAGCAGCCCGAACTCCCTCGCCGTGAGCGGAATGACATGCTCCCCGACGGAGACCCGCCGACTTTTCTGATCGAGGACCAGCGATCCTGCCCGAAGCTGCCGGCCACGGGGAAAGCCCGTGGCCCGCCGCACCAGCGCGTCCACGCGCGCTGTCAGCTGGGTGGTCGAGAATGGCTTGGTCACGTAATCGTCGGCGCCGAGGCGCAGGCCGCGCACGATATCCTCGTCCCGGTCGCGGCAGGTCAGCATCAGTATCGGCGTCGTCACACCCTGCTCGCGCAACCGTTGGCAGACCTCGAAGCCCGAATAGACGGGCAGGAGCACATCGAGCACGATGGCGTCGAACCGGCCTGCCGCCGCCCGGTCGAGACCTTCCTCACCGGTCCCGCATCGCTCCACCTGCCAGCCGCCGGCCACGAAGGCGTCCTCCACCACCTGCGCAATACGGAAATCATCCTCGATCACCAGAATGGTCATGCCGTGCCTTCCTCCGTCTCCTCGCTGATCCGGGGCAGGCGGATCAGCACCTCCGTCCCGCCCGTGCACCCGGCGCCGATCGTCAGCGTGCCGCCGAGCCCCTGCACCAGCCCGCGCGCCATGGAAAGGCCGATGCCGGTGCCTCCCCTCCCGCTCACCTCCCGCTCGAAGACGTGCGCGAGGAGCGGCTCGGGAATGCCCGGGCCGCTATCGCGGATCGCGACGCGGGCTTCCAGCTCGTCGGCCTCCAGCGTGACCTCGACTGGCGACTCCGGTCCGGCGTGGTCGAGCGCGTTCTCAAGCAACGCATCGCAGGCCCGCTGCAATTCCCGCCGATCGGCCCGGATCATCACGGGCTCATCGCCTGCATAGCGGAAACGCAGCCGCCCGCTTCCCGGCAAGGCGCGCAGCGACGCCAGCCGGCTGTCGAGAAAATCGTAAAGCTCCACCGGCTCCACCGCCCGGACGAGGCGTCCGTCCTCGGCGCGCGCGAGCGTGAGCAGTTCGGAAACCCGCCCGGCCACCTCATCGATGGCATCGATCGCGGTATCGAACGGTGCCGTACCCCTGCCCTGCCGTTCCCAACCCGTGCGGGCGTTCTCCAGCGTGCCGCGTGCAACCGCGAGGGGCGTCTTCAGGGCGTGGCCGATGTCGGCCAGAAAGCGCCGCCGGTTGGCATCGACTTCACGCAACCGGGCGTTGGACAGTTCGAGTTCGACACTCCGGCGTTCCAGCGTCCCGGCAAGCCGGCGCTGCTCCTCGCCTTGTCGGACTGATGCGCGTTCGAGCGCCTCCGCCATGCCGTTCACCGCCTGCGAGACTGTGCCGGCCTCGTCCCACGGCACGGGAGAAATCCGCGTATCGAAATGCCCGTCCCCAATCCGGGACACGGCTTCGCGCTGGCTGCGGAAACTCCGCCCCGCCCGCCGGGCGACCGACATCCCCAGCGCCAACGCGGCCACGGCCGCAATGCCGACGAGCGCGAAAACGAGCCAAACAAGCCTGTTGCGGAGCGCAGCTCGGCCGGAGCGGGCGGTTTCGATTTCGTCGGCCTCGTCGGTCAGCGCTTCCTTGACCAGCGCGCGAAAATCCTGCCGCGCCTGGTCCAGTTCACTTGCACCCGTGCCCGCCGCGACAGCGGCATCTGAGGAAAAGCGAGCCTCCACGGCACCGCCAAGCAGCGCCGTCATGCGGCGGATACCGGCGCGCAACGCGGCCGGGCGCTCGCGCTCCTCCACTTCCCTGTCACGCTCCTCGTCGCCGACGAAAGCGATCTCCTCCTCCGTCAGCCGGTCGAGCACGCCCAGATCCTGCATCGCGTCGAGTTCGGCCTCCGCCAGCGCCGCGCGTGCTGCTGCCGGATCCGCGGCGAGCAGCGTATCCAGCGCCATCCGGTCGACGTCCGCCAGCACCCGCTCCAGCACGGCGATCTGCCGCCCCGCCTTCTCCACGCGGCTGTGCGTCCATTCCTCCGTGCGGAGTTGCCAGGCCCCGAGGCACGTCAGGGCGGCGAGCGCGGCGAGCGGAATCGCGACAGCGAGGGCAAGGCGGACGGCGAGTGTCACGGCCGGGACTCCACCACCCGGATGCGCCAGCCGCCCGAGGCATCGACCTGCACACGATATCGCCCCGGCCCGGGCAGCGGATAACGCCCTTCGCCCCTGCCGCCGAGATGGAGGTTCTGAACAAGCCGGCCGGTGTCGTCCTCAAGATAAAGAACGAGGATGACGTCCTCGCTTTCGTAGACAAGAGTCGCTGGACCGGAGGTACTGAAAATGCCTGTGGCGCCATTACCGAAGCCCGAGAAAATCGGACCCGCCCGATCGCGTGCAAGGGCGTCATAGCATGCCAGCCGGTCGCTATCAGCCGGAATGGCAGCGCATCTGGCGAGCGACGGATCGCCACCCTCGGCAAGAGCGGGCCGGGCGATCACAAGTGGCACAGCCGAAGCCGCCGCTATCCACCGGACCCATGGCGGGAACAATCGCGCCAGGGCGAACAGAAATCCTCCGCCGCCCGCAAGCCGGACCGCCGCTGAATCGTACCCACGCCCGAATCCGGAACGCAGACTGCCTGAAACATCATCCGCGCAACCCGGCATCCCGTCTTCTCCCTATCCCGACAGCGCATAAGTTACGAAAGCAACCACCTACATCAAACGCCCGAAAAGAAGGGAGGCAATGCGACGTTGGTCGGACAAGGCTCGTTGAGCAGCCGCGCGGAGACCCGACGCCCTCCGCCAGACGCTCAAACCGGTGATCTGCCCCTGCGTTTTTTCTCGCCGTTGGATGAGGCGACCGACACATGGTTTCGCAATCGGATGCGGATTGAAGCGGGTTGTAAGGAAGCGAGAAAATTACCGTCTCGCTTGCCCTGCCGGGTCGCGACGACTCTGAAGCGTTCGATTTTGTTGAGGAAACGCTCGATTGCGCCAAGCTGGCAACGCACCCGCTGACTGACAGGGAACGTCTTGACCCGATTGGGCATGCCGCTGACGTTTGCCCGGGTATCCCGTTCCCCCATCGTAGGGCGCGGGGCCCGGCATCGGATACTGCCGCGCCCCCTTCTCAGCCGAGGGAAGGCGCAGACGCCGCGTTATGTTCAAGCGTGACGGTGGTGCCAGTTCCCCCTGCGATGTCCAGCTTTATGCCGTGCAGCCGGGCGATGGCGGCGACGAGGCTGAGACCAAGGCCATTGCCGGGCGCGTGCCGGCTGGGTTCCGCGCGATAGAAGCGCCGCAAGACATTGGCCCTGTCAGCTTCCGGAATGCCCGGTCCGTCGTCGGTCACCCGCAAGCGGGTCAGGTCGCCCTTGCGTTCCAGATGGACCTCGACATTCCCGCCTTTTGGCGAGAATTTCAGCGCATTGTCGATAAGGTTGGCCACGGCCTCGAACAGAAGGCTGGGATCGCCCGGAAGCGAGCGGGGATCGCTTTCCTGAATGGAGGACGTCAGGTTGATCTCCTTTTCCTCCGCCAGCGGTTCGTAAAGCTCGATGGCATCCGCCACGATCGCAGCGAGATCGACCGGGACGAATCCCGCGCGCCGCGCGCCGTCCTCGACTTCGGAGATGCGTAACAGCGCCGCGAACGTCTTCAATATGCCTTGCGTCTCGACGATCGCTTCATCGACGCTGTTCGCATAGTCTTCGACATTGGTTGCGCGGCGGCGGGCACGATCCAGCCCGGCGAGCAGACGGGTCAGTGGCGTGCGGAGATCGTGGGCGATGTTGTCGCATACCCCTTTGACCTCCCGCATCAGGCGCTCGATCTCGTCGAGCATCTCGTTGACAACGGCGATCAGACGGCCGGTATCGCCCCCGACACCCTGGCTCGGCAGACGGCCGGACAGATCGCCGGCGACGATCTTGCGCGTGGCCTGGGTGACGGCGTCGAAATGACGGACGGCCCCCGTGCCGATCAGGACCGCACCGGCAAGCCCGAAAAGCGCGGTGCAGCCACCCGCCAGCAACATCGCGCCGAACAGAACCTCGTTGAATTCCTTCACTTCGCTAATGCTCTCCGCGACGAGCAGGATCTCGCCGCCGGGAAGCGTCCAGGTCAGCCCGCGGAACGGTACTCCGGGCATGCCGCTGTCGGCGCCGAATTCGAATGGCGTGGTCGCCCCGTCGTACCCCATGGGAAAGGGGATCGGGCTTCCGGCTAACCGTTCATGGGCGGCATTGAACAGCGTCATGGGCCGCTCGGCATCAAACTCGCCATTCTTGCGGTTGTCCAGCCTCGCTGCGATGGTCTGAACATCGAGCTTGGTCAGGCTGCGTCCTTCTCGCAAGACCCAGTCATCCACCTTTTCGGTGAGGAAGTCCTTCACCTCGATGTCGATGAATGTATAGAGAACAACGGACGTCAGCCCGAACAGCGCCAGAAAGCTCAACGCCAGGCGGAAGCCGGTCGTGCGATAGAGTTCAATGATTCGCATCGAGGATATAGCCGGAGCCGCGGACGGTCTGGATCATCGACGCCTGGCTCCCCAGATCGATTTTCCGGCGCAGTTTCCCGATATGGACATCAATGACATTGGTTGGCTCGTCATAGCGATAGTGCCAGACCTCCTCGAACAGCATCGTCCGCGTAACCACCTGACCGGCATGACGCATCAGATATTCGAGAAGACGATACTCGCGCGGCAGCAACTCGATCGTCTGGCCCCGCCGGCATACGCTATGGGTCAACAGGTCGATTTCCAGATCGCCGACGCGCAGCGTGGTCTCAGCTGCCGGGCCGACATTGCGGCGCATCAGGGCGTCGAGCCGCGCGGTCAGCTCCAGAAAGTCGAACGGCTTCGTCAGATAATCGTCGCCGCCCGCCTTGAGGCCGCGCACCCGTTCGTCGACCGCGGAAAGGGCGCTCAGGATGAGAACCGGCGTGCTCACCCCGGCCGTCCGCAAGGTTGTGAGGATCCCCAGGCCGTCGAGGTCGCCCGGCAGCATGCGGTCGAGAATGATCGCGTCGTAACTCTCGCCGACGGCCTTGACGAGCCCTTCACGTCCGGTCGACGCCATACGGGCCTCATAACCGTGGTCGACCAACGCAGCCTCTATCTCCCGAGCCGTCTGAACGTCGTCCTCGATAACGAGAATAGTCGTCATCACATCGCCTCACTAAGCCAGCCTAGGTATGTTTGATGGTAGCATGATCTCATTTCGCTCCGAACGTCGGGTTTGCCATATCATGAAATCCATTTCATCTGACTCTTCTGGAGCATCGCGATGCGCATCCTGATCGTCGAGGACGACGATCGCACCGCCGGCTACATCGAGCGCGCGCTCGTCGAGACCGGACATATCGCCGACCGGGTCGGCGACGGACCGACCGGCCTCGCCATGGCGTCGGAGGGCATCTATGACGTCATCATCCTGGATCAACTCCTGCCCGAGCTGGCCGGGACAGAGATTCTGGCGGCGCTGCGCACAGCTGGAAATCCCATCCCTGTGCTGATGCTGAGCGCCCTCGGCGGCACGCTCGACAAGGTCGCAGCCCTCAACGCCGGTGCCGACGATTATCTGGTCAAGCCCTACGCCACCGCCGAACTCATCGCCCGGCTCGAAGCACTGCTGCGCCGGAAACGGCCAGACCGGCGGGATCACATTCTGCGGCTCGGCGACTTCGAACTCGATATGGTGCAGCGCCGCGCACGACGCGGGGAGCGCCGGATCGATCTCCAGCATCGGGAGTTCCTGCTGGTCGAATACCTGATGCGTCATGCCGGTCAGGTGGTCACGCGCACCATGCTCCTGGAGGCTGCCTGGCCCTATGACTTCGAGCCGAAGAGCAATGTCGTCGACATGCATATCCACCGGCTCCGCCGCAAGATCGATGGCGGCTTTGCCTCGCCCCTGATCCATACCATTCCCGGAGCCGGATACCTCATGCGAGCATCGAATACGGCATCCTAGGCGGAGCGCCAACGCCGGTGAGGAGGAGATAGCCGACGGGACGGACCAGCCCGGCCCCATCATAAACGCGATTTCATCTTCGTGCGAAAACCGCCTCATCTGCCGACCCTCATAGTCGATTGTGCGCCGCAACAGAGGCGCGACGTGACAGGTCGAGCCGAATGCCCAACAGCCCCATCCACCGCTTGAAACCATCGAGCCGCCACCGCTTGTGCCGCTCGCGACGGAAAACCGTGGGCATCGCGATACCGTCCGCCGGGCTGACCGCCTGCTCTCACGTGCCGCCCTACCAGCGCCCCGGCCTCGCGCTTTCCGCCACCTATAGCTCGGGCGACCGGAAGGACGCTTCCGTCAGCACGACGTGGTGGCAGGCCTTCAACAGCCGTGAGCTGAAGGCGCTCGAACAGAGAGGCCTGGACGATACTTCGACCTACCTCACGGTGCTCAACACGCAGCGCACGCTGTTTCAGGCAGAGGAAGCCTATCTGCTCGTGCGCCTGCAGCAGCTTCAGGCCGCGGTCAACCTCTTTCGCGCCCTCGGCGGAGGATTCGCGCGAGACCGCGGAGTCGCGGTCAGGCAGTCCCACCCGGCACCGCCGCTGCGTGCTGCCTCCGAACCGATGTGATGGAGATGGATATGGAACTCTCACCCAGCAACAAGAACCCCGACATGCCGGAACGCCGCAAGCCGCGACGACGCGGGCGCTGGATCGTCGGCATCCTTTTGCTGGCCATTGCGGGCGGCGGCTACGCCATGCGGGATCGGCTGATACCCGGCAAGCCGCTGCCGGCCAAAGCCGCGACCACGCCCGCGACGATCCCCATCACGGCCGTCCTTGCGGCGAGTCGCGATCTTCCGATCTCGCGGTCCGGTCTGGGAACCGTGACCCCCCTCAATCAGGTCGATGTGAAGGTCAGGGTGGATGGTCAGATCCAGAAGATCGCCTTCACGGAGGGCCAGGACGTCAAGGCCGGCGATCTGCTGGCCGAAGTCGATCCCCGCCCGTATCAGGCCCAGCTCGCCCAGGCACAGGCCACGTTGCAGAAGGACATGGCGCAGCTTGCCAACTCCCGAAAGGAGGAAGGGCGGGCGACCCGGCTGAGTACGCTCGGCGCCGGCTCGTCGCAAGCCTCCGATACCGCCAAGGCACAGGTTGCCATCAATGAGGCGCTGATCGCCGGGGACCAGGCTGCGATCGATACCGCAAAGCTCAACCTCGCCTTCGCCACGGTGACGGCGCCTATCGCGGGGCGTGCCGGGCTGAAGCAGGCGAATGAAGGTGCGATCATCCATGCGAATGATGCCGCCGGTCTGGTGACCATCACCCAGCTGCATCCGATCGCTGTTCAATTCTCCCTGCCGCAGGACGATCTGCCCGACCTTCTGACCGGACAGGCCAAGGCTCCGCTGCAAGTCTCCGTTGACTCGCGCGATGGCTCGCGCCACCTCGCAGACGGCAAGCTGACCGTGATCGACAGCCGGGTCGACACCGCGACCGGCACGATCAAGCTCCAGGCGGAGTTCGAGAACCTCAACAACGCACTCTGGCCGGGAGCGCTGGTGACGGCGCGGGTTATCGTACGGACCGACGCCAACGCGACCGTGGTACCGTCGATCGCCGTCCAGAACGGACAGAAGGGCCCCTACGTCTTCGTGGTGAAGCCCGACAGCACGGTCGCCGTGACGCAGGTTCAGACCGGTGAAACCGTGGGCGACTTCACCGCGCTGAAGGCCGGCATATCGCCCGGGGACAATATCGTGCTGTCCGGACAATCCCGGCTGACGCAGGGCACGCGCGTGAGCGTCACCCAATCCGACATTTCCGCGCAGCATCTCGCACTGGAGGCGAAGCAATGACCATTTCGGAACCGTTCATCCGGCGCCGGGTGGGCACCTGCCTGCTCGCGATCGGTCTGGTCCTTCTCGGCGCGATCGCCTATTTCCAGCTACCGGTGGCGCCGCTGCCACAGGTCGATTTCCCGACCATCCAGGTTTCCGCGAGCCTTCCCGGCGCCAGCGCCGAGACGATGGCGACCGCCGTCGCGACACCTCTGGAGAACTCGCTCTCGACGCTGGTGTCCGGCGTGACCCAGATGACCTCGGTCAGCTCGTCCGGGCGCACCTCAATTACCCTGCAGTTCGACCTCGCCCGCGACATCAATGCGGCATCGCAGGACGTCCAGATCGCGATCTCGGCCGCCGCCGGAGCCTTGCCCAAGAACCTTCCCAACCCGCCAACCTTCCACAAGACCAATCCGGCGGATGCCACCCTCCTGACGCTCGCGCTCACCTCGGACACGCTTCCGATGACCGAGCTCGACCACTATGCCGAGGACGTCATCGCCCAACAAATCTCGCAGATGACGGGCGTCGGCCAGGTAGACTTCCATGGACCGCAACGCCCGTCCGTCCGCATCCGGCTTGACCCGGACAAGGTGGCCGCACGCGGTTTGACCCTTGACGACATACGCAGCGTGATCGGCCAGCAGACCGTCAATGCTCCAAAAGGCTCGCTCAGCAATGCCGACCGGACTGTCGTCCTCGACGCGACCGATCAGCTGATCGATGCCCCCGCCTATGCGGGCATGGTCATCGCCTACAGGAACGGCGCCCCGATCCGGCTCAGCGATCTGGGAACCGTCGTGACGGCCCCTGAAGATACACGTCAGGCGGCGTGGCTCCAGGGCACGCGCTCGGTGATGATCGACATCAAGAAGCAATCCGGCTTCAACGTCCTGACCACGATCCAGGCCATCAAGGATCGCATTCCCGAGTTCAGCGCCTCCTTGCCTGCTTCCGTCAAGCTGTCGGTGATCGGCGATCGGACGCAGATCATCCAGGCTTCGGTCGACGACGTGCAGTTCACGATGCTGATCACCGTCGCATTGGTGGTGGCGGTGATCTTCGCCTTCCTGCGCAACCTCTGGGCAACGGTGATCCCGAGCATCACGATCCCTCTTTCCATGCTCGGAACCTTCGGCGTGATGTATCTGCTCGGCTACAGCCTCGACAATTTGTCGTTGATGGGGCTCGTCATCGCGGTCGGTTTCGTCGTCGACGACGCGATCGTGGTGATCGAGAACGTCATCCGCCACATGGAAATGGGAAAGTCGAAGCTCGACGCCGCCATCGAAGGCGCCAGGGAGGTCGGCTTCACCATCGTCTCCATGACGATCTCGCTGATCGCGGTGTTCATCCCGATCCTGCTGATGGGAGGCATTGTCGGACGCCTGTTCCGTGAATTCGCCGTCACGGTGAGCGTCGCGATCCTGATGTCGGGCGTCATTTCGCTCACGGTCACACCGATGATGTGCGCCTGGCTGATCAGCCACGATCACGGCGCGCCGCGCGGCCGGCTATATCGGTGGTCGGAAGCCTTCTTCCAGGCGGTGACACGCGGCTACGGACGCTGCCTCGACGTCGTGTTGCGCCATCAGTTCCTGACGCTTATGGTAACCGTCGCGACACTCGCGCTGACGGTGTGGCTCTACGCCATCACGCCGAAGGGGTTCCTGCCGCAGCAGGACACCGGCTGGATCATCGGCCAGGCGCGCGCGGCAACCGATATCTCCTTCAACGCGATGTCGCAGAAGATGCAAAGCCTCGGGGACATCGTGCAGAGCGATCCCGACGTCGACAATGTCGCCTACTGGATCAATCCCAGCCCTTCGGCAAGTATCGGCGCGATCCAGATCAACCTGAAGCCTTTCTCCGAGCGCCACGCCACGGCGGCGGAGGTGATGGCGCGCATCAAGAAGGCAACGGCCAACATCGAGGGCCTCACGCTTGGCATGCAGGTCCGCCAGGACATCCAGGTGGGCGGACGCTCATCCGCGGCCCAGTATCAGTATACGCTCCAGAGCGGCGACACCACCGAGCTTGGCAAATGGGCCGCCGTCATGGCCAAGGCCATGACGGCCTTGCCGGGAATCCAGGATGTGACGTCGGATCAGCAGCCGGGGGCGACAAGCGCGACACTCGTGATCGACCGCCCCACGGCGGCCCGGCTCGGGGTCAGCGTGCAGGCCATCGATGACGTGCTCTACAGCGCCTTCGGCCAGCGCCAAGTCGCGACGCTGTTCACCCAGGTCAGCCAGTATCATGTGGTGCTCGAACTGGATCCGCGTTTCCAGCTGAACACCGATGCGCTGAACCGCCTCTATGTGCGTTCGACAACAACCCAGAAGCTGGTTCCCCTCAGCATGGTCACGTCCATCAAGACGGGTCTCCTGCCGGTCACGGTCAACCATCAGGGGTCGCTTCCGGCCATCACCGTGTCGTTCAACCTCGCACCCGGCGTCGCGCTGAGCGATGCCGTGGCGGCGATTCACGATGCCGAGCTGAAGGCCGGCATGCCTGTCAACATCAAGGGAACCTTCCAGGGAACGGCCCAGGCCTTCCAGGCTTCAATGGCCAGCCAGCCATGGCTGATCCTCGCCGCGGTCGTCGCCGTCTATATCGTCCTCGGGGTTCTCTATGAAAGCGCCATCCATCCGCTGACGATCATCTCGACCCTGCCATCGGCGGGCGTGGGCGCGCTCCTCGCCCTGCTCCTGTTCGGTCAGGAGCTGTCCATCATGGGCATGATCGGCATCATCCTCCTGATCGGCATCGTCAAGAAGAACGCCATCATGATGATTGACTTCGCCCTCGACGCCGAACGGACGCAAGGCCTGACGCCGGTTGAATCGATCCGGCAGGCATGCCTGCTGCGCTTCCGGCCGATCATGATGACGACGCTTGCCGCGCTGCTCGGGGCGTTGCCGCTGGCGCTCGGCCACGGTCCGGGAGCGGAACTGCGCGTGCCGCTCGGCATCGCCATCGTCGGCGGTCTGATCATCTCGCAAATGCTGACATTGTTCACGACGCCGGTGGTCTATCTCGCCTTCGACCGCCTCGTCGCACGTGCGGATCCGGCGAAGGCAACAAGCGCCGCACGCGCTCCCGCCGAGACAGGAGCCGATGCATCGTCCGTGAATTGGAGCTGATACTCACTTGGCCGAAGAGATCGCCTCCGGCGCGCCTTTCGACGCGCCGATGCGTCCGTCGCGGCGCCCCGCACACCCGCTCAGGATGCGGCCGCCGTCTCGACCCGTCCTTCCGCCGCCCCGCCGCGCTGCTCATACTGTAGCAGCCAGAGCAGGAGGCAGGGCAGCAGAAGAAGCGTGGCGACCGTCGCGACGGCAAGGCCGCCGATGATGGCGAAGGCCATCGGCCCCCAGAAGATCTGGAAGGCGATCGGCACCATGCCGAGCATGGCCGCGAGCGCCGTCAGCACGATGGGCCTCGCCCGATGCGTGGAAGCGTGGACGATGGCCTCCCAGGGCTCCTCCCCCCGGCGGACATTCTCGTCGACCTCCTGGATCAGGATCACGGCGTTGCGGATGATCATCCCGGCCAGCGCGATGACGCCGAGCTGCGCCACGAAACCCATGGGCGTGCCCGTCGGCAGCATCGCGGCGACCACGCCGATGAGACCGAACGGCGCCATCAGGATGGCGAGCCCCGTGCGGGCGAAGCTCTGGAGCTGGACCATCAGCAGCGCGAAGATCACGAAGGCCATGGCGGGCAGGACAGCAAGGATCGAATTCGTGCCCTTCGCCGCCTCCTCGACCACGCCGGAGATTTCGATCGCGTAGCCGATCGGAAGCTGCGCACGCACGGGTTCGAGCCTGCGGTCGATGTCGAGGGCGACGGTCGCGGGCTGGACATTCTTCGCGACATCCGCCTGAACGATGACCATCGCGTTGCCGGAGCGGCGCCAGATTACCGGTTCGTCCATGCCGTAAGCCACCGTCGCGATCTGGCGCAACGGTATGCTGGCGCCGGACACAGCACGGAAATGCAGGTCCTCGATCGCGCTGACCGTCGAGCGGTCGTGAGGCCGGCCACGGATGACGACGTCGACCATGCGGTTGCCATCCCTCACCGACGTCACCGACGTGCCCGCGATCGTCGCCGCAATCTCGTTGGCGACCGACTGCGAGCTGATACCCAACGCACGCGCCTCGACCTGGTTCAACTCGACGCGGACCCTGCGCTGCGGCTCACCCGCCGTCAGGTTGATGTCGGACGTGCGGTTGTCCCCGGCGACGATGCCGGCGACCTCGGCGCTCAGGCGCTTCACGACATCGTAATCGGGGCCGAGCACGCGGAAGCGGATCGGCCATCCGACCGGAGGCCCGACCTCCAGCGGCGAGACGCGGGTGACGATATCCGGGTGTTCGTTGGCGAAGAAGGCCTCCAGACGCTGCTGCACCTCGTCGCGCTCCTGCACGCTTCCAGCGACGATCACGGTTTGAGAGACATTGTCGTTGTCGAGCAGGAGATCCATCGGCAGGTAAAAGCGCACCGAGCCCGATCCGACATAGGTCGTGAAGTTCCGCACGCCGGGGTCCCGCGACAGTATATCCTCCAGTGCGCGCGCGCGTGCCTCGGTGGCCTGACGGGATGCGTTCTGCGGCAGGTTCAGGTTGACGAGCAGCTCGGGACGGTCGGATGCGGGAAAGAACTGTTCCTCCAGTTTCGTCGCGCCGAAAACGGCGGCGGCAAACGCGGCGAGAAACAGCGCCAGCGTGGCGATCCGCCACCGCATCGCCACTTCCAGAACGCTGCGAAAGGCGCGCATGAACCTTCCCTCGCCGTGCTGCTCGTGCTTCATCGTGTCCGGCAGAAGCCACATGCCGAGCAGCGGCGCGAACAGGACGGCGACGATCCAGGAAGCCGAGAGCGAGATCAGCACGACCATGAAGAGCGAGTAGGTGTACTCCCCGGCGCTCGACGCCGCGAAGCCCACCGGAATGAACCCGGCGATCATGACGAGCGTGCCCGTCAGCATGGGAAAGGCCGTGGTCTCGTAGGCGTGGCCCGCGGCAACATCCTTGGGCCGCCCGATCTCCAGCTGGCCGACCATGCTCTCCACCGTGATCATGGCGTCGTCGACGAGAAGACCGAGCGCGATGATCAGCGCGCCGAGCGAAATGCGTTGCAGCCCGATCCCCGCGATCTCCATGCCGATGAAGGTCATCGCGAGCACCAGCGGGATCGCCGCCGTGATGACGAGGCCCGCCCTCAAGCCGAGCGACAGAAAGGAAACTGCCAGCACGATCCCAATCGCTTCGAGCAGCACCTTCACGAAACCGCCGATGGCGTCCTCCACCACCGTCGACTGATCCGCGACCTGAACAACGGCGATGCCGGGGGGAAGGCTCGCCTCGATCTGCGCCATCCGCGCCCGCAGCCTCGCCCCGAACTCGATCAGGTTGCCGCCTTCCGTCATGGAAATGGCGAGGCCGATCGCCGTTTCGCCGTTGACGCGCAGACTCGGCGCCGGCGTGTCGACGAGCCCGCGCCAGACGTCGGCGATGTCGACAAGCCGGACGAACCGCCCGTCGATCCGTAACACCAGCTCGCGCAGGCTCTCCTCGGACGCGAACGCGCCGCTGACCTGAAACAGGATCTTGTCCTCGTCCGTCTTCAGCTCGCCCGCCGGCGCGACCGCGTTCTGGGCACGAAGAGCCTCGATCACCGTCGCCTGGTCCAGCCCGAAGGCGGCGAGCCGCGCGGTCGAGAACTCGATGACGATCTCCTCCTCCTGAACACCGAGGAGGTTGACCTTTCCGATGTCGGGCACCGAGAGCAGCTGGTTGCGGATGACGTCGACGCGGTCGCGCAGGTCGCGAAGAGTGAAGCCGTCGGCGGTGAACGCGAAGATGCTGCCGTAGGTGTCGCCGAACTCGTCGTCGAGCCATGGCCCCTGCACCCCCTGGGGGAGCATCGGCGCGAGGTTCTCGACCTTCTTGCGGACCTGATACCAGATCTCCGCGATCTCGGCCGGCGGCGCGTCGTCCTTGAGATTGACGAAGATAACGGACTTGCCCGGACGGGTGTAGCTCTGCGTATAGTCGAGATATTTGATCTCGGCCAGCCTCTTCTCCAGCGGCTCGGTGAGCAGGCGGACAGTGTCTGCCGTGGTCGCCCCCGGCCAATCGGCGGCGACGACCATGGTCTTGATTGTGAAGGGCGGATCCTCGTTACGCGACAGCCGCATGTAGCTCAGGGCACCTGCGATCAGGGCCGAGAGCATCATGAAGATCACGAACGACCGATGGCGCAGGGTCCATGCCGAGAGATTGAAACGACCGCGGGTCGTCCGGGCCTGGGCGGACATCACTTCCCTCCGTCCGCGACGCGGACCTGCTCGCCGTCGCGCAGCTTGGCAACGCCCGTGGTGGCGACGCGCTCTCCCTCCTGCAAGCCGCTCAATACGTACAGAGAGCGCTCGTCGAAGCGCGCCAGTTCCACGGGGCGGCGATGCAACGTGCCGGTTTGGACGTCGACGACGAAAACCGCCGATCCCGTTTCAGAAGTCGTCAAGGCGGAAGCGGGCAACCTCACAAGCTCATCCTTGCTCAACACGAGCGTGCCGATGACGGGCGCGCCGAACGGCATCCTTGCCCCGTTCCCCTCCACCGCGACCTTGACCCGGTAGCTTCGGGTGGTCCTGTCCGCGAGCGGCGCGACTTCGTCGATCGTTCCCGTGGCGGTGATGGCGGGATCGCTCACGAGCCGCAACGTGATGACCGAGGCTTTGGGAGTGGTCCTGTAGAAAACCTCCGGCACGTCGAACACGGCATGCCGCCGGTTTTCAGTCACCAGGCGAAGCACCGCCTGCCCCGCCGCCACGACCTCGCCCTGATTGGCTTCGACCGCCGAAATGGTGCCCTCGTGAGGGGCGCGCAGTTCCGTGTAGGACAGCGCATCCTGCGCGCGTTCGAGCGCGACGGTCGCGGCGTCGACACGCGCGGTCGCCGTCGCGCGGTTGGCGTCCGCGTCCTCCACCACGGCGCGGGCGGCGGCGTTGCGCTCGAAGAGCACGCGCTGGCGCTCGGCCGACAACGTCGCCAGAGACAGCGCCGCATTCGCAGCCGCCAGTTCCGCCCGCGCGGCACGCAGGTCGTTTTCCGCCGGGCGCTTGTCGAGAACGGCCAGCACGTCTCCCTCGCGCACGGTCTCGCCCAGGCGCAGCCTCGTCGCGAGCATGCCGTTCAGGCGGAAGCTCAGCGCCGTATCGTGGTAGGGCCGGATCTCGCCGACCTGACTGAACGACTGCTCGACGGTTTCCGTGCGCGCCTCGACCACCTGCACGACGCGGGGAGCCCTGGGCTGAGCCTCTTCTTGCGGCGAGCAGCCGGCGACAGCCGCGGCCGCGAGCACGAATGCACCCAGCCTAAGAATGTTCATGACGTCGCTCCCCTTGGGAAAGCCCCTTCAGAATGGTGTCGATCGTCCGCTCGATAAATTCGCGCGGATCGCCGAGGTCCATTTCAGGCGACACGATGGCAAGGGTGACCGATCCGTGCAGGCCGGCCCAGAGAACGTCCGTGCTCGGCTTCGGCTCGCCGGGGGCGAGCGCCCGCGCATCCATGGCGGCGGCCATGCGGCGGACGAATTCTCCGTAGACAGCGGCAACCGTTTCGAAATTCACGCCGGCGTTCTCGGTCGCCTTGTTGTCCTCAAGGAACATCAACCGGAACCGAATGGGATCGGACAGCGCGAAATCCGCGTAGGAAAGCGCGTAGTCACGCAACGCCGTCAGCGGATCCGGGGAGGTCTCACCCGCCATCAGCCGCTCATGCAGATCGCTCATTCCGATGCTGAAATGCGCCAGGATCAGGTCCTGCCGGCTCGGGAAATACCGGTAAAGAGCGCCCCCCGTCATGCCCATCTTCGACGCCACGTACCGCATCGAAAGCGCGCCGATTCCTTCCTCCGCAACGATCAGCGCCGCTTCCTTGAGGATGCGGCGGCGGACTGCTTCGGTCTGCTCTGGCGTCATGGGTTGTCGGGGCATGGTCATTTCCTCCCATTGATAATAACGTTTATTAAACACGTTCAGATAATACTGCAAGCCGATTTGTGATGTCTGCGACGCAAAATAGTCCCACCCGCCTGCGAGGGTATCGTGGATGGCCGGAATACCTTCCATCCTACATTAATTGACATCGTTTAATAAACGTGTTTACGTAATTTGGCAAGCTGGTTTGCGGCAATCGCGGCACAAGGCTGTTCCGAAAAAGACGAGGGAAGAATGGGACCAGTATCTGACGCACCCGCGATGCCGGCGGAGGACCGTCGCCTCGGATTCGAGGCGAGGAGGTTCGCACTCGAAACATTGGTCAAGATCTATATCGAACAGTCCAACGGCTCTCGCGCGCTCGTCGTATCGCATACAAGGGTAATGCTGACGCTGGCAATCGCCGCCATGGCGGGCTTCGTCACCGTCCTCGCCGCAATTCTGCGCGGAAACCCGCAAGCCTTCGCAACCTCGCAGCCAGTCCCGGCCGGGCTCGCCCTGTGCGGCCTGGCGCTTCTCGTGACCTCGGCGCTGTGGGCCACCAGGGCGCTCGCTCTCGCGGCCCACGTTGCGACGAGCCTCCTGCGGGACCCTTTTCCGACAGCCCGGAAGGAACTGGAGGAAATGTTCGGCGCCCGGCACGAGGACGTTGTTCTGGACAATCTCGTGGCGGCGGTTCAGCTTCATATCGCCGACACCGCGCCAGCCAGGAACTTCAGCACCTATGCGACGATCTCACTGGTCGCCGGCGCAACCCTGGCGGCGGCGTCTCTCGTCATTCCGTTCGTGACAATCGGGCGCTGAACCCGCGCCGGCCGGGGAGCACAATCCTCGCCGTGATTCAGTCATAGAGACACAAATCCAAATACATCATCACGCCCTGACAATACGCTACAGATACCCATAGGCCTGCGAGGCAAATGTTTTCTATCGTGAGGCGGGACCGTCGCCATGGCGTTCCCCGAAGGGCATCCCTGCTGAAGGCCAACGGCCATCGACGGAAGCAGTCGTCGGCGTAAAATCTACTCGTGAACTGGAGCACGGCATGAAATCTGTTCTTCTGCGAACCTTGACCTTTGCGGCGGCGATCACGTTGTCTGCCCTTCCGGCCCTGGCCGCCGATACTGTGCGCGCGACCGTCGACGCGGTGATAAAGCCGCTGATGGCCGAGCACGACCTGCCCGGCCTTTCGGTCGCGATCCTCCACGATGGCAAGCGCCACGTCTTTCACTACGGCGTCGCATCCCGCAAGACCCGCGCGCCCGTGAACGACAAGACTCTGTTCGAGATCGGCTCCCTATCCAAGCCCTTCACGGGAACGCTTCTCGCACGCCTTGAAGCGGAAGGGTTGGTGGATCTTTCGGCGTCCGCGCAGACCCTGCTGCCGGAGATCGCGGGGAGCCCGATCGGCGGTGCAAGCCTTCTCGACCTTCACACCTATGTCGCCGGCGGCCTGCCGTTGCAGTTCCCCGCCTGGGTGGACAAGACGAACTTCGCCAAATTTTTCCGGAGTTTCAAGCCCACCGCCAAAATCGGCGCGAGCCGCCTCTATTCGAATCCCTCGATCGGGCTGTCCGGATACCTCGCCGCGGTGACCGTCGGACAGCCCTTCTCCACGCTTCTGACCGGCAAGGTCCTCGCCCCCCTCAAGCTTGAGGACACTTTCCTCAAGGTTCCGGCGAACCGCATGGCCAACTACGCGCAGGGCTACACGCGCGACAACGCGCCGGTGCGCGTCAGTCCCGGCCTCTTCGATCACGAGGCCTATGGCGTGAAGACCACAGCGAGCGATCTGCTCCGCTTCGTGGAGGCATCGGTGAACCCGGCAGGCCTCGGTAGCGACCTCGAAACCGCGCTCGTCGCGGCGCGCACCGGTGTCTACCGCGTCGGCAGCATGTATCAGGGGCTGGGTTGGGAACTCTACCGCGCACCCGCGCGGAGCGCCGAGCTTCTTCAGGGCGCCGATCCGGCGTTCGTGCTGGAACCGAATGCGGTGGAGCGCCCGGAAGCGCCTGTGACCGGCGCGGCAGTCGGGACCGTCTCGAAGACCGGCTCCACGCTCGGCTTCGGCGCTTACGCCCTTTTTCAACCCGCGCGCGGCACGGCGATCGTGATACTCGCCAACCGCTTCTGGGCGAACCCGGCGCGCATCGAGGCGGCGTACGCTATCCTCGACAGGATCGACCCGGGCTTCACCGCCAACTAGCGCTCGTGGACAAAGGGCATCCATAGTTTGACAGCGGCGATGGCGACGAAGCCGAGGTACGATTC